>JBBRYJ010000004.1:0-225796 GCA_038237745.1 Propionibacteriales bacterium | reverse complement strand
GACGTCCAGCAGTACCCGCGACCCACCTGGCCAACTCGATATCTGGGCTTGAGCTCGCGGGACCTGGTCACCGGCGACACGTGATGGACGACGGTCGCGGGTAGCCGTGACGTACGGGAGCCCGAGGGCTGGCCCAAAAGTCTCGCGACGAATTCGCGTGCGTGACCTCTGACATGGGGAGCGTCGAGGCGCTCGAAGGCACGATAAACGTGGTGAGCATTGCCGTGCACGCGATGATCGCAGCTGTTATGGCTGCTTGCATTCTCATTGCGGTGAGGTTCATCGATCATCATCCTCGTATCACAGCAAGACGCGCGGCTCGAAATGGCCGAGTATGAAGAGTCGGGTAACGGTGATTTCATTGTGCTTTGCAGAAGTAGGCCTCCTCATTCCCAAGCGTGCCGCGCCACGTACGGTTCATCGGCGGAGTGCTCCTCCTCATGGGCTTGAACCAGGCACGCAGCGCATGACCAGGGCCGCCACCAAGGGCCATGCCACGGAACTTGACGGCCCTGACCTTCATGACGACCCGATGGCGCGCTGTGCCGACCCAACAGGCGGTGGCCCTTCTCTTGCGTCGGGCCACGTCATTCGAGATCGTCTCGCCGGGCTTGGTGTGGGCATACCGAGTGACCACGTTCGTCACGGCGTTGGTCACATTCGCCCACCGTGGACTCAGCACGAAAGACATGCCAGGGGTTCGCCTCGTACGTACCGTGAAGGATGCCTACCCGCTCGCACCCGGTGGGCCTTCGACGTCCAGTAGGTTCCGTCGTCCAGCGCCTGCTGCACGTAGACCGGGCAGTGTCGACATGTCTTGACACGCAGCACGATCGTGGTGGTGGAACCACTGGCGTGCGCCGCCGCCTGCGAGACGAAGGACCCAGCCAGGCCCCGGTCAAGGACCGTTCCTGCCGAGGGCGGGGTAGCCTGCGTCTGGATGGGCGCTGACATGGCGAGCGCCGCGGCCACTACGCCAGCGTCGAGCTGCCGCGGCGGCGGCTGTACCGGAAGAACCGTCCGACCGGTGGTCGCCGGCATACCACGCGTCTGTTGACGATTGCCGTCTTCATGCGCCCCGTCTCCACTCGTGTGAGGAGTTGGCCGTCTCGAATGCCCTTGACTCGGCACTTCTGCCGTGCGTCTCAGATTGGTCCCCCACACCGACGAGGGTCAAGACTTCGGTGCGAAATACCCAGACCGCGACCGTCGGCGCCCGGTGGCCGAGGTCGAGCGCCTTGGACAGTCACACCTCACCCATGGAGGCATTGCTGCCCGTCGGACAACCGATTGCCGTGCGCCGAGGCGGGCCCTAGTGTCGATGCCCTGGGTGTCGACTATGAGGTGATGAAATGACTGAAACGCTCGACCCGACGTTCTATCGCACCGCAAGAGAGGCTGCCGCCGCCCCGGTCGAAGGACTTGCCTACGTCGTGGCCTTCGACCGCGAGGGCAAGCAGCCGGACGCGTTGACGGTGCTCGATGTCGACCCGGCCTCCGTCGACTATGGGCAGGTAGTCGGCTGGGTGGACTCACCGGAACTCGGCGACGAGTTCCACCACTTCGGCTGGAACGCCTGCAGCAGCGCCTTCATGCACGAGGGCCACGACATGTCTGACCTGACGCGTCGCTTCCTGCTGGTGCCCGGACTGCGCTCGTCGAACATCTACGTCTACGACACCGCGCCGGACCCGATGCACCCAACGTTGCATAAGACGATCACGGCCGCCGAGCTTGCTGAGAAGGCCGGATACTCCCGCCCGCACACCCTGCACTGCGGACCTGACGGGGTGTTCATGACCTGCCTGGGCGCCGGTGAGGGTGACGACGGTCCCGGAGGCATCGCGCTGCTGGACCACAGCACGTTCGACGTGATCGGCGCCTGGGAGAGGGATCGCGGACCGCAGTTCCTCGCCTACGACGCCTGGTGGCACCTCCAGCAGAACACGCTGATCAGTAGCGAGTGGGGGACGCCCGGGATGATCGAGGACGGCATCGTGCCTGAGCTGTTGCTCGGCAACAAGTACGGTCACTCGATCCATTTCTGGAGCCTCGAGGACGGCACACACGCCCAGAAGGTCGACCTTGGTGCCCACAACCAGATGGCTCTGGAGCTGCGGCCCTCGCACGACCCCGAGGCGACCTGGGGCTTCGTCGGTGTGGTGATCTCTACCGAGGACCTGTCCGGCTCGATCTTCCGGTGGCACCGCGACGGCAACCAGTGGCGGGCGGACAAGGTGATCACGATTCCCGCCGAGCCGGCCGATCCCGACCTGCTGCCACCGGCGCTGAAGCCGTTCGGTGCTGTGCCGCCGATCATCACCGACATCGATCTGTCGGTGGACGACCGCTTCCTCTATGTCTCCTGCTGGGGCACCGGTGAGCTCAAGCAGTACGACGTCTCCGACCCTGCCCAGCCACGCGAGACCGGCTCTGTGCACCTCGGCGGAATCGTCCGTCGTACGGCACACCCCGCGGCCCCCGGCGTCCCCCTCGCTGGTGGGCCCCAGATGGTCGAGGTCAGCCGGGACGGGAGCCGGGTCTACTTCACCAACTCGCTCTACGGCTCGTGGGACGACCAGTTCTATCCCGAGGGCGTCGGCTCGTGGATGGCCAAGCTGGACGTCGACCCAGGTGGCGGGATGAGCGTGGACGAGCGGTTCTTCCCGCACGGCGACGAGTTCCGTGGCCGTCGCGTCCATCAGGTCCGCCTGCAGGGCGGCGACGCCTCGTCCGACTCGTACTGCTTCCGATAGGGGTGGTTCTGCGACATCGGGTCTGCGCTGTCTGAGACCTGCCCGCGCGCCGTCGCCGTTCATCCTTATGCCACGGAGCGTCGTTCTGGCAGTCCTCGGAACGATCGAGGTACGACTGCGCGGGTGCGCAGCTGACCTGGGTCCGCCGAGGCGGCGCGATGAGGCCACCCCTGTCATGCTCCGAAGATCGGTAAGAGGCGCGTCGCATGAAGTCCAACGACACCGAGCATGAAGGAGAGCAGAGCCCACCCGGGACTACTCGGCCGCCCCACGACCACCAACACGAGCACGCCCACGCCCCATCTGCCCGATCCAGTAGTCGGGGTTGGTGGTGTCACGGACGGTCAGGTACGCCACCAGTCCTTCGCCACTCACGATTCCTGCGACCAGACCGCCTCCCAATGCGTTCCAGGGCCGACGGCCGGCGCGTAGGGCCTGGCTGGTCAAGCCAGCCAGAGGTCCGAAGACAGCAGCTGCCGCGAGCCAGAATGCCACGGACGTCCACGAGGATGCGAAGCCTCGTAGGGCGGCCACGAAGACGTAGCCGGACTCCAGCCCGGCAAAGCACAGCACGCCGCCGAACACGGCCGTCCGCGGCGTGCGACAAAGGAGTGAGAGTCCCACCGCTATGAGCACCCACGGTGCACCAGAGTTGCTCAGGCTGTGCAGCCAACCGGGAAGGTAGCTCTGGCCCAACTGGGTGAGCCGCCCAGCAACGCGCTGGCAACCAGTGTCACGGCAAGGACGGTCGGCGCTCCTAGTCCCGCGACGCGTTCGTCGTGAGTGGGTGGAGGATTGACGAGGTCGATCACAGATCGACTCTAGGAAGCGCTCGGCAGGGGCGGCATTCACCTCAGGTACCCCATGTGGGCACCCTGGGTGGATGGAGCGCGGCTCGCGGCTTACTAGCGTTGCCGATCTGACTTCGCGGCGGTCCAGGCGTGGTTCCATTACGGGGTCACCACATCACGGCCAGGTAGGGGGTCCGTCATCGCTGCTCCGCGCCTGCCCTGGCCCGACCTGGCGCTCGGGGTAGCGGTCGGTGCCTTCGGGGTATGGGAGGCGAGCGGCTCCGGACTCCCAGAGTCGACGATCATTCTCCGCTCGGTCCCGATCGCCGTTCTGGTTGCTGTGGCAGCGGGTTCCTACCGCCTCGCGCCCGGCATGGCCCTTGGACTGGTGTGGCTCTCGTCGGTCCTTCAGGTCTCCGCTGGCCTCGACATCGCCTTCGTCCAGGTGAGCGTCGTCATCGTGTCGTATGGCGCTGCGCGCTATGGGAGTCTGATCACGCTGTGGGCTAGCGGCCTGTCCATCCCGCTGGGATCGGCGATCGCCCTGCTGTACGTCCGAGCCCGTGGCACACCGGCCCTGGGCGGTCTCGAAACGTCGATCCTCCCTTCCGCAGTCGCCAGGGTGAGCCTGGCGACTGCATTCCTGATGACGCTTTTGCTCCTTGCCGGCCCGTGGGTGCTGGGTCTGCTGCTCCGGATGAGCCACCAGTTCCGCCGCGTCAGAGCAGAGCGAGAGAGAGCCGAGATCGAGGCCGCCCGCTCGCAGGAGATCGCGCAGGTGCGCGCCGAGCAGGCCCGGCTGGCACGTGACGTCCACGATGTGGTGGGTCACTCGTTGGCCGTCATTCTGGCGCAGGCAGACTCGGCGCAGTTCATGCCCGACAAGGACCTCCACAGGATCAGGGCTGCGATGGCCAACATCTCGACCTCAGCCCGCCAGTCGCTGGGCGATGTACGCACAGTGCTGTCATCGCCACCAGACCCGACCCAGAGCGTGTTGCGCCCGTCCGGCGGGATGGACTCTCTCGTCCAGGGCGTCCGGTCTGCCGGCAACGACGTACGGTCTCGGGTGCACGGGTCACCCCGCCCGCTTCCCTCCAGAGTTGGACATGGTCGCCTTTCATGTGCTTCAGGAGATGCTGACCAACGCTCTCAAGCATGGCGACAGGAGCACGCCCCAGCCCAGCACCTTGGACTGGGCGTCCCGGGGATGTACCGACGTCTCAGTGCCGTCGGGGGGCGCCTGGAGTTCTCCGCGACACCGGGTCAGAGACGGGCCTGGTCCACTCGGCCACAGCCTGGCTGCCGCTGCGTCCATCGGCAGCCGTCGAGTGAACGACCAGATCCGGGTGCTGCTGGTCGACGACCAAGAGCTCTTCCGCTCCGGCCTCGCGATCATCATCGATGCGCAGCCGGACATGGTTGTGGTCGGTCAGGCAAGTACAGGGCGTGACGCCGTCCGGCTGGTCGAGCACAACACCGCCGACATCGTCCTGATGGACATCAGGATGCCCGAGATGGACGGCGTCGAGGCCACCCGGCTGATCTTCGCGCCACAGTCGGCAGCCCGCAGGACCCAGCCGGTCCGCGTCATCGTGCTCACCACCTTCAGCCTCGACGACCGAGCCGCCAGGGCGATCCGATACGGAGCCAGCGGCTTCCTGCTGAAGGACATCACGCCGGAACACCTCCGGGCCGCGATCCGGACCGTCCATGCCGGGAACGCCGTCCTGGCTCCCGACGACCTCCACAAGCTTCTCGACGGAGACTTCAGGTCGCGCTTACCGGTCCCAGCGGCGTACGCGACACTCACGGACAAGGAGACAGAGGTGCTGATGCTTGTCGGACGAGGCATGAGCAACACTGAGATCGCCAAGCAGATCTACGTCAGCGAGTCGACAGTCAAGACGCACGTCGGAAGCATCCTCCGAAAGCTCGACCTCCGCGACCGGGTGCAGGTCGTCGTCTTCGCCCACCAGCACGGCCTCCATCCCTGAGTGCCACGCCACCGACGAAACACCAGCAAGGAGACGCCATGAACATGAAGCTCGAACTCGTACCGCTGCCCGTCACCGACGTCGACAGCGCCAAGGCCTTCTACACCGACCAGTTGGGATTCGTACTGGATGTCGACGTCCAGCCCGCCGAAGGAGTCCGCGTGGTCCAGCTGACCCCGCCCGGCTCGGCCTGTTCCATCGTCATCGGCACCGGGCTGCCTGACATCTCATCCATGACCCCCGGCACGGTCAAGGGCCTCCACCTGGTCGTCGCCGACATCGAGCAGGCTCGTGACGAGCTGGCCTCCCGCGGCGTGTCGGTCGGAGACGTCGAAGATGTAGGCGGCGGCGTGAGGTACGCACGGTTCGCCGACCCGGACGGCAACTCGCTGGTCCTGCAGGAGATGGCCTGGCGTACCGGCGACAGCTTCTGACCAGCCGCCGACCCGACGCGGCTAGGGGATTGCGTTCACCGCTTCTATTTCCCCAGGATTCCCGGGCACCAGACCGGCTCCTCGAGCGGGGTCTGCTTTCCAGGCGTGGCGCACCTGACCGGGTGGGACGTCGAATCGTCGGTGATACACAGCGGACGCACAGGTCCGGCACACCGACTTTTCATGCGGTGCCTCCACCATAAGTGTTTGGGGAGAGGAGGACCGCATGACCTACCGGCCACCAGGTCGCCCATGACCGCCGTTCAGGCGACCCTCGCGATGGATGCGGCGTCTCCACACCCGAGCCGCCACCGGCGGTCCCGGATCGACGACGGAGTCCGCTTCGCCGCCGGTATGGCTCTGTGGTTGAGTCTGCTGCTCGTCACGTACTGGTGGGTGGCCGACGGCGGTCTCCAGGACCTGGGAGGCTGGACCTCTGGCCTCACGTCGCTCGGGCGGATCATGGGCCTGCTGGCCTCCGATCTGTTGCTCGTCCAGGTCCTCTTGATGGCGCGGGTGCCGGTACTGGAAGGTGCGTTCGGCCAGGACCGTCTCGCTGTCCTGCACCGGTTGATCGGCTTCACCTCCTTCAACCTGATGGTCGCCCACATCGTCTTCATCACCTGGGGCTACTCAGCCGGAAATTTGGCGAGCACCCCTGCGAGATTCTGGGATCTGTCGGTCAACTATCCGGGCATGTTGCTGGCGCTGGCCGGAACTCTCGCGATGGTCATGGTGGTCGTCACGAGCATAAGGATGGCCCGTGCCCGCCTCCGCTACGAGTCATGGCACCTTCTGCACCTCTATGCCTACCTGGGCGTGGGGCTCGCACTGCCGCACCAGCTGTGGAACGGACGCGCGTTCGTCACGTCCACAGCGGCGACCTTCTTCTGGTGGGGACTGTGGGCCGCAGCGGCCGGGGCTGTCATCGTCTGGCGGATAGCCCTACCTGTGTGGCGTAACCTTCGGCACCGGCTGCGAGTCAGCTCGCTCGTCCACGAGGGCGACGGTGTTGTCTCGGTGTACGTCGAGGGACGCCGGCTCGACCGGCTAGGCACCGAGCCAGGCCAGTTCTTCCTGTGGCGCTTCCTGAACGGAGAGGGCTGGACGCGAGCGCACCCTTACTCGCTCTCGGCCCATCCGAACGGCCGAAGCCTGCGGATCAGCGTCAAGGCACTCGGGGACGGCAGCGCCGACCTCCGCCGCGTGCGTCGAGGCACTCGGGTCCTCATCGAGGGCCCCTACGGCCGACTGAGCCCCCGCGCACGCACCCGCGACCGGATCGCGCTCATCGGGGCAGGGGTCGGGGTCACGCCCCTGCGTTCCCTGGCCGAAGGCCTCGACTACGCGCACGGGGACGCAGTCCTGCTCCAGCGATACAGCGAACGTCCGCTGTTCCAACGGGAGGTGGAGGCGCTGGGACGTTCACGGGGGCTTCAGGCGATCTACCTGCCCGGACGTCGCCGATCGCCTCAGTCGTGGCTGGGCGACGGGATCGGGCCCGCCGACGACCTGACGGCCCTTCTCTTCTGGGTACCCGACATCGCCTACCGCGACGTCTACGTCTGCGGCCCGGACGCGTGGACCGAGAGCGTTGGACGCTCATGCGCCGGCGCCGGGGTACCTCCCGAGCAGTTCCACGTCGAAACGTTTCGGTGGTGACCCGGTGAAGCGCATCATTCTCTGGCTGGCTGCCACGCTCTCGGTTCTCGTGCTTCTCTTCGGCTACCGCACGTCGACCTCGGGGGCTCTAAACACGACGCAGACTCCAGTGACCGGAACCTCACCTCAGACGTCGAGTCACAGTTCCGGCTCAGGGCCGGGATCCGGCAGCTCCGCTTCGGGGTCGGCCAGTTCCGGCTCTGGTTCCGGAGGCAGCGGAGGCTCCGGAGGGGGCGGGACCGGCGCGAACCAAAGCGCGACGCAGACGTTCACCGGTAATGCGGTCGCGACTCAGTGGGGACCGGTCCAGGTCCAGGTCACCACCAAGAACGGTTCGATCAGCTCGGTGTCGGTCATCCAGTACCCGCACACCAACTCCTACGACCAGCAGGTCAACGGCTACGCCCTCCCGATCCTCGTCAAGGAGACCCTGAATGCCCAAAGTGCCCGGATCGACATGGTCAGCGGCGCCACCCTGACCAGCGGCGGCTACCTTCAGTCCTTGCAGAGTGCCCTCGACCAGGCGGGGGCGTGAACACCGCCGCCACGTTGCCGCTGCACCGTGAGGTCGCGCACGCCATGGGGATGCCTATCAGTCTGGCGATGCGCGGGCGCCACGCTGGCAGGCGCAGTGGCCACGAGGCATGGGCCGAAGCCATGGCTGCGATCCATGGCGCAGATCAGATCTTCAGCACCTACCGACCTGACTCGTTCATTTCCCGACTTGGTCGCGGTGAGGTCCAGCTCGCCGACTGCCCGCCCGAGGTCGGCGAGGTCCTCGAGCTGGGCACACAGGCCGAGCATGACAGCGACGGGGCCTTCACGATGCAGTTGCGTGGACCGGACGGGCGGCACACGCTCGATCCCAGTGCCGTCGTGAAGGGCTGGGCCGTCGACCGGGCGACCGTACCGCTACGCCAACTCGACGACACCGACTTCTGTCTCTCGGCGGGCGGTGACCTGGTCTGCCGGACGCTAGACCCGCCGACACCGGCCTGGCAGATCGGCATCGAGGACCCCCACGACCCTGCGCGAGTGGTGGCGACGGTAGCGGTCCGCACTGGCGCCGTGGCCACCTCCGGCACCGCTCACCGCGGTGAGCACCTCGTGGACGGTCGCACAGGGCTCCCACCACTGGGGATCGCCTCGGTGACCGTGATCGCGGAGAACCTGACGTCGGCAGACATCGACGCAACCTCGGCGTACGCCCAGGGAGCCGACGCCGCCCGCTGGCTCTCCACCCGGCCGGGCCGGACCGCGCTGGTGGTGTGGGCCGATGGGCGAACGACACGGTTGGCAGTGCCTCGGGACTGACGCGGTCCCTCCTCCCATGTACCGAGGTGCGTCAGCTCATTCGGTGGGCGCCGGGCCCAGCAGGCGCCGCTCCTCCGGGACCATGCGCTCGCCAGACCGGCGAGCGCGGCAGGATCGGCTGCCGCCAGTACCGCGCCGCGCACCCGGGTGCACGGTGAGATCGAAGATGACGACCACCAGTCACAGCACGGCCGGAAAGAATCGGTCGGTGTAGCTGTCGAACCCTACGACCTCGTGACGTGACGCGCCCCTGACCTTGTCGGAGCCGGCGAACGAGAACTCGCCGATGTTGTGTGAGGCGATCTGATGTAAGCACGACATGACAGATGTGGACAGTTCTGGCGGTAGTGGCCGAGCCCGCTAAGGCGGCCGCCCCTGAGATCGCTGTCAGGTCAGCAACCCGGCAGTTGCTACTGCCAATCTCCGCATCCTGCCCCACCTCTCTGAGCCGACGTACTGACGAACCATGGCACGGTATTGCCGCGATCGGTGTGCGGCCAGAGGTCACCGCACGTACGTCAAGCCGACTGGGAGAGTCGGTCCAGCGCCTGCATCTCATCGAGGGAAAGCTCGAACCCGCTCACGTCGGCGTTCGCACGGATACGGTCCGGGTTCCGCGACTTAGGAATGACGACAACCCCGTGTTGCAGGTGCCAACGAATGACTACCTGCGCCGGTGTGACTTCCCTACGGTGGGAGATGTCGATCACCGCGGACGAGTCGAGTACACCGCCACGTAGGCCGCTGTAGCCCTCGAGGATGATGCCCCGCTCTCGGTGCCCCTCAAGCTGGCTCGCGTCGAAGAGCAACGGGCTCCACTCGATCTGGTTGACGGCCGGAGGCACCCCAGAGGCAGCCGAGAGCTCGTCGATCTCCTCGAGAGAATAGTTGCTGACGCCGATCTCCTTTGCCAGGCCAAGCTCTCGAGCTTCGGCGAAAGCACGCCAGATGTCCGCTCCCACACCAGAGTCTGGCGGCCAGTGGATCAGCCACAAGTCGACGTGGTCGGTGTCGAGCAGCTTCAGGCTCTCTCGCAAGGTCTCCAGCTCGCCGCCGGCGCGCTCGGGAGGAAGCTTCGTGGTGATGAACAGGTCGTCTCGCGACACCCCGCTGTCGCGGATGGCCTCGCCTACCTGTGCCTCGTTCTCATAGACCGTCGCTGTGTCCAGGTGTCGATAACCGGACCTGAGAGCCGCCACGGTGGCATCGACGGCTTCCCTTCCCGTGATCTGCCACGTCCCGAAACCGAGCAGCGGCATTTCGCTTCCGCCATTCAAGGTCACGTCCATCTCAAGGGCACCGCTCGAGGCCGCATTCGTCATGCAGGCAGCCTATCGACCGGCCTATAGCCGTCCGAGGACAGCACGCACGGTGCCGCGGGCCGCCCGGCCGGTCAGGTAGGCCCGGGAAGGGTGATGACCGAACTCCACTGTGATGCTCGCCCCTCGGTGTCGCGCGTTGAACCAGCCCGTCATGGTTCCGTGACAGACGCCGTTGCAGCGCAGCGGTACTTTCGGGAGGTTCAGGTTCCGTGCCAGCCGGTTCATCAGGTGCCTGTTCTTCACCTGGTCGGAGTCAACGCCGTACAACGGCTGGTGGAAGGACACGACGAGAGCCGGGTTCACGCGGTTGAGGAAACGTCTCATGGCCCGCGTCTCCGGTTCGCTGAACGGCCCCGGTCCCGAGTCGTACTGGCCGGTCTGTCGAACCCAATGGTGACGCCAGTTCCTGTTGAGGTCGACGCCCCGGGCATTCTGCCTGGTATGGGCGGCGAGCCCGTCCGGGTTGATCGTGGGGACGACCCACATGTCTACCCGTCTCACAGGGGCTCGGCGGATTATCGCCCTCACCACGCCGACACCGGCCGGTTCGTCCCCGTGCATACTCCCGACGATCACTGCCTTGAGCCTTGCCCCAGGGTTTCCGACTCGGTAGGCGAAGATCGGACGTTGCCGGACGCTCGTACCGATGCGACGGCGCACGACAACCCTTGCGTGTGCAGTCGGTGGCGCGATGCTCGCGCTCGTTCCGGTAACCGGACCCGACGTTGTCGTCGCCATCGGCACCACCTGTGCCGATCGGCCAGTACCCAGGACAAGTGAAAGCGCAACCGCCGCGAAGGCCATCACCGCGAGGCGCAGCCAGTGTCCCCGTGCCATCCGACCGCTCCTCCCCGTGAGAACTTCGTCGCCTCACGCTACGCCGTCGGCGCCTCGTCAGCCCTCGATCCCATGCAGCTTCCGTTTCGGCCCCCTCGACGCACGACGGTGCGAGGCCGCCCCTTGTAGGGAGCGACCTCGCACCGACGCCTCGAAGACGTGGACCTGCGTATCAGCGGGCGAACGAACCTCGGGTCTCAACCTGGGCGCCCGGAAGGGGCTGGACGAGGTCTTCAGTCGGCATCTTCGCCGTGAAGGCGACCACCGGACAGTTGATCAGCACGTTCGTCGAGCCGTAGGGGACGCCCTCTGGCCCGGTGATGAGGTCGGGTCGGCGCGCCGCAAGGTTGAGGATCTTGAACTCGTCGGTCTGCCGAGTGTTGCGACCAAGGCGGATGGCCTTGTTCGTCCACTGTGAGAACTGCGCCTCCCAGAGGGGGCTGTAGGCGAACTTGCGGTGTGGATCGGACAGGGTCGGGAAGTCACCTTGCACGTTGAGCGCGTCGCCGCCGCGCCGCAATGCGCTGATCAGAGCCTTGTTACGCAGGGAGGCGTCCTCCGACGCGTGTCCGTCGGCGATCAGGTGGGCGAGTCCCTGCGCTTGGGGGTTGTTCAGGCCGGTCTGGCCGTTAACGAAGGGGAAGATGCGTTCCCGGCCGGACGCGACGAAATCGTCACCGCCAACAGAGGATGTCCGCTTGAGCAGAGGAACGTAGGTGGCACGCTCCAAAGTCGCGGTAGCAGCATCCGAGGCCTCGGTGCTGACGTACAGAATGGGCTGGCCGGAGTCGAACCCGTTGATGATCAGCAGCTCCACGGATGGCGCATAGTACTGCCCGGGGCCTGCCTTCTTCGCTGGGTTCATCTTCAGCACCCGGTCGGCGGTGTCCGAGTGGCGGACAACGTCGAAGGGGCCGGTGCCCGTGGCCACGATCGGCGCGTTGTACACGGTTTTCGATCCGCGGAACTGGATGAAGGGGCTATAGCGAGGGCCGCCGACTGCGCCCGGTTTGGCGACTGCTGGAGGAAACACGTTTGGGCCCGCCTTGAGCAAACGCGTGGGGCTGAAATCGGGGATCCCGCGGAAATGCGTGACCGCCGGGCCGAACTTGTTGCCGCGTGGGGCCGTCTGAATCACGTCCTGCACGCACGCGCCGCAGCCGATCCCAAGGTTGGCAAGTTTGGGCGCGAAGTTCACGTTCAGGTCGCGCGCAGCTCCCTCGTCGGAAGCTTCGGTGATGACGAACCAGACGGGAGTGTGATGGAAACGTCCCTTGTGAAGCGGCAGGGTCGCGCTGTGATGCGAAAGGTTCACCTGCACGGTGCTCGCCAGGATGATCTTGTTGTGCGGAAGCACACCCGAGGTCTGGCCGGGGACTGTCTCGGACACGGCTCCACCAGACGGGTTCGCCGAAACCAGGCTGAAGAGCGCCAAGGACGCCGCTACTCCTGCTGCCGCGACCGCCCAGGAGCGTGACACGTTTATGCGTTTCATGGAATACCTCTCATTAGAGTGAGACCTGGCACCTGATAGCAGGTGATTGCGCCCCCGCCCGGGCATTCCGTGAACGCAATTAGGGCGCGCCACTAGGCACTATTGTCGGAGGTTGGGTCTCATGGGGTCACGGTCGCCGGATGCTGCAATTCGAAGCGCCGCGCATTTCGACTCTAAGGCCGGTCACCGGCTCGGCTCAACGGTTCGGCTGCTTACAGAGGCCTTACGCTCAGGCAGACGTAGTAGCCCTTTCGGCCGGCCTGCCAGTGGTTCCTCTATAGCCCGTTGACGGAGCTCCGCCCAATTCCACCGCCACAGTTGCGTTCACCCCGCAACGACGACCGGCACCCGCTGGATCAGATTGTTGGCAAAACCCCCGCGGTTCCAGGGCTGCTCGACCGGTTGGTGACGTCCGCTCCTGTCCGATGCGCGGGCGGAGAGTGTGTAGCTTCCGACGCCTGCCGACCACGTCCAGCTCCAGCGCGCCCACCCCCACCGATCGGGTGCTGGTTCGAGCTGGGCTGGCGCCCATGTGACGCCACCGTCGACGCTGACATCGACAGCCTCGACCGGGGCCCAACCCGACCAGGCACGACCTTCGACGAGGGTTCGGCCGGCCCTCAGGATGCGCGTCCGAGACATGAAGTCCGGATATCCCGGGGGCACCAGCAGCGCGCGGGGTTCGATGCGGGTGAGCGGCACTCCCGATTCCTCCGGCGTCTGACGAGCTCGGTACGCCCGCATCTGGAACCCGTCGAAGTGGTCGGCAGTCACGTGGATCCGCGTCAACCACTTGACGTGCGCCATGCCGTACCAGCCGGGCACCACCAGCCGCAGAGGATGCCCGTGCTGAGGAGGCAGGGGTTCGCCGTTCATCTCGTACGCCAGCAGGACGTCTTCGCGCATGATCTCGTGGATCGGCAGGCTGCGCTGGTAGTCCTGCTCGACGCCCCGCTCGATCCCGTGGTCGGCGCCGGTGAAGACGACATCCAGCGCGCCCTCGGACAGACCGGCCTCACGGAGCAGGGGTGCCAACGGCGTCCCCGTCCATCGCGATGTGCCGACCGCCTCGACAAGCCATGGCTGGCTGACCGGGCGCGGGTACAGAAGAGCTCGCCCGTTGCCTGCGCATTCCATCGTCACGACGGTCGACACGCGTGGACGGCTGCGGATGGCGTCGAGATCCAGCGACAGCGGGGCGTCCACCAGTCCGCCGACTTCGAGCAGGAACGCGCCCGGCTCTACAACGGGGATGTCGTAGTGGGTCAAGAGGTAGTGCAGACCCGGCGGGGTGATGTCGAACCGAAGGGCCTCCAACGGCAGGCCGTGGTTGCGGGCAGCGAGCTGGAGCTCCTCGGCCGAGATCCCCTCATCGGGTCCGGCGACGCGAGACGGCAAGCTGGTCGCGTTCACCTCGCTGGTCACCGCATGTCCTTCCGCCCGACCCCTTGCCAGAGCAGGTCAGTGCGGTCGATACGGCGTCTGCCGGCAACCCGACACGCCCTGTCGCTTCTACGATGACGTGCGCCGTCGGGTTTCCGCAACCCGCACGCAGAGATCGGCAGCACCGGATCCTCGCCGAGCCGCAGGACTCGGTGACCACGACCGGCGCCGCAACGGCGGCTCAGGTGAAATCCAAGTGCAGCTCAGGGCCTCCCAGGCCACCTCGGGTCATCGGACCGAGTAAGGACCCGGAGGAGACATGGAGACGGCTGAAGGCGGTCCGCTCGGCGCTGGACCCTGACGGCGGATTCGCCGCGAACCACGCCATCCCCAGCCCGTAAGAGGATCGTAGCCCTAGCGAGTGAGCAGGGGACTTCGCCGAGCGAGAGAACACCGCTCGGTTCCGAACTGGAACGCTAAGAGATGGGCAGCTCTCCCGAGAAGGAGAACAAGGCCTCCAGATCCCACTCGGCGAGGGTGGACTCACCGAAGAAGAGCGTCGCGAAGACGACGGTTCCATCGTCGGACGGCCCACCGTCCGGGCGGAGCAGCTGCCAATGGTCGGCTAGACGGGGGCGGGCCCGCTGTACGAGCGGAACCAGCACGTCCTGAACGAAGGCTTCCACCTCCTGAACGCGATCTCTCTTCACGAAGCTCAGAGCACTATGCCTGACGGCGGCTTCTGCGGTCATCGCTCGTCCCTCGGGGTCTCGGCGCTCGACGAGACGCATCATGGACCGTTACGTGATCACCGGCGATCTCTCCGAGGTGGGCGAAGTATCCGGTTCACTCGCCGATCGCTCACCTGGCGCGGCTGCCGTCCCCCGACAATGGGCAGATGTCTCCCGTCGCGGTCGTTCATCTCGTCGTCTTATCCGCCTACGCGGGCTTCCAGTGGACGGTCCACCTCGTCGTCTACCCGCAGCTGGCCGAGGTGCCGGGGCCGGCGTTCGTCGCCTACGAGCGCTCTCACCAGCGGCGCGTCACCCATGTCGTAGGTCCACTGTTTGCGGCGATGACGGTCACCACGACTGTTCTGTGCCTCCGGCCGCCCACCGGGCTCCCCCTCTGGGGCGCGCTGGCGTCGGGCGCGCTGGTGATCACAGTGCTGGCCACGACGGGCTTGTTCGCCGTTCCGCTTCATCGGCGGCTCGAAGGCGGCTGGGACCCGGCCGCCCATGCCAGCCTGGTCCGTGTCGACGCCATCCGAGTTGCCGCCTCGACCGCCAACGTGGTGCTGGTCGCCTTCCTGGTGCGGTGACGGCTGGCGAGCAGGCGCCGCTCCAGCCTGGCTTCAGCAACGCGGCCGAGGGTCGCTGGCCTACCGTGGTTGGTACTCGGCGGCGAGGAGGGCGAGGTCGTCGCCGAGATCAGGACCTACCTGTGACTCGAGACGGGCGAGGATCGCGTCGAGCGCAACCCTGAACTCACGGCGTCGCAACGGTTCGACGACAACCAGGATGTCGCTGAAGCGGCCATGCGCATCGCGAGCCTCGACCAGCCCGTCCGTGAACATCAGCAGCCGGTCGCCCGCCGTCAGCGTCACTGAACTCTGGGTCGGCGCACTGCCCAGGCCGAGCGGTGGGCATGTGGGGCCGACGATCTCCGAAACCTGGCCGTTGCGGAACAGCAGGGGCGGTGGATGGCCGCAATTGACCACGAGGACACGCCCGTCGTCAAGGATCTCCACGAGCAGTGCCGTGACGAAGTCCTCGGACGAAAGAAACGGGACAAGTCGCTGGTCCAGCTGACGCGCGACCTCCGCCAGCGAGACGTCGTCGACGCCGAGCGTGCGGTAGAAGCCGAGGACGACGGTCGCGAGACGCACCGCTTCGAGGCCCTTCCCACGAACGTCGCCGATGAGCATACGCACCCCGCCGGGCACGCGCAGGACCTCGTAGAGGTCGCCGCCCACGAGGGCTTCGCCGGCGGCGGAACGGTAGGCCGCACAGAGGTCCACCATTCCGATCCGGGGCGGTACCGGGGCCAGGATTGCCTGCTGAGCCACCTCGGCCACCCGAGTGATCGCGGCCAGCTGCCCGGCCTGCTTGCGATGCTCCTGCGCGAGTTCGACAGCAAGTGCCGCTCGGTGGGCGAGCTCCTGGGCGAAGACGAGGTCGGGCTGCTCATATCGTCGGCCCGACTCAGCGTAGACCATGGTGATGGCGCCGAATGTGCCATGTGCTCAGGTCAACGGGGCCACCATGGCGCTCGTGAGCCCGAGCTCCCGACTGATTCGCAGGTGCTCGTCCACGTCCGGCCCACCTCACCTTCTCCGACACCGTAGCGGCTGGCCATGGGTGGTCCGGCCGACGAGTCGCGACAGCGGCGGGCTAGCCCTCGTGACGAACCGGTTCTCCCCGGTCCACGCGTTGACGCTGAGGGACGACGGTGTACTTCGGGTCGCGCGCCGACTCCTGCCCCGCCTCGAAGATCCCGAACCTCGTGCAGATCGAACCAGCCATCAAGGCAGCGCCAGAGATCACCGCAACAGCGCGACTCCGGCCGGCCAACAGCGAACCCAGCGCTCCGCCGACAGTCAGCGCCTTGGCCGCCGTCATCAGCTGCCCAGCCTTGCCCTTGTGCAGCGGTTCGGCGGTGATGCCCATCGAAGCTTCCATCCGCTGCTCGGCGACCAAGTCCATTAGAGCGCCGCCCAGAGCGAGTCGCCTCGCCGGCCCGGCTTGGTCGAGCGGAGCGCTGAGCATGCCGAGCCCACCCGACGCGGCCGCTGCCGAGCCGACGAAGACGAAGGGCAGCTCTCGGTAGGCCTCGTGCCACGACGGGGTGGCCGTGTCCGCCAGCAGGACGGCGGTGTACGCGGCTACCGGCGGCGCGACCAATGCCGCGACCAGACCGGCGGGGCGTCCACCTGCGGCAAGCCACTTGAGCGGCCCCCGGCTCTTGTCGACGGGCAGCAGGCCGGTGACCTCCGCGGCTGCCGCGGTGACCGCGAACGGGCCGTACAGCGACAGGATCCACGTGCCGACGGACATCGGAGACGTCAGCTTGGCGGTGCGCAACATGTTCAGGAAGCGTTCCGGTCGGCCCAAGTCGTGGACCAGCGCAGCCATGCTGAACGTCAACGCCGTGACGGCAGCCAGTCGACCGGAGCGACGCAGCGCAGGACGACCCGTCAGGTCGGCTCCTGCGGCGAGCAGCGACGATCCGGCGGCGAGGCCACCGGTGAACAGGTACGCGGGGATATCGGCCTCCCAGGGGGAGGGCTTGACGATGGGTCGGCCGTAGTACGAGGTGAAGTCGACGTCCGGAACCATCGACCGGTCGCCGCCACCACCACGGCGCCGTCGACCCCCTTGGGACCCGGGTACGGCATCGCGCCCCAGCGCCGGCCGAGCCCGGATCTCGTCGGGACTCTCGACTGACTGCGTCACGAGCGCCTGCCCAAGAAGGAGACGACTGCGCCGGCCAACAGTGCCAGTCCCGCGACCCCGGCGCGGTTGAACATCTGCGGAAGGTCCCGGGTCGTCACCACAGGATCGGGGGGGAAGCCGTAGACCTCGGGTTCGTCGAGCAGCAGGAAGAAGGCACCCGCGCCACCGACGCCGTCGTTCGGGTCGTCGCCGTACAGGCGGGCATCCATCACACCGGCCTCGTGCAACTTCTCCACCCGTGCCCGGGCACGCGAGCGGAGCTCGTCGACGTCACCGAACTGGATCGACTCCGTCGGGCAGGCCTGCGCGCAGGCCGGTCTCTGCCCGGCGTCCAGGCGGTCGTAGCAGAGGGTGCACTTCTGCGCGACTCCGACGTTCTTGGTGCCCTTGTCACCGGTCCGGCGCTCGATGACGCCGTAGGGGCAGGCCGGCACACAGTAGCCGCAGCCGTTACAGATGTCCGGCTGCACCACCACGGTTCCGAACTCGGTGCGAAACAGCGACCCGGTCGGGCATACGTCGAGACAGGCGGCATGCGTGCAGTGCTTGCACACGTCGGACGACATCAGCCAGCGGAAGTCGGGTGTGCCCACGGTGCCGGGTGTGCCCACGGTGCCGGGTGTGCCCACGGTGCCGGGTGTGCCCACGGTGCCGGGTGTGCCCACGGTGCCGGGTGTGCCGTCGCTGCCGGGTGTGCCGTCGCTGCCGGGTGTGCCGTCGCTGCCGGGTGTGCCCACGGACGGCATACCGAGCTCTACCGTCGAGCGCAGCCCCGGCTCCTGGTTTCCGAGCGGCTTCTGCTGCTCGATGAACGCCACGTGCCGCCACGTGTCGGCGCTGAGTGACCCGGTGTTGTCATACGACATGCCGAGGAGGTTGAACCCGTCGTCGGGAACCTCGTTCCACTCCTTGCAGGCCACCTCGCATGCCTTGCACCCGATGCAGACGCTGGTGTCGGTGAAAAAACCCTTGCGTGGCGGAGAGTCCCGGTAACCCGCCTCCGGGGCGGGATCGACCGGGCCGAAGAGACTGTTCTTACCGGGCATCATCTGCTCCGCTCGAGTCTGAGGACGCGTCCTCGGGGCCGTCGTCCCCGGAGACGACATCGCTGCCTGTCGTCACGACGGGCGCGTAACGGTCGGTGTCGACTCCGGCGCGACGGCGGTAGCCGGCGACGTAGTCGAGGACCGCCTTGCCGGTCGGACGTCGCCCGGGACGCACGTCACAGGTGCCGACCTTGCTCTCCTGGATCAGCACGTTCGGGTCGAGGGTGATGCCGAAGAGGTCGTTGGCGGAGTCGCCGGTCACCATTCCCCCAGAACCCCAGTGATAGGGCAGCCATACCTGGTGTACGACCCTGCCCTCCACACGCAGCGGGGTGAGCCGCTCCGTCACCATGACCCGCCCCTCGACGGCAGCCCTCGCCGTGACCACGTGGCACCAGCCCATATGCTCCAGACCGCGTTCGTCGGCGAGCTCGGGCGAGACTTCCACGAACATCTCCGGCTGGAGCTCCGAAAGGTACTGCAGGTATCTGCTCATCCCACCGGCCGTGTGGTGCTCAGTGAGCCGGCTCGTGGTGAACACGAAGGGAAAGACCTCGCTGTGCTCCTCAGGCGGGCTCGGGTTCATCCGGTTGTCGCGTCGCGCATACTCCTTGCGGGTCGGGCTCGCCTGCTGCCCGTAGAGCGGGTTGCGGAAGGGGGACTCCACAGGCTCGTAGTGAGCGGGCATCGGCCCGTCTACCAGACCCTGTGGGACGAACAGCGACCCTTTGCCGTCTCCCTGCATGATGAAGGGGTCGACGCCCTCGATGGCTTCTGCCCCGCTGGATCCCTCCGGCGCCTGGTACGACGGCGGCTTGTTCTTCTCGAAGTCGGGAACATCGTGCCCCGTCCACTCCCCGGCGTCGGAGTCCCACCACACGTAGGCCTTGCGCTCACTCCACGGTTTCCCGTCGGGGTCGGCAGACGCCCGGTTGTAGAGAGTGCGGCGGTTGGCGGGCCAAGCCCAGCCCCATTCGGGGGCCACCCAGGACTGCTCGCGTCCGGGCTTGCGACGGGCGGCCTGGTTGACACCGTCCTTGAACACGCCGGTGTAGATCCAACAGCCACCCAGCGTCGTACCGTCGTCCTTCATCTCCGTGAACGTGGACAGCGGACGCCCCGTGGCCACCTCGTAGCCGTTGATCTCCTTTAGCACCGCCTCCGCGCTCGGGTCGTCGTAGTCGCCGCTCACCGGGTAGCTCCAGCTCAGCTCCACGACGGGGCGGTCTTTCGACTCCGTCGAGTCGGCCAGCCGTTCTCGTACCAGCCGGCCGAGGTGGTAGAAGAACCACAGCTCGGACCGGCAGTCCCCGACGGGTTCGACGGCCTTCTCACGCCACTGCAGCATGCGCTGCGTCTGGGTGAAGGTGCCCTCCTTCTCGACGTGGGACGCGGCAGGCAGCAGGAACACCTCCGTGCGGCACTCCTCGGCGAGGATCTCCCCCGTCTCGATCTCCGGTGAGTTCTTCCAGAAGGTCGCACTCTCGATCTCGAAGAGGTCCCGGACGACGAGCCAGTCGAGGTTCGCCATCCCGAGGCGCTGGGCCCGACCGTGGGCCGACCCGACAGCCGGGTTCTGGCCGAGCAGGAAGTATCCCTTGATCTTGCCGTCGATCATGTCGAGCACGGTGCGGTACGTGCCGTGGTCGCCCGTGATCCTCGGCAGGTAGTCGAAGCAGAAGTCGTTGTCGGGTGTGGCGGCGTCGCCCCAGTAGGCCTTGAGCAGATTGACGCCGTACGCGCCGGCGTTGCCCCAGAACCCCTTGGCACCCGGATGCCGGACGCTGTCGATCCAGTCCTGGAGCGACTCGTGGTCCTGCGCGACGGGCATCGGTAGATAGCCGGGCAGAATGTTGAACAGCGTCGGGATGTCGGTCGACCCCTGGATACTCGCGTGACCACGCAGCGCCATGATCCCGCCGCCGGGCCGGCCGATGTTGCCGAGCAGCAGTTGGAGTATGGCCCCGGCGCGGATGTACTGCACCCCGACGCTGTGCTGCGTCCAGCCCACGCTGTAGACCAGCGCGGTGGTCCGCTCCCGTCCGGAGTTCGATGTCCAGGCCTCGCACACCTCACGGAACGCCTCCTGCGAGACGCCGCAAGCCTGCTCCACCATCTCCGGGGTGTAGCGGGCGTAGTGCCGCTTGAGGATCTGGTAGACGCAGCTCGGGTGTTGCAGCGTGTCGTCGCGCTCGGGATGCCCGTGGACGCTCATGCCGTGCGTCTCGTGCTGGAGTGCGCTGGCGGTCTCCCTCTGCTGGTGGTGGTCCTGCCGGTCGCCTCCGTCACCTTCCTGGCCGTCGTACTGCCAGCTGGTCGGGTCGTACGTGCGGGTCTCGGGGTCGAATCCGGAGAACAGACCGTCGAGGTCGTCGGTATCGCGGAAGTCCTCGCTGACGATCGTCGGTGCGTTGGTGTACGCCACGACGTACTCGCGGAAGTCAAGCTCGTTCTGCAGGACGTAGTTGATGATGCCGCCGAGGAACACGATGTCCGTACCGACGCGCAGTGGGACGAACGTGTCGGCGAGCGCGCTCGTACGCGTGAAACGCGGGTCGACGTGGATGATCTTGGCGCCGCGTGCCTTGGCCTCCATCACCCACTGGAAACCGACCGGGTGCGCCTCGGCCATGTTGGAGCCCTGGATCACGATGCAGTCAGCGTTGGCGAGGTCCTGCTGGAACCCGGTGGCGCCGCCGCGCCCGAAGCTGGTCCCCAGACCGGGGACGGTGGCGGAGTGTCAAATGCGCGCCTGGTTCTCGATCTGGATCGCTCCCAGCGCCGTGAAGAGCTTCTTGATGAGGTAGTTCTCCTCGTTGTCGAGAGTCGCCCCACCCAGGCTGGCGATGCCCAGGGTGCGCCGGACCGTGTGGCCGTTCTCGTCGAGGTCCTGCCAGGTGTCGTCGCGGGCTTTGACGACTCGGTCGGCGATCATGTCCATCGCCGTGTCGAGATCGAGGTCCTCCCACTCTGTCCCGAAGGGACGCCGGTAGCGGACCTTGGTCTGGCGCAGGGGGCTGGTCACCAGGTTCTTGCTTGCGGAACCCTTGGGGCAGAGACGACCCCGGGAGATCGGGCTGTCCGGGTCACCCTCGATCTGCACAACCTTCTCGTCCTTGACGAAGACCCGCTGACCGCAGCCGACAGCACAGTAGGGGCAGACGCTGCGTGCGACGCGGTCGGCGGTGGTGGTGCGCGCAGTCATGGCATCGGACTGCGCCGACTTGACGGCGGGACCCCGACCGAGCGGGTCTGGACCCGTCAACTGGCGAAGCACCGGCCAGGACAGAAAGGTCTTGCGAGAGACCACCTTCACCGCCTCCTCACGTCTCGCCGTAACTTACCCACCGGCTCCGGGTTCATGCCTGCCGGGGATCCGGAAGACCGTGATCGAGTGCGGCGCGACTGTGGCAATCGCTCAGCCGCGCATGACGCGAGCCGCAAGCCCTTTGTGCACCTCCGTCGCACGCTGCTGCTCGCCAGCGAACGAGCTGACGACGACCAGCAGTCCCGTCAGGGCGGGGACGGCCCACTGCAGCATCGAAAGCTGCCTCTGAGCCGTTGCCACATCGCTCGGGGTCGATCCGCTCGGACTGGTGCCCGAGTCTGCAGGGACGTTCTCGTGTTCCGAGACCTTGCTACCGAGCACTCGGCTGTACGCCGTGGCACCGAGGGCGGCTGCGGTGACGGCCGTCTTCAGCACGGCCATCGACCCGACCCCGCGCTGCGCCCGGAGCCGGCTGCTGTTCCCAGCAAGCTGACCGAGGCTCCCGACCAGATGCGCGCCGATCGCCGCCGCGTTCACCGGAGTCCACCGGTCCCAGCCGGCGTTGGCGACGCGGCCCGTGCTACGGGAGTCTCCGGCCTGTCCAGCTGCCGGGTTCAGCGCTACGGCGTTGGCGAGCGTGCCCCCGAACCATGCAGCGAGTCCGACGTCGTGCAGCGAGCGGGAAATGGTGTTGCGGGCCATGGTGACTCTCCAGACGGATAGACGGCGTGAGTCTTCGACGTACCCCTCGTCACGGGCGTCGAAACGTCGTGAGGAGCACAAACTTCTGCAACTTCTGTAGGCGCTTCGCCGCAGTTTGGTCATCGATGTCGTCACCATCGACATTTGGGCGGTGGCGGCCCGAACGAGGCCGCATCGGCCTTTCGACGATAAGCGCCCTGCCAGCCGCGACAGTCAAGGTGGTCCTCAAGCCTGATCGGGGTAGCCATGCCCCGCAACTCACCCTTGGCGCTTCGTGACAATACGGACGGGCACCCCTATGGTGAGCGATGGCGGCGCAGGACGCGCTGGCGGAACTCCCTGCTCGGCGGCTCATCAACGAGGAGACCCACATGGCAGACAGTGTCGAGACCGGACGAATCACCACTGATATCCCCGCTCGGATGGACAGGTTGCCCTGGGCGCGCTGGCACTGGCTGATCGTCGCCGGGCTCGGCACCGTCTGGATCCTCGACGGCATAGAGGTCACCATCGTCGGTTCGATGTCCGACGCGCTCAAACCGACGAGCACGGGGCTCGGTCTCTCCAGCTCCGACATAGGTCTCGCAGGGGCTGTCTACGTCGCGGGCGCCTGTATCGGGGCGCTGTTCTTCGGTCAGCTGACAGACAGGTTCGGGCGCAAGAAGCTGTTCATGATCACGCTGGCCGTCTACACCGTGGCCACTGTGCTCACGGCGTTCTCGATGAGCCCCCTGTGGTACTTCGCATGCCGGGCACTCACAGGAGCCGGCATCGGAGGTGAGTACGCCGCGATCAACTCGGCCATCGACGAGCTGATCCCGGCGAACTACCGGGGAAGGGTCGACATCGCCATCAACGGGTCCTTCTGGGTCGGCGCCGGGGCAGGGGCGCTCTTCACCATCCCGCTGCTGGACCCGACCGTGATCGACCAGGCCTATGGCTGGCGGCTCGCGTTCGGGCTTGGCGCCGTGCTCGCCCTAGGAGTGCTGCTCGTCAGGCGCAACGTCCCGGAGAGCCCGCGCTGGCTCTACATACACGGGCGTGAGGACGAAGGCGAGCAGATCGTCAACGACATCGAGCGCAAAGTGGAAGCGGAGACGGGTCACGATCTCGAGCCTGTCTCCGAGACAATCACGATCAGACAGCGCAAGACGATCGGGCTCCCTCTCATCGCGAAGACCGTCTTCACGCTCTACCCTCAACGGACCATCCTCTGCCTGTCTCTCTTCATCGGGCAGGCCTTCCTGTACAACGCGTTCTTCTTCACGTACGGCGACTCGCTCAGCACGTTCCTCGGGGTGGACCAGACCGGTTACTACATCGCGGCCTTCGCCGCCAGCAACTTCCTCGGCGCACTCCTGCTGTCCCAGCTCTTCGACACCGTCGGCAGGGTCAAGATGATTGCCGCGACCTACATCATCTCTGGTGTGCTGCTCGGGATCGCCGGCTTCTTCCTCGGCTCGTTCACGGCTTTCTCCCTCACCGCGATGGGGATGGTCATCTTCTTCTTCGCCTCGGCCGGAGCGAGCGCCGCGTATCTCACCGCCAGCGAGGTCTTTCCGATGGAGACCCGAGCCCTGTGCATCGCGTTCTTCTACGCCGTCGGCACGGCTGCCGGTGGGATCGCTGGTCCCCTCTACTTCGGCCATCTGATCGACTCGGCGACGGCGAGCGGGGACATCACCGGCATCGCGCCCGGATACTTCATCGGAGCCGTCCTCATGATTGCGGGCGGGATCGTCGCAGTCTTCCTCGGAGTCCATGCCGAGCGCCAGACGCTGGAGAACATCGCCACGCCGCTCACGGCGGAGGATGCGGACGCGCCACCTCAAGATGGCGGGGACAGGGAGCCGGCATCTGCCTGACAGGCAGTACGCGCGATGGGCAGCACGTCATCCCTGACAGACTTGGGCGGGTGAGCGCCCCGACCGCCGATGTCAGTGTGCGGGTCGCCTGGGCGTCCGACGCGGGAGCGATCGCTGCGGTACAGGTGAATGCGTGGCAACAGGCCTATACAGGGCTGCTTCCTGTCGACCTGTTGTCCTCGCTGCCGGCCGCCGAGATGGCGGAGCAGTGGAAGCTGTCGATCGAACGACCAGGCGAGGCCCGGCAGCGCGTGCTCGTCGCTCTCGAGCGGGCCGCCGTCCGCGGCTTCGCAGCGATCGCCCCGGCGACCGACGATGACGCCAGCCCGGCCACCGATGCAGAGCTTGTCGAGTTCGTGGTGGACCCCTCTGCCTCGGGCGCCGGACATGGGTCGCGGCTCCTCCATGCCGCAGTCGACACCATGCGGTCCGACGGCTTCAGGCGGGCGACGCTCTGGGTCAACGCTCCCGACGATGCACTCCGCTCGTTCCTCGCCGCCCAGGGCTGGGACGCGGACGGGGCCTACCGCGAGCTCGACCTGCACGCTGACGGCTCGGTACTCGTCAAGCAGGTGCGGCTGCACACCGACCTCAGCACGTCCTGAGTACGCTCCGCGCATGTCCGTACCACGACTCACGCTCGAGCGGCGACAGCTCGTCGTCGACTCACTCGGCGTCGGCGTCGCCACCGGCGCCTCCGGCTTCTCTTTCGGCGCTATCGCCGTCGCGTCCGGACTCACGGTATGGCAGGCATGCGTGCTGAGCCTGCTCGTGTTCTCCGGCGCCTCGCAGTTCGCGCTGGTCGGGGTGGTGGCCGCCGGTGGTGCGCCGTTATCGGGCGCCGCGACCGCGATTCTCCTGGGCACGCGCAACACCCTCTACGGTTTCAAGCTCGCGTCCCTGCTGCACCTCGGCGGAGTGCGGCGCCTGGCAGCCGCCCAGCTGGTCATCGACGAGTCGACCGCGATGGCCCTCAAGCCCAAGGACCCGCGTGATGCCCCTCTCGGATTCTTCACGACCGGCCTGTCCGTCTTCGTGCTGTGGAACCTCGCCACGTTCGTCGGTGGCCTGGCGGGCAACGCCATCGGCGACACGGCGACGTACGGCCTCGACGCAGCCGTACCCGCCGCCTTTCTGGCCCTCGTGTGGCCCCGTCTCGACAGCAGCCGCAAGCAGGTCACCGGGGCCGTCGCCGCCGGTCTGGCCCTGGCGCTGGTACCGAACACGCGGCCTGGGCTGCCGGTCATCGCCGCCGCAGGAGTGGCAGCTCTCGCAGCACTGCGGGTTGGTAGGCGCGACCGGCCCTCACCGACCGACGACGAGAGCACTCAGGTCAGCGGCGAGACGGGGCGGTGACATGATCTGGGCCGCCATCGTCGTGTCAGCTGCCGGGTGCTACCTGCTGAAGCTCACCGGTCTGTCGGTGCCCGACCGCGTCCTGGACGTGCCGTACGTCCGACGGCTCACCGACCTGATTCCCGTGGCCCTGCTCTCGGCCCTCGTCGCCGTCCAGGCGTTCTCGACCGGCCAACACCTCACCGTCGACGCACGGCTGGCCGGTCTCGCCCTGGCCGCCGTCGCCCTGATGGCGAAGGCCCCGTTCCTTGTCGTAGTGATCGCCGCCGCCGCCACCGCGGCGCTGATCCGGCTGGTGGTCTGAGCCGACCGCGACGAGGTGACCGGCTCAGCCCAGTCCGAGCACGGAGTCGAGCCCGACCGTCAGCCCTCGACGTCCGGCCATCGCCCTGATGGCCGCCAGCACGCCGGGCATGAACGACTCGCGCTCGATAGAGTCGTGGCGGATCGTCAAGGTCTCCCCTCGACCGCCGAGGATCACCTCCTGGTGGGCGACCAGTCCTCGGATCCTGACGCTGTGAACGGGAATGTCGGCAACGAGGGCGCCGCGGGCCCCCACGAGCTCGTCAACCGTGGCATCGGGCATCGATCCGACTCCGGCCCCGGTTCGGGCGGCTGATACCAGCTCGGCAGTGCGGCGCGCCGTGCCCGAGGGGGCGTCGGCCTTGGTGGGATGGTGCAGCTCCACGATCTCGACCGACTCGAAGAACCGGGCGGCCTCTGCCGCGAACCGCATCATCAGCACCGCGCCGATGGAGAAGTTCGGAACGACCATGACGGCCACGTCAGTGGAGGTCCCGAGCCGCTGCTCGATGGTGCGCAGCCTGTCGTCGGTGAAGCCGGAGGTTCCGGCTACGACGCTCACGCCGTGCTCGATACACCAGATGACGTTGCCCATGACGGCGCTCGGGGAGGTGAAGTCGACGGCCACCTCCGCGCCCTCCAGGGCCGTTGGGTCGTCCCCCTCGTCGATCCGGGCGACGAGGTCCAGGTCGTCCGCCGCTTCGACGACCTCGCAGACCGCTGTCCCCATCTTGCCCAGGGCACCGATCACGCCCACTCTGGTCATGGCTGTGACTGTAGTCCCGTGTCTGTCGGCCTGCGATCAGGCGGCCCGCTGCCAGTGACGGGTCTCGCGCTCGATCGAGTGAAGCCGTGGCAGGCGACTCGGGTCTATAGTTGAAGACTTAAGTAACTACCCTGCCTAAGCGTCCGAGAGAAGACCCGCGTGAGCGACTACGGCCATGCTCTGCTGTTCGGAGCGTTTCTCACTCCGTCGAGCGGCACACCCAACGACGTCGTGGCCCTGACTCGTTTGTCGGAGAAGGTCGGCCTCGACCTGGTGACCTTCCAGGACCACCCGTACCAACCGGCATTTCTGGATACGTGGGCCTTGATCAGCTACGTAGCGGCGCAGACGAGCAGCATCGGACTGTCTGCCAACGTCGTCAACCTGCCCCTCCGGCCGCCGGCGGTCCTGGCCCGGAGCCTCAGCAGTCTCGACCGCCTGAGTGGCGGTCGGATCGAACTCGGGCTTGGCGCCGGTGCGTTCTGGGAGGCCATCGAGGCGATGGGCGGCCGCCGACTTTACCCCGGCCAGGCTATGCAGGCGCTCGACGAGGCCATCGACATCTTCCGTGGGATCTGGGACGGCGATGCGAGGGGTGGCGTCCGCGTCGACGGAGACGTCTACCGTGTCGCCGGAGCCAAACGCGGCCCCTCACCAGCCCACCAGATCTCGATCTGGCTCGGTGCCTACAAACCCCGGATGCTGGCGCTGACGGGAAGCAAGGCAGACGGCTGGCTGCCATCCATGGGCTACCTGAAACCAGACGATCTCAGCGCCGGCAACACCATCATCGACGACGCAGCCCACCAGGCTGGTCGTGCTCCGGAGACTGTGCGACGGCTGCTCAACGTGTCCGGGGAGTTCATCTCGTCGAACGGTGGTTTCCTGGTGGGCCCACCGGCGCAGTGGGCCCAAGAGCTCGCGGAGCTCACGCTGGTCGACGGAGTCAGCGCCTTCATTCTCGGGAGTGACGACGCCACGACCCTCCAGCGGTTCGCGCACGAGGTGGCGCCGCACGTACGCGAGCTCGTCTCGGCCGAACGCCGGGCTGCCCGTCCGGCGGGCCTCTCGGGCAACCTGAGGGTCGCGGATGCGGCCCGTCCTGCGACACCGCCTCCTGCGACCCCGCGATCTACCGTCCGCGGAGAGCGGTCGCGACCGGAAGGCTCTCGCAGCTCGGCGTTCACGCTCATCCCGACGCCGGACGACGGTACGAGGCTTAGCACCAGCCCGGTGTGGGACGAGGCGACCCGCCCCACCGCTCCCGACATCGACCCCGAGCGGAGCTACACGGCGCACGAGCTGGCGAGCGGACAGCACCTGATCGACATCCACGACCACCTGCGCGCTGAGCTCGTCGAGCTGCGGGAACTGATCGACCAGGTGAAGCGAGGAGCGCTCCAGGTGACAGCCGCCCGGTCGGCCATCAACACGATGACCATGCGGCAGAACAACTGGACGCTCGGCACCTACTGCGAGTCCTACTGCCGTGTGGTGACCACTCATCACACGCTCGAGGACCAGGGGGTCTTCCCGCACCTGCGACGTCGCGAACCTCGGCTGGGCGGCGTGCTCGACCGGCTCGAGCAGGAGCATCGCGCCATCCACGACGTTCTGGAGGTCGTCGACCAAGGCCTGGTGGCTCTGGTCTCCACACCCGACGACGGGCTGGCTCAGCTGGAGTCAGCGGTCGCGCTGCTCAGCGACACTCTGCTCTCGCACCTGGCGTACGAGGAACGCGAGCTCGTCGAGCCGCTCGCTCGCCTCGGTTTGAGCGGCTGAGCCCCGCCCGGCAGTTTCCGGTAGCCGTGCCGATCGCCGCCGTCATTGCACCATCCCAGGAGCTTCGTCACTGCACGACGACCACGTGCAGAGTGCGGGGACCGTGCACACCCTCGACCCGGTCGAGCTCGATGTCGCTGGTGGCTGACGGGCCACTGATCCAGGTCAGCGGTCGAGCCGGTTCGAGGCGCTGCATCGCCGCAGGAACGTCGTCGACCACCTGGTCGGAGCGCACGATGCAGAGCAGTATGTCGGGCACCAGGCTGAGCGCACGCCGCCCCTGCTGCGCCCCGCCGTCCAGCACAATCGTCCCCGTCTCGGCGATGCCCACCGCGGCACCGGTCAGCACACCGTCGACCTTGTCGAGCTCAGCTGTGCCCAGCGGCCGCGGGTCGCCGTCCCGGACGACCTCGACACCATCGAGTGCTGCGAGCCACTCCGCAGGAGCGTCCGCGGGAGCGACCAGGGTGCGGATCTGGTACTGGTTGCAGGCTGTGGCTACCTGCTCGGGAAGCTCCGCGTCGGTGACGCGGACCACCTCTGCCATGTAGTCGGCTACTCGTTCGACGAAGTGTGCGATCAGGTCGACCTGCGGACGTGCACGTGCGTAGGCCCGTGGCACTGCGGTGGCCGGACCCGGCGGTGTGGTCGCATACACGTCCCTGATCCTGGCCAGGATCTCCTCGCGTGCGGCGTCGGTCACGACGAGCCGGTCTTCCCGTTCGACCGGGTGCGCTTCCACCAGGCGCGGAACGACTCGGCGGGCGGGGCGGGCGCGTCACGTGCCTGGGTCCAGGCGTCCATCGCCCCGGGCAAGCGTGTTATCTGCCCACGTCGCCCCAGCAGCCGCCCGCCCAGGGACACGAGCCGCTCCGCCGCCGCCAACCGGCGGGCACCGGAGAACACGAAGGCCACGGCTTTCATGGCGGCCATCTCCGGGCTCGGCACCCTCGCCTCGCGCCTGTCGTCGACAACCGTCCCCCGAAGGTGCACCAGAACCTCGGGGATGTCGATCCGCACGGGGCAGACCTCGAAGCATCGGCCGCACAGTGTCGAGGCATAAGGAAGGCTGCGGTCGCGCGCGCTCGCCGTTCCGTGCTGCAGGGGGTTGAGGATCGCGCCGATCGGACCGGGGTACACCGACCCGTAGGCGTGCCCGCCGGTTCGCTCGTAGACGGGGCACACGTTGAGGCACGCGGAGCAGCGGATGCACCGCAGTGCCTGACGCCCCACGCTGTCGGCGAGCACACGGGTGCGGCCGTTGTCGATGAGCACCAGATGGAACGTCTGAGGGCCGTCGCCCGGCGTGACCCCGGTCCAGGTCGAGGTGTAGGGGTTCATCCGCTCACCGGTCGACGAGCGGGGCAGGAGCTGAAGGAAGACCTCGAGGTCCTGCCAGGTCGGCACCACCTTTTCGATGCCCACGACCGAGATGAGCGTCTCGGGCAGGGTCAGGCACATCCGCCCGTTGCCCTCGGACTCCAACACGACGAGCGTGCCGGTCTCGGCGACCATGAAGTTCGCGCCTGAGATCGCCACCTTGGCGGACAGGAACTTTCGCCGCAGATGAGTCCGAGCGGCGGCTGCGAGCTGCGCCGGCTCGTCGGCGAGGTCTCGCGGCACCCCGGGCATGGTGCGGAGGAACAGCTCGCGGATCTCGGCGCGGTTCTTGTGTATCGCCGGCACCAGGATGTGCGAGGGTCGGTCCTCGCCGAGCTGGACGATCAGCTCCGCGAGATCGGTCTCCAACGCGGCGATGCCGGCTTCCGCGAGCGCCTCGTTCAGCTCGATCTCCATGGTGGCCATCGACTTCACCTTTACCACCTCGTCGACGCCTGTCGCCCTCACCAGGTCGACGACGATCCGGTTCGCCTCAGCTGCGTCGCGGGCCCAGTGCACCTGACCTCCGGCGGCCGTGACCCGCTCCTCCACCTGGAGCAGGTAGCCGTCGAGATGGGCCAGCACGTCGTCCTTCAGCGCAGCACCGGCCAGCCGGAGCTCCTCCCAGTCGGGCAGCTCTTCGACCACCCCCGCCCTCTTCGCGCGGATGGTGCCCGTCGCGCGCTCGAGGTTGTGCCGGAGCTGGCTGTCTCGTAGCGCCACTCGCGCGGCATCGGGGAAGGCTGGCGGGTCCAGCCAGACCTTCCCTGGGGCTCGGTTCATGCCGACTGGTCCGGTGGCAGGCCGGTCGGCGTCCGTCCCGAGGTCAGCGCTCACCTCGGTCGCCTCGCTCATGCGGTCTGCTCCGAGCCGGCCAGGATCTCGGCCAGGTGGAGCACGCGCATACCGGACCGGCCCCTCGAGAGCATGCCTCCGATGTGGGTCAGACACGAGTTGTCGAGCGCGCACAGCACTTCCGCGCCCGTGTCGCGTGCGTGACGTGCCTTGTCGGCGCCGATGGCGACCGACACCTCGGCGTTCTTCATCGCGAACGTGCCGCCGAAGCCGCAGCACTCCTCGGCGGCGGGGAGGTGCATGAGGGTGAGACCCTTGACCGCCTCGAGCAGCCGGTAGGGCCGATCGCCCACGTGAAGGCCACGCAGCGAGTGACAGGTGGGGTGGTAGGTCACCCGGTGCGGGAAGTAGCCACCCACATCTTCCACCCCCAGCACGTCGACGAGGAACTCGGAGAGCTCGTGCACGCGGGGCACGATGCTCGCGGTGGACCGCACGAGGGCTGCGTCGCCCGTGCGCTCCGCGATGCGTGCGTAGGACTCGCGGACGGTACCGACGCATGACGGTGAGGGGGACACGATCGCCTCGTACGGATCGAAGACGTCGATGAAGGTGTGTGCCAGCGGCACGGCTTCGCGGTAGTAGCCGGTGTTGACGTGCATCTGGCCGCAGCAGGTCTGGGCAGACGGGAACACCACCTCGTGGCCCAGCCGCTCGAGCAGGGCGACAACCGCCTGGCCCGTCCGGGGGTAGAGCGCATCGTTGAAGCAGGTCACGAACAAGGCGACGCGCATGTGACCCTTCCGGCTAAGGGAGCATCCAAACGTTGGCCCTCCGGGTCGGGTGGTTGCGCGTACCTGACAGCCGGAATACTGCCGCTTGGGGCAGCGAGCGTCAAGAGAGCCGTCTAGCGCACCCGGTCCAGCGCCTTGGCCGGTCCGATCACCGCCAGGGTCGGCTCACTGCCGAGGATCCGCTGGGCGGCCGCGTGCACGTCGTCCAGTGTCACCGCCTCGATCCGGGCCAGGGACTGGTCGATGCCCAGCAGCTCGCCGGGGACGAGCTCGGACTTGCCGATCCGGGTCATCCGGGCGCTGGAGTCCTCCAGGCCCATCACGAGTGACCCTCGCAGCTGGCCCTTCCCTCGCTGCAGCTCGTCGGGGGTTATACCGGCCGCGGCGACCTTCTCGAGCTCGTCGGTGCAGATACCCAGCACGTCGGAGATCTTCGCCGGCATGCAGCCTCCGGCGACCGCGAAGTAGCCGCTGTCGACGAACTGGCTCGTGAACGAGTAGATGGTGTAGGCCAGTCCGCGTTGCTCGCGGACCTGCTGGAAGAGCCGGCTCGAGGTGCCGCCGCCGACAGCGGCGTTCAAGACCCCGAGCGCGAAGCGGCGTGGATCGTTTCGGGCGAACGACGGAGTGCCGAGCACGAAGCTCGCCTGCTCACTCGGGTGCTCGACGAGGGTGGTCCCCGACAGCGTTGCGATGTCGCGGGCGGGGCCTCGGACCGGCGCGGGCGACACCCCCGGCTCACCGACGGCCTCGGCCTGCACGAACGCCTTCTTGACCTTGCGGACGACGTCAGAATGGTCGACGCTGCCGGCAGCGGCGAACACAAGCCAGTCCGGGGTATAGCGCCGTCGGTAGTAGCCCATGATCTGGCGGCGGGTCAGGGCGCTGATCGACTCCGAGGTGCCGGTGATCACCCGGCCGAGCGGCGAGTCGCCGTACATGGCTGACACGAACGCGTCGTGAACGACGTCGTCAGGATCGTCGTCGTGCATGGCGATCTCCTCGAGGATGACGTCGCGCTCGCTCTCGACCTCCGACGAGGGGATCAGCGACGACGTGACCATGTCGCAGATGACGTCGATGGCCAGGGGTACGTCGACATCGAGCACCCGCGCGTGGTAGCAGGTGAACTCCTTGCCCGTGAAGGCGTTGAGCTCCCCTCCGACCGCGTCGAGCTCGGATGAGATGTCCATCGCGGTGCGCCGCCGTGTGCCCTTGAAGAGCAAGTGCTCGAGGAAGTGGGTGGCTCCCGCGAGAGAACGTGTCTCGTCGCGGGAGCCGACATTGATCCACAGACCGAGCGTCGCCGACCGGGCGCCGGGCATCGCCTCGGTGATCACCCTGAGACCGCCTGGGAGCACGGTGCGGCGGACCTTGGAGAGTACTTCCCCGCTGTCACCGTGCTCCGTCAGAAGGGTCCGGGTCGAGCCGGGTCGCTGGTCGACGGCCGGCAGATACGCCACTGACCGTCAGGCGTTGGCGTCGACAGCGGCGTCGACACCGCCGATACCTACGGCAGAACCACGCGCGCCGTTGCCGTCAGCCGAGTCGTCCTCGACGACAGGCACGAGCGACAGCTTGCCGCGGTCGTCGATCTCGCCTATCTCGACTTGGAGCTTCTGACCGACGGAGACGACGTCGTCGACGTTCTCGACCCTCCTGCCACCGGCCAGCGCACGCAGCTTCGAGATGTGCAGGAGCCCGTCCTTACCCGGCAGCAGTGACACGAACGCGCCGAAGGCTGTCGTCTTCACGACGGTGCCCAGGTAGCGCTCACCGATCTCCGGCATCTGCGGGTTGGCGATCGCGTTGATCGTGGCGCGGGCGGCCTCCGCGGCGGCGCCGTTGTCGGCCCCCACGTAGATCGTGCCGTCGTCCTCGATGCTGATCTGCGCACCGGTGTCATCCTGGATCTGGTTGATGACCTTGCCCTTCGGGCCGATGACCTCACCGATCTTGTCGACCGGCACCTTCATGGTGAGGATGCGCGGAGCGGTCGGAGCCATCTCGTCGGGGGCGTCGATCGCCTCGGCCATCACGTCGAGGATGGTCATCCGAGCGTCACGTGCCTGCTGGAGCGCGGCGCCGAGCACCGAGGCGGGGATGCCGTCCAGCTTGGTATCGAGCTGAAGCGCAGTGACGAACTCGCGGGTACCTGCCACCTTGAAGTCCATGTCACCGAACGCGTCCTCTGCTCCGAGGATGTCCGTCAGCGTCACGAACCTCTGCTCGCCGTCGACCTCACCGGTGATGAGACCCATGGCGATGCCCGCGACGGGTGCGCGCAGCGGTACGCCGGCGTTGAGCAACGCCATCGTGGACGCGCAGACCGAGCCCATCGAGGTCGAGCCGTTGGAGCTGAGTGCCTCCGAAACCTGACGGATCGCGTACGGGAACTCCTCGCGGGCCGGCAGCACCGGCTCGAGGGCGCGACCCGCCAGGGCGCCGTGGCCGATCTCTCGACGCTTGGGTGAGCCCACCCGGCCGGTCTCTCCGGTGGAGTAGGGGGGGAAGTTGTAGTTGTGCATGTACCGGCGGCTCTTCTCCGGTGACAAGGTGTCGAGCTTCTGCTCGAGCGACAGCATGTTGAGCGTCGTGACACCGAGGATCTGGGTCTCTCCACGCTCGAACAGCGCCGAGCCGTGCACGCGGGGCAGCACCCCTACCTCGGCGCTGAGGGTGCGGATGTCGGTCAGGCCTCGACCGTCCATACGGACCGAGTCACGGAGTACGCGGTCGCGGACGAGCTTCTTGGTCACCGAGCGGAACGCCGCGCCGATCTCCTTCTCTCGGCCCACGAAGTCCGGTCCGACCTTGTCGAGAACGGCTGCCTTGATCTCGTCGAGTCTGTCCTCCCGCTCGGCCTTGGCGGCGATGGCCAGGGCTGGCGTGAGGTCTTTGCTCGCGGCTGCCTCGACGGCGGACAGTACGTCGTCCTGGTAGTCGAGGAAGCGCGGGAACTCGGTGACGGGCTTCGCGGCCACTGCTGCCAGTTGGGACTGGGCCTCGCACAGCTGCTTGATGAACGGCTTCGACGCCTCGAGACCTTCGGCAACGATCTCCTCGGTGGGCGGCTGCACACCGTCCTGGACCTGCTGCCAGGTGGAGAGGGTCGACTCTGCCTCGACCATCATGATGGCGACGTCGCCGGACTCGGTCACCCGACCGGCCACCACCATGTCGAATACGGCGCCCTCGAGCTGGCTGTGGCCCGGGAAGCCGACCCACTGCCCGTCCACGAGGGCTACCCGTACGCCGCCGACCGGACCGCTGAACGGCAGGCCCGAGAGCTGCGTCGAAAGGGAGGCTGCGTTGATGGCGAGCACATCGTACGGGGTGTCGGGGTCGAGCGCAAGGACGGTAATGACGACCTGCACCTCGTTGCGCAGCCCCGAGACGAACGTGGGGCGCAGCGGCCGGTCGATCAGTCGGCAGGTGAGGATCGCGTCCTCGGAGGGACGCCCCTCTCGCCTGAAGAACGAGCCCGGGATGCGCCCGGCGGCATACATCCGCTCCTCGACGTCGACGGTAAGGGGGAAGAAGTCGAAGTTGTCCTTCGGGTGCTTGCCGGCGGTGGTCGCCGAGAGAAGCATGGTCTCGTCGTCTAGGTAGGCCGCGGCGGATCCAGCAGCCTGTCGGGCCAGTTGACCCGTCTCGAAACGGATGGTACGGGTGCCGTGGCGACCGTTGTCTATCACGGTCTGCACGGACTGGGGGTCGGATCCCGGCATGGGAGTCCTTTCTCTGTGCGCGACGTCACGCGCTGGGGGCGCCATCGGCGCGGGGCCTCATGTCACCGGCGTGCATCTGCACGACCGGGCGGCATCCGGAGCCAGCCGACGGCTGGACCTTCGGACGCGGTGCTGACTGTGCTGAGGCCGGTCTTCGATCGAAGCCTCCGGGCGGGTGCGAGCGTTGCCCGCAGTCCCGAAGGCCACTACCGAGGACCGGCGTCCTCGCATTCGGCGTCAGCGCCTGACGTCACTGGTGGCCGCGCCCTGACAGGGCGCGTCTGTGAACTGTCGTATGAACCGCTATTCAGTTGTGGAACCCGGTCACACGGGCTCAGCGACGCAGGCCGAGGCGCTCGATGATGCTTCGGTAACGAGCGATCTCTGTCTGCTGGAGATAGTTGAGGAGCCGGCGGCGTTGGCCTACGAGAAGCAGGAGGCCGCGGCGGCTGTGGTGGTCATGCTTGTGGTCTTTCAGGTGGCCGGTGAGGTCGGAGATACGCCTGGTCAGCAACGCGACCTGAACTTCGGGCGAACCGGTATCACCGTCGGAGGTTGCGTACTCGTCGATGATCGTCTTCTTGGTCGCAGCATCAAGCGGCACGCGATCTCCTTCGGGGTTTCGTTGCGCGTCGCGCCGGGGCCGGTTCACCCGGGCACTCTCATTTCGCGGCCGTTATACGGCGACCTCACACTACCAGCGACCCGGTCCCACCTCCCAATCCCTGCTAGCCGCCGCACTAGAGGAGCGAGGCCGGCACCGGTGGCACTGAGATGAGCAGGTCGCGGGCCTGGTCGACGTCTTGCTTCATCTGGTCGACGAGGTCGTCGATCGAGTCGAACCTCACCATGCCCCGAAGCCGCTTCTGGAAGAGCACCTCGACACGTACTCCGTAGAGTTCGAGATCGGTACGGTCGAGCACGTACGACTCCACTCGGCGTTCCGCCCCGTCGAACGTCGGGTTGGTACCGACGGAGATCGCGGCCGGCAGGAACGGCGAGGCCGGATAGTCCAGTGAGCGGAGCCATCCGGCGTACACACCGTCGGCTGGAACGGCAGTCCGGGTGATCGACACCGGCACGTTGGCGGTCGGGTACCCCAGCTCTCGCCCTCGCTGGTCACCCCTCACCACATACCCTCGAATACCGAAAAGCCGGCCAAGGGCCCTGGCAGCGGCCTCGACGTCACCGTCGGAGATGCAGCGTCGGACGTACGTCGAAGACCAGGTCCGATCTCGCGCACCGTCAAGCGGGAGAGCTACGACGATCACCCCACGGGCGGCACACATCTCGCGGAGAAGCCCGACGTCTCCCTGCGCCCGATGGCCGAACCGGAAGTTCTCGCCAACCACGACTGCGGCCGCGCGCAGGGCGTCGAGCACAACATCGGTGACGAAATCCTCGGCCGACAGCTGCGCCATCGCCGGGGTGAACCGGAGGACCAGCGCAGCCTGCGCACCCGCCTGCTCCATCAAGCCGAGCCGCTCGGCGAGCGCCGACAACAGCTGCGGTGCCTTGTCGGGGGCGATCACTGCGAGAGGGTGGGGGTCGAACGTGACACACACGACCGGAGAGCCGTTCCACTCGGCCGCGACGCCGCGCGCTCGCTCGATGACGTGACGATGCCCGAGATGGACTCCGTCGAAGTTGCCGATCGTGACGACGGTCGGCGGGAGATCCGGTGGGATCTCGGAAACGTCGTGCCAGACCAGCATGGGTGGGTGCTCCTCGACCAAGGTCGCTCGATGTGCCGGTCACACTCTGCCATGAGGGTTCGCGCGGGTTACGGCACAAAGCTCGTTTGTCAGGTGGCTGCTCAGGTTCCTGCCGGTACCGGCGTCGGGTCATGGAGCGGGCTGAACGATCGCCTTCAACAACAAGGCGGCCGTCAACCAAGATGCATGCAAGGGTGCGGTCGTCACGATCGCCTACCGCAGCAGCTAGTGGATCCGGGTGGGGAGGCCGACTGTCTCCCCATCCGCCCTCTTCGCCGGACGACCGGCTGAAACGCAATCGGGTAGTTGACCAGCAGGCACGCTCCGCGCCCGGCCCCGCTCGACGGGGCATCCTCGCCCACTCAACGGGGCATCCTCGCCCACTCAACGGGGCATCCTCGCCCACTCGACGGGGCATCCTCGCCCGCTCGACCAGAGCGGTGGGCGGCGGGGCTGAATCAGGACGGGGCCGACGCCGGAGCGAATACGGTGAGCGCGACGGCATGGATCCCACGCTGCTCGTACAGGGCCAGGAAGCGCCCGTCCGGTGCGAACATTGCGACCGGCTCCCGCGTACCCGTTCTCGTCGCTCCGGCACTGCCGGCGGTCCCGTCAGCCGCCGTGGCGTACACCGCGCCACTGAGGTCCAGCGCCAGAGGGCGGCCGTTTCTGACCGCAGCGACCTCCTGGACATGGACGACGTGCTCCGGGAAGGAACTCCGCGCAGCCCGGTCGAGCGCGATGACAGGAAGCTCCGCTGACTCGAGGCCGGCCAGCTCGTCGAGGGTGTGCGCCTGGCTGAGCGGGTAGGCGCCGACGCGGGTACGCCGAAGTGCCGTCAGATGGCCGCCGACGTGAAGCCTGTTGCCGATGTCGCGAGCCAGCGCTCGGACGTACGTCCCGGTGGAGCACTCGACGCGTACGTCGACGTCGACGAGGTCAGCGCCACGGCGTATCGCGTCGACCTCGAACACTGCGACGTTTATCCGGCGGGCAGTGAGCACCACGTCGTCACCGGCCCGGACTCTGGCGTACGCCCGCTCACCCTGGATCTTTATCGCCGACACAGAGGACGGCACTTGCTGGAGGTCGCCTCGGAGCTGAGCCACGGCGTCCTCGATGTCGGAGTCGCTCAGATTGCCCGCCGCCGTAGAGGCGACGAGGGGGCCGTCAGCGTCGTCGGAGAGCGTGGCCTGGCCGAGCCTGATCGTCGCGTCGTACGCCTTGTCCGACAGCGCGAGATGGCCGAGGAGCCGGGTTGCCCGCCCGATCCCGAGAACAAGGACACCGGTTGCCATCGGGTCCAGCGTGCCGGCGTGGCCCACCTTGCGGGTCGCCGCGAGCCGGCGGCAACGTCCCACAACGTCGTGAGAGGTCCAGCCCGAAGGCTTGTCGACGACCAGCAGACCGTCAGGCGCGACCATTGCCGCCGCGGTCGACGACGGTGTCGTCGTGGATGACGTCACTGCCGTCAGCACCGCTCTCGCCGCCGACTTCATCGTCATCGCCGAGGAACTCGTCGTCGTCCGGATGCTTGTAGGGGTCGGCGTCTCCGGCGTACGTCGCGGAGGCCGCAGCTGCTGCGACCTCCGCGTCGCCTCGGCGTGCCTTGTCAAGAAGCTCCTCGATGTGCGCGGCCGACTCCGGAAGCGCGTCGAGGATGAACTCCAGCGTCGGGGAGTGCCTCATCCCGAGCTGCTTGCCCACCTCGGAGCGGATGAGCCCTCGGGCGCTCTCGAGAGCCACACCCGAGGCAAGCCGCTGCTCGTCATCGCCCAGGACGGTGTAGAAGATGCTCGCGTGTTGGGTATCGCCCGTGACCCGGACATCCGTGATGGTGACGAACCCGAGCCGGACGTCCTTGATCCGACGCTCCAGCATCTCGGCCACGATCACGTGGATGCGGTCTGCGACCTTGCGTACGCGCCCCGAGCTCATGACGACCCCTCCCTGATGTGTGCCCTCCCCTTCGGACCTTGCGGAAGCGCTCCGCTTCGACTGGCGGAAGAGCTTCGTGACGTGGTCAGGCTCGGGGGATCTCCCGCATCTCGAACGTCTCGATGACGTCCCCGATCTTGATGTCGTTGTAGCCACCGAATGTCAGCCCGCATTCGAAGCCCTCGCGGACCTCGGTCGCATCGTCCTTCTCACGCTTGAGCGAGGAGATGTCGAGGTTGTCGGCGACGACAGCACCGTCACGGACGAGACGAGCCTTGGCGTTGCGACGCATGATGCCGCTCGCGACGAGGCACCCAGCGATGTTGCCGATCCTGGAGGAGCGGAACACCTCCCGGATCTCCGCCGTCCCGAGCTGTGCCTCGGCGTACTCCGGCTTGAGCATGCCCTTGAGTGCTGCCTCGATGTCGTCGATCGCCTGGTAGATCACCGTGTAGTAGCGAATGTCGACGCCTTCGCGGTCGGCGACCTCGGTGGCCTTGCCCTGCGGCCGGACGTTGAAGCCGATGATGACCGCGTCGGAGGCCGCCGCGAGCATCACGTTGGTCTCGGTGATCGCACCGACACCCCGGTCGATGACCCGCAGGTTGACGTCGTCCCCGACATCGATCTTGGCCAGCGCGTCCTCGAGTGCCTCCACCGAGCCGGATACGTCGCCTTTCAGGATCAGCAGCAGCTCCTCGGAGGCACCCTTCTCCATGCTGGACATGAAGTCCTCGAGAGTGCGGCGCCCGGTGCTCTTCGCCAGCATCGCTGCCCGCTCGCGCGCATCGCGCTTCTCCGCGATCTGACGAGCGACCCGGTCGTCGGCGACGACGAGGAAGTTGTCACCTGCTCCCGGCACGGCCGTGAGACCCATGACCATGACCGGTCGGCTCGGAAGTGCCTCGTCGACATTGACGCCGTGCTCGTCGAGCATCGCGCGGACGCGGCCATGAGCCGGCCCGGCCACGATCGAGTCACCAAGGCGAAGCGTGCCTCGCTGCACCAGCACTGTGGCTACAGGGCCGCGGCCACGGTCGAGGTGTGCCTCGATCACAAGCCCCTGTGCATCCTGCTCCGGGTTCGCCCGGAGGTCGAGCGCGGCGTCGGTGGTCAGCACGATCGACTCGAGGAGCTTGTCGATGTTGAGGTTGGCGCGCGCCGAAACGTCGACGAACATGGTGTCGCCGCCGTATTCCTCGGGCACCAGGCCGTACTCGGTGAGCTGGCCGCGCACCTTCGTCGGGTCTGCGTCCTCCTTGTCGATCTTGTTGACGGCCACCACGATCGGGACGTCCGCCGCCTTGGCGTGGTTCAGCGCCTCGATCGTCTGGGGCATCACCCCGTCGTCGGCCGCGACCACCAGGATCGCGATGTCCGTCGCCTGGGCGCCGCGCATCCGCATAGCGGTGAAAGCCTCGTGGCCAGGTGTGTCGATGAACGTGAGGCGCCGCTCCGTGCCGTCGACCTCGGTCGCCACCTGGTAGGCACCAATGTGCTGGGTGATACCACCGGCCTCCTTCGCCACGACGTTGGCGTCGCGGATGGCGTCGAGCAGCTTGGTCTTTCCGTGGTCGACATGGCCCATGACGGTGACCACTGGGGGACGCGCCTGAAGTGCGTCGGCCCCGCCCTCGTCCTCGCCGAACTCGATGTTGAACGAGTCGAGCAGCTCCTTGTCCTCGTCCTCGGGCGACACGACCTCGATCGTGTAGTTCAGCTCCTCGCCCAGGATCCTCAAGGTCTCGTCATTGACCGACTGGGTCGCGGTCACCATCTCGCCGAGGGCGAAGAGAACCTGGACGAGCGACGCAGCGTCGACGCCCACCTTCTCCGCGAAGTCGGTCAGGGACGCGCCACGCGACAGCCGGACGGTGTCGCCGTCGCCCTTGCGGACACGCACGCCGCCGATGGCAGGTGCCTGCATCTGCTCGAACTCCTGGCGCCGCGCCCGCTTGGACTTGCGGCCTCGCCGCGAAGGCCCACCGGGACGCCCGAAGGCACCCTGGGTCGTGCCGCGGCTGTTGCGGTTGCTGTTGGGACGGCCGCTCGCGGTCGGCAAGCCGCTGGGACCGCCACTCGGGGCCCCGCTTCCGGCATAGCCACCGCGACTACCGCCGCGGGCCGGTGCTCCACCGCGGGCCGGTGCTCCACCACGGGCCGGTGCTCCGCCAGGACGACCGGCACCGGCCGGTCCGGAGCGGAGCCCGCCGCGTGCCGCCGTGGGGCCGGCGCCTGGGGACTGCTTCGGCATCATCGCGGGGTTCGGCCTTGGAGCGCCGGGGACACCGCCAGGACGTGCGGCCCGGGGGTCTACCTGCCGGTCGCCGCGCTCGGGGAAGTCACCCCGAGCCGCCGGCGGTTGGGATACCTGGCCAGGCCCGGGCCGGCGTGGCTGCTGCATACCTTGCGTCGCCGAGAAGGGGTTGTTCCCGGGGCGTGGTCCGGAGGGTTTGGGGGCTCGCGGTGTCGTGGTTGCAGGGTCGTGGGGAGCGGTGGGCGCTGCAGCCGTGCCCAGGTCCGAGCCTGACGACGCGAACCCGTTCGACCCGACGCCGGGCGCGGCCGCCGCGGGTGTCACCGGCGCGGGAGCCACCGGGGCCGAGGCCGCAGGAGCCACCGGGTCGCCGGCCGGGCGTGGTCCGGGCACCGAGCCCGGGCTTACGACCGGTGTGCCATCGCCGGCAGGAATGACCGCAGACTCGGTGTCGGCGGACGACGGTGCGGCGGTCTTGTCGGGCGGCGAGCTGGCCGCCTTCTTCGCGGCCTTCGCCGCGGCGGCGGACTTCCACGTTTCTCCGTGCAGCTCTTCGAGCCGCCGGGCCACGGGTGCCTCTACCGTCGAGGAAGCGGACTTGACGAACTCCCCCATGTCTTTCAGTGCCTCGAGCACGTTCTTGCTCGGCACCCCGAACTCTTTGGCGAGCTCATGGACTCTGGCTTTAGCCACGTTTCTCCTTCTTGGGTGTCCGAACCCAGGAAGGGCACGAACCGTTAGACGGTGGACGTCATCATCGGTTGAGACTCATCGAGGTGTCATGAGCTGCTGCTCCACTCTCTTGCTGGTCGAACCAGCTGTCGTCCGTCTGCTGCTGTTCCCTGCGCCTCGGGCGAGGGCTGGGAGCGGGCCGAGATCCAAGCTCGCACCGCGCTGAGGTCGAGCGACCCCTGCGAGCGCAGAGCCCGCGGAAACGCGTTACGGCGCTCTGCGAGATCTAGACACGCGAGGCTGGGGTGCAGGTGCGCACCCCGGCCGGGTCTCCGTGCCTGCTCGTCGGGGACGGCGAACCGGTCAGGTCCGTCGAGATCGGCGACGACACGCAGGAGATGTGACTTCGTCGTCCGCTCCCGGCAGCCCACGCAGGTGCGCACCGGAGGCGTCGAACTCATCGGCGACGAGTCTACCGCGTTGAGGCACCGGCTCGCGAATGTGGTCGGCGGCGGACTCGGGTGCTCGCCTACGCCGGCACCGTCGCTCTGTCGGGAGGTGACTGATCGTCGGCGCGGATGTCGATGCGCCAACCCGTCATGCGCGCGGCGAGCCGGGCGTTCTGGCCTTCCTTCCCGATCGCGAGCGAGAGCTGGTAGTCGGGCACGACGACCCGAGCCGACCGCGCCGCCTCGTCGACGATCTCGACCGACGACACCTGTGCCGGAGACAGCGCATGGGCGATCATCTCCGCCGGGTCCTCCGACCAGTCGACGATATCGATCTTCTCACCGTGCAGCTCGGTCATCACGTTGCGCACCCGTTGACCCATCGGTCCGATGCAGGCACCCTTCGCGTTGACCCCTTGGGTTGACGTGCGCACGGCGACCTTGGTGCGGTGACCCGCCTCGCGGGCGATCCCGGCGATCTCGACGGTGCCGTCGGCGATCTCCGGCACCTCGAGGGCGAAGAGCTTCTTGACGAGGTTCGGATGGGACCGAGACACCATCACCTGAGGGCCGCGCGGACCCTTCCGCACGGTGACCACGAGGCATCGCAGCCGAAGGCCGTGCTCGTACCGCTCTCCCGGCACGCGTTCGGCCGACGGCAGGATCGCCTCTACCTTGCCGAGGTCGACGAAGACCATGTCAGGGTCTCGCCCCTGCTGGACGACGCCGGAGATGATGTCGCCCTCCTTGCCCGAGAACTCGCCGAAGCGCAGATCGTCCTCGGCGTCCCGCAGGCGTTGCAGAATGACCTGCTTGGCTGTGGTGGCAGCGATACGGCCGAACCCCTCCGGGGTGTCGTCCCACTCTCGTACGACGTCGCCAGCCTCGTCACGCTCCTGTCTAAGGACGCTGACGTGGCCGGACTTTCGGTCGAGGACGACCCGCGCATCGGCCTCAGCGTCCGCGGTCCGTTGGTAGGCCACGAGCAACGCCTGCTCGATGGCGTCGATCAGGACGTCGAGCGAGATCTCCTTCTCGCGTTCGAGCGAGCGCAGGATGGCCATATCGATGTCCACAAGGTCACTCCCCTTCCTGGTCGTCGCCACGGCTGGCGGAGCGATGGCCGGCGCGGTCGGCCGAGGCCTGGAGGACGCCTGCTGCACTCCGGGGTCCATTGCCTGCACCCGAAGGCCGGTTGAACTCGATCTCGACCCGCGCCTTCACGATGTCGGCGTACGCCAGCATGGTCTCGGCGCCGTCGAGCTCGACAGTGGCGCCCGAGTCGTCAACCGCGGTGATGCGTGCCGTGAACGGCTCGCCAACGCGCGGCGTGACCTTGACGAGACGGTGGACGTTTCGGCGCCAGTGGCGCGGCAAGGTGAGCGGGCGGTCGACACCCGGCGACGTCACCTCCAAGGTGTAGGGGGCGTTTCCCAGGATGTCCTCGTGGTCCAGCGCGGCACTCACGTCGGTCGTCGCGTCAGCGATGTCGTCGAGGGAGACTCCCCCATCCCTGTCGATGAGCACTCGGATGATCCTTCGCCGACCCGCGCCCGTCAGCTGGACGTCCTCGAGATCAAGGCCCTTGTCTGCCAGTGGCCTGGCGAGCATGTCGAGGAGAGCTTCGCGAGACTCGTGAACGGTCACGGGAGGCTCCTCGCTCTTGTGTTGTGCGTCTACCGGCTCAGCCTACAAGCAGTCGCTGCTCTGGAGAGCGGCGAACGCGGGCGCACGAGGCGGAACTTCCCATCGGGGAGCCGAGGCAGAAGTCCCACCGCGGGCACGAGGCAAGAGTCCCGATCGACCAGAACGCGTGGAGTACGGTCGGCGGCGTGGACACGTCCGGTCAGCCGAGCCGCCGGCTGCTCCTCCAGACCCTGACAGTGACGGGTCTCTGCGCGGCTCTTCCAGGCTGTACGTCCAACGGTGGGGCGGCTGGGCAACCCGGCCCCTCAGTCACGTCGAGCACGCCTGGGCAGGGCGCCCCGCTGCCGCCAGCCTCGTCGTCCGAGGCGACCTCCCACTCGGACGTCCTGCTCGTCCAGGCTGCCATCGCCGACGAGCACGCGCTGCTCGACGCGTGCCTCGCCTCGGTTGCGGCTCTACCGGATCTCGCGACGGCCTTGTCCTCGATCACGGACCAGCAGCGCCGGCACGTTGCCGTCCTGAGAGCCGCCCTCACCGGCAGGCAGTCCTACCGCCGTCGGATGCCCGCCGTCGGGAGTCGGAGGGCGGCTCTGCACGGGCTGAGACGCTCCCTCGTCGTCGCTCAATCCGACCGCCGCGACGGCGCCCTCGCCGCCGACTCGGGTGCTCTCGCCCAGCTGCTGGCATCGATGTCGGCTTCCCATGCGGTCGCCGCCGGACTCGACGCTCTGCGGACATGAGTGCTCTCCGTGCCCTGCAGAGCTGTCTGGCGGCGGAGCACGCGGCCATGTACGGCTACGGCGTGCTCGGCGGCGTGCTGGCAGGCACCGCCGACTTCGCAGCACTCCAGTCGTACGCCAACACGTGCTACGCCGCTCATCGTGGGCGCCGCGATTTCCTGACCACGAGCTTGGACCGGGTCGGAGCCACTCCCGTGCCAGCAGCGCCGGCCTACACGCTTCCCTTCCGCGTCGTCGGACAGGCGGACTGTCTTGCGCTCGCGCGGCACATCGAGAGCCGCACCGCAGCGGTCTACGCAGCCGCCGTGGCGTCGACCACCGACTCGTGGAGAGCGCTGGCGATCGACGCTCTCACTGACTGCGCGATTCGCGAGGTCGCCTGGGGAGCCCCCGCACCAGCTCTGCCCGGCATCAAGCGGCTTTGACGGAGGGCGCGAGGAGGCTCCACCCCCGGCTTCGAGCCGGAGCCTCCACTCATCTCCCCTGGACCAGACGGAGTCAGGCGCGGTAGGCCGCGAACATGTTCCGCATGCGGCTCGCCTGTCCGGACGTGAACTGGTTGTAGCAGGAGTCGTAGCTGTAGTCCATGTAGTTGTGGATGGGGTCCAGACCGGGCAGCGAGCAGGAGTCGCGACCTGCGGGGCAACCGTTCGTAGGGCTGCTCTGTGCCGGAGTGTCGGAGACGCCGTCATTGGTCGTCGTGCATCCACCCTGGAATGTGTGGTAGAGCCCGAACCAGTGGCCAGCCTCGTGTGTGGCGGTCTCTCCCTGGTCGTAGTGCAGGATCGGGCCGCCTGGCAGGGAGCCGTAGTTGACGCGGATACCGTCGATGCCGGGGCTCTTCGCGTAGTCCCACGGGAACGTGGCGATCCCGAGGTACTTGAAGTCCACGAGCCAGATGTTCAAGGCATTTGCACCACCGAGACGCGTCTTCTTGCGGTAGGTCGCGCTGGAGCGGTCGACATGCCAGGCGTCGTTGCGGTAGCGATCGGTCCCGGCCAAGGTGAACGAGAATCCGGTGTCAGCCGCCGCTGCCGACTCACCTCCGGCGTACGTGTTGTTCAGGACGGCGACCTGCTGGGTGATCTGCTGCGCCGTGACGTTGCCGTTGCCTGCGGAGTCGAGCATCACGTGGAAGTACACAGGCACGGTGGCGCCGGCCGTGGCCGCCGCAGCCGAGTAGCCCTTGGCTGCGAGGATGCCCCTGGTCCGACGCTCGATCACCCTCTGCTGCCTAGAAGTGACGTCTCGGTGGTCGGCGGAACGGACCGCGCCCGCGCTTCGGGCTCCTGCACCGACTGAGTGCGGGTTGATGCACGAGACACTGGTGCCCTCGGCGATCGGCATCGCCTGGGCGGGAGCGTTGGGCAGGGTTACCACCAGGGCTACTGCCCCCAGCAGGCTGGCGAATCCGGTCCGACGGCTCATAGACAACGTCCTCCTGTACAGGTAGTGAAGGACGGCGATCCGCCCCGGGAGGCATCCTAGGGGTAGCCACGCGGCTACGAGGCGTATAGAAGCGACCGAGTCTTGGACGACTCTGCCACGAGTCGCCCTTTCACCGGAGTTCCGGATCCGGCTGGAGTCAGCCCCAGGCTCCGATAACGGCCGGGAGCTCGGACAGCCTCTGGATGACCGCGTCGGGCTCGCCGATCGTGTGCCCGACCTGGGCCGCCGGAATGTCGCTGTGCGGGAGATGGACCGCTCGCATGCCCGCGTTGCGTGCCCCGTAGATGTCGTCGAACAGCCGATCGCCGACGAAGACGCAGAGGTCAGGACGGTCGACTCCGACGGCTCGCATCGCAGCGTGGAACGCCTGCGGCGCTGGCTTGGTCCAGGCGATCTCCGAGGTGTAGACGGCTCCGTCGATGAGGTCGCCGAGCCCGTCGCGAGCGAAGATCTCCTCGTGCCACGCTCGCGGCCACAGCGTGTTCGAGAGGACCCCGATCCGGATCCCGAGGGAGCGAAGAGCGCGGAACAGCTCGAGTGCTTCGGGGTCTGCGTGGGTGGCGCGCTCCCAGAATGCCCGGTAGCCCGACCAGTGGGCGTCGTCGTACGCAACACCCGCGAGCAGGCAGATCTCCTCGATGGTCGAGCTCCTGTGCTCGTCTCGCGACCGCGCCCACACGGAGGTCGCTGCGTCGAGCAGTGCCGCAGTTGCGGCGTCCACCCGGTCAGGTGCCGCCAGCTCGGCCAGCGACCGCCACTCGTCGTCAGGTTCGATGGAGCGCCACGGAGTCAGCGTGCCGCCCCAGTCGAAGATGACGGCCTCAACCACCGCTCACCACGCTCAGCAGATGCGGCACCGCGTCTCCGATCGCGACATCGACACGCTCGCCGCTGGCCCGGTCCTTGACCTCGACCACTCCGGTCGCCACCCCCCTGCCGGCGACGACGATCGTTGGTACCCCGATCAGCTCGGCGTCCTTGAACTTCACGCCGGGAGACACCTTCTCGCGGTCGTCGTAGAGCACCGTCAGCCCAACGGCCTCGAGCTCTTCGACCAGCCGGCTCGCGGCCTCGAAGATGGCCGGGTCCTTGCCTGTCGCGACCAGGTGTACGTCGGCAGGGCTCACCTCACGCGGCCAGATGATCCCCAGCTCGTCGTGAGAGTTCTCCACGATTGCGGCGACGGCGCGGGACACTCCGACGCCGTACGACCCCATCGTGACGGTGACCAGCTTGCCGCTCTCGTCCAGCACGCGGAGATCGAGCGCTTCGGCGAAGCGCCGCCCGAGCTGGAAGATGTGACCCATCTCGATCCCCCTGGCAGTCTCCAGCGGGTACCCGCACCTGGGGCATGGGTCCCCTGAGCGCACGTCGGCCGCCTCGACCGTCCCGTCGCCGGTGAAGTCACGGCCGGCGACTAGATCGAGGACGTGGCTGCCGACCAGGTCGGCTCCGGTGACCCACCGCGAACCGGGAGACACCCTCGGGTCGAGCAGATAGCGGATACCGCTCGTGTGATGACTGCCCAGGACTCCTGGGCCGATGTAACCCTTGACCAGGGCGGGGTTGGCGGCGAAGTCCGCCTCGTCGAACGCCTCGACGGTGGCTGGCTCGACCTGCGCCTCGAGGCGCTTCAGGTCGATGTCACGGTCACCCGGGACACCGATGGCCAGCGGATCTCTCGAGCCGTCCGCATGGACCACTGTGACGATGACGTTCTTGAGTGTGTCGCCAGCGGACCACTCCCGGTCCTCGCGTGGGAAGGCCAGGTTGAGGTGGTCGACGAGCGTGTCGATGGTCGGTGTGTCCGGCGTCTGCTCAGCATGGGCTGATGGCGCGTCATCCCAACCGACCGGGGCGGGAGCGGGCACGCGGACCGCCTCGACGTTGGCGGCGTAGTCACAGTTCGTGCACCTGACGTAGGTGTCCTCGCCGTTCTCGGCGGTGGCGAGGAACTCCTCGCTCGCCGAGCCACCCATCGCGCCCGACATCGCGGCCACGATCACGTAGTCGAAGCCGAGCCGGTCGAAGATCTTGATGTACGCCGCGCGGTGTGCCCGGTACGACGCCAGGAACGCCTCGTCCGTCACGTCGAACGAGTAGGAGTCCTTCATGACGAACTCACGACCTCGCAGGATCCCGGCCCGTGGACGAGGCTCGTCGCGGTACTTCGTCTGGATCTGGTACAGCGACAGGGGAAGGTCCTTATAGGACGAGTAGAGGTCCTTGACCAGCAGCGTGAACATCTCCTCGTGCGTCGGCCCGAGCAGGTAGTCCGCGCCCTTGCGGTCCTTGAGCCGGAAGATCGCCTCGCCGTAGTCGGTCCAGCGGTTGGTCGCCTCGTAGGGCTCGCGGGGCAGCAGCGCCGGGAAGTGCACCTCCTGGGCCCCCATTGCGTCCATCTCCTCGCGGACGATGCGCTCGACGTTGCGCAGCACCCGGTATCCGAGGGGAAGCCACGAGTAGATGCCAGGAGCCGCCCGCCGCACATAGCCCGCTCGGACGAGCAGCCGGTGGCTGGGTACCTCAGCGTCCACAGGGTCGTCGCGGAGGGTGCGCACGAACAGGCGTGACATGCGCAGGGACACGGGATCTCCTTCGGTGGGGGCGGGTCTGACGAGGATATCCGGGTGCCGCCGTCGTCTCACCTCGGTTTCCTGCTGCCGGCTCTGGTTCGCCGCCGGCCACGCTACCGACCCTCCACGACCCCGTGCCCGAAGGCGCCCAGCATGTCGACCACACCTGTGACTCGGTGCTCCGTCGCCGCCAGGGCGGGACGGAGTCCGGCCCGACCGAGGGCGGCCACGTCCGCTGGCACGTCGAGCCGCTCGACTCTGTAGGAGCCGTCGCGCCGCTCAGCGAAGGTGACGCGGGAGGTGTTGCCGTCGTAGACGCCCCCGATCGCGGTCTCCTGCTGCACCACCGCGTTCCCGAGCCCGAGCCTCGGCCGGTGCGCTCGGCGTCCTCCGGGCGGTGGCCCAGAGCCCCTCATGCAGCAACATGTCGCCGTTCATCACCACGGTGATGGTGCGAGGAACTAACTCGCCCCGCGGTGACGCCTGACCCCTAGGGGGCTCACCGGCCGTGGGGTCGAACTGGAAGCAGGCCCGGTCGCGCCGTCGGTCGCCGTACATCCGGCAATAGGGCCAGCAGGGCGCGGCCGACCAGTGCTGTGCGCCGCTGACGTCGCACCATCTGCTCCCCGCCTGGGTGTGGATGCCGCTCCGAAATCGGCGCGGGGGCGAGCCCTCTGGGCCGAGGTCCCAGCATTCCACTTCTCGCGTCGACCGGCGCGTAGGCTCGGCCACAGAGGGAGGTGACGTCGATGGTTCTGCGGACCCGACAGCGGCTTCGTGTACTGGGACCCGGAGATATCGACGCCGTCAATCGGGTCATCGCCCAGGACCCCATCACCAACGTTTTCGTCGACCACCGGGTGCGTGCCACCAACCTCGAGCCGCGCTGGCTCGGAGGTGAGGTATGGGGTTACGACGACGGTGAGGGGCTGGTGTCGCTGTGCCATGCTGCCGCCAACCTGACGCCGGTCCAGGCGACCCCTGCCGCACTCCAGGCCTTTGCCCATCGAGCGCTCGAGCAAGGTCGACGTTGCGGCTCGATCATGGGTCTCGACGACGACGTGGCCGAGCTGTGGCGCCTCCTCGAACCGGAGTGGGGACCGGCCAGGTCGGTTCGCCCCAATCAGCCGTTCCTCGTGCTGGACCGGCGGCCACAGGTGGTGCCGTCGCCGTTGGTCCGCCGGGTGCTTCCCCAGGAGATCGACCTGTTGTATCCGGCGTGCGTCGCCATGTACACCGAGGAGCTCGGGGTGTCTCCAGAGACCCAGGGTGGCGCTTCGGTCTACCGCGCCAGAGTCGCCCAGCTCATCTCGAAGGGCTACGCCTTCGCACACATCGAGGATGGGAGAGTGCTCTTCAAGGCAGAGCTGCATGCAGTCACGCCGGCTGCGTGTCAGGTGCAGAGTGTCTGGGTCAACCCGCTCATGCGGGGGCGCGGGCTTGCCGCGCCGGGGGTCGCCGCCGTCTGCGAGACGGCCGTCCGCGACTACGCCCCGGCGGTCTCGCTCTACGTCAACGAGCACAACGAGCCCGCTCGGCGGGCCTACGACCGCGTCGGCTTCACCGAGCGGTGCCGTTTCGCGACCATCCTGTTCTGAGCCTCTCAACCCGGGCCACCAGGCATCCTCAACGAGGAGTGATGCGCAGGATCTTGTCGCTGCCGCCGCCGTTGGCGGTCGTGACAAGCAGGGCACCGGAGGCGGTCTGGACGACTGACCGCAACCGGCCGAAGTCGCCGTGCAGGTTGGCCGGCGTCTTCACCCACTGAAGCTGGCTCTGGGCGTCGAAGCGCATGAACACAAGCCTCTCACCGACGAGCGCACAGACGGCGAGGGTGCCGCGGTAGCGGCCCCATTCCCGGCCGGTCACCCAGACGGCGCCCGAGGTCGCGATCGTGGGGAAGCCGGAGCTCCAGCGAGCCCCGATCTGCCGACCTGGCAGCGAGAAGTCGGTCATCGGCACGGACTCGTTGTAGCCGGGGACAGGGTTCCAGCCGTAGTTGCCGCCCTTGACATCTCGGTTGACCTCGTCGTCACGATCCGGGCCATGCTCGACGTTCCACATGGTGTCACCCGGCCGCCAGGCCAGACCCTGCACGTTGCGGTGTCCGTAGTTGTAGATGAACCGCTTATGCCGGTTCTTGGCATGCGGCCACGGGTTAGTGGGCCAGGGCTTCCCGGTGAACCGGTTGAGTCGCAGCACCTTGCCGTTGAGGCTGTGGAGGTTCTGCGGGTTCGTCCCTACCGCCGAGTCACCGGTGCCGACCCACATGGCCCCCTTCGGGTCGAAGCGGATGCGGCAACCGCCGTGGCGTCCGCTGGTGATCTGTATCCCCGTCAGCAGCGGGCCTACCCGGTGAGCAGCGGTGCGGGCGGCACTCAGCCGCCACGTCACCACCCGAACCTCGGGAGTGCCGTGGTCGACGAAACCGCTGCAGATGTAAAACCTGTTGTTGCGGCCGATCCGCGGGTCGGCCGCGATCGACATCATGCCCGTCTCGCCAGCCGCCCAGAAACCCGAAGGCCGGTGTGCCAGTACGACGCGCGAGCCGTCCTGGTGACGCAACGTGATGCGCAGTCGGTCGCGCTCGGTGACCAGCCATGACCCGCTCGGCAGCACCGCGATGTCCCAGGGTATGTCGAGGCGCCGCATCACCGTCTTCACGTGCAGTGCCGGAAGTCTCGCGGGCGCCTCGCGCCGGGCGGCCGTCGGGGCGTCGGTCGGGGCTGTCGCGGCTCTCACGCCGCTGCTGTCGGAGCCGAATCCGCACCCGGCCGCCAGGACCAGGAGACCAGCGGCACAGACGAGAGCGGTCAGGCGTCGTACGAGCAGTCCCCCAGAGTTCTCCATCCTCTGAGTTAACACGCCAAGAGCAGAATTGTCAGTCACCCAATCGTCGTACGACCTCCCTGCGCGACCGGCCCACTGCCGAGTGCCTGCAACGGCGAGGTCCAGGCAACCACCACGGCGACGAAGCCGAGCGCAGTCATCGACACCAGAGCCGGCCGGATCCCGACAAGGCGCCCGAGGGTGCCGCCCACCAGGGCTCCGACGCTCCAGCCGAGCCCCCACGACAACATCCGCCCGGCCGTGTTGACGCGGCTCATCAGATGCTCCGGAGTCACCTGCTGGCGGTAGGAGATCGAGTTCACGACGTTCAGGGTGTACGCGCCGCTCCAGGCCAGCAGTGCGGACGCGGCGAGCTGCCAGGTCGGGGCGAGTGCCGCCACGACTCCCAGGCATGCCGAGGCCGGCAGGGCGAGGAGCGAGATTCTTTCCGCGTTGGCTCTGCGCAGTAGTCGGGGCAGAGCGGAGGTCGCGACCAGCGCCCCGACGCTCCACCCGCCGAACACCAGCCCGAACCGCAGCCCCTGCGTGCCGATGTCGAGCACCTGGTCGCACCACACGACCAGCAGGGAGACGAAGCCCCCGCCAGCAATGCACTGGATGGTGCCGACGATCGTCATGGTACGCACACCGTCGTGCCGGGCCAGAAACCTGAGCCCTTCGCCGATGTCGCCCAGCAGAGCGCCTGGCGTGAGCCGGGTACGTGGGCGGCTCAGGTCGTGGAGAGGCCGGGAGATCCGGGTGATGAACACGGCAGACAGCGCATAGCTGACGGAGTCCAGCACGAGCATCGAGGCAGGGTGGATGACGGCCAACCCGACCCCTACCAGAGAGGGCACCACGATCTCGCCGACGGTCTGGGTACTCCAGACGGCCGCGTTGGCTTCGGCGATACGGTCACGGCCGACGAGCACCGGCAGTGCGCCGAAGTTGGCCCCGTCGAAGAAGACCTCGACCGCCGGCACGGCGAATGCGATCACGAGCAGGTGCGGGACCGTCAGCACCCCAAGCCAGTAGGCGGCCGGCACGGTCGCGGTCGCGACGGCGTTGACGAGGTCGGCGGAGACCATGACCGCCTTACGGTCCCAGCGGTCCGAGAGTGCGCCGGCGATGAGCCCGAACGCGACGTAGGGGGCAGCCTCCAGTGCGGCGACGAGAGCCGTGAGGAACGCGGACCCGCTGACTCGGTAGACCAGGACGGGCAGGGCGACATACGTGATCAGGGTACCGGTCATGGAGAGCACTCGGGACCACCAGTAGCGGCGGAAATCACGGTCTTCGCGGAGCCGGCTCGTGGAGGTCTCCTCCGGCTGGGTCAGGTCACCGAGCCCGGCAGTCGGGTCTCCTGTCACGACACCGAGACAACTGGACCGCCTGGCCGCCTGGTCTGTCCGGAGACGTCGACGGGCTCTCCCATCTCGTCGGCGAGCCGCATCGCCTCCTCGATCAGGGTCTCCACGATCATCGCCTCGGGCACCGTCTTGATTACCTCTCCCTTGACGAAGATCTGACCCTTGCCGTTACCGGACGCCACACCGAGGTCGGCTTCGCGTGCCTCACCCGGTCCGTTGACCACGCAACCCATCACGGCGACGCGTAGCGGCACCTCGAGGCCCTCGAGCCCCGCCGTGACCTCGTCGGCGAGCGTGTAGACGTCGACCTGCGCCCGTCCACAGGACGGGCAGGAGACGATCTCGAGGCGGCGGGGCCGGAGGTTGAGCGACTCGAGGATCTGAAGCCCAACCTTCACCTCCTCGACCGGCGGCGCGGAGAGCGACACCCGGATCGTGTCGCCGATCCCCTTCGACAGCAGCGAGCCGAAAGCGACCGAGGACTTGATCGTCCCCTGGAACGCCGGACCGGCCTCCGTGACACCGAGATGGAGGGGCCAGTCCCCCCGCTCCGAGAGCATCTCGTAGGCGCGGACCATGATGACCGGGTCGTTGTGCTTCACGGAGATCTTGAAGTCGTGGAAGTCGTGGTCCTCGAACAGCGACGCCTCCCAGACGGCCGACTCCACCAAGGCCTCCGGCGTCGCCTTGCCGTACCGCTCAAGCAGGCGCGGGTCGAGCGAGCCGGCGTTTACGCCGATCCGGATAGAGGTGCCACGGTCCTTCGCTGCGGAGGCGATCTCCTTGACCTGGTCGTCGAAGCGCCGGATGTTGCCGGGGTTGACACGTACCGCTGCGCACCCGGCGTCGATGGCCGCGAAGACGTACTTCGGCTGGAAGTGGATGTCGGCGATCACCGGGATCTGCGAGTGCGAGGCGATCTCGGGCAGGGCGTCCGCGTCGTCCTGGCTCGGGCAGGCCACACGCACGATGTCACAGCCCGACGCCGTCAGCTCCGCGATCTGTTGCAGGGTCGTGTTGACGTCCGACGTGAGCGTGGTCGTCATCGACTGGACCGAGATGGGGGCATCGCCGCCGACGAGCACCTTGCCCACCTCGATCTGCCGGGTCTTGCGGCGTGGGGCGAGCACGGGCGGTGGCGCTTCAGGCATTCCGAGCGAGATGGCTGTCAACGCTCGACCTCAGCCGCTCAACGTGATGGGGTTGACGATGTCGGCCCAGATCAGCAGGACGCCCATGACGATCAGGACGCTTGCCGCCATGTAAGCGAGCGGCAGCAACTGCGCCACGTCGGCGTACCCGGGGTCGGGCTTGCCGCGTAGCCGGGCGAGGCCGCGGCGGACCGCCTCGAAGAGTGCTCCCGCGATGTGGCCGCCGTCGAGCGGCAGCAGCGGGATGGCGTTAAACAGCGCGACGAAGAGGTTGACGACCCCGAGCAGCATTAGCAAGGAAGCCCAGCGGTCGGCGACGCTGATCTGGTTGTTCGAGGCGACCTCGCCGGCCACCCTGCTGGCGCCCACGACGCTCATCGGGCTCTGGGGGTCACGCTTCTCCAGCCCGAATGCAGCCTTGACCACCCCCACCATGCGCTGGGGCATGTGCAGCATGGCCGCGCCCGTGCGCTTCGTGTAGTCCCACATCGTCGACGCGACGTAGCCCACGCCCTGTCGCTGGCGGGTCTCTTCAGGAGTCACGCCGAGGAAGCCGACGTCGACGAACGCACCAGGGTCGGTCGAGCTGAGATCCGGCCGCTGCGACACCGTGGTGTTCGTCGTGAGCGTCACGTCGGTGCCGTCGCGGTTGACCACGACGGTCGCCGGGCCTTCTCCGTTCGACCGGATCGCTGACGAGACCTGGTCCCAACTGGTCATCTGCTCGCCGTTGAACGACACGATCTCGTCTCCGACCCGGAAGCCGGCCTTGCGTGCGGGCGAGACGGGATCTGCGTGGGCACTGGGCGAGACGACACAGGCGCGGTTGCCCTCACCGGCGGGGATGACGCAGTCCGAGATGGCGCCCACGGTCAGGGTTGGCATCGTGACGCCGATGCCCATGAAGACGCCTCCGAGCAGCAGTACCGCAAGCACCACGTTGACCATGGGGCCGGAGGCCATCACGACGATCTTCTTCCACCAGGCGAGCCGGTAGAACAGGCGCGGTTCGTCGGCGGCAGTGACCGACCGGTACTCGGCAGCCCTCGCGTCGGCGATGAGGCGACCGAAGAAACCGTTGCGGATTCCCTTGACCCGGCCGTGGTCGTCGTGCGTCGCCGGGGGAAGCATCCCGAGCATGCGGATGAAGCCACCGAGAGGGAACGCCTTGACGCCGTACTCGGTCTCGCCCCGCTGTGTCGACCACAAAGTCTTGCCGAAGCCGACGAAGTACTGCGTCACCTTCACGCCGAACAACTTCGCGGGGACCATGTGCCCCACCTCGTGCAGCGCGATGGACGCGAGCAGCCCGCCCAGGAAAAGGAGGACACCCGCGGCGTAGACCAGGCCCGTCATCGGTGAGGTGCTCCTCCTGCGCTCGGCTCGCGTGCTACCGCCTCGGCCGCACGGTCACGAGCCCAACGGTCGGCGGCGACCACGTCGTCGACGCTCACATCGCCTGTCACCGAGGGTACGTCGCTCCGCATCAAGACCGCAGCCACTGTGTCGACAATTCCTAGGTATGAGAGCCTTCCCGCGAGGAACGCCTCGACGCATACCTCGTTTGCAGCGTTGTAGACCGCCGGCGCCACCCCAGCACGGCGACCGGCCTCGACCGCGAGCTGGAGCGCCGGAAAGGCCGCATGGTCCACCGGCTCGAAGGCCCACGTCTGCGCCGTGTCCCACCGCAGCGGCACGGCAGCGTCGGGGAGCCGCTCGGGCCACGCCAGAGCCAGGCTGATCGGCAGGTGCATGTCGGGTGGGGACGCCTGCGCGAGCGTCGACCCGTCGGTGAACTCCACCATGGAGTGCACGATCGACTCGGGGTGGACGACGACCTCAATGCGGTCGTAGTCGACACCGAAGAGCAGGTGGGCTTCGATGACCTCCAGCCCCTTGTTGACCAAGGTCGCCGAGTTCGTGGTGATCACGGGGCCCATGTCCCACGTCGGATGGGACAGCGCCTCAGCTCGGGTGACGTCTCGAAGGTCCTCGCGGGTTCGGCCCCTGAACGGACCGCCGCTCGCGGTCAGGACGAGCCTGCGCACCTCGTCGGAGCGACCACCACGAAGGCACTGGGCGAGCGCGGAGTGTTCGGAGTCGACGGGCACGATCTGCCCAGGCTTGGCACGCGAGAGCACGAGGTCGCCGCCCATGATGAGCGACTCCTTGTTCGCCAGAGCCAGGGTCGCGCCCGCGTCGAGCGCGGCGAGTGTCGGTCGCAGACCGACGCTCCCGTCGATAGCGTTCAGGACGATGTCGGCCGGCTGGGCGGCCAGCCGTTCGGAGGCGTCCGCGCCGACCAGGATCCTGGGGAGTGCGAACCTCCCCTCCGAGTAGCCCCGTCGCTGGGCGGCGGCGTAGAGCGCGAGCTGGAGGTCCTGGGCAGTCGTGCCCCGCGCCAGCGCGACCGCGGCGACCCCGAACTCGATCGCCTGTGCGGCCAGCAGCTCGGGGCGGCTTCCGCCGGCTGAGAGCCCCACCACACGGAACCTGTCGGGATTTCTACGGATGACGTCGAGCGCTTGGGTGCCGACCGAACCCGTCGATCCGAGCACGGTGATGCCTCGGACCGCTGGAGTTTCGCTCGCGCCCCGCTGCTCGACAGCCGGCCGGTCGCTCACCGCCTCATCGTCCCACGTCACCCCGCCATACCCCGTGGGGCGAGTCGGTCAGAGGTCGAGACCGGTCAGCACCATGACGCGCTCGTAGGAGTAGTCCTGCATGGCGTAGCGGACCCCCTCGCGGCCGACACCGGACTCCTTTGCGCCGCCGTACGGCATCTGGTCGGCGCGGTAGCTAGGGACGTCCGCGATGATCACACCACCCACCTCGAGCTGCCGGTGCGCCTGGAAGGCGGTCTGAAGACGGTGTGTGAAGACCCCCGCCTGAAGACCGTACGGCGACGCGTTCACCTTGGCGAAGGCCGTCTCGTTGTCGGGCACGGACTCGATGAACAGGACCGGACCGAAGACCTCCTCGCACGACACCTTGTCCTCGGCGGAAACGCCCTCCAGCACCGTCGGCTCGACAGTGGTCTTGTCGCGTCCACCGCCGGTCAGGACCGTCGCGCCTCCCTTGACCGCCTCGCCGACCCAGGCCACGATCCGCTCTGCGGCCTCCTCGTTGATGACCGGGCCGACCTGCGTAGCGTCGTCCGCAGGGTCGCCGACATGCAACCCCTCGACTGCTGCCAGCAGGCGAGACTTGAACGGCTCGTAGATGCTGTTGTTGACGAAGACGCGTTGCACTCCGATGCACGACTGACCGGCCTGGTAGTTGGAGAAGGTGGCGATCCGCGAGGCGGCCCAGTCGAGGTCGGCGTCGCTGCTCCAGTCGGCGCAGACGACGGCTGCGGCGTTCCCGCCGAGCTCGAGCGTGACGTGCTTGTGGGGCACCGCAGCCTGGATCTGCCACCCGACGGGACCCGACCCGGTGAACGACACGACGGGCAGCCGCTCGTCGGCCACCAGCGCGGGGGCCGCTTCGTTGGACACGTTGAGCACGCTCAGCATGCCGGCGGGCAGGTCGGTCTCCGCGACGATCTCGGCAAGCACGAGCGCGGACAACGGCGTCTTCGGCGCAGGTTTGAGGACGACCGGGGCCCCGACGGCCAGCGCTGGCGCAACCTTGTGAGCGACCAGGTTGAGCGGGAAGTTGAACGGCGATATCGCGAGCACCGGCCCCTTGGGAACCCTGCGCACGTAGGCCATCCTGCCCTCCCCCGCCTTGTCGGTGTCGAGCCGCATCGTCTCGCCGGACCAGCGTCTGGTCTCCTCCGCGGCGAGCCGGAAGACCGACGCCGCGCGCCCCACCTCGGCGCGAGCCCACATCACCGGCTTGCCGTTCTCCGCGGTGATCAGCTGCGCCAGCTCCTCCGACCGATCGCTGATCTGGCTGCTGATGGACACGAGCGCGTCGGCTCGTACGTGGATGGGCAGCGCAGCCGCCTCGTCCCTCAGGTCACATGCGGCCTGGACCGCCTCGTCGACCTGCTCCGGGGTGGCCCACGATGTGGTACCCACCACCATGCCCGAGTACGGGTTGATGATGTCGAAGCTCTCGGGTCCGTCGACCGACTTGCCCGCTACCTGCATGGAGTACGTCCGCGTCATACGTCAGACGCTAGTGCCTTTCGGCCGACCAGTCAGCCCAGCCGTCCGCAGACCGACGCCCGTAGCCACCAGCGGCGGCTTCGGCATACGGTTGCCCCATGACCGAGACCTTGACCGGCGGACCCGATCTGCCGAGCGGCGGACCTGACCTGCCGCAGGAGCGCCGTATCATCACCGAGATCCCAGGACCCAGGTCCCGGGCGCTGCACGAGCGGAAGGGCAGGTTCGTCTCCGACGGGATCGGCGTGGGTATGCCGGTGTACGTCGAAGCCGCTGGCGGTGGCGTGATCGTCGACGTCGACGGCAACTCCCTCATCGACATGGCGGCAGGAATCGCGGTCGCGAGCGTGGGTAACGCCTCCCCCCATGTCGTGCACAGGGTGAGCGACCAGGTCGCGAGGTTCACCCACACCTGCTTCATGGTCGCGCCCTACGAGCCCTACATCGAGGTGTGCGAGCAGCTGGCCGAGCTGACGCCGGGGAACCACGCCAAGAAGAGCCTCCTGCTCAACTCGGGCGCCGAGGCGGTCGAGAATGCCGTCAAGATCGCCCGCACCTTCACGGACCGCAACGCCGTCGTCGTCTTCGACCACGCCTACCACGGTCGCACCAACCTGACGATGGCCATGACATCGAAGAACGTGCCGTACAAGCACGGCTTCGGCCCGTTCGCCGGTGAGGTCTACCGGGCCCCGATGTCCTACCCGTTCCGCGAACCGACGCCCATCTCCGGGGATGCGGCCGCCGAGCGCGCCATCTCGATCATCGACAAGCAGGTCGGCGGCGACAACGTCGCCTGCCTGGTCATCGAACCGATCATGGGTGAGGGCGGCTTCGTCGTACCGGCCGAGGGCTTCCTGCCCAGGCTGTCGCAGTGGTGCACCGACAACGGGGTCGTGTTCGTGGCCGACGAGATCCAGACCGGATTCTGCCGCACCGGAGACTGGTTCGCCTCCGACCACGAAGGCGTCACCCCCGACTTGATCACCACCGCGAAGGGCATCGCGGGCGGTCTTCCCCTTGCGGGTGTCACTGGTCGCTCGGACATCATGGACGCAGTCAGGGCCGGCGGGCTCGGTGGCACGTACGGAGGCAACCCCGTCGCATGTGCTGCTGCTCTCGGCGCAATCGCCACGATGAAGGAGCTCGACCTGCCCGCAAGGGCACGCCACATCGGGGCGCTGATGACCGCGCGGCTGCGCGAGCTCGCCGACCGGTACCCGCTCATCGGTGATGTACGGGGACGAGGCGCGATGCTGGCCGTCGAGCTGGTCGAGCCCGGTACGACAACCCCCAACCCCGCTGCCACAGCCAAGGTCAACGCGGCCTGCCACGCCGACGGTGTGGTCACGCTGACCTGCGGCACGTTCGGCAACGTGTTCCGCTTCCTTCCGCCCTTGGTGATCTCGGACGAGCTCGTCGACGAGGCACTCACCGTCTTCGAGAAGGCCCTCGCCGACGCCTCCTGACACCCTGCCGACGTCCGTGAAGGAGATCGCTCAGCACCAGGTCGAAGAGGCGGCGAGCCGGGCCGGCGCCGCAGCAGCTCGGTCAGGAGTGACCGTACGGCGTCTGAGCGAGCTCGAGGAGCTTCAGCAGGTCATCGACCTCTTCGATGACGTCTGGCGCAGTCCTGGCGCCTCCCCCATCGGGCTGGAACACCTCAGGGCGCTCTCACATGCGGGCAACTACGTGAGCGGAGCCTTCGACGCCGACGGCCTGGTGGGCGGTGCAGTCGGCTTCTTCGGCACCCCTCTCGGTTCGTCGATGCACTCCGACGTGGCAGCCGTCCGCCCATGGGCGAGACGCCGCAGCGTGGGGTTCGCGCTCAAGCTGCACCAGCGCGTCTGGGCGCTAGGCCACGGTCTGGGGCGGATCACCTGGACCTACGACCCGCTGGTCGCCCGTAACGCCCATTTCAACCTGACGAAGCTGCGGGCCCGTCTGACCGGCTACCACGAGAACTTCTACGGCGAGATGTCCGACGGAGTCAACGTCGGCCAGGGCAGCGACCGGCTGCTGGTCTCGTGGGCGCTGACGTCTCCGGAGGTGGTCGGGGCATGCGACACCGCGAACGAGGGTCCGCCCGCGGTGACACGGTCCGTGGTCTCGCTTGCCAACGCCGCTCACACGGGCCCACCCCCGAACGCCGGGCACACGGCCGCCGCTGTCCTCGACGATGTCGACGGCAGGCCCGTCCCCACGGTTGCTGCTGCGGCTGTCGCTGTCGTGCGGGTGGCGATTCCGGACGACATCGAGTCGCTTCGCCGGACCGACCCAGAGCTTGCCCTCGCGTGGCGCCTGGCGGTCCGGTCCACGTTGGGAGCCGAGCTGGCGGCGGGAGGTCGCGTGTCGGCCTTCGTGCGAGGCGCTGGCTACGTCATCGAGAGGGCGGTCGGGAATGCAGATCCAGGCGGTTGAGCTCCACCGAGTCAGGCTGCCGCTGACGACACCCTTCCGCACGTCGTTCGGCACCGAGGTCGACAAGGAGGCCCTGCTCGTCCGGGTGGTCGCCGACGATGCCGAGGGCTGGGGCGAGTGCGTCGCGTCGACCGAACCTCGCTACTCGTCGGAGTACGTCGCGGGGGCGCTCGACGTGATGGTCTCCTTCCTGGTGCCCCGGCTGCTGGCCCAGCCCGACCTCGCCGCCCGTGACGTCGCCAGGGTGCTCGCGCCCTATAAGGGGCACCGGATGGCCAAGGCTGCCCTCGAGATGGCGGTGCTCGACGCCGAGCTCCGACGCAGCGGCGAAACGCTGTCGCGTCACCTGGGTGGGATCGTCGACAAGGTCCCGTCCGGCGTCTCGGTGGGTATCGTCGACACCGTTCCCGAGCTGCTCGACGCCGTCGGCGACTACCTCGACCAGGGCTATGTGCGGATCAAGCTCAAGATCGAGCCCGGCTGGGACATCGGCGTGGTGAGCGCCGTCAGGGAGAGGTTCGGAGACATCCCACTCCAGGTCGACGCGAACGCGGCGTACCGGCTGTCAGACGCATCGCACCTGGCGCGGCTCGACCCGTTCGACCTGCTCCTCATCGAGCAACCACTCGGGGACGACGACCTGAGGCAGCACGCCGAGCTCGCCACGCTCATCCGGACGCCCGTCTGCCTCGACGAGTCCATCCACTCCTCGCAGTCTGCCGCCGACGCCCTCGCCTTGCGGGCCTGTCGCATCATCAACATCAAGGCAGGTCGCGTGGGTGGCTACCTGGAGGCGAAGAAGATCCACGATCTCGCCGTCGCCAACGGCGTCGCGGTGTGGTGCGGCGGCATGGTCGAGACCGGGCTCGGCCGGGCGGCGAACGCCGCCCTCGCCTCGTTGCCCGGCTTCACCCTGCCGGGTGACGTGTCCGGGAGTGACAGGTTCTTCGCCGAGGACGTCACCGCGCCGATCACGATGCGGGACGGGTATGTCGACGTGCCGACCGGCCCCGGCATCGGCGTGGCGCCCGAACACGAGATACTGCGGCGGGTCACGCTCTCCACGCAGGTCTGCACTCGCACGTCTCGGTAGCCGGGTCAGGCTCCCCCGAGCCGTCCTGGGATACCTTGACGCTGACCGGCTGGACCGGCCGGCGTAACGACGGAGGGAATCCCGTGGGCAGCTTGTGGCATCCGTTCTCCGACATGGGGGCGGTCGAGGCGGCCGGTGAGTTCGTCATCGAGCGCGGCGAGGGTTCCCATGTCTTCGACGCCGACGACACCAGGTACCTCGACGCGACAGCCGGCCTGTGGTTCACCAACGTCGGCCACGGCCGCACCGAGCTTGCCGAGGTGGCTGCGGAGCAGATGAGCCGGCTCGCCGCCTACAGCACGTTCGGCGACTACGCGACCCGCCCCACCCTCGAGCTTGCCGAGAGACTCGCCGGTATCGCACCGGTTCCTGGGAGCAAGGTGTTCCTGACCTCGGGCGGTTCCGACTCAGTCGACACGGCGGCCAAGCTTGCTCGGCGCTACTGGGTCGAGGTGGGCCAGCCGAGCCGGACGATCATCATGGGCCGGCAGAAGGCCTACCACGGCATGCACTACGCCGGAACCGCCCTTGCCGGCATCCCCGGGAACCGGGAGGGCTACGGCGAGCTCGTGGCCGATGCCGCCACGGTGGCGTGGGACGACGCTGACGACCTGCGGTCCACGATCGAGCGAGTCGGACCAGACCGCGTCGCGGCCTTCTTCTGTGAGCCGGTGATCGCTGCCGGGGGTGTCTACCCACCTCCCGAAGGGTATCTCGCGGACGTTCGCAAGGCGTGCACGGAGTACGACGTCCTGTTCATCGCCGACGAGGTGGTGACCGGCTACGGACGCATCGGGGGCTCGTGGTTCGCGAGCACCCGCTACGGCCTCGAGCCCGACATGGTCACGACCGCGAAGGGGCTCACCTCGGGCTACCTGCCGATGGGTGCGGTGCTCATCTCACCGAAGGTGACCGAGCCATTCTTCAAGCCCGACGGCGGTGTCTGGTGGCGCCACGGGTACACCTACTCAGGACACGCGGCTGCGTCCGCTGTGGCGCTGGCGAACCTCGCCATCGTCGAGCGTGAGGGACTTCTCGACGAGGCCGCGCGTCTGGAGACGACGCTGGCCTCGGTGCTCTCCCCGCTCGCCGGACACGAGCGAGTAGTCGAGGTGCGGTCCGGCACCGGCGCCCTAGCCTCTGTGCAGCTCGCGGGGCCAGGTGAGGCGATGTCGCTGGCGAGGACGCTACGGTCCTACGGCGTAGCGACGCGAGCCGTCGGCGCGGGCGCCATCCAGGTCTCGCCCGCCCTCGTCATGACCGACGACGAGGTCGGCGAGCTCGCGACCGCCATCGCGAGCGCCCTCGACGACCCTGGAGTCGCCTGAACCCAGGCGATGTCAGCCGCGCTGCCCCCACGGGCTGCCGTATTCGGTGAGCAGGTCGAGGAACGGAACGGAGTCGAACGCCTCGGGCCCGAGTACACCGGCTCCCGACCAGGTGCCGGCCGCCAGCAGCTCGAGAGCGATGACAGGGTTCACCGCGGTCTGCCAGACAACGCACTGATGACCGTACTCGCGCATCGACCACTCGTTGTCGACGACGTGGTAGAGGTAGGTCGCCCGAGGCTGGCCGTCCTTTCCCTTACCGGTCACGTACACGCCTGCGCAGGTCTTGCCCTTCATCTTGTCGCCCAAGGTCGCCGGGTCTGGTAGGCAGGCCGCCACGACGTCGCGAGGGCTGACTTCGACGCCACCCACCCGGATCTTGTCGGTCCTGTCGAGACCCAGCTTGTGCAGGACCTTCAACACGCCGATGAACTCGTCGCCCAGGCCGTACTTGAAGGTCGCCTTGTTGCAGGTGAGCCAGCGCGGCATGAGCACGACTTCCTCGTGCTCGACGTTGACGCACTCGACGCTCCCGATGCCCTCCGGGAACTCGAAGGTCTCGGGCTCGCTGAACGGTTCGGTAGTGTGCCAGCTCCCGTCCGGGTCCTCCCGCGTCCTCTCCCAGATGACCGGCGGGTTGAGGCACTCCTCGATGGTGGTCCAGATGGAGAACGACGGGGCGAAGTCGTACCCGTCGACCGTCAGGTTGGCGCCGTCACGGGTCCCGAGCTCGTCTATCTCGGAGAAGAGGTGGTCGGCGGCGTACCGAGCGAAGACGTCGGAGAGGCCGGGCTCTACACCGATGCCGACGAGCGCGAGACGGCCGGCCTGCTGCCAGCGCTCGGCGGCCCCGAACTGCTCGTCGCCCAGCTTCACTCCGGGCTTCACGTGGGGCTGCTCAGGATGTGGTCGCGACAGGCTCATGGCCATATCGAGGTAGTCGGCACCCCCGGACAGTGCTCCGTCGAAGATCGGCATCACAAAGCGTGGGTCGACGGCGTTCATCACGTGGGTCACCGAGTGCTCCCGGACGAGCGCGGCGACCGAGTCGCTGTCCGACGCGTCGACCCGAGCCCCGCTGAAGCGGTCGTCGACCGCCGCTGCCTTTGTCGCACGCGACTCGTCGTAGTCCGCGATCACGATGTGCTCGAAGAAGTCGCGGCGTGCGGCGATGGCAGCGAAGGCCGACCCGACGCCACCGGCGCCGACCAGGAGGATCCGCATCTTAGAAGTCCAGGTTGTGCATCACGTGCTTGATGCGGGTGTAGTCCTCGAGCCCGTACATCGACAGGTCCTTGCCATAACCGGAGTGCTTGAAGCCTCCGTGTGGCATTTCCGCGACGATCGGGATGTGCGTGTTGACCCACACGCAGCCGAAGTCGAGCCGGCGCGACATCCGCATGGCACGACCGTGATCCTTGGTCCAGACGCTGCTGGCCAGGCCGTACTCCACCCCGTTGGCCCACCGCAATGCCTCGTCCTCGTCGGAGAACTTCTGCACGGTGATGACAGGCCCGAAGATCTCGTCCTGGATGGCCTCGTCGTCCTGATGCAGACCGGAGACGACCGTCGGTGCGAAGAAGTACCCCTTGTCGCCGACGCGGGAGCCGCCGGCGTCGAGGTTGGCGTGGTCGGGCAGCCGCTCGATGAAGCCGGAGACCCGAGCGAGCTGGTTGGAGTTGTTGACCGGCCCGTACAGGACATCGTCGTCGTCAGGCTGTCCTGTCTTGGTGTTCTTGGCCTGCTCGGTGAGAGCCGCGACGAAGTCGTCGTGAACTCCGGGACCCGCCAGGACCCGGGTCGCGGCTGTGCAGTCCTGCCCGGCGTTGAAGTAGCCGGCGCCGGCGATCCCCTCGGCCGCCGCCTCGATGTCGGCGTCGTCGAACACGACGACCGGTGCCTTGCCACCGAGCTCGAGGTGGGCCTTCTTGAGGTCTCGCGCGGCAGAGGCAGCCACCTGCATGCCTGCACGCACCGAGCCGGTGATCGACACCATCTGCGGGATCGGGTGCTCGACGAGGGCCCTACCGGTGTCGCGGTCACCCGTCACGACGTTGACCACACCCGGCGGGAAGAACTCGTTGCACAGCTCGCCCAACAGCAGCGTCGAGGCCGGTGTGGTGTCGGACGGCTTGATCACCAGCGTGTTTCCCGCCGCGAGGGCGGGGGCGATCTTCCAGATGGCCATCATCAAGGGGTAGTTCCACGGTGTCACCTGACCGACGACCCCGATCGGCTCCCTGCGCACGTAGGACGTGTGCCCTGCCAGGTACTCCCCCGCGGAGCGGCCTTCGAGCACCCGGGCCGCGCCGGCGAAGAAACGCACCTGGTCGATGGCCGGCGGCAGCTCCTCGGTCGTAGTGAAGCCGAGTGGCTTGCCAGTGTTCTCGCTCTCGATCTTGACGAACTCGTCGGTCCGCTCCTCCATCGCGTCGGCGAGCTTGAGCAACGCGCGCTGCCGCTCCGACGGGGTGGCGTCCCGCCACGACTCGAACGCATTCGCAGCGGCTTTATAGGCCCGGTCGACGTCCTCGTGTCCGGAGACGGCCGCCTGTGCGAACTCCTCCTCCGTCGACGGGTTGATCAGCGCGGACGTCCTCCCGTCCGCGCTGTCGACGAGCTCTCCGTTGATGAGGTTCTGCAGCGTGCGGGTGGTCATCCAAGCCCCTTGCGAGTCGTGATGGGAAGGTCTCCAAGCCGACAGCCAAAGTAGTTGCTGACAACCGAATGCGCCAGTCCTGGCCCCTCTGGGCACGATTTCCGTTGAAACGGTGGTCGAACCGGACCATCCTCCGCCACCTACAACCGCCCACCCGTGCCGTCACCTGAGAGCCGCTGTGACAGGTAGATCGGGATCGTGGACAGCACGATGAGCCCGGCGGCGGCCACGTTGACGATCGGTGCCTGCTGGCGGCTCAGCAGGTTGCTGTAGATCCACAGCGGCAACGTCTGGACATCCGGCGGCGCCGTGAACGTCGTCACGACGATCTCGTCGAACGACAACGCGAAGGCCAGGAGTCCACCGGCCAGCAGCGCTGACCCGAGGTTCGGGAGAGTGACGAGCCGGAACGTCGTCAAGCGGGTCGCGCCCAGATCCATCGACGCCTCCTCGACGTCGCCTCCGAGTCGACGCAGCCTTGCCACGACGTTGTTGAAGACCACCACGATGCAGAACGTCGCATGCGCGATCACCAGAGACCAGACGGAGATCCCGACGCCGAGGATCGTCGTGAACGCGTTGCTCAGCGCGATACCCGTGACGATGCCCGGCAGAGCGATCGGTAGCACGATGAGCAGAGAGACCGCCTCCTTGCCGAAGAAGCGGTTTCGGTGCAGCGCGAATGCCGCCAGGGTGCCGAGGATCAGCGCGACCACGGTGGCGGCCAACCCGACCGTGACGCTGTGCCTCAGCGCGTCGAGCATGCCGGAGCTGTCCTTGGCCCGACGCCACCACTCGAGCGTGAAGCCGCGTGGCGGCCAGGAGAACGTCGAGTCGGAGTTGAAGGAGTTGATGACCACGACCACCAGTGGCACGTAGACGAACGCCAGCGCAAGGGCGACGAAGAACCGCAGCGTCCAGGTGCTTCGCGAGGAGAGGCGGAAGCCTGGCGTGGTCACAGATTCTCCAGCGCACCGCTACGACGGACGAGCGCCAGGTAGACCACCATGATGGCTACCGAGACGGTGGCCAGGGCGGCCGCGAAGGGTATGTCGGTGGCCTGTCGGTCGAAGACCAGGTTGCCGAGCATCTGGGTCTTCCCGCCGACGTTCTTGACGGCGATGTAGTCACCGAGCGAGAGCGAGAACGTGAAGACCGATCCGGCGATCAGCGAGGGGACGACCATCGGGAACGCGACGCTGCGCAGGGTCCTGCCAGGTCTCGCACCAAGGTCGGACGACGCCTCGAGCATCGAGTCGGGCATCTTCTGGAAGCCGGCGTAGAGCGGCAGCACCATGAAGGGCAGCCACAGATAGGCCAGCGTGACGACCACGGAAGTCAGGCCGAACCCGGGAGTCCACCCGAACGCAGACTCGAGAACTCCTCCCGGCGTGACCATCGCCCGCCAGGCGAACGCCTTCACCAGATAGCTCGCCCACAAAGGTGTCAGCAGCGCAACGACGAGAAGCTTGGCGGTAGTCGGTCCGGCGACCTTCGCCATGTAGAACGCGACAGGTAACGCCAGCACTGCGTCGATCACCGTGACAGCACTGGCTACCAGAACGGTCCGCACCACGACGGTCCGGTAGACGTCCTGTTGCCAGAGCTTGGTGAAGTTGTCGATGTTCCACTCGCGTGTGACCGAGACGCCGAAGTCCACCCGCCAGAACGCCGTCACGAAGAGCGCTGCAAGAGCCACGAGGTAGATCAGGCCGAGCCACAGGAGGGGAGCGGCGACGAGCCCGGCCACCCTGACCCGGTCGTGCCGGTGCAGGAAAGCAGAGGCGCGCCGCATCCAGGTGGACTGCGGCGGCCCGGCCTCCTGCGCTGTGGCCGGCGCACTCATCGCAGGGCGACCTCGCCGTCCGTCACCTCAGCCCTTGATCTCAGTCCAGGCGTCGGTCCAAGCCTGGTAGTCGGTGCACTCGACATCCGGACGACCGTCGAGGCACTGCGTGATGGGAGTGGTCCAGTACCAGATCTTCGCGGCGTAGGCGGCGTCCGTCACGTGGTAGTTGTCGCAGAACCCGGCGCTGGTGGAGTCACAGGCCTTCGGGTTTGCGGGTGCCTCGCCGAACCACTCCGCCACCTGTGCCTGCACCTGTGGGCTGGTGATCCAGTCCAGCCACATGTAGGCACAGTTGGTGTGGTCGCTGTTCGCCGCGACCATCCACGTGTCGGACCAGCCGGTCGACCCGCCAGCGGGGAACACGGTCTCCACCGGCGCGTCGGACTGCGTGAGATTGGCGATGACCTGCCACGTCGAACCGATCACGCTCGAGCCTGACTTGAACGCCTGAACCTCCTTCGTGTAGTCCGACCAGTACTCGCCGACGTTGGACTGCTGATCCTTCAGAACCTGCACGGCAGCGTTGAGCTGGTCCTGGTCGAGTGCGTAGGGGTTCTTGATCTTCAGGTCGGGCTGGGTGTTCATCAGGTACAGAGCCGCGTCGGCGATATAGATCGGAGAGTCGTACGCGGTCACCTTGCCCGCGTAGTCCCCCGACCCGGAGAAGACCGCGTCCCACGTCGTGGGGGCGGGCTTGACGACGTCCTTGTTGTACATCAGCAGGTTCGCGCCCCACCCGTGCGGGATACCCCACATCTGGCCGTTGACACTGTTGAACTTCTGGTCCTTCAGGAACGGCGACAGGTCGGAGTAGTTGGGCACGAGGTCGGTGTTGACGGGCTGCACGTCACCGGACGAGATGAGTCGGAGCGTCGCGTCGCCAGAGGCGGAGACGACGTCGTACCCACCGGAGTGCATGAGGCTGACCGCCTCATCCGACGTACCGAACTCCTTGACGTTGACCTGGCAGCCGGTCTTGTCCTCGAAAGGTGTGACCCAGTCGACCTTGGGGTCGTTCTTGCCCGACTCTGCGTACCCCGGCCAGGCCAGGACGTTGAGCTCGCCCTCCCCTTTGCCGACGGAGTCTGCCATCTTGATGTCGGGTGCCTGGAAGCCACCGCCACCAGGACTGGACGACGTGTCGCTACCGCTCGACGTGCCGCATCCTGCGGCGAGCAGTGCCAGAAACGCGAGCGCAGCGGTGGTCAACGTGCGGCGAGAGCTCCGCCCGGTATGTGGTGCAGTCATGACTCCTCTTTCAACTTCAGGGGATGGTTGTCGATGGCGATGCAGTCCTGACGGCGCCAGCTGAGCAGCACCGGCGCATGACGGTCGAGGGCGGCCGTCGACGGCTGGCTGTTCTGCTGCAGGGCGACCAGTCGCGCGCCGGCGTCGAGGTCGACGACGAACCGCGTCGTCGCGCCCGCGTAGACGACCTCCACGACCGTGCCTTTCGCCGACTCCCTACCCGACGGCGCGGAGTCGGCGGGGTCGGAGTGGATGTGGATCTTCTCCGGCCGCACACTGAAGGTGCCGGCGCGGCCGAGAAGCCGGTGGGCGGCATCGCCCTTGATCAGGTTGCCCGTGCCGACGAAGCCCGCCACGAACTCTGACGCGGGGCGTTCGTAGATGTCGGAGGCAGTGCCCACCTGCTCGATCCGGCCGCCGTTGAAGACAGCGATACGGTCGCTCATGGTGATCGCCTCGTCCTGGTCGTGCGTCACGAAGACGAAGGTGATGCCGACATCGCGCTGGAGCACCTTGAGCTCCACCTGCATCTGTTCGCGAAGCTTGAGGTCAAGCGCACCGAGCGGCTCATCGAGCAGCAGCACCTTGGGTTCGATGACAAGCGCGCGGGCGAGTGCGACGCGCTGGCGCTGGCCTCCTGACAGCTGCGTCGGCTTGCGGTCCCCGTGAGAGTCCAGCCGGACCTGCGCCAACGCGCGGTCTGCCATCTCACGGCGCCGGGTCTTCGCCACCCCACGTACGCGGAGTCCGTACGCCACGTTGTCGCGGACGTTCATGTGCGGAAAGAGCGCATAGTCCTGGAAGACCGTGTTGACGTCTCGCTCGAACGGGGCTCGCGTCGTGACGTCGACGCCGTCGAGACAGACCCTGCCGGAGTCAGGACGCTCGAAGCCGGCTATGAGCCGCAGAACCGTGGTCTTGCCCGACCCGGACGGCCCGAGCATCGAGAAGAACTCCCCGTCCCTGATGTCCAGGTCGACGTCGTCCACTGCGACGACGTCGCCGAACGAGCGCCCGAGCCGCCGCAGGCTCACTGCGCTCTCGAGCACGCGGCCGGAGCCGGTGCGGCCGTGCCCAGGGTTGACCACTGTCGCACCCTATCCAGAGCCATCTGCCGCCGGGCACCCGTGTAAGGATCGAGATCGTCCACCGAGCAGCTGCCGACACCTCGCGGCACGGATCGGTAAGTTTGCGCCATCCAGGCCGCCTAGTCGAGGAGACACCGTGCCGCAGCATCCACCTGCCCGTCCGTTCGAGCTCTTCGGCATCGACTCCCTGCTCGACGACGAGGAGAAGGCGGTACGTGAGACGGTCCGGGCGTTCTGCGACGACCGGATCAGACCGTTCATCGCAGACTGGTACGAGACGGCGACACTTCCGGCTCGAGAGCTGGCCAAGGAGCTGGGTCAGCTCGGAATGCTCGGCATGCATCTGCACGGCTACGGATGCGCGGGCATGAGCGCCACGGCGTACGGACTCGCGTGTCTCGAGCTCGAAGCCGCCGACTCCGGTGTCCGCAGCCTGGTGTCGGTCCAAGGCTCTCTTGCCATGTTCGCGCTTCACCGCTTCGGCAGCGACGAGCAGAAGGACGAGTGGCTCCCGTCGATGGCGGCCGGTGAGAGTATCGGCTGCTTCGGCCTGACGGAGGCCGACTTCGGGTCCGATCCCGGCGGTATGCGCACTCGGGCCCGACGCGACGGGTCGGACTGGGTGCTCGACGGGACGAAGGCGTGGATCACCAACGGCTCCGTCGCCGACGTGGCGGTCGTCTGGGCGCGTACCGACGAGGGGATCCGCGGGTTCGTCGTGCCGACCCGCTCGGCCGGGTTCGCTGCACCCGAGATCACCTCGAAGCTCTCGCTCCGCGCGTCGGTCTCGAGCGAGCTCGTACTCGAAGGGGTCCGGCTCCCCGCCGGTGCGGTGCTTCCCGGCGCCAAGGGGCTCAACGGGCCGCTGTCTTGTCTGTCAGAGGCCCGCTTCGGCATCGTGTTCGGCGCAGTGGGGGCGGCTCGGGATTGTCTCGAGGCCACGATCGACTACTCGGGTACGAGGCGCGTGTTCGACAAGCCGCTGGCGGCGTACCAGCTGACGCAGGCGAAGCTCGCCGACATGACCCTCGAGCTGGGCAAGGCGATGCTGCTTGCGCTCCACCTCGGCCGGCTCAAGGACGCCGGTGGTCTGCTGGCCGAGCAGGTGAGCCTCGGCAAGCTCAACAGTGCGCGGGAGGCGATCAAGATCGCCCGAGAGTGCCGCACCATCCTGGCCGCGAGCGGGATCACCTTGGACTATCCGGTGATGCGCCATGCGAGCAACCTCGAGTCGGTCCTCACGTACGAGGGCACGTCGGAGGTGCACCAGCTTGTCATCGGGCAGGCGCTGACGGGCCTTCCGGCCTTTCGATGACGTTCGGCAGCCATCGCCCGGTGGCCCACGCCACCACGAGCATCGGCAATCCCGAAGCAGCCACCAGTGCCGATACCGACGCGACAGAGGCCCCCAGCGTGAAGGCTGCGTACCCGGTCAGTGCGACCACCTCCGTCGACAAGCCGGCGACCGATGTCACGGTGGCACGCGCCGCGCCGCTGATGAGGGACTGCAGTCGGGCCTCCGTCACGATGACGGCGTTGTGGACGAGTCCGAATCCCGCGGCGATGACGCAGAACCCGACCCAGGGATCGAGCAGCACGCCGACCGACACCAGGACGGCCGCCTGGCTCACGCCGTGCTCGCGCGCTACCAGGGGGAAGTACTCGTCGTAGACGGTGAGGCCGAGCATGGCGGAGCTCACCAGACGGTGTGCCGGACCGCCGCCACCCGCGCCGCCTCCCGCACACCGAGGCGGAGCATGGTCAGGTAGCGGTCGGCGGTCGCCTCGGTCGCGGCAATCACCTCGTGCGTCGTCGAGCGAGTGACGGCGCGCTCGACGCTCGAGGAACGGGGTAGGGACCAGGCGAGCGCCGTCTGGACTCCGGCCAGCCCGACGCTCGTCCAGCCGACGAGCGGGTACCCACCCAGCGCGAGCAGAGGGGCGGAGACGAGAGTCGCCACCAGGGTGGCTGCCATCGCCGCCGAGTGCGCCCATCCGATCAGCCGAGGGTATGCGCCGGTCAGCCGCCGCTCCTGGAGGGCGTCGTACAGCCAGGCCTCGAAGGTCCCGGAAGCCAGTGCACTGCTCGCCGCCCAGAGCATGAAGCCAGCGGCGAACCCCGGGTACGTGGGCCACACCATCCAGATGGCGAACGCCCCCGCGCTCAGGATCAGTAGACGAGTGCGCTCGACGGTGTCGGCCCACGCACCCGACGGAACCTCCAAGACGAAGCCGAGACCGACCATACGACGAACAGCGATGACACCTGGCTGGCGGAGAGGCCGTGCTGTCGGAACAACAGCGCGTAGACGCCGTACAACGGGACAAGGTCCCGGGACTCGTAGTAAGCGGTAACGCGCAGCACGAAGCCGCGCGGCAGGACTCAGGTGTGACCTGAGGGGTAGTCGCTCATCGTGCGACTCTAAGCCTTGTCACGTACGACGGCCACGCGTCATCGAAGCCGACCGACCCCGGCCCGGTCAGTCGGTCTGCGTGTAGATCAGGCGCGGGATCGTCATCTGCCTGTCCACAGGCCCCTGTCCGCCTCACGAGTGTGCGTTGGCTGATAGGACCGGATGCGTGGGCGGAATGGTTGCCTGACCCTAGTGTCGACTGCCAGATACTGCGGATTTCGTCGTCGAATCGGGAATTGAACGTCCAGACCGGCAAATTTACTGTTGCTCACTGCGGATTCACTTGCCAGGTCCTAGTCTCCTCGGGCAGACTTGTGTCATGACGATCGACCAGACGCTTGACCTCAACTATGCGGCCCTCCAGCAGTCGGCCAAGGACCACCTCTGGATGCACTTCACCCGGATGTCGTCCTACGACAACGCGGACGTGCCGATCATCACCCGAGGCGAGGGGGCGTACATCTACGACGCCAGGGGCAAGCGCTACCTCGACGGGCTTGCCGGCCTGTTCGTGAGCCAGATCGGCCACGGACGCACCGAGTTGGCAGAGGCGGCCGCGCGTCAGACCCAGACGCTCGCCTTCCACCCACTCTGGTCCTACGCCCACCCCAACGCCATCGAGCTTGCCCAGCGGGTGGCCACCTACGCACCCGGCGACCTCAACCGGGTGTTCTTCACCAGCGGCGGCGGCGAGGCCGTCGAGACAGCCTGGAAGCTCGCGAAGCAGTACTTCAAGATGACTGGCAAGCCCGGCAAGCACAAAGTCATCTCCCGGGCGATCGCCTATCACGGCACCACCCAGGGCGCTCTTTCCATCACAGGCTTACCCGGGCTGAAGGCTCCCTTCGAGCCCCTCGTACCCAGCACCTTCCGGGTACCCAACACCAACATCTATCGCGCACCTTTACACGGTGACGACCCCGAGGCGTTCGGCCGCTGGGCGGCAGACCAGATCGCAGTCGCGATCGAGAACGAAGGTGCCGAAACCGTCGCCGCGGTCTTCCTCGAGCCGGTCCAGAACGCCGGCGGCTGTTTCCCCCCACCCCCCGGCTACTTCGCGCGAGTGCGCGAGATCTGCGACGAGTACGACGTCCTGCTCGTGAGCGACGAGGTCATCTGCGCCTTCGGCAGGCTCGGCCACATGTTCGGTGCGGAGCGCTACGGATACCAGCCCGACATGATCACCTGCGCGAAGGGCATCACCTCGGGTTATGCCCCGCTCGGGGCGATGATCGCCACGGAGCGGCTCTTCGAGCCGTTCGCCAAGGGTGATGCGTCGTTCGTGCACGGCTACACCTTCGGTGGCCACCCGGTTGCCACCGCGGTCGCCATGGCGAACCTCGACGTCTTCGAGCGCGAAGGTCTCAACCAGCACGTTCTCGACAACCAGGACGCCTTCCGTAGCACCCTCGAGCGGCTGTACGACCTGCCGATCGTCGGGGACGTTCGTGGCGACGGCTACTTCTACGGGATCGAGCTCGTCAAGGACAAGGACACCAAGCTGACCTTCAACGACGCCGAGTCGGAGCGACTCCTTCGAGGGTTCCTCTCCAAGGCGCTCTACGAGGCGGGCCTCTACTGCCGCGCTGACGACCGTGGGGACCCGGTCATCCAGCTGTCGCCGCCGCTGATCTGCGATCAGTCCCATTTCGATGAGATTGAGCATATTCTGCGAGAGGTGCTGACCGAGGCACACACCAAGGTCTGAGCTGAGCAGCACCTCACGGCAAGGAGCCGTTCGTGCCACCAAGGAGGGTGTGCGAGCGGCTCACTGCTGTCGGGCACAATGTGCCGCATGGCTGCCAGGACTTCCCAGCGCCTCGTCGTCCTGCTGCGTGGAGTCAACGTGGGCGGCAGGCACAAACTACCGATGGCGCAGCTCCGTGAGGTGTGCGAGTCGCAGGGGTACACGAACGTCTCCACCTACATCCAGAGCGGGAACGTCGTACTCGACAGCGACTTTCCGACGCCGGAGCTTGCTGGTCGGCTCGAGACCGCGATCGGGGACGCTGTCGGCTTCACCCCTGGGGTCGTCGTCCGGACGGCGGACCAGGTAGCGCGGGCCCTTACGGCGAACCCCTACCCCGAGACCCCGGAGCGCGACCGCTACCTCCACATCGGCTTCATGAGCGAGCAGCCGGCAGCGACGGCCGTCTCAGTTCTCGCCGAAGTCGACTGTGCCCCTGAGAGCTTCACTGTGGTCGGCAAGGAGATCTTCCTCGACTACACCAACGGAATGGGCCAGTCCAAGAAGCTCGTGCGGATCCCCTTCGAGCGCAAGCTCGGTGTGGTCATCACGGCACGCAACCTCCGGACCGTGCGCAAGCTTGCCGAGATGGCCCGGGCCTGACAGGGACGAGCGCGCAGGGGCCTTGATCGGCGAGCGTCACGTGTGAGTGCGTCACATATTGGGGCGGCGCCGGCGCCAGAGCTCCACGCCGACTACCAGGACGAACGACACGAGGAACATCAGCGAGCCGACCACGAAGAGCTGAGGCGGGAAGTCCTTGAGCTTCGCCCCATAGATGTACAGCGGGAACGTCACCGACTGACCGGACGTGAAGTTCGTGACGATGAAGTCGTCGAAGGACAACGAGAAGGCGAGCATCGCCGCTGCCACGATTCCTGGCATCGCCAGTGGGAGCGTGATGAGACGGAAGGTCTGCCACTCGTTGGCGTACAGATCCATCGCCGCCTGCTCGAGCCGGGAGTCCATTCCAGTCAGCCGGGCCTTGACGGTGACCACCACGAACGACAGGCAGAACATCACGTGCGCGATGACGATCGTGATGAACCCGAGGACCCCGTCGAAGCCGAACGCGACGAACATGGCGAGCAGGGACGAACCCATCACCACCTCGGGCGTCGCCATCGGCAGGAAGATGATCAGGTTGGAAGTCGCCCGACCGCGGAACGAGTGGCGCACCAGGGCGAAAGCCATCAGGGTCCCCAGCAGCGTGGCGAGGATTGTCGCGGTGATGCTGACCTGGAAGCTCAGCTTCAGCGACTCGCAGAGCCCCTCGGGCTGACAGATCGACGACCAGTTGCTCCAGGTGAAGGCATCGAACTGAGCCGTCGCGGAGCGGCCGGTCGGCTGGTTGAAGGACAGCGCGATGATGTAGCCGATCGGCACGAACGTGTAGAGCAGGACGCCGATGCCGACGATCAGGACAAGGTGGTCTGAGACCCAACGACCCATTCCCCGCCGAGGGGCGACAGGCGGCGACGAGGGGGCTCCGATCTTCGCGGGAGCGGTCGTGGTGACCATCTAGACCAGCTCCTCGGTCCCGGCGCGCCGGATGTACACGATCACCATCAGCACCACGATGGCCATCAAGATGAGCGAAAGGCTGGCTGCCAAGGGATAGTTGTGCTCGGTGAGGAAGGCCGCTTGGATGCGGTTGCCAACCATGTACTGCCTCGGGGTACCGAGCAGCTCCGCGTTGATGTAGTCGCCGCATGCCGGGATGAAGGTGAGAAGCGTGCCCGAGACGACGCCTGGGAGCGACAGCGGGAACGTGACCTTCCGGAACCCGGTGAACGGGCTCGAGTACAGGTCGCCGGCCGCCTCGATCAGCCGAAAGTCAACCTTGTCGAGCGACGCGTACAGGGGCAGCGTCATGAACGGCAGGAAGTTGTAGATGAGACCGGCGATGACCGCTACCGGAGTGGCCAGCAGGCGGCCGCTGTCGGGAAGGATGGCAATCGTCTGAAGGAAGCTGGTCACCGGCCCATGGTCGGCGAGGATCGTCCGCCACGACAGGGTCCGCAACAAGAAGCTGGTGAAGAAGGGTGCGATGACAAGCACCAGCATGAAGTTCTTCCAGCGGCCGGCCTTGAAAGCGATCGCGTAGGCGAGTGGGTAACCGAGCATCAGCCCCACGAAGGTTGCGATGCCCGCATACATGAAGGACCGGGCGAACAGGTTCCACGTGTCCCTTATGGCGTCGTAGTAGTTCGCGAAGTGCCACGTCATCGAGTAGCCAAGCGTGAACGACCCGGTCGGGTCGTACAGCGAGGTGAAGAACAGCTGGACCGTCGGGAAGAGGAAGAAGACGGCGAGCCACAGCATGCCCGGTACGAGCAGCAACCAGCCCCAGCCACGTCGCTTGCTGGTCTCTCCGTCGACCACCGGTGGTGTCGGAGGCGTCACCAAGTCGGTCACTCGATGTCCTCGGGAGTGATCACACCAGCGTGTGCGTCCTGGCCCGCGTCGAGCAGGAACGCGTGGTCGCGCGACCACGCGAGGTCGACTTCGTCACCATTCTTGAACTGCCCGCGCTGGCCGGTGTTCTGCTCGAACACCATCAGCTCCTGTGCCCAGGGCATCGCCACCAGATACTGCGTGCTGACCCCGACGAAGCTCACGTCGGTGATCCGGCCGCCGGTCAGGACGTTGGCGCCGTCGTGGGTCTCGGACCCTCGCGGGCTCGCGAAGATCTTCTCGGGGCGGACCCCCAGCCAGCCCTTCCCCTCGTCGGTGTGGGACCGGGACGACCCGACACCGACCTTCTGTCCGTGGCAGTCGACGACCACGGTCTGACCGGAGGCATCGACGACCTCGGCGACGATCAGGTTGGACTGGCCCAAAAAGTTCGCCACGAAGGTGGTGGTCGGGTTCTCGTAGAGCTCGCCCGGCGCGCCCATCTGCTCGATGACCCCGTGGTTCATCACCGCGATCGTGTCGGCCATCGTCATGGCTTCCTCCTGGTCGTGCGTCACGTGGACGAAGGTGACGTCGATCTCGGTCTGGATGCGTTTGAGCTCGATCTGCATCTGCCGACGGAGCTTGAGGTCGAGTGCCCCGAGTGGCTCGTCGAGCAACAGCACCCCCGGCTCGTTGATCAGGGCGCGGCCGAGCGCTACGCGCTGCTGCTGCCCACCGGAGAGCTGAGAAGGCTTTCGTGCCGCGTAGGGCTCAAGTTGCACGAGCTCGAGCATCTCCCGCGTCTTCTCCTTCCAGTCGCTGACGCCACGACGCCGCAGCCCGAAGGCGACGTTGTCGAAGATTGTCAGGTGAGGAAAAAGCGCATAGGACTGGAAGACGGTGTTGACCGGCCGCTTGTAGGCCCGGAGGTTGGTGATCTCCTCATCACCGATGAACACCTGACCCGCGGTCGGGTCCTCCAGCCCCGCCACCATCCGCAAGGTTGTGGTCTTGCCACATCCAGACGGACCCAGCAACGCGAAGAACGACCCCTGCGGAACCGTCAGCGTCAGGTCGTCGACCGCGACGAACTCTCCGAACCGTTTGGTGACCCCTTCCAGCCGGAGATCCCTCGCTGTCACTCGGGGCGACGCCTCGTCCGTACTCTGGGTCATGTCAGCTCTCGCTTCTCAGTAGAGCGGTCTCAACCACCCTGCACCTGGTTGAACTGCTGCTGGTACTTCTGGTTCTGCTTGTCGGTGAGAACCATAAACGATGAGCCAGTGGAGAGCGTCTTGTCATCGAGGAAGATGAATGGGCTGTTGACTGCAGACTTGTCGTACTGTCCGATCTTGGCCTGTGCACCCGCGACCGGGCAGAAGTAGTAGTTCCACGCGGACAGCTTCGCGGCGTTGACCGGATCGTAGTAGAAGTTCATGAGCTCTTCGACGTTGGTCTTGTGGTCGGCCTTGTTGGGCACCAGCATGTTGTCGGTCCACAGGGCGAAGCCCTCGTCAGGTGGGATCCACTTGTACTTCCCGCCGCCTAGCAGGTTGATGACGTCACCGCTCCACGCCTCACACGCCACGATGTCGCCGGACTTCATGTCGTCGACGTAGTCGTTGCCGGCGAAGCGCCGGATCTGGCCGTTCTGCACATACGAGTCCAGCGCCGAGATCGCGTCGGAGAACTCGGCATCTGTGAAGTTCTCGGGGTCGCTGCCCTGGATGAGGAGCATGAACGCCATCGTGTCGCGCATCTCGGTCAGTAGCTCGATCTTGCCCTTGAGATCGGGTCGTGTGAGCAGCTCTTTGAAGCTGGTGACCGGGTCGGTCAGCTCGGAGTTGTAGCAGATGCCGGTCATGCCGCTCTGCCACGGGACGCTGTAGTCGCGGTTCGGGTCCCAGGCGGGCGACTTCAGGAAGGGAATCAGGTTGGCGTCGACATTCGGCATCTTGGAGTGGTCGAGCTTCTGGATCCAGCCCAGGTTGATCATCCGAGCCGCCATCCAGTCGGTCAGCACGAAGACGTCGCGCCCAGTGGGCTTGCAGGACTGAAGCTGTGGGGCCACCTTGGCGAAGAACGCCTCGTTGTCGTTGACGTCGGACGTGTAGTCGACCGTAATACCAGTCTGCTGCTCGAACTTCTCCAGCGTCGAGGTGTCCTTGGCTTTGACCGGGTCGACATAGCCGATCCAGTTGGAGAAGTTGATCTGCTTCTCCTTGGCGCTCAGGTCTGTGCTGACACAGCTCCCCGCGGACACCTTGGCGCTGCCGGTCCCGCAAGCACTCAGCAGGCTGGTGCCCCCCACCGCAAGCGCGGACAGCGATACCCCCTGGACAAAACTGCGACGGCTGAGACCACCGGTGTGACCGAGTGCTGACATCAGATGAACCTCCAAGGGAATGTTTGGCCCCGACACCGGGCGATCTTGTCAGACTACCGCGATCACGACAAGCGAATCCGTCGCTGTATATCACTATGACAACGAAATTCTTACGCTTTGGCTTGCATTGATGGCACCTCGCCACCAAGATGTGGCAGTGGCGTCGCGCAACGGAACCTCCCCACCCCATCTGGACGACGTTTCGAAAGGCATCATCGAACAGCTGCAGAAGGACGGGAGGATGCCGTACGCGGCGATCGGCAAGGCTGTCGGTCTTTCGGAAGCCGCCGTACGCCAACGAGTCCAGCGCTTGCTGGACAGCGGAGTGATGCAGATCGTCGCCGTCACCGATCCCCTTCAACTGGGCTTCGCACGGCAGGCCATGATCGGCATCCGTGCCGAGGGCGACACCGAGCCGATCGCCGAGGCGTTGTCCAAGATGACCGAGGTCGACTATGTCCTGGTGACCGCCGGGTCGTTCGACCTGATGGTCGAGGTGGTGTGCGAGAGCGACGACCACCTGCTGGAGCTCTTGTCGAAACGCATCCGCGCGATTGCCGGGGTGCGCAGCACCGAGACCTTCGTCTACCTGAAGCTGCACAAGCAGACCTACTCCTGGGGAGTTCGATGAGCTACCACAGTCTCTCGCTGTGGCACGAGACGTCCGGCGACGACCTCCTCCCCCGGCCTTCGCTGCCGGGTGACGTCGACGTCGACGTCGCCATCGTCGGCGCAGGCTTCACCGGTCTGTGGACTGCCTACTACCTGAGTGAGCGGGACCCCTCTCTCCGCATCGCTGTCCTGGAGCGCGAGGTCGCGGGTTTCGGCGCGTCGGGTCGCAATGGCGGCTGGGTCTCGGGGTTGTTCCCGGTCTCACGTGAACGGCTCGCGTCGCTGGCAGGGTCGTCTCGACGTAACGCGACGGCGATGACCACGGCGATGCGGGAGTCGGTCGACGAGGTCGGCCGCGTAGCCCGGGAAGAGGACGTCGACTGCGACTTCCACAAGGGCGGCACGGTCGTCATGGCCCGCACCGCGGTCCAGGTCGCGCGTGCGCGGGCCGAGATCGCGGATGCCTACGCGTGGGGAGATACCGACGCCGACATCCGTCTTTTGGACGCATCCGAGGCGGCGGACCACGTGCGCGCCAGCCGAGTGCTGGCAGCAACATACACCCCGCACTGCGCGCGGGTGCACCCCGCGAAGCTCGTACGTGGGCTCGCCCGCGTGGTCGAGGCACGTGGGGTGCGGATCTACGAGCGGACCGCTGTCCGCGCGATCGCCCCGAGCAGCGTCCTGACCGGCGAGGGCCGAGTGCGGGCCGAGTACGTCGTCCGGGCCACCGAGGGCTACACCCCTGACCTGGCCGGGATGCGGCGCGCGGTCGTTCCGGTCTACTCGCTCGTGGTGGCGACGGAACCGCTGCCCGCCGCGGTGTGGGACGAGATCGGCCTGGCCGGGCGGCCGACGTTCACCGACCACCGCCACCTGATCGTCTACGGCCAGCGGACTGCCGACGACCGACTCGTGTTCGGCGGGCGCGGGGCGCCGTACCACTTCGCGTCGAGCATCGAACCGGAGTTCGACCGCGAGGCACGCGTCTTCGACGGTCTTCGAGAGACACTGACGGACCTATTCCCGGCGACTGCCGGACACGGCTTCACCCATGAGTGGGGCGGTCCGCTCGGCATCGCCCGTGACTGGATGGCGTCGGTCGGGCTGGACCGCACGACCGGTGTGGGCTGGGCCGGTGGCTACGTGGGGGACGGCGTCAGCACCACCAACCTTGCAGGTCGCACCTTGGCGGACCTCATTACCGAGGCCGACTCGACGCTGGTCTCGCTGCCCTGGGTCAACCACCGGTCCCGTTCCTGGGAGCCCGAGCCGGTGCGATGGTTGGGGATCAACGCCGGCCTGCGCACCATGACCACCGCCGACCACGAGGAGCGACTCACCAAACGACCGAGCCTGCTCGCCAAGGCGATGGCTCCCTTCGTCGGCGGCCACTGACCGCCACCACCACAAGGCAGTCTGGTCAGTCGGCGGGGAGAAGAGCGCGTACGTCGGCGGCGTTCGTCAGACCGGCTGCCTGCCGGGCCAAGTCCTCTGCTGCTGGCAGATCGACAGCGCGGACTGCGGCCTTGACGCTCGGCACCGAAGCAGCCACCGAGCTGAGCTCCCGCACGCCGAGCCCGATCAGCAGGGCAGTGACGGCTGGGTCGCTCGCGAGGTCTCCGCAGAGAGCGACGACGACACGCTCGGGGACCTGGCTGCAGACCGTGGCGATCAGCGTCAGGACCGCAGGGTCGAGGCCGTCCACAAGGCCCGAAACGGCCGCGTTGCCGCGGTCCGCCGCCACGGTGTACTGCGTCAGGTCGTTCGTCCCGATACTGACGAAATCGAGGCGAGCCGCGAGCAGGCCCGCCCTCAGCGCCGCGGCCGGTACCTCCACCATGACCCCCACCTCCAGGCCGGAGGGCAGGCCGCCGGTCGCCGACCGAGCCGCGGCATCGAGCTGTTCGAGCGCCCAAGTGACCTCCTCGACCGTGGTCACCATCGGAAACATGACTTTGGTGGGCGTCTCGCGGGCAGTGATGCAGACCGCCTGGAGCTGTTCACGGAGCACGTCGGGCTGTCGGCGGAACAGCCTCAGGCCACGCTCACCGAGAAAGGGGTTGACCTCGACCGGCTGAGGCAGGAACCGGAGCGGCTTGTCACCTCCGACGTCCCAGGTCCGGATCGTGATGGGCTTTGCGCCGAGGGCGGCGGCGACCGCACGATAGACGGCGACCTGGCGGTCCACGGTCGGCTTGGTCGGATCATTACCAAAGAGGATCTCGGTGCGCACCAGCCCGGAACCGTCGGCTCCCTGGCTCGCTGCGGCTGCGGCGTCGTCGACCGAGATGACGTTTGCCGCCACGGTGATACGGCACCCGTCGCTGGTGGAGGCGGGCTCGTCGGCACGTGCAAGCGCACTGGCACGGCGCCCGGTACGATCCGAGATCTGCCGGGCGAAACGACGTCTCTCGCTGTCATCGGGAGCGACTACGAACGAGCCGGACCTTGCGTCGAACGCGACGACGGTTCCGGGCTCGATGCCTTCGGCCTTGACTCCCACGTCGGTGATGATCGGCACACCGCGAGACTTCGCGACGATCACGCCGTGTCCCGTCGCGCCGCCGCGGATGGTGACGACACCCACGATGACGCTCGTGTCGAGCATCGCCGCGGTGGCCGCGTCGAGCTCCGGCACGACCAGCACTCCCGAACCGTCAGGCTGGGACGCCTCGGGATCCGGCTGGCCGGTCAAGGCGGCGAGCACGCGCCGCCGCACACTGCGGACGTCCTGGGCGCGCTCGCGCTGATAGGCGTCGTCCAGCGACTCGAACTCGGCGGCAAGCGACTCCAGGCAGTCGGACCACGCGTCCAGCGCGGACGTGCCACGCCCGATGGCCTGCTCGGCGGTCTCGCCCAGGGCAGGGTCGGACAGCAGCGCCATCTGCGCTCCGAAGATCTCGCCCTCGGCCTCGCCGACCGAAGACATCGTCGAGTCGCGGATCAGCCCTATCGCCTCGGCGGCCGCGCCCACCGCCCGGCGGGAGCGAGCCAGCTCGTCGTCGACCGTCCCGGCCTCGTAAGCGGAGAGGTCGAGGTGGAGACGGGGTACGACGGCGGGGCCGATGGCGATGTCGAGACCCGTACCGGCACGGTTGGAGTCGGCCCCTGAAGCGCGCGTCGGTGGAGCCTGCTCCTCGTCGTCGAAGGCCCGCTCCGAGAGGGCGCGCAAGGCCGCCACCGCGGCATCCGCATCAGGCCCGGTCGCCTCGACCCGCAGCCGGTGGCCTTGGCGGGCGTTCAGCGTGGCCACCCGACTCAAGCTCGCGGCGTCGACCGGTCCCCGCCCGGTGTCGAGGTTCGTGAGCGAGACGGTCGACTCGAACGACCTCACCAGTCCCACCAGTCGTGCGGCGGGCCGGGCATGGAGTCCGTGCGGGTTGACCATCTCGAGCTCGGCGGTGGCGTCGGCCGACGCCGAGTCGGCGTGCGAAGTTGCTGTGTGGTCTGCGGCATCTGGCGCAGCCGCCGTCCCTTCCGCGGCTGCTGGTTCGCCGACCTCGTCGAGGTGTTCTTGCTTGCCCATCAGGCCGCGCTGCGCCTCCTCTGCGACCGCATCGAGGGGGGCTCCCGTCGATGCGAGGACCACCGCCGCGACCAGACCCTCCACGAGCGGCGCGCTGGAGACGACAACCCGACGGGCCGTCTCGTCGGCAACGAACTCGAGGGCCATCTCCGTGCTCAACACCGCACTGCCGAGGTCGAGCAGCACCAGGACGCCGTCCGGGCCGTCGACGGAGCCGATGGCAGCCGCAACCGCTGCCGCGTCGGTACCGAAGGTGGTGGCGTCGAGCCCGGCGGCTACCCCGATCGCGGGTAGATGCGACCCGTCGACCATCTCGCCGGCTAGGGCGACGGCCGCCTCGGCCAGTGCCCGGCTGTGCGATACGACGACCAGTCCGATCACGACAGGGCAGTTGCAGCCGACTCCAGCAGCATTGCCGAGCTCGTGGCACCGGGGTCCTGGTGACCCGCGCTGCGCTCCCCGAGATAGCTGGCACGACCCTTGCGCGCAACCAGGGGCGTCGTCGCATCGCGCCCTTCGGCGGCGGCCGCGGCCGCAGCTTGGAGTGCCGGGCCGAGACCGTCGGCGGCGGCTGCGTCGTACGCCTCGAGTGCGGGAAGCCAGGCGTCGACCATCGTCTTGTCCCCCGCCTCTGCTTTCCCGCGCGCGACGACCCCGTCGACTCCCGCCCGGAAGGCAGCCCCGATGCTCGCCGCCGACACATCGTCGATGCCTTGGAGAGCACTGCCGAAGCGGAGGAAGAAGGTGCCGTAGAGCGGACCGCTGGCTCCACCGACGGTGCTCACGAGCGTCATACCGACCTTCTTGAACAGCGCATCGGGAGAGTCGAACTCCGCGGAATCGAGCGCTGCGACAACCGCGTTCATGCCACGGTCCATGTTGCTTCCGTGGTCGGCGTCCCCGATCGCGGAGTCGAGCTCCGTCAGCCGGGCCGCGTTGTCATGAATCGCTCTCGCGAACGTCCGCAGCCACTCGGCGAATGCTTCGACGGTGACGCTGTCCGCCATCGACTCAGACACCCCAGCGCAGGCCGGGGGTGTTGACGGGCGCGTCCCAGAGCCCGACCATCTCGTCGTCGGCCTTCAGCAGGGTCACCGAGCAGCCAGCCATCTCGAGCGAGGTGATGTAGCTGCCGACGAGTGACCGGGCGATCGTGATCCCCGCCTTGTCCAGCAGCGAAGCGACCTCGTTGAACATGATGTAGAGCTCGATCAGCGGGGTGCCGCCCATCCCGTTGACGAAGGCGATGACCGAGTCGCCCTGGCCGTAGGGCAGGTCGCCGAGGATGGGCTCGACCAGCATCGCCGCCACGTCCTTGGCCGGGGCGAGGGGCACCCGCCTCCGACCTGGCTCGCCGTGGATGCCGATGCCGACCTCCATCTCGTCGTCGGCGAGGTCGAAGGTGGGCTTCCCGGCAGCGGGGACCGTACACGACGTGAGCGCCATGCCCATGCTGCGTCCGCTGTCGTTGATCTTCTTGGCGAGATCGGCGACCTCTTGCAGCGAGCGTCCCTCCTCGGCTGCCGCGCCGACGATCTTCTCGAGAAGCACCGTGACACCGACGCCCCGACGCCCGGCGGTGTACAGGCTGTCCTGCACGGCCACGTCGTCGTCGGTCACGACGGAGAGCACCTCGACGCCGCTGTCGGAGGCCGCCATCTCCGCGGCCATCTCGAAGTTCATCACGTCGCCGGTGTAGTTCTTCACGATGTGAAGGACTCCGGCACCGCCGTCGACCTGCTTCGTCGCCTCCATCATCTGGTCGGGGACGGGTGAGGTGAACACCTCCCCGGCGCAGGCGGCGTCGAGCATCCCGAGCCCGACGAACCCGCCGTGCATCGGCTCGTGCCCGGAGCCACCACCGGATATCAGCCCGACCTTGCCCTGCCTCGGAGCGTCCTTGCGGTAGATGATCTTGTTGTCGTGGTCGACTCGCACGCGGTCGGCATGGGCTGCCTCGATCCCGCGGAGCGCTTCGTTGACGACATCGGCCGGGTCGTTGATCAGCTTCTTCATGGCCCCATCCGACCACACCGCGGCACACTCAACAACCGGCAATTTCTGCTTCGCGCTCCGTGGTGGATCAGTCACCACGGAGCATGTGTGTGAAGGTCTGGAGCACCTCAGGATCCTCGATGGTGGAGGGGACGACCGGGTCGTCGCCGTCGGCAAGCTGCCTCATCGTCTTGCGGAGAATCTTCCCTGACCGGGTCTTGGGCAGCCCCGACACGATGGTGACGGTCTTGAAGGCGGCTACCGGCCCGATCTGCTCCCGCACAGCGTCGACAAGGTCCGACGTGAGCTGAGCCGGGTCGACGACAGCGCCTGCCTTGAGCACGACGAAGCCGCGCGGTACCTGACCCTTGACGGCGTCGGCTGCTCCGATGACTGCGCACTCCGCCACCGCCGGATGCGTCGCCAGCACAGCCTCGATGGCCCCGGTCGACAGCCGGTGACCGGCAACATTGATGACGTCGTCGGTGCGGCCCATCACATAGACGTACCCGTCCTCGTCCACGTACCCCCCGTCTCCGGACAGGTAGTAGCCGTCGTAGGTGGTCAGGTACGACGACACGTAGCGTTCGTCGTCACCCCACAGGGTCGGAAGTGTTCCCGGGGGGAGCGGCAGGCGTAGGCAGATGGCGCCTTCGGCCGCGGGAGGTAGACGGTCGCCCTGCGCGTCGAGTACTCGCACGTCGAAACCCGGCACCGGCACCGACGGCGATCCCGGTTTGACGGGGAGCGGCTCGAGCCCTCGCGGATTGGCGACGATCGGCCAGCCGGTCTCGGTCTGCCACCAGTTGTCGATGACCGGCACGTCCAGCCGCTCGACCGCCCAGTGGTACGTCTCCGGGTCGAGCCTTTCGCCAGCCAGGAATAGATGGCGAAGCGACGCGAGCCCGTCACGGTGGATGAGCCTGCCCTCCGGGTCTTCCTTCTTGATCGCCCGAATAGCGGTGGGCGCAGTGAAGAAGCCGGTGACGGAGTGGTCGGCGACCACGCGCCAGAACGCCCCCGCATCGGGCGTGCCGACCGGTTTTCCCTCGTAGAGGACCGTCGTCGCCCCGGCGAACAGCGGCGCGTAGACGATGTAGGAGTGTCCGACGACCCAGCCGACGTCGGACGCGGTCCACCAGACCTGACCCGGTCTGATATCGAAGAGGTTCGCCATCGACCAGGTGAGGGCGACGGCATGGCCCCCGTTGTCGCGCACGATCCCCTTGGGTCTGCCCGTCGTCCCCGATGTGTAGAGCACGTAGAGCGGGTCGGTGGCCTCGACCGGCACGCAGGGAGCTGGGTTGTTCATGCCGATGCGGATTGCGGCGTCCCAGTTGATGTCGCGGCCGTCGACGAGCTCGGCCACCAGCTGCGGGCGTTGCTTGACAACCACCACCGGTACCATGTGCCGGGCCAGCTCGAGTGCCTTCTCGAGCAGGGGTTGGTAGGCGACGACGCGGGTGGGCTCCACACCGCACGACGCGGTCACGATGACCTTCGGGAGGGCGTCGTCGATGCGCACAGCGAGCTCGGCTGCCGCGAACCCGCCGAACACGACCGAGTGCACGGCCCCGAGCCGCGCACAGGCGAGCATGGCGACGACCGCTTCGGGGATCATCGGCATGTAGATCACGACGCGGTCGCCGATGCCCACCCCGCAGTCACGAAGAACGGCAGCGAAGGCCGCCACCTTCTCGAGAAGCTTGCCGTAGGTGTAGGTGTGCCCCGTGCCGGTGACCGGGCTGTCGTAGATCAGAGCCGGCTGGTCGGCCCTGCCGCCGATCACGTGACGGTCGAGGGCGTTGTAGCAGGTGTTCAGTGTGCCGCCGGTGAACCAGCGGTAGAAGGGGGGCCTGGAACGATCGAGAATCGTCGTCGGCCTGACGAACCAGTCGACGAGCCTCGACTGCTCGGCCCAGAAGGCTTCCGGGTCGGCCAGGCTGGCGTCGTACGTCTCGCGATAGGTGGCCATGCGCTCGTCCCCTCACTCGTCCCGATGCCATCCTGCCTCAGCGCGACGTCGCGAGGCATGGGACCGTCAGAGCAGCGGAGCAGCGCTGCGCACAACGAGGCCCACCCCGACGACGAGCACGAGACAGGCCGTGAGTGCCGGCCCGTTCGCGACGATGCGGGCTAGGAGAGGCCGCCGGAGCAGGGCTCGGAAGCCGGACATGCGCGCCGGCATCTTCGCGATGACCTAGCCCACGGTGATGAGCGTCGCTGCCATCCCCACGCCGTACCCGACGACGAGCAGGATGCCGAACGCCGTGCGGCCGAGCGCAATGGCCCCGAGCAGCACGACAAGGGCCGACGGACTGGGGACCAGGCCACCCGCCAGGCCCATGCCGACGAGCGTGAGCCGCCGAATGCCTCGCTCCGCCCTGTCGTCGACGCGGTCGACCATCGATCCGTGGTGGTGTGACTCGGCCGTCGCCAGGGTCGCGACGGCGGTCGAGCCGGGAAGCGCCGACCTAGGGTCCGATCCGTCGACGTCGGTCGCACCTGTCGACGTTAGGTTCACAGGACAGCACCTTCTTAACCGGTTGCGCGCACCGGAGGCCAGGTGTCAGGATCAGCACCGTTGAGTCCCTGACCAACGAGAGCAAGGAGGCCGTCGAGATGTCTACCCCCGTCCTGGGGCGCCTTGACGTCCCCGCCCAGCCGAGGGCGCGCTGATCCGCTGAGCGGTGCGCGACCTCGACGACCTGCTCGAGGAGCACACCACCGGTGCAACACCCCTTGTCTGACACATCCCTCAGCTACGAGTTCCTGGACGACCTTGCAGACGACCAGCGATGGTCCACGTGGTCGTCGGTCGAGAAGGGGGCTCACGGTCCGGAGCCCCGCCCAGCGTGGGTCGTCACTCACGACGGCGCGGTCGACACCGAGCTCGGCATCCTCAAGACCGGCAAGGAGGCCGACGTCTTCCTGGTCGAGCGGGCGGTTCCGGATCTCCCGGACCGGGCGTCGCTGCTGGCGGCCAAGCGCTACCGCAGCCCCGAGCACCGTCAGTTCCACCGAGACGCGGGCTACTTCGAGGGCCGGCGCGTCCGCCGCAGCCGCGACGCTCGCGCCATCGCGAAATCGACGACGTTCGGCCGCCAGGCCGCAGCCGGCCAATGGGCTCAGCACGAGTTCGCAGCACTGTCCACCTTGTGGTCGTCAGGCGTGCCGGTGCCATACCCGGTGCAGATCGACGGCACGGAGATCCTGATGGAGTTCATCGACGTCGAGGGTGCCGCCGCTCCCCGACTGGCCCAGCTGCGACCACGCGCTGGCCTGCTGGCCGGCTACTTCGACCAGCTCAGGGACGCTATGGGCGTCCTCGCTCGGCAGGGATGGGCGCACGGCGACCTGTCACCGTACAACGTCCTGGTCCAGCACGAGCGCATCGTCATCATCGACCTTCCCCAGGTGCTGGATATCGTGGCGAACCCCAACGGTGTCGAGTTCCTGCTTCGTGACTGTCGCAACATCTGTTCGTGGTTCGTCTCGCGCGGACTCGACGTCGATGCTGACGAGCTTCTCGCGGAGCTGCTGGCCCAGGCCTGGTAGCCGGCGGGTAGCAGTACCGCCTACCGCCCCACCGACTCACCCGACAGCCGGCTGGTCGGCAGACTCCTCTCGAACGTTTGAAGCCGGCACCGTCTCGAGAATCCGCGCCACCCCGTCGTCGTCGTTGCTCGCACAGCGCTCCGTCGCTAGGGCGAGCACGTCTCGGTGGGCGTTCGCCACCGCGAACGACGTACCTGCCCAGGCGAGCATCGGAAGGTCGTTGGGCATGTCCCCGAACGCCCACACGTCAGCCGCGTCGACGTCCCGCGCCGAGCACCAGTCGGCCAGCGCAGCCGCCTTGGTGACGCCTTGAGCGGAGATCTCGACCAGCCCCGTCGCGCCGGAGACATGCACCTCGGCCAGGCCCCCGACGATCCTGGTGGCCCGGGCGATGAACTCGTCCGGTACGAGCTTCTCATTGCGGGCGAGCAGCTTGCCCGGCAGCGGACTGAACAACGTCTCGATGCGCCCAGTGGCCACGCCGCCTCGCGGTCCACCGTCCTCATGGAAGTCCGGCTCCTTCACGAAACCGTCCGCGTGCTCACTCGCGAACACCGTGCCGGGCAGCCCTGCGCGCAGCGCCTCGACGACTGCGAGGGCGCTTTCGGCCGAGAGGAGCTGCGTCGAGACGACCTGTCGCCGCGCCACGTCATACACGATCGCCCCATTAGCGCAGATGGCGAGCCCATGCTCCCCCACCACGTCCGCAAGGTCGTCGAGCCAGCGGGGTGGGCGTGCAGTCACGAAGATCACGGGAATGCCCGACCGCTCGAGGGCACCCAGCGCCGCACGCGTCCGCGGCGAGACCGTGCCGTCGCTGCGGAGCAGCGTCCCGTCCAGGTCGGTGGCTACCAGCAGCGGCGGCCGTCGCGACGCCGTCACGTCAGAGCTGCCAGCTGACCGCAGGCACCGTCGATCTCGCGACCCCGAGTATCTCGCACAGTGGTCGGTACGCCCAGGGCCACGAGACGACGCACGAACTCGCGCTCGTCAGCGGGGTCCGACGCCGTCCACCGCGACCCCGGTGTCGGGTTGAGTGGGATCAGGTTCACGTGCACCCAGCCCCAGTCGCCATACGACGTGAGCACGTCGCCGAGCAGGTCGGCGCGCCAGGCCTGGTCGTTGACATCCCTGATCATGGCGTACTCGATCGAGACCCGACGCTTCGTGGTGCGCGCATAATCCCAGGCCGCCTCGACCGCCTCGTGCACGCTCCAGCGTGTGTTGACGGGCACGAGCTCGTTGCGAAGCTCGTCGTCGGGAGCATGAAGGGACAGGGCCAACGTCACGGGGATGCCTTCGGCCGCCAGCTGACGCATCCGCGGCACGAGCCCGACGGTCGACACCGTGATGCCGCGGGCGGACATCCCCAAGCCGTCGGGTGTGCTGTCCACCATCCGGCGTACAGCTCCGATCACCGCGCCGTAGTTCGCAAGCGGCTCCCCCATGCCCATGAAGACGACGTTGGACACCCGGCCGGGGCCGCCCGCAACCTCGCCACGCGCCAGCGCTCTGGCTCCGGCGACGACCTGCTCGACGATCTCCCCCGTACTCAGGTTGCGCTGGAGGCCGCCCTGCCCCGTCGCGCAGAAGGGACATGCCATCCCGCAGCCGGCCTGCGACGACACGCACATCGTCACCCGTCCGGCGTACCGCATCAGCACGGATTCCACCAGCGCGTTGTCGTGCAGTCTCCAGAGGGTCTTGCGGGTGGCGCCGCGGTCGGCCTCCTGCGTCTTGAGCGGCGTGATGAGCGTAGGCAGAAGCGCGTCGTGGACCGGTTGTCTCAGGGCGACGGGGAGGTCGGTCATGGCGGCGGGATCGTCGACGAGTCTCGCAAAGTAGTGGTGCGACACCTGCCGTGCCCTGAACGCCGGAAGACCCGCCCTCTCGACGGCATTGCTGCGCTCGGCCGGAGTCATGTCAGCCAGATGGCGGGGCGGCTTCCTCGCTCTGGCCGGCTCGTCGAACACCAGAGGCAAGAGCGGAACGGCGGAGTCGGGCATGACCCCACAGTCTCTCATGTCGGCTCCTCCCGGCGGACGAGTCGTGCGTCGGGCCCCCGAGCCGGATGTGGTTCGCCGGTGCCCGTACCTCATAGTGGGTCCGATGTCCTCGTACGCGGCTGGCGCTCGTCCGGCGATCACCAGCGTGAGCAACCCTCGGGTGAGATGGCTGGTAAGTCTGCGCAAGCGCCGTGCTCGCGACGTCGAGCGGCTCACCCTCGTGGAGGGGGTCGACGAGCTCAGGCTGGCGCTCGAGGTAGGGGTGAAGCCACGGCAGCTCTACTGGTGCGACGCACTGGTCCACGACACGACGAAGCACGACATCCTCACCAGGGTTACGGCGCTGGGCTGTGAGGTGGTCTCGCTCGGAGAGGCCGCCTTCGTCAGGGCCTCCTACCGCGAGGCTCCGGACGGTTGGCTTGCGGTCGTGGAAAGCCCCGAGTGTGGGTTGGACGACCTGCAGCTGGGCTCATGTCCGCTCGTGCTCGTGTGCGAGTCGGTCGAGAAACCCGGCAACCTCGGCGCCATGCTGCGGACGTCCGAGGCTGCCGGGGTCGACGCTGTGGTGGCGGCCTCCCCTGTCGCGGACTGGGGCAACCCCAATGTGGTGCGGGCCAGCAAGGGAACCGTGTTCGCCGTCCCCGTCGCAGCTGCCTCAGGGGGTGAGGTGATCGACTGGCTGCGTGGCAACGGCCTTACGATCGTGGTGGCAACGCCCGACGGAACCGAGCTCGTGACAGCCGTAGACCTCACGGGACCGACGGCTGTCGTCGTCGGAGCCGAGCATTCCGGGGTCAGCTCGCGCTTGCTCGCCGCCGCCGACGCCACGATCGCTGTGCCGATGTTCGGGCATGTCAACTCCCTCAATGTGGCGACGTCAGCGGCGGTGGTCCTCTACGAGGCAGTGCGCCAACGCGGTCTGGGCGGCTGCCCCTGCGGCTGACGCGGGTGTGACCCTGCGGCTGACGCGGGTGTGACCCAGCTCGCTGAGCGGTGCGACCGACCACCGGCCCTGGTGCTGCCCTGCCCTCCGCGACCGAGCACTCGTGTACCCCCCGACTGGAAGCAGCCTCGCCGACGCGCTAAACTTGAACAATCGTTCAAGTTATTTGGAGCAAAAATGACTACCTGGTTGCTTCTTGCGGCCGCCATCATCACCGAGGTGGGCGCCACCGTGTGCCTAAAGCTCAGCGACGGGTTTACCCGGTTGACACCGTCAGTGCTCGTCGTCGTCGGGTACCTGGTGTCCTTCATCCTCCTCGCTCAGATCCTGATGCGAGGCATGAACATCGGCGTGGTGTATGCCGTCTGGTCCGCTCTCGGGGTCGCGCTGATCGTGCTCGTTGACGTGCTGTGGTTCGATGAGCGCCTCAGTGCGATCCAGGTAGCCGGCTTGTTCTTCGTGGTCGCAGGAGTCGCCGCGCTTCAGCTCGGCGGGTCGACCGCGTGAGCGGTGTTATCGACGGACGCGTTCTGCGAGGTGAGCGGGCGCGGCGGGCGCTCATCGGCGCCACGCTGGCGATCATCGAGCGCGACGGCATCTGTGCCGTCACACACCGGAACGTGACCCGGGAGGCCGGGTTGCCGGCGACTTCCGCGGCGTACCACTTCTCGTCGATCAACGACCTGTTGGAGCAAGCACTCCTGTGGGCCGACGGGCAGGCAGCCGAAGCGCTTGCCGACATCGAGAAGGACTCGAACCCGGTGGCGGCGTTCTCGCGATGGCTGGTGACCGATCTCGTCGCAGACCGTCCCCGGGCGATCGCCGAGTACGAGCTCTTCCTGTACGCCGCTCGCGTCCCCGCGATGCGCGCGGCGGCGAACGGCTGGCTCAAGGACCTCGACAGCCTGGTGTGCAGCTGGACCTCCGACCAGCAGGCGGCTCGCATCATCTGCGCGTACGTAGACGGGCTCATCCTGCAGGCCCTCGTCTCTGGCGAGACGCCCGATCCGGAGATGGTCGAAGCGAGCATCCGCGCCGTGCTCTGACCCGGGCCAGCCCCGGGACGGGATGGGGAGTGCTTGTGCAAGTGCTTCGGCGAGGCTCGCTTGGGCCTCCAGAAACCACCGCGAGGTGCGGCAATGGTCACAGTGTGCCGCGATCACTCACGGCCGGAGGATTCATCGGACATGCTTGAGGGCATGACGACGAAAGCCCTTCCGCGCCTGCGTGGAGGACCGACCGGGGACCGCACTGACACGGCCGTGCTGGTCCTCCATGGCGGCCGCGAGCGCGGCACCATGGCGACGAGCCCCTTCCAGCTGTCGTATCTTCGGATGCTGGACATGTACGCCGGTCTACGCAGCCAGTCGCGATCGTGCGCCGTCTACGTCTTGCGGTACCGGTTACGCGGTTGGAACTCAGGACGCGGAACACCCGACCCGGTGACCGACGCACGCTGGGCCCTCGACCAGCTCTCCGAATCGCATCCCGGCGCACCGATCGCGTTGCTCGGGCACTCGATGGGAGCACGCACGGCTTTCGCGGTCGCCGGCGACCCCCGAATCGTCGGAGTCTGCGCCCTCGCACCGTGGCTCCCCCAGAGCGAGCCGCTGCCGCCGGTACGCAGCGATATCCGCTACGTCATCGCGCATGGGACGTCGGACCGGATGACGTCTCCCCCGCTGAGCATGTCGTACGCGATGAGGCTTCGCGCGGCGGGCAGCCAGGTCGCGCGTTTCGAGTTCGCCGGTGGCAAGCATGCGCTGCTCGACCAGCCGGCACTGTGGCACCGCTTCGCCGTCCGCACGACGCTCGGGCTGGTCGGCGACCATCCGTTGCCACCCGCTATCGAGGCGGCGCTCAACGACAACCTGACCCCCGATCTGGATCTCGCCCTGAGCTCGGCCCTATCGGGCTGACCACGCCGTCGGCACATGTCCACGCCGTCAACTGACCCTGCCACCCAGGCAGCTGCCACGCCGCTCAGGCGACGGGCACGAGGAAGTGCAACACCAGGTAGACCACGGAGACGGCGGCCAGCAGCGAGTCCAGACGGTCCATGATGCCGCCGTGGCCCGGCAGGATGTTGCTCATGTCCTTGATTCCGAGGTCACGCTTCATCAGGGACTCGGCCAGGTCGCCCAGCGTAGCGGCGACGGCTGCGACGATGCCCACGACGACACCGACCCACCCCTGCCCACTGAGCAGCCAGACGACACACACCACCCCGACGGCCGTAGAGCCCAGCACGGATCCGGCGAAGCCCTCCCAAGACTTCTTCGGACTGATCACAGGCGCCATCTGATGCCGTCCCAGGACGGCGCCGACGGCGTACCCGCCGATATCGGAGGAGGCTGTCACGGCGATGAAGGTGAGCACCCGTCTGACGCCGTCGTCCGGCGCCAGCAGCAACGCGACGAAAGACGCCAGGAAGGGCAGGTAGACCAGGCAGAACACAGTCGCGCTGACGTCGCGGACGAAGCCGTCCTGCCCTCCGGGCATCCGCCACAGCATCGAGACCAGCACGGTCGTCGCCAGCGCCACGATGAGCACGTCGGGGCCGCTGTAGTACGAACCGACGACCATTCCGAGCGAGCCGAGAGCCATCGGCGCGGTCGGCAGACTTGTCCCGTTGACGGTCAGCGCTCGACCGAGCTCCCACAGGCCGACGAGGATCGCCGCTCCCACCACCAGGAGGAAGGCCGCCTTGACGTAGGCGAGCGAGACGACGACGACCACCAGCAGGGCGACCGACACCGCGATCGCCGCGGGCAGGTCGCGACCTGCCCGGCTCCTCGTCGCCCCGGATGTTGACGACTCCGCTGACATCGGCGCTCAGACCTCGAGGAGCTCGGCTTCCTTGTGCTTCAGCAGGTCGTCGACCTGGTCGACGTGCTTCTTGGTCATCGCGTCGAGACGCTTCTCGCCCCCGGTCACGTCGTCCTCACTTGCGTCGCCGTCCTTCTGCGCCCGCTCCATCTGCTGCTTCGCATGGCGCCGGATGTTGCGGACGGACACTCGGGCGTCCTCGGCCTTGGCCCGTGCCACCTTGATGTACTCCCGGCGGCGGTCCTCGGTGAGCTCCGGCATCACGACCCGGAGATTGTCGCCGTTGTTCGTGGGGTTGACGCCGAGATCGGAGTCGCGGATGGCCTTCTCGATACCTGCCAGCGCCTGCTTGTCGTAGGCGTTGATCGTGACCACGCGAGGCTCGGGGTTCGAGAAGGACGCGAGCTGCTGGACCGGTGTGGGGCTGCCGTAGTAGTCCGCGGTCAGCTTCGAGAACATCGACGGGTGCGCCCGCCCGGTCCGGATCGAGGCGAAGTCATCCTTGGCAACCTCGACCGCCTTGGTCATCTTCTGGTCGGCTTCCCTGAGGTTCGCGTCGATCACGCCGGTCTCCTTCTCGTTCATCGATACTTCGCTGCCGGCTACGTCGAACCGCCGTGCGGCACGAGCTCCTGCGGAACAGGGCTGTGCGTCACTCGCTGCCGACGTAGGTCCCGATCTTCTCACCTTGGACGATGCGAGCGACCACGCCCGCCTCCATCATCCCGAAGACCACCATCGGAAGGTTGTTCTCCATGCACAGCGCGAATGCGGTCGCATCGGCGACGCGGAGCCCGCGCTGCAGGGCCTCGGTGTAGGTGACGGTGTCGAGCTTGGTAGCTGTCGGGTCTAGGCGAGGGTCGGCGGTGTAGACGCCGTCGACGCCGTTCTTGCCCATCAGCACCACGTCGCACTTGGTCTCCAGGGCTCGCTGCACCGCGACGGTGTCCGTCGAGAAGAAGGGCAGTCCGGCGCCGGCACCGAAGATGACGACTCGGCCCTTCTCCAGATGCCTAATTGCCCGACGCGGGATGTACGGCTCGGCGACCTGCCCCATGGTGATGGCCGTCTGAACGCGTGTCTCGATGCCTTCCTTCTCGAGGAAGTCCTGCAGGGCCAGGCAGTTCATGACGATGCCGAGCATCCCCATGTAGTCAGCCCTTGCGCGGTCCATGCCACGCTGCTGGAGCTCCGCCCCCCGGAAGAAGTTTCCCCCGCCCAGAACGATGGCGACCTGGACACCCTGCCGCACGACGCCCGCGATCTCCAACGCGATCGTGTGCACGACGTCAGGGTCTACACCTACCTTGCCGCCACCGAAGACTGCACCGGAGAGCTTCAGGAGCACCCTGCGGTAGGCCAGCGAGGTTGGGTCGGCAGCTGGGTCGGCAGGTGTTGGGTCAACGGCGGGCTGAGCGAGTTCCACGAGGTGCGGCCTCCTGAGGCGTTGGTGGAGTCGGGAGCAGGTTCGCGTCAGGCGCCGCCCACCTCGAAGCGGGCGAAGCGCTTGACCGTCACCCCAGCATCGTCGAGAACGGACTTGACGGACTTCTTGCTGTCCTGCACCGAGGGCTGTTCCAGCAGGACGACCTCTTTGAAGAAGCCGTTGAGTCGGCCCTCGATGATGCGGGAGATCGCTTGCTCGGGCTTGCCCTCACCACGCGCGGTCGCCTCTGCGATCTCGCGCTCCTTGGCCACAAGCTCATCGGGTACCTCGTCTCTGGAGACGAACTGAGGGCGCATCGCGGCAATCTGCATCGCGGCCCCTCGGGCCGCCGCCTCGTCGTCGCCGTCGAAGGCGACGAGGACGCCTACGGCAGGCGGCAGGTCGCCCGAGCGGCGGTGCATGTACGCAGTGGCCGAGCCGTCGAAGAAGGCTACTCGGCCGAGCTCGATCTTCTCACCGATCACGGAGGCGAGCGCCTCGACAGCCTCTCCCACTGTTCGCCCGGCAGGCGTGACCGCGCGAGCCAAGGTTCCGGCGTCGGACGCCTGCGCCGACTCTGCCGCTGCGACGATCTCCTCGGCGAGTGCGACGAAGCCCTCCGACTTGGCAACGAAGTCCGTCTCGCAGTTGAGCTCGACCAGCGAGCCTCCCGAGCTCGCGACGAGGCCGGCTGACGCGGTGCGCTCGGCCCCTCTCTTGGCGGCCTTCGCGGCACCATTGATGCGGAGCAACTCGATCGCCTTGTCGAAGTCTCCATCGGCCGCCTCCAGCGCCTTCTTCGAGTCGAGCATTCCGGCGCCTGTGGCGTCGCGGAGCTTCTTGACGTCAGCGGCAGCTACTGCCATGTCACGTGATCCTCACTGGTCAAGCGCCGACGAGTGGCCGACGCAAGGACGGTCCCCCTGTCGTGCGCAAGGGGTCGATGTTCGAGACCCGGCGTCAGGCCGGTGGTGGGCTGTCGTCGGTCGGCACGGGTTCGCCACCAGTTGTGACGACACCTTGGAAGGTCTGCGGCGACGTCTCGGCGGTGGCTTCTTGCTCGCCTTCGGACGCGTCCAGCCCGGAGTCGGCGGGAGCCGGCGTCGCCGCAGGCTCAGCCAGATCTGGCGCGGCGGCAGGCTCGGCCTGGGCCACCGCGGACTCGGTCTCGCCGGCACTTGCCGGGGCAGCCGGCTCGAGTGTCGCCGCTGGCTCAGGTTTGCTCGGTGTCGCCGCAGACTCCGGCTCGGCAGCCGCGGACTCGTCGCCAGCTGAGCCGCCAGTCGTCGCCTGGCCGGGTGCCAGCGCGGCTGCGTCTGCCTGACGCCCGAGAAGCTCCCTCTCCCACTCTGCGAGAGGCTCCTCAGCGCCGAGCTCCTCGCCTGTAGCCTCCTGTCCGCTCTTGACGCCGGCACGAGCCATCAGCCCGTCAGCCACAGCGTCGGCGACGATGCGAGTCAACAACGTGACCGAGCGAATCGCGTCGTCGTTACCCGGAATTGGGAAGTCGACCATGTCGGGGTCGCAGTTGCTGTCGAGGATCGCGACGATCGGTATGCCGAGCTTGCGAGCCTCGTCGACGGCGAGATGCTCCTTGTTGGTGTCGACGATCCAGACAGCGGCTGGTACCCGACCCATGTCGCGAATACCACCAAGCGTGCGGTCGAGCTTGTCCTTCTCGCGCCGCATCTGGAGCAGTTCCTTCTTCGTGCGGCTCGAGCCGGCCACGTCGTCGAAGTCGATCTCCTCGAGCTCCTTGAGTCGCAGGATCCGCTGGTGAACTGTCTGGAAGTTCGTCAGCATCCCCCCGAGCCAACGCTGGTTGACGAAGGGCATCCCCACGCGCTTCGCCTGCTCTGAGATGGCCTCCTGGGCCTGCTTCTTCGTACCGACGAACAAGACTTGTCCACCGCTTGCGACGGCCCCCTTGATGAAGGCGTAGCCCCGGTCGATGTAGGCCAGCGACTGCTGTAGGTCGATGATGTAGATGCCGTTGCGCTCGGTCATGATGAATCGCTTCATCTTCGGGTTCCAACGACGGGTCTGGTGCCCGAAGTGGACGCCGCTCTCGAGCAGCTGGCGCATGGTCACGACGGCCATGAGCGTTCCTCCTTCGACACTCGTGGAGTGCCGTGTCTGCGACACTCAACAGCGCCGCTTGCGGTTGTCGTCTCGACGGGAGCCGAGACCCTGACGCTCACGCGCGAACCGCTCTCCTCTGGACTCCGGACTCATCCGGAGACCCTCGGGGAGACCGAGGCGCACGCCCGCGGCAAGGCCACGGAAAGTGAGCATGCGAAGTCGACCCGAAACGACCGGGTCGCTAATCCGAGTGTAGAGGAATCATCGCTCGCAGACGAAACCCCGCAAACGGCTCGCGCTTCCACAGCCACGCGGACCCTTGCCGGTCGGTGCACAAGGTGCTGTCTGCGGCTTACAGGGGGATCGTATGACGACCAACCTGGTGACATGACAAGTCCGCGCCGGGCGCTCTTTCTCGCCGGCCTCTGCCTACTCGCCGCTCCGGCGGGCCAGCCCTCCGCCGTGGCCGCGAGGCCGACCGACCCGAGGTGGGTCTGGCCGTTGGAGCCGACACCTACCGTGATCCGTGGGTTCGACCCCCCTCAGGATGCCTACGCTGCTGGTCATCGCGGCGTAGACCTGTCCGGCTCTGTCGCCCAGCCCGTGCTTGCCATTGGAGCCGGTGTCGTCACGTTCGCTCGCGCAATCGCCGGGCGCGGGGTCGTGGTCGTCGACCACGGCGACCTCAGATCGACGTACGAGCCGGTCACAACCGACGTAGCCGTCGGTCAGGCAGTCGACGCTGGCGACGTCATCGGTCTGCTCCAGGCGACGCACTCCCACTGTCTGCCCGATGTCTGTCTTCACCTTGGCATTCGGCGGGGAGACTCGTACCTCGATCCGCTCAGCCTCCTCGGACCTCAGCGAGTCAGACTCAAGCCGGTGTGGTCCGCCGGGCCAGGCGGTTACGCACCACCGACCGTCACAGGTTGGCAGCCCGATGGTCGGCTGGCACCGACGCCGCCAGCGAGCCTGCGCCCCGTCGGGAGAGCCGGACCTGCGACGGTGCCCGTGTGGGTGGGCCGCACGGTCGCCTTGTTAGTTGCAGGTCTTGTTGGGCGGTCTGATGGCGGATGACAAGCGTGCGTGGCGCGATCAGTCAAGCCATACCCCCTCACGCGCGGGGGTGAGCTTGTCGATAGGCGGCACGAAGTCGTTCCGTGGAGACGTGCGTATAGATCTGGGTGGTCGCCAGTGAGGCGTGTCCCAGGATCTCCTGGACGGCTCGCAGGTCGGCACCGCCCTCGAGCAGGTGTGTCGCCGCCGTGTGGCGGAGCCCGTGTGGCCCCAGATCCGGTGCTCCCGTGACTTCCGCGAGCCTCGCATGCACGATCGCCCGTACGGCTCGCTGGTCGATTCGCCCCCCTCGGACGCCGAGGAACAAGGCGGCGCCGCTGCCACCTGCCGCCAGTTCCGGTCGCCCGTACCGGACCCAGACCGCAACCGCGCGACCGGCCGGGACACCGTAGGGCACCGAGCGCTCCCTGCGCCCCTTGCCGAGGACTCTGACGACTCGTCGTTCCGTGTCCATGTCGTCGACGTCGAGCCCCGTGAGCTCTGCCACCCGAACGCCGGTGGCATACAGCATCTCCAGAATGGCAACGTCTCGTAGCCCGGTCGCCCCCAGCCGTTCGCCGTCCGCGGCTGCGGCTGCGGCTGCTAGCAGCCGTCGCGCCTCGTCGCTGGTCAACACCGGCGGAAGGACTCGCCGCGACTTGGGGCTTGCGAGCAGCGCACCCGGGTCCGTGGAGTGCCGTCCCGTCGTCGCTGCCCATGCCGTGAACACGCGCGCCGCCGTCGCGCGACGAGACAGCGTCGCTGCCGATGTGCCAAGCGACTGCTGCTTGGCGAGCCAGCTTCTGAGCGCGGCAAGATCGAGATCGCCCACCTCCTTCGCCCCGAGCATGCTGGCGTGAACCAGCAGACCTCGAACGTCGCCGAGGTAGGCCCGGACTGTGTGCGGTGCGAGATCACGTTCCAGCCTGAGGTGGCGGCCGTAGTCGTCAAGTGCTGTCCCGAGTGAGACGGGGAGGTCGACCGTCGTGCTCGGCATACCTCATGCTGCCAGCCGCCTATGTCGGAATCCGCCAGGCGGCTCTGTGTCGCTGACACGGCTTGGCTGTCCTACTACGGCGGTGCCAGCGTCCATCCGCCGGTGCGCTCCACGACAAGACCCGCTTTCCTCAGCAGTGACAGCTCCCTTTCGACCTCATCGCGGACGAGCCCCGCCGTCCGAGCGATCGAATGCACCTGGGCGGGCACGGAGAGCGGAGTGGCATCCAGGACTTGTCGACTCGTCCGGGAGAAGAGATCGATCTCCCGCACGATCCCAGACTTCGGCGGAGCCAGCCCTTCCCCTGCCGGCGAGATGTGTTCGATGATCTCCGGTGCGTCGGTCACGAGCAGCGTCTCCGGCTGGCGCAGCAGCTCGTGGACCCCACCGGACGCCACGGAGGTCACCGGTCCAGGGACGCCCATGACTCCTCTGCCGAGGTCGCGCGCCCAACGAGCTGTGTTCAGGGCGCCGCTGCGCAGAGCCGCCTCCACCACCACCGTGCCCTGGGAGAGGGCCGCGATGATCCTGTTGCGGACGAGAAAGCGCGACTTGGTGGGAGCACACCCTGGGGCGGCCTCGCTCACCAGAAGGCCGGAGTCCAGCACTTGAGTGAGGAGCTGCGTGTTACCGACCGGGTAGAGGCGGTCGATCCCACCGGCGAGGACGGCAACCGTCGCGGACTGCCTGGACAGCACTGCCCGATGGGCAGCAGCGTCGATCCCATACGCACCTCCGGAAACTACGGTGATCCCGTGCCGGCTGCAGTCGAACGCTAGCGCCGAGGCCATGTGCTCGCCGTACGCCGTCGAGGCTCGCGACCCGACGATGGCGACGCATCGGCTCGCCAGAGCGGAGGCACTGACGGCACCTCGGACCCAAAGTCCGAACGGGGCCCCGACCCGGCGGTCCCCTGCCTCACCCTCGAGCCGGACGAGGTCGTCGAGGGCGGCGGGCCACTCGTCGTCACCCGGGCACACAAAGCGAGCGTCGACCAGGTCGGCGGCCCTGGCCAAGTCGTCGTAGTCAGCCGTCGAGGCACGTCCCGCCCACGCCGCCACCTTGGGCGAGTCGACCCGCCGACCAGACCGGAGTCGCCCCAGAAGCTCACCCGCCGAATGATCACGTACGAGTCGACAGACGTCAGGGTCGCCCGGCTCCGCCACCTTGCTCATCACGACCCGGGCTCGCCGTTCCGCCTCTTCGACAATGACCATCTACGCCAGTCCCCCGGAGCCGAAGCAACGCCCCATCACGCCGTCGCTGCGCAGGTACAGAGCCTCCATGATGTGGCTGGCCCTGGGAGTGTCGCACCCGGCCAGGTCGGCAAGCGTCCATGCCACCCGGGCGACCCGGTCCGCTCCGCGTTGTGTGAGCCCGCCCGATCCCACCGCGTCCTCGATGAACCCGGCGGCATCCGGGTCAAGACCGCAGAGCCGGCGGAACTCGTACCCGGGCACCTCGCCGTTCGACGACCAGGGGAGACCGGAGAAGCGAGCCCTCTGGCGCTCCCTGGCAGCGTGTACTCGGCTGCTGACAGCAACAGTGGTCTCGGAGGCACCGCCGCGTTGCCGCATCTCGGCCCGGTTGACGGGCAGCACGGAGTGAGTGATGTCGATCCGATCCCGGACCGGCCCGCTGATGCGCGCTCGATAGCGACGCTTCTTGTCGGCTGAGCAGGTGCACTTTGTGGCCCTGCCGTATCCGTCGCCGCAGGGGCACGGGTTCGCCGCGCAGATCAGCTGGAAGGCGGCAGGGAACCGAGCCGACCCTTCTGCCCGCCGTATGGAGATCTCGCCGCTCTCCAGCGGTTGACGGAGAGCGTCGTGGACCGAGGGCTTGAACTCGGGTGCCTCGTCGAGGAAGAGGACACCGAGGTGAGCGAGGCTGATCGCGCCTGGTGTGATGACCCTGGCCCCGCCTCCGATGATCGAGGGAACGGTATCGGTGTGGTTGGGGGCGAGAAACGGCGGCCTGATGACCCTCGGCTCATCTCGAGAGAGCAGTCCGGCCACCGAGTGAATCTTGCTCACCTCGATCGACTGGGTGAGGTCGAGATCGGGAAGCAGAGTCGGGAAGCGTTCGGCCAGCATCGTCTTGCCCGCACCAGGCGGCCCCTCCAGGAAGAGGTGGTGACCTCCGGCGGCTGCAACCTCGACGCACCAACGCGCGTGGGCCTGGCCGCGCACATCGGCGAGATCGAGTGACTCCGCGCGAGGGCGCCGACGGTGGGGGCCTACGCCGTCCTCGTGAAGCGGCGGATAGTCCGGCTCCTCCGGCGGTACGACCCCCGACAGCACAGCAATGCACTCACGCAGCGAGGTGACGGCCGTGACTTCTAGCCCGTTTACGAGGCCGGCCTCAGCGGCATTGGGAGCGGGAACGATCACGCGCTCCAGGCCGGCGTCCAGCGCCGCGAGCCCGGCGGGGAGCACCCCTGGCACCGCTCGCACCCTTCCGTCGAGGGCGAGCTCTCCGAACACCGCCGTCGCGCGCAAGCCGTCTCCCGGTATCGACCCCTTGGCGACGAGGAGACTCAGCGCAATCGCTAGGTCGTAGTGAGACCCGACCTTGCGAACATCGGCCGGGTACATTGCCACCGTGACCCGACGGTCTGGCCACCTCTCCAAGCTGTTGACCATGGCAGCTCTGCACCGGTCGCGCGCCTCACTGACGCACGTGTCGGGCAGCCCCGAGAGCGACCAGCCCGGGACCCCGTCGTGGATGTCTGCCTCGACGGCGACAACGCGGCCGGCGACGCCGTCCAGCGCGACCGAGTAGGTCATGCCGGTCGACATCGCACCACCCCGACGAGGCGAAGGACCGCCCGGCCCCCCGCCGCGTCGCGCCACCTAACGACCCGCTCGCCATCCTCGCCTGCGGCGGCCCCGCTTTGAACACGTCGATCCGACACAGTCCACCTCCGAAACAAGCGTCCCAGGGCATCGCCTCGCCAACGGAGGTCGAGAAGTGGTCGGTGGACGACCAAACCGTCCGGCATCGAATGTGGACAACGGTCCTAACCTCCGCCGTCCGTGTTGGAGCCGCCGTCGCAGCCAACGCCCGCGGCTGGTCCGCGGCACCGTTGACGAGGGAACGGACAAGCGTCGTCTTGCCGATACCGCCTCACCGCTCACCAGGACGGCACAGCCGCGACCAGCGCAGCCTCGCCCACCGCCGCTGTCAAGATTTCGAGCGACGCGCCACCCCGCAAGCCCTGGGGCATACACACGATCGTCGCACTCACCTCACCGGCACCCGCCCCCTGATGACGGAGACGGGGCAGGTGTCGGTAAGGACCCGCGCGACGCGCCCGTCAGGCGGTCGGGGGCGCGAAGAACTCCAGCGCGAGGTTGTCCGGGTCGCGGAAGCTCAGCCCGGACCCGTACGAAGCATCCACGATGCCACCGTGCGCGATGCCGAGCTCTTCGAGACGGTCGCGCCAGCGCTCGAGCTCGGCGCGCTCCGCGCAGGCGAAGGACACGTGGTCGAGCCCCGGCTGGTGCTCGTCGAAGCCGATCTCGACCGCATGCCCGGGATGGGTATGCAGGCCGAACAGCTGGCCGCCCCCAATGGCGAAAACGGTGTGGTGGAACCCGCCTGTCGTCTCGTCCTCGTCGAGGACGGGCTCAGAACCCAGCAAGGTCGTGTACCACCGGGTGCTGCGGTCGAGGTCGCTCACCGTAACCGCGACGTGGGTCATGGGTGGGAACTCCGGCATGTCTGATCCTTCCAACGATTTCAGGACCGGCCAGTCGGTCGGCCTCCCTCAGTCTTGGCAGTTGACGAGTGTCGGTCAACTGCCAAGGGAGCCCCACTGCGCGTCACCAGTGCCGTACGTCGGCCCGGCGTCCAATCCCGAGTGGACCAGAGCGGAGACCCCGACTGAGTCTCCGATCCCGGGCGTCACGCCGTGGCCAAGCCTGAAGGTACCTGGCGAACCCCACAAACGCAGGGTTGTCGACTCACACCTCCACACCCGCGACACCACGAGTAGCGTCGGTTGACGTCGCCTGTAGGGGACACGTATCAGCCCGACCTGGCGCCTGGTCAGATGATCCCGACGATGTGGTCGACATCAGCCGACCCCTGTCCGCGCCGGACGATGGCCACCACGTCCACGCGCAAACGTGACCAACCGACCTCGTGCTCGCGAAGCCACAGTCGCCCTAGCCGGTGAAGCCTGTTGGCCTTCTCGGCGGTGACCGCCTCCGTCGGGGTGCCGAACCGCGTGCTTGTCCGGGTCTTGACCTCACAGATCACCACGACTCCGCCGTCGCGGGCGACGATGTCGATCTCACCCGCAGCGCAACGCCAGTTACGGTCCAGCACCTCCAGTCCTGAGTCCAGCAGATAGCGGCAGGCCAGACGCTCCCCGAAGTCGCCAAGGGCACGCCGCTGCGCATAGCTCCTCGTCACCGATCCACCTCCTCGACAAGCATCCGGGCCGAGGTGCCGTTCCGGGCGAGCACCGGAGCAATCTGTGCACGGCCGTCCCGCACGTCGCACGCCTGGGACAAGCCGGACGAGCTGCTGAGCGTCGGCCGACTAGCTCAGTGAGCCGGCGGCTGTCCTTCCTGGGCGGCGCGGTCCTCCTCGAGCTTCTGCTCGTCGACGACAGTAGGTCGCCACAGCGCCCAGCCCTGCATCAAGGCTGCGAAGGCGATGAGGCCGATGCCGACGACCAGGTTGATATTGCCCGCAGCCTTCGTCCCGATAGTGGTCTCGTCGGCACCGAAGATGCCGGTCAGCACCAAGATCACGCCGTAGAGACCCATCAGGGCCGCGATGAAAGTACGGATATCGAACGCCCCGGCGGTGTGACGGGTCTGCCCGTCCGCTCCGCCTGCTTCGTGTGCCATGGCTAGCTCCTCACCAGAAGATGATGTTCAGGACGACGACGACACCCAGTCCGAGCCCAGCGAGCTTGAGGGGTTGTTGGTACCACGCAAGCGCTCCCTCGTTGGCATCGTGGAAGTCCTCCCGGGGGGTCAAGCTGTAGACGAGACCGCGCAGTTCGGATTCCTCGCGGGGCCTGGTCACCATCGTGACCGCAACGCTCACGATGATGTCGACCACGAAGGCAGCACCCGCGGCGGCGAAGCCGGCGCCCTGGCCCGAGAGCTTGATCGCGCCGGTGGACAGTCCGCCGAGCGCATCCTGACTGAGTATTCCGACGAGGACGGCCGCCGCGGTGCCCGAGACGAGCCCAAGCCAGCCGGCGGTCGCGGTCATCCGCTTCCAGAACATGCCGAGGATGAACGTCGCGAACAGTGGCGCGTTGAAGAACCCGAACAGCGTCTGGAGGTAGGCCATGATGTTGGAGTACGAGGCGGCAAAGGTCGCCGTGCCGATGGCGATCAGTGTCGCTGCCACTGTCGCCCAGCGGCCGACCGACAGGTAGTAGTGGTCCGGCTCGTCCTTCTTCACGTACGTCTGCCACAGGTCGTAGGAGAACACGGTGTTGAAGGCCGAGATGTTGGCCGCCATCCCCGCCATGAACGAGGCCAGCAGGCCCGCGACGGCGACGCCGAGCATGCCGTTCGGAAGCAGGTCGCGAATCAGGTACAGCATCGAGTTGTTGTAGTCGAACTTCGGGTCGCCGGACGCCTTGGCCTGGGCGACCTGAGTGACAAGGACACCGGCGACCATGCCGGGGAAGATCACGATGAACGGGATGAACATCTTGGGGAACGCGCCGATGATAGGGGCGCGCTGAGCGGCCGAGATCGACTTGCTCGCCATCGCGCGCTGCACCTCGACGAAGTTCGTCGTCCAGTAGCCGAAGGACAGCACGAAGCCGAGGCCGAACACGAGCCCGATCACCGACAACGTCGGGTTGCTGATGGCGGTGAGGTTGGTGCCGGGCCACGACGACAGCTGGTCGGAGCCACCCGCCGTCGCGGCGATCTTGTCCTTCAGACCGCCGTAGCCGCCGAGCTTGTTCAGCCCGATGAGGGTGAGCGGCAACAACGCGGCCACGATCACGAAGAACTGCAGAACCTCGTTGTAAATGGCGGCCGAGAGACCACCGAGCGTCGTGTAGGTCAACACGATGGCCGCAGCCGCGAACAGCGAGACGTACAGGTTCCACCCGAGGATGATTTCGACGATGTTGGCGAGCAGGTAGAGGTTGATGCCGGCGATCAGCAGCTGGGCCAGCGCGAAGCTCAGGGCGTTGACCAGATGTGCGCCGGTGCCGAACCGCCTGCGCATGAACTCCGGCACCGACCGGACCTTGGAGCCGTAGTAGAACGGCATCATCACGACGCCGAGGAAGAGCATGGCGGGGACGGCGCCGATCCAGAAGTAGTGCACCGTTGGAATGCCGAATTGGGCGCCGTTGGCCGACATACCGATGATCTCGACCGCGCCCAGGTTTGCCGAGATGAACGCCAGGCCGGTGACCCAAGCGGGCAGTGAGCGGCCGGACAAGAAGAAGTCCAGGCTGCTGGAAACCGCTCGTCGAGCCATGATCCCGATGCCGAGAACGAAGACGAAGTACAGGGCGATGAGCAGGTAGTCGACCCAGTTGGTGCCGAGCCTTAGTGAATTGTCCGCCGCCAGAAGCATGCTCCGCCTCCTCAAATGACTCCATGTGGGTTAAGGCTTCGAGCAACCTACTCACCTCCGGCCCACGCTGGGCAGCAACGCGCCGCAGACTCTGCCTCGGCTAAATGCGTCCCTGGCCAGCCCGTGTGCTGGGGGATCTCCCGGGACACGTCTGCGGACCGGTCACCGTCACCCGTCACCGGTCAACCAAGCTCGCCAACCGAGGCGACGGCCAGACGCGCCGACTCGGCGTGCGCGGTCGCCTGCCGCTGCCACTCGCGGCCGTCGCCACTGATCTCGACGCCAGGCGCATGGTCAGCGGTGCCACCACCCGCCGTGCGAGCGTCAGCCTGCACGTTGACCGACACAAGGTGAGCGGCCGCCCGGGTGCCCGCCTCGGCGAGAAGCAACGCAGTTGTCGCGTCGCCTCGCACGTCTGGTTTGCCCTTCGCGGCCAGCATCGCCGCCAGCTGAGCTGTCTGTGCACCGATGTCGGCCACCTCCAGCGGTACTTCGGTGGCTCGGAGCAATGCCGCACGGATGTCTCTCCCAGCCGAGTGGTCGCCGCCACGCGCGGCGTATGCCGCGAGCACGGCTGTATAGGCGCGGGAGTCCTCGTCAGCCAGGTCGCGGATGCGGTCGCGGAGAGACTCGGCATGCTCGACAAGCCTCTCGCCATCGGCGATCTGGTTTGCGGAGTAGCGCGCAACCATCGCCACGAGACTTGACGCGAGCGACACCGTAAGCGCGGCCGCAGCGCCGCCGCCGGGGGTGGGCTCCCGACGCGCCAACCGGTCGAGGAACCGGCCGACGCCTTCGTCGAGATAGGACTGCGTCACGTTTCAGAACAGGCCGAGCGTCTCGTCATCCGAGCCGATGTCCACGTGTGCGGCGGCTGGATCGGAACCCAGACCCGGCATGGTGCGCATGTCGCCGCAGATCGGGTAGATGAACCCTGCGCCGACCGATGCGCGCACCTCACGCACCGGGAGCGTCCAGCCGGTGGGGGCTCCCTTGAGTGCCGGGTCGGACGAGAGGGACAGGTGGGTCTTCGCCATGCAGATCGGCAACCCGCCGAAGCCTGCATTCTCATAGGTGTTTATCTGTCGCCCGGCAGCACCTGAGTAGTCGACGCCGTCAGCGCCGTACACCTTGGTGGCGATCGCCTCGATCTTCTCCCGCAGGGTGGCATCGTCGGGATATAGCAACCGGAACTCGCTCGGCTCATCCGCCGCCTCGGCCACCGCCTCGGCCAGCTCGACCGCACCGCGACCTCCATCGGTGAAGTGGCTGGAGACCGCACACCGTGCGCCTGCCCGCTCGGCGATCTCCCGGATGGCTGCGTGCTCACTGGGGTGGTCGGTGGGGAAGGTGTTGACCGCCACCACCGGCGAGACACCGTGGAGCCGAACGTTCTCGATCTGCTTGACCAGGTTGGCGGCGCCGACCTCGACGTCGTCGGGGTTCTCGGCAAGCAGCTCGTCCGGCAGCGGTCGGCCGGCGACGACCCGGTACTTGCCCGAATGCGCCTTCAGCGCTCGCACGGTGGCCACCACGACGGCGGCATCGGGTGCTTCTCCCGAGGTCCTGCACTTGATGTTGAAGAAGCGCTCAGCACCCATGTCGGCGCCGAACCCCGCCTCGGTGACGACGTATTCCCCGCAACGTAACGCGATCAGGTCGGCGATCACCGAGGAGTTGCCGGTGGCGATGTTGCCGAACGGACCGCAGTGCACCAGGGCGGGGGTGTTCTCGATCGTCTGAAGCAGGTTCGGCTTGATCGCTTCTCTCATGAGAACCGTCATGGCTCCCGCAGTGTTGAGCTGTTCAGCAGTGACCGGTTCCCCGGCAGACGTGTAGCCGACGACGATGCGGCCCATTCGATCGCGGAGGTCCCGCAGCGAGGTCGTCAACGCCAACGCAGCCATGACCTCAGACGCGGCGGTGATGTCGAACCCCGTCTCGCGCGGTACGCCGTCAGCACGGCCGCCGAGGCCGGTCACCACATTGCGCAGAGCGCGGTCGTTGACGTCCAGCACCCGACGCCATGTGATGCTGTTCGGGTCGATCCCCAGCGCGTTGCCGCGGAACAGATGGTCGTCGAGCATGGCACTGAGCAGGTTGTTGGCAGCCGTCACTGCATGCATGTCGCCGGTGAGGTGGAGATTGAGCTTCTCCATCGGGACGACCTGGCTATAGCCACCTCCGGCCGCGCCACCCTTGATGCCGAGCGCCGGACCCATCGACGCCTGCCGGATGGTGACGATGGCGTTCTTCCCGATGTGGCGCATACCCTGACCAAGACCGACCGTGGTCGTCGTCTTGCCCTCACCGAGAGGGGTCGGGGTGATCGCGGTCACGACCACGTACTTCGCGCGCGGCCGGTCGGCCAGCTCCTCGATCGCGTCAAGTCTGATCTTCATCACGTCACGGCCGTAGGGTTCGAGCAGGTGACTGCCGAGCCCCATCTCGTTCGCAATGTCCTCGATCGGCTTCAGGGCGGCGTTCCGGGCGATCTCAAGGTTGCCAAGGGGCACGGGTGTTCTCCTCAGGTCTTCGCAAGGCAGGAACTCGTCCGACGTCAGCCACGGGTCTGGTGGCGGCGTCAGGGGGTTGGACGATACTGGCCGGACGAGCGTAACGCCGAGAGTCCAGGAGCGCCTCCGCTGGTGGCTCAGCTCAATGGAAGTGCACAAACACGTCCGGCCGCACTGTTGCTGTCCCCGCCACGAGGCCCGCCTGGGAGTGGAAGGCAACAAAGCGGCCATCTCCCGAGATTGAGGGTTCATCGCTGTAGCCGACGCCGCCGGCACCGTTCGAGCGGACGGAGATCAGCCGAGTCACTCCCTTGACGGTGTCTCGCACGGGCGCATCGGAGACCCTGTTGCGGTCTGAACCGACCGACGTCGATGCGTACGAGGTGAACGCTACGAACCGGCCCGTTCCCGGAGACCGAGGGCGTGCTGAACCCCAGCAGCCCCGCTGCTGCTGTCAGGGCGACTAGGGACTACACACCCCATTGCGCTCGGATCACTCACCAAAGTCAGCCAGACAGCCATGCGCTGGATAGGCCGCTAGCCCGACGCTGCTGCGGGTGAGGCGGCTAGTGCGCGGGCGCCCGCAGCCGACGAGAAGGAACCAGGACCCGATTCGTCCTCGTCGCTCTTCGATGCCCCCCGACTCCGCAGGTCGAGGCACGGCTTCTCGACGTAGGTCCACGACAGGTGTGTCGCTGCGGCGGTGAGCGGCAGCGCCACCATCGCGAGCACCACCCACCCCGGGTCGGCGAGCAGACGGTTGACGAGCACGATGATCGGCATGTGCCATAGGTAGACCCCGTACGAGCGCTGGCCGAGGAATCCCAAGCGTCTCCCCGACAGCCACCAGACGCCCTCGCCGGTCGCCGACCAGAGGATGAGTGCTGCAGTAAGGATCGCCGCCGACATGGGCGCGACCAGCACAACCAACGCGGGGGTTCTCGCGCTGGAGAACAATATCGCTAGCCCCGCGATACCGGCCAGAGCAGGTCTCGACGGCCGTTCAGGGCGCCCGTGCACGGCGAGCGCAAGGAGGCAGCCGATCAGGATCGAGTCTGCTCGCGTGTCCGAACCGTTGTAGATTCGAGGCTCGCCGGCCGACACGAGAGCGAACCTGAGTCCCAACGAGGCGTAGACGCCGACGACGGCTACCCCTACGACCCACCTCCGTCCGAGTCGGCTCAGGATGACGATCAGCACCGGCCAGACGAGGTAGAACTGCTCCTCGATGGCAAGTGACCAGGTATGCGTGAGAGCCGTACCTGGTACGGAGCCGGTCGCGATCACCCAGTTCGACGACCAGGTGACGGCACCCAGCAGGAGCGAAAGCGGCGCGAACGAAGGGCCCAGGACAATGCCCAACAGCCCAACCATCGCGACGCATACGAGCATGGCCTGCGCGAGTCGGAGGAAACGCCGGCGGTAGAAGCTCCTCAGGTCGATCCGCCCGAGCACAGTCTGTTCTTCGAGCAAGAGGCTCGTGATCAGGAAACCGCTCAGCGTGAAGAAGACCACGACGCCGATCATGCCGAGCTGGCGCACGCTGGAGCTCAAGCTGCTCAGGTGGGAGACCACGACGAGGATGATGGCGATGCCACGTATGCCGTCAAGTGCTGGGCGTCGGCCCAGCAGCCAGACGTTGGACTCGGACATACCGTCATCATCGGTCTAGTCGGGGGTCCGCGCAGCCAAATGACCCACTCAGTGTGACTAGTCAGTCACACTGAGTTTCCCTCTGCCGGTCGACAGGGTGGGGTTGGGATAGGGGGGTGCGGCCGAGTGCCTGGTCAGGGCTTGGGGAGCTCGAGGTCGGTCTTCGACAGCTCCTCGATGTTCACGTCCTTGAATGTGAGGACCTTTACGTGCTTGGCGAACCGGGCGGGTCGGTACATGTCCCAGACCCATGCGTCGGACATCGTCACCTCGAAGTAGGCGTCTCCGGCCTCCGTCCGCACCTTGAGGTCAACCACGTTACACAGGTAGAACCGACGGTCGGTCTCCACGACGTACTTGAAGATGCTGACGACGTCGCGGTACTCCCGGTAGAGATGGAGCTCCATCTCTGTCTCGTACTTCTCGAGATCCTCAGCGCTCAAGACGACCTCCCCCACTGCTCGCTGACTCCTGTTGATTGTGGTGCAGGCGCGACGCCGTGGCGAACTCGACGGGCGGATCCGCCCCGAACGGGTCGTCCTCCAACGTCTCGGCCCTGTCCGTCGCCTCGGCGTCGTACGGCTCGAGCACGAATCCGGAGGCACGCCGGACGTTGACGAAACGCCGACGGTGCTGTGGACACGGGCCGTGCTCCTCGAGCGCGTGCTGGTGCTCCCTGGTGACGTACCCCTTGTGGGTGGCGAAGTCGTACTGCGGGAAGTCACCGTGCATCTGCAGCATGATCCGGTCGCGTGTCACCTTCGCCATGACGGAAGCCGCCGCGATGCAACCCGCGACGCGGTCACCCTTCCACATGGCCAGGCCGGGTACTTCGAGCCCGTCGACAGGGAAGCCGTCAGTAAGGACGTAGCTCGGACGGGTCGCCAGGCGAGCGAGGGCACGACGAAGCGCTTCGACGTTGGCCACGTGCATGCCACGACGGTCGCACTCGTCCGACTCGACGATGACCACCGACCAGGCGACAGCCCGTCGTGCCACCTGGGTGTAGCAACGCTCTCGGGCGTTCGGGGTCAACAGCTTGGAGTCGGCCAGGCCGGGGATGACGCCCCTTGCACCATCGGACAGGATCACCGCGGCGGCCACCAGCGGGCCGGCACAGGCCCCTCTCCCGGCTTCGTCGACGCCTGCGATCGGCCCCATACCCACCCGTCGCAGGGCGCGTTCGTAGCCGTAGAGGCCGGCGTCTCGTCTCACGGTGCTGCCACGAGGTTCAGTGCTGGCTGGAGGCTGAGGGCTCATGCCGGGCTCGATGCGCATGCGGTTCTCGACGTCAGCGCCCGCCAGGGCGGACGGGGTTTACGACACCTTTCCGCGGTGGTGTCTGGCCGGAGGGCACGTTGTCGTATGCGCTCGGAATGTGGAGGATATGGGCGTCGCCCGTCGGCCAGATCACCGCGAATGCCCGCCCCGTCACGAGGTCTGTCGGGATGAAGGCGTCCTGTCCGAAGAGATGTCGAGACGAGTCTCCCGACCTGTACCGGTGATCACCGAGCACGAAGATGTGGTCCGCGGGGACCACGACGTCGAAGTCGACGTTGTCGGCCGCACCGTGCTTCTGGAAGACAAGGTCCGACTCGTCGACCGGACTGCCGTTGATCATGAGCCGACCCTTGACGCAGCACACCACATGGTCGCCTGGCAGGCCGACAACCCGTTTGACCAGGTGCTCGTGGCCAGATGACGGCAGCACGCCCACCCATTCGAGCGCTCGCCGGACGGGGCCGGGAGGGGCGGCCTGCTCCGAGGCCGGGATCCATCCGCCCGGGTCCTCGAACACCACGACCTCGCCGCGTTCGATGTCACCGATACGGCTCACCAGGATGCGGTCCTGGAGCTCGATCTCGGGCCGCATCGACCCGGTCGGGACATAGAAGGCCTGCACGACGAACGCCCTAAGCAGCGCCGAGGCGAGCAGTGCGACGACGACGATGATCACCAGCTCGCGAACGAAGCGACCCGCGCCGCCGAGCAACGAACGCCGCGACGGTGAAGTGGCGCCCCTGCGCCGGTCCGACGCGGAAGCCCCTCTGGACCGAGGGTCGTCCAAGGGAGAGGCATCAGTGGAGACCGGCAGCCGCCCCTCGCCCGTCACGCTGGTCGTCGTCGCGGACGGACCGTCCGAGGGCGGTGTCCCCCGGTCCTGCTCGTCGGTCATGGGCGCCGAGCTCTCCTGCGGCGCCACACCAGTGCCGGAACGACAAGAGCTACCGGCCCTGCCGGAGCGGCGCCCGAGACCGCGGCCACCGCCTGGTCGAGCTGCGGGTTGTCGAAGGTCGCCGGGCGATGGATGAACTGCCAGCGGTCGACCGGCCAGACGATGACGAACGCCTTGCCGACGACATCGGCCACGGGGATGTAGCCCCCACCGGGGTCACCGGTGTGCGCCCTCGAGTCGGCGGAGTTCTCGCGGTTGTCTCCCAGCACCCAGATGTGGTCCGCCGGTACGACCACACTCCAATGGCCGTCGCACGCGTTCTGCGCCAACGTGACGTAACCGCTCTCCTGCAAGCCGACGCGGTTGACCTTCACCTCGCCCGCCTGGCACGCCACGGTGTCACCACCGACGCCGATGACCCGTTTCACCAGATGACCGCCGCTGGGGTACAGGCCGACGAACGACATGGCCTTGGTGAGCGCGTTGCCCGGCACCTGACCTGCTTCCTCGCCGAGCCAGTTCGCCGGGTCGTCGAACACGACGATGTCGCCTCGCTGGACATCCCCGAACCAGTACGACACCTTCTGGACCAGGATCCGGTCGTTCACCTGCAGTGTGTCGCGCATGGAGCCGGACGGGATATAGAACGCCTGGATGAAGAACGTCTTGATCAGCAGTGCCAGCACGACGGCGGTGCCGACCATCAGGATGGTCTCCTGCCACAGCGGTAGCTGCTTCCTCTCCTTACCGCGGCGTCGCGTCGAGCCGCCCTGTGGACCAGCGCTCTCGTCAGACGTGCCGTCGGCTGCCGCGGTGGGGGTCACCACGTCGGCGTGCTCGCCTGTCGAGACTCCGTCGACGGGCGGGGTGCCGCCGGTTTCCGACGGAGGGGACGAGCCGCCAGAACCAGGGGTCACCGCGCGAGCCTAACCCGCGAGCTCAGCGGGCAACCGGAGCTTCGCGCTTCTCCTTGATCTTCGCGGCTTTGCCGCGCAGGTTGCGGAGGTAGTAGAGCTTCGCGCGCCGCACGTCTCCACGGGTCGCGACCTCGATCCTGTCGATGATCGGCGTGTGCAAAGGGAAAGTCCGCTCGACACCGACGCCGAAGCTTACTTTGCGTACGGTGAAGGTCCGGCCGATGCCCGAGCCCTGGATGCGGATGCAGACGCCCTGGAAGAGCTGCACCCTGGACCTGGTGCCCTCAACGACCTTGACGTGCACCTTGAGCGTGTCTCCGGGTCGGAACTCAGGGACGTCGTCGCGCCTGGTCGATGCCGCAAGTGCGTCGATGGTATTGGTCATGGCGGATCACTTTCCTCGTCGGTGCCACAGGTCACCTACGCGTTGTGTGGTGCTTCGTCGGGGAGGTGGCGGACATCTCGCACGGATCCCCGGTGGCAGATCCGGCATTCGGCCGAGGCCTCGGGACGTACGACACCAACGGGCAAGTTTGCCACAGGGAGCCGGTGTTCCCCTAAATTGGCGCGAGACCCGAGCGCATTACGTCGGTCTCTCCGCTCACCCGCCGCATTGCTCCTGGTCGCCGCTCGCCGGGGGTTCGCCGGCCAAGACCGCCCGGTCGTCGTCAGTGAGGGTCGACTCGACCGCGGCTATCAGGTCCGGCCTCCTTCGCGCCGTGCGGCGCAGCGACTCGTCCCGCCTCCACCGAGTGATTCGCGCGTGGTGGCCCGACAGCAGGATGTCAGGCACGTCCAGGCCACGCCAGTGAGGTGGTTTCGTGTAGACGGGGTACTCCAAGAGGCCACCGCCGCCGACTGTGAGGTGCGACTCCTCCTCGAGAGAGGCGGGGTTTCCGAGGACGCCGGGCAGCAGCCGTACGACGGCCTCGATGATCACCATCGCAGCCACCTCGCCGCCGCTGAGCACGTAGTCGCCTACGCTGACCTCCTCCACCGGCATCCGCGTCGTGAAATGGTCCACGACCCGCTGGTCGATACCCTCGTAGCGCCCACAGGCGAAAATCAGGCGCGGACACCTCGCGAGACGCGCGGCAGCCGACTGGGTGAACGTCACCCCTGCCGGAGTCGGAACCACGAGATGAGCCGGACCAGGGGCGCCCTCGACGACGTCGTCGATGGCGTCACCCCAGGGGTCGGGCCTCATCACCATTCCGGCTCCGCCACCGTAGGGAGTGTCGTCGACCGTGCGATGACGGTCGTGCGTCCACGAGCGGAGGTCATGCACCCGGACGGTGACCAGCCCATCGGCCCTGGCCCGTCCGAGCAGGGACAGCTCGAGCGGCTTGAGGTAGTCGGGAAAGATCGAGACCACGTCGACGCGCACCCGCTCACGCTCCCGTCTGGTCGGCTACAGGGCCCGCCGCGTCTGGGGGGACGGTTGTCTCGTCGCTCAGCAGTCCCGGTTGGTCGACGATGACGAGCCGTCCGGCAGCAACGTCGACGAGGGGGACCAGGGCGACGACGAACGGCACCAGGACGTCCCTCCCGTCGTGGCGGACGACGAGGACGTCCTGCGCCGGGAGGTGTAGGACATCGATGACGTCACCCAGCGCCTGACCGTCCTGGCCCTCAGCACGTAGGCCAACAAGGTGATGGTCGTAGAAGTCGTCCGGGTCGTCAGGACGCTCGTCGGCCGAGACGGTGACCCGAAGCTCGAGGCTCCGCAGGGCCTCAGCAGCCCCCCGGTCGCGCACCCCGTCAAAGGCGACGAGAAGGTGACGTCCGTGCCAGCGACTGGCGTCGATGGTGAGCTCGCCGCGGGCCGTCTCGAACGTCGTACCCGGCGCGAGGCGCCGGTCGGGCTCGTCTGTCCGTACGTCGACGATCACGTCGCCTCGCACGCCGTGGGCCCGGCCTACCCTGCCGACCAGCAGCTCGACGGTCTCCGCGCGCTGCGGTGTCAGTGGCGCCGGTCCACGTCGACGAAGTCGATCCTGACGCTCTCCTGACCACTCAGGGCCAGCAGGACCGTCCGCAGTGCGGTGGCGGTACGGCCGCCCCTACCGATGACGCGACCGAGGTCGTCGGGGTTGACGCGCACCTCGAGGGTCTCCCCACGGCCCGCGAAGCGGGGGTTGCGGCCGCGCTGGGGTCGCGCCAACACACTCACGTCGTCCGGGAAGCTCGCGATCCCTCGCACGAGGTGTTCGAGCGCCTCGGTCAGCACGCTCACGCCTCGGCTGGGCTGTCGCCGGTCGGGCGAGCCGCGCTGGCCTCTGTGTCGGCGGGGGCGTCGTCAGTGGGCGCTTCCTCAGCAGCGGCCTCGCCGACGGGAGACGTCTCGCTGACCGGCGTCTCCTCTTCCGGGGTCCCGACCGCCGAAGATTCGACGCCCGTGACCGGCTCGTCAACCGCCGGGGTCGACTCAGCAGTAGCCGGCTCGTCCGCGGGCATGGCCGTGTCAGAAGCGGGCGGCTCGTCGGCAGGCTTGGCGGAGCCAGAAGCAGCCGGCTCGTCGGCTGGCTTAGCCGGCACCTCGGCTGATGCCGCCTTCTTGGCACTGGGTCGCCGGCCGGTCACCGCCTCGGTCTTGGGCTCGCCGAGGGACTCTTTGAGAGCCTCGTTGAACAGTTCCGACTTGTCGGGGCGTGCCTCGGCGACCTTCATCGGGGCAGGGGCGGCCTCTCCCTTGAACGCCTGCCAGTCACCGGTGACCTTGAGGATGGCGGCGACAGGCTCGCTCGGCTGTGCCCCGACGCCGAGCCAGTAGAGGGCACGCTCTGAGTCGACCTCGATGAAGCTCGGGTCCTCCTTGGGGTGATATTTGCCGATCTCCTCGATGACACGGCCGTCGCGCTTCGTGCGTGAGTCGGCGACGACGATGCGGTAGTACGGCGCACGGATCTTGCCCATGCGCTTGAGCCTTATCTTGACGGCCACGTCTGTGGTGTCTCCTTGTTGTCTGAAGGATGGTGGACAACGCCGCAGGTGGGGGCCGGGCGATGTCGCACAGGACCTGGGCGGAGCGGTATGAGAGGGACCGAAACGACCCAGGCTGCGCCACATTCTGCCAGACCCTCTCAGCTCGATCCAATCGCGCTTCGGCGGCTCTCGTGCTCCTGAATCGGGAACTGCCGATCAGCGCCGTTGTGACTATGGTGGAAATCCGGGCGCAAGGACGCGTCCGCCTGCGGCTCGGGCGCAGGGTGCATTGACGGCGCCAGCGCCTGCTGGCGCACGAGAAGGGCTGGTTCTTTATGGCAGACAACAAGGCTGTTGCCTACACGGGTCGCGGCAAGGTAGAAGTCCAGACGATCGACTACCCGACGTTCGAGCTCAAGGACGGCCCGGGAGTCAACCCCGACAACGTGGGACGGCAGCTCCCCCACGCGGCGATCCTGAAGACCGTCGCCACCAACATCTGCGGCAGCGACCAGCACATGGTCCGCGGCCGTACGACTGCTCCCGAGGGCCTGATCCTCGGTCACGAGATCACCGGTGAGGTCGTGGAGGTCGGCCCCGGCGTCGAGTACATCAAGGTCGGCGACCTGTGTTCCGTACCCTTCAACATCGCGTGCGGCCGCTGTCGCAACTGCAAGGAGGGAAAGACCGGCATCTGCCTCAACGTCAACCCCGACCGACCGGGCTCGGCGTACGGCTACGTCGACATGGGTGGCTGGGTCGGAGGCCAGGCGCAGTACGTCGCGGTGCCCTATGCCGACTGGAACCTGCTCAGGTTCCCGGACAAGGACCAGGCGATGGAGAAGATCCTCGACCTCACGATGCTCTCGGACATCTTTCCGACCGGCTTCCACGGCTGCGTGACGGCAGGGGTGCAGGTCGGGTCCACGGTGTACGTCGCCGGCGCGGGTCCGGTCGGCCTCGCCGCCGCCGCGTCGGCGCTGCTCCTCGGGGCATCAGCTGTCATCGTCGCGGACCTCAACGAGGACCGATTGGCGCAGGCCCGCAGCTTCGGGGCCGAGACCGTCGACGTCTCCAAGGGCGATCCCAAGGACCAGATCGAGCAGATTCTCGGTGTGCCGGAGGTCGACTGCGCGGTGGACGCCGTCGGCTTCGAGGCCCGCGGCCATGGAAGCAGCTCCGGTGACGAGCAGCCTGCAACGGTGCTCAACTCGATGATGGACATCGCGCGAGCCGGCGGTGGCATCGGCATACCGGGTCTCTACGTGACCGGGGACCCCGGGGCCGCCGACGACGCCGCCAAGCAGGGGTCGCTGTCGATCCAGATCGGGCTGGGCTGGTCGAAGTCACACAGCTTCATGACCGGCCAGTGCCCGGTGATGAAGTACCACCGGGGGCTGATGATGGCGATCCTGCACGACCGCGTGCAGATCGCGAAGGCTGTCAACGCCACCGCCATCTCCATCGATGACGCTCCCCGAGGCTACAAGGAGTTCGACGCCGGCTCCTCGAAGAAGTACGTGCTCGACCCCAACGGGTATCTCGGCGTCTCCGCATCCGACGCTGCCTGACCTGCTGTCGTAGGTGAGCCGGACCGTGACAGTGAAGCACTGCGACGGTCCGGCTCTTCAGCAGTCCGGGTCAGGCGACGACGAGGCCACGGAGCACGATGCGGCTGGGATGCGCCAGCACCGAGAGGTCTTCCAGCGGGTCGGCATCGTAGACGACGAAGTCGGCGCCGTCTCCCTCGTCCAGTCGTGCGGGCCTGCGTAGCCACGACCTCGCCGCCCACGATGCTGCGCCCAGCGCGTCCGAGGTCGACAGACCGTAGGCGTTCAGCAGGGCGACCTCCTCCGCGATCAGTCCGTGAGGCAGCACCCCGCCCGCGTCCGTACCGGCGTAGATAGGCACCCCGGCCTCGTATGCGGCGCCGACCGTCTCGTGCCGACGGGAGAAAAGGTCGCGCATGTGAGCGGCGTACTGCGGGAACTTCGCCTCGCCGGCTGCCGCGTACGCCGGAAACTGTTCGAGCTGCCGGACGGTCGGGACAAGGGCCACCCCGTGCGCAGCCATATCGTCGATGAGGTCGACCGACAGGCCCGTGCCGTGCTCGATGCAGTCGATGCCGGCTGCCAGCAGGTCGGGCAGCGCCTCCTCACCGAAGACGTGGGCGGTGACTCTGGCTCCCTGCTGGTGCGCCGCGGCGATCGCCGCAGACAGCGCCTCGGCGGGCCAGCTCGGAGCGAGATCGCCTGTATCGCGATCGATCCAGTCGCCCACGAGCTTGACCCAGCCGTCACTGCGCTGAGCCTCTCGCACGACGCAGGCCGACAGCTCCTCCGGCTCGACCTCGTGGGCGTAGTTGCGGATGTAGCGCTTCGGCCGTGCGATGTGCCTGCCCGCCCGGATCACCCGAGGAAGGTCCTCCCGCATGTCGATCCAACGGGTGTCGGCCGCCGAGCCGGCGTCCCGCACGAGCAACGTGCCCGCGCCGCGGTCGACGAGCGCCTGCTCCTCACTGACCTCGTCAGGCACAGCGCCATGTTCGTCGAGCCCGATGTGGCAGTGGGCGTCGACCAGTCCCGGGACGATCCAGCCCGACGCCACCTTCTCTGCGTCGGCCACGGGCTCGTAGCTCACCAGACCGTCGACGACGTACAGGTCGCGGTGCTCTCCGCCGGGCAGCACGACACCGCTCACCTTGTAGCACTCGCTCACGGGCGAGACGCTACCGGAACGGGCAACCACTGGCCCTGGTGAGACACCCAGTCGGTCAGCCGGCTACAGCAAGCCGCGGAGATCCTCGGGGAGCTCGAACCCCTTGGCCGGGTCTGTCGCGTCGATCGACGTGTCAGCCTTGCCGCTCGTGCCGCCGAACCCGAACGCGGCGGCCCCGCTCGCTGTCGCCTCGGCAGGCTGGACGGCGGCTGCGTGCGCCTGGGCTGCTCGCTTGGCGGGGTTCCCCGAGCCGCGCTTGCTGCGCTTCTGGGGCGCCTGCTGTCGGGCCTTGGTGCGCTTGCCGCCCATACCCGGCATCCCCGGGAGCCCTGGCATTCCCCCACCCCCGGCCATCGACATCATCATCTTGCGGGCCTCGAAGAAGCGGTCGACGAGCTGGTTGACATCACTCACCGCGCGCCCGGCGCCGCGAGCGATGCGGCTGCGACGGGAGCCGTCGATCATCTTGGGGTTCGCCCGCTCGGCCGGTGTCATGGACAGGATGAGTGCCTGGATCCGGTCGATCTCTCGGTCGTCGAAGTTCTCGAGCTGGTCGCGGAACTGCCCCATCCCGGGGATCATGCCCATGATCTTCGAGAGCGATCCCATCTTGCGCACCGCCTGCATCTGCTCCAGGAAGTCGTCGAGAGTGAAGTCGCCACCCTTTCCCTGCAGCTTGGCCGCGGCCTTTGCTGCAGAGTCGGCGTCGAACGCCTTCTCGGCCTGCTCGATCAGCGTGAGCATGTCGCCCATCCCCAGGATGCGCGACGCCATCCGGTCGGGGTGGAACACGTCGAAGTCGGTCAGCTTCTCGCCGTTCGAGGCGAACATGACCTGCCGACCGGTCACCTGGGCGACGGACAGGGCGGCGCCGCCACGCGCGTCTCCGTCGAGCTTCGACAAGACAACGCCGGTGAAGCCGACCCCTTCGAGGAACGCCTGTGCCGTGACCACGGCGTCCTGGCCGATCATCGCGTCGACGACGAAGAGCGTCTCGTCGGGCTGCACCGCGTCGCGGATCTCTGCGGCCTGCTGCATCAGCTCGGCGTCGATCCCGAGGCGACCAGCGGTGTCGACCACGACGACGTCGTACAGCTTGCGCCGCGCCTCGACGATGGCTGCGCGCGCGACCGCGACTGGGTCGCCGACACCGTTGCCTCGCTCGGGTGCGAATACTGCCACGCCGGCCCGCCCGCCCACGACCTCGAGCTGGTTGACGGCATTCGGTCTTTGGAGGTCGGCCGCCACCAGCATGGGCGTGCGACCCTGCTCCTTGAGCCAACGCCCGAGCTTTCCCGCGAGCGTCGTCTTTCCGGACCCCTGCAGCCCGGCCAGCATGATGACCGTCGGCGCCGTCTTGGCGAACCGCAACCGCCTGGTCTCGCCGCCGAGGATCGTGACGAGCTCGTCGTTGACGATTTTGATCACCTGTTGGGCCGGGTTCAGCGCCTCACTGACCTCAGCGCCCTTGGCCCGTTCACGCACCCGCGCGATGAACTCACGCACCGCGGGCAGCGCCACATCGGCCTCGAGGAGGGCGACCCGGATCTCGCGACAGGTGGCCTCGATGTCAGCGTCGGACAGCCTGCCCTTGCCGCGAAGGTTCTTGAACGTCGCGTTGAGGCGGTCCTGGAGCGTGTTGAACACGAGTCGGCTGGTCCTTGGGGTCGCGGGCGGATGGTCTCGTACGTCGGCTGGACGTCCCGCCAAGACTACTCGCGCAGACTCCCCATGGTGCCGACCTCGACGTAGAGACCCCGGCGTCGACCCCTCCCGTCCGAGCAGGCTGTCACGCGACCCGTCGGCACGCTACGTGGCTCCGAGGTGACGGCGCACACGCTCAACTAGAGACTCGAGGAGCTGCCTGCGCCAGGGTGACCAGGCCTTCGGCCCGGTTGCGAGGGCGTCCGCCTCGGTCAGCACGGCGAGCATCTCCAGGGTCGCCACGTCCCCGACCGCCTCTGCTACTGCCAGGACAGTCTGGGGTTCGGCAAGGTCTTTCGATGTCGCCGCTCCCACCAGGTTGAGGTGGTGACGGACGAGCCGGGATACGACCTCCGCGTCCTGCTTGCAGAAGCCGATCCGGGTCGCCACAGCGCGGGCGATCCCAGCCCCTGCCGCACTGTGGTCGGCCACGCCGCCCTTGCCGATGTCGTGCAGCAGCGCCGCTGTGACGAGGATGTCGGGGCGCGCGACCCGACCGAGCAGCGGAGCGACCTCGACACACGTCTGCACGAGATGGCGGTCGACGGTGAACGTATGCACGGGCGACTGGGGAGCCAGGTACCTGACGCGCGTCCACTCGGGCAGCATCGACTGGACCACCCCGTACTGGTCGAGACTCTCCCAGACGTCGACAAGCGACGTCCCGGACCCGAGCAGGCTCGTGAACAGCCGCAGCGCCTCGGGCGGCCATGGAGTCGGAAGCGGTGCCAGCTCACGGCTCAGCCGAACCGCTGCCGAGTCCGTCAGCACCAGGTCGTTCGAGGCGGCCGCCTGTGCCGCCCGCAGGCCTAGAAGCGGATCGCGGTGAGGCTGCGCCCGGTCGGTGAGCACTACTTCCCCGCGGTACGCACCGACCCCGGACGCTACGACGTCGAGGACGGGGCGCCGCACACCGGATGCCCTCGCTGACGTGAACAACCAGTCCACGTTGCGTAGCGCGACGGAGGCGAGGTGCGCGATCGCCCGGCCGGTCGACACGAGCGACGACCTCAAGGAGTCTGTGTCCTGCAACCCGCACCGGGCCGCGACCTCGACACCGTAGTCGGCGACCAGACGGTCGGTCCGCCTGCCCGTGGTCTCGTGCAGCGCGTCACGCACCTCAAGCAGGTCACCTGCGAGACGCTCGAGCTCGGCGGACGGTACGTCGACCAGCCAGCTCGCCAGCAGCGCCCGTAGCATCGTCACGTCGCGCATCCCGCCGTGGGCGTCCTTGAGGTCCGGTGTGGCGGCGTGGGCCAGGTCACCCATGCGCGACCATCTCGCGCGGGTGTGCTGGGCCAGTACCGGTAGGCGTCGCTTCGCTTCTCGGCGCCAGTCGGTGAGCCCGGCGCCTCGAGCCCCCAACGTCAGGGTGGAGTCGCCGGCGACGTGACGGATCTCGAGCAGACCGAGCGCCACCCGCAGGTCGCCGGACGCGGCCGCGCGCAGCTCGGTCTCGGTCCGCACGGCGTGGTCGAACGCGACGCGTTCGTCCCAGAGGGGGTACCAGAGCCGCTCGGCCAGCGCCGAGAGCAGCTGGTCGTCGTACCCGTTGCTCGCAAGCAGGACGACGTCGAGGTCACTCTTCGGCGACAGCTCACCGCGCCCGTATCCTCCGACCGCGACAAGCGATGCGCCAGCTGGCGGTAGGTCCAGGCCCGACGTGGCCTGGACCCACAGAGAGCGCAGCCTTGCGTCCGCCGCCTCGGATCGGGTTCGCCGTTTCTCAGACCGCGTCTGAGTCCCGGTCACCCGTGCGTACTCTCACCACCGTCTCGACGGGAGTGACCCAAACCTTGCCGTCACCGATACGGCCGGACTGGGCGCTCTTCACGATGACACCGACGATGTCGTCGGCCTCGGCGTCCTCGACGACTATCTCCAGGCGCACCTTCGGGATCAGTGAGATGTCGTACTCAGCGCCTCGGTACACCTCCGTGTGACCCTTCTGGCGCCCGTACCCGCTCGCCTCCGTGAGCGTCAGCCCGGTGACTCCGAACGTCTCGAGCGCGGCTCGGACGTCTTCAAGCTTGTGCGGCTTGATGACCGCGGTGACCAGCTTCATACGTCGACACTCTGCCTCTCGGTTGTCTGGGCTCCCTCGACGGCCGCCCCCGCCGGAGCGGCACGCACCCCACCGAAGCCTTGGTGGAGGTCGTAGCCCGACTCCGCGTGCTCGACCTGGTCGATGCCGGCGAGCTCGTCGTCGGGGTCGATGCGGAAGCCCATCGTGGCGTCGATCAACTTGCCTATGACGAACGCCATCGCGAAGGAGAACGTGCCCACGGCGAGCACCGCGGTCGTCTGCTTGCCGAGCAACGAGAGGCCGTCTGAGCCGCCGCCGTACAGCAGCCCCGCCGCGCCGGCTGCGCTCGACGGGGCCGCGAGCAGGCCGATGGCGATCGACCCGAAGGCGCCGCCGACCAGGTGTACCCCGACGACGTCGAGTGAGTCGTCGAAGCCGAGCTTGTACTTCAGGCCGACCGCGTAGGCGCAGACGGCACCTGCCGACAGGCCGAGCAGGATGGAACCGACCGGGGTGACAGCCGAGCACGACGGGGTGATCGCGACCAGCCCTGCGACGGCACCCGACGCGGCTCCCAGCGTCGTGGCGTGGCCGTCTCGCAGCTTCTCCACGACGAGCCAGCCGAGCATCGCCGTGGCGGTCGCGGTCTGGGTGTTCATGAACGCCATGGCCGCCAGCCCGTTGGCGCCGAGCGCGGATCCGGCGTTGAAGCCGAACCAGCCGAACCACAGGAGAGCTGCCCCCAGCATCACCAGCGGCAGGCTGTGCGGGCGCATCGGGTCACGCCTCCAGCCGACCCGCTTGCCGAGCACGAGCGCCAGCGCCAGACCCGCCGCTCCGGCGTTCACATGGACAGCCGTACCACCGGCGAAGTCGATGACACCCCACTTGGCGAGCCAGCCCGCTCCGCTGCCGTTCTCGTCACCGAACGCGAAGACCCAGTGCGCGACGGGGAAGTAGACGAGGGTGACCCACGCGGCCACGAAGACCGCCCAGGCGGCGAACCTTGCACGGTCGGCGACCGCGCCACTCACGAGGGCCGGCGTGATGACGGCGAACATGAGCTGGAAGGCCGCGAACACGAGCAGTGGGATGGGGTAGGGGCCGCCGTTGACCGTTCCCTGGGTCAGCGTGTCGGAGAGCCCGAGCTGACTGAGGTCACCGATCAGTCCGCTCGCACTGTCCGTGCCGAACGTCAACGAGTAGCCGTAGAGAACCCACAGGGGAGTCACGATACCGATGGTCAGCACGCTCATCATGAGCATGTTGAGCACAGACTTGGAGCGGACCATCCCGCCGTAGAAGAACGCGAGGCCGGGGGTCATGAGCAGCACGAGGGCTGAGCTCATCAACACCCACGCGGTGTCGCCGGAGTTGAGGTGCATCGCAAGGTCCCTGTCTGAGTAGGGGCAAGGAGGTAACGCGGCGGGTGCGCTGCCTCAAGCCTGCAGTGCAGAGGTTTCGTCGTGTCGCCCTTCGTGTTGCGTGCCTGTGACATCTCGTGCGCTCGTGTTACGGGGGTGTGAACCACGTGCGCTGCCGAGGGCGTGCCCGGCTTGGGCCGCAGGACATACTCGGGGTATGCCACCACGGGTGACCGCGCTTCTGCGCCAGCGCATCGGACAACAGCTCTTCGAGCGCGTCGCCGGTCCTGACGGGCCTAGCCGGCGCGATCGGATCGCCACAGCCGAAGGCCCGCGCTGGTTCGGCGACGACCGACCGATCCGGCGGGTACACGGCGACGCGGCGATGTTCGTCGGCGGACTACGCGCTCTGTTGATGCAGTCGCTGCATCCCCTCGCGATGGTTGGCGTCGCCGGACACTCGGGATACAAGGGCGACCCTTGGGGCCGCCTACAGCGCACGAGCCATTTCCTCGCCGTGACCAGCTTCGGGTCGGCGCTCGACGCGGAGGCGATGGTGGTCCGGATACGCGACATCCATACCCGAGTCACAGGGACTACCGCTGACGGGCGGCCGTACGCCGCCTCGGACCCGCACCTCCTGAAGTGGGTGCACCTGGCCGAGGTCGACAGCTTCCTCCTCGCCCACCAGCGCTATGGCGCCGAGCCGCTCGACTCCGACGGATGCGACGGCTACGTAGCAGACACCGCCCGGGTCTCCGAGGAGCTCGGCGTCGTCGAGGCTCCGCGTACCGTGGTCGAGCTCGAGGAGCAGCTGGGTGCCTACCGTCCGGAGCTCGAAGGCACCGCGGAAGCTCGCGCCGCGGCCCGGTTCATGCTGCTCAACCCGCCCCTGCCGCTGCTCGCCCGACCGGCCTACGGCGTCCTCGGTGCCGCAGCAGTCGGTCTGATGCCGATGTGGAGCCGGTGGCCGTTGAGGCTGCCGTACCTCCCGCTGACAGAGGCGACCGCCGTACGCGCAGCCGGTCAGGTGCTGACCCGCACCATCCGGTGGGCCATGTCGTCACCGGACGATATCGCGTCCTGACATCCGCCCGGCCGCAGAGCCGGATGCCGCACACTGCATCGGGCAGTCGAGCTCAGGTCAGCGTGGTCGGCGTGGTCGGCGTGGTCGGCGTGGTCGGCGTCACAGCGTTACGCAGGCGTCCCCACAGCATCCGCACCACCTGGCGCGCGGTTTCGGCCAGGCACGGTCCGTTGAAGATCGCGAAGTCCTCGAACATGTGCGCCCCAGGACTCCCGGCGACCTCGCGCGCGGCGTCGCGTACCGCCACGAGCTGAGCGAGGCTCATCTGGAGCGGCGCTTCGTCTGGCTGATACACGCACCCGATGGGGTAGTCGCGCCGTGGCTGACCGGTCATCTCGACATGGCACCCCATGACGTAGGTGACCTGCCTGTCGTAGGCGAGCGTGACCAGTCGCTCGAGACTCTGCACGAACGCGGGCATGTCCTGCACATAGAGCCGCCCTGGATAGACGGTGTCGCCGGTGAGCAGGAAGCCAGACCAGGGGTCGTAGATCGCGATCGACGCCTCGTGGTGTCCGGGGATACCAGTGATCTCGAGACGCCGGCCGCCCAGGTCGAGCACTCCCCGGCCGGCCGGCCACTCCTCGAGCCCGAAGAAGGTACTGACTGAGGTGACGTCCCTCCCGAGCACCCTCGTCGAAGGTCGGTCCGCGAACTGCCCGTCCGCCGCGACGTGGTCTCCGTGGGCGTGCGTATGCCCGACAACCAGCTGATAGGCATCTCGTGGGTGGTCGGCCAGCCAGCGGCTCACCAGCCGGTCGACCGTCAGTCGAAGTGGAAAGGCGTCAGGGCTCTCGGTCGCCCCCGTGTCGAGGAGCAGAGCGCGGTCGTTGCCGAACAGGAGGTACATGAACGGTGCTTCGTAGTGCACGTCCTTGCTCTGCCGAATGATGACGGTGTGCTCGTCGTAGGCGTAGGCCTGGAGCGGTGGGTCCGAGCTGCGGCGTGCTGAGACAGACCCATGGATCCACGAGACGTCGAGGGTGCCGTGTGCCGGCGCTCCGGTCGTGAAGTCGACGGGTTCCCGTGCCATCTGTGAAGTCCTACGCTGCGCCGAGAAGTGCATCGACGAAGACGTCTGCCTCGAACGGCGCCAGGTCGTCGGCGCCCTCCCCGAGCCCGACCAGCTTCACGGGCACTCCCAGCGCTCGCTGCACAGCGATGACGATGCCGCCCTTGGCTGTGCCGTCGAGCTTGGTGAGCACGATCCCGGTCACGTCGACCACTTCGGCGAAGATCCTGGCCTGGGTAAGCCCGTTCTGCCCGGTCGTCGCGTCGATGACGAGGAGTACCTCGTCGACGGCGGCCTGCTTCTCGACGACCCGCTTGAGCTTGCCGAGCTCGTCCATCAGGCCCGTCTTGGTGTGGAGCCTCCCCGCCGTGTCGATGAGGACCGTGTCGACCTCCTGCTCGACCCCCGCGCGGGCCGCCTCGAACGCGACGCTTGCCGGGTCGGCGCCTTCGGCTCCACGAACTGTTGGGACCCCGACCCGCTCGCCCCAGGTCTGGAGCTGGTCGGCCGCGGCAGCCCTGAACGTGTCGGCTGCCCCGAGCAGGACGTCCTTGTCCTGGGCCACCAGCATCCGGGCGATCTTGCCCACTGTCGTCGTCTTGCCGACCCCGTTGACCCCGACGACCAACACAACGGCGGGCTTGCCGCCGAGACGGTCGGTATGGAGGGCACGGTCGAGGCTCGGGTCCAACAGCGCGACCAGCTCCTGTCTGAGTAGGGACTGCGCCTGAGAGGTCGACGGTGACTCGACCCGTACCCGGCTCCGCAGCCGCTCCACGAGCTCCTGCGTTGGGCCGACCCCGACGTCAGCAGCGAGCAGAGTGTCCTCGATCTCCTCCCACGTGGCCTCGTCGAGCCGGTCGCGTGAGATCAAGGCGAGAAGGGCGCGTCCGAGCGTGGACTCCGACCGGGCGAGTCTCGCGCGAAGCCGTCGCAGCCTTCCGGCGACCAGGTCAGGGCGCTCGAGCTCCGGCAGCAGCGCCACGTCGCCGCCTGCCGCGACGTCGTCCGGCAACGTGGTGCCGTCCGGCAGTGCAGTGCCGTCCACGGTGGTCGGTGCCCCGGCATCGCCGGCCCGCGGCCCTGCGACCTGGCCGGGCGTCTCGCCGCCTCGCGCGTCACCCGGCAGGCCCCGGCGCGTGCGGGTCGTGACGAGGCCGACGACCAGCGCCAGGCCGACGACGACGAGGCCGACTGCTACGTACACGAACTCAGGCACGATCAGTCATCCTTGCAGATGTTCGGCCAGGCACCGGTGAGTCGTCCGAGTTCAGCCGCTGGGCTCCTTGCCGGCCGCCACGACGTCGTCGCGTTCGCGCAGCCGCTGGCTGATGACCGCCGAGACGCCGTCTCCGCGCATCGTCACGCCGTACAAGGCGTCAGCGACCTCCATCGTCCGCTTCTGGTGCGTTATCACCACCAGCTGTGACGTCTCTCTGAGCTCCTCGTAGATCTGGAGGAGCCGGCCCAGATTGGTGTCGTCAAGAGCAGCCTCCACCTCGTCGAGGATGTAGAACGGCGACGGGCGCGCGCGGAACAGCGCCACCAGGAAGGTCACCGCCACGAGTGAGCGCTCTCCCCCGGAAAGCAACGACAGCCGCTTGATCGTCTTGCCGGCGGGGCTGGCCTCCACCTCGATGCCTGTCGTCAGCATGTCGTCGGGGTCGGTGAGAACGAGGCGCCCCTCCCCGCCGGGAAAGAGCCGCGCGAAGAGGGTCCCGAACTCACGGGCCACATCGGTGTACGCGTCCGTGAACACCTGCTCGACTTTCGCGTCGACGTCGCTGACGATGTCGAGCAGGTCTCGTCGAGTCTTCTTGAGATCGTCGAGCTGTTCGCTGAGGTACCTGTGCCGCTCCTCGAGCGCGTCGAACTCCTCCAGCGCAAGGGGGTTGATCCGGCCGAGCTCTGCCAGCGCACGTTCCGCCGACCGTAGCCGCCGCTGTTGCTCTTCCCGTATGTACGGCGACGGCTCTGCGGCTGGAGATCTGTCGTCACCCATGGCGGGTGGGCAGGGCGGCACGGGCTGGGTAGGACCGTAGTCGGTGACGAGGGTGTCGAGGTCGAGCCCCAGCTCCTCCAGCACACGCTGCTCCAGCTGCTCGATGCGGAGGCGGTGCTCGGCCCGCAGCAGCTCGTCACGATGCACGCTGTCGGTGAGTCGTCCCAGCTCCCCTTCGAGATCACGTATCTGCGAACGGCAGGACGCCAGCTCGGCGTCGCGCTCGGCTCGGACCGCCTCTAGCGACGTTCGCCGAGCTTGCGCCGCTCCGAGCGAGAGCTCGAGCCTGCCCAGCACGGTCTGAGCGGCGACACCGACGGCCTCGGCGGCGAGTGCCTCACGGCGACGGCGGTCTCGACGGGACCGGGCACGGGCCTGAGCGTCGCGCTCGTGGTCGGCAGCTCGCAGGAGCGACTCGGCGCGCCCGCGAAGCGCCCTGACTCTCTCTTCCGCCGTCCGTAGCGCCAGCCTGGCGTCGGTCTCTCGACGTCTCGCAGCGCCGGCGGCATCCGCTAGGCGCTCACGCTCGGTCTGGTCCGTCTCGTCGTCAGACTCGCCTCCCGCCGCCTCGAGACGTCGTTCGAGCTCGGCCAGGCCGGAGAGGTCGTCTGTCCGAGCAGCTCTGACCGCCTCTACAGCGGCGTCGATCCGGGTGGCCTCGGCGTTCGCGGCCCGGGCCAGCGAGCCGAGGTGCCCCAGCTCCTCCGCCACCGCGGCCAGCGTGGCGTCTGACTCGTGGAGCTTGGCGAGGGCGACGTCGGAGCGTCCCTGCGCGTCAGCGCGCTCGGCCTCGAGGCCGCTGAGCTCGAAGCGGAGACGTTCGGCCTCTCCAGCAGCGTCGGAGATGGCCTCCGTGGCCTCCGCAACGGCCGCCTGCACCTCGATCATGCTCAGCGCTGCCGACGACCCGCCCGCCGCGACGTGGGTGCCGATGATGTCACCATCACGGGTCACGGCCACGACATCCGGGTGCTCGCGGACGAGAGCGCGTGCTGCGGGGAGATTCTCCACGATGGCCGTCCTGCACAGCAGGCGCCTGAGTGCCGGACGAAGCCGCTCCGGTACATCGACGACGTCGACGGCGTAGGTCGCGCCGACCGGAAGTGCCGGCCAGGGCCTGTCGTCGACGACCGCTCCCGCGAGGACGATTCCGGCCCGCCCGAGGTCGGAATCCTTCAAGTAGGCGATCGCCTCCCAGGCGGCGTCGGCGTCTGTCATCGCGGCCGCGTCGGACATCGAGCCGAGCGCAGCCGCAACCGCTGTCTCGTGACCCCCTCGGACCAGCAGCAGGGAGGCTATCGAGCCGAGCAGTCCCCTTACGGGCTCACTCGCGGCGAGAAGAGCCCCGGTTCCGTCCTTCGCCGAGAGCCCGAGCTCGAGCGCCTCCCGGCGGGCCGACAGTGCGGCGCGCTCGCGGTCAGCAGACTGAGCCTCGACCAACCGCTTCTCGAGCCGTTGGCCGATGTCGTCGACGAGAGCCGAAGCGGTCTGGTACTCCGCGTCGAGGTGGTGCTCTCCGGCATCGAGTCCCGCGATCTTGGTCTCGAGGATCGTGAAGTCCCGGCGCGCCCGCTCGGACCGTGCAACCGCCTCGGTCCGCGCGAGCGAGAGGCGACCGATCTCGTCCTCCGCCGCGGCGGCCCGGCTCCGCAGCGTGTTGACCTGGCCGGTCAGCCGGGCGAGTCCTTCGCGCCGGTCGGCGGCCACCCGGAGAAGCTCGGCGACTCGCCGATCCTCCGCGGCGTGCGCAGCCTCTGCGGTCCGGCGGATCGCGACGGTCTCGTCGAGCCGTTGCTGAGCCCGGGTCACCTCACGGTCGCTGTCGTGCTGCTCGGCGCGCACGCGTCCGGCTTCCGCCTCCAGCTCGTCCGGGTCGCGGGTCGCCGGGTCGCCGTCCGGCTCGTCGACGGTGTTGCGCAGCCGCTCGGCTGCCAGTCTCGCTGTACCTCTGAGCTGCTCACGGACTCCTGAGAGAGCGAACCACGCCTCCTGTGACCGCGCGAGCAGGGGGGCGTCGGAGCTCAGCGCGGCTTCCAGCTCCGTCTCTCTGCCCCTTGCCCGGTCGAGGCCGACCTCCGTCTCCCGCCGGCGCGATGACAACGCCTCGCAGTCGGCGACCTCTCGTCCCAGAACGTCCTGCAGCGACACCGTGTCGTCGGCGAGCAGCCGAGCACGCGAGTCGCGCGCCTCGACCTGGACCACGGATGCTCGTCGAGCGACCTCCGCCTGTCTGCCCAGTGGCTTGAGCTGACGACGCAGCTCCCCGAGCAGGTCGCCGAGGCGGGTCAGGTTGCCGTCGGTCGCGTCGAGCTTGCGGATGGCCTTCTCTTTGCGCTTGCGATGCTTGAGGACCCCCGCAGCCTCCTCGACGAACCCGCGGCGCTCCTCGGGGCTGGCCCGCAGAATCGCGTCGAGCTGCCCCTGACCGACGATCACGTGCATCTCCCGACCGATTCCGGAGTCGCTCAGCAGCTCCTGGACGTCGAGCAGGCGGCAGGTCTGGCCGTTGATCGCGTAGTCGGACCCGCCGTTGCGAAACATCGTTCGAGAGATCGTTACCTCGGCGTACTCGATCGGGAGCGCGCCGTCCGTGTTGTCGATCGTCAGCACGACCTCTGCGCGGCCGAGTGGAGGTCGGCCGGATGTGCCGGATGTACCGGCGAAGATCACGTCCTCCATCTTGCCGCCGCGCAGGGACTTGACGCCCTGCTCCCCCATCACCCAGGCGAGAGCGTCCACGACGTTCGACTTGCCGGAACCGTTCGGCCCCACGATGCACGTGATGCCCGGCTCCAGCTGAAGCGCGGTGGACGACGCAAAGGACTTGAAGCCGCGCAGCGTCAGGCTCTTGAGGTACAACCCGCTGCTCCTTCGGAGGCGCTCGGCATCGAGTCGGCCGGGAGGCCCAGGCTCCGAAGACTATCCGCGTGCCCGCCAGCCGACGTCCTCCCACGCCGGGGCCGTCCCGGCCCGACTGACACGACGAGCGGCGCGTACCGGCCGGCCGCGGGAGCCGTCTGCCGCCGCGGCGTACAGAGACGACGGCGCTCAGGTGCTGACGACTGCCTTCGCGGTGATGTCGTCAGGTACGACGAGAAGCTCCTCGTCGTGCACGCGCGCTGCGAGAGCGTCGTTCTCAGCCTGGAGCCGAAGCACGATGGCTTCGAGGTCTGCGATACGTCGCCTGAGTCGGTGGTTGTCGTCGAGCAGTCGGGTGTCACCGCCGACGTACCCGAGCAGGGCCTTGGCCATGAACATGTCCTCCAGGAACAAGGTGGTCGTGCAGCGCCCGGATCGTCGCCGCGTGTCCAGTCGCACGCTGCGCGTGGACGGTTGGCGACGGATCGCTGCTGCTCCCCCAAGAGTGACACCACGGCAGGTCCCGGTCAACCTCGGAGGCGCTCCGCACGGCTGCTGACTGGCCGGAGTCGGCACAATGGGGCGGTGAGCAACCGCGTTCCCGGTCGGCGACCTCTCGAGGCGTGGCCGTGCCAGTCGACCTGCGACTGGTCGCGCACGCGAGAGGTTCAGGCGGTCGACGACGCACGCGAGCATGCCGCCGTCTTCAGGTGCCGTGGCTGCGGCTCGGAGTGGGTCGTCGGGACGCCGTGGACCCCTGTCGACACCGACGGGCAGGTACCGGCCGACGTGGCTGCCGCTCTCGCCGGCGACGCAGCGCGTCCAGGCCCTACCAGCGAGCCCTGCGGGGGCGCGGCTGACAGCGGGGACACGTGAACGACGAGCGGTTCATGAAGGCGTCGCGACGGATAGGTGTTCCACACCGAGCACAGGGCTCTCCGCTCCTGCCGTAGACGGCGAGCGAGCGTTCGAAGTAGCCGGACTCACCGTTGACGTTGATATACAGCGAGTCGAACGAGGTCCCGCCCTCTTCGAGGGCGCGTGCCATCACCGACCGGACCTCGCCGAGCAGTCGCTTCGCACCGGTTCTCGCAAGCGTCTCCGACGGGCGCGCGTAGTGGAGCGAGGCAGCCCACAGGGCCTCGTCGGCATAGATGTTCCCGATCCCCGAGATGAGGGTCTGGTCGAGCAGTGCCCGTTTGACGCCGGTATGTCGTCGGCGAAGGGACGTCAGGAAGCGCCCTTCGTCGAACTCCGGGTCGAGTGGGTCGCGGGCGATGTGCGCGATCTCTGGGGGCAGGAGCGCACCGTTGTTCGACACCATCAGTCCACCGAACATGCGCTGGTCTACGAAGCGAAGGTCGGACTCGCCCGACAGCTCGAACACGACACGAAGATGTCGCTGAGCCTGCGCAGTGCGCGGCTGGGCGAGCAGCTGTCCGCTCATGCCCAGGTGGCCGAGGACGGCATCGCCCGAGTCGAGGGCCAGCCAGAGGTACTTACCCCTGCGGCGGGCCGCGACGATGCGGCTTCCCTCGAGTCTGCCGGCGAAGTCGTCCGGTCCGGCAAGGTGGCGTCTCACGGGTCGGGGATGCAGCACCCGGACCGTCTCGATCAGCTGCCCGACCACAAGACCCTCCAGCCCGCGCCGGACGACCTCCACCTCTGGCAGCTCAGGCACGTCGCAGAGTCACAACACGTGCGGCGCGTCGAAGACGACGTAGCCGTCGACATCGCGGGACGCAGCAGCGGCTCTGAGCGGGTCGTGAGCGCGGATGGCATGCCAGCCTGTCTCTGCGGCCTGCTGCTCGGCCTCCTTCTTCGACCGGCCCGTGCCGCGGCCGTAGACGCCCTGGCCGACCCGGACCCGTGCGACGAACGTCTTCTCGTGGTCGGGGCCGCTGTCCTCGATCAGGTACTCCGGCACGCCGAGTCCGAGGTCGGCCGCGAGCTCCTGCAGGCTCGTCTTCCAGTCGAGCCCGGCGCCGAGCTCCGCAGCGGCCTCCATCAGCGGGTCGAAGAGCCGGTGGACGACCTCGCCGGCGACCACGAACCCCCGGTCGAGATAGATCGCCCCGATCACCGCCTCCACGGTGTCGGACAGGATCGAGGACTTGTCCCGGCCGCCCGTCGCCTCCTCTCCGCGCCCGAGCATGATGTGCTCACCGAGGCCGAGAGTGCGAGCGACCTCGGCCAGCGCGCGCGCGTTGACCACAGCGGCGCGCAGCTTGGCCAGCCGCCCCTCCGACAGGTCCGGATGCGCCAGGTACAGCGCCTCGGTCACCACGACGCCGAGGACGGAGTCCCCGAGGAACTCGAGCCGCTCGTTGGTGGGCAGCCCCCCGTTCTCGTAGGCGAAGGAGCGGTGTGTCAGAGCCCGCTGCAGAAGGTCCGCATCGAGCTCCGGTACGCCGAGATCTGCGCACAGCTCCGCCCGTGACGGAGTCAACGCAGCGAGGTCCACGTCAGCCTGGGTCAGAGAACCTGACGGCGATCGCCGCGAGCGCCATACTGACCGCACTGGGGACAGGCCCGGTGCGGAAGGTGCTTGGACAGGCAGGCCGGGTTGGTGCAGGTCACGAGTGAGGGGGCGACAGCCTTCCACTGTGAACGGCGGTGGCGCGTGTTGCTCCGCGACATCTTCCGCTTGGGTACAGCCACTGTCTACTCCTCGTCTTTGCCGACGTGACCGTCAGCAGCGTTGGTCGTCAAGGCCGAGAGCGCGGCCCATCGGGGATCGATGCTCTCGTCGTGGGCGTGACCAGGGTCGTTGGACAGCCGCGCCCCGCATTCGAGGCACAACCCCTGACAGTCCGGGTCGCACACAGGTCGAAACGGCAGCGCGAGCACCACCGCGTCCCTCAGCACTGGTTCGAGGTCGAGATGCTCGCCGTCGAGTCGACCGGCTTCGTCCTCCTCGACCTCGCTCTTTGGGTAGACGTAGAGCTCCTGGAGCGTCACCTCGAGTTCGTCTTCGACGCGATCCAGGCAGCGAGCGCACTCGCCTACGACTGGCGCCCGCGCTCGACCGGACACGAGCACACCCTCCATGACCGCTTCGAGCCGAAGCTCGACCTCGACGGTAGAGCCCTCGGGGACCCCGAGCAGGTCGACGCCCAGGTCGGTCGGCGCAGGGACCGTGAAGTTCCGAGTGCGCATGGAACCGGGACGTCGCGTGAGCTCGTGCGTGTTGACGACGAGCGGCGAACGCGGGTCGAGACGCATCGCACAAACTTCCGGTAGAGGGCTCACAGACTCAGCGGTCCCACCGAGAGACCGCTCGCCAGCGTAACCGTTGGCTGGTACGTGGCTCAAATCGCGGCGCGACCGGGTGCTGCTGGTAGGGCGGACACCTGGCGGCGGGCAGCTACCGGGGGAAGGGGAACTTCTGTACGTCTTGGCCGCCGGAGCGGCTGCTCCAGTCCAGCTCCTCGCGGCTGTCCAGCCCACCGAGGTCCTCCAGCCCCCCCAGCCCCGAACGCTTGTGCAGCCGGTCTCGGCCACGGTTGACCGCCTCGAGCGTCTTGCCGAGCGAGATCTCGAACACGGCGAGCTGACGGTCGACGTACTCGTCGGTCTCCTTGCGGAGCCGGCTGCACTCCTCGGCGGCGGCCAGCGTGAGCCGCTCGACCTCAGCTCGCGCTGCGCTGACGATCTCGGAGTCGGAGAGCAGCCGGTCACGCTCCTGAGACGTCTCGGCGAGAAGGCGCTCGGCCTGTCCGTCGACGTCATCGGTCTCGCGTCCGCCGTCGGAGAGGAGGTGTTCGGAGTCTGCGAACGCCGAGGCAAGTGCGGACTCGAGCGACTCGAGCAGGCTGAAGATCTCGGCCTTGTTGACCACCACCGACGACGACATGGGCATGGACCGGGCGCTCTCGACGGAGGAGCGCAGCAGCGAGGTTAGGGCGAGCACGCCCCTCTTGCTGGCGGCGCGGTTGGCCCGACCGGTCTCGTCGCGGGGTAATGTGCTCACCGTGTCAACCGCCTTCTGAGCATCATGTCGACCTGGCCCGGTACGAGTGAAGACACGTCGCCTCCGAGCCCGGCGACCTCCTTGATCAGGCTGGACGACACGAACGACCACTCTGCGCTGGTCGGAAGGAGGACGGTGTCGACACCGGTCAGGGCATGGTTCATCTGGGCCATCGGTAGCTCGTAGTCGAAGTCGGTCGACGCGCGGAGTCCCTTGACGATCGCGGTCGCCTCGTGGGCGCGGCAGAAGTCCACCAGCAAACCTTGGAAGGAGATGACGCGAACGTTGTCGATCCGCCTTCCCTGTAAGGCCTCTTCGAGCATCGAAATGCGCTCATCGACTGTGAACACACCCTCTTTCGACTCGTTCACCAACACGCCGACCACAACCTCGTCGAAATGGGCCGCCGCGCGTGTGACGATGTCGAGGTGCCCGTTGGTGACGGGGTCGAACGAGCCGGGGCAGACCGCTCGGCGCATCCCGCCTCCTCTTCGTCGCCTCAGCTCGATGTCACCGACAGGCCGAGCCGACCGTACCAGAGCATGCTCTCGCCATACCGCCTCGAGCGCAATGGCTCGAAGCCCTCGGGCCAGGTCAGCTCAGCGCCGCGGCGAGGACGTTCGACGACGGCCAGCGCGTCGGCTGTGAGCCAACCCCCCTGGGCCAGGGCGCCAAGAAGAGTCGCGATCTCGGAAGACTCCGTCGCGTAGGGAGGGTCGAGGAACACGACGTCGTACCCACCCCCGGCGGGGGGTCGGTAGGCGACCAGGCCCGCTGCGCTCGCGACAACAGAGACGTCGGTGAGGCCGAGATCTCGCGCGTTGGTGCGGATGAGAGCCACCGCCGCCGCGTTCCGCTCGACCAGCGTGACGTGGGCCGCTCCCCGGGACCGGGCCTCCAAGCCGACGCCTCCAGACCCGGCGTAGAGATCGAGGAAACGTCGCCCGGAAAGGGTGCCGAGCTGCGACTCGAGAGCGGAGAACAACGCCTCCCTCACCCGATCCGACGTCGGACGGGTGCTGTCGCCGCGCGGGGTACGCAGCCGACGCCCGCCCGCCGAGCCGGCGATGATGCGCGTCAAGGATTCTCGACCAGCCTTCCTCAGAGCCCTGCGGCCCGCGTGTGATGGGCCGAAGTCACTCGCGGACAAGTATCGCCTGGCGAGCGTTCGTGGCGGCTGCGTCGGGCAGCCTCTGATCCTTGCCGAAGGCGAGGACCAGCCCGCCGCCGAGGGCGAGGAGCCGGACGACCCCCTGGCCGAGCGACAGGGGCGGCACACCGAGCGTCGCCGCGAACGACACGAACCCGAGCAGCGTCGCCCACGGGATCCGGAAGCCACGCTTCAGGTCGAGCATCATCCCGGCCACGATGACCGCCGTCGAGTAGTAGTTCCAGGTGCCCGGCTCGAGCATCACCCTGAACGCGAGCACGCCGGCGACAGCTGCTGCGGGACCTCTGCGCCGGGCGAGGACCCAACACAGCGCCAGCCCCCCGACCAGTTGGACCGGCCGGACCCAACCGGGAAAGCCTGTGTGGGGCTCACCGCCGAGCAGGTCGATGAGGGAGTTCGGCCACAGGTCGCCCTTTCCCGAGCCGGCGGCGAAGAAGCCCGAGACGTTGGCGAGGAAGAACGGCGCCCACAGCACCGCCGCGCCGAGGGCGGCCACCGCGCCGGCACGGCGGGAGTGCGCAAAGCTCAGAGGCAGGAACAACAACGCGATCGGCTTGGCCAGAAGAGCGATGACGAAGCCCGTGACGACCCCGACCTCGCGCTGCATTTCGAGCGAGGTCACCATGACGACGACCCCGACCATCACGATCGCGTCGTCCCCGTGCCCCTGCACCCCATAGGCAGCCCACGGCCACGCCAGAAGCAGTGCACCGAAGAGCACCCGCCCGTAGGTCTTTCGGGTCCGTGGGTAGGGCAGGGTGATGAGCCAGAGCAGCACAGGGAGCAGCGCGCACACCGCCGCCATGTAGACCTCGCCGGAGACCGACCCGGCCAACAGCAGGGCGAGCGGACCCATCTGGACCTTGGGGAACTCCGCGAACACGTCGAGATGACCGGCAAGGAGGTAGTGGCCTGCGCTGGCGGCGTCTGCCCAGTCGCTCGTGGGGTGTCTCACGGCCGCGACGAGCGTGGCAGCGAGGGTGAGCGGGAGTACCAGCAGCCACATCCTCATCCGGCGTGCTTCGCGAACCATCGGTTCAGCCGTCATCGGACCGACCACCCGCCAGAGCGGATCGCCGAGGTGAGGCCGCCTTGCTCAGCCGCGGCGCGGCAGCCAACAGGGCGAAGTCCTTGTTCTTCCCCGTGAAGGTAGGAACCGCGAGGAGCATGGCAACGCTGAGAAGCCAGGCGCGATCTGTGCGCGCCGCAACCACCGTCAGGACGGCGGCGAGTGCTAGAAACACCGGAACTCTGGCGCCGTTGTCGCCGCCGTGTCGCACCAGGAAGTCGATCCATTCTCTCCACAGGTCAGGGCTCGCGACGAAGGAGACCGCTGACACGACCAACGTGGCCAGAACGGCACGCGCGGCCTTGTGCCACTCCCCGCGGGCAGCCAACCAGAGCAGTCCTATACCGCCTGGCGTGACCTTGGTAAGCAACGGAAACGCCCATGCCTCGGGCCGGCGAAGGCCAACCACCGCGGCGACGCCAAGGAACCCGTAGATGTTGCCCAGGACGACCTCCGGGATGCACACGAACAGCACCGGTATCCGCCACACCCACCGCAGGGGGGCGACCAACCACAGGAAGGCGCCGCTCTCGGCGACGATCCAGAATGCGACAAACCAGTGCCAGGGCAGCAGGGCCAGCGGTCGCATCAGCAGCGCGAAGACGGGTGAGTACAAGAACGCGTCGCGCTGCCCCGGAGACGACTGGTAGGGATGGGCGGACCTCCCTGCCAGCCAGTATGCGTGGGCGTCGTAACCGACCCCTCCATTGCGGATGTAGTACCACCCGGCGGACAAGGCAGCCGCGCACACGAAGAGCCCGGCAGCCAGGAGCAGGCCGTATGCCGCCAGCTTCCATGCGGGTACTCCCGACCATGCCCATACCGGTTGCCGAGGCGACACCCCCGGACCGTCGGAATCCTCACCCGTTCGACACGGCTTGCGAGCCGGACCCTCTGTGGCGCCCGAGCCGCCAGGACCCTCGGCGTCGACACCCACGGTGCGCGGCCGCCCGCCGGGCTCGAGGGCGAGGTCGGGTGGGTTCTCCGGCTCGCTCACGCATCTACTCCTCGCTGGTGGCACCTCCGGCAGACACACGCGCGGTTGGCAGCTGCGGACGGGGCCAGGTGTCGCGTCACGATCCTGGTCCGGCGCGACCCGTCACAGTGGGTCTAGTGGCAATCACACACCGAATTCATGTGCTGCACGTGCTCTTTGCGGATTTCCGTGCACTGCCCACTGGACGCCTCCCGGCTCTTGACAGGTACGGCCGCCACGGGCCAGTCCTGCCATTGAGGCCACTCCGCCGGCTTGACCGTCGGCACGGTCGGCCTACGCGCAAAGGCAAGGCAGGCAGGCAGGCACGCTATGGAACACGAAGTCTGGCAGGAGTCAGCGTCGCGGCAACCGCTGTCCTGATGATCACCTGCGGCACCAACACCCCAGCCTCCGACGGTGCCGGCCCAGCCACATGCTTCGGCGAAGCGGCCACGACAACGACCTGCTGAGCGGCGGACCGCTTACCGACCTGATAGTCGGGGACCCTCCGGGTCTGCCAGCCTCAGCGCCGAGGATGCCGTCTCGTACCAGGAGAAGGCGGTCGGGGTAGTCATCAACGTCGCGTCGGGAGTCTGGCCCGACGGTGACCGCGTCCGGCGGGTCCAGCTCATCTTCACCGGCGACGGGGCCGACTCGGTCGTCGTGGACGACACGATCCGGCAGGTGCTGCTCGGCGGAGGCGACGACGTCGGCAAGGTCACCGCGGGCGGGCAGAGCTCAGCGGTAGCCTCGGGAACGACAGACTGGTGGCCGGCCCTGACGGTAACAGTCTTGCCGACGGTGCAGGAGTCAACCAGCTCGTCGGGGGTCTCGGAGACGACATCCTGCTCGCGGTGCACGGCTCGTCGTTCGTCGACCGTGCGGGGAACGACCAGATCACCGTGGATGGCCAGGAGAATCCCGCGCTCGGTGAACGTCGACCTCTCGATGGGCCGCGCGACGGGATGGGGTAACGACGTTCTCATCGGTGTGGAGGACGTCAGCGGGTCGTCGGGAGACGACATCATCCACGGCTCGGCCACCTCCAACCAGCTCTTCGGAGGAAGCGGCAACGACATCATCGGTGGAGGCGGGGGCGCCGACCGGCTCTTCGGCGAGGACGGCAACGACACCCTCGGGGGAGGTAACGGCAGCGATCTAGTCGACGGCGGACCTGGCATCGACTCCGCGACGGGAACGCTGGGACCGACTCCTGCCCGAACTCCGAGACGGTCATCCGCTGCGAGGCGTAGCCCCGCGACCGCGATCGATGTGCTGCCGCTGCTGGCCTCTAGCGAAGGTGGAGCCGCAGCCCGCCTCTCATGGCCGAGAAGTCCGCGACTATCCCCCCAGCGGACGCCATGCCAGGCTCTCGACCATGGCGGGCTGCGAACCCATGTCCATGTACTTGACGACGACCGAGTGCCGTTTCGAGTACAGGTTGCAGACCGAGTAGATGCGGCTGAATCCGCTGGCAGTGTTCCTGTAGAAGGCACCACTGGTGTCGAAGGTGTTGTGTACGCGCGGCTTGCTCATGCCGTACTGGACGCTGCGGTATTCGGCACGGGTCACACAGCCCGGCGTGTCCGCCGAGGCCGCGGGTGCGATGGCGACCGCACCGAGCGACGCGAATGCCGCAGTCGCAAGGACTGCGACCGACTTGTTGACAAGACGCTTCATGCGCCCCCCTCCCGCTAGCCGGACGCCGACGCGCCCACGGCTTCGATGCTACGGGCTGAGCATCCCGGTTTAGGCGAAATGGGCATTCCTCAACCGACCCACCCGCGGCCTCGCGAACCACCTCGCCGGAACGCGGGAAAGGCCGGACGAGGGGGTGTCCGGACCACTGTGCTCAGGACTTCTCCAGGTATCCGGCCTGCTCGGTAGCGATGAGCTGCGCGACAGCCGCCGCCAGGTGGGGATGCCGGTCGAGCAGCGGGTCGGCGGCGACAAGTCGCTCGGCGCTCGTCCGAGCCTGCGCGATGACGTCCTCGTCACGCAGCACGGAGAGCAGTCGCAGACTCGACCGCCGACCCGACTGGGTGGCCCCCAGGACATCGCCCTCGCGGCGGCTCTCGAGGTCGAGCTTGGCAAGGGCGAAGCCGTCGGACGTCGCCGCCACACCGTCGAGCCGATCTCGCGACCGGGATCCTTCGGGTGCCTCGGTGACCAGCAGGCAGAGTCCTGGCACGGAGCCCCGCCCTACCCGGCCGCGAAGCTGGTGCAGCTGCGAGACGCCGAACCGGTCGGCGTCCATCACCACCATGAGCGATGCGTTGGCCACGTCGACACCTACCTCGATCACCGTCGTCGCCACCAGTACGTCGATGTCGCCCGCAGCGAAACGGCGCATGACCTCGTCCTTCTCGTCGGCGGGGAGACGGCCGTGAAGGACGAAGACGCGCAGTCCGCTCAGTGGTCCGCTCACGAGGTCGGCGGCCACGTCGGCGACCGCGAGCGGTGGACGCCGACTCTCTTCGCCGTCGGCCACCGGTTGCATGGCGCCCGGCTCCGGCTCCCCGCCGATGCGTGGGCACACGACGTACGCCTGGTGGCCCCTCGACACCTCCTCGCGCACGCGTTGCCAAGCGCGCTCCAACCACTCCGGACGCTCCGCAGCCGACACGACTGTCGTCTGGGTGGTGGCCCGTCCCGCAGGCAGCTCACTGAGCGTCGAGACGTCGAGGTCTCCGAAAACCGTCATTGCGACCGTGCGCGGGATCGGGGTCGCCGTCATGACGAGCACGTGCGGAGGTGTGGAGCCTGCCTTGCCGGTGAGGGCCGCGCGCTGCTCGACTCCGAAGCGGTGCTGCTCGTCGACGACGACGAGGCCGAGCTCGGCGAACTGAACGACGTCCTCGAGAAGCGCGTGGGTTCCGATGACGATTCCCGCGGTTCCCGAGGCGGCCTCCAGGAGCACCTGCCGGCGGCGTGAGGCACCCATCGATCCGGTCAGCAGGACCACCCTGGTGGCGTCCTGGTCGCCGCCCAGCATGCCCGCCTCGGCCATGGGTCCGAGCATCGACCGGATCGAGCGGAAGTGCTGCGCGGCCAGGACCTCCGTCGGAGCCAGCAGGGCCGCCTGTCCAGCTGCGTCGACCACCTGGAGCATGGCGCGCAGGGCTACGACCGTCTTCCCGGATCCGACCTCGCCCTGCAGCAGCCGGTGCATCGGAGAGGAGCGGCTCAGATCCGCGTCGATCTCGCCGCCCACCTCGACCTGCCCGGACGTCAACGCGAAGGGGAGGGAGCGGTCGAACCGGCTACGCAGCCCGTCCTGGGCGGGGCGCCGGGGTACGGCGGGGAGTAAGGTCAAAAGGTGCCGCCGCTGTGCCAGAACGGTCTGGAGTGCGAACGCCTCGTCGAACCGCAGTCTTTCCCTCGCCCGCTCCCAGTCGGGCGGCCCCGTCGCCCGGTGGACCAGACGCAGCGCCTCGTCGCACGACATGAGCCCGTGCGTCTGTCGTACATCGTCGGGAAGGGGGTCGGGTACGGGGTCGAGTTGCTCGAGGATGAGCGCGACGGAGTCGTGCACCATCTTCGACGAGACCGCTGACGTCGCGGGGTAGATCGGCCACCAACGCTGGAGCTCCTCGCTACCGAAGTCTTCGAGGTCCTCTCCTGAGCCGAGCACCTCGCATGTCGGGGACTGGAGCTGCCGGCGACCCTTGAAGACGTCCACCTTGCCGCTGAACCAGGCGACCGTGCCCGGCTCCAGCTGACCCTTCCGCCAGGGTTGGCGGAAGAACGTCATCGCGAGCTCATGTATGCCGTCGGTGACGACGACGTCCGTGCGCGCCGCTCGGCGGCCGCCTCCCTTCGGCTGGTAGCTGCCCACCTTGACGCTGGTCGTCTTGGCGAGCACCGTCACGTGTTCCCCGATCCGAAGGTCGGCCAGGTCGGTCAGCTCACCCCTGTCTGCCAGCCGCCGTGGGTAGTGGCCGAGCAGGTCTCCCACCGTCGACATCTCGAACGCCGTGGCCAGCGCCTTCGCCGACCTCGCACCGAGCACCCTGTCCAGCCTGGTCTCCAGGGTCGCCATCACTCCACCCCGATGAGGAGCGGGTACCTGTCCTGCCCGCCGGAGTACTCGACCACCGCCACCGCGGGGTACGTCGCCTCGACCTGCTCCCTGAGCCGGCCCACCATCGTGGTGTCGACGCCGGCACCGGAGATCAGGGTGAGCATCTCGCCTCCACCGCTCAACAGCCGGTCGACCACGTCCATCGCCGTCCGTCGGACGTCGTCACCGACGACGGCGAAGTCACCGTCGACGACGCCGAGCACATCGCCCCGGCTGCACCGCCCGGCCGTCGTCATCGCGTCCCGGGCAGCGATCGTGACAGCCCCATGTCTGGCGTGTCCGGCCGCGGAGGTCATCTGCACGACGTCGTCGTCGAAGGACCGGCCTGGCTCGTGAACAGCCATCGCGGCGAGACCCTGCACCTGCGCACGAGACGGTATGACGGCTGCCCTGACTCCCAGGTCCCGCACAGCTCGCGATGCGGCCTCAGCCGCCTGGAGAGTGTCACTGTCGTTGGGCAGCACGACCACCTGGTCACTCCCTGTCGTCCGGATCGCGTCGATGATGTCGCCGGTCGAGCAGCGACGCCCGGGCGCTGCGCGGACCACGGCGGCACCTGCGTCTTCGAAGAGCGCCGCGAGGCCCTCTCCGGCCGAGACCGCGACGACACCGCGCGTGTGTGCCGGCGCCGATCCTTGCGCCGGCGTGCAGCGCCCCACCGCGCTGTGACGGTCCTCGAGTTGGGTCACTCGCAGGCGGTGCGGCCGTCCGGCGGCGATACCCGCCTCGACGGCTGCGCCTACGTCGTCAGTGTGGATGTGCACGTTCCAGAGCCCATCGCCACCGACGACGACGACGGAGGTTCCGAGCGACCCGAGGGCGCTCCTGAGGAGGGCAACCTCGGGGTCGTCGGCGTCGAGGAGGTACATCACCTCATAGCCGGGACCCTCGGCGCGGATGCTCTGCTCGGACGGGACCGGGCTCGGCAGCGGGCGGGCAAGGCGCCGGTCGCGGGCGGGGGCTCTCCTTCCAGTGAACGCCTGTTCGGCTGCGTCGAAGATGACGCACAGACCTCGCCCCCCGGCGTCGACGACACCTGCCAGCCGCAGTGTCTCGAGCTGGTCAGGCGTGCGGTCGAGCGCCTCGCGGGCGGCAGCAGCGGCGGCGCGGATGACGTGGCCCATCTGTTCGCCGAGAGCGGTCGGCGCGTCGACGAGGGCCGCCTGGGCCGCGTCTGAGGCGGCGCGGGCGACCGACAAGATGGTGCCCTCGACCGGTTGTCCGACCGCGGCGTACGCCGCGTCTGCCGCCAGGGTGATCGTGTCGGCCAGCAGTTTGCCGGGCTCGAGCGGGTTGCCGCGCAGAAGCTGGTCGGCACCCGCCCACAGAAGCTGCGACACGATGACACCGGAGTTGCCGCGGGCCCCGACCAGGGCTCCCCTAGCGAAGACGGTGAGCGCCTCGACGAGAGAGTCGGCACGGGACTCGACGAGAGCCGCCCTCGCAGCCTCGAACGTCAGGTAGAGGTTGGTCCCTGTGTCGCCGTCGGGGACGGGGTACACGTTGAGGGCGTCGATCTCCTCCCGTGCTGCGCCCAGGCCCCATAGCGCAAGGTCCGCCCATCGCTCCAGCAGCGCGATGTCAGGGGAGCTGGTCACAGGAGAGGCTCTCACAATTGGCGTCGCCGGACGCGGGTCGGTTATCGTAGACCGTTGCCCGAGGGTCGTCCGGGCACGCTTCGCCCTTCCACCGAGCCCCGCGTAGGAGAACACTGTGGCCGCCGTTTGTGACATCTGCGCCAAGGGTCCCGGCTTCGGGCACAACGTGTCTCACTCGCACCGCCGCACGAAGCGTCGCTTCGACCCCAACATCCAGCGGGTGCGCGCGGTCGTCAACGGCACTCCCAAGCGCCTCAACGTCTGCACGTCGTGCCTCAAGGCCGGCAAAGTCAGCCGCTGACTCACTCTTGCTCACGCAACTTCGTGCCGCAACAGCCCGACGTTCGCACCACCTCAGCGCTACGTGACGAACGGCGTCACGAACGCGGTGACGAGACCACCGAGCGAGTCGAGGTGGTAGCCACCCTCCTGTACCAGCACGGTCGGGAGGGCGAGCTCGGCAAGTTCCGAACCGGCTCGTGCGTAGCCGTCTCGCGACACACGGAGCGGTGACTCCGGGTCGTCGACCGCGGCGTCGAGTCCCAGCGAGACCACGAGGGCGGTCGCCCCCGACTCCGCAGCTCGCTCGGCTAGGAGCGACACCGCGTCGCACCATGGACCGTCTCCGGTCCCCGGCGACAGAGGAACGTTGAGCGTGGTGCCCTCCCCCTCGCCCGACCCCACCTCGTCCGCGAAGCCGACTACGTGCGGGAACCAGCCAGCGCCCGGGTCGACATGGACCGAACCGTAGAAGACGTCGCCACGGTCGTAGAAGATCGATGCGGTCCCGTTTCCGTGGTGTGCGTCCACGTCGACGACGGCGACGTTCTCGTGGCCCTTGCGGCGGAGCGCCTGAGCAGCGACCGCCGCGTTGTTGAGGTAGCAGGAGCCGCCGTACCCGGTGCGTGTCACGTGGTGACCTGGCGGGCGGCAGACGGCGTACACAGCCCGATGGCCGTCAGACACGAGGTCGACGGCCGTGAGGGCGCAGTCCAACGCAGCACGAGCAGACCGCCAGGTATCCGGCCCGACGAGGGTCATGGTGTCGTAGCAGTACCAGCCGGCGAGAGCGTGCACCGCCGACGGAAGCCGTCCGGGAAGCTGGCCGAGCATCGCCTCGGTCGCGAACATGTACGGCACCACCCGGTCCTGGCCGACGAGCTCGGGGATCCCCGACTCTCGCCAGCGCTCGTGGACCGTTCCGAGATGGCACAGGAAGTCGGAGTCATGCACCTCAGCCAGCACGTCGTCGTCGTGCGACGTCGCCTCGACCACCTGCCACTGCTCGTCGCGGACCGCCTGGAGAATGCGGTCGACGCGCTCCGGCACCTCCGTACCCTCGGTCCGGACGCCGACCCAGATCTCGGCGTCGGGTCGATGCAGTCGGGTCTCGGGCGACCACACCACAGTCGGCGACGGCTGTGGCGTGGGCACGGGGCCACTCTGCCAGCCCATCCCTGTCGTCGCCCGGCGGGTCGCTCGGCTCCGCCGTCGCACTCAATGGCTTGGTCGGAGACGACCGGCCGGGCTCAGCGCGTCACAAGGGCTCGACAGCACCTGTCGGCCGATGATGTCCGGCGCTGCGGCAGGATGCCTGGATGACGCGTATCCGCGACCTCGGCGTCACCATCGGCGTGATGCCGACCGGGGCGACCAACTCCATCAGCGACGTCCCGGGTGTAGGGGTCGGCCACACCACACTCATCCGAGACGAATTCGCGCCGGTCGAGGGACGAGGCATCGCTCGGACCGGAGTCTCCGTGATCTGTGTCGCCGCGGACGCATACGCAAGACCGGTTCCCGTCGGCGGAGCAGTCCTCAACGGCGCGGGCGAGTGCACCGGATTCCTGACAGCGGCCGAGTGGGGTCTGCTGGAGACGCCCATCCTGCTGACGTCGACGATGCAGCTCGGGCGTGTGTACGACGCCGCCTGCGAGCTGATGGTCGAGCAGCATCCCGAGGTCGGCAACGACGTGGTCATCCCGGTCGTGGCCGAGTGTGACGACTCCTATCTCAACAATGCGGCCCGCATGCAGGTCACCAAGGCCGACGTCGAGTCGGCGTGGGAAGTCGCACATGCGACGGCGGCATCGATGGCCACCTTCGAGCAGGGCAGCGTCGGAGCGGGGACCGGTATGTCGTGCCTCGGCTTCAAGGGGGGCATCGGCTCGGCTTCTCGTCGATGTGGCGAGGGCTTCACGGTCGGGGTGCTGCTGCTCACGAACTTCGGCGACCGGGAGCGGCTCACCATCGACGGCATAGCGGCGGGGCGTCTGCTCCACGCCGACCCCTATCCCGAGCCGGAGCCGGCCGGATCGTGCATCGGCGTGGTCGTCACCGATGCGCCACTCGACCCGTCGTCCTGCGCACGACTGGCCCGCCGGGTCGGGCTCGGGCTGGCCCGCACCGGCTCGTACGCGCATCACGGCAGCGGGGAGATCTTCCTGTGTGCGGCCACCGGCCTGAGGTCGACCGTCCGGGGAGGTCCGCTGTCAGGCGTGTCCCTGGCCGGCACCCAGATCAACGAGCTGTTCGCAGCGGTCGTGGAGGCGAGCGAGGAGGCCGTGCTCGACTCACTGAGCTGCTCGGCCACCATGCACGGCCACGCGGGGCATGCCAGGGAGGGGCTACCGCTGGACGACGTTCGAGCGCTCGTCGAGGCACATCGGTCGGGGTGGTAGTGGGGGAGGCCTGGTCTGGTGGTCTCTGCTTGCTCGCGCGCCGTGGCGGTCCGCTCGCGACGTACCGGCGGTGTGGAGCACGGAAGCGTCACCGGTCAGCGGAAGTGCTGGTGTCCGCCGGGATAGTCGGGAACGGTGCCGTCGACGGTGACGACACCTGCTTCACCAGCGTCGGTGACTCGTCCGATCTCGTGCCATTCGGCCGGTAGCTCGGCCCCGGCGGGGAACGTTGCGGCAAGGCAGTAGTCGTCTCCCCCGGTGAGAACGAACCTGACGGGATCTACCCCAAGCGCGGCTCCGACCGCCTGGAGCGGCTCGGGGATCTCAAGGGTTGCCGAACGCAGGTCGATCGACACGGAGCTCGCCAACGCGACATGACCGAGATCTTGCAGCAGCCCGTCGCTGACGTCGATCATGGCCGTCGCCCCCATGGCAGCCGCGCGAGGCCCGGCGCCGTACGGCGGACGGGGCTGACGATGCGCGTCGACGACGGCCCGGGGAGAGCGGAACCCTCGGGCGAGAACCGCAAATCCGGCGGCAGCCCATCCCTGCCGGCCTGCCAACGCCACGACGTCGCCCGGTGCGGCGCCGGAGCGACGGACGACACCGTGCTCACAGAATCCGAGAGCCGTTACTGCGATCGTGACCAGGTCCGACTGGGTGAGGTCGCCCCCGACGACGCTCGCACCCACCTCGGCGGCCTCGGTCGCCAGGCCATCGGCGAACTCCAGAGCCCAGGATGCGGCGAGTTCGGGGGGGCCGCCGAGCCCCACGAGCAGCGCGGTCGCGGTACCACCCATCGCGTTGATGTCGGACAGGTTCTCGGCGGCGGCCTTGCGTCCGATGTCCTCGGCGCTGGACCAGTCGAGCCGGAAGTGCCGGTTCTGTAGCAACATGTCCAGCGAGGCCACCACCTCTCCGCCTGGGAGCGACACCACAGCTGCGTCGTCGCCGGGGCCGACGCTTACGTGGGCCCCCTGTGCGAACCTCGACGTCACAGCGGCGACCACGGCAAACTCCCCCGAGTCACCCAACGTCCCCGACAACCCGAGCGCCATAGACACCTCCTCTCGACCGCTGGGCATGCAACTTTCGCGCTCGCTCGTACTGTGACAACCTGACCTGGTGGCAGCATGTGCGCCGCGTCACCGACACCACATCATTCCGCAGGAGGTACCCCGTGGTGGTACAGGCCTACATCCTCATTCAGACCGAGGTGGGGAAGGCTGCTGACGTCGCACGTTCCATCGCCGACGTCAGTGGTGTCACCCTCGCGGAGGACGTCACTGGTCCCTATGACGTGATCGTGCGCGCCGAGGCTCGCAACGTCGACGAGCTTGGCAAGCTGGTCGTGGCGAAGGTCCAGGCGATCGACGGCATCACGCGGACCCTTACCTGCCCTGTGGTGCACATCTGAGCTCACCGCTCGGCGTTCCGTGGCACCTGGTCATCGTCGGCTGCCGAGTCAGCGGGATTGCCCGGCTGGCGGTTCTCGGCATCTCTTCAGCCCTCCTCGTCAGCGGCTGCGGTGGCCCTGGCGCCGTCACGGTCGACGCCCCGGCATTGCACGGAGCTGCGGATGCCCAGTGCTCGCGTCTCGTCGACGCGCTGCCCGACCAGGTGGTGGGCGAGGACAGACGTGCCGTCACTCCCGCCGGCTCGTCTGCGGCGGCCTGGGGAGACCCCCCGATCGTGCTGCGCTGCGGTGTCGACCGGCCGGCTGCTCTGCGCCGAACGTCCGAGTGCGCCGTTCTGGACGACGTCGGCTGGCTGTTGACCCAGCATGGTCGGGCGGTCGCGTTGGACGACCACGTCGAGGGGCCACTCACGTTCACGACTGTGGGTCGCTCGGTGTACATCGAGATTTCAGTCCCGGCCGACTACCAGCCGCCCGCGGACGCACTCCTAGCCATTGCGGCCGCCGTCTCGTCGACGACGGACGACATCCACCCCTGCCGCTGACCTACCTACCCCCTTCGTCGAGCGGGCGAGAATGCCCCGTCGAAAGGGCGAGCATACTCCCTCGAGGGGGCACAGATGTGTCTTCAAGGGAGAGGTGCTGCGCCGTTGGGGTTCTACCCGTCGACGGTTGGCGCCATCCCACCGGGACGCCAACTGTCGATAGCTCGAGCGCACTGGATCGGGCTTGCGCCGGTCTCCTGGCGGTACACCTCGATGGCACGGGCTCGCTCGCCACGTGCTACGTGGCCATCAATGGTCGCGATGGATGATGTGTCGAGCGGCTCCAGCGCGGGGCTCGATGAGGCTTGTTGAGCCGAGCTTCCGATCCGCCACACGACAACGAGTACGAGGAGAACCAGGGCCAGCACTGCCAGCTCACGCAGACCCAGGCCACCCATAGGCCACACTCTAGAGGCCGAAGTGTGATCGGCTCCGCAGCGGTGACCCGTGGCGCGCTAAGCCTGTTTGGAGCCTCGAGAATTCGGCTTGGCGGCGCATCGAGGACGTGCGCCCGGCGGACGGGGCATACCCACCTTTTCGGCGGGGCACATCCGCCTTTTCGGCGGGGCACATCCGCCCTCGGGGGCACATCCGCCCTCTCGGCGGAGGTGGCGGCGAGGGCCGGCGCTAGCGCAGGCCGGTAGGCCGCTCGGAGGCGAGCCGGATCAGCCGTTCGACCAGCTCGGGGTAGGCGATACCGGCCTCGGCCCACATCCGCGGGTACATGGACGAGGGCGTGAAGCCGGGCATGGTGTTGATCTCGTTGATCGAGACCTCTCCGTCATGGCGCAGGAAGAAGTCGACCCTGGCCAGCCCCTCGCAGCCGAGCGCCTCGAAGGCCGCCACGGACATCTGCTGGATCTCCCGCCGAGTCTCGGGTCGCAGGCGTGCCGGCACTTCCAACGTGACACCCTCCTCCCCGAGGTACTTCGCCGCGAAGTCGTAGAACTCGTGCTCGCCGTACCCAGTGATCTCCGCGACCACGCTGGCCTCAGCGCCACCGCCGAGCCGCTCGAGCACACCGCATTCCAGCTCGCGGGCGCCGACCGCTGCCGCCTCGACGAGCAGCTTCGGGTCGAAGGACTGGGCATGTTCGATGGCATCGCCGAGGTCTTGGGGGTCCGTCACCTTTGAGATCCCGAGGCTGGAGCCGCCGCGGGCGGGCTTCACGAACACGGGGTATCCGAGCGCCTCGACGGTCTCGCGGCAGGCAGCGCTGTCACTCTCCCACTCGGCAGCCTTGATGACCGCATACGGCATCGTGGGGAGACCGGCGGCTCCGAGCACAACCTTCATGTAGTGCTTGTCCATGCCCACGGCCGACGCCAGAACACCCGAGCCGACGTAACGGATGCCTGCCATCTCGAGGAGCCCCTGTATCGTGCCGTCCTCTCCCCACGGACCGTGCAACAGCGGGAAGACGACGTCGACGGCTCCGAGCGCTCGCGGGGGCGCGCCGGGCTCGAGCACTACGAACCCACGACCAGCCGGGTCGTTGCTGACCAGCACCGCCGCCGCTGCCGCGTCGACCTCCGGAACGTGGTCGGCCGTGAGTGCGAGCCGCTCCGCGTCGCCGGACTCGAGCACCCACTTGCCGTCGAGACCGATCCCGATCGGCACGACGTCGTACAGGTCGGTGTCGATGGCCGCCAGGACGCTCGCCGCGGTTGCGCACGACACCGCGTGCTCACTCGACCGACCACCGAACACGACGGCGACGCGCGGCTTGCCGGGCGGGTTCATTGGCCGGAGCCTATCTGCTCCACAATGGCGGGCATGGAAGCACACGACGACGACGTGACTCTCGACCCGGCCACCATCGCCGTCAAGCTCGGCCGCCCTCTGGTGGCGCCGGACCAGCCCCTGAACGCCCCCCTCGTCATGGCGTCGACGTACGTCGCCGGCGGGGAGATGGAGTACGGCCGCTACGGAAACGCCACCTGGGAGGCGCTCGAGTCGGTGCTCGGCGAGCTCGAAGGCGGACGAGCGCTGGCGTTCGCGTCAGGGATGGCCGCCGTGGCAACCGTGCTCGACCTGGTGGCACCCGGCGAGACAGTGGTCGCCGCCAGGCACTGCTACCAGGGCACGCTCGTACAGCTCGCCGCTCTCGAGCAGCGCGGCCTCGTCAAGGTCGTTCTGGTCGACATCGCCGACTCCGAGCAGGTGGTCGCAGCCCTCAACGACGACGTTGCGCTGCTATGGGTCGAGTCCCCCACAAACCCCGCTCTCGAGGTTGCCGACATCCCAGCTCTATGCGCGGCGGCGAGCGCCGCCGGCGTCCGGGTGGTCGTGGACAACACCTTCGCCACCCCCTTGGTGCAGCGTCCCCTCGCCCTCGGCGCGGACGTTGTCGTCCACTCGGCGACCAAGTACATCGCAGGCCACTCCGATGCTGTGCTCGGAGTGGTGGTGACGGACGACGACGACGTCTGGAAGGCCATCGACGGCAGACGTCGCACGGTCGGCGCGATCCCGGGCACACTCGAGGCCTGGCTGACGTTGCGGGGCCTGCGCACGATGCACCTGCGAGTGGAGCGCTCGACGGCTAACGCGCAGGAGCTCGTACGTCGGCTGGGTCGCCATCCGAGCGTCGAGCGGGTCCGCTACCCGGCATTCGGCGGCATCGTCGCCATCGAGGTCGTGGGTGGTCCGGAGAGCGCCGACCTGGTGAGCCGGTCGACACGCATCTGGGTGCATGCCACCAGCCTCGGAGGCGTGGAGTCGTCGCTCGAACGTCGCCGCCGGTGGGCGGGCGAACCGACCACCATCCCGGAGAACCTGGTGAGGCTCAGCGTGGGTGTCGAGGACGTCGAGGACCTGTGGCGCGACCTGAGCCGCGCGCTCGACCTTGCAGCTGGTCGCGACAGCGGCTGACCACCCGGCAATGCCGGAGCACGCGCACCAGGCGCACCCGCCGCAGCCTAGACGCTCCGAGGAGAGCTGGCTCCCGCCGTCCGGCCGCACATCGTCTCGACCAGAAGGCACACGCGGTACGAAACTGTTCAGGCGCGCTCCGGTTTGGCGGCTCGCGAGATAAGGCTCAGCAGCATCTCCTGAGGGCCCATCTCGCCCCGAACCAGCGAGGCTACGGCCTCGACGATGGGCATCTCGATCCCGACCCGTCCGGCGAGGTCACGGATCGACTCGCATGACCTGACCCCTTCGGCCACCTGTCGGGTGGACGCGGCGATCTCCTGGACGGTCAGCCCCCGGCCGAGCTTCTCGCCGAAGGACCGGTTGCGCGACAACGGGGAGGAGCACGTCGCCACCAGGTCTCCCAGTCCGGCGAGGCCCGAGAACGTGTAGGGGTCGGCTCCCAGGGCCGTGCCGAGCCTAGCCGTCTCCGCCAGCCCCCTCGTGATCACGGTGGCCGTCGCGTTGCCCCCGAAGCCGAGCCCTACAGCCATCCCGACAGCGAGCGCGATCACGTTCTTCGTCGCCCCGCCGAGCTCGCACCCCACCACGTCGGTGTTCGTATAGGGGCGGAAAGCCGGGCTGTGGCAACGAGCTTGCAGGCTGGCTGCCACCGACTCGTCGACGCACGCGATGACCGAGGCCGCAGGCTGCCTGGTGGCGATCTCACGGGACAGGTTGGGTCCGGTCAGGACTGCGACACGCTCGTCGCCGATCCCGGCAACCTCCTCGATGACCTCGCTCATCCGCTTGGCGCTCCCGACCTCGACACCTTTCATCAGGCTCATCACGACGGCATCTGTGGGGATGTGCCGGGCCCAGTCTTCGAGGTTCGCGCGCAAAGACTGCGAAGGGACCGCCAGTGCTACCAACGACACTCCGGCCAGCGCCTCTTCCGGATCGTGGGTCGCGCTGATCGCCTCGGGCAGCGCGATTCCGGGCATGTAGTCGGCGTTCTCGTGCCGGGCGTTTATCGCGTCGCTGAGCTCCTGGCGCCGCGCCCACATCGTGACGTGGTTGCCGGCGTCGGCAAGCACGAGTGAGAACGCCGTACCCCACGACCCGGAGCCGAACACCGCGACCTTGGTCATGCCGGCCGCTCCTCGATGTCGTGCTCGGAGTCCGGCGGCTGGCCGCGGACGATGAACTTGTTGTTCGGGTCGTCGGGGTTGCCGAACTCGGCGACCCCGGCCCTCCGAGAGTCGAAGCGCACAGCCGGTGCGCTCTCGCCTCTGATCTCCTCGAGGAGTGCGGTGATCGCCGCCATGATGCGCTCCGTCGCGGTCAGCAGTACCTCCGTCGTGAGCTCCTGTCCCGCGAGGTCGGAGAGGTCGACGGGCGGTCCCGCGCTGATCCTCATGAGCTTGCGAGGAAAGATCCGCGGCCGTCGTGAGTACGGCGCCAAGATCTCCTGAGGACCCCACTGGGCGCACGGGATGAGAGGGCATCCGGTGGACAGGGCGATTCTCGCCGCGCCTGACTTGCCGGTCATCGGCCAAAGACCCGGGTCACGCGAGATCGTGCCCTCGGGGTAGACCACGACGCACCCACCCTCGTCGACAGCCGCGACCGCCGCGCTGAATGCCTTGTTCGCGTCCCGGGTCTTACGGAAGACCGGAATCTGGCCGGCGTTGGCGAGAATCCGCCCCGCGATCGGCACCTCGAACACCTCGGCCTTGCCGAGGAAGCGAGGAATGCGCCCGTTGTCGTATACGAAGTGGGCAAGCGGAAGGGGGTCTGCCTCCGACACATGATTCACCGCCACCACACATCCACCGATCGGGAGAAGGTGCTCGACACCGCGCCAGTCACGCCGTGTCAGCAACATCAACGGGCGCCGCACGACGAGGACGACAAACGTCATCGCCCACCCACGCTTCCCCGTCGCCACCATTCACCTCTCCCGTCGACCACCCCGCGGCCCCGACACCCGAAGTGCCCAGCCGTTGGGACAGTGTCGTCTCGTCCTCATACGTTGTCGAGCAGGTGGCAGGATCGTCGGTGATGCCCTTGCTCCCCGTCAGTTCCCCCACGTGGACGATCCTCATCCCCGTCAAGCAAACCACGCTCGCTAAGAGCCGGCTGACCGGTTTCGATGCTGCCACCCGTCAGCGGCTCGCGGTGGCATTCGCCAAAGACGTCGTCTCGGCTGCCGCAGCCTGTCCTGACGTCAACCGAGTGGTCGTCGTGACCAACGACCCGGTCGGGGCGCTCCTCGCGGACCTTGGCGCGGAGGTGCTACCCGACCGCCCCGACGCCGGTCTCAATCCGGCGCTGGCGTACGCCGCCGAGCATGTGCGCGGCGGGAATGTCGAGGTGTCGGTCGCCGCCCTCTCGTCGGACCTGCCCGCGGTAAGGCGAGAGGACCTCTCCGCAGCTCTGACATCGACGACAGCCGGCCGATGGTTCGTATCAGACCTCGCATCGGTGGGAACGACGATGCTCGCCGCGGTTGGTGGGCACGTCTGGTCACCGCACTTCGGACCTCACTCGCGTGATGTGCACCGCGCCCTCGGCATGTACGAGCTGCAAGATCCCGACCTGGCGCGCATTCGCCAGGACGTCGACACAGCCGCAGACCTGTCTGACGCCTTCGAACGTGGCACCGGCCGCTGGACGAGCGAGGTCATGGCCAGCCTGGACATGAGGCGTGGGGCGTGACCGACGTTCAGGCCACCGTGTCGACCTTCGACACTGCCAACGGCTCCGGCACCGTGCTCCTCGACGACGGTCGCTCCGTACTGTTCTCCCCTCAGGCGTTCGCGGCCGGAGGGTTGCGTCTGCTCCGGCCGGGCCAACGCGTGCGTCTCACCATCGGCCCAGCCGGAGATGTCGAGGCGCTTACGATCGTCACCCTGACAGGCCACTGACACCGCCCGCCGAGCATGCCGCTGACCTATGTGGCGATACCCTGTCGGGCTGTCCGGCGGTCGCAGCGAATGTCAGCTCGACGAGGACGTCTTCTTCGCGGAGCTCCGCTTCGCAGGGGACTTCTTCGCCGTACCCGACGCGGTGCTGGTCTTCTTGGCAGGCGACGAAGTCCTCGCCGACGCGGTCCTCGCGGTCGTCTTCTTCGCGGCGGTCTTCCTCGCCGTACCCGACGCGGTGCTGGTCTTCCTCGCAGGCGACGAAGTCCTCGCCGACGCGGTCCTCGCGGTCGTCTTCTTCGCGGCGGTCTTCCTCGCCGTACCCGACGCGGTGCTGGTCTTCTTGGCAGGCGACGAAGTCCTCGCCGACGCGGTCTTCGCGGCAGTCTTCTTCGCGGTCGTCCTGGAGGCCGTGGAGGTTCCGCCCGATGCCCTCGACGCAGCCGCCTTCGACGTCGACTGCTTCGCCGTACCGGAAGACGTCGTCGCAGCGGTGGCTACCTTCGGCATCTTCTTGGCACCCGAGACAACTGCTTTGAGGCTCGCGCCCGGCCGGAACTTCGGCACGGCCGTCTTCTTCGCCCGAGTCCGCTCACCGGTGCGAGGGTTGCGCACCATCCGGGCCGGCCGTACTGCCTTCTCGAACGCACCGAACCCCGTGATGGCGACCTTCTCACCCTTCGCGACCTCGCGGGTGATGGTGTTGACGACAGACTCGAGGGCGTGCCTAGCCGACGACTTGTTGCCCTCGAACTGACTGGACAGGGCCTCTATCAGCTGGCTCTTGTTCACTGACTCTCCCTTTCGTGGTCAGGGCTGTCGAGCCGACGCTCGACCCTGCAAACCTTCCACATCATAGGATCCCGGCGGCGCCCCAGCACAGCCCACGCGCCGTGATTCTGTGGAGGATCTCAGTAAGACGGGCGATCACCACCCTCAAGCCCTACCCGGAAAGCGTTGTAGGCTTGAAGGATCGACGACCTGCCTCGTATGCGTCAATCTCGTCGGCGTAATTCAATGAGACTGCGATGTCGTCGAGCCCCTCGACGAACCGCCAACGGGTGTAGTCGTCGACCTCGATCGCTGCGGCATAGTCACGGGTACGAATCTCCTTGCCCACAAGGTCGATGGTCACCTCAGTGGAGGGGTCCGACTCAATCATCGACCAGAGCGCCTCGATGGTGGGCTGGTCGACCACGGCCGCCAGCAGACCGGCCTTGCCTGAGTTGCCCCGGAAGATGTCACCGAAGCGCGGGCTGAGGACGACCCTGAAGCCGTAGTCGAGCAGGGCCCACACCGCGTGCTCTCGCGACGATCCGGTACCGAAGTCGGGGCCGGCAACCAAGACGCTCGCCGCACCGTAGACGGGCTGATTCAGCACGAAGCCGGGGTCGCCTCGCCAGTCTGCGAAGAGCCCGTCCGCGAACCCCGTCCGCGTGATCCGCTTGAGGTACACCGACGGGATGATCTGGTCGGTGTCGACGTTGCCGCGCCGCAGGGGCACAGCGGTACCGGTGTGGACCGTGAACTTCTCCATCAGTGCTCTCCTGGCTTCAGACCATGAGGTCGGTCGGTGCGGACAACCTGCCCGTCACGGCGGTGGCCGCGGCGACGAGTGGCGACACGAGGTGTGTCCGGCCCCCTTTGCCCTGGCGGCCCTCGAAGTTGCGGTTCGACGTGGAGGCACTGCGCTCACCCGGCGCGAGCTGGTCAGGGTTCATTCCCAGGCACATGGAGCAGCCGGCCCCGCGCCACTCGGCGCCGGATTCCTTGAACACCACGTCGAGTCCTTCCTCCTCGGCCTGCAGCCGCACGCGAGCAGACCCCGGGACAACGAGCATCCGCACCGTCTCGGCCACCTTGCGACCAGCCATCACCTTCGCAGCGGCACGCAGGTCCTCGATACGCCCGTTCGTGCACGACCCGATGAACACCGTGTCGACGGCGATGTCACGCATGGGTGTTCCTGCGGTGAGCGCCATGTAGTCGAGGGCACGTTCGGCCGCGTGCCGACGGGCCTCGTCGGGCATGTCCGCCGGGCTAGGAACCACTCCGCCCAGCGGGACGCCCTGACCGGGGTTGGTGCCCCACGTCACGAACGGCGTGAGCGTCGTGGCGTCGACCACGACCTCCTTGTCGAACACCGCGTCGGGATCGGATACGAGGGTGCGCCAATACGCGACCGCTGCATCCCAGTTGTCGCCTGCAGGGGCATGCGGTCGGCCGCGTAGATAGTCCAGTGTCGTCGCGTCCGGGGCGATCAGACCCGCCTTGGCGCCCCACTCGATACTCATGTTGCAGATCGTCATCCGGGCTTCCATCGACAGCGCCTCGATGGCCTCGCCGCGGTACTCGACGACGTAGCCCTGCCCACCCCCCGTCCCTTCCTGGGTGATCAGCGACAGCACGAGATCCTTCGCGGTGACACCGGGCGGCAGACGACCGCCGACGGTGACCGCCATTGTCTTGGGGCTGGTCTGCATGAGCGTCTGGGTGGCGAGCACGTGCTCCACCTCGCTGGTACCTATCCCGAACGCCAGGGCGCCGAACGCGCCATGGGTCGAGGTATGCGAGTCACCGCACACGACGGTCATGCCCGGTTGGGTAAGACCGAGCTGCGGCCCGACGACGTGCACGATGCCCTGCTCCACATCACCCAGCGAGTGAAGGCGGATGCCGAACTCTGCGCAGTTGGCGCGCAGGGCCTCGACCTGTGCACGCGACACCGGATCGGCGATGGGCTTGTCGATGTCGACGGTGGGAATGTTGTGGTCCTCGGTGGCGATCGTGAGATCCGGTCGTCGGACCATGCGGCCTGCGAGGCGAAGCCCCTCGAACGCCTGCGGGCTGGTCACCTCGTGCACGAGGTGCAGGTCGATATAGAGCAGGTCGGGCTCGTTCTCGGCGGACCGCACGACGTGGTCGGCCCAGACCTTCTCCGCAAGGGTCGTCGGCATCCCTGAGATTTTCGACGGCATGAGTGCTCCTGACTTGCATATCATTATCTGAGACGTCAATATCAGTGTATGGACGACACTAGCGGAGTCGGAGTCCTCGACAAAGCGGCGACTGTGCTCTCTGCCCTCGAGTCGGGACCGGCGACCCTGGCAGGTCTGGTGGCGGCCACCGGTCTTGCCCGCCCTACGGCGCACCGCCTGGCCGTGGCCCTCGAGCACCATCGGCTCGTCGCGAGGGACGTCCAGGGCCGGTTCATGCTCGGGCCGAGACTCGGTGAGCTGTCGGCTGCCGCCGGCGAGGACCGGCTGCTGGCCGCCGCCGGACCCGTGCTCGCGAGGCTGCGCGACATCACCGGCGAGTCCGCCCAGCTGTTCCGGCGTCAGGGGGACGCACGGGTATGCGTCGCCGCCGCTGAGCGCCCGTCCGGGCTGCGTGACTCGATACCGGTCGGCAGCCAGCTCAGCATGCTTGCCGGGTCTGCCGCGCAGATCCTGCTGGCCTGGGAGGAGCCCGACCGCCTGCACCGCGGCCTCCACGGCGCCGTCTACAACGCGGCCACGCTGTCCAGCATCCGGCGGCGAGGCTGGGCGCAGAGCGTGGGTGAGCGTGAAGCCGGTGTCGCGTCGGTATCGGCCGGAGTGCGCTCACCGTCAGGCAAGGTGATCGCCGCCGTCTCGGTCTCCGGACCCCTGGAACGGATGACGCGGCAGCCGGGGCGCATGCACGCGCCAGCGGTCCTCGCTGCCGCCGAAAGGCTCACCGAGTCCCTCCGTCGCACCGGCGAGTAGCCTGGCCTGCCCGTCCGGCCCCCAGGGCAGCCTGGCCCACCCGTCAGGCGAACAGCGAAGCCTGGCCTTCACGGGCCGACTCGAGATCGAGCAGGTACCGCTTGCGCTCCAGTCCGCCCGCATAGCCGACCAGCTTGCCGTTCGCCCCGATCACCCGATGGCAGGGCACCACGATCGCGATGGGATTCGCGCCGTTCGCGGTGCCGACCGCCCGAGAAGCGGTCATCGGCAACCCGAGCCGCCCCGCGACCTCGCCGTACGACGAGGTGCCGCCGAACGGGATCTTCTCCAGCTCGGCCCAGACCCGGCGCTGGAACGTCGTACCCCGGCCGGCCAACGGCAGGTCGAAGGTCCGCAGGCTCCCGTCGAAGTAGCCCTGCAGCTGACGTCTCGCCTCGCCGAGCACTGGGACGACATCTGTCTCCGGGTCGGTGAGAGCGACATCCGGTGCGGCGAACATCACCTGCTTGATTGTCTCGTCTTCGGCCGCCAGCTGTATCGGGCCTACGGGGGACCCCATGATCAGTACAGAGCTCGTCATGCTCCACCTTCCTCGTTCAGTGTGTTCCATACGTGCATCAGGGCATAGGAGCGCCATGGGCTCCAGCGCTCCGACCGCGTCCTTACGGCCTCCGGGGACCCGTCGAGCCCCAACCGGGCCAGGGCACGTCGGACTCCGAGGTCGGTCGGCATGAAGATGTCGGGGTCACCGAGAGCTCGCAGGGCGATGTAGTCCGCGGTCCACGGCCCGATGCCGGGGAGCGCGAGCAGGGACCTTCGCACGTCTGACCGGTCGGCGCTGCGGTCGAGCACGACCGAGCCGTCGGCGACCGCCCCGGCAATGCCGACCAGAGCGCGGCCCCGCGCCCGGGTCATCGGCAGCGACTCCGGGTCCGCGGATGCGAGGGCGTCGGGGGTGGGGAACACGTGTGTCAAGGTCCCGTGCTCATTCGTGTCGCCCGCTTCCACCTCCTCGCCGTACGACGCCACGAGCCTCGAGGCGATGGCCCGCGCTCCCGCCACCGAGATCTGCTGGCCGACGAGGGCCCGCACCGCCATCTCGAAGCCGTCGACGTGGCCGGGTACCCGCATGCCTGGGAAATTGCGCACTCGCGGCAGCAGCACGTCGTCAGTCTCGAGATGCTGGTCGACGACCACCGGGTCGGCGTCGAGGTCCAGAAGCCGACGGCACCGCTCCACGGCAGCCCCCAGGTCTCGCAGGTTGGCAAGGTTGAGATCGCACGTCACCCGGTCGAATGCAGGCGTCAGGCGTACCCGACCGTGTCCGTGCGGCAGGCGCAACGTGCGCGCGTACGTGCCGGCGGCGCAGAATTCCACGCCGGTGAGGGTCCGTGGGCGGAGGAAGTCGAGGAGGGTCTCGGCGTCGAAGGGCTGCCGCACGGCGAGCGAGACGGTGATGGTTCCCGAGCCTGCGGTGCGGACGTGTCCCCGACGTCGCCGGGCCGCCCGAAGGGCGGACGGCGACGCGTCGTACACGTCGCGAACGGTCTCGTTGAACTGGCGAACACTCGAGAAGCCCGCCGCGAACGCGACGTCCGCCATGCCGAGGTCGGTGGCCTCGATGAGGATGCGGGCCGTGTGCGCGCGTTGCGCTCGTGCCAGTGCGAGGGGTCCAGCGCCGAGCTGTCGGGTAAGGATCCGGCTCAGGTGGCGCGGCGTGTACCCGGCGCGCGCCGCCAGCCCCGGCACCCCCTCACGCTCGACGACGCCGTCCGCGATCATCCGCATCGCCCGCCCTGCGACGTCGGCAGCGACGTCCCACTCCGGCGAGCCGGGCGTCAGGTCCGGTCGGCAGCGGCGGCACGCCCGGAAACCGGCGCCCTGGGCAGCAGCCGCCGTCGGGTAGAACACCACGTTCTTGCGTCGCGGTGTGACGGCGGGGCAGGACGGCCTGCAGTAGATGCCCGTCGTCCGGACGCCGGTGTAGAAGAGGCCGTCAAACCGACGGTCCCTGCCGAGCACGGCCCGATAGCAGCGGTCGCCGTCTTCGAGTGTGTTGCCGGTCGTACGCACTCGTCCATTTAAGCCGATCAGGGACGGGTGTCCTAGCGGAAATCAGACATGTCCGTGGTGAGTTCAGAGCGTCGGGCCCGCTTGGCCGCCCCCAGACGAAGTCATAAAAGTGCATCGACTTAGATCTTGACAGAATCTGATCCTAGGAGTATTTCGAGACGATAATCCGCGGTCGATGAGGGGGCCCGCGGTCGGTCGAGAGGGTGAGTGGGTAGGAGGGCAAACCATGCGAAGAATTCGCGAGGCTGTGATAGGCCTCGGCATCACGGCGGTGCTCACCGCGGGAGCGGCGACACCAGGCGGCGCCACGGACAGTCCGAACACGGGCAGATCGTGGTTGCAACCGTCAGCGCAGGCAGGGACCCGAACCATTATCGTGCATCCGGGCCAGTCCATCCAGCGGGCGGTGAATCGGGCCCACTCCGGCGATACGGTGCTCATCGCGCCGGGCCGCTACCGTCAGAGTGTGCTGGTGGCGAAGAACAACTTGCGCATCCGCGGTTCCGGCGCAGGACCAGGCGGCACCGTGATCCAGCCCGCAGCTACTCCACGAGGCAGGTGCGCCAAACAGGCCAGCTCCGGGATCTGCGTGTTCGACCCGCACCACAAGCGAACTATCGTCGGCACCCGGGTCGACAACCTACGCGTGCGTAACTTCGCGGGCGACGGCATTGTCGGGGTCGGAACGCGTGACTTCGTCGTGGCCAACGTGACCGCGCGGAACAACGCCAGGTACGGCATCACGAGGTTCGACTCCACGGGTGGCCGATTCGTCAACAACCTCGCGATCGGCAGTGCAGACGCGGGTATCTACATCGGTGACTCACCGCACGCCAACCTCAGGATCACCGGAAACGAGGTGCGCAAGAACGGTTTCGGCATCCTGACCCGTAACGCGAAGCACGTGTCGATCCGCTACAACGACGCCCACGCCAACTGCATCGGTATCTTCGTCTGGTGGCTGCCCGGGGCCGCCGGTCACAGCAACATCCGCTCCAACACGGTTCGACACAACAACAAGTTCTGTCGTGGCAGTGACGAGATTCCGTTCAACTACTCGGGAAGCGGGATCGCCCTCCTGGGTGCCCGGGACGTGGTCGTGGCGGACAACTCCGTCCTCAAGAACCGGGGCAAGACCCTGGTCTCCGGCGGGATCGTCCTGGTCTCAGGCAAGTCGGACGGCGGACCGGCGAGTACCGGCAACGTCGTCAGGCGTAACAGCGCCTTCATGGACTCACCGGCCGACATCGTCGACCACAGCGACGGAAGGAACGTGATTCGCGGCAACTTCTGCACGCGTTCGCTCCCGAAGGGGATGTGCCGGCTCTGACGGAGCCGGACCCGAGCTTGGGGCGGCCATCGAGCATGGCCGCCTCAAGGCTGCCGAGGAGGACGAGCGCAACATCTCGATGGTAGCCCCGACGGGATTCGAACCCGCGCTACCGCCTTGAGAGGGCGGCGTGCTAGGCCACTACACAACGGGGCCATCGAGCGGACCAGACCTTATCCGATCTCCGCAAGCGGTCTGATCGCTGGGGTACTAGGACTCGAACCTAGACTAACTGGACCAGAACCAGTCGGGCTGCCAATTACCCCATACCCCATAGGCACGGCATGCGCGCACGCACGAATGCCGAGGGCAGACAATACCGGAGGGGTTGTCGGCCACCAAAAGACCTCCCACCGCATCCGGCGGCTACGGCTCAAGGCGAAGAGGCGATGGTTCGGCGTCTTCTCGCTGACACGGCCACTATCCACGGAACGGCAAAGCTCAGCAGGACGGCGTCCACGACGAGGGGTATCCAGGTCACGCCAGTCGGGTCGAGGGCGTCGCTCACCTGGTCGAGCAGACCCGCCGGCACCAGGACAGCCAGGTTCTTGACTGCGTGCACAGCGATACCGGCCTCGAGCCCGCCGGTGCGGATCGCCAACCAGGCCAGCACGGTACCGAGGAACAACCGGTCGGCGAAGAGGGCGGGTTGCAGCTGGAGATGTGCCAACGCGAAGAGAGCACCGCTCGCGAGGCAACATGCCCAGGTCGAGAGCCCGGTTGCGCCCAGTCCCTGCAGGAGCAGCCCGCGGAACAGGTACTCCTCCCCCGCCGCCTGCAGCGGTGTCGTGACGAGGAGGACCGCCATGAAGGCCAGGACCGACGAGTCCAGCGGCGACTCGCGGGACACGTACGCGCCGAGCGTCCCGAGCACCAACAGAGGCGACCACACCGTCGCCGCGATACCCACGCAGACGGCCAGCCACGTCCAGCGCACACCGGGCCGGTTCGACGCCAACCACCGCGGCGACACCCGGTACAAGCCGGAGACGAGCCCGGCAGCAACCGGTATCTGCAGCGCCAACCCCAGGTTGAGGGCCAGCAGCTCTGCGGCGTCGACACCGTCCGTCACGTCGAAGGAGACGTCGGAGTGGAGGAACAGTCGCCAGGTCACCAGGACGCCGATCGCAGCCGCGAGCGACATGGCCAGCAGACCCAGGGCAGCGACGACCACACTGACCATCAACCGCCAGAGGGATCCGCGACGACCTAGCAGAAGCAGCCGATGGAAGTCACCACCGGGTTGCGGCAGCGCCCCCTGCACGGCTATCGGGTGGTGACTGCGGCGAGGCGAGCCAGTGACCGTCGAGGGCCGAGCAGCTCGAGCGACTCGAACAGTGGAGGCGAGATCCGTCGTCCGGTGACCGCGACCCGGACCGGACCGAAGGCGTTGCGCGGCTTGAGGCCCAACCCGTCGACCAGAGCGGCTCTCAGCGACTGCTCGATCGCCGCGGTGTCCCATCGGTCGAGCGGGCTGAGCGCGTCGTACGCCGCGCGCACCACGGCTCGGCCGGCCTCGTCGAACAGCTTGGCGGCCTCTTCGGGCTCGACCCTGAAGCTGGTGTCGGTCACGAACAGGAACCCGAGCAGGTCGACGGCCTCCCCGAGGGTCGCCATCCGTTCCTGTACCAGCGGGGCGGCAGCGTCGAGCAGGCTCTGCTCGTCAGACGTGACGTCCTCACCGATCAGCCGGGCGCGCTGGAGGTAGGGGACCAGTCGCCGCGCCAGCTCACCGGCCGGCAGGGAACGCAGATGGCTGGCGTTGATGGCTTCGCACTTCTTGAGGTCGAAGCGAGCCGGGTTCGGGTTGACGCGGTCGATGGTGAACGCGGCCACCATCTCGTCCATGCTGAAGATGTCACGGTCGTCCGCGATCGACCAGCCAAGCAGCGCGAGGTAGTTCAGCAGACCCTCCGGAAGGAAGCCGCGGTCACGATAGGCGACGAGGTTGGACTCGGGATCTCGCTTCGACAGCTTCTTGTTGCCCTGGCCCATCACGTAGGGGAGGTGGCCGAAGCGCGGGGCTCGCCCGCTCCCGACGCCGATCTCGGCCAGCGCGTCGTACAGCGCGATCTGACGAGGCGTCGACGAGAGCAGGTCCTCTCCTCGCAGCACATGAGTGATGTTCATCAAGGCATCATCGACGGGATTGACGAGGGTGTAGAGCGGATGGCCGTTCGCGCGGACGAGTACGTAGTCGGGCACGTGCTCGCTCTCGAAGCTGATGCCGCCGCGGACGAGGTCGTCGAACGTGATGGTCGAGCCAGGCATCCGGAAGCGCACAACGGGATTGCGTCCCTCGGCCACGTAGGTGGCGAGCTGCTGCTCGTTGAGCGTGCGACAGTGCCCGTCGTAGCCGGGTGGGCGGCCGGCGCCGCGGGCCTGATCATTGCGGCTGTCGAGCTCCTCCTGCGAGCAGTAGCAGTGGTAGGCACGACCTGCGTCGAGAAGCCGGCGGACGACCCCGGCGTACACGTCGTACCGCTCGGACTGCCGGTAGGGCCCCACCGGGCCGCCGACCTCCGGACCCTCGTCCCAGTCGAAACCGAGCCAGCGCATGACCTCCAGCAGAGTGTCGTAGGACTCCTGCGAGTCGCGAGTGGCGTCGGTGTCCTCGATGCGGAAGACGAACGTGCCCCAGAGGTGACGTACGAACGCCCAGTTGAACAACGCGGTGCGGGCAAGGCCGACGTGGGGGTTGCCGGTAGGCGACGGGCAGAACCGCACACGGACAGTGCCACCTGGGAGGTCGGCGGGCGAGTCACTCACGGGCGACCACCCGGTTGGTGAGGGTACCGATGCCCTCGACACTCACCGACACCTCATCGCCCGGAGTCATGGGCCCGACGCCTGCAGGGGTTCCGGTCGCGATCACATCACCTGGAAGCAATGTCATGAAGGAGGTGATGTAGGCGATCACGGCCGGGACGTCGTGCAGCATCAGGGTCGTGCTGCTGCTCTGCCGAAGCTCACCGTTGAGCGTCGTCGTGACGAGCACATCGCTGGGGTCCAGGTCGGTCTCGACCCACGGACCGAGCGGGCAGAAGGAGTCGTACCCCTTCGCTCGCGTCCACTGGCCGTCCTTGTTCTGAAGGTCACGCGCCGTGACGTCGTTGGCCACCGTGTAACCGAAGACCACCTCACGCGCCCGCTCAGCAGGCACATCTCGGCAGATGCGTCCGATGACGACTGCCAGCTCGCCCTCGAAGTGCACCTCGCTCGACTCCCGCGGGTAGACGATGGGGTCGAACGGGCCCACCACCGACGTGTTCGGCTTCATGAATACGAGCGGCTCTCCCGGCACCTCATGGCCGAGCTCTGCAGCATGTGCTGCGTAGTTGCGGCCAACACCCACGACCTTGCTCCGGGGTATCACGGGGGCCAGCAGCCGCACGTCGGCGAGAGGGAACTGCTCTCCGGTGAGCTCCACACCCTGGTAGAGCGGGTCACCGACCGTGGTCGCCACGATCTCGTCGCCGTCTGCGCCGCCGACGACGCCGTACACCGGCTCGTCCCCCGTGGTATACCTGGCGATCCTCACGACGGGCCAGCCTACCTGTGAGCCCTCCGGACCCTGCGGGAGCCGCAGCCGCGCTGAGCAGGTGCGAGAGGGAGCTCGACGATGCACCGGGGCCGCTGAGGTCGTCGCGAATGCTGAACCTGTGGCCGGCCCGCAGGATGGACGTGCGGGGCACATCGGCGATACAGGATCGTCAGAGGGCGCGGCGCAGACCGTAGTTCACGGCATCGAGAAGAGCCGACCACGACGCCTCGACGACGTTGTGCCCTACCCCGACCGTGACCCACGACGACGTGTCGTCCGCAGTCTCGATGAGCACCCGGGTCACGGCATCGGTGCCGTGCCCCTGGTCGAGGATCCGCACCTTGTAGTCGATCAGCTGGAGCCGTGCCACGTCGGGGAAAGCGCGACCGATCGCCTGCCGGAGCGCGGCGTCGAGAGCGTTGACAGGGCCGTTCCCCTCCCCCGTCATGACGATCCGCTCGCCGCCCGCCCGCAGCTTCACGGTGGCCTCCGAGGCCGCTTCGCCGGCGGGGTCCGACTCGGTGATGACGCGCCAGGACTCGACCTCGAAGTACGACGGCCGGCGCCCCTCCACCTCCTCGAGGAGGAGCAGCTCGAACGACGCGTCGGCTGCCTCGAACGTGTGACCGGCCATCTCAAGCGCCTTCACGCGGGTGGTGATCCGGCTGAGCAGATCCCTGTCGGCGGCCAGGTCGAAGCCGAGCTCCCTGCCCTTGAGCTCGATCGACGCACGGCCGGCCATCTCAGAGACGAGCAGCCGCATGTCGTTGCCGACGTCCGTGGGTTCCGCGTGCTGGTACAGGCTCGGGTCGACCTTGATCGCGCTGGCGTGCAGGCCGGCCTTGTGGGCGAACGCCGACGCTCCGACGTAGGGCTGCCTGGAGTAGGGCGGGACGTTGGTGAGCTCGGAAACGGCGTGGGCGATCCGGGTCGCGTCGCGAAGCCGGCCCGTGGGGAGAACATCGCGCTGCAGCTTGAGCTCGAGGTTGGCGACGACCGTCACGAGGTCGGCGTTGCCGGTGCGCTCTCCATACCCGTTGAGCGTGCCCTGTACGTGGGTGGCCCCGGCGTCGACGGCGGTAAGGGTGTTCGCGACCGCGCATCCGGTGTCGTTGTGGCAGTGGATACCGATTCGCGCGCCGGTCGAGGCGACCACGTCGCCGACGACGTCGGACACCTCGCCGGGCAGCATGCCGCCGTTGGTGTCGCACAGCGCGACCAGCTCAGCGCCTGCCTCGCTCGCGGCACGCAGCACTTCGAGGGCGTAGTCGCGGTCCTCGCGGTAACCGTCGAAGAAGTGCTCAGCGTCGAGGAAGACCCGCTGGCCCTCCGCCCGAAGATGCTCGACCGTGTCGCGCACCATCGCGAGGTTCTCCTGGCGAGTCGTTCGGAGCGCGAGCTCGACGTGCCGGCCGGAGCTCTTGGCCACCAGGGTCACCACCGAGGCGCCCGAGTTCCGCAGGGCCGCCACTTGAGGGTCGTCGGCAGCCGCCACCCCAGCACGACGAGTCGCCCCGAACGCAGCCAGGGTCGCGTTGTGGAGCGTCAGCTCGCTACGTGCCCTGAGAAAGAACTCGGTGTCCTTCGGTACGGCGCCCGGCCACCCCGCCTCGATGAAGCCCACACCGAGCGCATCCAGGTGGCGGGCGATGTGCAGCTTGTCATCGACGGACAGGGAGAGGCCCTCTTGCTGGGCGCCGTCGCGCAGGGTCGTGTCGTAGACGTGGAAGTCACCGGTGGCGCTCATCGCGTGTTCCTTGCAGGGTGTGGTGAAAGGGAAGGGCGTTCCCCCATCACACCAGCCGCTGCATCCAGCCGTGCGTGTCCGCCGCGCGTCCGTACTGGATGTCGAGAAGCCGCTCGCGCAGATCGAGGGTGACGTGACCCGACCCGTCGCCGCACGACACCTCTCCGCCGCGCCACTTGAGCGTGCCCACAGGGGTCAGCACGGCCGCCGTGCCGCAGGCGAACACCTCCGAGATGTCTCCTTCGGCGACGCCCTCCCGCCACTCGTCGACCGAGACCCGGCGCTCGTCGACTTTGTGGCCGAGCTCGTCGGCGAGCTCGATCACCGACGACCGGGTGACTCCCTCGAGGATCGAGCCGTTGAGCTCCGGCGTCACCAGCGTGCCGTCCGCGTACACGAGGAAGATGTTCATGCCGCCGAGCTCCTCGAGCGTGGAGTGCTCGGCGGCGTCCAGGAACACCACCTGGTCGCAGCCGTTGTCGATCGCCTCCTGCTGCGCGACCAGGCTCGCTGCGTAGTTGCCGCCACACTTGGCGGCCCCCGTACCCCCAGGCGCAGCCCGGTTGTACTCCTCGCTCAGCCAGATCGACACGGGCTTGACGCCGCCGCTGAAGTACGGACCCGCCGGCGACGCGATGACGGCGAAGGTCACATGCTTGGCCGGCCGCACGCCCAGGAAAACCTCGGAGGCGAACATGAAGGGCCTGATGTACAGCGACTGGCCGTCACCGCTGGGCACCCAGCCCTCATCGACCTCCACGAGGGCACGTATCGCCCCGACGAACTGGTCTGCTGGTAGCTCTGGCAAGGCGAGCCGGGCGGCGGAGCGCTGGAACCTGGTGGCGTTGACGTCGGGGCGGAAGCTCCAGACCGACCCGTCGGCGTGCCTGTAGGCCTTGGTGCCCTCGAAGATCTCCTGTGCGTAGTGGAGCACGGAACTTGCCGGATCCATGCTGAACGGCCCGTACGGTTTGACGGTGGCGTCGCGCCAGCCCCTGTCGGGTGTCCACTCCGACATGAACATGTGGTCGGTGAAGTTCACGCCGAAGCCGGGGTCGGCGAGGATCTGCGCACGGCGTCCAGCCGGGACCGGCGAGCGGTGGCGCTCGACCGCGATCTTCGGCGACATGGTCATGGCAGCACGCTAACCCACAAAGGCCGCCAGGCGCCCGGCGATACCGTCGCCGACCTCCGATGTGCCGCGGGGCCGGCCCGCGTTGGCGGTGAGGTCGTCGAACACCGCAGCCTCGACGCGTGCGGCGGCCTGCGACAGACCGATGTGCTCGAGGAGGAGGGCCGCGCTGAGGATCGCGGCGGTCGGGTCGGCTATGCCCCGACCGGCGATGTCGGGGGCCGAGCCGTGCACCGGTTCGAACATGCTCGGAGCACTCCCGTCGGGGTTGAGGTTGCCGCTCGCGGCCAGGCCGATCCCCCCCGTGACGGCGCCGGCGAGGTCGGTGAGGATGTCGCCGAACAGGTTGTCGGTGACGATGACGTCGAAGCGGGCCGGGTCGGCGACGAGCGCGATCGTCGCCGCGTCGACGTGGAGGTAGTCGACCGTGATGTCCAAGTGCTCGGCTGAGACGGCTTCGACGACCCTGGTCCACAGCGCTCCGGCATGCACCAGCACGTTGGTCTTGTGGACCCAGGTGAGGCGCTTGCGGTCTCGGCGCTCGGCCCGCCCGAAGGCGTCGCGGACGACGCGCTCAACGCCGTATGCCGTGTTGACGCTGACCTCGGTGGCGATCTCGGCGGGTGTGCCGACCCGTAGTGTGCCGCCGTTCCCCGCGTAGGGCCCCTCGGTTCCCTCGCGCACGACGACGAAGTCGACGACGCCCGGGTCGGCAAGCGGTGTGGGTACGCCCGGGTACACGCGGGACGGCCGCAGGTTGACGTAGTGGTCGAGCTCGAAGCGCAGCCTGAGCAGCAGCCCGCGCTCCAGCAGCCCAGGCGGCACGGACGTGTCGCCCGGGGCGCCCCCGACGGCGCCGAGCAGGATGGCGTCGTGGCTGCGCAGCTCGCTCAGCACCGAGTCGGGCAGTACCTCCCCGGTGGCCCGCCACCGCGCCACACCAAGGTCGTAGTCCGTTCGCTCGAACGAGACGTCGTGGGCCGGGCCCACGATGTCCAGGATCTTGACCGCCTCGGCCGTGACCTCCGGGCCGATGCCGTCACCGCCGATGACGGCCAACCGGACGCTTCTCGTCATCTGGACATCCTAGAAACGACGACACAGACCAAGGCGACACGACCATGACACACTCGGTCGGTGAGCGCTCCGGTCGACCTTCCCGCCATGGTGAGGCGCACGCTCGACCTGTCCAGGCGTCGAGGCTTCGTCACGTCGAGCCGGCTCGAGACCGGCAGACTGCTGGCTGCGCTGGCAGCGAGCCGCAACGGCACGCTTGGGGAGTGCGGCACGGGCTGTGGGGTCGGCGCCGCGTGGCTCTCGCACGGGGCGCGGGGAGGCAGCCGGGTGGTCACGGCCGAGGTCGACGAGAACCTCGCCCGTGCGGTGACCGAGCTGTTCGAGGAGGTCCCGGTCGTCGAGGTGCTCACGGGTGACTGGGGCGCGCTGCGAGACCATGGCCCGTTCTCGCTGCTGTTTCTCGACGTACGGGAGGCGAAGCGCTCCGGAGCCGACACGGTGGCGGAGATGCTGGAGCCAGGTGGGATCGTGGTGCTCGACGACTTCACGCCAAGCAGCACCTGGCCGCCGACGTACGAGGGTCGCGTCGACGTCCTGCGCGAGCAGTGGCTCACCGATGAGCGGTTCACGACCGTCGAGGTGATGGTGACCACGGACGCGGCTGTGTTGATCGCCGCACGTCGCTGACGCGCCGAGGCGCATTCGTGGCGGCCATCAGACCGAAACGTCGACTGCCCGCACGAGCCGGGCCTGCATCTCGGTGGAGATGTCGCCGAGGACGTCGGAGGGGATGGCACTGTCCACGTTGAGCGCGACGAGTGCCATCCCACCCTGGTGGTGGCGCGCCACCTGCATTCCGCCGATGTTGATCTGGGCGTCGCCGAGGATCCTGCCGATGGCTCCGACCATTCCCGGCCGGTCCTCGTAGACGAAGAACGCCAGGTGCCCCGTCGGTTCGAGGTCGACGTCATAATGGTTGACCTCGACCAATCGCTCACGCTGGTGGATGCCTACGAGCGTTCCGGACACCGACACCTGGGCGCCGTCGGCGAGCGTGCCCCGAAGGGTGACGAGGTTGCGGTGGTCTGGGCTCTCCGCCTCGACCACCAGGCGCACCGCGAGACCTCGCTCGGCTGCCAGCAGCGGCGCGTTCACGTAGGACACGGTCTCCTCGACCACGTCGCCGAACACCCCCTTGAGCGCGGCCAGTTCGAGCACCCTGACGTCGTACTGGGTGATCTCGCCGCGTACCTCGACGTCGAGCTGCTGAGCCACCTCCCCGGCCAGCGAGGTGAAGATGCGACCCAGCTTCTCCGCAAGCGGTATGCCAGGTCTTACGTCCTCGGCGATGACGCCGCCCTGCACGTTGACCGCGTCGGGTACGAGCTCCCCCCCGAGGGCGAGACGCACGGAGCGGGCCACCGCGATCCCCGCCTTCTCCTGGGCGTCGTCTGTGGACGCCCCCAGGTGCGGCGTCGCGACGACGTTGTCGAACTCGAACAGCGGTGAGTCGGTGCAGGGCTCGGTGGCGAACACGTCCAGTCCGGCTCCCGCCAGCCGGCCCTCCTTGATCGCGACGTGCAGGGCGTGCTCGTCGACGATCCCACCCCGCGCGGCGTTCACGATGATGGCGGTCGGCTTGCAGCGGGCTAGCTGCTGCTCGCCGATGAGGCCGGTCGTCTCGGCGTTCTTCGGCAGGTGCACCGACACGAAGTCGGCGTCTGCCATCAGGTCGTCGAGGGAGACGAGACGAACGCCGAGCTGTGCAGCCCTGCCGGGCTGGACGTACGGGTCGTACGCGATGATCGACATCCCGAAGGCGCTCAGCCGCTGGGCCACGAGAACGCCGATCTTGCCGAGTCCCACGATGCCGACTGTCTTCTCGTACAGCTCGATCCCTGTGTACTTGCTCCGTTTCCACTCGCCTCGTCTGAGTGAGGCGCTCGCCGGCGCGATGTGTCGGGCGGCGGCGAGAAGCAGGCCTACCGCGAGCTCCGCGGCACTGATGATGTTCGAGGTCGGAGCGTTGACGACCATCACCCCGGACTGCGTGGCCCGCGTGACGTCGACGTTGTCCAGGCCGACGCCGGCCCGTGCGATCACCTTGAGGCGCGGGGCGGCCGCCAGTGCCTCCGCGTCGACCTTCGTCGCGCTGCGTACCAGGATCGCGTCGACGTCACCGATGGCGGCCAAGAGCTCGTCGCGGTCGGCGCCGTTGCAGCTCCTGACCTCGAAGTCGGGACCGAGCGCCTCCACAGTCGCCGGGCTCAGCTCTTCGGCGATCAGCACGATCGGCTTGGTCACAGTGACTGCCCTCCGAGGGATGGTGACACGTCGTCTCGGCGCCGCCAACGGGCGCGGGAGCACCGCAGCGTACGTGCGGGGGCTCCAGTCTAAGCGAGCGAAGCGCTCCCCTCGCCTGACGTCCCGGCGCGCGGACGCCGCGACACGCCCCCGCTACGGTGCCGGTCAGTCGCAGCGGACCCATCCGGGGTCGCCGTGCCCGCTCGCGTCGTCGATCACCCATGAGCTCCCGGTGCGAGACATCGTGTAGTCGAGGGTCCACACCAGACAGGTGGCGTTGACCGCGCCGAGCGGGCCGTAGCCGGCCTGCTGCCTGCTGCGGAACGTCGCCCAGACGTGGCCGACGGTCGCGGACCCCGTCACCGAACGAACGGTCAGCCGGTCGTCGTGAGTGGTGACGAAGTCGGAGGTCCACTGGTCCCGCGGGGTCTTTGCGCGCATCGCGCCGCCCACAAGGCTCATTGCCGCGTCGTAGTCCCCGAGGTTGATGGCCGCGAGGTAGGAGTGGAGCGTCCTCGTCACGGACGCCTCCCGTTCAGCCGGCCGCTCGCAGGACGGGACACCGGGTGAGGACAACCCCGATGGCAACCCGATGGCCACTCGTGCCTGCGAGATCGGAACGGCGAACCCGATTCCCTGGGCGTCGGTTCGGATCGCGTCGGCGACACCGACCACTTGACCGGAGTCGTCGAGCAGCGGTCCACCGGAGTTGCCGGGGTTGATCGCGGCGTCGGTCTGGATGAGGCCGCTATGGGTGCCGGAGTCGGTGCTGATCGACCTGCCGAGACCGGAGATGGTGCCTTCGGTGAGCGACTTCGGCTCGTCGAGCGGGTAGCCGATCACCGCGATACGAGTGCCCGGCTCGGGGTCCTGCGCGGCCAGGTCGAAGACATGCCCCGCTCCGGAACCGGTGGGGATCGCCAGCATCGCGAGGTCGGTTGACACGTCGACCCCGACGACCGTCGCGTCGACGGGATCCCCGTCGAAGGACACCTGTACGTCGGTGGCGCCCTCGACCACGTGCGCCGCCGTGACCATCGTCGTCGGGCTCACCAGGAAACCCGACCCGGCGAACGCCCCGTCACAGGAGTCCACCGCGACGCGACCGACTCCCGACTGCACCATGGAGTAGACGCCGGAGAAGTCGTCCGCACCGCTCCCGAGAGCCGGGCCCGAAGGCGCAGCCGACTGGGTCGAGGTGTCGCTGAACGGCGTCATCACGTCGACCGCCGGCTGCGACGGCTTGCCGGCCGAGGGGCGGGAGCCGAACGGGCCGGTACCGGACACCCAGAGCGCACCTGTCCCGATGACGGCGAGCAGGATGGCGACCGCCGCCACCAGCATGGCCACCACTCCCACGCGCCGTCGCGGTGGCGGGGAGAAGGACGGGGCCGAGGAGGCCCGAGCCAGGGACGTCGCCGGGCGCGTCTCGGGTCGGAACAGGCCGCAGCGCGAGCAGTGCGGAGCGGAGGGATGGACACCTGCGCCGCACCTCGGACAACGGTCCACCCGGTCCTCCTCCGCCACTCCATCTCGAGCGGACACACCGGAGTCTAGGGGGCTACGGGATACTTCGCCTGTCTCGCGAGGTATGCGCGCTCCGCGGCATTACTACGAGTGGTCGAGCCCTGGCGGAGCGCTCATAGGACCAGTGCATCTCATCGGTTCGACGGCCCGGCGGCAGATCAGCGTGCAGCCGAGCCTTCGGTGTAGTCGTCGTCGTGGGATCTGACCCAGCTCATCAGCGTGCGGAGCCGGCGGCCGGTCTCCTCTATGGGGTGTGCCTCGCTCCGTGCTCGGAACTCGGCGAACTTGGGTGCTCCGGCGTCCTGGTCGGCGATGAACTCCTCCGCCCACGCGCCGCTGCGGATGTTGGCGAGAACGTCCTTCATCCGCGCCTTGACGGAACCGTCGATTATGTAGGGGCCCGATGTGTAGTCGCCGTACTCGGCTGTGTCCGACACCGACCACCGCTGCTTGGCTATACCCCCTTCGTACATCAGGTCGACGATCAGCTTCAGCTCGTGCAGGCACTCGAAGTACGCCACCTCCGGCTGGTAGCCCGCCTCGGTGAGGGTCTCGTAGCCCGCCTGGATGAGTGCGGAGGCTCCTCCGCAGAGAACCGCCTGCTCCCCGAACAGGTCTGTCTCCGTCTCCTCGGTGAACGTCGTCCTGATCGCCCCGGCCCGGGTACCGCCGATCGCCTTGGCGTACGACAGCGTCAGCGGCCAGGCGTCGCCCGTAGCGTCCTGTTCGACGGCGACGAGGACGGGCACACCGCGTCCCTCGCTGAACTCGCGGCGGACCAGATGTCCCGGGCCCTTGGGGGCGACCATCGCGACATCCACGCCGGTCGGGGGCACGATGTAGCCGAACCGGATGTTGAAGCCGTGGCTGAAGAACAGGGCGTCGCCCGCGACCAGGTTGGGCTCGATCGCCTCGGCATACAGGGAGCGCTGCGCTGGGTCGGGAGCCAGGACGACCACGAGGTCCGACTCCTCGCAGGCCTCGAACGGGCTGACCACCCGGAGCCCCTCAGACTCGGCCTTGGCTCGGCTCCTCGACCCCTCGAGCAGACCCACCCGCACGTCGACGCCCGAGTCACGCAGCGACAGGGCATGAGCATGGCCCTGGCTGCCATAGCCCAGGACAGCGACGTTGCGCTTCTGGACCAGGCTCAGGTCGGCGTCGTCGTCGTAGAACATGTCGGCCATCTGGCTTCGGTCTCCTTGCGGTCGGATGTGCGGAAAGAGCAGCGGATCGGCAGCTCGACACGGCGGCCCCGGACAGGCTAGGCGGGCTTCGACAGCGACGTCGAGGCAGCAGCGGGCAGCAGGCTTCGGTCGGTGATGGAGCGGCCGCCCCGGTTGATGGCCACCATGCCCGACTGCACCAGCTCACGGATGCCGAAGGGCTCGAGCACGCGCAACATCGCCTCGAGCTTGTGGCGGTTGCCGGTCACCTCGATCGTGACCGCGTCGACCGCGACATCGACGACTTTCGCCCGGAAGAGCTGCACGGTCTCCAGCACCTGGCTTCGCGTCTGCGAGTCCGCCCTGACCTTGACCAGCGCAAGCTCACGCTCGACTGCGCCCTGACCCTGGAGCTCGACGATCTTCAGAACCTCGATCAGCTTGTTGAGCTGCTTGGTGACCTGCTCCAGCCGCTGGTCGTCGAGGTTGACCATGATGGTCATCCTGGAGATCTCCTGGTGCTCCGTAGGGCCGACCGCCAGAGAGTCGATGTTGAACCCTCGCCGGGAGAACAGCGAAGCGACTCTAGCCAGCACCCCAGGCTTGTTCTCGACGAGGACGGACAGGGTGTGGGTGCTCATCGTGTCGGCTCCTTGCGGGTGGTCGTGGTCACGCCTCGTCCTCGAAGTCCGGCTTCAGGTCCCGGGCGATCTGGAGTGCGTCGTTGCTCGTCCCCGCCGGAACCATCGGCCAGACCATCGCGTCGGGGTTGACGATGAAGTCGACGACGACCGGTGAGTCGTTGATCTCCATCGCCTTGGTGATCGTGGCATCCACGTCGGATGCGCTCTCACACCGCAACCCGACGCAGCCGAGCGCCTCGGCGAGCTTGACGAAGTCGGGGACACGTGCCGAGTGCAGGTCGGTGTTCGAGTACCGGCCCTCGTAGAACAAGGTCTGCCACTGCCGAACCATCCCCAGGCTCGAGTTGTTGATAACAGCGACCTTGATCGGGATGCCATTGAGCGCACAGGTGGCGAGCTCCTGGTTGGTCATCTGGAAGCAGCCGTCACCGTCGATCGCCCAGACCGTCGCGTCGGGCTTCCCCACCTTGGCGCCCATCGCCGCCGGTACCGCGAACCCCATCGTGCCCAGACCTCCGGAGTTGATCCAGGTGCGTGGCCTCTCGTAGGAGACGAAGTGGGTCGCCCACATCTGGTGCTGTCCCACGCCGGCGACGTAGATCGCCTCCGGTCCGGCGAGGGCGCCCAGCCGCGAGATCACGTGTTGGGGAGCCAGCTGCCCCTCATGCTCCTCGAACCCGAGCGGGTAACGCTCCCGCCAGACCTGGCATGCCGACAACCACGGCGCCGAGTCGTCGCGGTGGCCGGCGTCGTACTCGGCCCTGACGGCCACGATCAGCTCCGAGATCACTTCGCGGCAGTCACCCACGATCGGCACGTCGGCATGGCGGTTCTTGGAGATCTCGGCCGGGTCGATGTCGGCATGGATGACCTTGGCCTCCGGCGCGAACGAGTCGAGTCGGCCGGTGACCCGGTCGTCGAACCTCGCACCGAGCGAGATGAGCAGGTCGCTTCGTTGCAACGCACCGACGGCCGCAACCGTGCCGTGCATGCCCGGCATGCCCAGATGCAAGGGGTGGCTGTCCGGGAAGGCGCCCCGCGCCATCAGCGTGGTCACGACCGGGATCCTGGTCAGCTCCGCGAGTGCGAGCAGCTCGTCGCTCGCCTCGGCGCGGATGACGCCGCCGCCGACGTACAGCACCGGACGGGTGGACGCGGCGATGAGCCTGGCAGCCTCGCGGATCTGACGCGAGTGCGGCTTGGTGACCGGTCGGTACCCGGGGAGCGAGACAGCCGCCGGGTACGTGAACGTCGTCAGCGACTGGAGGGCGTCCTTGGCGATGTCGACGAGGACCGGGCCGGGCCGGCCCGTGGAGGCGATGTGGAACGCCTCGGCGATGGCCCGGGAGATGTCCGCCGCATCGGTGACCAGGTAGCTGTGCTTGGTGATCGGCATCGTGATGCCGCGGATGTCGGCCTCCTGGAAGGCGTCGGAGCCGATCGCCGCGCTGGACACCTGACCAGTGACGGCGACGAGAGGGACCGAGTCCATCATCGCGTCTGCGAGAGGCGTGACGAGATTCGTGGCTCCCGGGCCGCTCGTGGCCATACAGACGCCGACTTGGCCGGTCGCCACCGCGTACCCCTGGGCGGCGTGTCCGGCGCCCTGCTCGTGCCGAACGAGGATGTGCCGGATCTTGGTCGAGTCGAGAAGCGGGTCGTAGGCCGGGAGGATCGCGCCTCCAGGGATCCCGAAGACCGTGTCCACCCCGGCGCACTCGAGCGAGCGGATCAGGCTCACGGCGCCGGTGACCTGTTCTGTCATGTCCGCCTTCCTGCGGTCCGTGGGCCTTGGCATGGGGGTGTCGTCACACAAAAAAGCCCCCCGGCCCGAAGGCGTTCGAGGGGCGACGCGCAGGTTCCGCTTTCAGGCGGACCGGGCCGGCGCGTCGGGAGGTACGACGAGAATCGGACGCATACGTCCACCGTCGCCGACGCCCGCGTAGCCGTCAAGCGCAAGTGCCCGCAGTCTCAGCATGTGGGCACATTATCCGACATTCGACATCCGACACCGCAACGGCTACGGCTACGGCTGGCGGAGAAGCTGACCGGCTTTCACCCGCAGACCGCGCCCACGGCCGCGGACTGGACGAGCTTGCGGTACTTGGCTAGCACTCCCGTCGTGTACCTCGGCTCGGGCGGCGACCAGCCCACCCGCCGCCGCTCCAGCTCTGCATGGTCGACAAGCAGGTCGAGGGTCCGCCCACCTACGTCGAGAACGACGCGGTCGCCATCGCGGACGAACGCGATCGGACCCCCGTCGACCGACTCCGGCGCCACATGCCCGACGCAGAGCCCGGTCGTTCCGCCGGAGAAGCGCCCGTCGGTGAGCAGCAGCACATCCTTGCCGAGCCCGGCACCCTTGATGGCCGCGGTGATAGCGAGCATCTCCCGCATCCCGGGCCCACCCTTCGGACCCTCCTGCCGGATGACGACGGCATCGTGCGCCGAGATGCCACCGGACGCCAGCGCGTCGAGGGCGGCACGCTCCCCTTCGAAGACCTTCGCGGTCCCTTCGAAGACGTCGCCGTCGAAGCCTGCCGTCTTCACCACCGCACCGTCGGGCGCCAGCGACCCCCGGAGGATCGTCAGGCCCCCCGTCGCGTGTATGGGCTTGGCCAGCTCACGGATGACGACCCCGTCGACGTCGGGCGGGGCGATCGCCTCGAGGTTCTCGGCCATCGTCTTGCCGGTCACCGTCATGCAATCACCGTGGAGCATCCCGGCGTCCAGCAGCGCTTTCATCACGACCGGGATGCCGCCGACACGGTCCACGTCAGTCATGACGAAACGGCCGAACGGCTTGAGGTCACCGAGGTGCGGCACCGAGTCGCCGATCCGGTTGAAGTCGTCGATGGTCAGGTCGACGTCGGCCTCGCGCGCGATGGCGAGCAGGTGCAGTACGGCGTTGGTCGACCCGCCCAGGGCCATCACGACCGCGATGGCGTTGTCGAAGGCCTCCCTGGTCATCACCTGCCGGGCGGTGATGCCCTGACGCAGCAGCTCGACGACGGCCGCACCGGACCTGTGAGCGAAGCCGTCGCGTCGGCGGTCGACCGCAGGTGGCGCGGAGGAACCCGGAAGGGACATCCCCAGCGCCTCCGCGACAGACGCCATCGTGTTGGCCGTGTACATGCCGGCGCAGGCGCCCTCCCCCGGACAGATGGCACGTTCGATCCTGTCCACCTCGGCACGGTCCATCAGACCCGCCTGGCAGGCGCCCACCGCCTCGAAGGCGTCGATGATCGTCACATCCCGGTCACCCACCCGCCCCGGCATGATCGATCCGGCGTACAGGAACACCGCCGCCAGGTCGAGCCGGGCCGCTGCCATCAACATGCCCGGCAGGCTCTTGTCACACCCAGCGAGCAGGACAGACCCGTCGAGCCGGTCGGCCATCATGACCGTCTCGACGGAGTCGGCGATCACCTCCCGCGAGACCAGCGAGAAGTGCATCCCCTCGTGGCCCATCGAGATGCCGTCGGACACCGAGATCGTGCCGAACTCGAGCGGGTACCCCCCGGCGGCGTGCACCCCCTGCTTGACCGCCTGAGCCAGCCGGTCGAGCGAAAGGTTGCACGGCGTGATCTCGTTCCACGACGACGCCACACCGATCTGCGGCTTGGCGAAGTCCTCGTCGCCCATCCCCACCGCCCGGAGCATCCCGCGTGCAGCGGTGGCTTCGAGCCCGTCGGTCACTGCCCGGCTGCGAGGTTTGATGTCGACCATTGCCGAAGCCTACGACCGGCCGGTCAGCGCCGCCCCCCTTCAGGTGACAACGTTGAGCAACGGCTCGCCGGCGCTCAGGCGTCGCAGCTGCTCGCTCACCAGGTGGTATGAGCGCCGCCACATCGCCGTCGAGGCGCCGCCGACGTGGGGAGTGATGGTCACGCCCGGTGCCGACCACAGGGGATGGCCTGCGGGCAAGGGCTCCGGGTCGGTGACATCGAGAGCAGCGCGAAGTCTTCCGGCGCTGACCTCGGCCACCAGGTCGTCGGTCACGACGACAGGTCCGCGGGCGACGTTGACGAGCAGCGAGCCTTCGGGCATCGCGGCAAGGAACGCGGCGTCCGCCATACCCCGGGTGTCGTTCGTCAGCGGAACGATGAGAACGACGACGTCAGCGGTCGGGAGCAGGTCGGGCAGCTCCTCGATCCCGTGAATCCCGTCGCGACGCGTCCTGCCGACCAGAATCGACTCACATTCGAAACCGGCCAGCCGCTGCTCGACGGCTCTTCCGATGTTGCCGGCGCCCACCACGACCACCCGCTTGTCGGCCACTGACGACGACATCTGCGAGTCCCAGATCTGGGCATCCTGCGCCCGGACGAGGTCCGGCAGTCGACGTTGCGCACCGATGATCAGGCCGAGTACGAGCTCCGCCGTCGCCGTGTGGTGAACCTGGGTCGCGTTGCACAGCGTGACCCCGTCGGGTACCGAAGGTCGGATGTGGTCGACGCCGGCCGTCAACGACTGGACGACCTCGAGGTGAGGCATCTGGGGGATGACATCCACGACCTTCGACGAGAAGCGGTAGCCCGGCACGTAGAAGACCGCATCCAGCGCTGCCGCCGGCCAGTGCTCGGTCGCGTCGGCAACCTCGATGTCGAAGCCCCTGGGTATGTCGGTCAGCTCGTCGGGCGAGAACGGGATTACCACCTTCACGGGACGACCTTAGCCGCGGCGGACGCCGTGCGGTCAGGCGAGCTTCGCAAGGACGAGCTCGCGAACCCGGGCAGCGTCAGCCCGACCGCGCATCTCCTTCATCACCGCGCCGATCAAGGCCCCTGCGGCTGAGACCTTCCCGTCGCGGACCTTCTGCGCGACCTCCGGGTCGGCGTCGATCGCCCGCTCCACGGCCGCCGACAGTGCCACGTCGTCGGAGACGACCGCGAGCCCGCGGGCTGAGACCACCTGTTCGGGCGACCCCTCGCCTGCAAGGACTCCGTCGAGCACCTGCCGGGCCAGGGTGTCGTTGACCTTGCCGGCGTCGACAAGGCCCTGCACCGCAGCGACGTCCGCAGGTGAGATCGCAAGCTGGTCGAGGGCGACCCCCGCGTCGTTGGCCCGACGCGACAGCTCCGACAGCCACCACTTCTTCGCAGCCGAGGGACTCGCGCCCGCAGCCACGGTCTGTTCGATCAGGTCCAGCGCGCCGGCGCCGATGACGTCACGTACGTCGAGGTCGGAGAAGCCCCAGTCGGTCTGCAGCCTCAGTCGACGCTGTCCCGGTGGTTCGGGCAGTGTCGAGCGCAGCTCCTCGACCCACGCGGGGTCGGGGGCGATCGGCACCAGGTCGGGCTCGGGGAAGTAGCGGTAGTCCTCCGCCTCCTCCTTGATGCGGCCGGGTGTGGTGATCCCGGTGTCCTCGTGCCAGTGCCTCGTCTCCTGCACGATGGAGCCGCCGTCGGACAGCACGGCCGCATGACGGGAGACCTCGAAACGCACCGCGCGCTCTACCGAGCGCAGCGAGTTCACATTCTTCGTCTCGCTCCGAGTGCCCAGCGGTGCGGTTCGGTCGCTTCGCAACGAGAGGTTGACGTCGCATCGAAGCGACCCCTGGTCCATCCGCACGTCCGACACTCCCAGACCTCGGACGAGGTCGCGCAGGTGTGAGACATAGGCGCGCGCCACACTCGCCACCTCCGCGCCGGTGTCCTCGATCGGTTTCGTGACGATCTCGATGAGCGGGATGCCTGCGCGGTTGTAGTCGACGAGGGAGTGGTCGGCACCGTGGATCCGGCCGGTCGCGCCGCCGATGTGCAGCGACTTGCCGGTGTCCTCCTCCATGTGGGCACGCTCGATCTCGACCCTGACGACCCGGCCGTCGATGTCGACGTCGGTGTAGCCCTCGAAGGCGATGGGCTCGTCGTACTGCGACGTCTGGAAGTTCTTCGGCATGTCCGGGTAGAAGTAGTTCTTGCGGGCGAAGCGGCACCAGGTCGCGATCGAGCAGTTCAGGGCCAGCCCGATCCTGATCACGGACTCGACCGCCCGCTCGTTGACGACCGGCAGCGCTCCCGGAAGGCCCAGGCAGACGGGGCACACATGGGTGTTCGGCTCCCCTCCGAACGTCGCGGTGCAGCCGCAGAACATCTTCGACGCGGTGTTGAGCTCGACGTGCACCTCGAGTCCCAGCACTGGGTCGAACCGGGCGACGGCCTCGTCGAAGGGCACCAGCCGGGTCGACGTGGTCGTCATCGTGCTCCCTCCAGCGACGGAGCACTGTCCAGCAGTGGCCCGCCCCATTGCTCCACCAGCCTCGCCTCGAGCGCCGCGCCCACCGTATACAGCCGGGCGTCCTCCAGTGCGGGGGCGAGGATCTGAATGCCTGTGGGAAGTCCGTCCTCGGGGGCCAGCCCGCTCGGAAGCGACATCCCCGGCACCCCGGCGAGGTTCGCCGGGATCGTCGCGATGTCGTTGAGGTACATCGCCAGCGGGTCGTCGACCTTGTCCCCGAACCGGAAGGCCGTCGTCGGAGCCGTCGGTGAGACCAGGACGTCGACCTGGCTGAAGGCCGCCTCGAAGTCGCGCGAGATCAGTGTCCGAACCTTCTGCGCCTGGCCGTAGTAGGCGTCGTAGTACCCGCTGGACAGCGCGAACGTACCGAGGATGATCCTCCGCTTGACCTCCGCGCCGAAGCCCGCCGCCCTGGTCGCCGACATGACCTGTTCGGCGCTCGGCGCAGTCACGCCGTCGGGCACCACCCGCAGCCCGTAGCGCATCGCGTCGAACTTCGCCAGGTTGCTGCTGGCCTCGCTCGGGAGAATGAGGTAGTAGGCACCGAGGCCGTACTCGAAGTGGGGACAGGACACCTCGAGGACCTCGGCGCCCGCGCCGACGAGCAGCTGCACCGCCTCGTCGAAGCGCGTCCGCACACCCGCCTGGTAGCCCTCGCCCCCGAGCTCCTTGACCACGCCGACCCGCAGACCGGAGATGTCGGCTCGGCGCGCGGCGGCGGCCATCGAAGGCCACCCGTCCGCCCGGTCGATGCTGGTGGAGTCCATCGGGTCGTGCCCAGCTACCACGTCGTGGAGGAGGGCGGCGTCGAGGACGCTGCGGGCTACTGGCCCCGCCTGGTCGAGGCTGCTTGCGAGTGCGACGAGGCCGTAGCGCGACACCCCGCCGTACGTCGGTTTCACGCCGACAGTGCCGGTGAGCGCGCTCGGCTGCCGGATCGAGCCACCAGTGTCGGTACCGATCGCGACCGGCGACTCGAAGGCCGTCACCGCCGCCGACGACCCGCCGCCCGACCCCCCCGGCACCCGCCCGAGGTCCCACGGGTTGCAGGTCGCGCCGTACGCCGAGTGCTCGGTCGAGCTGCCCATGGCGAACTCGTCCATGTTGGTCTTGCCGAGGATGGGCATACCGGCCGCACGAAGCCGCGTGACCAGCGTCGCGTCGTACGGCGGGACCCATCCCTCGAGGATCCTCGACCCGCATGTCGTGGGGATGCCCTTGGTCGCGACGACGTCCTTCACGGCGACCGGGACCCCCAGCAACGCCTGGTTGTCGTCTCCGGCTGCACGCCGGGCGTCGGCATCGGCCGCCTGTGCCAGTGCACCTGCGGCGTCTACATGCAGGAACGCGTGCACTGAGCCGTCGACGCCGGCGATCCGCTCGAGCGACGCCGTGGTCGCCTCGACCGAGCTCACCTCTCTGCGGGCAAGGGCGTCGGCCAGGTCGGCGGCAGAGAGCTCGACGAGGTCGCTCACGGCTCGTCGTCCAGAATCCTCGGAACGCTGAAACGCTGCTGTTCGACGGCGGGAGCAGCCGCGAGGGCTGCTTCGGACGTCAGACTGGAGCGCACCTCGTCGGGACGGAAGACATTCTGTAGCGGCAGGGCGTGAGAGGTCGGCGGAATGTCGTCGGCGGCCACGGTGCTGACCGACGCCACTGATTCGAGAATCACCGAAAGCTGAGGCGCAAGATGGTCGAGCTCGTCGTCGGTGAGGTCGATGCGGGCCAACCGGGCGAGATGCGCGACCTCCTCGCGAGTGATCGTCCTGCCATCTGAGGGCGTGGCCTCAGAGGGGTAAGCGGGGCCGGGCATGGCCGCAATCTTAGGGGAGTGGTGCATCGAGCCCGCGGCCGTGGCCGAGCGAGCGGGCTTGGCGCCGGATCAGAGGCCCGACACTACGACTCTCAGAGTGCCTGCAGATGGTGGAATACGACCCATCCCAGAGTGAAGAGGAGGGCAAGCAACGCGAGGCCGACGCCCATCAGCAGGACGAACGCCTCGTTTCCGTTCGCGTCGCTCGGTATCCCGGTGGTGTCGATGTCCGGCGGCCTGCTGGTCTGTCCGCGAGCATGCACATGGTCGGGTCCGGGCGGGTAGGTCACGGCTCACCGACCTGAGCGGTCTCGCGTGCCGCCTCCGGGCCGTCGGCCAGCAGCACTGCGAAGCCGTCCTCGTCGAGGATGGGCACATTGAGAGACACGGCCTTATCGTACTTCGACCCCGGTGATTCGCCCACGACAACGAACGCCGAGGACTTCGACACTGATCCGCTCGCCTTCCCTCCTCGCGCCACGATGGCTTCCTTGGCCTGGTCGCGGGACCACCTGCCCAGCGAGCCGGTGACGACGATCGAGAGGCCCTCGAGAGTACGAGGCACCAAGGTGTCGCGCTCGTCCGCCATCCTGACTCCCGCCGCCCGCCACTTCTCGACCAGGTTTCGATGCCAGTCGACCTCGAACCACTCGACGAGGGCGTCGGCGATCGTCGACCCGACGCCGTCGACGCCGGCGATCTCGTCCACCGATGCCGCCTCGATCGCCTCCAGTGACCCGAACTCCGCGGCCAGGGCGCGTGCGGCGGTGGGACCCACGTGGCGTACCGACAGCGCCACAAGTACCCGCCACAACGGCTGGTCCTTGGCCCGCTCGAGGTTGGTCAGCAGACGTGCACCATTGGCGCTGAGCTCGCTGTTCTGCTTCGTGAAGAGCGGAACGTCGAGCAGAGCCTGCTGGTCCAGACCGAACAGGTCCCCCTCGTCGACGATCACGGCCGCGTCGAGGAGGGCCGACGCGGCCTCGAAGCCTAGACCTTCGACATCGAAGGCTCCACGCCCCGCCACATGGAAGACCCGCTCCCGAAGCTGGGCAGGGCACGTGCGCGCGTTCGGGCACCGTAGGTCGGCGTCGCCTTCCCTGGCCGGGGCAAGGGTCGTGCCGCAGGACGGGCACTCGGTAGGCATCTCGAAGGCTCGCTCGTCCCCGGTGCGGAGCTCGGCCACCGGGCCGACGATCTCCGGTATGACGTCGCCCGCCTTGCGCAGCACCACCGTGTCTCCGATCAGCACGCCTTTGCGCTTCACCTCCGAGGCGTTGTGCAGGGTGGCGAGCTCCACCGTCGACCCGGACACGCGTACCGGCTCCATCCGCCCGAAGGGGGTGACGCGCCCGGTCCGCCCGACGTTGACGTCGATGTCGAGCAGCTTCGTCGTGACCTCCTCCGGTGGGTACTTGAACGCGATCGCCCACCGCGGCGCCCGCGAGGTCGACCCGAGCCGGCGCTGCAGTGACACCTCGTCGACCTTGATCACCACGCCGTCGATCTCATGCTCGACGTCATGTCGGTGCTCGCGGTAGTACTCGACGTACCCCCGAGCGGCGTCCAGGTCGGGCAACACCCTTGCGCGGTCGCTCGTAGGGAGTCCCCAGGCCGCCAGTGCCGCGTACGCCTCGGACTGACGCGACGGCTCGAAGCCTCGTCTCGCACCGATCCCGTGACAGACCATCCGTAGCGGGCGGGTCGCCGACACGCGCGGGTCCTTCTGGCGCAGCGAGCCGGCCGCGGAGTTCCGCGGGTTCGAGAACGGCGCCTTGCCCGCCTCGACGAGCGCCTCGTTGAGCTTCTCGAACTCGCGAACCTCGAAGAACACCTCTCCGCGTACCTCCAAGAATTCAGGGACCGGGTAGTCGGCCGAGGGAGCCAACCGGTCTGGCACCGACTCGATGGTGCGCACGTTGGGTGTGACGTCCTCGCCCGTACGCCCGTCGCCGCGGGTGGCGCCACGCACCAGTCGCCCACCCTCATAGGTCAGGTTGATGGCCAGGCCGTCCACCTTCAGCTCACACAGCAGCTCGGCGTCACCGGCACCGTCACGGGAGAGCCTGGCGGACCATGAGGTCAGCTCGTCGTCGGAGAACGCGTTGTCGAGACTCAGCAGCCGCTCGGCGTGGTCAACAGCCGTGAACAGCGTCGAGACGGCGCCCCCCACCTTCTGCGTCGGCGAGTCAGGCGTGCGCAGCTCCGGGAATTCGGCCTCCAGCGACTCCAGCTCCTGCATCAGCAGGTCGAACTCGCCATCGCTGGCGCTCGGAGTGTCCAGCACGTAGTACCGCCAACGGTGAGCCTCGATCAGCTCGGAGAGCTCGGCGTGGCGCTCTCGCGAGGCGGTCGGGGTTGGCTCCAGCTGTAGTGCGTTCGTCTCGGCCTCTCGGCTCAGCGGAGGGACACCGTCTCGCATGAAGAGAGCACGTCGGGGGGATCGACGCCCGCCGCACCATACGTCACCGTGTCGTTGCCCGCCCCGCAGTCGATCACATCTTTCGACCCATCGTGTCGCAGGAACACCTCGTCGTCTCCCGCTCCGCCGAACACTACGTCGGCTCCGGAGCCCGGTGCGAAGGACTCGGTGCCGGCGTTCCCACCGCCACGCAGCACGTCATTTCCTTGGCCCTCGATCAGCACATCCGTGCCAGGGCCACCCCGGAGGGTGTCGTTGCCCAAGGTGCTCACTTTGGTGAAGGGGCTGCCGACGAAGTCGTCTCCTTCTCCACCCGCGACGAGGTCGTCTCCGGATCCTCCGACGAGCGCGTCCGCCCCATTTTGGCCAAGAAGGAGGTCGCCACCAGCCTTGCCGCGCAAGCCGTCGGCGTCGTCGCCCCCGTAGACGGTGTCGTCGCCCAGACCGGCAAACACCTCGTCAGCTCCGCCGCGGGCAGACACCAGGTCGTCTCCGGCCCCAGCCCGGAACTCCTCGCCTGCATCGGTCCCGACCAGTCGGTCGGGACCGATGGTGCCGTGGATCACGATTGTCGCGGCGTGTGCCAACGCGGGGTCGGAGACGAGACCGGTGAGCAAGATGGCGCCGATACCAAGGCCGACACGGCGAACAGTCATGTCTTCATCCTTTGACTGAGCAGGAACCGCAGTGCGGCTTTGTGGGAAAGCCTAGGGCACCTCGCCCGAATGCACCGTGGGCAGGTCACGCCGGCTCTGCCGACAGGTTGCGGGCCACCCGTTCGGACAGGTTCAGTGCCTGCCGCGCCCAGCCGGGCGAAGCACCCGCCAGTCCGCACGTCGGCGTCACGGTGCAGTCGGGAATGCTCGCGCCCTCCGAGAACCCCAGTGCGGACCACCAGGTGAGCAATCGGCGAGTGAGGTCGGCTTCGCTTGGTGCCCGACCCTCGGGCTCCACCGAAGGCACGATCGCGGGCCATACATCTCGCCCGGCATCTATCCAGCCGGCAACGTCGTCGTACTCCTGCCGGGTGAGAAGGGAGAGGTCGAATGAGACGGCACCGACGGAGGTCTCTCGCAGTACCGCGAAGGGCACGTCTGCAGCGCAGCAGTGCACGACGCTGGTGGCGCCCGACGTGACGATCGCGTCGTCGAGCCATTGCACAGTGGCCGCGCAATCAGCCGCAGTGACCGACCGATGCCTGGAGAACCCGCTCGCCGTCGGGATCGCGCCAGCGAGAACGGCAGGAAGGGCGGGCTCGTCGAGCTGGACGACGACCGCGGCACCGTCGAGGCGCCGCCGCACGGTCGCCACGTGCTCACGTACCCCCTCCGCGAGTGCCTGCGCCAGGTCGCGCCGCGCGCCATGGTCGGCGAGCACCTTGTCGCCTCTCGGGCGCTCGACCGTGGCGGCGAGCGTCCAAGGCCCAACCACCTGAACCTTGAAGGTCGCGGCCCGCCCGCTGGTGAGCTCCTCCACCGTGTCCAAGTCCTGGGCCAGCAAGGATCGTGCGCGTCTCTGGTCTGCTCCGGGTGCATCGGTCAACCGCCAGCCTGCCGGCTGCAGATCCGACCCGAGGTCGTTGATGAGCCCGAGGGTCCGCCCCACCATCGAACCCGACGCACCCCGCTCTGGCAGCTCGGGCAGGAAAGGGAGATCCCCTACCTCGCCGAGCACGATCTGGACGCTGTCTTCGAAGTCGTCGCCGGGCATCGAGCCGATGCCCGTGGCGCGGTTGCTCACGGGCACGACCCTAGTCGAGGCAAGAACCAGGGCGTGCGGAGAACCGATGCTCCGTGGCCCACGACCGGTAGCGGTTCAACGACCGACCGGCTCGAGGAGCATCTGCACCATGTCTACGACGGCGCGGTAGCCGAGCTGCTGGTAGATCTTGTTGGACGTCGGGTTGGCCTGGTCGGTGAACAAGCACGTCCGCGCACCGTCGGCCACGAGCTGCCGCGACACCTCGGCGACTGCGTTGCTCGCATAGCCTTTCCTGCGCTCGGCCGGCGGCGTGTACACCGGACCGACCCGACTCACGCCGTATACCGGGATGCTCGCACCGACGACGCTGACCGGCTGGCCCGTCCCGTCTTCCCAGACGAAGACACGTTCCTCAGCGATGTTGCGACGGATGACGCCGGGTCCGGGGGCCTCGTGCGCGCTGCTCCCCCGTGCCCGGCCCGCCTGCTCGTCGGCGTCGGCCATGAACGCCTCGTACCAACGCAGCACCAGCTGCTCCTCGTCTGAGCGCGCCGGCCGCAGCTTGCCGACGGCGGGCCGAGGCTCGGTCAAGGAGCCGAGCTCGAACAGTCGGGTATGCCGGTCGACCGTGGTCGACCGACCGGTGTGAAGGGCCAGCTCGTCGCAGAAGACCTGCGTCGCAGGCAGCGCTCCGTTCGCGGCGCTCACGGACTCACCGCGGTCGAGGAGGACGTGCGCCAGCCCCCTCGCCGCGTCTTCCGGCATCGGCAGCAGGAACAGCGGGTAGGAACCGAACGGCGCCGTGCGCATCGCGGCCCCGACGACGACTTCGCCGTCGAGCCCCGCGGCGAACCAACACGGCACACCATCTGGCCACGGGACTCCGGCGGCTCTCTCGCGTGCGATCCGCTCGGCGACCGTCGTCACCACAGTGCTGACCACCGGCTGCGCCGACAGATAATCACCGGCGAGGGCAAGGAACTCGCTCGGGTCGTCGAAGAGGCGCAGCTCCATCCCCGAAGGCTAAGGAGCGTTCGACGCAGTCGAAACCGAATTTCGCCGGCTCAGCCGGTGTGATCTGATGCAATGACGCTGATAACGCTTGTTCTCCGCAAGCGGATCGAGGGACTTGAGGACTGCCGCCGCTGCCGGTCCTGGCCAAGAAGATCGAGTTCCACCAGGACTCTCACCAACACCTCGTCGACCACACGGGGTACCCAACAAGGTCGGGATCGCCGCCGCCTAGCCACGCCGATTCGTGCGGTCCTGAGATCAGGCAGCGCGTAGGCATACGCGGGGGGAAAGCCGCGGGAACCATCCGGCAGTTTCAGACGCCCACCCCGCGCCGAGCCCTGCTGATCGTGGCACTCCCCACAACCCGGGTGTCGGTGTACAGCACCGCGGCCTGACCAGAAGCGACCCCGCTGGCCGGTTCGAGCAGATCAATGTCCACCGAGTCGGCCGCAACCGTGGCGCGCGCCCGAAGCTCTCCACCGTGAGCCCGAAGCTGCACTGTGCAGTCGAGCTCCCCGGTAGGGATCTGACCGCACCACCGTGGCTGGGTCCCGGAGATGAAGTCGACGCGCAAGTCGTCGCGTGAGCCCACCGTGACCTGACCCGACACTGGTTCGATGTCGAGAATGTAGCGCGGCTTCCCGTCCGCCGCCCGCCGATCGATATGCAGCCCGCGACGCTGACCGATGGTAAAACCGAACGTCCCCTTGTGGCTGCCGACCACCTGGCCGCCCGCGTCGACGATGTCACCCGAGCCCGTCCCGAGCCGCTCTCGCAGCCAGCCAGCCGTGTCACCGTCGGAGATGAAGCAGATGTCGTGGCTGTCCGGCTTGGCGGCGACGGACAGCCCACGGCGTTCGGCCTCCAGACGGACATCGGTCTTGTTGGTGTCGCCGAGGGGAAACAGCGAGTGAGCCAGTTGCCGCTGGCTAAGAACACCGAGCACGTACGACTGGTCCTTGCCGGGATCGACCGCCCGGTGCAGCTCGACCAGCCCATCGGTCCCAATCCTGAGCCGGGCGTAGTGGCCGGTCGCGACGGCGTCGAAACCAAGGGCCAGCGCTCGCTCGAGAACGGCCTCGAACTTGATCTTCTCGTTGCAGCGCATGCACGGGTTGGGCGTGCGACCAGCGGCATACTCGCTGGTGAAGTCCTCGACTACGGCTTCGTGGAAGCGGTCACTGAGATCCCAGACGTAGAACGGGATGCCGATGACGTCGGCCGCGCGTCGCGCGTCGTTGGAGTCCTCGATCGTGCAACAGCCGCGAGCCCCACTTCGGTACGACTTCGGGTTGCGCGACAGGGCGAGATGGATTCCCGTCACGTCATGGCCGGCTTCGGTGGCACGAGCGGCCGCGACGGCTGAGTCAACTCCGCCGCTCATCGCGGCGATGATCTTCACGCTCTCTGGCCGGCCGTCGAGCTGACACCGGCCGCACGGGCACGTTCGACGGCAGGCCCGATGACCTCGACGACCCGGTCGACGTCGGCTCGACTCGACGTGTGCCCGAGCGAGTAGCGCAACGACCCTCTGGCGATCGACTCCTCCCGACCCATCGCCAGCAGGACGTGCGAAGCCTGCGGCACACCTGCGGAGCAGGCCGACCCGGTCGAGCACTCGACACCCTGGGCGTCGAGCAGCATGAGCAGCGAGTCCCCCTCGCATCCCGGAAAGGACAGGTGCACGTTTCCCGGCAACCTCGCCTCACCTTGTGGTCCGTTGAGCTGTGCGTCCGGTACGACGCCGAGCACACGGCTGATCAGCTCGTCGCGCAGAGCCGACAGCGCGGGAGCCCGCTCGGGCTGACCCTTGACCGCGAGCTCTGCCGCGACCGCGAAACCGACGCTCGCAGGTGCGTCGATGGTTCCGGACCGGACGTCGCGCTCCTGGCCTCCTCCGTGAAGCAGCGGCACCAGCTCTGCCTCCCGGCGCAGCAGGAGCGCACCCACCCCGAACGGGCCGCCGATCTTGTGCCCGGCCACCGTCATGGCGTCGAGGCCGGATGCCGCGAAGTCGAGGCGCAGCTGGCCAAGCGCCTGTACGGCGTCGGAGTGCACGGGGATCGCGTAGGGGGCGGCCATCGCCACGACCTCGTCGACCGGCTGAAGTGTCCCGACCTCGTTGTTCGCCCACATCACCGAGATCAGGGCGACACTCGAGGGATCACGCTCGACCGCCGCGTGCAGAGCATCCACGTCGAGCCGGCCGTCCGAATCGACAGGGAGAAGCTCGACCTGTGCTCCCTCCTCGCTCGCGAGCCAGTGCAGCGGGTCCAGGACGGCATGGTGCTCCACGGCGGTCGACAGGATGCGGATCCTCGCAGGGTCCGCCTTCCGGCGGGCCCAGTAGAAGCCCTTCAAGGCAAGGTTGTCCGACTCCGTGCCACCGGAGGTGAACACGACCTCGGACGGTCTGCTGTTGACGGCCGCGGCGATAGTCTCTCGCGACTCCTCGACCACCCGGCGGGCTGAACGCCCCGAGCCGTGCAGAGCCGACGCGTTCCCTAGACGCCCGAGCTGTTTCGCCATCGCCTCGACGACCTCGGGGTAGATCGGTGTCGTCGCAGCATGGTCGAGATAGGCCAGCCGCGCGGGGGATGGGATGCTCATGTCCGCCCCAGCCTAGTGCCCGCTCAGAGCCGGTGCCGCCATGAATGCTCCGGCTCGATCCGGGCGAGGTAGTCGGCCAGCCAGGAGCGACTCGCGCTGCTCATCAGCGGAACCGCCGCAGCGAAGTCGCGCTCGTCCTTCGGACGGGCAAGCTTGGCCTTGAAGGCCAACGCGATCTCGGGGCGCAGGTAGCGGATACCTTCGCGGTCGAACGTCACCTCGTCGAGAGGTGCCACGAACGACGGGTCGCGCCTCGACACCCATCGACCGTCCTCGTCCGGGTTGAGGACGACATCGACCCGCCAGGGTGCCAATGCGTGCTCGCGGAGCCAGATCTGGTCGGCGTCCTCAGCAGGCTCGGGGAACCTGTCACAGACCGGCCGCAAGGCCCCCTCCCCCACCGACCAGAGGTGGAGGCGTCCCTGGAGAGCCTCCCGGAGTGCCGGGACGTCGCGGCGGAAGATGGAGGCATCGACGTCCTCGTGCTCGCGATGTACGCCGGTGAACGCCTCGACGGCGTACCCACCCGCTATCCACCACCGGATGCCTACCGGTTCGAACACCTCACGCGCCTGGTCGGGGGTGAACGCGTCCCACGGGCCGTACAAGCGCTGGAAGGCCAGCTCCTCGGCGGGTAGGTCTGGTGCATAACCGCCGGAGACCGTCACCGCCCGACTGTAGCCCGGCCCCGGGGCGACAGCAGATCACGGCTCGATGCGGTCACGTCATGGTAGTTCGCCTCGACCGGGGTCCCGACGCACCGCGGCCAGGAAGTCGGACACGACGGTCGCAGGTGGCTTCGACACGTCTGCGGAGAATGCACGCTCGTCGGGTCCCGGCGGCTCGAGTGCTTCGAACTGCGACGCCAGGAGCTCGGCAGGCATGAAGTGATGCGAGCGCCGGGTGATCCGGCTCGAGATGAGCTCGGGACTGCCTGTGCAGTGGAGGAACCACGCATCTGCGGCGAAGGACCGCAGGACGTCTCGGTAGCGACGCTTCAGGGCAGAGCAGGTGGCAACTGCCGACTCGTGATCGGCGAGCCATCGCCCGACGGCGTCGAGCCAGGGCCCTCTGTCGGCGTCGGTCAGGGGGATTCCCGCACTCATCTTGGCGACGTTCCCCGGAGTGTGGTGGGGGTCGGCTTCGACGTACTCGACGCCGAGCTCCGCCGCGAGCCGCTCCCCGACTGTGGTCTTGCCCGAGCCTGCGACACCCATCACGACGACACGCAGCCCGAAGACAGGTGGCAAAGATGGCATCGGGACCACCTTCGGCGCCTACTCCACCAGCCGGGCCGTGAAGACCTCCTCGCGGAGCCGGCTCGGCAGCCCGGCACGCCGATCGGTCCACACCAGGTGTATGTGACCGCCGTAGGCGTCGATGCCGTCGTAATCGCCGTACTGGTCGCGAGAGTCGGCGCCGCGGGCGCTCTCGTCAGTGGCAGCGGTGGTGACCTTGATATTCGGACTGAACCGGCGGCCGTCGGTCGACTCCGCAGCGAATACGTTATTCGCCACATGCCTGGGGTCACCCCTGGTGTCGTGCCAGCTGAGCGCGACGACCCCGGTCACCGGGTCGACAGCGAGCCACTGGTTGAACTGGTCGTTGTGCTCACCGGGATGGTCGTCGTTCGCCACGACAGGTTTGGACCAGCTGTGGCCCCCGTCGCCGGACCGGGCCACGAGGACATCCGTGCCGCTCCGTCCGTTGGCATCCATCCAGGAGCAGTAGAGCGTCCCGCGGTGCGCGCCGCTGCTGGCATCGGCCTCACATGCCGGATAGACGACGATCCCGCGGCTGGCCTGCGCCGGGATGCTCGTATCGAACGCGATGACCGTCGGCGCAATCGTGCGGGTAGGGCCGAAGCTCTGTCCGGCGTCGGTTGAAGCCGACTCCACCAGGGAGTTCGTCACGAAGTCGTGCCATGCGACGTGCAACGTGCCACCGGGCGATACGAACGGGTCCGCCCCGAAGCCGAAGCGCGGGCCGCCGTGGGTGTCGCTGGCGAAGACTGGCGGGGAGAAGGTCCGCCCCTGGTCCACCGAATGGCTCACCTCGACGCCCGTCGTGCTCGACACGCCGTTCGCACCGCTGACGGTGTCCCACGCGACGTAGACGGTCCCGACATGTGGGCTTCCCGGGTTGGTGTCGACGGTGATCATGGGCTTGTCGTTGGACTTCGCCTGGCCATGGGATGGACTGAAGTAGGTCGCCTTCCAGTGCCTACCGCCGTCTCTGGAGCGGGCCACGGCCAGCTCGGAGCCGTTCACAGCACCACCCGCTGAGAAGAACACCACGATATAGGAGTAGTAGACGTTGCCCCGAGCGTCCCAGGCGACGCCTGGGTCTGTTCCGAAGTCGAACCCGTTTCTTGTGAGCGGTGGGGGCAGTGGGAGGTCGACGCCGCCCCAGCGCCTGCCGTCGTCGTTCGAGAAGTACGCGCGCATGGGCAGCCGGTCGATCTCGTTCGACCCCGCCACCAGACGGCTCGGGTCCGACGGGTCGATGGCGATCGATGTCTCGCTCTGAGACCCCTTCTCCCGGCTCACGTCGACGTTCGCCCCGGTGGAGGGCAGCCCGAGACCAACTCGGGCCGCCCCCGGTCGGAAGGTCGGCGCCGAGACCACCTGCAGCTTGCGCCACCAGCTCGGCCGGGGCGACGCGGGCGCGGCTGACGGCGTGGCTCGCCGGGGGTGCGAGGCCCGGCCCCCCTGCGCCGACGGCACGCTCGTCATCGTGGCCAGTAGCAGAGCAACCCCGCCTGCACTCAGCAGTCGGGTACGCAGATTCGCCACTGGCCACCTCCACGGTCGAGCCGGCGGAGAGTCGCCGAGCGAACAGTCACTCTAATTGCCGGGCCACCCCCCGGCAACGAAACGTGGCCGGGTCAGCCCTTGCGGGCGTTCACCTGCTCGGTGGCCGCGGTGAGGATGCTGTGCAGGTCGCCGACGACGCCGAAGTCCGCGAGCTCGAAGATGGGTGCCTCGCGGTCCTTGTTGACGGCCACGATCGTCTTGGACGTCTGCATGCCGGCCCGATGCTGGATCGCGCCCGAGATGCCGGTCGCCACGTAGAGCTCGGGTGAGACCGTCTTGCCGGTTTGACCCACCTGGTAGGCGTGCGGGTACCAGCCCGCGTCGACGGCTGCCCGCGACGCACCGACGGCCGCACCGAGAGCGTCGGCGAAAGCCTCCACAGATGCGAAATCGCCACCTGTGCCCCGTCCACCGGCGACGACGATCGCGGCCTCCGTGAGCTCCGGGCGCCCTGTCGACTCGCGCGGTCTGCGCTCGACGATCCGCGCCGTCTTCGCGGCCTCGCTCAGCACGATCGAAGTGGTCTCCTCGACGGCCGCACCGTCGACCGCCTGCGGGGTGACGGAGTTCGGCTTGACGGTGACGATCGGCACGCCGTGTGTCACCCCGGCCGTCACCGCGACGTTGCCCGCGAACACGGACTGCGTCGTGACGAGGCCTGCTTCGCCCGCCTGCACGTCGACTGCATCGGTGATGAGCCCCGAGCCTGTCTTCAGCGCCAACCGTGCGGCGATCTCCTTGCCTTCACCGCCCGAGGCGATCAGCACGGCAGCAGGTGACGACGCCTCGACGAGGTGGGCAAGCGCCTCCACCTTGGGCAGCACGAGGAAGTCTGACAGCTCAGGATCAGCCAGCACGTACACCTTCTCGGCGCCGTAGGACGTCAGGAAGCCCCGCGCGACCTCCACCTCCGCACCGATGAACACAGCCGCCGGTTCCCCGAGTCGACGGGCGAAGGTCAGAAGCTCTGCTGTGGTCTTTCGTACCGTCCCGCCGACGTGGTCGACGAGAACGAGAACCTCGCTCATGGTTCCGCCTCCTCAGATGAACTTCTGGTGGACCAAGAAGTCGACGAGCGTGCCTGCCCCGGAGCCGTCCTCGTCTACCACGACTGTGCCGGCGCTGCGCGGGGGACGCTCCTCGGCGGAGACGACCCGCGTCCAAGCCGCATCGAGGCCCACCGCGCCGGCGTCGACACCCAGGTCCGAGAGCGACAAGGTCTCGACCGGCTTCTTCTTGGCCGCCATGATCGCCTTGAAGGAGGGGTAGCGCGGTTCGTTGCACTGGTCCGTGACGCTGAGCAGAAGCGGAGTGGTCGCCTCGACGACCTCGGTGGCGACATCGCCATCGCGGCGCACCCGGACCGTCGACCCCTTCACCACGACCTCTGACGCCAACGTCACCTGCGGCAGTCCAAGCCGCTCGGCCAGCATGGCGGGTATCACGCCCATCGACCCGTCGGTGGAAGCCATCCCGCAGATGACCAGGTCGGCACCCTGCTGCTCCAGGACCTTGGCGAGAATCAGCGACGTCCCTACCGCATCGGAGCCGTGGATCGCCTGATCGGCCACATGGACCCCGGAGTCTGCGCCCATCTGCAGGGACCTGAGGATCGCCGCTCGGGCGGCATCGGGTCCGACGGTGACGATGACGACCTGGCCGTCGTCGGCGTCGTCGCGGATCCGCAGGGCCTCCTCGACGGCGTACTCGTCCAGCTCGCAGAGCAGGCCGTCGACAGCGGCCCGGTCGACCGTGTGGTCGGCGGAGAACGTGCGGCGCGCGCTGGCGTCTGGGACGTACTTCACGCAGACGGCGATCTTCATGGCCGATAGTGCCTTCCTGGGTGGCTGGGAACGTCGAGGCGACGATGCTGGTGATCGCTATCAGCGACCCTCGAAGACTGCCTTGCCGGGACCGTCGGCGATGAAGGACGACATCCCGTTGGCACGGTCGTCGGTGGCGAACAGCCCCGCGAACTGGAGCCGCTCGATCTCGAGGCCGGTCACGAGGTCCGCCTCGAGCCCGGAGTCGATGGCCTCCTTGGCCGCGCGCAAGGCGAGTGCCGGCCCGTGCGCGAACCCCGCGGCCCACTCCACGGCGGTGTCGTAGACGTCCTCCGGAGGCACGACACGGTCCACGAGCCCCATGTCGAGTGCCTCCTGAGCACCTACGAAGCGTCCCGTGAAGATGAGGTCCTTCGCCTTCGACGGTCCCACGAGCCTCGAAAGACGCTGCGTGCCGCCGGCACCGGGGATGACGCCGAGCAGGATCTCCGGTTGGCCGAGCTTCGCGTCCGTGGCGGCGATGCGCAGGTCGGCACACAGCGCGAGCTCGCACCCCCCGCCCAGCGCGTAACCCGTCACGGCCGCCACGACCGGCTTGGGGATTCGGGCGACCGCCGAGAAGGCGGACTGGAGCGCGCCCGACCGGGCCACCATGTCTGTGTAGGACATGGTGGCCATCTCCTTGATGTCGGCACCCGCGGCAAAGACCCTGTCCCCGCCGTAGAGCACGACGGCACGGACGTCGTCCCGCTTCCCCGCTTCGGCGGCGACCGCCCGGATCTCCTCCTGCATCGCGGCGTCGACAGCGTTCATGGGAGGTCGGTCGAGACGTATCGTGCCGACTCCCGACGTCACGTCGAGCCGCACGAGCTGAGCCATGTCCGCGAGGCTATCCGACCCTCCCGACCGGCAGCCGGCTGCCCTGATTGGCAAGATGGCGGGTATGACGATGCCCGACGGCCTCCCCCTTCTGTGGCCCGGGCACCACCAGAGGCTCGGAGCCACGTACGACGGGGCAGGCACCAACTTCGCCGTCTGGGCGCCGGCCGCTACGTCCGTCACGTTGTCCCTGTTCGACGCAGAGGACTGCGAGCGACAGCTGACCCTGCGGGAGCCCACGCTCGGCGTCTGGCACGGGTACGTTCCGGGTGCCGGCCCCGGACTTCTGTACGGGTTCCGCGTTGACGGCCCCTGGGAACCGGCCCGGGGGTTCGCCTTCAACCACGACAAGCTGCTCCTCGACCCCTATGCCCGTGCCGTCGAACGCGGGCTCGTCCCACACCCGTCACTGAGCGCATCCGATGCGTCCAAGTCCATCAACCCCGGCGACTCCGCCCCCTACACGCCGCGCAGCGTCGTCACCGGTTCGGACCAGTTCGACTGGGGAGCCGACACCCGGCCTAACGTCCCGTGGCGTCGCACCGTGATCTACGAAGCCCATGTCCGCGGCCTCACCGCGGCCCACCCAGAAGTCCCCGAGAGCCGGCGGGGCAGCTTCTCCGCCCTTGGGCATCCAGCGGTGACCGGATACCTCAACGAGCTCGGCGTCACCTCGGTCGAGCTCCTTCCGGTGCAGCAGTTCGTGTCCGAGCCCGGCCTCAGCGAGCACGGCCGGGTCAACTACTGGGGCTACAACACGGTCAGCTTCTTCGCCCCGCACGGCGCGTACTCCTCGAGCGGCACGCGAGGTCAACAGGTCAACGAGTTCAAACAGATGGTCAAGGACCTCCACGCAGCAGGTATCGAGGTCATCCTCGACGTCGTCTACAACCACACCGCCGAAGGCGGCCCGACCGGACCGGCACTGTGCTTCCGGGGGTACGACGAGCGTTCGTACTACCGCCACGACGCCTCAGGAAACTACGTCGACGTCACCGGATGCGGCAACACCGTCGACGTCTCCGAACCGCAGGTGCTGCAGCTCGTGATGGACTCGCTGCGCTACTGGGTGACCGAGATGCACGTGGACGGGTTCCGGTTCGACCTCGCGTCTGCTCTTGCGCGCGGCAGCCGTGGTCTCGTCAACCTCAGGTCGCCCTTCCTCACCGCCGTTCACCAGGACCCGGTTCTGCGCGACGTGAAGCTGGTAGCAGAGCCTTGGGACGCGACCGGCGACGGCTACCTCGTCGGCCGCTTCCCGACGCCGTGGTGCGAGTGGAACGACAAGTACCGCGACGGCGTCCGCGACTTCTGGCGCGGCAGGTCGGGCGGAGTGCGAGAGCTCGCCTCGCGTTTCTCCGGGTCGAGCGACCTGTATGCCGACGACGGGCGGCTGCCGTTCTCCTCGGTCAACTACGTGACCGCCCACGACGGGTTCACCCTGCGAGATCTTGTGAGCTACAACGACAAGCACAACGAAGACAACGGGGAGGACAACCGCGACGGCAGCAACGACAACCGGTCGTGGAACTGCGGCGTCGAGGGTGAAACGGACGACTCAGGAGTCCAGACACTCCGTAGTCGGCAGGCCGCCAACCTCCTGGCGACTCTCCTTTTATCGACGGGTGTTCCGATGCTCACCGCGGGCGACGAGCGTGGGCGCACCCAGCGGGGCAACAACAACGCCTTCTGCCAGGACAACGACGTCTCGTGGGTGTCCTGGCGGACCGACCCGGCCTGGGAGCATCTGTTCGCCCTCGCTCGGACGTTGCTCCGCCTGCGGGCGGCCCATCCCGTACTCCGTCAGCACCACTTCTTCGACGGGAAACCGGTGGGGGCCACGGGCGGCAAGGACATCACCTGGCTGAGCCCTTCGGGGGAGGAGCTGACCGAGCCGGACTGGCATGACCAGTCCCGGGCAACTCTGGGCGTCTTCCTCGCCGGCGACCGGCTCCGAGCCGTCGACCGTCATGGGGTGCGCCGCCGCGACACCTCATACCTGGTGTGGCTGCACTCCGGGTCGGACCCGGTCGAGGTCACCCTTCCCGAGGCCTGGGCAGACCACTATGTCGAGATCGTGCGCACCGACTCCGCTCCCAACGCCGAGCCCTGGAAGCCCGGGTCCAGCGTGCCCCTGCTCGATCACACCTTCGCGCTGTTCGAGGCCGTGGCCGAAGCTGCCTCAGCCGAGGTCGGCCTCCAGGTCGTTGACATCGGGCGGCCAGGCGACGAGGCCGACGTCGGCCGGTGACACCAGCAGGCTGTTCTTGGGGAGGATGCGCACGGTGTAGCCGAACGGACCGGTGTGGTTGAGGGGGATCTCCGCCTCGAAGCGGTAGCGGCCGCCCTCGTGCGACTCGGCGTAGCCGAGGCTCTCGACGCGCGAGTCACGGAGCTGGTCGTCGCCGGCCACCCGACCATGTACCACCTGCACGTCGACGTCGTCGGGACCGAGGTCGCCGAGCGAGGCGAACACACGCACCGTCAGCATCGACCCCAGCGCAGGGGCGTCGCTGACACCGCTGGACTCCACGTGCTCGATCCTGACCTGCGGCCAGGCAGCACGGACCTTCGCCTTCCAGTAGGCGAGGTCGACGACAGACTGATTGTCGGCTGCGACCCGCCGGGAGCCCTCGGCAGCAGGCGTGTAGAGCAGGCGGACATAGTCGGCGACCATGCGCGAAGCAAGAACCTTCGGGCCCAGGGACTTCAACGTGTGCCGCACCATCTCGATCCAACGGGAAGGCAGCTTGTCGCCGTCTACGTCGTAGAAGCGCGGCGCGACGTCGGTCTCGAGCAGGTCGTACAGGGCCGTCGCCTCGATGTCGTCGCGGCGGTCCGGGTCGTCGACGCCGTCGGCGGACGGGATCGCCCAGCCGTTGTCGCGGTCATACCACTCGTCCCACCAGCCGTCCAGGATCGAGAGGTTCAACCCCCCGTTGAGGGCCGCCTTCATGCCTGACGTGCCGCAGGCCTCATAGGGCCTGAGCGGGTTGTTGAGCCAGACGTCACACCCTGGGTACAGCGGCTGCGCCATGGCGATGTCGTAGTTGGGGAGGAACACGATGCGGTGGCGTACCTCCGGGTCGTCGGAGAACTTCACGATCTCCTGGATGAGCTTCTTGCCGCCCTCGTCGGCGGGGTGTGACTTGCCCGCGATGACCAGCTGGATCGGACGCTCCGGGTGCAGCAGCAGGCTCTTCAGCCGCTCGGGGTCACGCAGCATCAGGGTGAGCCGTTTGTACGACGGCACGCGTCGCGCGAAGCCGATCGTCAAGACGTCCGGGTCGAGCACCGAGTCGACCCAGCCGAGCTCGGCCGAGGTGGCGCCGCGGGTGAGCCAGGAGTCGCGGACTCGGGAGCGCACGTCCTCGACGAGGCATCTGCGAAGCTCGCGCTTGGTCTCCCACAGCGCTCTCGACGGGATCTTCTCGATGGCACTCCAGTCGCTCGAACGCTCCAGCGACTCCAGAACCCCCTCGCGCTCTGCCAGCTCGAACACCTCCCGAGCGATCCACGTCGGGGCGTGGACGCCGTTGGTGATTGACGTGATCGGGACGTCGTTCTCGTCGAAGCCGGGCCACAGGCCGGAGAACATCTCCCGCGACACGTGTCCGTGCAGCTTGCTGACCCCGTTCGCCCGGCCCGCCAGCCGGAACCCCATCACGGCCATGTTGAAGACCGTGCGGTCTCCCCCCTCGTAGTCCTCCGTGCCGAGCGCCAGGATCTTGCTGACCGGGAGGCCCGCTGAGGTGTTCTCTCCACCGAACTGCATCTCGATGAGCTCCCGCGGGAAGCGGTCGATGCCGGCGGGGACGGGGGTATGGGTGGTGAATACGGTCGCGACGCGAACCTTCTCGAGAGCCGAGTCGAAGTCGAGACCCTCGTCGGTGACGAACTCGCGGATGCGCTCGATCCCGAGGAAGCCGGCGTGGCCCTCGTTGGTGTGGAAGACTTCTGGCGCAGGCGACCCGGTGATGTCACAGAAAGCACGGATCGCTCGAACGCCGCCGATCCCCAGCATGAGCTCCTGCAGGAGCCGGTGGTCCGAGCCGCCGCCGTACAGCCGGTCGGTCACGTCTCGCAGCGGTTGGGCGTTCTCCTCGATGTCGGTGTCCAGGAGGAGGAGCGGGACTCTGCCGACCTGCGCCACCCATACATGCGCGACGAGCTGTAGCCCACCGGAGACGGCCACGGTGATCTTGACCGGTGCGTCGTCCAGCTGGCGGAGCAGCCGAATCGGGAGCTCGTCTGGGTCGATGACCGGGTAGCGCTCCTGCTGCCAGCCTTCGCGTGACAGGGACTGCCGGAAGTAGCCATGGCGGTACAGCAGGCCGACACCGACGATAGGCACTCCGAGGTCGCTCGCGGACTTCAGGTGGTCCCCGGCGAGGATCCCGAGGCCGCCGGAGTACTGCGGTAGTGCAGCGGTGATCCCGAACTCCGGCGAGAAGTAGGCGATGCTGCGCGGCGCCGCCTCACCGAGCGACTGGTACCACCGGTTACCTGTCATGTACTCGTCGAGGTCGGCCCGGGCCAGCTCGAGGCGCTTGATGAAGCGCTTGTCGCTGCCGAGCCTCCTCAGCCGCTCGGCGGGGATGGCGCCGAGGAAACGTACGGGATCGCGACGACTGGCCGCCCAGGCGTCGGTGCTCACGGCCGAGAACAGGTCCTGGGTCTCGGGATGCCATGACCAGCGGAGGTTGGTGACGAGGTCCTCGAGGGGACGCAGCGTCTCGGGCAGGACAGGTCGGACGGTGAACCGTCGGATTGCACGCACCCGCAAACGGTAGCGGCAAACGCTTGCGCTCTCAGACCTCTTTGGCACATTCCGGTCGGCCACCCCGGCCCACTCTGCCCATATCGGCCGTCTCGGCAGGCGTTCGCGACGCTGTGGGGAGGCTCACAGGTCCCATTTGTCGGCAAAAGCCAGCCGGAGCGGCCGTGCATACATGTCTTTTTGTCGCGTAGTTCACTACACAATACTTACTTAGGAGGAACACGTGTCAGGTCACCCAACCGGAACGCGCTTCCGTGGCTTCGGGGCGCTTGTCGCGGTGGGGGTTCTCGCGACCTCCCTCGCAGCCTGTGGTTCGGACAGCAGCAGCGACGCAGGCAGCGGCGGTGGTTCCACCGAGGTGAGCCTCGGCTACTTCCCGAACCTGACTCACGCCAGCGCTATCGTCGGCATCGACAAGGGCTACTTCAAGAACGCCCTGTCCGCCGACAACGCCACCTTGAAGACGCTCGACTTCAACAGCGGCAGCGACACCATCGACGCCCTGCTCGCGGGCGACCTCGACGCAACCTATATCGGCCCAAGCCCGGCGATCACCGCCTACGCCACCTCCCAGAACGTCAGCATCGTGAGTGGTGCGACGTCCGGCGGAGCGTCCCTGGTCGTGTCCTCGTCGATCAAGTCCCCAGCAGACCTCAAGGGCAAGACCATCGCCACTCCTGGCCAGGGCAACACGCAGGACGTCGCCTTCAAGTACTGGCTCAAGCAGCAGGGGTTCAACGTCTCACCCGACGGCCAGGGCGACGTGGCGGTGCTCCCGCAGGACAACAGCGAAACCGTGACGCAGTTCAAGCAGGGTCAGGTCGACGGCGCCTGGGTGCCGGAGCCCTACGCCTCGATCCTCGTCTCCGAGGGCGGCACCCGGTTGGTGGACGAGGCGAGCCTGTGGCCGAAGGGCCAACTCGTCACGACGCAGCTGCTGGTCAACAACGACTTCCTCGCTGCTCACCCCAACCTCGTCGACGACCTGGTCAGTGGCCAGATCCAGGCCAACGACTACATCACGACGAACTCGGACGACGCCAAGCAGATCACGGCCACCCAGATCCAGACAGTCACAGGCGGGGACCCGATCCCCGCTGACGTGCTCGACTCCGCGTGGCAGGAGCTGATCTTCACCAACAATCCGCTGGCGGACACGCTCCTCGAGACTGCGAAGCACGCAGAGGCCACGGGGCTCATCGACCCGGTGGACGGCCTGTCCGGCATCTACAACCTGGACTCGCTCAACAAGGCGCTCACCGACGCCGGCGAGCCGACAGTGTCAGGACCGTCGTCATAGTGACGACCACGTCGCATACCGGTGCCGTTCCCCGGGCCGCCAGCTCCGGACGGCCATCCGCATCGACAAGGTCAGCAAGACCTTCGGTCGCGGCAGTCAGAAGACGATCGCGCTCCACAACGTGGACCTCGACGTCGCCCCGCAGGAGTTCCTGTGCATCGTCGGAGCCAGCGGCTGCGGCAAGAGCACCCTGCTGAACCTCATCGCAGATCTCGACAAGCCGACCCAAGGCACCATAGACACCGGCGGTCGCAAGGTCTCCTTCATGTTCCAGGAGGCGACGCTCTTTCCTTGGCTGACGGCAGGGGAGAACGTCGACCTGGCTCTGAAGATGCGCGGCATACCCAAGTCGCAACGAGCGGAGCGAGTCAACGAGCTCCTCGAGCTCGTCCATCTGGGCGGGCGCCAGCACAAGCGCCCGCACGAGCTGTCCGGGGGAATGCGGCAGCGCACCCAGCTCGCCCGCGTTCTTGCCCAGGAGGCCGACATCGTGCTCATGGACGAGCCGTTCGCTGCCCTGGACGCCATGACCCGCGACTCGATGCACGACGAGATCGAGCGCATCCACGCCGAGCTCAAGCTGACGATCGTCTTCGTGACCCACAACGTGCGTGAGGCAGTTCGCCTCGCCGACCGCACCGTGCTCTTCTCCAGCTCTCCCGGCCAGGTGAAGAAGGAGTTCCCCATCACCTTCCCGCGACCACGACACTTCGAGGACCCCGGCGTCGCGTCGCTGTCGGGCCAGCTCACAAGCGAACTGAAAGCCGAGGTGGCACAGCATGTCCGTTGACGCAGTCGATGCGGCCCCGCTCAAACCGACCCTCTCCGACGCCGAGCTCACCGTGCTGGCGGTCGCGAGGGACGGTCTCGAAGGCGATCCCAGGAGCAAACTGCTCCCACGCGCATGGACTGCCGTCTGGCCGAAGGCGCTGGCGATCGGCATCGTGCTCGGGATCTGGCAGCTCGCCGTGGTCACCGAGTGGAAGCCGAGCTACATCCTTCCCGGCCCGGGTACGGTCTTCAACCGGCTCTGGCACGAGGTGCTGGGCGACGCACGACTCTCATCGTCACCGACCCTCGTCGAGGAGCTTGGCAAGACCATGAAGCGGGCAGCCCTCGGATACGGGCTCGCCATCGTGATCGGCACTATCCTCGGTGTAGCCGTGGTCCAGTGGCGAACTCTGCGCCTGGCCATCGGATCGCTGCTCGCCGGCCTCCAGACGATGCCCTCGATCGCGTGGTTCCCCTTGGCAATCCTCTTCTTCGGCCTGCACGACAGCGCCATCATGTTCGTCGTCGTCCTGGGCGCGGCACCGTCCATCGCGAACGGCGTCATCACGGGCATCGACGAGGTGCCCCCGCCGCTGCTCAGAGCGGGCAAGATGATTGGAGCGCGAGGCATCAACCGCTACCGCCACATCGTGCTCCCGGCCGCCATGCCGTCCTACTTCACGGGCCTGAAGCAGGGTTGGGCCTTCTCGTGGCGCAGCCTGCTCGCCGGAGAGCTGCTGGTGCCGATCGGCGGTGGCGCCTCGTCCCTCGGTGGAGCTCTCAACTACTCGCACACCGTGCCCGGTGGGGCTCCGTGGCTGCTGTCGCTGATGATCGTCATCCTGATCGTGGGCATGGTGATGGACGCGATCTTCGGGGTCTTCACCCGCCGGATCCGTGAGAAGCGGGGCCTCACCGGAGCCATCTGACACACCGTCTCACCATTCGAAGAGACCGTGCGTGCGCGGCATAGAGCGCTTCGGTAGGTTCGGCATCAATGGCCCAGCGAATACCCATCACCAACGTGAACCCGGTCATCGAGCAGGGTCGTTACCCCGTCAAGGCGTCGGTGGGCGAGCCGTTCGTCGTAGAGGCGTCGGTTTTTAGGGAGGGCCACGACTCGCTCGGAGCGGGCGTGGTCCTCACCGACCCCCAAGGGGACGACCGCAACCTCGTGCAGATGACCGAGCTCGACTTCCCCAACAGGTACCGGGCGACGGTCACGCCTGAGGCTGAGGGTGCCTGGACCTACCGGATCGAGTCCTGGTCGGACGCCTACGCCACCTGGCGGCATGCGGCCGAGATCAAGATCCCTGCTGAGATCGACGTCGAGCTGATGTTCATGGAGGGCGACCTTGTCCTCCAACGTGCCCTCGAGGCCGTACCCGACGGCACCCCCGCGGCCTCAGCCGCCGAGTCCACGCTCAAGGCAGCGGCGGCGGCCGGTCGCGACGCGAAGCTGCCTGTACCTGTGCGGTTGGCCGCCCTGACCAGTCCCGAGGTCCTCGAAGCCCTGCATTCGTTCCCGCTGCGCGAGCTGGTGTCGAGCGAGGGACCATTCCAGGTCCACGTCGACCGGACCCGCGCCCTCTACGGCTCCTGGTACGAGTTCTTCCCGCGGTCCGAAGGCGCTGCGTACGACGCCGAGAGCCATACCTGGACGTCGGGTACCTTCGCCACGTCCGCCAAGCGCCTTCAGGCAGTGGCCGACATGGGGTTCGACATCATCTACCTTCCCCCGGTGCATCCCATCGGGAAGGTCAACCGCAAGGGCCCCAACAACAGCCTCACGACGGGCGCGAGTGACCCCGGCTCCCCGTGGGCGATCGGCTCCGACGAAGGTGGCCACGACGCGATCCACCCGGATCTCGGCACCATCGACGACTTCGACGCCTTCGTGGCGCAGGCCAGCCAGCTCGGGCTCGAGGTGGCTTTGGACTTCGCACTGAACTGCGCACCCGACCACCCATGGGTGTCCGCCCATCCGGAGTGGTTCACGACTCGGGCGGACGGCTCGATCGCGTATGCGGAGAACCCGCCGAAGAAGTACCAGGACATCTACCCGCTCAACTTCGACAACGACTACAAGGGTCTCCGCGCGGAGGTGATGCGCGTCCTCCGCTACTGGATGGACCACGGCGTGCGGGTCTTCCGTGTCGACAACCCCCACACCAAGCCCGTCATGTTCTGGGAGTGGCTCTTCGCCGAGGTACGGAAGACAGACCCCGACGTGATATTCCTGGCCGAGGCGTTCACCAAGCCAGCCATGATGCAGGGGCTCGGGATGATCGGCTTCCACCAGTCGTACACCTACTTCACCTGGCGCAACTCCAAGGAGGAACTCGCCTCCTACCTGCTCGAGGTGTCGCACGAGACCGACGCCCTGATCAGGCCGAACTTCTTCGTCAACACGCCGGACATCCTTTCCGCGTACCTCCAGTACGGCGGCCCGGCGGCGTTCAGGATCCGCGCTGCGGTCGCTGCGACGGGCTCCCCGTCGTGGGGCGTCTACGCAGGCTTCGAGCTGTTCGAGCATGTGGCCGTGCGGCCCGGGTCGGAGGAGTACCTGGACTCCGAGAAGTACCAGCTCCGCCCACGCGACTGGGCTGCTGCCGAAGCGGAGGGGCGCACGCTGGCGCCGTACATCACCCGCCTCAACGACATCCGACGCCGTCACCGCTCGCTACAGCTGCTCCGCAACCTGTCGCTGCACAACAGCGACGACGACGCCATCCTCTGTTTCAGCAAGCACCACACCGGGCCGGATGGGGTCGACGACACCGTCATCGTGGTGGTGAACCTCGACCCGCACGGCCCCCGGGAGTCCATGGTGCATCTCGACATGCCTGCCCTCGGGTACGACTGGCACGAGACGTTCGTGGTCGACGACGAAATCAGCGGCGAGAGCTGGCGATGGGGTGAGCACAACTACATCCGCCTCGACCCCTTCTCCGAACCGGCGCACATCCTCTCGATCCGGAGGTCGTGAGTCGTGGACCGAGACCCGATGTGGTTCAAGCGGGCCGTCTTCTACGAAGTGCTCGTGCGTTCCTTCAAGGACTCCAACGGTGACGGGTGCGGCGACTTCAACGGCCTGCGGGACAAGCTCGACTACCTTCAGTGGCTCGGGGTCGACTGCCTGTGGATCCCCCCGTTCTACAGCTCGCCCCTCCGAGACGGCGGATACGACGTGTCGGACTTCGTCAACATCGCCTCTGAGGTCGGCACCCTCGACGACTTCCAGAACCTGCTCGACGAGGCGCACGAGCGTGACATCCGGGTGATCATCGACTTCGTGATGAACCACACCAGTGACCAGCACCACTGGTTCCAGCAGTCCCGCACCGACCGATACGGCCCCTACGGCGACTTCTACGTGTGGTCCGACAACGATCTCATGTACCAGGAGGCCCGGGTCATCTTCGTCGACCACGAGCCCTCGAACTGGACCTGGGACTCAGTCCGTCAGCAGTACTTCTGGCACCGCTTCTACAGCCACCAGCCCGATCTGAACTACGACAACCCGGCCGTGCACGACGCGATGCTCGACGCCTTGCGGTTCTGGTACGACATGGGGATCGACGGCGTGCGCCTCGACGCGGTGCCCTACCTCTACGAGCGCCCTGGGACGAACGGCGAGAACCTGCCGGAGACCCACGACTTCCTCAAGAAGGTCCGCAAGACCCTCGACACCGAGTACCCCGGCCGCGTGCTGCTCGCCGAGGCCAACCAGTGGCCCGCCGACGTGGTCGACTACTACGGCGACTTCGACAGCGGTGGCGACGAGTGCCACATGTGCTTCCACTTCCCGGTGATGCCGAGGATCTTCATGGCGGTGCGGCGGGAGTCTCGCTATCCCATCTCGGAGATCCTCGAACAGACACCCGCGATCCCGTCCAACTGCCAGTGGGGCATCTTCCTGCGCAACCACGACGAGCTGACCCTCGAGATGGTGACCGACGACGACCGCGACTACATGTGGTCGGAGTACGCCAAGGACCCTCGCATGAAGGCGAACATCGGAATACGGAGACGGCTTGCTCCGCTTCTCGACAACGACATCAACCAGATGGAGCTGTTCACCGCCCTGCTCCTGTCGCTGCCGGGGTCGCCGGTGCTCTACTACGGCGACGAGATCGGCATGGGCGACAACATCTGGCTGGGCGACCGCGACGGGGTCCGTACGCCGATGCAGTGGACGCCCGACCGCAACGCCGGCTTCTCGACCGCAACCCCGGGCCGCTTGAGCCTGCCGACCATCATGGACCCGGTCTTCGGCTATCAGGCGGTCAACGTCGAGGCAGAGGTGGAGAACACGTCCTCCCTGCTCCACTGGACCAGGCGGATGATCCAGGCCCGCAAGCAGCACCCGGCATTCGGACTCGGTACCTTCAGCGACCTCGGCGGCAGCAACCCGAGCGTCTTCTCGTTCAGTCGCGACTTCGGCGACGACACCGTCCTGTGCGTCAACAACCTCTCCCGCTTTCCACAGCCCGTCGAGCTCGACCTGAGGCGGTGGGAGGGCTACGAGCCGATCGAGATGATCGGCCATGTCAGGTTTCCGCGGATCGGGGAGCTTCCCTACCTGCTCACCCTGTCGGGACACAACTTCTACTGGTTTCTCATCTCCCGCTACGAAGAGGGGCGCCCGACGTGACGGACGGCTACCACGACAAGCTCTCGCTCTACTTCGCAAGCCGGAGATGGTTCGCGGGGAAGGGTCGCGACTTCTCGGTGACCCATGTGCACCCACTGCCGTGGCTGCCCGACAGCGAGACGCGAGCGCGGATCGAGATCGTCACGGTCCAGTACGACGACGGCAAGCAGGACACGTACCAGTTTCCGACCGCCTATCTCGACCTGCCGGATCCCGAGATGGCCCACGCCCTCGTGGGCGAGGTCGAGAACCCGGACCTCGGGCGGGTCGTCGCGTACGACGCCGTCTACTTCAAGTCGGTGGCCGAAGCGCTGCTGGTGGGGTTCAGCGGTCGCACCGAGACCGACACGCTGAGCTTCCGGCTGGTCGAGGGTGCCGAGATCCCGCCGCGGTCGGTGCCCGGCAGCGTGATGACGGCCGAGCAGTCCAACACCTCGATCGCGTACGGCGAGGACGCGATCCTCAAGCTGTACCGACGCATCAGCCCGGGAGGAAACCCCGATGTCGAGATCCACGAGGCACTGACCCGGCACGGCGGCGGCCACGTTGCCCCCCTCCTCGGGTGGATCGAGGCGGCTTGGAAGGAACCTGAGGGGGCCAGCTGGAGCGGCCATCTGGGGATGCTGCAGACATTCTTGCGGACTGGCACGGACGGATGGGACATCGCCTTGTCGAGCGTGCGGGACCTCTTGGTCGAGGAGGATCTGCATCCGGACGAGGTGGGTGGCGACTTCGCCGGCGAGTCCTGGCGGCTCGGCGAGGCGACCTCGGAGGTGCATGCGGAGCTCGCGGAGCTCTTCGAGACAGACACGTTGACCGCGCAGCAGATGACTGGACTCGCCGAGGCGATGACCCTTCGGCTCGATGCCGCGCTGTCGGCCGTTCCCGAGCTCGAGGAGTTCGTACCGAGGCTGCGCTCCCACTACTGCGAGGTGGCCGACTCCGACCAGCCGGTCGCCGTCCAGCGGATCCACGGCGACCTCCACCTCGGGCAGACTCTCCGCACGGTCAAGGGCTGGAAGATCATCGACTTCGAGGGAGAGCCCGCCAAGAGCCTCCCCGAGCGGGTCGCTCTCGACTCCCCGCTCCGCGACGTCGCTGGCATGCTCCGCTCGTTCGACTACGCGGCCGGTGCCACCTTGCGACAGTTCGGCACGAGTGACCACCTGAGCTACCGTGCCAACGAGTGGTCCAGCCGCAACCGTGCCGCCTTCGTCGACGGATACGCCAGCACCGGAGCGACCAAGCCCTCGGACCACGCGGTGCTATTACGTGCCTACGAGACCGACAAGGCGGTGTACGAGGCGGTGTACGAGGCCCGCAATCGTCCACTGTGGCTGAGTATCCCGCTGCAGGCTGTCGCCCGACTCGCCGCTGAGGAGTGACATGACCACCCAGCCCGCACCCCGTCCGGTTCCGCAGGACGAGCTTGCCCAGCTCGTGGCGGGTCAGCACGGCAGCCCCCACAGCGTCCTCGGACCCCACGTCCACGGCAAGGGGGTCACCGTACGAGCGCTGCGTCCACTCGCGACGCGCGTCGGCGTCAAGACCGACTCCGGGGTCACCGAGATGTCACACGAGTACGAGGGGATCTGGGTTGCGGTGCTTGCCCAGAGCGAGGTGCCCGACTACCGGCTCGAGGTCGAGTACTCGGGCTACCCGGCACAGACCGTCGACGACCCCTATCGGTACCTGCCGACGATCGGCGAGATAGACCAGCACCTCCTCAACGAAGGGCGCCACGAGCAGCTCTGGACGGTGCTCGGTGCCCATGTCCGCTCCTACGAGGGGTCGGGCGGGGACGTCAGTGGCACGTCGTTCGCGGTCTGGGCGCCGAACGCCAAGGGCGTGCGGGTCACCGGCGACTTCAACCACTGGGATAGCCGTGCCCATCCGATGCGCCAGCTCGGCTCGTCGGGAGTCTGGGAGCTTTTCGTGCCCGATGTCGGCGACGGCACCCTCTACAAGTACGTCATCTGTGGCGCCGACGGTGCCTGGCGGGAGAAGGCCGACCCACTCGCGACGTACGCCGAGAAGCCGCCGAAGTGGGCGTCCGTCGTCTTCACCTCCGGCCACGAGTGGGATGACGCCGACTGGGTGGCGTCGCGGTCGGAGCGCCCGACCGAGCGGCCGCTGAGCGTCTATGAAGTGCACCTCGGGTCGTGGCGCAAGGGCAAGACCTACGAGCAGCTGGCCGACGAGCTCGTCGGCTATGTGAAGGACCTCGGCTTCACCCACATCGAGCTGCTCCCGGTGATGGAGCACCCCTTCGGCGGGTCCTGGGGCTACCACGTCACGGGCTACTTCGCGGCGACGTCGCGCTTCGGAGACCCCGACGGGTTCCGGCTCCTCGTCGACCGGCTCCACCAGGCAGGTGTCGGCGTCCTGCTCGACTGGGTTCCCGGACACTTCGCCACCGACGACTGGGCACTCGCGCGCTTCGACGGGACACCGCTGTACGAGCACGCCGACCCCCAGAAGGGTTGGCACGCCGAGTGGGGGTCCTACATCTTCGACTTCGGGCGCCGCGAGGTACGCAACTTCCTGGTCGCCAACGCCTTGTACTGGCTGGAGGAGTTCCACATCGACGGTCTGAGGGTCGACGGCGTCGCCTCGATGCTCTACCTCGACTACTCGCGGGAGGCCGGAGAGTGGACGCCCAACCAGTACGGCGGGCGGGAGAACCTCGACGCCGTCGCGCTACTCCAAGAGGTCAACGCCACCTGTTACCGGCGGGTGCCCGGAACCATCGTGATCGCCGAGGAGTCCACAGCCTGGCCCGGAGTCACGCGTCCGACGCATCTGGGCGGTCTGGGCTTCGGCTTCAAGTGGAACATGGGCTGGATGCACGACACGCTCGACTACATGGCGAATGACCCGGTGCACCGCCAGTACCACCACCACCAGATGACCTTCTCGATGATGTACGCATACTCCGAGAACTACGTCCTGCCCATCTCGCACGACGAGGTCGTGCACGGGAAGGGATCGCTGCTGCGGAAGATGCCGGGTGACCGGTGGCGGCAGCTCGCCAACGTGCGCGCCCTCCTCGGTTACATGTGGGCACATCCCGGCAAACAGCTCATCTTCATGGGGATCGAGATGGCCCAGGAGTCCGAGTGGGCGGAGGGCCGCGAGCTCGACTGGTGGTTGCTCGACCACATCGAGCACCTCGGCGTACACCGCCTCGTCAAGGACATCAACCGCGTCTACAAGGCCAACGAGGCGTTGTGGTCGACGGACCACGACCCCAAGGGCTTCGGCTGGATCGACGCCAACGACAGCACCGGCAACGTGCTGAGCTTCCTGCGGAGTGGCAAGACCGGCTCGCAGCTCGCCTGTGTGTCGAACTTCTCGGCAATTCCCCGGCACGACTACCGCGTTGGCCTCCCCACGACCGGACGCTGGGACGAGGTGCTCAACACCGACGCGGAGACCTACTCAGGGTCGGGCGTGGGCAACTTCGGGGTGGTCAGCGCAACGGACGAAAGCTGGCACGGGCTTCCGGCGTCCGCTGTCGTGCAGGTGCCCCCGATGGCGACGATCTGGCTGAGCCACACGCCCACACAGCCGTGACGTGACCACAACGCCGCAACCGACGCTCCTCGACGGCGACGTGGTGCTGCGCCCATGGCACGACGACGACATCGACGTCGCTCGGTTCAAGCACGACGATTTGATGGCGCGTTGGTTCGGCTTTCCCGCCACGATCCCGACCCGCGCTCAGCACGCGGCTGCGGTGGCGCGATGGCGCGACGAGTACGCCGACGGCCGCCGGACGGTCAGCTTCGTCGTCGAGCGAGCAGGCGAGGTTGCCGGAAGCGTCGAGGTCAAGCGAATGCCCGACGACGTCGGCGCTCTCTCGTGGACTCTGTACGCGGGGCACCGAGGGCTCGGCACCGCCCGGACAGCCGTACGGCTGCTCGTCGGGTACTGCTTCGGCGAGCTCGGACTTGCCCGAGTCCAGGCGTATGTCGAACCTGACAACGTGGCGTCCCTTCGGCTGGCCTCACGCGCGGGGCTGCGTCGCGAAGGAGTGGTACGGGGCCGGCAGGTCATTGCCGGGGAGCGCCGTGACTTCGTCCTGCTGGCGAGGCTCGCCACCGATCCGGCGCCCGACGACCCCCAGGGTTTCCGAGCTCTGCTGAACGCGGGTCTTCCCACCAAGCGGGTCATCGCGCAGGGACTGCTGCGCGACCGCAATGGTCGGGTCCTGATGTGCGAGCTCAACTACAAGCGCGACTGGGACCTGCCAGGAGGGGTCGTCGAGCCCGGCGAGTCGCCTCACGATGCGGTTGGTCGTGAGGTCGCGGAGGAGCTGGGCGTCGCCCTGACGCCGCTGCGGCTGCTCGCGGTCGACTGGCTGCCTCCCTGGGCGGGGTGGGACGATGCCTGCCTCTTCCTCTTCGACCTCGGCACGGTCGCTGCAGACCTCGTCGAGCAGATGGTCTTCGAACCTCGCGAGATCGCTGCGGTGCACTGGTGCTCGGAGTCCGAGGTGGCCGCCCACGGCCGCGCTGCTACGTCGAAGCGCATCCACTCTGCCGTCACGGCCCAAGCGGCGGGCAGCACCGGCTTCCTGCACTCCGGCCAGCCCTTCCCGCCGGCGGACTGAGGCGCCTCACATTGGCCCCGTGGCAGCGGCTTCGCCTCTAGTCAGAACAGCGCGCTCGCCAGGCTCTGTCGGGCCTTCAGGACCACGGGGTCGTCGTCGCCCACCACCCCGAACATCTCGATCAGGTGCTTGCGAGCAGCATCGCGGTCGGCGTCGCTGGTCCGGCGGACCAGGTCGATCAGGCGCGCGAATGCCTCGTCGAGGCGGCTATCCAGGAGATCCAGGTCGGCAACCAGTGTTTGTGCCGCTACGTCGTCGGGCTTCGCAGCGGCAGCCGCCCGCGCCGCCTCGGGGTCGACGCCCCGGGTGCGCTCGAGGAGCAGCGCCCTCGCGAGGCCGAGCATTGCCTCCTGGTCGCCGGGCGCAACATTCAACGCGGCTCGATACCCGTCGATGGCCGCATCAAGGTCGCCAGACAGGAGCGCCTCCTCTGCCTCGGGATAACGCGACGGCAGGTCCGCTTCAGCGCTGGCGTCCTCGGGCTCGGAGGCCGTCGGCTGCCCGACCGGCTCCGCGACCCCTGCGATACCGTTCGCGACGGCCGCCTGGAGCACCTGGTCGAGCACGACGCGCATCTCCGCCTCGGGCAACGGGTCCTGGACGAGCGGAGCCAGCTGCCCCCGCAGGGCAGCGACGACCAGCGGCACCTGCGGGATACCCAGCGCCTCGGCGAGCTCCGGTTGGGTCCCTACGTCGACCCGCGCGAACAGGAAGCGGCCCGCAAACTCGTCAGCCAGCCGGGCGAGCGTCGTGTTCAGCTCCACAGAGGCGGGAATCTGCGCCGACCAGAAGCTCACGAGAACCACGACCGACATCGACCGCTCGACCACGTCGGTGCGCAGCGAAGCCTCGCCGACGACATCGAAGGAGTACAGACCTGCGCTCTCCGGACGGGCGTGGCCCGCGGGCGCTGCCGGCTTCCGGAGCGCCGAGAGGTCGATGGCGCCGGGGCGGGAGAACTGCGGAACCGTCATGCGCCCATCCTAGGCAGCGCGACGCCTCGGCCGCCTTGCGGCATTCAGAAGCGGGCGGGCTCCCGATACTCGCCCCACTCGGCTCGCAAGGCGTCGCAGATCTCGCCGAGCGTCGCCTCGGCCCGCACGGCATCGAGCATGGGCGGCACCATGTTTCCGCTCGTCCGGGCCGTCTCGACGATGGTCCGCACAGCGGAGCGGACCTTGCCGTCGTCACGCTGCGCCCTCCGGTCTGCCAGCTCACGTACCTGGTCGCGCTCCACGTCGTGCGAGACCCGGAGAATCTCCAGCTCGCCGGTGACGGACGGCGTATGACAGTTGACTCCGACGACCAGCTTGTCGTCCTTCTCGACGGCCACCTGGTACTGGAAGGCCGACTCTGCGATCTCGGACATGAACCAGCCGTCCTCGATCCCTCGCAGGATGCCCGACGTCATAGGCCCGACGGCGTGCTCGCGGTCAGCGCCGCCGCCGAGCTTCCTGATCGTGGCGAAGATCGCCTCCGCCTCGGCCTCGAGCTTGTCGGTGAGGGCTTCGACGTACCAGGAGCCGCCCAGCGGATCCGCGACGTTGACCACACCGGTCTCGTGCATCAGAACCTGCTGAGTACGTAGCGCGATCTCCGCGGCCTGCTCGGTCGGGAGCGCGAGCGTCTCGTCGAGAGCGTTAGTGTGCAGCGAGTTCGTTCCGCCGAGCACCGCGGCAAGCGCCTCCACAGCTGTACGCACGACGTTGTTGTACGGCTGCTGCGCCGTGAGAGAAACACCCGCGGTCTGGGTGTGGAACCTCAGCCACTGCGCTCTTTCTGTGGTGGCACCGTAGACGTCACGCATCCAGCGAGCCCAGATGCGGCGGGCGGCGCGGAACTTCGCGATCTCCTCGAAGAAGTCGACGTGCGCGTCGAAGAAGAAGGACAGGCCGGGTGCGAACGCGTCGACGTCGAGGCCACGAGACACACCGAGCTCGACGTACCCGAAGCCGTCTGCCAAGGTGAAGGCGAGCTCCTGCGCCGCCGTCGACCCGGCCTCGCGGATGTGGTAACCCGACACGCTGAGCGGCTTGTAGGCGGGGACCTCGGCGGCGCAGAACTCCATCAGGTCCCCGATGAGGCGCAGGTGCGGCTCTGGCCCGAACAGCCACTCCTTCTGCGCGATGTACTCCTTGAAGATGTCGGTCTGGAGAGTCCCGTTGAGCTGGCTGAGATCTGCGCCCTCCCGTTCAGCGGCGACCAGGTACATGCAGAAGACCGGTACGGCCGGCCCGGAGATCGTCATGGAGGTGCTGATCTCCGACAGCGGTATACCGGCGAACAGGGCCTGCATGTCGGCGGCCGAGTCGATCGCCACACCACAGTGACCGACTTCGCCGAGAGACTGCGGGTCGTCGCTGTCTCGACCCATCAACGTGGGCATGTCGAAGGCGACCGAGAGCCCGCCGCCGCCGTTGGCCAGGATCATCTTGTATCGCTCGTTGGTCTGCTGAGCGTTGCCGAAGCCGGCGAACTGACGAATGGTCCAGGTCCGCCCGCGGTAGCCCGTGGCATAGAGGCCTCGAGTGAAGGGGAACTCGCCAGGCCATCCGATGGTTTCGAATCCTGGGTAGCTCGATCCGCTCGATGGCCCGTAGACAGGGTCGACCTGCATCCCTGACAAGGTGGTGAAGTCGGCCTGCCGGACCTGCGAAGCGTCGTACCGCGACTGCCAGCGCCGCCGGCCGGAGTCGATGTCGTCGGTGTGGCTCATCAGGTGCTCCCATCGCTGCCTCCGCCCTGCAACCGGAGCAGGCCGTCCCGCTAAGAGTACGGTCGACGTCGATCGCCCACACCCAGTCGGCCCGGGTCGCGCACCTCTCCTCGCCTCGAGAGGGCGCTTGCGCCCCCTCGATCAGGGCGTAGATCCAGCCCTCTCGAGGGGGTATTTTCGCCCTTTCGGCATCGGTGGCGCGGTCAGTCACCGGCCTGGGCGGCGAGGTCGATGCCGTCGAATGCGTCTTCCTCGACCGGCTGCACGACGTCCTGGATCTCGTTGCTGCGATCGGCCGGGTGGGGGACGTACCTGATCTCGTGGAGGGCCTGGTCCTGCCCAGCAGACTCGAAGACGAAGTGCCCGTAGCCGAGGGTACGACCGACCAGCGTCTGGTTGACGCTGTAGTCGACGATCCGGGCAGCAGGCAGCGTGGCGAACTTCCGCCCGAGCGGGCCTTGAACCCGGAAGATCCGCCGGTTCGTGACGACGAAGACATCGGACTGCAGGCAGATGAAGAGCCAGAGCCCGTGGCACAGCACTGCCGCAGCCAGCCAGAAGAAGACCCAGCTCCCTCGCGACGCGGTGTCCAGATACAGCCAGCCGAGCACGACTGCGGCGACACCCTCGAGCACGACACGCCAGTACGCCACCCAGTGCCTGTGGACCGCGGCGATGTCGTACTCACCGCCACGGAGTCGCGACTCGATCGCCGGGTCGGTGAGAAACCTCCATAGACGGCCGACCACAGTGACGCTGAGTCTCAGCCGGCGAGGGCGTTGAAGAAGGCGATGATGGCAGAGAACGCCTGCCCGACGGCGCCGAATGCACCACGGACCGCGTTGGCGGCGGCCTCTGGCTGGGTCACGAGGTAGAACAAGGCGAACGCGATGACGAGGAACGTGACGCCCTTCTTGGCTACATCGGTCATCGTTCCCCCCTCAGTGCGACGTTCGGCGCAAGCACCGACTGGCCGGGCCGCGGGCACACGCGACACCATTATCTTGACCCATGTCTAACAAACTTTGCGGGTGTCGATGGTGAGGCGCGCCGGGCGGCCTCAGAGGGCACCGATGAGCCGGTCAGCAGCCGTATAGGGGTCGAGTCTTCCGGTGGCTACCGCGTCGGCGAGCGAGTCGAGATCGGCGTGGCCGTGCAGATCGCCGAACCGCTGCCGAAGCGAGGTGACGGCGATCGCCTCCACTTCGTCGCGCGCCCTCCTCTCGCGCCGGGCCCCCAGCTCGCCGCTCGTCTCCAGCCGCTCACGGTGCGCCGCGATGGCGGCGACGAGGTCGGCGGTTCCCTCACCGGTCTGCGCCACTGTCTTGACGATAGGCGGCCGCCATCCTCCCGGCACCCGTCCGAGGCTCAGGACGGACCGCAGGTCTCGCACGACCAGGTCGGCACCGTCGCGGTCGGCCTTGTTGACGACGTACACGTCGCCGATCTCGAGGATGCCGGCCTTCGCCGCCTGAATGCCGTCGCCCATCCCCGGAGCCATCAGTACGACGGTGGTGTCGGCGAGCCCTGCGACGTCGACCTCGGACTGTCCTACCCCCACCGTCTCGACCACGACGACGTCGCAACCGGCCGCGTCGAGCACCCGGATGGCCTGCGGCGCCGCCCACGCAAGACCACCGAGATGTCCGCGGCTCGCCATCGACCTGATGTAGACGGAGTCGTCGGTCGCATGACCTTGCATGCGCACGCGGTCGCCGAGAAGCGCACCCCCGGAGAACGGCGACGAGGGGTCGACCGCCAGGACGCCGACCCGCCTGCCGGCGGTCCGCAGTGCTGCGACCAAGGCAGATGTCGACGTGGACTTGCCGACACCTGGCGCGCCGGTGATCCCGAACACCTCGGCATGGCCGGTGTGCGGCGCAAGACGCTCGGCGACCTCACGCAGGAGTGGCGACGCGTCCTCGACCAGGGAGATAAGGCGCGCCACGGCCCGCTGGTCGCCGTCGCACGCGCGCGCCACGAGCGTCGCTACCGAGAGCTGCCGTGTTCCGGTACGCCGTCCCACGTGGTCGGTCGTGCCGTCGTACGAAGCCTCGGTTGTCGTCACCGGGCAGGCACACGCACGATCAGCGCATCGCCTTGGCCGCCTCCGCCACACAGCGCGGCGGCTCCGGTGCCTCCACCCCGGCGGGCGAGCTCCAGGGCCAGATGCAGCACGATGCGCGCACCGGACATACCGATCGGGTGCCCGAGTGCGATAGCACCTCCGTTGACGTTCACCATCTCCTCACTCAGCCCTAGCTCACGCGAGCTGGCGATCCCGACGGCGGCGAACGCCTCGTTGATCTCGACCAGGTCGAGATCGGACGGCGAGATGCCTTCCTTCGCGCACGCCTTGAGGATCGCAGAGGCAGGTTGCGACTGGAGCGTGGAGTCGGGTCCGGCCACCTGACCGTGGGCGCCTATCCCCGCGAGCCAGCCGATGCCGAGCTCGTCGGCCTTGGCCTGGCTCATCACGACGACGGCGCACGCCCCGTCGGATATCTGCGAGGCGGACCCCGCCGTGATGGTTCCGTCGGTGGCGAATGCGGGCCGGAGCTTCGACAGCGACTGAGCGGTCGTGTCGCCACGGATTCCCTCGTCCTCGCTGACGACGAACGGGTCACCTCGTCGCTGTGGAATCTCCACCGGTACCACCTCGTCGGCGAACAGGCCGTTCTTCCAACCGGCCGCGGCCCGCTGGTGCGAGCGGGCGGAGAACTCGTCCTGCTCCGCTCGGGTCAGTTGCTCGGCTTCGCCGTTACGGGTCTCGGTCAGCCCTCCCATGGGCTGGTCGGTGAAGACGTCCCACAGTCCGTCGTAGGCCATCGAGTCGCGCAGGGTGACGTCCCCGTACTTGAAGCCCTCCCGCGACTTTCCCAGCAGGTGGGGCGCGTTGGTCATGGACTCCATGCCGCCGGCGACGACCACCTCGCACTCGCCGGCACGGATCAGCTGGTCGGCGAGGGCGATCGCGTTGATCCCCGAGAGACACACCTTGTTGATCGTGAGCGCCGGCACGCTCATCGAGATGCCGGCTTTGACCGCCGCCTGGCGTGCTGGGATCTGCCCGGCGCCAGCCTGGAGGACCTGGCCCATGATGACGTAGTCGACCTCGTCCGCGGCCACGCCTGCCTTCTCCAACGCCCCTCTGATGGCCACGCCGCCGAGCTCGGCCGCGGTGACGTCGCGCAGCCCACCGAGCAACCGCCCGATCGGCGTTCGAGCGCCTGTCACGATGACAGAGCCAGCCATTCGTTCCTCCTCGGTCGCAGATCTCGTGAGCCGACGACTGCCCTGAACACTACCGAGCGTGGCCGGGCCGCGGTATCCGCGAGACGCCGCGACGAGGCTTGCGTCCCTCGAGTCGGGGCCACCACGATGGGGTGGTGCTTCCCGCTGACCTCATCCGCACGATCGACCATGTCGGCATCGCCGTGCCGGACCTCGACGACGCAATCGCGCTTCACACAGGCTCGTTCGGCTTCCAGGTCGTCCACCAGGAGGTCAACGAGGAGCAGGGCGTCCGGGAGGCGATGCTGGCCGTAGGGACGGGTCCGTACCTCCAGTTGGTTGCTCCCCTCACACCCGAGTCAGCGGTCGCGCGGTTCCTCGACCGGTCGGGCCCCGGGATGCACCACTTGGCGTACCGCGTCGCGGACATCGAAGAGGCGATGAGCGCTGTCCGGGCGCGAGGCATGCGGCTCCTCTACGACACCGCGAGGCGCGGAACCGCCGACAGTCGGATCAACTTCGTCCATCCCCGCGACACTGGCGGAGTCCTCGCCGAGCTGGTCGAGCCGTCGGTAGGGTCGGGTTCGGCTTAGCCCGCGCTATTCTGCTGGGCGGGAGACATTCAACGCCATCGCCCGTCAGGGCACCGAGCACGGGTCGGGGTGGCAACCGGCTGCGACGAGCTGAACGACGAAGGACGGCCTGTCCGTACCGAAAGCGGAGGTGTCTCACTGATGGCAGACAACGCGGGCGATGATTCAAGGCTCTGGTTCTTCGAGGAGCGCAGTGGTGCCGACGCGGACACCGTACGGTCCGACGCCGAGCAGACGCAGGTGATCCCGGCCGTTGCAGCGCCGGCCCAGCCGGAGAAGGAGGGGCCCGCTCCGCCGCAGGAGTCCGCCGCCCGGCAGCCAGCCGCCCGGCCCAACCAGCCTGAGGCCGCCGGACCGAGCCAGTACGCCGAGCAGGCGACGCCGCTGCAACCGAGACCACAGCCCACGGATACTCCACGCACGGCCGCCCCCGCCTTCGCCGTGGTCCTCCGCGGGTACGACAAGGCCGCCGTCGACTCGTTCGTGGAGCGGCAGCAGTACGAGACGGCGGTGGCAACCGCCCAGTCGCGCGCGGCGAGCCAAGAGGTCGCCCGCCTGCAGGGCGTGGTCGCCGAGCTCGAACGTCAGCTCTCCGAGATGGGTGAGCCGACCTACGGCGGACTCGGCACGCATGCGGCGGCCCTGCTCCGGATCGCCGAGGAGCAGGCGACCAACGTGACCGTCGAGGCTCAGGAGGCCGCCGACCAGTCGAGGTCCCTCGTGGAGGCAGAGGTCGCCGCCCTGCGGGCAGACGCCGAGAAGGAGGCGTCGGACAGCCGTGCGGTGACCATGCGGGAGACCGAACAGCGCCGCGAGAGTGTGCTTGCCGAGGCTCAGCAGGAGCGTTCTGCTGCCCACGCGGAGGCAGCCGACCTACTGGCCGCAGCGCAACGGCAGGCTGAGCAGGTCACGTTGGCGGCACGGCAACAGGCCGCCGCCTTGCTTCAAGGCGCCAAGCGCGAGGCTGAGCAGGCCCGGGCTGCAGCGGACCGGGAGGCGGCAGAGTCTCGACGCGTGCTAGCCGTCGAGAGGGAGCGGATGGCCAAGGAGGCGACCGATCGACACTCCACGGCCGGGGCCGAGACAGCTCGACTCGTGGAGGAGGCCGAGGCACGCGCGAGTGCCGCCGATTCGCGCACCCAGGAGGCGATCGCCACGGCGAGCCGCCACCGCGAGGAGACGCTGTCGGCGGCGGACGAGTCGCTGGGCCGAGCCCGGCGCGAGGCTGACCAGATTGTCAGCGCCGCCCGAACCCAAGCCGGGCAGATCGTGACCAACGCCACGTCCGACGTCGACCGGCGGGTGGGCGCAGCGCGCGCGCAGCTCAGCGTGCTGCAGAAGCGCCGTGACGGGATCATGACGCAGCTGAGCCAGCTACGTGACCTGGTCGCCTCGTTCGGGCAACCCGACGAGGTACTCGACATCGAGGCACCCATAGCACCAAGGCCGCCGCCACAGGAGGACACACCACCGGGTTAACCGCCCGCTCAGGCGCCCTGCCCTCCAATCCAGCGGTCCACCTGTGGCCACGACGTGTCGGCCAGCGGCGCAGTCACCTCGAACCGCCTCGGCGACTTTGGAGCCCGAAGGACCGGTGACCTCGGTCACTCGCCTGCCGGAACGTGTCGCGTATGACAAGGTTTGCCCCATGTCGAGCGTCGAGGAGAGCGAACGCGCCCGCGAGGCCGCTGAGGTGGCGGAGGAGGCACGCGACGACGCAGTCCAGGCACACGAGGGAGCCGAAGCGGCCCGCCACGAAGCAGAGAGGTCGCGAGACGTCGCACGGCAGGCCGGGTCTGCGGCCACCGGGTACAAGGACCGCGTCGCTGACGCCTCGGTGGACGCGGAGGCGGCAGCGGCGGCCTCATCTGTCGACCCCGATGATCTACTGATCCATCCCGACGACGTCCCGGACGAGAGGTCGGACGACCCGTTCGGTGAGCCTGGCAGGCCGATCGACCGTAGAGCCGCCTTCTATGTCGGGTTCACCGGCACACTCGGAGCCCTGCTTGCCCTCACCATCGGTCTCGCCCTGCGGCAGGTGAGCTCGGTGATCGTCATCGTCTTGGTCGCTGTATTCTTGGCCGTCGGTCTCAACCCGCTTGTCGAGTGGCTGATGCACCGAAATATCCGTCGCCCGTGGGCAGTCCTCCTGGTGACCATCGGCGTGCTGACGGTGGTGACGCTGTTTGCCGTGGCTCTCGTCCCCGTGGTCCGAGACCAGGTCGCCGCCCTGGTGGCGAACGCCCCCCAGTGGCTCGACGAGCTGAGCAGCCGGGCATGGGTCAGAACCATCGACCACAAGTACGACGTGATCGCCAAGATCAGGGACAAGGTGACGGCCGCCGACTTCGCCCAGACCGCCTTCGGGAACCTCTTCAGCGTGGGGCTGGCGGTGGTGAACGCCATGTTCAACGCCTTCATCATCTTCGTTCTCACGCTGTACTTCCTGTCGGCACTGCCGACGATCAAGCGTGCCTGCTATTCGCTCGCCCCCGCGTCGCGGCGGCCCCGCGTGACCTATCTTGGCGACGAGATCCTGCGCCGCGTCGGCGGCTATGTCGCGGGGGCCTTCGTGGTGGCGCTCTGCGCCGGCGTCTCGTCGTTCGTCTTCTTGGAGATAGCCGGGCTCGGCAGGTACGCCGTCGCACTCGCGCTCGTCGTGGCGATCCTGGACTTCATCCCTCTCATCGGCGCCACCATCGGCGCGGCGTTGGTGGTGCTCATCGGCTTCGCCACCTCACCGGCTGTCGGGGTTGCGTGCATCGTCTTCTACGTCGTGTACCAGCAGGTCGAGAACTACCTCATCTACCCGCGGGTGATGAGCTCGTCCGTCGACGTCCCGGGAGTCGTCACGGTGATCGCCGTACTCATCGGCGGCAGCCTGCTGGGAGTGGTCGGCGCCCTGCTGGCGATCCCCACGGCGGCGGCTGCGCTTCTCCTTGTCCGGGAGGTCTTCCTGCGCAGGCAGGACACCATTTAGCAGGAAGAACCCTCCGGTCTCGCTCGGCTCTCACGAGGGATCGGCGACGATGCGGGGAGCCTCGAGTGCCATGTCACCGTCCCAGGTCTCGGGCAACGGGGCTGCCTCAGGGTTGAGCCGCTCGACGATCAGGTTCAGCACCGTCTCAGCCTGGCCCACCCAGAGATGTTTGCCCTCGGGGATGTCGACGACCTCCGCTTGCGGTACTGCGGCGAACCGAGCCCGGGCCTCGGGCGGGCGAAGGTAGTCGTCGTACTCAGGGACGATGGCCACGAGTGGCTTGCCGCTGTCGGCCCACGCGGACAGGTCGTCGTCGGTGGAGTAGCGCAGTGGCGGCGACAGGAGGATGACCCCCGCCACTCCCGGGTCGTTCGCGAACTTGAGGGCGAGGTCGGTGCCGAACGACCAGCCGACCACCCAGATCGACGGCAGCTCCGCGAACTCGGCGTACTCGATCGCGGCTGCCACGTCGTAGCGCTCGCCCCGCGCCTCGTCGAAACGTCCGTCGCTCGTCCCGTGAGCACTGGTCGTGCCCCGGGTGTTGAAGCGAAGGACCGCGATCCGGGCGAGGGCAGGGAGTCTCGCTGCTGCCTTACGGAAGATCTGGCTGTCCATCATGCCGCCCTCCGTCGGCAGTGGATGCAGGCAGATCATCGTCGCAGCCGGCACATCTGCCACCGGCAGAGCGAGCTCGCCGACGAGGTCGAGGCGGTCTGCTGTCGTCAGCGACAGCGGCTCACGCCGGGCTGGGAGGATGGAATTGGCGCGGATCCGCCGAGGCTCGCCCACGTCGTCAGCCGTCCAAGCCGGATCCGTCGCGGATGAAGACCTGCCCGAACCCTGCTCCCATCGTCGGCAACCCGACAGCCTCGATGGTCCTGAACTGCCCCGGCATGCGTCGAAGTGTCCCATGCGTCGGTCTTCGAAGCGGTGGCGGCGAGCGCAGTGCAACGGAGGTCGGGAAGGCTCGAGGCCTGTAGATAGGGTCGCCGCGTGCGTCTCGTCATCGCCCGCTGCCAGGTCGACTACTCCGGCAGGCTGTCGGCGCATCTGCCCATGGCCCTCAGGTTGCTCATCGTGAAGGCCGACGGGTCAGTCCTGGTCCACTCCGACGGCGGCTCGTACAAGCCGCTGAACTGGATGTCGCCCCCCTGTGCCCTGCGAGAAGGGGCAAATCCGCAGGGTGTCGTCGAGTGGGTCGTCGAGGCCAGGGACGGCGACACCCTACGAATCCTCATCGACGAGGTCATCAGCGATACGAGATACGAGCTCGGCGTCGACCCCGGACTGCGAAAGGACGGCGTCGAGAAGCACCTCCAGGAGCTGCTTGCCGACCATCCATGGTCGCTGCGAGAAGGCCTCAGCCTGGTGCGCCGGGAGTACCCTACCGCGATCGGACCGGTCGACCTCTTGTGCCGGGACAGTCGGGCGCCTGTGCTGGCGGTCGAGCTCAACGGGCACGGTGAGCCGGTCAGCGGTGACGCAGGAGCGACTGGCCTCGGCGCGCACGTCGCTGTCGAGGTCAAGCGCCGAGCCGGAATCGACGCCGTGGAGCAGCTGACAAGATATCTGGAGCTGCTGAACCGGGACCCACTGCTGGCGCCGGTACGAGGCGTTCTGGCGGCCCAGGCCTTCGCCCCTCAGGCTCGCACGCTGGCCGGCGATCGGGGCATCGAGTGCTGCACCGTCGACTACGACACGCTGCGTGGCCTCGACGACCCGACCGCGCGGCTCTTCTGAGCCTGGAAGCGGTCGGCATCGCCCTCCGGCGGGCTCGACGCGGCCGCCTTACAGTGTAATATCCGCCGGACCGTACGTTACGGCGTCCTTGTTCTGGGCACAGGCGCCGCACCGATTAAAGGAGCAGCAACGATGACAACACCACCGCATGACCCCCTTGACCCACTGGCGACATCAGACGCCAGCATGGGAGAGACCACGCCACTCGACCCCTCGCCCTACGCCTCGGTGCAATCTGACAAGGGCCACAGCTCGAGCACCGCGGACACCGCGAAGGACGAGGCCAAGAACGTCAAGGATGCTGCCGCAGGAGCCACCCAGCAGGTGGCGGACACGGCCAAGGAACAGGCCGGCCAGGTGGCCTCGGACGTCCGCGAGCAGACCCGCCAGCTCGCCGACGAGACCCGCAACCAGCTGTCCAGCCAGGTCACCAGTCAGCGTGACAGAGCTGTCGGCGGCCTCAGGTCGCTTGGCGACGAGCTTCGCACAATGTCAGAGCAGAGCGGGCAGTCAGGAGTCGGAACCCAGCTTGCCCGCGAAGGCGGCGACATCACCCACAAGGTGGCCGACTTCATCGAGCAGCGTGAGCCCGCTCAGCTGCTCGACGAGGTCAGGAGCTACGCGCGACAGAAGCCAGGCACATTCCTGATCGGCGCCGCCGTGGCCGGGGCCCTTGTCGGGCGTCTCACCCGCGGCGCGGTCGCGGCTCGTCAGAGCGACGACGACGCAGGCTCCGGTATCGACTCCCACCACACGGGATACGACCAGACGACGTCGGCAAGCTACCTGGGCACCCCCGCTGACCTCACAAGCGTCGAGGTCGGCTATAGCGAGGTCGCGCCCGCCTACGGCAGCCCGCAGATGGACCAGCTGGCCTACCCTGCCGACAGCAGTGACTACGCCACCGACACCGGCGCGTACGTACCGGAAGAACCCGGTGCATACGACATCGGGGGCGAGCAGCCGTCGACGACCTACCCGCCCGAGCAGGGGTACCGGTCGTGAGCAGCTCATACTCTGGAGGCTCGCAGCTGCCACCCGACTACGGCGAGGGATACAGCGCCGAAGGCGCTACCTCTGCCAACCCGCCGCCTGACGTCGAGGATCAGTCCGTCGGAGCCCTCGTCGGACGCATGTCGACGCACCTATCGCAGCTTATGCGGCAGGAGATGGCGCTGGCGAAGGCCGAGCTCCAAGAGGAGGCGAAGCAGGCAGCCAAGGGTGCCGGCATGCTCGCGGGCGCCGGTTTCGCAGCATGGATGGTGGCGATCTTCGCGACTGTCACGCTCATGTGGCTTCTCGACAAGGCGATGGATCTCACCCTCGCGGCTTTGATCGTCACGTTGCTGTGGGGTATTGCCGCGGCGGCGCTCTTCGTCGTCGGACGCAACCAGCTCAAGCAGGTCAACCCGAAGCCCGAGCAGACGGTTGAGTCTTGGAAGGAGGACAAGGAATGGCTCAAAGCCCAGAAGAACTGAAGCGTGACATCGAACAGACGCGACGGGAGCTGAGCTACGACGTCGACGCACTGAATGAGAAGGTCAGCCCGAGTCGGATCGTAGGTAGGCGCGTCGACAAGACACGAGACGCCGTGTCTTCCATGAAGGAGAAGGTTATGGGCACCGCCTCGTCTGGCACGTCAGCGATGAGCGACAAGGCCGGGTCGGCCGGCTCAGGTATGTCGTCGGCAGTGTCGTCCGTCGGTGACACGGTGAGCAGTGCCCCTGGTGCTGCCATACAGCGTGCTCAGGGCAACCCGCTCGCCGCGGGCCTGCTCGCCTTCGCCGGTGGTTGGCTCGTCTCGAGCATCCTCCCCGCCAGCCAGGCCGAGCAGCAGGCTGCAAGCGCGCTGCAGGAGAAGGCGCAGGAGCTCGCCGAGCCAGCCAAGGAGCAGGCCAAGCAGGTGGCGATGGAGCTGAAGGACCAGCTCCAGGAGCCGGCTCAGCAGGCAATGCAGACTGTCAAGGACAGTGCCACGGAGGCGGCCGACACGGTCAAGTCCGAAGGCCAGTCGGCTGCGCAGACAGTCAGCAGCGAGGCGCAGTCCTCGGCTCAGAACGTGAAGGACACCCAGCAGAGCAGCTGATCTGACAGCGGGAGGAGCCTCGAGCCTGCCCCCTCCCGTCACAACGCCACCAGCCGCGAACGTGCGCCGTTCGCGGCTGGTGCTGTGTCTATAGCCAGAGACCCGCGCCTGGCCTCAGTCGCGTAGGATCAGAACCCACCGCCGTCAAAGCCGCCACCGCCGTCAAAGCCGCCACCGCCGTCAAAGCCGCCACCGCCGTCAAAGCCGCCACCGCCGTC
>JBBRYJ010000003.1:0-232410 GCA_038237745.1 Propionibacteriales bacterium | reverse complement strand
CGTCCGCCAGGACACCAACCAGGAACACCAACGTGGAGACCACCGGCCAGCCCGGTCACACACCCATGCCCTCAACCCGGCAACGACTCCGCCACCGCCCCTTGAGCCTCAGCCATCAACGGACGGTGGATCCGGGCTTACAGCGCCGGTGTACCGACGCCGCAGGTCCGGCGTACCACTGAGGGAAGCGTGTTCGCCCATGTGGGTGGCAGGCAGGTCAGGGTGTACGAGTGGGTCGATCTGCTGGCACCCGACCGCGGGGTCGACCCGGCTCTCGTCGGCGCGGTCGTGGCTGGCGTCCACCAGACCCCCAGCATAGACGGCGGCGAAGCGGACCCGTGGTACCAAGAACCGGTCGGTGCCGACAGCTGGGACCAGCTGGTCGAGCAGCTTGCGGAAGCAGGAGCGCCGTTCGCTCGCCGGTTGGAAGAATTGCGCGACGAGCTGGTGGCGCTGGAGACCTGGATCGAGCCACCACCCCAGCTGCTGCGGACCTGCCACCGCGACCTGTGGGCCGACAACGTCCTGCCCACCGCCGACGGTGGGCTGTGCGTCATCGACTGGGAGAACAGCGGACCGGCTGATCCGAGTCAGGAGCTCGCGTGCGTTCTCTTCGAGTTCGCCCGCGGCGACTGGGGCCGGGTCCGGGCACTTACCGATGCGTACCGGGACGCTGGTGGGCCGGCAATAGTGAGCCGGCGCGGGCACTTCTCGATGCTCATCGCGCAGCTCGGGCATATAGCCGAGACGGCCGCAGCCGACTGGCTGGAGCCCAACGCCCGCTCCCCAGAGCGAGCTGACGCCGCCGCATGGATTGGTGAGGTTCTCGACGAGCCCCATACCTGCGAACTGCTCGACACGCTGCTGGTGTGGTATGCGGCCGCGACAAGCCGTCAGAGCAGCGACGTGTGACTACTCCGACGTCGACAATGCCTCGGTCAACAGTGCGACGAGAGCCTCAAGCTGAATATCGGCCGACGACGACACCTCTCCGTCCGAGCCGTCGAGCGCCCTGGCGGCGAGGCCCGCCTTGCTGTCGATGAGCTTGGCGATCTTGGTGTCGAGAGTCTGGGCGGCGATGATGCGCCACGCGGTGACCGGCTCCCCCTGACCGATGCGGTGAACCCGGTCGATGGCCTGGCTCTGCTCTGCGTTGGTCCAGGAGAGCTCGGCGAGGACGACGTTCGAGGCGGCCTGAAGGTTGAGCCCTACGCCGGCGGCCGTCAACGAGCAGACCACGACGGAGACGTCGGGATCGTTGACGAACGCGTCGATATTCTGCTGACGCGCCTTAGGGGTCTGGTCGCCGCGAATCGACGAGTACCGGATCCCGCGCTTGGCGAAGGTCTCCTCGGCGACGTCCATCACGTCGACATGCTTCGCGAAGAGGACAACCTTGCCCACGTTGCGCGCGAGCTGGGCGGCATAGTCTGCGGCGAGACCGGCCTTCGCCTGACCGATGCGGCGCATCATGGCGAACACGTTCTCGCCGGTCTTGGCCGTGGTGTCCTCACGCTCCCACGCGGCGACACGGCGCACGAGGTCGTAGTCGATACCCTCGACCACGACCCCGGAGGCACGAGTCGCGAGTGCATTCTCGTAGCGCGCCACGAGGCGGCGTGCGAGCTCGCGTTCGGCCTCCCGGATCGAGCGGCCCGCCGCGTCGTCCAGCTCGACGGGAAGGTCGGCGATACGGCGAGCCGGGAGGTCTGCGGCCACGTCGGCCTTGCGGCGGCGGACGATGCCGAGGTCGATCACGCAGGCACGCGCCGCGGGGTAGAAACCGGGATCGGCAGGCGTCAGTCCGTTCTCCTCGAGCGACTCCATCAGTGCATCGCTGGGCGACGTGTCGTCGATCCACCCGAGGAACTGCCAGATCGCCCGGAAGTCTTCGATGTCGTTGATCAGCGGGGTACCGGTCAAGGCCATCAGCAAGGGACGGGCGGCGCGCTTCCGGATGCGCTCCGACAGCTGGAGTGCGTGCTTGGAGCGCTGCGACGACTTGTTCTTGATGAAGTGCGCTTCGTCGACCACCATGCCGCGGAACCCGAAGTCGCCCAACCAGCCGACGTGACGGTCGAGTACCTCGTAGTTGACGACGACGATATCGGCGAAGCCGTCGATCGTGTCACCGTCGCCGTGGATCACGGTGACGGGTCGGGTCGGTGTCCACATACCGGCTTCGCGCGCCCAGTTGGTCTTGACGACGTTCGGTACGACGACCAGGAGCGGGAAGGCGTTCGCGGCCTCGGCTGCCAGCAGCGCCTCGGCCGTCTTGCCCAGGCCGGGTTCGTCGGCGAGCAGGAACGTTCGATGGCCTGACGCGGCAGCAGCAACCAGCTGCGCCTGGTGCGGCATCAGCTCAAGGCCAACCGGTCCACGCCGCGAGGACGGCTCGGGGAGGTCCATGCACGACGAGGCTCCGCCGTACTCGAACGACCTGAAAAGCGGTCCGAGCAGCTCCCAGCTCGCGAGGCGGCGGGGCCGGACAGCACGGGGCTCGGCGGGCATGAACTCCGGTGCGAGAAACGGGTTGGCCAGCTGCCGCGAGATGACCGACTGCGGCACGACCCGACGCTCGCTGGTGCCCGAGGTGGACACGGGCTCGTTGCTGGTGACGAGATCTGCCGGCGGCTCGACCCCAGCGGCCGTCAGCATGCCGCGCTTGAGCGCCATGGCCGCCTCGGAGACGACAGCCTCCTCGGCAAGCAGCGCGAGGAGCGATGTATCCCGGGCCGCCGTCTTCGCCAGGATCGTCGCGATGCCGTCCAGGCGCTTGAGCTGCTCGGCGCGGTAGGCGTCGCTGCTGGTCTCGTCGGCCCTGACGCGGGCGCGCTCCTCACGCACCAGCAGAGCGACGACCTGGAACTTGGTGCGACCCGAGGATGTCACCGGGCCGCGCTGAGCGCCCGCCTCGACATCGCGTACAGCTTGGGCAAGCACAGGGATGATGCCGTCGTTGTCGAGGTCGCGGGCACGTCGCGGGTAACGGGAGCCGGTACGGGTAGCACCCGTCTGGCGCTGGCCTCGTCGAGCCAAGAAACTCCTCCTCTGCAATGCCCGGCACACTGGCCCTGGCGGTATCGCACCGACGCACCCAGTCTCGACCGGATCCCCTCAGCGAGACGTCGAGCGAACTGGACCTCGGTGGTCAAGAAGCGACCCACCTCGACCCGACCGGTTGGCGAGCACAACCAGAACCGATCCCGGCGCCCGCCACGCGGCCTTCGGACCCTCGATCCGATGTCGCGTGAAGACCCCGAGGCAGCTGCCGCTCGACGAGCGGCACTGGGGGTCGGTGCTGGACCAATGCTACCGCGCACCGCAGCTTACCGAGCAGACGGTGGACTTCCGGTTCGACTGCCTCACCTGTCTGCCCGACCTACACCTGGATCGCAATCAGCCCGCGACGTCTGCCAGCGATGCTTCGAGCTCGGTCACAAGCCGCTCGGCGTGAAGGGTCGTGAACACCAACGGGGGCCGGATCTTGAGCGTCGACTCGGCAGCTCCGGTGAGGCCGATCAGCACGCCCCGCTCACGCATCCGATCGACCAGCCGCCGGGCGACCTCCGGAGCAGGGTTTCCGTTGCCAGGCGACAGCACGTCGACACCCACGGCGAGGCCCCAACCACGGGGTGGAGCAAGGGTCGCATCCCGTTTGGCCAGCTCGGCAATCGATGTCGCGAGGTGGCCCCCGACGATGCGCGCATTCGCAATCAGATCTTCGTCCTCCACCGTGTGCAACACCGCCAATGCGGCGGCGCATGCGACGGTGTTCCCCCCGAAGGTGCTGAAGTACTCGGTCTCCTCCATGAAGGCGTCGATCAGGTCGGCGCTGCCGAGGACTGCCGCAACGGGGAACCCGTTGCCCATCGGCTTGCCGAGCGTCACCAGGTCGGCGTCGAGCTGACTCGCGGCAAAGCTCCACAGGTGTTCGCCGGTGCGGCCGTAACCCGCCTGCACCTCGTCGGCGACATACAGACCGCCTGCCGTCCGGACCGCCGCGAGCGCGTCCCTCGTCCAGGAGTGGGCGGGACCGAGGATGCCGTCACTCGTGAAGACGCCATCGACGAACATGGCAGCCAAGCCGATGCCGGCACTGTCAAGGTCAGCTGCAGCGGTCGAAACCGTACGTGTGCCCGCTTGCCCATTCACCGGCACCGGTGGGTCGACCAGTCGGATGGCGCTGGGACGGCCCCCCTCAGGCCAGCCCTCCGGTGACAGAGCGGTCGTCGCCGCGGTCACTCCGTGGTAGGCGAAGGCGGTGACGATGCCACCCGCTCGGCCGGTGGCGAAGCACGCGATCCGCCAGGCCAGGTCGTTCGCCTCACTCCCGGAGTTGACGAACAAGACCCGGTTGAACCGGCTGTCGGGGATCGTCGCGATCAGCCGCTCGGCCAGCTCGACAGGGGCTTCGTGCAGGTATCGGCTGTTCGTGTTGAGAAGCCTCATCTGCGTGGCTACGGCCTCGGTCACAGCTGGGTGCGAGTGCCCCAGAACCGGGACGTTGTTGTAGGCGTCGATGTAGCTGCGCCCGTCCGCGTCGTACAGCTCGACGCCGCTACCTGCCACGAGGTGTACAGGGCGCTGGTAGCTGAGGGAGAGAGGGCCGAGGCTACGACCACGGACCTTCTGCAGCTCGCCGGTGCTTCGCCGCGTGTACGGCGTGGGCGGTTGCGAGGCTGCCCTGAACCGAGAGGCGACACGGTCGAGCCCTTCGGCCTGAAGCTGTTGCAGCAGCTTCCAGGCTCCGGTGGACGGCTGCGGCGCGGACGCTTGGCTCCTCTGGCGCCAGGCCTGGATCACGAGTGCCGCAGCACAGCGCCCCGCCACCAGATCGGCGAGCAGGTCGGCCTCGGCGCGTTCAAGCGGCGTAACAGAGGCGTAACCGGCGATCATGGGCGTGGCCAGCCCGATGGAGTCCTCTCGACCCTCGAGCACGTCGGCGAGGGCGACTGCCAGATCGCACACCAAGGCCGTGTGAGTCATATCGCCGAAGTCGGTGATCCCAGTGACGGCGTGCTGACCGTCTACGAGGACGTTCTCACGGCTCAGGTCGTTGTGGATGACCTGGGCGCGCAGGGCGGGTAACGCCGGTGCCACCTGCTCCTCGTGCCGCGACACCACGTCGAGTACAGCACTTCGCTGCTCGTTGCCGAGTGCCGACGCCCAGTCCCGCACAGCGGGGAGACGTTTGATGTCCCAGGCGATCGGATAGGCGGCTTCGCTGTGGAAGTAGCCACGGAGGGCTCGCCCGAGGGAGGCAACGGCGCTGCCCCAGACAAACAGGTCACCCTCATCGAGGCTGTCACGGTCAGGGTGATGACCATCCAGATGGTTCAGCAGCCGCACGTGACAATGGCGGCCTGAAGCATCGGTTGTCGTGGTCCAGGCATCTCCGGAGCGGGTCAAGACCACATCGGCCACCGGTAGATCCGGCGCTACCCGAAGAATGTGCTGGACTGCGGTGGTCTGAAAGTCCACGACTCCGGCCGTATCCGCCGGGTTCTGGATCTTCAGCACATACGTGGATCGCGACTCGTCGGACACCCGGAAGTTGAGGTCTCGCTCACCGTGCAGTGGCGTCACGGCGCCGCCGACTCCCCAGGACTCGGCCAGGATCCTCTTGACCTGATCGCTATCCATCGCGGGCGCAGGCTCGGTCAGCGGATCCATCTGATTCGTCGTCACGCCGACCATTGTCGACCCTGCCAGTATCAGCGAAACGCCTGGTTGCCGGTCCCAGCGTCGCCCCTCCGCCAGGAGGTTCTCGGGCCACTGGTTCAGAGGAACGCCGACGTGCACGCCCATTGGCTCTCAGCCATTTCCACTCGTGTCCCTTGTCTTTCTGTAGTCGAACGTGCACGATGGGTGCATTCAAATAGCCGACTCGGGGGTTAGAATGTTTTTAATTCAGCACAAAATGTCTCGGAATAAGATTTGGGCTGCGGCTCTCGCCGCTACCTGTGCGGTAGCTCTCTCGCCGGCCTCTGCCGCTTCAGAAATCGCGACCACCCTAGGCAGCCGGGCGAATGTCCGGGTGATCGTCCAAGCCACCAGCACCCGCGCGGCGGCCGCCGCGGTCTTGGCGGTGCACGGCAGAGTCACGACGACGTTGGAGATCCTCAAGGGGGTCGCCGCTGTCGTACCGTCGGCGCGGCTGTCAGATCTGGCTCGTCTTCCAGCCGTACAGACGGTAACCAACGACGCACACCTGCGCGTCCAGTCCATCCAGCCGAGCACTCCGGGCTCCCGCCCCGCATCGGTGTATGGCGCCGCGGTTCGAGGACCCCGGGCACACCGCGCGGGTTGGAAGGGCCAAGGTGTCACCGTGGCGCTGCTGGACACCGGCATCGCCTCGAGCCCTGATCTCGCGGGGCGCGTCCTGCCGGTGACAGACGAGGTCACCGGTGCTATCTCATCGTGCGAAAATCTCTCGGGCGAACCGACCTGCCGGGACGGGTACGGCCACGGCACGTTCATGGCGGGCATCATCGCCGGCAACGGCACCTCCTCGGGTGGGCGCTTCCGGGGGATTGCGCCACGGGCCAAGCTGGTGTCGATCAAGGTCGGTGCCAGCGATGGGTCTGTGGATGTCAGCAACGTACTGGCCGGTATCCAATGGGCAGTGGCGTTTCGAGACCGATATGACATCAAGGTCCTGAACCTCTCCTTGGGTACGAACTCTGCAAGGTCATGGCGGGTGGACCCTCTCAACTACGCCGTCGAGCGCGCGTGGGCTGCCGGCATCACCGTCGTAGTTTCGGCGGGCAACCGCGGGCCGGTCTCGGGCACCATATCCAAACCGGCTGACGACCCGTGGGTGATCACCGTGGGTGCCGTTGACGACAACGAGACCGAAGCGGTCTCCGACGACACGTCAGCCGCCTTCACCAGCCGAGGCCCCACCCTCGACGGCCTCCGCAAGCCCGACGTCGTCGCCCCCGGCGCCCGCCTTGTCTCACTTCGCTCGGTCGGCAGCACCCTGGATCGGCAGTTCCCCTCGAGTATGGCCGGCGCCTATCACCAAGGTAGTGGGACCTCGATGGCCGCGGCCGTCGTGTCGGGAGTGGCCGCCGTTGTCTTGTCCGCACGTCCTGGGATGTCGCCGGACCGGCTCAAGTATGCGTTGAGTGCAACCGCGCGTCGCGTGGCAGTCAATGACCCGCAGAAGGTGGGTAGCGGCATCGTCGACGCGTACGAGGCAGCCTTTGCTCCGCCTGGCCTCGCGAATCGTGGCCTCGGAGGGTCCATCGACCGAGCTGACCTCGGCGGAAGCGGACGTTCGGCACTCGCAGGCGGCACACGTGCGCTTCAGACGGCGATCAGGGGGTCGAGGACCCTGCAGCAGAAGCTGTCGAACCCGGTCGCCCTGATTGCCGGTGACGGCAAGCATCTGGTGTGGTCTGCGACGCCGCGCTGTACGGCTCGCTGGTACAGCGCGCAGCTGTCGTTGAACCGCAAGCGCGGCCACAACTGGGAAGGGGTAGCCTGGAACTGGATGGGATGAAACCCGCTCCTACTGGCACAACCGGGGAGGCTGTGCGTATTGCGTCTGGTCTCGTTACGGCCACAGTCTCTGCGAAGGGTGCGGGGCTCCCCGACTGCGCACCCTGGCTTGGTCCTCCTGCTCACGGCAGCCCTGTTTTCGGTGGCACTACTGCTGGCGACGACGGCTCTTGACGATGTCTCGCGGCCGATGCCTTCGTGGCCAGTCGCCATAGGCTTCTTCATCGCCCTGACGGCGGCTGGCTTGTTCAACCTCGAGTACTTTCTCCGCGGCGAGGTCGACGCGATCGACCACTTCGAGACCGCGCTGGCGCCTGCCTTGTTCTTCCTCCCCATCCCGCTGGTCGTGGTGCTGGCTGCGGCGGCCAAGGCCACATCGCAGGCCGTGCGCGGCGTAGCCCCCATCAAGGCGTCCTTCAACGTGGCCCAGTGGAGCGCCGCCGCTGCACTGGGGGGTGTGACATTCGCGGCATTGAGCGGCGGAGGTCCGGCCGGGCCGGTTGACCTTGGTCCACTCGCTGCGGCCATGGTCGTGGTCGCCCTGGCGAACGGAAGCGCGTTACTGGTGGTGGTCACGTTGGCGCACGGCTCGGTAGACCGTGGCTGGTTCCGACGCTCGGCCACTTCGCTGGTTCGCGAATCGAGCATCAACTTCGTCGTGAACGTGTCGTTCGGTCTGCTGTTCGTCACGACCTATGCGTGGGCGCCTTCCGTCTGGCCCATCCTGCTCGTGCCATTGGCTCTCCTGCACTGGGCAAGTCGGGGGTACGCGGTCGGTCGCATCGAGCAGACAAGATTGCAGGTCGCCCAGCGAGCCACCTCTGCCTTGAGCGCTTCAACGATGCCGGACAGTGGATTCTCTACCTTCTGCTGCGAGGTCGGACTCGGACTGGAGCGAGACGCGGTCGATCTTCTGCTGACGAAGGGTCCCGAGCTGTACACCTGGCGGCGCAACCAGGCCTCGCAGCCGAACATCGCCAACGCGGTGGCACTCCTTGACGCCCTGGGCGGATCCACTCACCCGGTCCACATCGATGCCTCAACGAGCTCGGGGCCGCATAGCGACGTCTTGAGATCGATGGGCTGGCGTGACTGCACCTGCGCCCCGATTCGGGTTGCCGACGCCACTCTGGGCGTCTTGTGTGTGTATGACGCCCGGAGAGCTGTCGCGTTTCCCGACCGCGAGCTCGAGAGTGTCGCGGGAATGGCCCGCGAGATCGGCCTCGCGGTGGAGAAGGCGGGGCTGGTTGCCTCGATCGTCGGTGAGCGAGCGAACCTGGCGCAGATCGTCAACCAGGCTCAGGACGGCATCGCCACTCTCGGAGCCGACGGCACGGTGACAGCGTGGAACCCCGCACTTGAGCGGCTGACGGGTTTCGCCAGTGAGCAGGTGATCGCTACGCCAGGCCTCGATGTACTCACGCCAGTCGACTCGATGAACCTCCCTGTGTCACTGAGCAACTGGGTCGAGGCAGGGGCGGATCCTCCAACCGAGTTGTTGGTGCGCACCAAGGCCGGTGAGAAACGTTGGCTGTCCTGCTCCTATGCGAAGGCACAACATGTGGACGGGCTGGCTGACCACCTCATCATCATGGCGCGTGACGTGAGCGAGCTGAAGCAGGCTGAGAAGCTGATCATCGGGCAGGCGACCGTGCTGGAGCTCATCGCCAAAAGTGCTCCGCTGGCCAAGAGTCTCGAGGTCCTCGCTTCGAGCTTGACTGGGCTTCGAGAGGGCGTCCGCTGTGCGCTGCTGCTGCTAGACCCCACCGATAACAGCCAGCCTCGGCTGGTGGCGTCTTCCGGTATCGATATGGCCACCCTCCGTGCGATCAACGCTTTTGGGCTCGACCCCAGCACGAGCATCACCAGAGCGGCGGTGCGCCAACAGCTCGTGGTGTCCGTCGACGACGTTCGAGCCGACGATGAGTGGCCCCAGTTGCGTCTACCGGTGTTGGGCATCGGTGCACAAGGCTGCTGGGCGGTGCCGATCCAGGCGACGCAAGCCGACCGGGTGCTAGGCGTCATGGTGGTAATCGCTCCGTCCAGCCCAGCTGTCGGTCGCGGAAGCGAATGGACAGATATCTTGAAGAGTGCAGCGCGGATCGCCGCGATCGCTGTCACCCGGAGTGAGTTCGAGAGCCAGCTGTCGCATCAGGCGACCCATGACCAGCTCACCGGCTTGCCCAACCGAGCCGTATTCCTGGATCGGTGCGAAATCGCGCTACGGCGGCGGCGGCGCTCCGGTGCCGACGTGGTGGTCCTCTTCATCGACCTCGACCGCTTCAAACTGGTCAACGACAGCAGAGGTCATGAGGTCGGTGACCAGCTGTTGATTGCCGTGAGTAAGCGGCTGCAAGAGGTCATCCGCGAGACCGACACGGTGGCTCGCTTCGGCGGTGACGAGTTCGCGATTCTCTGTGAAGGCGTTGCCGACTACCCCCGCGTTCTCGATTTGGCCGATCGCGTCCAGCAAGCCCTCGCCGCTCCGGTGTTTCTCGCCGGGAGCGACCTGTTTGTGCCGGCCAGCATCGGGGTGGCAGTGCTACGGGGTGGTATGGACGTCGCGACGCTCGTCGGGAATGCCGACTCAGCGATGTACCGTGCCAAGCAGCTCGGTGGCAACCGGTGCGAGATCTTCGAGCAGGCGACGCGTACGCCCGCCTCGGTGCGCCTGTCCATCTACGCCGATATGCACCGAGCGCTCGAGCGTGACGAGTTCTTTGTGAGCTACCAGCCGTTGGTGTCGCTCACCAGCGGAGCGGTGACGGGGGTGGAGGCCCTGCTCCGCTGGCGTCATCCCGAGCGGGGGCTTCTCGTGCCGCGTGACTTCCTCTCCTTCGCCGAGAGCAGCGGCCTCATCCTCCCTATCGGAGAGCGGGTGCTCAACCTGGCTTGCCGTCAGGCCCGACGTTGGCAGAGCGACGCGATGGGCCACGGGCTGCGCGTCAACATCAACTTGTCACCGCTCCAATTCCTGCAGCCGAACCTGGCAGAGACCATCAGCCAAGCGCTCGACACGAGCGGGGTAGCCCCCGGACTCGTCGGGCTGGAGATCACCGAAAGCGCCATCATGGAGGACACCGACGCAACGGTGAGCGCCCTACAGGAATGCAGACAACTAGGGGTGGCTCTCATCATCGACGACTTCGGCACGGGCTACTCGTCCCTGACCCACCTCAAGCGGTTCCCGGTGGATGAGCTCAAGGTCGACCAGTCCTTCGTGGCTGGCCTCTGCAGTAGCGACAAGGACGGGGTGATAGTCAAGGCAGTCATCGCCTTGGCGCATTCCCTTGGCCTCAGTGCGGTCGCCGAGGGAGTGGAGTCGGCGGAGCAGCAGAACCGTCTGAAGGAGCTCGACTGCGACAGCGGCCAGGGCTACTACTTCGGCCGTCCTGGTGCTGCCCGAAATGTATTGCCGCTGGCCCACTAGCCGCTGAGTACCACAGGGCTTCTCACTCTTGCGATTTACTTGGAGGTTCGCGTATGAAGACGAACGAGCTGGTCAAGGTTGCCGTATTCGGAGCTGCAACTGGTGCCCGAGTCTCGGCAGCACCGACCGCCCTGACATGGTCGGCGTCATCGACCGACCCGGCCTGGTTGCAGACCCCGATAGCCCGCGGCGTCGCGACCTTGGCCGCCGCTGGCGAAGCCGTCGGGGACCAGTCAGCCAGAGCAAAGAGCCGGACGGTTCCGGAGTCGCTGATCCCGCGGCTCGTCGTCGCCGCCGGTAGCGGCGCCCTGCTGGCCCGCCGATCGCGGCACCCCCTTCTGCTCGGAGCAGCTGTCGCTTTGGGCGGCTCCCTGATCGGCGCTTACGGTGGCTTGCAGTGGCGCACCTGGGCGAGCAAGCGGTTCGGGCGCGACAACTACGGAGCAGTCGCCGAGGACGCCCTCGTCGCCGGCGCTGCGGCATGGGCCGTCCGGTAGAGGCGCCCAAGCAGCAGAGGGAATGACACCAAGCCCCACGTGTCAGGGCGCAACGTCCGGCATGGACGGGTCGAGCGTGGGCTGCGTCGCAGAAGTACTACTGCGACGGGGTTCTCGCCACATGGTAGGGACGTCAGGCCCGTCCTCTGGTAGACCGAACGTGCTGCGCACGCGGAAGCCGTACCTCGCATACAGCGCCACGTTGACCGGGTTGCTCGCCTCGAGATATGCCGGCATGGCTGCGTCATCGGCGACCTGCAGGGTGTCCGCGAGCAGGCGCAGTCCAGCTCCTTTCCCGCGGTGATGGGGGTCGGTGCCGAGCAGGGTCAGATAGTAGTGCTCCTGACCCACCGGACGAGCCTCAGCGAAGGCCTTGAAGGTGCCGAGCACCCTTGCGGCGCCGTCGCCCAGCATCTCGGTCAGGAGCGGCTCGACCATGGCTTCCTGCTCGACCGACATATCGGTTCCGCCTGGTGGGATCCACACAGCCGTCGCCGTCTCCTCCGCGTTCAGCCAGACCGACGGGTAGCGCGCAGCCCCCTCCACGATCAGCCGCCACAGCAGGCGGTACTGCTCGCGGCGCAGGCGTGGGTCCGGAAGGGCCCACGCCCACGTCGGGTCGTCAAAGAATGCGCCGACCAGTATCTCCACCACCCGGTCGAGCTCGTCCGGGCCGACGACCCGGGGAGCGCGCGCACGCTCACCGCTTGCCTTCTCAATGGTCACAGACGTTCCTCGTCTCGTCCCGACACCGGTGCTCGGTCCTGGTACTCGGTCCACAACCGGCGCCTGATCTCGAACGCCTTGGTGGAGTCGCCCGAACTGTAGCGGCCCCGGTCCGCAGTGCCCCGATACTTGTAGCAGCGCGTGCCGAGCGCCATCGAAATCAGGGCGTTGGCCCCGGAGGCATCGCGTCATTCCTTCGGTCCTGCTCGGCGCTGAAGGCGCCACTGGGCACCGGCCGATCTCACGTATCCCTGCCGCTCGGCATACGTTCTTCACGCGGGCTTCATGTGTCCTACCTACGATCAGGGCAATGGTCACGTCCGTCAATGTGCGAAGCGCGGGGTCTTTCCGATCAGCTCCAGCTCCGTCATTGCCCTTCTCTTCGTCTGACAGAGGTAGCTCTTCATGGATCCGATAACCTATGTGCAGGCAGTGGTCATCGGACTTCTTCAAGGTGCGACCGAGCTCTTTCCGGTGTCGAGTCTGGGGCACTCGGTCCTGGTCCCGGCTGTGATCGGTGGGTCGTGGCAAGACCTCGTGACCCAGGCTTCCTCGTCCAACAGCGAGCAGTCGCCTTACTTGGCTTTCATCGTGGCACTGCACGTCGCAACCGCTATCGCTTTGCTGGTGTTCTTCTGGCGCGACTGGGCACGCATCATCTCGGCCTTCTTCCGATCGTGCCTGCGCCGACGGATCGAGACGTCGGACGAGCGGTTGGCCTGGCTCATCGTCATCGCGACCATCCCGGTCGGAATCACCGGGCTCTTGTTGGAGCACACCTTCCGAACCCTGTTCGCGAAGCCACTGGCGGCCTCCATCTTCCTCTTCATCAACGGGATCATTCTGCTCGTCGGCGAACGACTTCGCCGAAACGCTGAACGGCGTGAAGCCGACCCGTTGTCAGCGCCAAGCGCAGGAAGCGGAGGAGTCGTCGTTGCTCAGCGTCGGAGCCTGCTCGGTCTCAGCTACCGCGAGGCAGGCGTCATCGGCCTGTTCCAGACCTTCGCGCTCTTCGCCGGCATCTCCCGATCGGGAATCACCATGGTGGCTGGGCTGTTGCGCGGGCTGGATCACGAGGATGCAGCGAAGTTCTCGTTCTTGCTTGCTACGCCGGTCATCTTCGCGGCCGGTGTCCTCAAGCTGCCTGTACTCGCCGGCTCAGCCGGAGACGGTATCCGGGGCCAGGTGCTGGTAGGTGCACTCGTCGCGGGAGTCACGGCGTACCTGACGGTGCGCTTCTTGGTGCGGTACTTCGAGACGCGCACCCTGACCCCGTTCGCCATCTACTGCCTTATCGCCGGAGCGCTCTGCATCATTCGTTTCACCGTCGCCTGAGTCGCCGGCCTCGGGCGGCCGTGGCCTCGGGAGCCCTGTGTCACAGTGAGGCATGGCATCCGATGCCGTCTCCGCGAACCGGCCAACTGGTAGGCAACGCCTCTTCGGCTTCACCGGTCTGTCACCGGCCCGCCGGCGAAGCGGACTCGTGCTCGTTGGGCTAGGCCTGCCGGTGCTGACCTGGGCCCTGGTCGGAACACGTGACCACGTGTCCCTCGCAACAGTGTTGCTGCTGTATCTCATGGCAGTGGTAGTCATCGCCGTCGTCGGCGGGCCCGTTCCGGCTGTGACTGGCGCGTTCGTCTCGTTCGGGCTGGCCAACTGGTTCCTCACGCCGCCGTACCACACCTTCGCGGTTGAGCAGCGCGACAACGTCATCTCGTTGGTCGTCTTCGTCTTCGTGGGGTCGGTGGTCAGCCTCGCGGTCGACATCGGCGCGCGACATCAGGTCACGGCCGTCCGTAGCCGGATGGAAGCCGAGGCACTGTCTCGTTTCGTCGCGGCACCTGTCGACAACAGTTCACTCCCGGCTGTGTTGACACAGGTGCAAGATCTCTTCGGAATGACGTCCGTCGCGCTCGTGAGGCATGCCAATGGGCGCGACGACGAAGTCGGGCGCGTGGGTCCGGCACTCGAGGGACCGCCCGTATTGTCGGTCGAGCTCGATCCTGGTCTCAGCCTCGTAGCGGCGGGTCCGCGCCTCTTCGCAGAAGATCGACAGCTCCTCACGCGACTCGCCGACACCGCTGCACGGGCCTGGGAGGGACAGAACCTGGCCGAACAGGCATCGAAGACCCGACAGCTCGCCGAGATCGACCGGGTCCGTTCAGCGCTCCTCGCCGCTGTCGGACACGACCTTCGCACACCGTTGGCCGGCATCAAAGCCGCTGTGTCCAGTCTCCGACAAGGAGACGTCGTCTGGACCGTCGACGAGCAACAGGAGCTGCTGGCCACGATCGAGACGTCCGCCGACCGCCTCGACGCCCTCATCAACAACCTTCTCGCGATGAGTCGGTTGCAGGCCGGCGCCCTACTCGTCGCCCTACAGCCGGTCGCGTTGGATGCGGTCGTCGCCCAGGTGGTTCTCGACACCCAGCAAGGGCCCGTCACCGTCGACGTGCCCGACCATCTGCCCCTCGTCGAGGCCGACCCCGGCCTGTTGGAACGGGTGGTCGCCAACCTGGTCGACAACGCCTTGCGCTTCTCCGACGAGATAAGGCCGGTGTCTGTAGACGCTCAGCTCAGTGACCGCGCCGATGTGACCCTACGAGTGGTCGACCGGGGACCAGGCGTCCCGGAAGCGGAGTGGGAACGTATGTTCGCCCCGTTCCAACGGCTGGACGACCGGGGGACCGACGCCGGTGTCGGACTCGGCCTGGCCATCGCTCGAGGGTTCACCGAGGCGATGGGCGGCACCCTGACCCCTTCCCCGACACCCGGTGGTGGCCTGACGATGTCGGTCGCCCTTCCGAGGGTTCCATGACACGCGTACTCATCGTCGAGGACGACCCAGCGCTTCTCAGGGCGCTCTCGGTCAACCTCCAGGCCCGCTCGTACGACGTCAGCACGGCTGCAGACGGACGGTCAGCGCTGCGGATCGCCGCCACGACGGTGCCCGACCTCGTGATCCTCGACCTCGGCCTGCCCGACATGGACGGTGTAGAGGTCGTCGAGGGTCTGCGGGGGTGGAACAGCCTGCCCATCATCGTGCTGTCTGCCCGCGATGCTCAGGCCGCCAAGGTCGCAGCCCTCGACGCCGGTGCCGACGACTACATCACCAAGCCGTTCGGCATGGACGAGCTGCTTGCCCGGCTCCGCGCCGCGCTTCGCCGGGCAGTGGCCCCTGACGACGGCCCGGTCATCCGCACGGCAACCTTCACCATCGAATTGAGCGCCAAACGAGCTGAGCGCGACGGCGAGGAGGTACGGCTCACCCCCACCGAATGGCACATGCTCGAGATCCTCCTCCGCAACCCACACAAGCTGGTAAGCCAGAAGAAACTGCTCCTGGACGTCTGGGGACCCGGGTACGACACGGAGACCAACTATCTGCGCGTCTACATGGCTCAGCTTCGGCGCAAGCTCGAGCGCGACCCGGCGAGACCCCAACACCTGCTCACCGAACCGGGCATGGGCTACCGCTTCGAACCGTGAAGCGACTGCCATGCGCGGAGCCAGGCGATCCCTTCTCATCGCACGGCCCGCTTGGGCTGATCGTGCAACCGCGCGAAACGTCGTGCTCGATCGGGTCCCCTACCGTCGGCTCGGGGTGCCTGAGCTCGAAGCCCTGTCGGGTGCCGGTGTCTACCACGTTGCGATGCGGAGACCGAGTCGCTGGGCTGCTCGACCAGAAAGACAATGCGGAACCTGTCGAAACCTTCCGACTCATCGCTGTGTACGACTCCACGAGCTGACCAGACTTGGGTGTTCGTTCGGGCTCCGCCTCGGTCGATACTGAAACGTGTCGAGCGACGACGGGGTACCGCTCCGGGGTGGTGGCGGGACCACGGTGTCGCGGGTCGGCGACTTGGTACGTCGCTCGACCGGCCCATGGACCCCGGCGGTACATGCGCTGCTCCGTCACCTCGAGGATGTCGGGTTCGACGGCGCTCCGCGAGTTCGTGGCACCGACGTGGAGGGACGCGAGCTGCTCACCTACGCAGAGGGCGTCGACGGGCACCACGCCCGGAGCGCGGCTCTTCACGGTGACAAGGCGCTGGCCGATGTCGCGCGTCTGATCCGTCGGTACCACGAGGCGGTCGCCGGTTTCGTGGCGCCGAGTCGTGGCTCGTGGCTCGTGGCTCGTGGCAAAGCCTCGTCGGCGCCCCAGAGGATGGGATCGTCTGTCACAGCGACCTCGCACCCGTCAACACGATCTACTCCCACGGTCACCCGAGGGTCTTCATCGATTGGGACTATGCGGCGCCGGCGCCGCCGGTCTGGGACGTGGCGTGCGCTGCCTGGTCGTTCGTCCCCTTGGAAGATGACGGGTTCTGTCGCAGGTACGGGTACCCCTCGGAGTCACGAGGCCCACGCCTGCGGCTCCTGTGTGACTCCTATGGCCTCGACGATCAGGGCCGGAGAACGCTCCTCGACACGGTGCGCGCCAGGGAGATGGCCATGTACGAGACGGTCCGTCGCGGCGCCGAGGCCGGCCGTCCGTCGTACAGGAGGGTATGGAACGAGACCAGGGGGGTCAGATGGCTGGAAGCCGTGCGCTACCTCGAAGAGAACCGAGCCGACTGGCAGCAGCACCTCACGTGACCGGCTCGAAGTGTGCGAGGAACACCGTCCTGCCCGCATCCGTTCCCAGAGGGTCGATGAACAGGCGGATGGACACCTCTGAGCCGTCCGCGCGCAGGGCCGGAAGGACGATGGGGTGCTCGGTGAGAGCTCGCTTGCCTGTAAGCAGAAAGTGGACGAACCCGGCGACGTGGGCCTCGCGGAGGCGGGCAGGCACCAGGACGGTGATCCGTTGGCCGACGAGGCGCTCTGCCTCCCACCCGAGAAGCGCCGCAGCAGAGCTCGACACCGCAAGGATGCGGTTCGTGTCGTCAGCGGCGACGACGGCCTCCTCCGAGGTCGTGACCTGGATGACATCGAACTGGGCAGGTGGCATCTGCTCGAGCCAGTTGGTGGTGAGGTCGGTGGCCGGCCACGATGTGGGTGGCCCGCCGGCGCTCTGACGCGCGACCTCGTCGCAGAGCCACTCCCTCAGGGCCACGACCTCAGGGGGTGCGGGACGAACAAGCAGCGAGCCGTTAACGGCCAGCTCGAAGGCCACGCGGAGCACCCTCTTCAGCTGGACGAAGGAGTCTGTGAGACGTGGTGACAGCTGCATCGAGAGGTCTGTCCGGGTCGTTCCCTCCAGCGGGAGGTCAGCTGCCGCGGCGGCTACGGCCAAGTATCCGATCGCCTCGTTGGCCGCGGCAAGGTCCTCCAGAGGCACCTGACCGCCACCCGCAGGGGCGGAAAGGCTTATCAGCAACGTCTCCCGCACCATGGCAGCGGCATGAGGGACCCAGCTCAAGAAGAGCAGCCAAGGAACAGACTGCAGCGTCAGCGATGCCGAGGTAGCAGCCGGGCCACGGTACGCCTCGCCAGCGAGCATGCGAGGGACGACACCCAGGCTGAACCAGACCTCCTTGCCGGCCGGCCTGGTGACGAAGCCGAGCTCGCCTGCCAGGAGACGCACGAGGTCAAGGCCCCGACCGGTCGTCGACGTCTCCGACGCCGGACGCGGCGTTATCTCGGCCGGACCGCTGTCACTGATGCTCACACGGAGTCCGCCGTCGTAGACGGTCACTACCACACCCACGATGGTCTGGGCATGCATGATGGAGTTGGTGACGAGCTCGCTGACGAGAAGCTGGGCGGTGTCAGACCACGCGTCAAGAGTGCGATGGGACGCCAGGACCTCCCGGACGAACTCGCGACACCGCGAAGCGCTGATGGGAGCCGGCGGCACCCATGTCTCGTAGCTCCGACCAGCTGGAGCGGTCATCATCGCCCTTGCCACCGAGACACCGGCTCGTCCCCTCCCGCTGCCATCGCCGGACTTCGGCGACGTGTCGCCACCACGCGTCAGGTTACTCGCTTGCCGACTCCCTGTTTGCCGATTTTCGGGTGCATCCGAGGGATCGGATACGGTCCGACCGCTTGTCAGGCGGTCCTTCGGCGGCGAAGCAGGACCAGACCGAGAACGACAGCGACCGCTCCGGGAACCCCGACGGCCAAGGGCAGAACTCCTCCCGGGTCGACGGTCTGACGCTTGGAGACGGTGAGCTCGAGCGGCATGCTCACCGTCACCCGGTGCTGCTGGACGTCGGTCACCGCGACGTAGACGACCAGACGACCGCTGTTGACCGCCTGGACGGGCCAGGTCAGCGCCACAGACCCGTGTGCTGGAACGGCCGCCGGGAACTGCGTCCGGTGCGACGACCAGTCCTCGGGGTCGACGTAGGTGCCCGGGTCGGTGCTGAACACGTTGAGGTGTGCGATCAAGCCGGACATCGGCTGCCTTGTCGCATTGCGTACGGTCGAGGTGAGCTCGATACGCCCACCCAGGCTGGTGTCAATGGCTGAACGGTCGAGCCGAACCGTTACTGGGTCCGACCCGATCCCGGCCGGCATGGACCCACGCGCAGGCGCGGAGGTGGCGGAACTCGTGGCCAGCAGCAGGGCAGTCACCGCGAGAACACGCCTCATGGCCGGTCGCGGCCGAACAAGGCAAGGTGCCCGGACATTGCCAGGGCTGCCACCGGAAAGGCGACCGCGCCGATCCCGGGCGCAAGCAGCAGCCCGACGTCCTGGCCGTATGAGTGTCCGCCGACAACCAGCGCGTCTAGGTACCGCAGGCCACTGGTGAAGGGGTCGAGGCGTTGCACCAGGTCCCCGGCGGACGGCTGGAGACCGACCGTCGCCAGCTGGCTCGGCGCGTAGAGCGCCACCAGCATGAAGAGGCTCAGCGCGAGGCTGACCCGGTTGGATGTCAAGACGATACTGATCACCAGGCCCAGACCCGTCAGGAACAGCGCGAGCAGTCCGCTCACGACCAGGCTCCCGACCGCCGCCTTGCCGACGACGCCGACCCCGCGACCGAGAAACCACACATACGGCATCGACAAGATGACGGCCGCAAGCCAGAGGGACAAGGCGGCGACACCCTTCCCTACGACCAGCGATCTCCGGGGTGCCGGAGTCAACAGCAGGCTCTCCAGGGTCCCCCGCTCCCGCTCACCGCTGATCGCGTCTGCCGCCGCCAGCACCACCAGCAAGGCGCTGACTGCGACGGCGACGCGTACGGACAAGCTCACCGACTCGCGCACCTCGAGGAAGTTGAGTGTCTGGTTGCTGGAGATGAGGTATGACGTCACGCTGGACATCAGCGTGAAGGCGAGCATGAGCGGGAGCCCGCGGCCGCCGAGCCACAGGTCCTGGAGCTCTCGTTGCGCAACCACCACCGACGCGGGAAAGGCCGAGCGTGCCGCGTCGCCCCCCGGCTCAGCCACCGGAGCCTGCCGTGACAGCGAGGAATGCATCGCTAAGGCGGCCACCCTCGAGCGTGAATGCCAGCACCGGGATCCCTGACTCGAGAAGTGGCCGCAGCGCACGGGAGGAGAGCTGCTCCGGTGAAGCGGTGATCGGCCCCGAGACGGTGAGCTCGCCGCGACGACCGCTTCCGGCCGGTCGGGACTCGATGCGTCCGTCACCGAGCACTGTCAGCGCTCGGTCGTGCAGCTCGGGAGGCACCCGCACCAGTGCCTGCCGGGGTGCGGCGGCCCGGTGGACCACTTCGGCGACGGTGCCCTGGGCGACCGCGTGTCCTCGGTTGAGGATCAGGACCTCGTCGCATACCTGCTCCACCTCGGCGAGCAGGTGAGTGCTCATCATGACGGTGACACCGTGCTTGCGGGCGAGTCGGGTGACGATCTCGAGCACCTGGATCTGGCCGCTCGGATCGAGCCCCAGCGTCGGTTCGTCGAGGAAAACGACGTCCGGGTCGTTCACCAGAGCGCGCGCGATGCCGAGACGCTGGCGCATGCCGCGGCTGTAGGTGCCGATCCGCGATGTCCCGCGACCTGAGAGGCCGACGTCGTCGAGAAGCCGGCGCGCGGTAGCGCGGGCAGCCGACCGGGTCCGACCGAACAGGCGCCCGTGGTAGGTCAGCCACTCTTCTCCTGTGAGTCCTGCTGGGTACCCAGCGCTCTCCGGTAGGACTCCCAGCCGTTGACGGATCTGCTGTGGGTGGGTGTGGAACACGCCCGCGACCCAGAAGGCGCCGGAGTCGGGCACCAGGATCGTCGAGAGGATCCGGATGACCGTCGTCTTCCCGGCACCGTTCGGGCCGAGAAAGCCCAGCACCTTTCCTGCCTCGACCTCCAGACTCAACGACTCGACAGCGACAGTCCCGGCGTAAGTCTTGCGCAGGTCTTTCGCCTGGAGGGCCATGCCCATCGCCATGCCTCAGCCACCAGCCGATCGAGGCGGTGCAGCGTTGGTGCCCATGAGCCACTCCTGACCAAGGCGGGCGTCCGTCGACTGACGCGGTGAGGGACGCTGTCGATCGCTGATCCCGGCGTGACCACGCTACGTTCGGGCTCCTGAAGGCCCACTGAATCCTGCGCTCGGGGGATGTCACTGCCCTCTGGTCGTCTCGACCGGTGGCCGTGCTAAGTATGTGCGCGTGGTCGGCCATCCTTCGAGAAGTGGACGAGCAGACGTCTACCTGCACATCGGCCTGGCGAAGACCGGGACGACCCACCTGCAGCAGGTGCTCTGGGTCAGTCGTCATCGGTTGGCCGACGACGGAGTGCTCGTACCCGGCCGGACGTCCCGCTCACAGACGCTCGCCGTCTGGGACCTGATGGGTCGTCGTACGCGCGGGGCCGAGCAACCTGATGTCGCGGGCTCCTGGCAGGCCTTGGTCGACGCGGCGGCCAATTGGGCGGGCTCCCATGTGCTGGTTTCCGAGGAGTTCCTCGCGAACGCCAGACCAGGACAGGTCCGTCGGGCTGTTCGTGCGTTCGCGCCGGCACAGGTGCACGTCGTGGTGACTGTGCGGGATCTCAGTCACGTCATCGGATCCGCGTGGCAGCAGGAGCTGGCGAAGGGCCGTACCTGGTCGTGGGAGGAGTTCCTGGGTGCGGTTCGCGAACCCGAACGGGGCCCGGCCACCGCAGGCGTCGCCTTCTGGCTGCGTCACGACGTCTTGCGGGTCCTGGACACGTGGGAGGTGGCCGTGCCACGCGAACGCATCCATGTCGTTACCGTGCCGCCGCCTGGTGCGCCTCTGCTACTTCTGCAAGAACGGTTCGCCGCAGCGTCGCGACTCGAGCCCGGGGCGCTGACCATCGACCACCCGCTGGCCAACGAGTCCATCGGGGTGACCGAGGCGGAGGTACTACGAAGGGTGAACATCGGTCTGGGGGGTCGGCTGAACGAACGACAGTACATCCGTGCAGTCCAGCAGGGCGTGAAGCCGGCCTTGCGGGTCGATCGCTCCTCTCCCCGCATCCGACTACCTGTCCAGGAGCTCGGCTGGGTCGCGGAACGGGCTACTGCGGTGGTCGCCGAGCTGCGCTCTCGCGGCTACGAGGTAACAGGAGACCTCGAGGACCTCGTCCCTACCCGTTCAGCCGGTGACGGCGAGGAAGCGGGCGAGGCCGGCGCCGGCGATCTGGCGGAGGCGGCATTGGCGGCACTGGTGGCGGTGACGGAGAAGTACGCCGAAGTCTGGTGGCGTACCAGACGCCCCGGCCGGCCGGTCGAGGGCACCGGCGCACAGCGGGTGCTGAGTGCAGGTCGCGCGGTTGCCTACCGGGCCAGGGTCGCAAGCCTGGAAGCGGCCGATCGGAGCCGGCTGGCCAGCCGGCTGGTGAACGCCTACCTGCGACGATCTTCTCGGTAAGGCTGAACTGCGGCCCATCTCCAGCCGCGCGGTCCGCTCCTGAGGCCTCGGCGACTCAAGCCGTTGGAGCGCGCGAGGCCGGGCTACGAGGTCACTCGTCGGTCTGCCGTTGAGCCGGGATTCCGGCGAGAAGCTCCCGTACCTCCGACTCCCGGTAACGTCGGTGCCCGCCGAGGGTCCGGATCGAGCTGAGTTTGCCCGCCTTGGCCCATCGGGTGACCGTCTTCGGGTCGACTCGAAACATCGCAGCAACCTCCGCCGGAGTGAGCAGGGGTTCTGACTCGGTCGGTCGTACGTTCACAAGGGCTCCTTGCGTCGTGTCACTCGCCACAGATCCGGCGCGACCGCCTACTGTCCGGTAGCTTCCCCGGGACCATCTCACGTCGCAGGGACTTGAGCAAGAGCACGTGTTGTCGGATCAAATGAAATAGAGGCTATGCCGTCTTTTAGGGTAGCGGAATATCTCAAAGCGGCGTACCGACATGCCGACCGGTTGCGAACCAGCGCCACTTTCCGTCGCGAGGTGCGAGCGCTCAGTTCGCTCTCTCATACCCTCTCACAGCCCGCCATCGCTCTTCGAAGTGCCGGTAGATGCTGCTTGCGGTGGCGAGATCGCCACGGCGGAGGGCGTCCAGCGCCTCGTGGATCTCACCCGCAGAGTGGTCCACCGCCAACTGCTCACCCAAAAGGTCCGCCACCCCTGCATAGTCGACCTCGACCCAGCTGTCGTCGTGGAACGCGCCCAGCCACGCGCCCAGACCCGCCAGCTCGTCAAGGAGGTCGGTGTCGTCGATGCCGAGCAGGACGTGTCTGGCGATAGCGGCCCGCTGACGCGCGTCGCGGACCCTCGCGCGGTAACGCAAGCTGACCGAGCGCCCAGCCTGATAGCTCGTACGCTCGTCGTCGACGACGAGCGTGAACCACGTGCGAGGGACACCCCACGTCACCTGCCGGATGTGTGGGACAGCTTGAGGGTTGTCGCGACGCCAGTGCAGGAACTGTTCGTCCGCGAGTGCCAGAGACTCCGGCGGGACAATGAGACTGGCAGCGGCACCGCCAATGCTGTGGATCAGAGACGTCATGGACAGCCACGAACGAAGAGGCATGTCGACGGGACAGAAATACGGGCGCCCGCCACGCATCATCACGTACACGTGACAGTCCGGGACGGACTCGATGCTGATAGTAGATGACGTCACCGCCCGGGCGAGCCCTGTGCGTTGCTCGTCGGCCAGTGTCGCGGAGCTGCTCGGAAGGGCTGTCTCCGCATCGCTCAGTGACTCACGAAGCTCCGGCGAGAGCGCGCTCAGCGGCTCGTAGACCCGCAGATACGACGCATACGGCAGCACGAGGAAACCCTACCGAGCGAACGCCGGCAGCCGCCCGTGCGTACGACAGGACGTGTCCTGCCCGAACGCCACGCCGTACCGAGCAGTGGGGAGGGCCTATCGTGGAGGTGACCCGCCCGCGCTCAACGAAGGGTGGGCTCCGCCTCGAGGAAGCGTCGTGACCGTGACCGATACATCTGGGTCGTCGGTTTTCGACCAGACCAGCGGACACGAGCAGGTGGTGTTCTGTCAGGACGAGGCCAGCGGCCTGCGGGCCATCATCGCGATCTTCTCGACATTGCTCGGTCCCGGCCTCGGTGGCACGCGCTTCTACCCCTACGCCACTGAGGCGGAAGCCGTCAAAGACGTTCTCAACTTGTCACGGAGCATGGCGTACAAGGCGGCCCTCGCGGGTCTCGACCTCGGCGGCGCAAAGGCCGTCATCATCGGCGACCCCCTCCGTGACAAGACGGAGCCGCTGCTGAGGGCGTACGGCCGCTTCGTCCAGTCCCTGCACGGCCGGTACCTCACGGCCTGCGACGTCGGCACCTACAGCGAGGACATGGACATCGTCGCGCGGGAGTGCGACTACGTGACCGGCCGCACGGTGGAGCACGGCGGTGCCGGTGACTCCAGCGTGCTGACGGCGTACGGGGTGTTCCAGGGCATGCGAGCCGCGGCGGAGGTGGCATGGGGCGAGCCGACCTTGAGGAACCGAAGGGTGGGGATCGCGGGTGTCGGCAAAGTCGGCCATCACCTGGTCGGCAACCTCCTAGCCGACGGAGCCGACGTCGTGGTCACCGACGTCCGGCAGGCCGCACTGCAAGGCGTCCGTGCCTCGTACCCGCACGTGGATGTCGTGGCCGACACCGACGAGCTCATCACCGCCGACATCGACGTGTATGCACCATGCGCACTCGGCGGGGCTATCAGCGACGACACCGTCGAGGTGCTCAAGGCGGCGATCGTCTGCGGGGGCGCCAACAACCAGCTGGCGCATCCGGGCCTCGAGGACGTCCTACAGGAGCGGGGCATCTTGTACGCGCCCGACTACTGCGTGAACTCCGGCGGCCTCATCCAGGTCGCCGACGAGCTCGACGGCTTCTCGTTCGACCGCGCCAGGTCGCGCGCCGAGAGGATCTACGCCACCACGAAACGCGTCTTCGAGGTCTCCGTGGCCGAGGGCATCACCAGCGCTGCCGCTGCCGACCGGATCGCCGAACGGCGGATGGCCGAGGTCGGCCGGTTACGCGGTGTGTGGCTAGCCTGAGAAGTCAGCGCTGCGCGGCAGACTCGGCCTCGTCGTCATGGAGGTCGACGTACTCGTCCGGCTGCTCAAGGTCACCGCTCTCAAGGTTGGGCTCACGGGCCGACGGGAGCACACCGTCGCCGTGGAGCTCCCGCTGCAGCTCGGTGAAGTCCGTGTCGTAGTTGCGGTACTTCAGCTCGCGAGCGACCTTGGTCTGCTTCGCCTTTGCACGGCCGCGCCCCATAGACTCGACCCCCTCGCACGTTCAGGCCGGGATCGCCGCGAGGGTGCCCGGTAGTCATCAGTCATTTCGTGCGGCCAACGATACCTGCCCGCCGACCGACGCACACCCCCGACTCAGCGGTCGGGATGCCGACATGTCGCGGCGACGGCGACGCGGGCGCCCTACCAGTCGCGATACTGGCCCACCATCGTCACGTCCTGCCCACCTGCTGTCACCTCGCCGCACACCCAGGCGTCGACGCCGCGCCCACGCAGATCCGCGATCGCTCGGTCAGAGTCCGAGGCCGCCGTGACGGCGATCATGCCGACACCCATGTTGAGCGCCGCCTCGAGGTCGGGCAGGGTCACCGCACCGACATCACGCACCACCGCAAAGATCGGGTGCGGTGACCAGGTCGACCGGTCGACGACGGCGCCGAGGCTGGCCGGAAGCACGCGCCGCAGGTTAGCCGCGAGCCCACCCCCGGTGACGTGCGCCATGGCGCGGGTGCCGGCGCTGCGGGCGAGCGCAAGGGAGGGAAGCGCATAGATGCGGGTCGGCTCCAGCAGCTCCTCGCCGAGGGTGCGCCCGAGCTCGTCAACATGACGGTCCAGGGACCAGCCGGGCTGCGACAGGACGACGTGACGCACGAGTGAGTACCCGTTGGAGTGCAACCCGCTCGACCGCATGGCAATCAGCGCATCACTCGACCGGACCCGTTCCGGGCCAAGTAGGTCATCGGCCTCCACCACTCCGGTCACCGAACCAGCGATGTCGTACTCGTCGCTCGCCATCAGACCGGGGTGCTCCGCGGTCTCGCCGCCCAGGAGGGCACAGCCCGCGGTGACACACGCCTCGGCGATGCCCTTGACGATCGCCGCGATGCGCTCGGGCACGACCTTCCCGCAGGCGATGTAGTCGGTCATGAACAACGGCTCCGCACCGCAGACCACGAGGTCGTCGACAAGCATCCCGACGAGGTCGAAGCCGATCGTGTCGTGGATGTCGAGCGCCTGGGCGATCGCGACTTTCGTGCCCACCCCGTCGGCGCTAGACGCCAACAGAGGACGCCGGAAGTCACGCAGCGCGGATGCGTCGAACAGGCCGGCGAAGCCTCCGATCCCGCCCACCACCTCCGGACGGCGGGCCTGCTCCACCCACGTTCGCATCAAAGTGACCGCGCGCTCGCCTTCCGATGTCGACACGCCTGCGGCGGTGTAGTCGGCTCGCGGAGCGAGCGGTCCGTCATTCGCTGGACCACTGGACATCCCGCCGGTCAAGGTCGGGTGAGGGCGTCTGCTGCCCCGCTGCCGCCGAGCGACGCCGCCAGCCCGTCGACATCGAGCGTCGTCACCGGCTCGAGCTCGAGCGTGTGCTTGCCGAGGAGCTGCGGCTCCGGCAGGGGCACGGGGTACACCCCGTCGAAGCAGGCCCGGCACAGCTTGTCCTCGTCGACCCGGGTCGCGGCGACGAGTTCGCTCAGGGACACATACCCCAGGGAGTCAGCACCGATCGACCGGCAGATGTCAACGGCACTGAGACCATGAGCGATGAGCTCGGCTGGCGTGGCGAAGTCGATACCGTAAAAGCACGGCCACTTCACCGGGGGACTCGCGATCCGGACGTGCACCTCCTTGGCACCCGCCTCGCGCAGCATTCGCACCAGCGCACGCTGGGTGTTGCCACGCACGATGGAGTCGTCGACGACGACGAGCCGCTTCCCCTCGATCACGTCTCGAAGCGGGTTGAGCTTGAGTCGGATGCCGAGCTGCCGGATGGTGTTGCTGGGCTGGATGAACGTGCGGCCGACGTACGAGTTCTTGACCAGCCCCTGGCCGTAGGGGGTGCCACTCTCCTCGGCGTACCCGATGGCGGCCGGTGTGCCCGACTCCGGGACGGGGATGACGAGGTCCGCCTCGACCGGATGCTCCCGAGCCAGCCTCCGGCCGATCTCCGCACGAACCGTCTGCACGCGCTGACCGGAGATCAACGTGTCGGGTCGCGCGAGGTAGACGAACTCGAACAGGCAGCCCTTAGGTGCCGGCTCGGCGAAGCGCTGCGAACGCAGCCCGAACTCGTCGATCGCGACAAGCTCTCCGGGCTCGATCTCACGGATGAACGAAGCGCCGACGATGTCGAGCGCAGCGGTCTCCGATGCCACCACCCACCCGTGCTCGAGCCTGCCCAGCACAAGGGGCCGGATGCCCTGAGGATCGCGTGCCGCGTACAGCGTCCCTTGATCCATGAAGACGAAACAGAACGCACCGACGAGAGTCGGGAGCACCTCGAGCGCCGCCTTTTCGAGGCTCCTGTCCGGGTACGACGCGAGGAGTGCGGTGACGATGTCGGTGTCCGTCGACGAGTCGGGCTGGTAGGCGGGGAGGTCGAGCCGACCGCTCGAGCGCGCCAGTGCCTCGACGCGTACGGCGAGCTCACCGGTGTTGGTGAGGTTGCCGTTGTGCGCGAGTGCGAGGGACCCGGCCGGCGTAGCGCGGAAGGTGGGTTGCGCATTGCGCCAGACGCTCGAACCGGTGGTCGAGTAGCGCGAGTGGCCGATGGCGAGGTGGCCCTGCAAGGAGGCGAGCGTCGCCTCGTCGAAGACCTGGGATACGAGGCCCATGTCCTTGTAGACCAGGATCTGCCGGCCGTTGCCGACCGCGATCCCGGCGGACTCCTGTCCGCGGTGCTGCAGCGCGTAGAGCCCGAAGTAGGTGAGCTTCGCCACCTCCTCGCCGGGAGCCCAGACACCGAAGACACCACAGGCGTCCTGGGGTCCGCGGTCCTGGGGATCGAGATCGTCGGTCAGTCGCCCATCTCCGCGCGGCACCTCCGCAGTCTACGGGGTGCGGTCCGCCGCCAAGTCGGTCAACTCGGCCAGTTTGGACAACAGGAGCGCCTCCGCAAGACAGACCCGCTCGAACTCCGCAAGATGAAGTCCCTCGTTGGCACCATGCGCCCGGGTGTCGGGGTCCTCGACCCCGGTCACCAGGATCGCCGCTTCGGGAAATGTCTCGGCGAAGGCGGCGATGAACGGGATCGAGCCGCCGACGCCGATATCGACGGGCGGAGTGCCGTCCCAGGCCTCGGTGAACGCGTCGCGAGCGGCGTCGTACGCGGGACCGTCTGCCTGGATGGCGTAGGGTTGGCCGGTCTCCCCGCCGGTCACCGACACGTGCGCACCCCAGGGCGCACGGCTGGTCAGGTGGTCGCGCAGTCGCTGAAGTGCGGCGTCGGCATCATCCGTAGGCGAGACGCGAAGACTGATCTTGGCGCGCGCGACGGGCAGCAGGGTGTTGCTGGCGTCCGCCACCGTCGTCGCGTCGATCCCGATCACCGCGAGGGCTGGCTTGGTCCAGAGCCGGTCCACGACGCTGCCGGTACCGAACAACTCGACTCCCTCGGTGATACCCGCCTCTGTGCGCAGCCGGTCCTCGGGATAGTCGAGGCCGGATGACGCGGACGACGCGAGTCCTTCGACGGCGACATTCCCCTCGTCGTCATGGAGGGTGGCGATCAGTCTGCACAGTGCGGTGAGAGCATCCGGGACGACGCCTCCCCACATCCCGGAGTGCACCGCGTGGTCGAGTGTGCGGACCTCGACGACACAGTCGGCCAGCCCTCTCAAGGACGTGGTCAGTGCGGGAGTGCCGATGTCCCAGTTGGTCGAGTCCGCGATCACGATCACGTCGCTCTGCAACACGTCATTGTGCTGCGCGAGAAGACGGTCGAGGCTCGGAGAGCCGATCTCCTCCTCACCCTCGACGAACACCGTCACGCCGACGGGTAGGTCTGACCCATGGGCGCGCACGGCTGCCAGGTGTACGGCGATGCCTGCCTTGTCGTCGGCGGAACCCCTGCCGAAGAGGCGTGTGCCGCGTTCGGTCGGCGTGAAGGGCTCGGAGTCCCAGGCCGAGTGGTCGCCTTCGGGTTGGACGTCGTGGTGGGCGTAGAGCAGGACTGTCGGCGCGCCGTGCGGTGCCGCTCTTCGGGCGATCACTGCCGGAAGTCCGCCTTCCGCGGTCAGGGTTTCGACGTCGAACCCCTCCTCGCGAAACAGGGCGGCGGTCGCCTCGGCCGAGCGGCGTACTTCGCAGTGTCTCGACGGGTCAGCGCTCACCGACTCGATGCGGATCAGCTGTTCGAGGTCGCGTCTGACGCCCGGCAACACCGACGCGACCGCGGCTCGCAGATCAGTCATCCGGGGACCCTATCCCGTGCGTCCCCTCCCCCTCTCGGTCGAGCGGGCGCGATACCCCGCCGGGAGGGCGAATCTGCCCCGTTCAGAGGACGCGAACGCCTGGCCTGGCCGCGCTCCGTCCCCGCCTTTCGGCCGTTGGCATCGACTACGCTTCCCGACGTGAGTGCGCGTCTGCGTCCGCTGCCGGCGGCGGAACTGTTGGCGGTCCTGACGAGGCTCGATGCAGCCGACGCCGACGGGGTGCCGCCCGCATCCGACGACGTTCGAGCGGGTGTAATGCACTTCTTGGCGGTGCTTGCTGAGAGGGCTCCGGGCAGGAGCGTCGAGATTCGGGTGCCACCCTTGGCAGCGGTGCAGTGCATCGAGGGTGCGCGCCATACCAGAGGCACTCCACCAGCTGTGGTCGAGATGGACGCCGATACCTGGCTCTCGCTCGCGCGGGGGCGGGTCGACTTCAGCGAGGCCGTTGTTGTCGGATCACTCAGGGCCTCTGGCCAGCGCTCGGATCTCACTGAGCTGCTCCCGTTGCTATAGACCAATAGGGCCGGTCGCCCGGGCCGCCCGCACAACGGGGCATTCTCACCCGCTCGACGGGTCATATCCGCCCTTTCGACGGAGCATTTTCGCCCTCTCGGCAGAGGGACGAGACGGCGTTCTCGTTAGCCGAACGCCGCCCGGAGGGGCTCACTCCAGGCGGCCCGAAGCTCACTCAGGGGAATCTTCAAGCACCCGTTTACCTCGAGGACCGCATCGCCGCCCCGCCCTGCGGTCTTTCCGATCCGAAGACGGGGAAAGCTCCGGCTCTGGCACATCGCCGCGAAGCCGGCCTCCTCGGTCTCCAGCACAGCTACCAGCACCCGGGTCGGCGACTCACTGAACAACGCGACGAACGGGTCGTCGTCGTCCGGCAACGAGACCGCCGCTCCGATGTTGTACCGCAGACATGACTCAACGAGTGCCTGAGCCAGACCGCCCTCGGACAGGTCATGCGCGGAGTCGACGAGCCCGCCGGTGGAGGCATCGACGAGCAGCTCGGCGAGCCGTCTCTCCTGGGCCAGATCGACCTGCGGTGGCAGGCCCCCGAGGTGTCCATGTACGACATGCGCCCATTCGGACCCGTCGAGCTCGTCTCGCGTCGTCCCCAACAAGTAGATCAGCCGCCCCTCGTCGGCGAAGCCCATGGGCGTACGTCGAGAGACGTCGTCGACAACCCCGACCACCCCGACCACTGGGGTGGGCAAGATGGCTGTTTCGCCTGTCTGGTTGTAGAAGCTGACATTGCCGCCGGTGACCGGGATACCCAGTGCACGGCATCCCTCGGCCAGCCCCGTCGTTGCCTCCGCGAACTGCCACATCACGTCCGGGTCCTCCGGCGAGCCGAAGTTGAGGCAGTCGGTGACCGCGAGGGGTCGGCCTCCAGTGGTGGCGACGTTGCGGTATGCCTCGGCCAGCGCGAGCTGCGCTCCGGCGAACGGGTCGAGCTTGGTGAAGCGGCCATTGCAGTCAGTGGAGACAGCGATCCCGAGCCCCGACTCCTCGTCGATCCGGACGACGCCGGAGTCCTCAGGTTGTGCGAGCACGGTGTTGCCCTGCACGTAGCGGTCGTACTGGTCCGTCACCCAGGATTTGTCGCAGAGGTTGGAGGAGCCGACGAGCCGCAGCAAGGTTGCCCGAAGCTCGTCCGGGGAGGTCGGCCGGGTCAAGCGGGCGCTCCCGTCGGCCTGGAGGTCCGGCTGCCAGGAGGGCTCGGCATACGGCCGCACGTAGACAGGGCCCTCGTGTGCAACGGTTCGGGGAGGGACGTCCACGACGATAGCGTCGCGCCACTCGACGACGAGGCGCCCAGTGTCGGTCACCTCGCCGATGTCGGCGGCCTCGACGTTCCATCGCTCGCAGATCTCGAGGAAGTCGCCGCGCTTGTCCGGCTCGACCACCGCCATCATGCGTTCCTGCGACTCGCTCATCAGTATCTCTTCGGGCGTCAGTGAGGAGTCGCGCAGCGGGACCCGGTCGAGCCATACGTGCATTCCCCCGTCCCCGGCACTCGCCAGCTCCGAGGTCGCGCACGACAGGCCCGCACCACCGAGGTCCTGGATTCCGACGACCAGACCAGCCTTGAACAAGTCGAGGGTGCACTCGATGAGCAGCTTCTCCATGAAGGGATCACCGACCTGCACGCTCGGACGCTTGGCCGGGCCGTCGGCGTCGAACGTCTCCGAGGCCAGCACCGAGACGCCGCCGATGCCGTCCCCACCGGTCTTCGCGCCGTACAGGATGACCCGGTTCCCGACGCCGGACGCCTTCGCCAGGTGGATCTGCTCGTGTCGCATCACACCGACGCACAGCGCGTTCACCAGCGGGTTGCCGATGTACGACGGGTCGAAGACCACCTCACCTCCCACATTAGGCAGCCCCAGGCAGTTCCCGTACGCGCCGACTCCCGCCACGATCCCCGGCAGCACCCGACGGGTATCTGCAGCCTCCAGCGGGCCGAAGCGCAGCGAGTCCATCACCGCGACCGGCCGCGCGCCCATAGCGAGGATGTCGCGGACGATCCCGCCGACACCTGTCGCCGCACCCTGGTGCGGCTCGACGTACGACGGGTGGTTGTGCGACTCGACCTTGAAGGTCACGGCGTACCCGGCGCCGATGTCGACGACGCCGGCATTCTCCCCAATGCCCACCATGAGGTGCTCGCGCATCGCGTCGGTGAGTGACTCGCCGAACTGGCGTAGATGCACCTTGCTCGACTTGTAGGAACAGTGCTCGCTCCACATCACCGAGTACATGGCTAGCTCGGAGGAGGTGGGGCGCCGGCCGAGGATCTCGCCGAGCAGGGCATACTCGTCCGGCCGTAGACCCAGTTCAGCCCAGGGCTGGACGACGTCTGGGGTTTCCTCGGCCGAGGACACCGTGTCTAGCCGGCGTGGTGCGGTCACCGCTACTGGCCTACCGATCGTCAAGGGTCAGCAAGTGTCGAGGTCCTCGACGCGAGCAACGCTACCGCGAAGGCTCGAGGGGTATATGCGCCGGCTCATTAGGGCATTCTCGGCCTTTCGGGGGTGCATATGCGCCCTCTCGGCGGACGGGTCACGCCACGCGCGACCTTGGCGCGGGCGGCGGAGCGGGGAGTGAGGGCAGGCCGGTCAGGCCGGTCAGGCAGAGGCGAGCGCGCCGAGTACCGAGGTGAAGAACGGCAGGCCGTCGGTACCTGCGCCGCAGAGCGACTCGACGGCGTGCTCGGGATGCGGCATCAAACCGACCACGTTGCCGCGTTCGTTGGCGACGCCGGCGATGTCGCGTGACGAGCCGTTCGGGTTGCCCGAGAGGTATCGCGCGACTACACGCCCTTCTCCTTCCAGCCGGTCGAGGGTGTCGCCGTCCGCGACGTAGCCGCCCTCGCCGTTCTTGATCACGATCGTGACCACGGCGCCGGTTCGGTAGTCGGACGTCCACATGGTCGACGTGCTCTCGATCCGCAGCCGCTGGTCGCGACATACGAACCTGCGGTGGTCGTTGCGGATCAGAGCGCCCGGCAGGAGGTGCGACTCGCAGAGGATCTGGAAACCGTTGCAGATGCCGAGCACCGGCAGACCCACCGCAGCCGCCCGAACGATCTCGGTCATGACGGGGGCGAACCGGGCGATGGCTCCACAGCGTAGGTAGTCGCCGTACGAGAAGCCTCCTGGCAGCACGACCGCGTCTACCCCGCCGAGGTCGCTGTCGCGATGCCACAGGCGCACCGGCTCGGCCCCGGCGATCCGCACCGCGCGTCGGGCGTCGGCGTCGTCGAGCGAGCCAGGAAAGGTCACGACCCCCACCCTCACGCCTGCTCCACCCGTACCGTGTAGCTCTCGATGACGGGGTTGCTGAGGACCGTCTCGGCCGCCCGACGTACCTCTGCGAGCCGCTCCTCCGTGACGTCACCGTCGAACTCCAGCTCGAACCGCTTGCCCTGCCGTACGTCGACGACACCATCGAACCCCAGGCGAGGCAACGCGTCGTGGACCGCCTTGCCCTGGGGGTCAAGGATCCCGGGCTTGGGCATGACGTCGACGACGACTATTGCCACGGATGCTCCTCAAGGTGCCTGCCGACGGCTCGGCGGTCGGCAGACCCGAGTCTAGGCGCCGTCAGCTCAGCTCGCGCTTGAGGATCTTCCCGGTCGCCGTCATCGGCAGACTGTCGCGAAACTCGACGGTACGCGGATACTTGTACGACGCCATCTGGTCCTTCGCCCACGAGACAAGCTCCTCCTCGGTGGTCGTCGCACCCTCAGTTCGGATCACGAAGGCCTTGACCTCCTCGCCGTGACTCTCGTGCGGGACGCCGACGACGGCGGCGAGGGAGACGCCGGGATGGCCTAGCAGGACCTCCTCGACCTCGCGGGGGTACACGTTGAGCCCACCGCGGATGATCATGTCCTTGGCGCGGTCGACGATGTAGTAGTACCCCTCCTCGTCAAGGCGGGCCAGGTCACCTGTGCGGAACCAGCCGCCATGCATCACCTCAGCCGTCTCCTCAGGTCGCTGGTAGTAGCCCTTCATCACGTTGTAGCCACGAATCGCGATCTCGCCGATCTGGTCGGCTCCCTCGACGGGTGTCCAGTCGGGCCCGACAAGCATCGCCTCGACCCCCCAGATCGGCGTGCCGATCGAGCCGGGCTTCGGCTCCCGACCGCGCGGATTGAAGGTGGCTACCGGCGACGTCTCCGATAATCCGTAGCCCTCCTTGATCGCCACGTGGAAGCGGTCCTTGACCTCACGCAGGATCTCGACCGGGAGCGACGAGCCGCCCGCTACAGCGACCCTAAGGTTGGCGGCGATCTGCCGTACGTCTACCGAGTCGTCGAGTGCTCCGAGCAACCCCCAGTACATCGTGGGCACGCCGGCGAAGAAGGTGATCCGCTCCGACTGCATCAGCCCCAGCGCCGCGTTGGCCTCGAACCGGGGAAGCAGAACGAGCGTGCACGCCTGTGCGAACCCTCCGTTGAGCTGCACCGTCTGGCCGAAGGAGTGGAAGAGGGGCAGGGTGACGAGGTGGGTGTCGTATCCGTCGTCGGGGAGTCCGTGCAGCTGCGGGTTGCTGAGGGCGTTGAGCAGCATGTTGGAATGCGTCAGCTCGGCTCCCTTGGGCTGTCCGGTGGTCCCGCTCGTATAGAGGATGACTGCCGTGTCGGTCGCCTCGGTGGTGGCCGTCTCGAAGACCGTCGCGTGCTCCGCGAGAGCCGCGTCCAAGGTCGTTGCTCCGTCGATCGGTGAGGCCTTCGCGGGATCGGCTGCGATGAGCAGAAAGTGCTCGCAGGAGGGCGTTCGAGAAAAGGCGTCCCACCCTTCCTTGCCCATGGCCAGCTCCGCCGTGCCCTCGAAGCACAGGTACACCTTCGCGTCACAATCGTCGAGGTGGTAGGCGACCTCACGGGCCTTGAGCAGGACGTTGAGGGGGACGACGACGGCGCCTGCCTTGAGGATGCCGTGGTAGACGAAGACGAACGACGGCAGGTTCGGGCACGAAAGCGCTACCTTGTCGCCCCGCTCGACACCGAGCGCGGCAAGCAGGTTGGCCACCCGGTTCGCTGCCGCGTGTACCTCGGAGTACGTCCAACGGCTCGACCCCAGTACGACGGCGTCGCGGTCGGGATGGTTGCGTGCGCTGTCGTCGAGCACCATCGCCAGGTTGAGCACCGCACACTCCCGCAGGTCAGAACGCCTCGCCTGTGAGCCGCTCGTACGCCTCAACATAAGTGGCACGGGAACGCTCGACAACGAGTTCCGGCAGCTCGGGCGGGCGAGCGCCCGACGCCCGGTCCCACCTGGCTTCCGGCGACGTCAGCCAGTCGCGGACGAACTGCTTGTCATACGACGGCTGGGCGCGGCCGGGCTGCCAACGGTCGGCGGGCCAGAAGCGAGACGAGTCGGGCGTCAGTACCTCGTCGGCAAGCACGATGGAGCCGTCCGCGCGTCGGCCGAACTCCAGCTTCGTGTCGGCGACGATGATGCCGCGCTCACGGGCTATTGCCTCGGCCCGCGAGTACACGGCCAGCGTGTGTGCTCGCAGCTCGGCGGCGACGTCGTCTCCGACGGTCTCGACCACGGCGTCGTACGTGACGTTCTGGTCGTGCTCCCCGGCGTCGGCCTTCGTCGCCGGCGTGAAGATCGGCTCGGGGAGGCGCGAGCCTTCGACGAGGCCGTCGGGAAGCCCGATGCCACAGATGCCGCCGGTTGCTTGGTAGTCGCCGAAAGCGGAACCGGCGAGGTAGCCCCGGGCCACGCATTCCACCATGAACATCTCGAGCCGCTCGCAGATCATGGCGCGTCCAGCGACCTCCGGCGGAACATCAGTCGAGAGCACGTGGTTCGGGACGAGGTCGCGGAGCTGGTAGAACCACCACAACGACAGGCGGGTGAGGATCTCGCCCTTGTCGGGGATCTCCGGCACAAGCACGACGTCGTACGCCGAGAGGCGGTCGGACGCGACGATGAGCAGCCGCCCGTCGTCGAGCTCGAACAGGTCGCGGACCTTGCCAGAGTGCAGGTGCCGGGCTCCTGCGACGGCGTCGACCATCCCCCCATCCTGGCGTAGTCGCACCAGTCCCGGCGAGCCGCAAAACAGCCCATCGCGCGAGTTCGTCAGGTACGGGGGAGGATGGGAGCGTGACGGACGCTGTGGTGATCGGTTCCGGGCCGAACGGCCTGGTAGCCGCGAACCTGCTCACCGACGCCGGTTGGTCGGTGACGGTCCTGGAGGCGCAGCCGACCCTCGGGGGAGCCGTGCGCACCGACACAGAGGTGCACGTCGGGTTCCGTCATGACACGTTCAGCGCGTTCTACCCGCTGGCCGCCGCCTCCGAAACGATTCGTTCGCTCCATCTGGAGGAGCACGGCCTTCGATGGCTTCATGCGCCAGCGGTGCTCGGGAACCCGCTCCCGGACGGTACCTGGGCGATGCTCTACCGCGACCCCCACAAGACAGCGGCATCCCTCGAGGCACTGCACCATGGCGACGGTCAGGCCTGGCTCGACCTGTACGGGATGTGGCAGACGTTCGGTGACGACCTGATCAGCGCGCTCCTGACACCGTTCCCGCCGATCCGACATGGTGCCCGGCTGCTCGTCAACCTTCCCCGGGCAGGTGGGCTCTCGGCGCTCGCGCTTCCTCTGACGTCGGTCAAGAGGCTCGGGGAGCGGTACTTCTCCGGCGAGGGAGGGCGTCTGCTGCTCGCGGGAAACGCCCTCCACGCCGACTTCTCACCCAGCAACGCCGGCTCAGGGATCTTCGGGCTCATCTTGGCGATGCTCGGCCAGACAGTGGGCTTCCCCGTGCCCGAAGGGGGCGCTGGCCAGCTCATCTCCGCGCTGGCCCGCCGGCTCGAGGCGAGTGGCGGCACGATCGTGACAGGCGCAGAGGCCACCTCGATCATGGTGCGCGACGGTCGGGCGGTCGCGGTGCGGCTCGCGAGTGGCGAAGAGATCCCGGCTGTACGTGCCGTCGTGGCCAACGTCTCGGCTCCGGCTCTGTACGGCGGGCTGGTAGCGCTCGACGACCTGCCCGCCCGCACGCGATGGGGGATCAAGCGCTTCCGTTGGGACCCGTCGACGATCAAGGTCGACTGGGCACTGTCCGCCCCTGTGCCATGGGAGCCCGCTCCGCCGAGTACGCCGGGCACGGTTCACATCGCGCACTCTGTCTCCGAGCTCTCGACATTCGCCGCGCAGATCAAGGGGCACACCGTCCCCGCGGCTCCCCTGCTTCTCGTCGGCCAGATGACGTCGACCGACCCGAGCAGGTCGCCGCCAGGGACCGAGTCGCTGTGGGCCTATACGCACGTGCCTCAGCAGACGCGTTCGGACGCTGGCGACGGCCGCATTCGCGGGACGTGGGACGGCTCGGACCTGGAGCGCATGGCCGACCGCATGCAGGCCCGAGTCGAGCGGTTCGCACCGGAGCTCGCCAGCCGTATCCTGAGCCGGCGCGCGCTCGGCCCCCGCGAGTTCCAGGCGCGCGACGCGAACCTGCACGGCGGGGCGATCAACGGAGGCACCGCCGGGCTGCGCCAGGAGCTCGTGCTGCGCCCGGTCCCCGGCATGGGGCGGGCGGAAACCCCGATCAAGGGGCTCTTCCTCGGCTCCGCGTCGGCCCACCCGGGGGGCGGTGTGCATGGCACGCCAGGAGCCAATGCCGCCAAGGCCGCGCTAGCTCACGACCGGGCTCGCGAGCGAGCGCTTCGACGTGCGCAAGGACGGCCGAGCTAGCCTCGCCGCGGCTTCTCGAACCACCGCGACCGACTCGGAGCAGGCAAGCCGTCGCCGTCGCCGTCGGATGGGACACACGGACAACCATGGCGTATTCACCCGCCCGCCGCAGGGCTAGGTTGTCCCTTATGCAGACATCGTGGCGCAGAGCGACAGTGGGGTCGGCAACGTTGGCGGCAGGACTGGTGCTGCCGGTGCTCGCCGCCGGGCTGAGCGGACCCGCAGGGGCGGCTCCTGCCGCCTCCGTCTTCCTGAGCGGCACGACGACGCTGGTCTCGGTGAACAACGACGGGGACCAGGCGAACAACTTCAGCTACGTTCCTTCCGTCTCGGCCGACGGTACGAAGGTGGCATTCACCTCGTTGGCGTCGAACCTGGTGGCTGGTGCTGGTGGTGGGGGAGTCCCGGACGTGTTCGTCCGAGACCTGATCGCCGGCACGACAACCCTGGTCTCCGCCGCCGTGGGCGGACGGCACGCGCACGGTTTCAGCCGCGACGGTGTGATCTCGGCGGACGGACGGTACGTCGCGTTCGCCTCGCAGGCGACGAACATCATCAGGAACGACACCCATCTCGGGTACGACGTCTACGTCAGAGACCTGGCGACCGCCACGAGCACCCTGGTGTCGGCAGCCTCGGACGGGACTCAGGGCGACGGGGAGGCGTCTAGCCCGTCGATCTCCCGGAACGGGCGCTTCGTCGCGTTCCAGTCCGAAGCACCCAACCTCGTCCCGGATGACACCAACGGCACGGCCGACGTCTTCGTGCACGACATGGTGTCCGGGCGCACGTCCCGGATCTCACTGCCCTCGAGCGGAGGAGAAGGCAACAACACCAGCTTCGACCCGGCCATCTCGACGAACGGACGCTACGTCGCCTTCACGTCGTTGGCTTCCAACCTCGTCGCTGGGGACACCAACGGCACGGCCGACATCTTCGTGCGGGATCGGGTTAGCGGCGATATCACCCGGGTCTCCGTTGCGAGCGGAGGCGGCCAGGGAAACGTCGAGAGCCTCGACGCGGACATCTCGGCCCGCGGGCGCTTTGTCGCCTTCCAATCGACGTCGAGCAATCTGGTGCCGCACGACACGAACGCGATGGGCGACGTCTTCGTCCACGATGCGGTCACCAACTCGACCCGGCGGGTTTCCGTCTCGGCGGCTGGCCGGCAAGGCAACTTCCGCAGCGGAAATCCCTCAATCTCAGCACACGGCGGTTACGTGGCGTTCGCCTCCGGAGCCAACAACCTGATTCCGGGGCGCCGCGTACATGCAGGAGAGGTGTACGTCCGCAGTCGAGCGGAGCAGACGACCGAGGAGGTGTCCGTGACCCCGAGTGGGCTGGACGGCTTCCACTGGGGCAGCTTCAGTCCCTCGATCTCCGCGGGCGGCGGTGTCGTCGCGTTCGCCACTGCTGGCATCCACTTCCTGGACGTGGACTACAACAACCACAGGTATGACATCTTCATAAGAACTCGCTGAACCGGCCCCGCCCCAGCGAACGCGCTCCCACAGCTGCGACCTGGCGCGGTCTCAAGCCGCCCGTCACAAGATCGGCGCGGGCTGGTATCCCGCCGCTTCGGGATGGGCCGCCACCAGCTGCTCCACCCGTTTCACGACGTCGTCGACCTGGCGCGTCGCCGTACCGGTGAACGTCAACGGCTCGGCGACCAGCGACGCCAGGTCTGCAGCGGTCAGCCCGAGCCGTCCGTCGGCACCCAACCGGTCGAGCAGGTCGTTGCTCTGCGAGCCCTCCCGCATCTCGAGGGCGACCGCGACCGCGTGCTCCTTGATCGCCTCGTGCGCCACCTCACGACCGACTCCTCGCCGCATCGACGCCAGCAGCACCTTCGTCGTCGTGAGGAACGGTAGGTACCGGTCCAGCTCTCGCTGCACGACCGCGGGGAACACGCCGAACTCGCCGAGCACGACCAGAAAGGTCTCGAACAGGCCGTCGGCCGCGAAGAAGGCGTCAGGAAGGGCGACCCGTCGTACGACGCTGCACGACACGTCGCCCTCGTTCCACTGGTCGCCGGCGAGCTCGCCGACCATGGACAGGTAGCCGCGCAGGACGACCGCGAGCCCGTTGACGCGTTCACACGAGCGCGTGTTCATCTTGTGCGGCATCGCGCTCGACCCCACCTGGCCGGGTTGGAAGCCCTCGGTCACCAGCTCGCCACCTGCCATCAGACGGATGGACGTCGCCAGGCTGCCAGGCCCGGCGACGGCCCGCACCAGGCATGCCACGACGTCGAAGTCGAGCGAGCGGGGGTAGACCTGGCCGACGCTTGTCAGTACCCGGTCGAAGCCGAGATGGCTCGCCACCTCCCGCTCGAGACTCTCCAGCTTCGACGGGTCGCCGCCGAGCAGGTCCAGCTGATCCTGCGACGTGCCGACCGGCCCCTTGACTCCCCGCAACGGGTAGCGGGCGACCAGCTCGTCGAGCCTTTCGAGGGCGCCCAACATCTCGTCGGCGATCGAGGCGAACCGCTTGCCCAGCGTCGTCGCCTGCGCCGCAACGTTGTGCGTGCGCCCGGTAACCACCAGCGTGCGGTGGGTGGCCGCGAGCTCGGCGAGGCGGGCGAGCGTGGCGATCATCCTCGCCCTGATCACCAGAAGCGACTCACGGACCTGCATCTGCTCGACGTTCTCGGTGAGGTCGCGGCTGGTCATTCCCCGGTGGATCTGCTGATAGCCCGCGAGGGCGCTGAACTCGTCGATCCGCGCCTTCACGTCGTGGCGGGTACGCCGCTCACGCTCGGCGATCGAGGCGAGGTCGACGTCCTCTATGACAGCCTCGTACGCCTCGAGCGCGCCGTCCGGGACGTCGACCCCAAGTTCCCTCTGCGCGCGCATGACGCTCACCCAGAGCCGGCGCTCCGCGACCACCTTGTGGCGGGGGGACCACGTCTGCCTCATCTTCTCAGAGGCGTACCGGGCCGCAAGCACATTGGGGATCTCCGTCACCCGGACAAGTATCGCGTAGCAACGCCGGGTCACGCGCCGGGCAACGCAGAGCCCCCGACACCCGCAGCTGCTTCGGCGATATCGCTGCGGGCATGCGCACCAGCGAAACCTATGCGCCCCACCCCGTCATAGGCACGCCTGCGGGCTGTGGGGAGGTCCGGGCCCGTTGCCGTCACCGCCAGCACCCGTCCGCCGGCGGTGACGAGACCGCCGGGTACATCTGGGCTGTAGGCAGTCCCGGCCTGGTAGACGCGTACGCCGCTCAGCGCCTCGGCGTCCGCGATACCGGAGACCGGGTCGCCACTACGGGGCGAGGCGGGGTAGCCCGCCGCGGACATCACCACCGAGACAGCGGCACCGCCGCTCCAGCGCAGCGGCCCGAAACCACTCAGGCCTCCGGTCGCGGCCGTGTGCAGCACCTGGCCGAGCGGGCTGTCCAGAAGCTCGAGCAGGGCCTGCGTCTCCGGGTCCCCGAACCGGGCGTTGAACTCGACGACCTTCAGGCCGCGCTCGGTCAGCGCCAACCCGGCGTACAGCAGCCCGACGAAGGCCCTGCCGCGCCGTGCCAGCTCGTCGACGGCCGGCTGGAGGACCGTCTCGCGCACCTCGTCGCCGAGGTCGGTCGACGCCCAGGGCAGCGGGCTGTAGGCGCCCATGCCGCCGGTGTTGGGTCCAGCCTCGCCGTCACCGAGCCGCTTGAAGTCCTGTGCCGCCTGCATCGGCAGAGCCAGCCGGCCGTCGCACACGGCGAACAGCGACACCTCCGGTCCGTCGAGGAACTCCTCGACGACGACGCGCCCGCACGACGCGGCGTGCGCTGCGGCGGCAGATCGGTCGTCCGTTACCACCACGCCCTTCCCCCCAGCGAGCCCGTCGTCCTTCACGACGTACGGCGGACCGAACTCCGCCAGTGCTGCCTCCACTTCCGCAGCCGTGCTGCACACCCTTGCAGCAGCCGTAGGGACGCCGGCCGAAGCCATCACCGACTTGGCGAACGCCTTCGACCCCTCGATCTCGGCGGCGTTCCGATCGGGCCCGAAACACACGACCCCGGCCGCCCGCAGGGCATCGCCCACGCCTGCGACCAGCGGTCCCTCGGGACCCACCACCACGAGGTCTAGGCCCAGGTGCCGGGCCAGACCGGCCACAGCAGGAGGGTCGAGCGGGTCCACGTGATGGCTCTCCGCAACGGTGGCGATGCCCGGGTTTCCCGGTGCCGCGTGCACGACCTCCACCTCGGGGTCGCGGGCCAGCCCCAGCGCCAGCGCGTGCTCGCGGCCCCCACCACCGACCACCAGTACCCTCACGCGGCCACGCTCGCGAATCCCCGTCAGCCCGCGAGCAGGTCGTGGACGACAACGGTCTCGTCGCGACCCGGCCCCACGCCGATCGTGGAGATGCGTGCCCCGGACATGTCCTCGACAGCCTGCACGTACGCGCGAGCGTTGGGCGGCAGGTCCGCCGGGGTCCGCGCACCGGAGATGTCCTGCGACCAGCCGGGGAGCTCCTCGTAGACGGGTATCGCGTGGTGGAAGTCCGACTGGCTGACCGGCATCTCGTCGTGTCGGCTCCCGTCGACGTCGTACGCCACGCAGACGGGCACCTTCTCGAGACCCGTGAGCACATCCAGCTTCGTCAGCACCAGGTCGGTGATCCCGTTGATCCGCCCGGCGTAACGGGCGACCACGGCGTCATACCAGCCGCAGCGCCGGGGGCGGCCCGTGGTCGTGCCGTACTCCGATCCGCTGGTCCGAAGGAAGTCGCCGTCGTCGCCGTGCAGCTCGGTCGGGAAGGGGCCCGCACCCACCCGAGTGGTGTATGCCTTGACGATTCCGACGACTCGGTCGATGCGGGTCGGCGGGATGCCGGAGCCGGTGCACGCGCCGCCGGAGGTGGCAGACGACGAGGTGACGAACGGGTAGGTTCCGTGGTCGACGTCGAGCAGGGTCGCCTGGCTCGCCTCGAGGAGCACCGTCTCGCCGCGGCTGAGCGCCTGGTCGAGTACCAGAGCCGTGTCGGTCACCATCGGGCGGAGCCGCTCTCGGTGCGACAGCAGGTCGTCCAGGATCTCGTCGGGCTCGATGGCACGCCGGTTGTAGACCTTTGTGAGCAGCTGATTCTTGAAGTCCAGGGCCTCCTCCACCTTCTGGCGAAGGATGCTCTCGTCGAAGATGTCCTGGATCCGCACGCCGATCCGGTTCATCTTGTCTGCGTAGGTAGGCCCGATCCCTCGACCCGTCGTGCCGATCCGCCCCGATCCGAGGAACCGCTCGGCGACCTTGTCCAAGGTGCGGTGGTAGTCGGCGATCACGTGCGCGTTGGCGCTGACCAGGAGCCGCGAGACGTCGACGCCTCGCGCCTCGAGACCGTTCAGCTCCTCGAAGAGCACGGTCAGATCGACGACGACACCATTGCCGATCACCGGCACGCACCCAGGCGTGAGGATGCCGCTGGGTAACAGGTGCAAGGCGTACTTCTCGCCGTCGATGACGACGGTGTGCCCCGCGTTGTTGCCTCCGTTGAACTTCACGACGTAGTCGACGCGGCTACCCAGCTGGTCGGTCGCCTTGCCCTTGCCCTCGTCGCCCCACTGGACGCCGACGATCACCATCGCGGGCATGTCTGCACCCTCTCGACTGTCGGCGGCACAGTGGGCGGTACATGCTAGCGGACGCCGCGCCAGGCAGGGTGGTGACGCCGCGCCCGTCACCGACTACGGTTCGCAACTGTGGAAGACATCCTGCTCATCGCCAACGCAGACGCCGGTTCCGCAGAGGAGTCCGCCCTGGACGACGCCGTGACTGCCCTGCGGCTGCGTTGTGACGTGGACGTCGTCGCCACCGGCGACCTCGACGACCTCGACCGGGCACTCGGAGACCGTGCCGGCAGGGATGTGGTGGTGGCCGGTGGAGACGGAAGCCTGCACGCGACCCTGACGGCTCTGCGTCGTCGCGGCGAGCTCGACCAACCAACCATTGGGCTGATCCCTCTCGGCACGGGGAACGACTTCGCCCGAGGCGTGCACATCCCGCTCGATCCTTCGGAGGCTGCCGGCGTCGTGGTCGACGGTCGGCCGGCCAACATCGACATACTCGTCGACGACGAGGACGGCATCGTCGTCAACGTGGCACACGCCGGCGTCGGCGCGGACGCCGGCAAGGAGGCGGAGCCGTGGAAGGCCAAGCTGGGCAAGGCCGGCTACGTCGTGGGAGCGCTCGTCGCGGCGCTCAAGACGCAGGGACACCGGGTCCGCGTCGTGGCAGGTGACGAGGTGCTCGCTGACGGCTCGCGCCGGGTGCTCCAGGTGGGCGTCGGGAACGGCACGAGGGTGGGCGGCGGAACCGAGCTCACCCCGGACGCCGACCCCTCGGACGGGCTCGTCGACGTACTCGTGTCGTTCTCCGTCAAGCCACTGGACCGGCTCCAGTACGGCATCCGCCTCAAACGTGGCACCCACGACGAGCGCCACGACGTGCGTACGGCGCGCGCGGCGCGCGTGACGGTCAGCGGCGAGCCCTTCTGGTGCAACACCGACGGTGAGCTCGCAGGTCCGATGTCGAGCCGCACGTGGGAGGTACTGCCGCGCGCCTTCACGATGATGCTGCCGACGGCTGAGCAGGCGCGGGAGTCCTGACGGCTCCCGCGCCTACCCGCTCGACGGCTCCGGACCGGCACAATGGGCACCATGAGCTTCGACAACCTGCTCGGCCCACCGCCGACGTACCTCCCGCCAGACCCGGCTGCCGCGAGGCTGCACCGCGAACCACCTCGCGAGGTGGCCCGCGACCACCCGTCGTCGTCGCTGGCCTGGGCGACCCTGGCCGAGCAGGCTATGGGCGACGACGACGATCTGGTGAGCTACGCATTCGCCCGAGTGGGCTACCACCGCGGTCTCGACGCCCTTCGCCGGAACGGCTGGAAGGGCCACGGGCCGGTTCCCTGGTCGCACGAGCCCAACCAGGGGTTTCTCCGCTGCCTCGCGGCGCTTGCCGCGGCATCGGACTCCATCGGCGACATCGAGGAGGCCGTCCGCTGCCGACAGCTCCTGCTCGACTCCGACCCCGACTGCCCGTTGCTCTGACCGGAGTCGGCTCCAGCGGAGTGTCGCCATCGGCTACCGGCTACCGGACTCTTGTGAGGCGGAGCGGCTCCTCACCACCTCGATGAGGATGGGGACCACCGAGAGCGCGACGATCGCGATGAGGACGAGGTCGATGTGGCTGCTCAGGAAGTCGACCTGCCCGAGCCAGTACCCGAGCAACGTGACGCCGGTGGCCCAGCCCACTGCCCCGATGGCCGAGTAGACGACAAAGCGCCGCATCGGCATCCTGCCCACCCCTGCGGCCAGCGTGATGAAGGTGCGGACGATGGGGACGAACCGCGCCAGCACGATGGCCCGGTTGCCGTACTTGTCGAAGAACGCATAGGTCTTGTCGACGTAGTCCTGCTTGAAGAAGCGAGAGTCCGGCCGGTTGAACACCGCCGGCCCGAGTCGGGCGCCCACGAGGTATCCGACCACGTTGCTCGCGATCGCCGCCACGGTGAGCACGAGACATGCGAGCCAGAGCGGAGTGGTCACCTGGTCCTGCTGCGAGATGAGAAGGCCGATCAGAAACAGCAGTGAGTCCCCCGGCAGGAACGGGAACAGCCAGCACTCGATGAAGACGATGGCGGCGACGCCCCACAAGGCGTACGAGCCGAACCGGTCGATCCAGGTCTGCGGGTCGAGCAGGCCGCTGAGCAGCATGACGTGCTGGAAGTCGTTGAACACAGGTCGAGAGTAGTCGTCGCTCTACGCTTTCTCCGTGAAAGCAGCGCAGGGCGAGCCAAAGCGCATGCCCGATGGAGTCGGCGTCGGCCCCTGGTCCGGCCCTCGTCCGGCCGACCCCCGCCTCGACCCCGTCCTGCTCCGAGACGGTGACCGGCGCAACGTCGCCGACCGCTACCGCTACTGGCGCCTCGAGGCGATCGTGGCCGACCTGGACACGTGCCGTCACCGGTTCCACGTCGCCATCGAGAACTGGCAGCACGACTTCAACATCGGATCGGTCGTCCGGACTGCGAACGCGTTCCTCGCCGCGGAGGTCCACATCGTCGGACGCAAGCGGTGGAACCGCCGAGGCGCGATGGTCACCGACCGGTACCAGCACATCAGGCACCACGAGACGATCGAGCAGTTCACCAGCTGGGCGGCCGGCGCGCAGCTCCCCCTGCTCGGAATCGACAACCCGCCGGACGCCGAGCCGATCGAGACTGCGGTCCTGCCGGCAGCGTGCGTGCTCGTCCTGGGCCAGGAGGGGCCGGGCCTGACGCAGGAGATGCGGCGGGAATGCCGGTCCACGCTGTCGATCGCCCAGTTCGGCTCGACCAGGTCGATCAACGCCGGCGCCGCCGCGGCCATCGCCATGCACACCTGGATCCGTCAGCACGTCCTACCGGCCGCGGACTGAGCGGCTCGCCCACGCTGGCAGTACTGGGCAGAGCACGTGATACTGGTCGGCGTACGCCACCTTGACCACACGGAGCTGCCATGCCAATCGCCACCCCGGACGTCTACAGCGCCATGCTCGACAAGGCCAAGGCGGAGCAGTTCGCCTTCCCTGCCATCAATGTCTCGTCGTCCCTGACGCTGCATGCGGCGCTGCGCGGGTTCTCCGAGGCGGAGAGCGACGGCATCGTCCAGGTGTCCACCGGCGGGGCGGAGTTCCTCTCCGGAACCACGATCAAGAACATGGTGGCAGGGTCCCTGGCCTTCGCGGCGTTCGCACACGAGGCCGCGAAGCGCTACCCGGTCAACGTCGCGCTCCACACAGATCACTGCCCGAAGGACAAGCTGGACGACTTCGTCCGGCCGCTGCTGGAGGAGTCGCGCCGGCGGGTGGCTGCCGGAGGCGAGCCGATCTTCCAGTCACACATGTGGGACGGCTCGGCCGTCGAGCTTGAGGAGAACCTGTCGATCGCCCGCGAGCTGCTGGAGAAGGCGGCTGCCGCCCATGTCGTACTGGAGATCGAGGTAGGGGTCGTAGGCGGCGAGGAGGACGGAGTCGTCGGGGCGATGGACGAGAAGCTGTACACCACACCTGGTGACGCCCAGCGCGTCGCCGACGTGCTCGGGCTCGGTGATGACGGCCGCTACCTGACCGCGCTCACCTTCGGCAACGTGCACGGGGTGTACAAGCCGGGAAACGTGAAGCTGCGGCCCGAGATCCTCAAGGACGCGCAGCGCGCCGTAGCTGAGGAAAAGGGCATGAACGCCGATGCGAAGCCGTTCGACCTCGTGTTCCACGGCGGCTCCGGCTCGCTCCTGGAGGAGATCAGAGAGGCGCTCGACTACGGGGTCGTGAAGATGAACGTCGACACAGACACCCAGTACGCGTTCACCCGACCTGTCGTCGACCACATGTTCTCCAACTACGCGGGCGTTCTGAAGGTCGACGGCGACGTCGGCGACAAGAAGGTCTACGACCCTCGTTCCTGGGGCAAGGCCGCTGAAGCCGGCATGGCGTCCCGGGTCGTCACCGCCTGCGAGAACCTGCGGTCGGCGGGCACGTCACTTGGCGCCTGACAGCAGAACAAGGGGGAGCGTGTGAACGAGCAGAACTGGAGGCCCCTCTTCCGCACACCGAAGTCGACGGTCACCAAGGTGCTGCAGAGCCCGGCGTTTCTCGAGTCCCGAGGGCGGGCGCTGACAATAGTCGACGACCCGGTGGCGCTCCGTGACCTCGCCGACGAGGTCGCGAAGCTCGTCTACGACGACGCGCCGCTCTCAGCGATAGCCGACCGGGTGGCTGCTGCCATGCGCTTCCTGCACACCCGAGCGGACCTGCTCGAGCCTCCTGCGGCAGACGCCGGGCGGCCCCCCTGGAACGACGGGCGGCCGAGCTACAACGCCGTGCAGCCGGAGGGCGAGAGCCCGCCGGTGGCAGGTCGTGCTGCTCGCGAACGACTGATCGTCGCCGCCCTCCACTACCTGATCACACCGGTCGACCTGGTCCCGGACTTCCGTGTCGGCGGGTACATCGACGACGTGCTACTACTCAGCTGGGTCTTCGGTGCCGCGGCGCACGAGCTCGATCCGTTCCTCGAAGAGGATCCTGACGCATGACCGACGATCGTCAGGCGATGCCGAGCTCGCTGAGCTCGTACACGGCGATGTAGCGCAAGCCCTCCGCCTCGACCGCCTCTCTGGCGCCGCGGTCGACGATGACGGCCACGGCGACGACCTCCGCGTCCGCCGACCGCAGCGCCTCGACCGCCCGGAGCACGGAGCCGCCAGTGGTCGACGTGTCCTCGACCGCCAGCACTCTGCGCCCGAGCACGTCCGGCCCCTCGATCCGGCGCTGCAGCCCATGCGCCTTGCCCTCCTTGCGTACGACGAAGGCGTCCAACGTCTCGCCGACAGCAGCCGCCGCATGCAGCATGGCAGCCGCGACCGGGTCGGCTCCGAGGGTAAGGCCGCCGACTGCGTCGTACCGGACCTCCGACGTCACCTCACGCATCACCCTTCCGACAAGGGGCGCGGCGGTCCCGTCCAGGGTGATCCTGCGCAGATCCACGTAGCTGTCCGCGGTCCTTCCCGACGAGAGAGTGACCTGCCCCGGCACCACTGCCTTCGAGGTGATCTGTGCCAGCAGCTCGCTGCGATCGCTCACAGCGTCGACCCTATCGAGCCCTCGCGTCCGGAACCCGCGCTGCCAGGTCGGGCAAGCAGGTCCGTCAAGGTCTCGCAGCTGGCGGAGGTGGGGGAGGGGGCGGAGGGGGAGGGGGCCGGGTTCCGGAGGGGCCTCCGGAACCCTGCGGCGGCCACTGTCCGACCGGCGTCGCAGGCTCCGCGAACCAGGCGCGTGCCGGCTTGGACCACAGCATCGCCGTGGATACCGCGATGTAGAGCGTGACCGCCCAGCCGCCGGGACCTCCGAACAAGGTGACCAGCCCGACAAGGGCTCCTAGAACCGTCAGGGCGGTACGCGACGTGCGGTGCCGGCGCAGGACGAACACCGCGAGGATCACCGACGCCACGCTCACCACGCCCATCACCATGATCGCGTACCTGGCCATGGTGCGCGCCGTGTCCACGGTGATACCCAGCTGCGAGGCCCGCGGGTCGTCGAGCGCCTGCACGAGCACGTCACGCATCTGAGAGCTGTACAGCTGCCTCGCCGTGCCGATGAGCAGGACTGTTGCGAGCGCCCCCCCGATGAGAGCCTGGAAGCCACCGAAGGTGACCTCCCGCGGGCGGGTGCCTCGGCCGGCCGGCGCCGAGGTCATGCAGCGGTCACCGCCAGGCCGTCTCGGGACGCGTCGAGGTCCACCCTGACAGTGTCGCCGTCGGACGCCTGGCCCGCCAGCAGGGCTCGGGCAAGGGGGTCACCGATCGAGCTCTGGACGAGCCGTCGCAGCGGGCGGGCACCGTACGCCGGGTCGAATCCGGTGAGGGCGAGCCACTCGCGGGCCGCCTCGGTGACCTCGAGGCCGATCCGCCTCGACGACAACCTCTTCGCCAACAGCTCGATCTGAAGTCCGACGATCGAGCTGAGCTCTTCTGTACCGAGGGGGTCGAAGAGCACGACCTCGTCGAGCCGGTTCAGGAACTCCGGCTTGAACGCCGCGCGCACCGCGGACATGACCGCGTCGCGCTTCTTCGCGTCGTCGAGCAAAGGGTCCACCAGGTAATGGGAACCGAGGTTGCTGGTCAAGATGAGCAGTGTGTTGCGAAAGTCGACGGTCCGGCCCTGCCCGTCGGTGAGCCGCCCGTCGTCGAGCACCTGGAGGAGGATGTCGAACACCTCCGGATGCGCCTTCTCCACCTCGTCGAGGAGCACCACCGAGTAGGGCCGGCGACGAACTGCTTCGGTGAGCTGGCCGCCTTCGTCGTACCCGACGTACCCAGGGGGTGCCCCCACGAGCCGCGAGACCGTGTGCTTCTCGGAGTACTCACTCATGTCGATGCGGATGATGGCGCGCTCGTCGTCGAAGAGGAAGTCCGCGAGAGCCTTGGCCAGCTCGGTCTTCCCCACGCCGGTGGGGCCTAGGAACAGGAACGAGCCGGTGGGCCGGTCGGGGTCCGAGATTCCGGCTCGGGCCCGGCGCACCGCATCCGAGACCGCCGTCACGGCGGTGCGCTGGCCGATGAGGCGTTTGCCCAGTTCCTCCTCCATCCGCAGCAACTTGCCGGTCTCGCCCTCGAGCAGGCGTCCGGTGGGAATCCCCGTCCAGGCGGCGACCACCTCGGCGACCTCGTCCGCGCCCACCTCCTCGTGCACCATCAGGTCGAGCGGGTCGGCGTCGGCCGTCGCCTGAGCCTGGGCAAGCTCGGCCTCCAGGGCCGGGATTTCGCTGTACAGCAGCCGTGACGCCGTTTCGAGTTCGCCTTCGCGGGTGTCCTTGTCGGCCTCGGTGCGGAGCTCGTTGATGCGCTCCATGATGTCGCCCACCCGGTTCAGCATGGATTTCTCGCGCTCCCACCTCGCCTCGAGGTGGCGCAGCTCCTCCTCGGAGTCGGCGAGCTCGGAGCGGAGCCGGAGCAGCCGGTCGCGGCTGCCGTCGTCGTCTTCCTTGGAGAGGTGGAACTCCTCCATCTTGATCCGGTCGACGTTGCGGCGAAGCTCGTCGATCTCCACAGGACTGGAGTCGATCTCCATCCGGAGCCGAGACGACGCCTCGTCGATGAGGTCGATCGCCTTGTCGGGCAGCTGACGACCGCTGATGTAGCGGTCGGAGAGTGCTGCTGCCGCAACGAGGGCCGAATCGGCGATCGACACCTTGTGGTGGGCCTCGTAGCGCTCCTTCAGCCCACGAAGGATGGCGATCGTGTCGTCGACGCTCGGCTCACCGACGAACACCTGCTGGAAGCGTCGTTCCAGGGCGGGGTCCTTCTCGATGCGTTCGCGGTACTCGTCGAGCGTGGTGGCGCCGATCATCCGCAGCTCGCCGCGGGCCAGCATCGGTTTGAGCATGTTGCCCGCGTCCATCGCCGAGTCACCGCTCGCACCAGCACCCACGACGGTGTGCAGCTCGTCGATGAAGGTGACGACCTGGCCGCCGGAGTCCCTGATCTCGGAGAGGACGGCCTTGAGCCGTTCCTCGAACTCGCCCCGGTACTTCGCCCCGGCGACCATGGCGGCGAGGTCGAGCGACAGGAGCCGCCTGCCGCGAAGCGACTCGGGCACGTCACCGGCCACTATCCGCTGCGCCAGCCCCTCGACCACCGCGGTCTTGCCGACGCCCGGCTCACCGATGAGGACCGGGTTGTTCTTGGTACGCCGCGACAGCACCTGCACGACACGGCGGATCTCGCTGTCTCTGCCGATCACCGGGTCGAGTCGGCCCTCTCCCGCCGCCGCCGTCAGGTCGACGGCGTACTTCTCCAACGACTGGTAGGTCGCTTCGGGCTCAGGACTGGTGACCCGCGCAGAGCCACGCACGGTGGCGAACGCGGCCTCGAGGGCGTCGTCGGTGACTCCGGCCGAGACAAGCAGGTCCTTCACCGGGCCGTCGACCGAAGCGACGGCGACGAGTAGGTGCTCTGTCGACACGTAGTCGTCCCCGAGCGACTCGGCCAGCTTCTCCGCGGCCTGGAGCGCGAGGATGGTACCTCGTCCGTACGACGGCGACGTCATCGTCGATCCTGAGGCGGACGGAAGGCGACGCAGAGCCACCTCGACCGGTCCGGTCAACGACGAGGGGTCGACTCCCACGGCCCGCACGAGCGCTCCGGCGATCCCCTCCGGCTGGGACAACAGCGCCGACAGCAGATGGACCGGCTCGGCGGTCGGGTTGCCGGTGGAGGTGGCGAGCTGGATGGCGGCACCGATCGCCTCTTGGCTGCGACGCGTGAACTTGTCTGCGTCCATGACGTCTCCTCGGGTCAGATGGTAAGAGGTCAGCCGCTGGCAATGGTCAGCGGCGGTCCGTGCCTGGCGGCCTGTCCACCGACACGAAGACACTCGGCTGGTACCGGGTCAGAACACCGGCTGACCGCACCACCGGAAGGTTCGGGAGGCCGGCTTGGGCGGCTGTGGCAAGCTCCGCCTCAAGCTCGGCCACCTTCGACTGTAAGGCCAGGACTTGGTTCTCAAGATGCAAGATCCGGCGCACTCCCTCGATGCCGATACCCGAGGCGGTGAGCTCACCGACGACCCGGAGAAGCTCGACGTCACGGAGGGAGTAGCGCCTCCCGCCACCGCCAGCGCGGCCCGGACTGACGAGCCCCATCCGGTCGTAGCTGCGCAAGGTCTGAGGATGCATCCCGGACAGCTGTGCGGCGACGCTGATGACGAACACCGGAGCATCAGGGTTCCCCACCTCGAAGGTGATGCGTGCCTTAGCCACTGAGATTCCCTTCCCTTGCAAGAAGCTCGGCGCGTGGGTCGTGATCTGCAACGGCTGTCCTCAGAGCCTCGATCGCCGCGCGGGACGCGGCGTCGAGCGACTTCGGCGTCTCCACCTCGACGGTGACGAGCAGGTCGCCGAGCGTCCCGTCACGGCGGGGGGCTCCGCGCCCCTTCACCCTGAAGGTCCGTCCGTTGTCGGTACCGGCGGGCACTCTCAGCGTGACCCGTTCGCCCTTGACCGTCGGTATGGCGATGTCGGCTCCCAGCGCCGCCTCGTCGAAGCGCACCGGCACGGTGAGCGTGAGGTTGTCACCCTTGCGGCCGAACAGTGGATGCGTGCCGACGTGGACGGTGACGAACAGGTCGCCGGCCGGACCGCCTCGTTCGCCGGGCGCGCCCTTGCCGCGAAGCCGTATCTGCTGTCCGTCCTTCACCCCGGCCGGGATCCGAGCCTGGATCGTGCGGGTCGACTGGCCGCGGCCGGAGCCGTGGCAGACCGGGCACGGGTCGTCGACCACGAGACCGCGTCCCAGACACTCCCGACACGGCTCCGTCATTGCGAAGACACCGCCTTGGCTGGAGGTCTGCATCCCGGAGCCATCGCAGTTGGGACACACCCGCGGCATCGTGCCGGCCTTTGCGCCGGTGCCCGCACACCCGGGGCACGCGGACTCGCTCGTCATACGCAACGAGACCGTGAGCCCGGCGAGAGCCTGCTCGAACGTCAGTGAAGTCTCCGACTGGACGTCCTGGCCACGCCGTGGCTGCGCCGAGCGGGAGCGGCCTGCGCCGAAGATCCCTCCGAACAGGTCACCGAGACCTCCCGCTCCGGCACCGTTCGCGCCGAACGGATCACCGTAGGAACCGCGACCCTGCCCGGGCCTCGGGACCCTGAAGCCACCAGAGCCGAACAGGGCGCGCTGCTCGTCGTACTCGGTGCGCTTGTCCGGTTCGGAAAGCACCGAGTAGGCCTCGGAGATCGACTTGAACCGCTCCTCAGCCGCCGCGTCTCCCGAGTTGGAGTCCGGGTGGTTGGCGCGCGCGAGCTTGCGGTAGGCCTTCTTGATCTCGTCGGCGGAAGCGTCCTTCGACACACCCAGGACCGCGTAGAAGTCCTTGCTCGCCCAGTCCGCTGGACTCATGCGTGCCTCCTGCTCCGTCAGCCGTCGTGCAGCTCGCTGCCGGGCGCCATGGCGTCGGTCCCGTCAGCCTCGTCGGTCTCGTCGTCCTCCGTGGCGGCATACACCATCGGCGAACCCTCGCCTGACGTGTCAGGACCAATAGGGGGCCGGGGTTCGTTCGGCTCAGCGACGGCGACCCGTGCAGGCCGGATTATGCGGTCTCCGAGGCGGTACCCCACCTGGAGGATCTCTTGGCACACCGGCCCGTCGACCTCGTCGGCGTAGCTGTGCATCAGCGCCTCGTGAATCCGAGGGTCGAAGTCGTCCCCCGCCTCTCCGAAGGGCACCAGTCCCAGAACCGCGACCGAGCGCTGCAGGGACTCGGCAACTGCCTTGAACCCTCCCGTGAGCTCGTCGTGCTCTCGGGCCCGGGCGATGTCGTCGAGCACAGGGAGAAGGGACGTGAGAACCGAGGCCACCGCCGCCTGCCGGGTGGCCTCGCGGTCACGATCGACTCTGCGTTTGTAGTTGACATATTCGGCCTGGAGACGTTGCAGGTCGGCGGTGCGTTCGGCCAGCTGGATCTCGGCCTCGGACTCCGCCGGGACCGCTGTCGACGGAGCATCGGCCTGTCCGGTGGGTGAGGGTTCCGCGTCGGTGCGAGGCACCCTCACCTCCCCCGTCTCCGGGTCGATGCGCCGCTTGTCCCGGATCACCGGCCCCTGCGGCTCGTAGAACTCGCCGCTCACTGACCGTCACGCGCCTGCGAAGCGTCCGCGGAAGGCGTCTCGTCGGAGCCTTCGTCGACGATCTCGGCGTCGACGATTCCCTCGTCGGAGCCATCGGCGGCAGCGCTGTCCGCAGTGACTGGGTCTCCACCTTCGGCCGAGGCGTTCGCGTACATCGCGGCGCCCATCGACTGGCTCGAGGCTCCGAGCTTGGCAGCGGCCGCCGCGATGGCGTCACCGTCCTCGCCCTCCAGAGCCGTCTTGGCCTCCGCGATGTCGGTCTCCACCTGGCTCTTGACGTCGTCCGGGATCTTGTCTGCGTTCTCGCTCAGGAACTTCTCGGTGGAGTACACGAGGGAGTCGGCCTGGTTGCGTATCTCCACCGCCTCTTTGCGCTTCCGATCCTCGTCAGCGTACTTCTCGGCATCGGAGATCATCCTGTCGATCTCCTCCTTGGACAGTGCCGACCCGCTCGTGATCTTCATCGACTGCTCGCGGCCGGTGCCACGGTCCTTGGCCGACACGTGCACGATGCCGTTCGCGTCGATGTCGAAGGTGACCTCTATCTGAGGGATGCCACGCGGAGCTGGCGGCAGGCCGGTGAGGTCGAAGTTACCGAGCAACTGGTTGGAGGACGCCATCTCGCGCTCGCCCTGGTAGACCTGGATCATCACCGACGGCTGGTTGTCGTCGGCCGTACTGAAGATCTCCGAGCGCTTGGTCGGGATGGTGGTGTTGCGCTCGATCAGCTTGGTCATCACGCCGCCCTTCGTCTCGATGCCGAGGCTGAGCGGTGTCACGTCGAGCAGCAGGACGTCCTTCACCTCGCCCTTGAGCACGCCGGACTGGAGCGACGCGCCGACCGCGACGACCTCGTCGGGGTTGACGCCCTTGTTGGGCTCCTTGCCGCCCGTGAGCTCCTTGACGACTGCCGTGACGGCGGGCATGCGCGTGGAGCCGCCGACCAGGATCACGTGGTCGATCTGGTCGACGTTGATGCCGGCGTCCTTGATCACCTGCTGGAACGGCTTCTTGGTCCGATCCAGCAGGTCGGAGGTCAGCTTCTGGAACTCGCTTCGAGTCAGCTTCTCCTCGAAGTGCAGCGGACCGGTCTGGCTGAGCGTGATGTACGGGAGGTGGATCGTTGTCTCCGCCGACGACGAGAGCTCGATCTTCGCGCGCTCGGCCGACTCCTGAAGCCGCTGGCGCGCGATCTTGTCGGCGCCGAGATCAGTGCCGTGCGCGTTCTTGAACCTCTCGACCATCCAGTCGACGACGCGGGCATCCCAGTCGTCACCACCGAGGTGGTTGTCGCCACTCGTGGCCTTGACCTCGACGACGCCTTCGCCGATCTCGAGCAACGACACGTCGAACGTGCCCCCACCGAGGTCGAAGACGAGAATGGTCTGGTCGGACTCCTTGTCGAGACCGTACGCCAACGCGGCGGCCGTGGGCTCGTTGACGATGCGCTGCACGGTGAGACCGGCGATCTCGCCTGCCTCCTTGGTCGCCTGCCGCTGCGCGTCGTTGAAGTAGGCCGGCACCGTGATGACGGCGTCGGTGACGGACTCGCCGAGATAGGACTCGGCGTCGCGCTTGAGCTTCTGCAGGATGAATGCCGAGATCTGCTGAGGGGTGAACGTCTTGCCGTCGACCGCCTGTGACCAGTCGGTGCCCATGTGACGCTTCACGGAGCGGATCGTGCGGTCGACGTTGGTGACGGCCTGGCGCTTGGCGACTTCGCCGACGAGCACCTCGCCGTTCTTGGCGAAGGCGACGACCGAGGGGGTAGTACGTGCACCCTCGGCGTTCGCGATGACGGTGGGTTCGCCACCTTCGAGGACGGCAACGACGGAGTTCGTCGTGCCGAGGTCTATACCGACCGCACGTGCCATAGTGATGAGCCTTTCTGAGTTTGGGTCGTTCGGACCCAGTCTTACCGTAGCGTCCATCGATCTCAAAAATCTTGAGCCCGCTGAACTCAACTTACTCGGTTTCCAACGTTCGAGGCGGGTCGATGTTCCTGATCCGCGGTGTGTGATCTGTGATCTGGGCCACTCGTGGCCAGCTCTTGTCTTGCGATGGCGGGGGCGGACTTCGGCATGCTCCTGAGAGATATCGCTATCCACAGGGATCTGGGTCATCATGGAGCCTGGCTGCAGGAAGGAGGGGTATGGCGATCGGCGACTCGCGAGGTCCGTCCACCGCTCGTGGCACGCGACGCGTCAGTGGCGCCGCACTTGCAGAGGTGTTGACGGCAACAGCGCGCCTGTTGCAGGCGGAGCCCGACCTCGATACCACGATGCAGGCGGTCGTCACAGTGACCCTGAGCAACATCGTCGGTGCCGAGCACGCGGGTATCACTGCCACGTGGAAGGGCCGACCGTTCACACCGGCCGCCAGCCACCACATCGTCGAAGCAGTCGACAAGGTCCAGTACGCGCTGGGTGAGGGACCGTGCCTCAGCGCGCTGCACGGCAAGACGACCATGCTGGCCGACGACCTCGACGAGGACGACCGCTGGCCCCACTTCGCCCCCCGGGCCGTCGAGCTAGGGGTGCGTTCCATGGTGTCGTTCCAGCTGTTCGTGCACCAGGGGACTGTCGGCGCCCTCAACCTGTACGCCAGCGAACGCAACGCCTTCTCCGACGAGTCGGTCGCCTTCGGGCGGCTTCTCGCGGCCCATGCGGCCATCGCGCTCGCCTCGGCCCGTGATGCTCATGACCTCGAGGTCGCCCTGGGCTCCCGCGATGTCATCGGCCAGGCCAAGGGGATCTTGATGGAGCGGCACAAGATCGATGCGGACGCGGCGTTCGGGCTGCTCGTCAAGGCCTCGCAGGACAGCAACCGCAAGCTTCGCGAGGTCGCGGAGCTCGTCAGCACGACCGGCGAGCACATCGACAAGTTTCAGCGCGGCCGGTGAGGAAGCGCGAGGAAGCGACCGTCGGACGTACTCCGTGAGGCGTCTACGGGGGCGAGCCAGGAGGCTTCCATGACCGAGACAGCGAGGCAGGCATCTTCTCCTGTCACGCATCATGCGGGCTTCTGCTCCTCGACGAGCGACATGGTCGACCAGGTCGTCTTCCGCACGCGAGAGGCGAGAGCTCGCGGCCAGCACATGATCGCCCTGCTGAACGCCGATGTACGCCTCGCATCCGCGAGCCGGTTGGGTCCGGCTGCCGCCTCCGACGTCGACTTCCGTCCGCAAGAGTGGCTCGCTACCAGGTCAGCCTCCGCCATCATCGCCAGCTGCGACGGCGGATCGACGAGAGGCGGGACAGAGGAGCCGCTCGCCGTGCTGGCTCAGTCCCCGCCTGCGACGCAGGCCGGAAACGGGGCTACCTGGCACCATTCGGACCGGCAGTTCGACGACGCGCTGGCCGGTGGACCTGCTGTGCCTGTTCGATGCCGTTGCCGGGCCGGCGGCAGAGCTGCATGTGGCCCGGGTGAGCCATCCGCTCATCCTCGTCGACGGCGAGGGCTGCCCCAACCCCGACTTCCGCCCCTACGACGAGGTGTTCCCGCCGTACCACCTGTCATCTCTCGATGACCTGGGCTGGCCCGACGCCATAACAGCCTTCGGTCCGTTCGCACCGTCCGCAGTGAAGCTCTGGCTCCGTGCGCAGTCACTCGAACCATTCATCCCAGCGGTCTCGTCGATGATCTGACACTCGTCGTCACCGAGGCGGTCACGACGAGCTGGGAAACCGGCGGAGACATGAGCGGCCACTCCGATCCCGGCGGCACTTTGGGAGTGCCTCTCGTCCGAGTCCGGCTGTGGCGCGCCGACAGCACCGTCACCTGCGACATCGAGACCAAGCACGCCCTTGCGTCGCTGTCTCCGCTCACCCCTCCGGCCGACCGGCGGCTACGCATGCTGTGGTTCGCCGAGAAGATCTCGCCGCAGATCAATGTGGCGATCCATGACGGGCGCTCTACCCGCTCCAGCCGGATACGGGTTCGCGCTCACCCGGACTGACGGGGCTGCGTCTCGGCGATCACGGCGCCATCCCGCCGACCGGTCAGGCCAGCCGACGGCCCGCGGCATACACGGCGGCGACCAGTGGGACTCCCGGCCGGTACGCGAGGTGGATGTACGACGGAGCCGCCAGCACGGCGAGATCGGCTCGGGATCCCACGCAGAGACGCCCTACGTCGTCGCGTCTCAGCGCCGCCGCCCCCCCGGCGGTCGCCGACCAGAGCGCCTCCGCCGGGGACATCCGCATCTCGCGGACAGCGAGTGCGATGCACAGCGGGATGGACGACGAGTAGCACGACCCTGGGTTGCAGTCGCTGGCGAGCGCGACCGTCACGCCTGCCGCAAGCAGGGCGCGCGCGTCCGGATAAGGCGACCTGGTGGAGAACTCGACGGCCGGCAGCAGGGTGGCCACGACCCCGGCATCGCGCAGGTCGGTGACGTCCGAGCTGCTGAGGTGGGTGCAGTGGTCCGCGGCGGCTGCGCCCACCTCGCAGGCGACGCGGACCCCGGGGCCGAGGCCTAGCTGGTTGGCGTGCACCCGCGGCTGAAGGCCCGCCCGCTCACCCGCCTCGAGGACGGCGCGAGCCTGGTCGGCGTCGAACGCCCCCCGCTCGCAGAAGACGTCGATCCACTTCGCGTGTGGCGCTGCAGCCTCGAGCATGGCACCGGTCACGAGCTCGACGTAGGCGACCGGGTCGTTCTCGAACTCCGGCGCCACGACATGTGCCCCGAGGTACGTCGTCTCCGCGGTGAACTGGCCTGCGATCACGAGCGCGCGCGCCTCGTCGGCAGTCGTGAGTCCGTACCCACTCTTGATCTCGAATGTGGTCGTGCCCTGCCGCTCCATCTCACGTACGAGCCGTGCCGTATTCGCCAGCAGTACGTCGTCGGGTGCCGCCCGCGTCGCAGCCACGGTCGCCTTGATACCGCCGGCCGAGTAGGCACGTCCCTCCATGCGCGCCGCGAACTCCGCGGCACGATCACCCGCGAAGACGAGGTGCGCGTGGCTGTCGACGAAGCCCGGAACCACGGCAGCTCCCTGGAGGTCGACGACCTCGTCGGCAGCCGCAGCGTCGCGTCGCCCACCGACCCACTGGACCCGCTCTCGCTCGACCAGGACCGCCGCCTGCGCGATCAACCCCAGTGGAGACCGGTCACCCAGGGTCGGGTCGTTGGTCGTCAGCTCACCGATGTTGTCGAACAGGACCGACGTCATCGCCCCTCCATCAGCGGCACGATCGCGTCACGAAGCAGCCGGCCTACCACCTGTGGGTCTCTCTCGAGCAGAATGCCGCTCGCCACGACGCTGGTGATGTCGGCGGCGCTTGCTGCGAAGACGACGGCCTCCGCACCGCCTCCTGTTCCCGCGGTCCGAGGACTCTCCAGGTCGAATGTGACGAGATCGGCCCAGTGGTCGGGGGCGATACGCCCGGCATCGGCAAAGCCCAGCGACTGCTGGCCGCTCACCGTCGCGGCGGCGAGCAGGTCGGCCGACTGCCAGTGCCCGCGCCGCTGCGACACGAGCCGGGCGTCGAGCTCGACGGCACGCATCTCCTCGGACATGTCGATGACCGCGTGGCTGTCGGTGCCGAGGGTCAGGGTCGCTCCCGCCTCGACGAGCGCCCTCGCCGAGCCGACGCCGTCGGCCAGGTCCCGCTCCGTCGTCGGGCAGAACGACACGTACGATCCGGCGTCACCGAGGAGCCGGACGTCGTCGTCCGCGAGGTGCGTCGCGTGGACTGCGGTCGTCCGCTCGTCGAGAACCCCCGCTTCGGTGAGCAGGCGTGTGGGCGTGCAGCCGTACTGCGCGATACAGGCCCGGTTCTCTGCCACCTGCTCGGACAGGTGGAGGTGAAGGGGGGCGCCGGGACGCACGGCCGCGACAGCCGATAGGTCGTCTCGCCCGACAGCACGCACGGAGTGGATGGCGCTGCCGATCACGACGGCAGGGTCGGTATGGTCGTCGAGCTCTGCCACCCGAGCCGCCCAACCGGCTGCGTCCCCGTCGGTGAACCGCAGCTGTGCACCCTGCGGCGCCACCCCGAAGCCCGACGACAGATAGCACGTGTCGAGCAGCGCGATACGCAGACCTGCGTCCCGGGCGGCCCGGACCACGGCGCGTCCCATCACGTTGGGATCGTCGTACGGCTCGCCGCGAACGCCGTGGTGGAGGTAGTGGAACTCCCCGACCGCTGTTATTCCGGCCAGGGCCATCTCGCGGTAGGTGGCCGACGCGAGTGCGTAGCAACTTTCTGGATCGAGCCGCTCGGCGACGTCGTACATCGCGTCCCGCCAGGTCCAGAAGCTCCCGCCCTCCTCGCGCTGGGTGCGGCCTCGCAACGCGCGGTGGAACGCGTGGCTGTGGGTGTTCGCGAATCCCGGGACGGTCAACCCCACCAGCTGGACGCAACCCTCCGGTGCGATGCTGGCGGGCCGGGTCGAGGTGATGTGCGTGCCCGTCGTCTCCACGACGAGGCCTTCGATGAGGTCACCGTCGCCGGCCAATGCCCGCTCGCACCAGTACGTCGTCACCCTGCGAGCTCCGTGAGGACGGCCGCGAGCGCCTCGACACCCTCAATGCAGTCGGCGGTCTCTGCGTACTCCTCGGGGGAGTGCGAGACTCCCGTGGGGTTGCGCACGAAAAGCATCGCCGACGGAATCCCCGCGAGCTGCAGGATGCCGGCGTCGTGGCCGGCTCCGGTCGCGATGAGAGGTGCGTCGCCGAGGATGCCCGCCAGCGTGGACGCAAGCGCCGCGTCGAAGTCGACGGTCGGAGATGCCGACTCCTCCGTCACGTCGACGTTCGTACCGTCGCGGGCGGCCCGCTCCGCGGCCAGCCGGGTGATGCCGTGCACCAGCGAACCGAGGAGCTCGGAGTCCTCTCCGCGGGCGTCAAGCCACGCCTGCACCTGTTCGGGTATGGCGTTGGTGGCGTTCGGCCGGACCGCGAGGCGTCCGAAGGTGGCCCGGGCGCCGGCCAGCCGGGCCTGCTTGTTCGCGGCCAGCACCGTCATGGCATAGGTGAGCATCGGGTCGTGCCGGTCCTCCATCCGGGTTGCTCCGGCATGGTTCGGCTCGCCAGTGAAGTCGAACCGCCACCGGCCGTGAGCCCAGCTCGCCGACGCGACCGCCACTGGCCGACGGCGGTCGACGAGGTCCCTGCCCTGTTCGACGTGCAGCTCGACGAACACGCCGACCCCGTCGAGCAGGGGAGACGTGCCCAGCTGCGGCTCGAGCCCCGCAGCCGACATGGCATCTCCCAGGAACACGCCCTCAGTGTCTCGCAGCTCCGCCGCCACCGAAGGCGCCAGCCGACCGGTGGCCAGTCGGGACCCGAGACAGGCGACGCCGAACCTGGACCCCTCCTCCTCGACGAACAGGGCCACGCCGATCGGCCTTGCCGGGTTCACCCCTCGCTCACGCAGCAGGTCGATGGCCGCGAACGACGAGACGACGCCGAGAGGGCCGTCGTATGCGCCACCGTTGTCCACCGAGTCGAGGTGCGACCCGATCAGGACTCCCTGAGCGGGCGCCTCGTCTGCGACCCGACCGGAACCCGTCGCAGCGTCTCGAACCGGGTCGGGGCGCCACCAGGCGATCGCGTTGCCCTGGCCGTCCTGCTCGATCTCGAGCTGTCGGCGCGATGCCTCCTCGGCGTACCAGGCCGCGCACTCCCGCTCGGCCGATGCGAAGGGAGCACGTCGATATCCTCCGGTCGAGGCGTCCCTGCCGACTGGCAGGAGGTCGCGCCACATCTGCTCGAAGGTCACCTCAGCAATATGTCAGAACAGACCCGCATGGCTGACCGCGGACGGATCGGGCGTGTGACAATGAGCCGCGCGCTCCGCTGCCCCAGGCCTGTGCCTGCGTGCCCCGGGCGGCGCGCGACGGGGAGACCCTGACGAGAGGAAACCGGTGTCGACTCGGCTGCGCCTGCTCCTCGCAAGCGTCTTGATGCTGTTCCTCGAGCTCAGTCTCATTCGCTGGTCCGGCGCCGAAGTCGTCCACCTCAGCTACTTCAGCAACTTCGTCCTCCTCGGCTCCTTCCTCGGGATCGGACTCGGCTTCCTCCGGGCGGCGAAGCCGCACCGCGGTCAGCCCCTCTACTCTCCCGTCGCGCTGCTGGCCCTCGTGGGCTTCCTGTCGGCGTACCCCGTCACGGTCGACCGGCAGGACGCCTCCGTCATCTTCTTCACCAGCCTGAGCACGTCTGGCCCGCCTATCTGGGTCACCCTCCCCGTCATCTTCCTGACGGTGGCGGCCATCATGGCCGGTCCGGGCGAGCTGGTGGCCGAGTGCTTCAAGGCCATGCCACGGCTCGACGCCTACCGCTACGACCTGATCGGCTCACTGATAGGCATCACGCTGTTCACGGTCTGCTCCTTCTCGGGCACGCCGCCGTTGGTCTGGTTCGTGGTCGTCTCGGCCTTGTTCGTCGTCCTGCTGGGAGCGGCTGGTACGTCGGTGTCCGTGACGCTGCTGATCGCGACCCTCGCGATGTTCACCTACCCGCTGGTGCACGACAAGGGGGTCTTCTGGTCGCCGTACTACCAGGTGAGCACGTTCGAGCAGCCCGACGGTAACGGCGGCACTGAGTGGCAGGTCTACGTCAACGGAATCCCGCACCAGCGCCTGACGACGGCCGCCACCCGGCTCAAGGAGGAGCCGTTCTACGACGAGCCGTACCGCCGGGTGACGAATCCCCCCAAGGACGTGCTGATCGTCGGCGCCGGTACGGGCACCGACGTGTCGATCGCGCTCACGCATGGGGTGCAGCATGTCGACGCCGTCGAGATCGACCCGAGCCTGCTCGAGTTCGGCCGGGAGCACAACCCCGACGGCGCCTACCAGGACCCACGGGTCACGACGTACGTCAACGACGGCAGAGCGTTCCTGGAGCGCACGGACACGCGGTACGACCTGATCCTCTTCGCACTCCCTGACTCGCTCACGCTGGTGTCCGGGGCGAGTGCCCTGAGGCTGGAGAGCTACCTGTTCACCGAGCAGGCGATGGTGTCGGCCCGCGACCACCTCGCCCCCGGTGGCGCGTTCTCGATGTACAACTTCTACCGCGAGCCGTGGCTCGTCGACCGGCTGGGCAACACCATGGACCAGGCGTTCGGCCACGCCCCCTGTCTGCTGTCCGACCCCCAGGCGATCTCGCTCGCGGTCTTCGTGGTCGGGCTCACCCAAGCCGACCAGCAGTGCGACGCCACCTGGCAGCCCAGCGCCTCGGCACCGTCGCCGTCGACCGACGACCACCCCTTCCTCTACGTCGAGGACGGGGCGGGGCTCTTCGGGATCCCTGGCGTCTACCTCGTCACGCTCGGCCTGATCCTGATCGTCAGCGCCGTGGCGATAGGCGTGGTCGGCGGTGCCCGGCAGGTCCGCACGATGTGGCGCTACCGAGACCTGTTCCTGCTCGGTGTCGCCTTTCTGTTGCTGGAGACGAAGAACGTGACCGGCTTCGCTCTGTACTTCGGCACGACGTGGCTGGTCAACGCCCTGGTGTTCGGTGGCGTGCTGATCGCGGTGCTCGCGGCGGTAGAGGTGACACGACGGGTCGAGGTGCCCCCGCTGCGCTCGATGTACGTGATCCTCTTCGGCGGCCTGCTGCTGGCCTGGCTGGTGCCCACGTCGATCGTCTTGTCGCTCCCGCTGGTCCCGCGGCTGTTCGTCGCTCTGCTCCTGGCCTTCGTTCCGATCATGGCTGCCAACGTCATCTTCGCGAAGCGGTTCGACTCCAGCGCGGACCCGACGACGGCGTTCGGGACGAACCTTCTCGGCGCGATGGTCGGCGGCTGCCTCGAGTACCTTGCTCTGGCCGTCGGGTACCGCGCGCTGCTCATCGTGTGCGCCGGTCTCTACCTCGCCGCCTATCTGGTCATGCCGCGAACGGACGACTCCTCGTCCGGGTCGCCTCCTCACGCCTTGGCGTCGTCGAGAAAGTAGGAGCCATGGAGTTCCAGCGCGTCGTGCAACGCCGACGGATGGTGCGCAACTACACCGACCAGCCGGTCGATCCCGCCACGACCGAGCGCATCTTGTCCAACGCCATGCGGGCGCCGAGCGCCGGGTTCAGCCAGGGCTGGGCGTTCCTCCTGCTCGACCAGCCGGCCGACGTCTCGCGCTTCTGGGAGGCAACGACCCCCGACTCCGGGGGCGACAACGCCTGGTCGGCCGGGATGCGCCGGGCGCCCGTCATCGTCGTGCCTCTGTCGTGCAAGCGTGAGTACCTGGAGAGGTATGCGGCACCTGACAAGGGGTGGACGGACCGCGACGAGTCGCGCTGGCCGGTGCCCTACTGGGACATCGACACTGGAATGGCGTCGCTGCTCATGCTTCTCACCGTGGCCGACGAGAATCTGGGCGCCTGCTTCTTCGGCATCCCGCCCGACATGACCACCAGATTCAGCGCCGAATTCTCTGTTCCCGAGCACTACACGCCCATCGGAGCCATCTCGATCGGCCACCGAGCCGAGGACCGGCCGTCGCCCTCGCTCACCCGTGGCCGCAGGCAGCTCGACGACGTCGTCCACCGCGGGAGCTGGTGAGCACAGGCTCCCCTCTACCGCAGGCCGAAGATGCAGAACCCCGAGTAGTCGTGACCCTGGATGCCGGTGAAGCCCCCACCGACCCGGAGGCCGTCGCGGCCGGAGCGGATGGCCCATACGCCAGGGTGGCTCGGGCTGGCGAAGCGCGGTGAGAAGCCGGTCAGTCTGCCGTCACCTTGGCGCATCTCCACCATCTGAGAGCGCTGCACACCTGCGACCTTGACGAAGTGCCCGCCAGCGAACACTCGGTGGTTGGAGTAGTGCACCACCTGCACGTCCCCGTTGGTGTGGCGTGTCCACAAGGGTGTCACGGCGCCGGACCTGAACGCCTGAACCGCGCCCCCCGGTCCGGCCAGGCCGGTAAACACCGTGGTGGCAGATGCCGCGACGTCGAGCACGAAGCAGCGGGAGCAGGGAGACTGTGGCGCCCACGACGACACGGCGCCGTTGGAGAAGGCCACCGAGCCGAGGTTCTCCCTCGGTCTCCCCCCGAGCGAGCTGAAAGTCCCGCCGGCGAACAGATCGACGCCTCCCGGCGCCCTGGCCAAGGTGTCGACCAGCCCACCGCCGACCTGGGCGTCCCATCCTGGCACCAGGCTTCCGTTGCCGCGTCGCAGGGCCGTCAGCGAGCGGGCAGGTGCCCCGTCGACAGTCCTGAACGCACCCGCGAGGTAGACCCGCTTCCTGCGCACGAGGACGTCGCGCACAATGCGGTCGGTTGCGCCCTGCCAGACCGGGTCGGTGCTCCCGTCCGAGAGCCGCAGAGCGGCGACATTCGACTCCGGTGCTCCGTTGAGCGCCGAGAAGCTTCCTCCCACGTAGAGCTTGTCACCGGCCGGGAAGGTCGCGAGGGTGCGCACGACGCCGTCGGACTCGGGCCTCCATGTCCGGATGAGCCCGCCACTGGCCCGATCGAACGCGGCAAGGTCGACCCGCCGGAGCCTGAGGCCGTCGGAGTTCCTCGTGACAGACGAGAAGTTGCCGCCCACGTACACCCGCTTGGCCGTCTGCGCGATGGCGAACACCGTGCCGTTCACGCTCCAGCGCGACTCCGGGGGGTTCCGCAGATGGCTCCCGGGGGGCGGCGTGGGTTTGGCGGCGGCTCCCATGGCCGGCAGCTGCACCCCCGCGCCCAGCGAGATGCCCAGCGTCGAGACGAGAGCGAGCGTGACTGCCTGGGATCTGCGCATTACCGAAACGCCTCCATGTGAGCAAGGTGGTATGCCGTATCAGCATTCCCCATCCGATAAGAGTAAATCAGTACCTTTTGTTATGTCCTGCGAACAGGCAGTCTGGGTCGCCTGCAGGCACGTAAGGCCGAGGCCTGATCGGGTCGAGAGCGCGCTCACAGACTCCTCATCGGGATGCTGACGTCGCGCTCGCTCGCCACCTCGTCGGCTCGCTCGTATCCGGCGTCGACGTGCCGGATCACACCCATTGCAGGGTCGTTCGTGAGCACCCGCTCGGCCTTCTGGGCGGCGAGCTCGCTGCCATCCACGACGACGACCTGACCAGCGTGGATCGAACGCCCGATCCCCACTCCGCCGCCGTGGTGGATGGAGACCCAGGACGCGCCCGAGGCGACGTTGACCATGGCGTTGAGAAGCGGCCAGTCGGCAATGGCGTCAGAGCCGTCCAGCATGGCCTCGGTCTCACGGTACGGAGACGCGACCGAGCCGCAGTCGAGATGGTCACGGCCGATGGCCAGGGGTGCCTGGAGCTCTCCGGAGGCCACCATGTCGTTGAAGCGCATACCGGCACGGTGCCGCTCGCCGTACCCCAGCCAGCAGATCCGAGCGGGCAGACCCTGGAAGGCGACGAGATCCTGCGCCTTTCCGATCCACCTGGCCAGCTTGTCGTCGTGGGGGAACAGCTCGAGGATGGCGCGGTCCGTGGCTGCGATGTCCTTCGGGTCGCCGGACAGCGCCGCCCACCGGAACGGGCCCTTGCCCTCGCAGAAGAGCGGCCGGATGTACGCCGGCACAAAGCCGGGATAGTCGAACGAGCGGTCATAGCCACCGAGCTGTGCCTCGGCCCGGAGCGAGTTCCCGTAGTCGAAGACCTCGGCGCCGGCGTCGAGGAAACCGACCATCGCCTCGCAGTGGCGGCCCATCGACTCCCTGGCACGCTCGGTGAAGGCGGCCGGATCCTTCTCGCGCGCAGTGACCCAGTCCTCGAACTCCACACCCACCGGCAGGTACATGAGTGGGTCGTGGGCTGAGGTCTGGTCGGTCACGATGTCGATGGGTGCGCTGAGTGCCAGGAGCTCGGGCACCATCTCTGCTGCGTTCCCGAGGACACCGATGGATAGCGGCCGTCTCGCATCACGAGCCTCGACGGCGAGCGCGAGGGCATGCTCGAGCGAGTCTGCGCGCACGTCGAGATAGCGATGGTCGATCCGCCGCCGGATGCGGGAGTCGTCGCACTCGATGCAGATGCAGACGCCGTCGTTCATGGTGACGGCGAGGGGCTGGGCGCCGCCCATGCCACCGAGCCCGGCAGTGAGCGTGATGGTGCCGGCGAGCGAGTCGTCGGCCTGCAAGGCCCCTCGCGGCGCCGCGGCGGCGAGCTTGGAGGCAATGGCGGCGAACGTCTCGTAGGTGCCTTGCAGGATCCCCTGGGTGCCGATGTAGATCCAGGAACCTGCCGTCATCTGGCCGTACATGGTGAGCCCGAGCGCCTCCAGCCGGCGGAACTCCTCCCAGTTCGCCCAGTCGCCCACGAGGTTCGAGTTGGCGATCAGCACCCGCGGCGCCCATTCGTGCGTACGCATGATGCCGACGGGGCGGCCACTCTGGACGAGCAAGGTCTCGTCCAGCTCGAGGTCGGTGAGCGACCTGATGATCGCGTCGTACGACGGCCAGTCCCGGGCGGCCTTGCCAGAGCCGCCGTACACGACGAGCTCCTCCGGGTGCTCGGCCACCTCGGGGTCGAGGTTGTTCATCAGCATCCGTAGCGGCGCCTCGGTCTGCCAAGACTTTGCTGTCAGTCTGGTGCCTCGGGGCGCGCGGACGACGCGGGACTCACTCATCGAGATCTTCCTTCCAGACGTCAGGACAGTGGAGACGGTAGTGCGGAGTTGGCTGCAGCGACGAGGGCCCCTGAGCGCACGAGCTCTGCGGCGGCCGCGATCTCCGGAGCGAGGTGCCGGTCGGGGCCGGGGCCCGGCACCCGCATACGCAGGGCGGCGACCACCGCGGCCGTGGGCGGCGACGGAGTCAGCGGCGCTCGCAGGTCTAGGGCCCGCGCTGCGGTGAGTATCTCGATGGCGAGGACGACTCTGAGCCCGTCGACGGCGCGGCGCAGCTTGCGCGCAGCCGACCAGCCCATCGAGACGTGGTCCTCCTGCATGGCGCTGGACGGTATCGAGTCGACACTGGCAGGGTTGGCGAGCCGCTTGAGGTCCGACACGATCGCAGCCGAGGTGTACTGGGCGATCATGTGCCCGCTGTCGACTCCCGCGTCGAAGGCGAGGAACGGCGGGAGCCCGGAGCTTCGCGTGCTGTCGAGCAGCCGGTCGGTACGGCGTTCGGCCATGCTCGCCACGTCGGCCAGCGGGATCGCGAGGAAGTCCAGCACGTACGCAAGCGGGGCGCCGTGGAAGTTGCCGTTGCTCTCGACCCGTCCGTCCGGGAGCACGACGGGGTTGTCGATGGCGGACGCCAGCTCGCGAGCGGCGACGGTGGCTGCGTACTCGACCGTGTCCCGCGCCGCACCCAGCACCTGGGGGGAGCAGCGCAGCGAGTAGGCGTCCTGTACGCGGTTGCAGTCGGGGCCACGGTGGCTCTCCACAACGGCCGAGCCGGCCAGCAGCGCCCGAAGGTTCGACGCCGACACGGCCTGGCCGGGATGCGGCCGAAGCGCCACCAGGTCGGCGGCGAAGACCCGGTCGGTCGCCAGCAGTGCCTCGACCGACATGGCGGCGCCGATGTCCGCCACCTGAAGCAGCATCCTGAGGTCGTGGATGGCGAGCACCAGCATGCCGAGCATGCCGTCGGTGCCGTTGATGAGAGCCAGGCCCTCCTTGGGTGCGAGCTCGACTGGCTCGATCCCTGTCTCGCTCAGCACGTCACCAGCCGGCCGGCGTACACCCGCCGCGTCACGCACGTCTCCCTCGCCCATCAGGGCGAGGGCACAGTGAGCAAGAGGGGCGAGATCACCCGAGCACCCGAGACTGCCGAACTCGTGCACGACGGGCGTAACCTCTGCCGACAGCAGCGCCGCAAGCGTCTCGGCCGTCTCGAGGCGTATACCGGTGCGGCCGGTCGCGAGCGTCGACAGGCGCAGCAGCATCAGCGCCCTCACGACTTCGCGTTCGACCTCCGGCCCCGAGCCGGCGGCGTGGGAGCGCACCAGCGACTTCTGCAGCTGGGTGCGCTTGTCTGGCGCGATGTGCTTCGTAGCGAGCGCACCGAACCCGGTCGAGATGCCGTATGCCGGTGTCGGCGCGGCCGCCAGCTCGTCGACAGCCGACCTTGCCCGGCTGATCGCCTCGACCGCTTCGTCGGTGAGTGCGACCGTGTCGCCGTCTCGCGCCACGCGGATGACCTCGTCGAAGGACACCGCTCCGGTTCCGACCAAGACCTGTGCCATGCCCTCATTGCAGTCCCAAGCGAGCGTGGCGGCTAGCGGCAGCCGATAGTGTCTGTCTCGCATGTCAGACACGGGGGTACGTTGGCTCCGGTGAGCCTGACGCTGAGGAGCCTTCGCCCATGTGGTTGCGGGCCGGTCCAGTGCCTGGAGGTCGGTGTTGCTGGGCGAGCCGTCCGCGCGCGGGGCGTCAGGTCGTGAGCCGTCGCCAAGCCCCTTCCGCGACCCGCGCGCTGCGCGTCCTGCGCTTCCTCGCCGGAAGCCCCGAGCCCGCTCCGCTGGAGGCCATCGCGAGGGCTGTCGGCATGCCGCGCAGCTCGGCGTACCACCTCGTCAGGGCAATGACCGACGAGGGCTTCGTCACGCACGTCGAGGAGGAGCACCGCTACGCGCTCGGGGTCGCGGCCTTCGAGGTGGGCAGCGGCTACACACGGCAGGCACCGCTGCAGCGGTTGGCCCGCCGACCGCTCGCAGAGCTCGTCGACGCGGTCGGAGAGTCTGCCCACCTGGCTGTGCTTCACGGCCGCGACGTCGTGTACGTACTGGAGGAGCGTGCCCCACGCCGTCCCCCGCTGGTGAGCGAGGTCGGTGTGCGGCTACCTGCGCAGATCACCGCGAGTGGCCGGGCGATCCTCGCGGAGCTTCCGGCAGCGCAGGTGCGCGCGTTGTTCCCCGACCGTGGTTCTTTCGTGACCCGACAGGCCGGGGGGCCAGGCAGCCTCAGCGCTCTACAGTCGCTGCTCGCAGAGACCCGTCGCCGCGGCCACGCGATCGAGGACGGCGATGTGACCCCAGGACTTGCGTCGGTGGCGATCGCCGTCACCGACAGTGCCGGATACCCCTTGGCGGCGGTGGCTGTGACGTTCGAGAGCCAGCGCGGCGTCGACGAGCCCACCGTCGTACGACGGACAAGGTCGACAGTCGAGACATTGAGCGTGCGGCTGCGTGGGCGAGCGGCGTAGATTCCCGCCGCTCTGACTACTATCGCCTCCAGGCCCTCCTTCGGACCAGGCCACCCGAGGAGCTTTGAATATGCAAGTGCTCGCGATCGTCGTGTCGCTCGTGATCACGCTCGTTGCGGTGGCGCTGTTCGCGCGGGCAGTCGGCGACATCGTTGCCGTGGTGCGCACGGGGCAACCAGCGGTCGGCAGGTTCGACGACAAGGCGACCCGCTGGGCGACCATGCTGCGCGAGGCTCTCGGTCATACCCGGATGCTGCAGTGGACCGCCGTCGGCGCCCTGCACTGGTTTGTTTTCGTCGGGTTCGGCTTCCTGTTCCTGACCCTGGTGACGGCCTTCGGTCAGCTGTTCGACGCCGACTTCGCGCTCCCCCTGATCGGCACCTGGATCGTCTTCGAGTGGGTGACCGAGGCCATCACCTGGCTGATGTTGTTGTCGATCCTGGCGCTGGCCGCGACCCGGATGCTCACCCGGCCGCACGGCCCGGCCGCCCGCCGTAGTCGCTTCTTCGGCTCGTCAATGTGGCAGGGCTACTTCGTGGAAGGGGTGATCGTCGGGATCGCGGTGTGCATCCTGACCCTTCGTGGGGCTGAGTACGCCCTACAGGCTGGCGGCGTCTCGCGAGCGGGCGCGGTCTCACAGGTCGACTTCCCGTTGACCTTCTTCATCGGGGACGCCCTGAGTGGACTGAGCCGCTCCTCGCTGTCGAACATCGTGTACCTGGTGGCCATGACCAAGATCGTCATCTCGTTCACGTGGATGATCGTCTTGGCGCTCAACCCGACGATGGGGGTGGCCTGGCACCGGTTCACCGCCTGGCCGAACATCTGGTTCAAGCGCGACGCACACGGCGCGACGGCTCTCGGCGCGCTGCAGCCTATGAGGTCAGGCGGCGTGGCGATCGACTTCGGCAACCCCGAGGAGATCGACGAGGACACCGCGTTCGGGATCGGGAAGATCGAGGACTTCAGCTGGAAGGGCATGCTCGACTTCGCGTCGTGCACCGAGTGCGGCAGGTGTCAGTCGCAGTGTCCGGCGTGGAACACGGAGAAGCCGCTCTCGCCGAAGCTGCTCATCACCAACCTACGCGACCATGCCTTCGCCAAGACTCCGCTCCGACTCGGAGCAGGCCGAGATGCCGACTCGCTTGCTCAGCAAGCCGACGGAGAGGCGGAGGCCGGCCGCGAGCTGGTCGGTGCCACCCAAGGCGACCCGTCGATGCCTTCCGGCGGAGCTGTCATCGACCCGGACGTGCTGTGGTCGTGCACGTCGTGCGGCGCGTGCGTGCAGCAGTGCCCGGTCGACATCGAGCACCTCGACCACATCATGGACATGCGCCGCTACCAGGTCCTTGTCGAGGCGAGCTTCCCCGCCGAGCTCAACAGCCTGTTCAAGGGCATGGAGACCAAGGGAAACCCGTGGAACATGTCGCCGAGGGCGCGGATGGACTGGGCAACGGACCTGCCGTTCGACGTCCTACAGGTAGGTAAGGACATCGAGAGCCTCGACGAGGTGGAGTGGCTCTTCTGGGTGGGGTGCGCGGGGGCGTACGAGGACCGCGCCATGAAGACGACGCGGGCCGTAGCGGAGCTTCTCCACGAGGCGGGCGTGGGCTTCGCGGTGCTCGGCGACGGCGAGACCTGCACGGGTGACCCGGCGAGACGAGCCGGCAACGAGTTCGTCTTCCAGCAGCTCGCCCTGCAGAACACCGAAGCGCTCGAGGGAGCACGGGTCAAGAAGGTCGTCTCCACCTGTGCACACTGCTTCAACACGCTCAAGAACGAGTACGGCGAGTTCGGCCTCGAGCTCGAGGTAGTGCACCACACCCAGCTGCTCAACCGGCTGGTGCGCGACGGCAGGCTTACGCCGGTTGCCGCTGCCGAAGGCGCGGTAAACGGCCGCAGCATCACCTACCACGACCCCTGTTACCTGGGTCGCCACAACCAGGTCTACGAGCCGCCCCGAGAGCTGTTGTCCGTGATACCGGGAGCCACTCTGACCGAGATGCCCCGCAACGCCGAGCGCTCGTTCTGCTGCGGTGCCGGCGGCGCGCGCATGTGGATGGAGGAGAAGCTCGGCGAGCGGATCAACCTCAACCGCACCCGAGAGGCTGTCGCCACAGGTGCCGGGGAGATCGCCGTGGCGTGCCCGTTCTGCCGCATCATGCTCTCTGACGGCCTTACGTCGATGCAGGCCGAGGGATCCGCAGCCGACTCGGTCGAGGTACTCGATGTCGCTCAGCTTCTGTTGGCAGCGGTACGACGGGCAGGCCCCCCGGGGCAGCAGCCCGACGGAGCCGACCGGCATGCGACACCCGACGAACCGGACCTGGATGAGTCAAAGCCCGAGGAGCCCGGCTCGCCTGCGTCAGAGTGACACCATGCTGGCGTTACGGGCAGCGCGGGGTTTATTGAGCGGAATCACCCCACTGCCTCTGTCAACCTGAGATCAATCAACACTTCTTGTTGACACGACACCATGATGGTGTCACTGTGGTGTTCATGGACATCATGCAGTTCTCAGAGGCTCTCCGGCGAGACCTCCGGGCCGCCGCAGAAGCGGGCAGCGACGAGATCCGAGCTGCCGCCGAGCGCTTGGCGCTGGCGCTCGAGCCCGCAGTCAGGCTCACGCTGATGGACGCCCTGTCCCAAGCGGCGGCGGAGATCACGAGCGGGCTCCACGGTACGTCCGTCGAGCTCCGCCTCAAGGGGCGCGAGCCGGTGTTCGTCGTCGTCGGCGACGCTTCCGACGCAGCCAATGCGGAAGCGTCCGACGCCGCCGAAAAGCTCCCCGACGACCCGCCGTTCGACTCAGATGACGACGCCGTCGCGCGTATCACCCTCCGGCTCCCCGAGTCCCTCAAGATCCGTGCGGAGGAGCTCGCCAGCAAGCGAGGGCAGTCGCTCAACACCTGGCTCGTCAACGCTGCCCGCGGCGCCGCCACCATCAACATCAACGTCAGCTCCAGCCCGATGGGTCCAGGTGCCCCCGGGCGCAACCGCTCATCCAACAAGCGCATCCAAGGTTGGGTGCGATGACCACGGAGGCCACCATGCACTCGTTCCACACACCCGAACCGGTCGACCTCCGCGTGGAGCTCTGGCAGGGCAAGGTGAACGTCGTCGCAGACGACACCGACACCACCACCGTCGAGCTCCTCCCGACGCGAGGCGACTCCGCGGCGACCGACCTCATCGAGAACGCCCGGGTCGAGCAGCGCGGTAACGAGATCGTCGTCCTCATGCCGAAAGCCAAGAGCGGTCTGTTTCGCACGAAGGCGGAGGTAGCAGCCAACATCCATGTCCCGAGCAACAGCAACGCAAGGCTCGAGACCGCCTCGGCTCATATCGAGACGCGCGGCACTCTGGGCAACCTAGCGGTGACCAGCGGGTCGGGCGACGTGTCACTGGACGGCGGGGCGGACGTCGAAGTTCGCACCGGTTCTGGCGACATCACGCTCGAGACGGCCATGGGGTCCTGCGATGTGAAGTGCGGCTCGGCCGACGTCAGGATCGGCTCGATCGGCGCTGACGCCGAGATCGTGTCGGGCTCCGGCGACGTGGTCGTGGGTACGGCGGCGGCAGCCTTCAAGGTCAAGATCGGGTCGGGCGACCTCGTGTTGTCCGAAGCGGGACAAGCAGTCGACGCGATGTCTGGCTCAGGCGACCTTGTCTTGAAACGGATCGAGCAGGGCAAGGTGAAGGTCAAGGCTGGTTCGGGCGACGTCTCGATCGGCGTCGCCGATGGTACCGCGGCATACCTGGACATCATGACGGTCACCGGGGACGTCAGCTCCGACCTAGAGGCCTCCGATGCACCCAACGGCCACGACCGCACCGTCGAAATCCATATCCAGTCCGGTAGCGGCGACATACAGCTTCGACGCGCCTGAAGCGGGCTGCTTCGGCTCGGTCGCCAGGTGGCCACAACGCTGTGCGATGGAGCAAAACCAGTCAAGCGGACGCAAGCCCGGCCCGGCAACACTCGTCTCAGTTCAGCCCTTCTCGACTCCGAAAGCAGGCCACGACATGAATCTCAACGAGCACCTCGCCAAGCAGATCATCACTGAGCGCGTCGCCACCCGCAGTGCGTCGCGGCGCCCGTCGCATCCGAAGGCGGCCCAGATGCTTCGCCGTCTCGCCAAGCGTGTCGAGGGCGAAACCTGAGACGCCCCGTCACGCCTGTCGCCCGCCCTTCGACCCGGCCGTCGAGCATCAGATCTTGGTTCGGTGAAAATCCTGGAAAGAGCGGGACTGCGTGGGTCCGCGCTGGCCCTGGTAGCGGGAGCCGTACTTCTCACTGCCGTAGGGGTGCTCTGCCGGTGACGAAAGACGAAAGAAGCAGAGCTGTCCGATCTTCATGCCCGGCCAGAGCTTGATCGGGAGAGTCGCGACGTTCGACAGCTCGAGCGTCACGTGCCCGGAGAAGCCCGGATCGATGAAACCGGCGGTGGAGTGCGTCAGGAGTCCCAGCCGGCCGAGCGACGACTTCCCTTCCAGGCGAGCCGCGATGTCGTCCGGCAGTGTGATGACCTCGTACGTCGAGCCGAGCACGAACTCACCCGGGTGGAGGATGAACGGCTCCTGACCGCTCGGCTCAACCGAGCGGGTGAGGTCGGGCTGGTCCTCGGCGGGATCGATGTGCGGGTACCGGTGGTTCTCGAAGACCCGGAAGAAGCGGTCGAGCCGCACGTCGACGCTCGACGGTTGAATCATCGTTGCGTCGAACGGCTCCAGCAACACCCTTGTCGCATCGATCTCAGCGCGTATGTCGCGGTCGCTCAAAAGCACGCGGCCGAGACTACCGAAACCAGGCTGCCACCACGCCCCGCGAAGCGAGGCTCTCACGATCATTCGCTCCCGCCGCGACGCTTCTCAGCCGGCAGAGATCATCGCCACGCCGACCATGGTGACCGCGACCCCAACCACCTGGATTCGGCGGAGCCGCTCCTTGAGGGTGACACGCGCCAGCAGCACGGTGACGACCGGGAACAGAGAGCTGAGCACACTCGTGATGCTGACGTACCCCTTCGTAGAGGCGATCCCGAAGAAGAGGTTGGCGCCGAGGTCGCCGGCGGAGATCCCCAAGACCCAGAGATACTCCTGCGCCTGCAAGCCGCCCGTCGTGCGGCGTGCGAGCGCCAAGATCACGAAGGCTGCCGTGACCGTCGCCCGCATCGCCCACAGAGTGAGCAGCGGACTGTCCTCCGAGCCGCGATCCATGAAGACGAAGAAGACACCGAAGAACAACCCCGCGAGCATGGCGGTCAGGACCGGCCTCGCCGTCGATATGCCGCTGAGCTCCGGTCCGCTGGTGAGGACGATGCCGACTACCGCTACGGCGATGCCGGCAAGCGTCACCCGGCTTGGCGACTCGCCCGAAAGCACACCGACCACAACCGGGACCACCACACCCAACGAGGTCACCGGAGCGACGACTCCCATCGTGCCGGTGGAGAGCGCGAGGTAGTAACAGATGAGTCCGAGCGACCCGGATGTCCCGGCTGCCATGCCCCACGGGACCCACCCGAAGGGGCCGTGCCAGCCCTCTGTCGCGACTACGGCGATCGAGGCGAGGATGACACCGAATGTCGCGCTCCACCCTACGACGACCATTGCCGGCCGGCGCTTGCTGACCAGGCCACCGGCGAAGTCTGAGGCCCCCCAGAGCAGGCTGGAGAGCAGCGACAAGAAGATGGCCACCGCAGGACCCTACTTGGAGCGTTCGCCGTGGCCTCGTGTCAATGGCGGAGTGGCCGGCCACAGGTCGGGCGGTAGGATCAACGACGCTCGCCGCGGTGACCCCGGGCGACTTGCGGGTGTAGTTCAATGGTAGAACATCAGCTTCCCAAGCTGACAGTGCGAGTTCGATTCTCGTCACCCGCTCCACTGGTCGATCAGGCAATATGGCTGATGACCAGCACCGCTACCGTCGTCGTGCCTCGCCTATGCCTCACCATCGGTGAGGCGTTGATGACCCGTAGAACCGATAGCTCAGGCACCGGCAGGCGCAGTGCCGGTGTCCGAGGCGGGTGCCCGTCTCACTGGCGTGCCCGGTAGGCGCGGATCCGGGCGCGGTTGAGGCAGGTGGGCGAGCAGTACCTTCGGGCGGTCCGACGTTGCTGGTCTATGAACACGTCGACGCAGTCGGTGCCGGCGCAGACCCCGAGCCGGTTCCAGCCGTACTCCTGGACCGCACCGAGCAACGCGGCCGCGCAGCCGGCTGCCAGAAGTGCGGCCGGGTCGGTGGGCGGGCCGTGCCAGTGCGTAGCGCCGGCGGCGTCGAGCTGCGGCGTCAAGGCACTGGCGGTCAGCAAGGCGTTCAACCCGGCTGCCCGGTCGGCTGGTTGGAGATCGCTGAACCACGTCCACAGCGTGTCGGCCAGAACAACCCGGTCGTGCTCGGACGCGGCCAGGGCGACGTCGGGCTGTCCGGGAGGAAGGTCGGGGAAGGGAGCGGCGTCCTGTCTACGGACCGCTCTGGGCCCAGAGGCGTATGCGTTGACGAGCTGAACCAGCCAGGGCAAGGCGATCTCCGGCACCACAGGCATCAGCCAACTGTAACCCGGTCAGCTATCTGAACGGTTACTCTTCATGTAACCTTCTGACTATGAATTCCGGTTACGTTGACCTGACAGTGCTGCCCCCGTTCGCGGCAGCGGCGGCTCTGATCTGCCTGGCTCCCGGCCCGGACATGGCCTACATGATCGGCACGGGTATCGCCGGAGGCCGAGGGGCGGCAACCCGTGCGGGGTTCGGCGTCACGCTCGGCGTCCTGATCTACGCCGTCGCTGTCGCCGCTGGCTTGGGCGGCCTCGTGACTCACTACCCCGGTGTGCTCACCGGCCTGCAGGTGTTCGGATGCATCTACCTGGCCTGGCTCGCCTACAGCACGTACCGGGACGCGCGGCGCGCCCGCACGAACAGCTCCCAGAAACCGAGCGACGCCACTGGTTCCGTCGCGGACTCATCGTGAACTTGACCAACCCGAAGGTCATGTTGTTCTTCCTCGCCTTCCTGCCGCATTTCCTCGGCAGGACAGCACACTCGACCATCCAGCTGCTCATGCTCGGGCTGGTCTTCCAACTCATCGGACTCATCATCGACCTACTCATCGGGTGGACCGCTGGCAGCTTCCGCGACAAGGCACTCGCCCGTCCCGGAGTGTTACGAGTCATGACCTTCACCTCTGCAGGGGTCTTCCTTGTGTTGGCCGTCGTCGTCGGCACCGAAGCGGCGCGCACCCTGGCCGGCTGACGCTCAGCGCTGTCGTGACCCGAGGGCATCACCGAGAACCAAACGGCCATCGGCACAAGACACATGGCAGGTAGACAGAGGCGCACCCGCGCGCCGCCGTGCGGTCGCCGGTTGTCGTGCTTGTACTGCGGCCCCGGCACTGACTTCGTGACGGCCTTCGACGTGAACACGGTCATCAGCGCGGACTGCGAGAACGTGCAGATGATCTTGTTTGCCACCACCAACTCCACGCTGATCGGCACCAAGTACGACGACTACGTCTATGACGGCCCCGGGAACGAGACGATCCGCACCCTCGGCGGTGACGACACGGTGCAGGACCTCGACGGCAGCGACACCATCGACCTCGGACCCGGCAACGACACCTACGAGTCGAACGGCACCGGCGGCGTCGACACCATCACCTGCGGACCGGGCGACGACACCGTCTACTTCTCGCCTGCCGATGTCGTCACCGCGGACTGCGAGCACGTCATCCCCCGCTGACCGCCCCGACCAACCAACCGCAGCTGACGCCCCAAAAACACCCTTCGTCGGGACCAGCAAGCTAGGTCGACGGGACTGCCAGACTGCGAAGCGCTCCGGCGATCAGACCCCTATCGGCCCGATGGCATCTGGCGACGGCTCAACCATATGCTCCTTCAACTCCACCAAGAGCACGTGAGTAGTTGTGTCCCCGATGTTCTCCCCGTAGTGCCGCTGCGCCGGGAGCCAGGTTGTCCTACCTGCTGGGAGCTCAACGTCACGTTGGGTGTGATGCGCCCCCAGGCGCCGCCTGAACGAGCTCAGGGTGTGCATGACGCTGTCTGGGTGCTCATGCGGAGTGGTCTTGTCTCCCGGGCGATCCGTGTACTCCAGAACCCGGACGCGATCGTTCTCGAACACGACCTTGTAATGATCGGGATTGGTCGTCACCGGGTCCATATCCACCGGACTAAGTCTGGCGGACTGGCTCTAAGAGGCCAAGCTCCACGCGACAGTGCTGATCCCCCGGATGTGGTTCAGCGATGAACCCTCGGCACGGAATGCCGTACCCCTGAGGCCTCAAGCGTGTCCCACCAGACTCTCGAGCGTGGCCCGGGCACCCACCGAATGAAGCGAGTCGAGGGCGGACGTGTAGGCGCTGGTGAAGACCTCGTCGTCGACCAGGTCACCGAAAACATCCCGGTTGGAGATGAATGCGACGGGGTCCTCGTGCTGGCGCCGCGCCTCCCGGGTCAGCGACTCCTGGAGACGATCAACGATCTCGATCGGCTCCCCGTCCTCGTCGATGCCCTCTGCATACCGTGCCCAGCTCGCGACCACTGCCGCCGACAGCTCGATCTCGCCATCATGTGCCAGGTTGTGGCGTATCACTGGCAGGAGCCATTTCGGTATCCGGTCAGAGCTCTCCGCGCACAGCCGCGGCACTGTGTCCTTGAGGGAAGCGTTGGAGAAGCGCTCGATGAGGTTTGGTTTGTAGCTGTCCAGGTCGACGCCGGGTACGGGTCCCAGCGTCGGCGAGGCTTCGCGATCCATGTAGGCCAGCAGGAACTTCGCGAAAAGGGGATCCCTGGCGACCTCGTGCACGAGACGGTATCCAGCCAGGTACCCGAAGTAGCACAGCGCCTGGTGACTGGCGTTCAAGAGCCGCAGCTTCATCAGCTCGTACGGCTCGATCTCGTTGACGAGCTGCACCCCCGCCTGCTCGAACTCTGGGCGGTCGCTGGCGAAGCTGTCTTCCAGCACCCACTGCGCGAAGGGCTCACAGACAACTGGCCAACGGTCATTGACGCCGAACTTCTCGACGAGCTCGGCGCTGTCGTCCTCAGTGGTCGCTGGGGTGATCCGATCGACCATGGAGTTCGGGAAAGGAATCTCGTCGCGTACGAATTCCCCGAGCTCGACGCTTCGTGCGCTCGCAAAAGCAGTGAAGCTGCTCCGTGCGGCATCACCGTTTCCAGCGATGTTGTCGCACGACATGATGGTGAACGGCGACACCTCTCGCTGACGCCGGCGGTCGGCGGCCTCTACGATCAGCCCGAACGCAGTCTTCGGGACGGCCCGGGGCTCGAGATCATGCGCCACATCCGGATTCGCAAGATCGAACTCCCCCGTGATGGCGCTGAAGTTGTAGCCGCCCTCCGTGACCGTCAACGAGACGATCCGGACAGCTGGGTCGGCCAGCTTCTCGATGGCCGCCTCCGGATCGTCCGGAGCGAGCAGATACTCGACAATCGAGCCGATCACCCTGGGCTCCACGGTGCCATCCGAGCCCTTGACGACAAGCGTGTAGAGGCAGTCCTGGGCTTGCAGAGCATCCTTCATCCGCTCGTCACCCGGCATCACACCGATACCGCAGATTCCCCACTCGGTAGCGAGCCCGAGGTTCATCAGCTCGTCCACGTACATCGCCTCATGCGCCCGGTGGAAGCCGCCGACACCGACGTGGGCGATACCGACGCTGACCTTGCCACGGTCGTACGTCGGAGTATGAACCTCCCGCGGCAACGAGGCGAGCGTCTTGTCGTTCAGCGGGGTCGTGCGACTCGTGGCAGCACTCACGTCGCTGATTCCGACAGGTAGGCGTCGCACATGGCGAAAGGCTACCGGCGTTCGAGCAATGCAGCATGTCGGGAACGACATGGCTCCGCTGCTGCACGCAGGGTCATCTTCCGCTGGTCCTGCTGTACAGCTTCGCCGTGCGCGTGACCAACCGTGAGGCTAGGGTCTGGTGAAGTGGCGGATCACGCATCGGAGCGGCGGTTGACGCAGTCGGCATCCGGGCTCAAGCGGGTATGGCGCAGCGGGGCTGAGCTGGCCAGACGCTCGGTGTCTCGGCGTTCGGGCTCGCAGCCAACACTGGGCAACACATCGGACATCCTCGGGTTGTCGTTCACCGTGTCCCACCGGTACCGGCCGTTCGCCCTGGTATCCCCTGGCTTCGAAGATCTCGACGACGCGACACCCGCTGTGCTGGCATCCTTGGTGCGAGCGGCGACGGGACCGACAGTCCCCTTCGTCGCCATCGAGCTCAGCGGCGTCGTCGCCGACCACTCCGATGTCGTGGCGGGTCTGCAGGGCGCCGGCGGCGACCACGTCGTTGCCGTCTTCTCACCGACGCGTCGCCAGGTCAGCATCGAGGTGCGGCGCGACGGCGTCACCACGGTGGTAGCCCAGGGACGAGCCGATCTCGGTACACGCTTCCAGGCGGCCTTCGCACTGTGCGAGAACCAGGTGACGGCACTGGTCGACTCGGGTGACGGCTGGCAGCCACTGGCGACGAACCGCAAGTGGGTCGCGGAGCTGGTCGACCTCCGCGACCCGGGAACTCTGTCGGAGTTCTCGTACTACTACGGCGCGGGCGGCTCGTCCGGGACAGGCGGCTCGATTGGGTCGGTACGAGTGAGCGGGGTGAAGGCCGGGCCCTTCGGGATGGCCGGGCTCCGCGACCCCCATCTCGTCCAGCGACCGGATGGCACGCCATACATCCGTGACGGCCTGGCGTACCTGACCTTCACCTGCGCCGGCTTGGGGTTCTTCCAGCAGGCTCACTGGGGAGTGTTCACCCTCGACCTGGCGGACCCCACAGAAGTCCGCCAGGTCGCCCACCTGTACACCGGGCGCGACGGCCTGGTCCTCGGCGACCACGCCGGTCAGGTCGTTGTCGACGAGGCGAACGCGCGGGTCATCGTGCTCACCAGCTCGTGGGGCGACTTCGCCTTCGACGGGGTACACGTGCGGCACGCAGTCACGACGGACGATGTGCTCTCGGGCAGGCACGTCCTGGAGACGGCGCGGCTCGACCTGCCGACCGAGGTGAGCAGCTGGGATCCTGCCGCGACCCTGATCGACGACCGGTGGCACGTCGCGTTCGTGGAGAGCCCTTCACAGAAGCCGTTTGACTTCCATCCGGCCCTGTCCGCGGGACCCCCCGGTGGCGCGTACGGCGAGGGTCTCGAGCGGGTCGCTGCCGACTCGTCGATGCGCCAGTGCGAAGGGACGATCATCGTGGGGGTGGGCGACCGGTGGTACCTCCTGGCGAGTGACGGGGATGCTCGCAGCTATCCCGTCTACGACCTGTCGGTCCACAGACTCGGCGACCTCGACGCGCCCTACGGCACGAACATTCCGCATCCGCAGATCGTCGAGCGGCCGGGCGGCGGATACCTCATGGTCTCGTTCGACGGCACCCCGTACGCCGACGACGTGCTCGGCTACGGCGGGCACGGCGATGTGGTGATCATGTCGTCCAAGCCCGGCTGACCCACGGGCGCTGAGTGCCTCGAGTATCCGGCTATGGACGAAGGTCCAGTAGACCCGCCCGTCGAGTGCCGGCGCCGTAGAACTTCAGGCCTCCGGCGCCGATCTCGGTCCCTCCTGGCTGTCGGTTCGTCCGGCCCAGCCGAGGGCCGCCAGTGATCGGTCGACCGCGTCCTCCGGTGACTCCGACTCGTCCAGTGACAGACCTGGCATCGACGGAGAGGCGACCTTCCAGCTTCTGATGGTGATGACAGGGGTACCGGAGCGCATCGCCAGGGCGATCTCGCTCAGGGTCCCCCACCCACCCCCGACCGCGATCACCGCGTCCGAGACGTTGACGACCAGACCGTTGCGGAGCTCACCCAGCCCGGTCGGGAGCGTCACCGCGAGATGCTCGTTTCCGCCGGCACGATCCTTTCCTGGCAGCAGCCCGACGGTTACCCCTCCCGCGACCGAGGCCCCTCTGCACGCGGCTCTCATCACGCCACCGAGACCACCGGAGACGACGACGGCGCCTGCTTGCGCCAGCCGTCGGCCGACCTCCTCGGCGATCCGGCTCTCCTCCGCGGTGGCATCCGCTGGCCCGATGACGGCCACGTAGGGAGCTGGCACGGCGGTCTGGTCTCCTCGCTCACGCGCGGTACTCGGTCGTCCGAGTCTGGCACGAAGGCGGGGGAAGGGAGTCGGACGGTCAGCGGCGGCCGGCCTCGAGCTGGGCCCAGGTGTCCGTCGCGACGACTCCGTTGGCTGGCATCCCGCGCACCCTCTGATATCTCTCGACCGCAGCCGTCGAGCTGCTGTCGAACACTCCGGTGACCGACAACCGAGCATCGACCGCTGCGTTGAGAGCGCGTTGGACACGGCGTACGCCGTTGCCGACCGACCCGAACTTCAGGACCGGCCCGATGCCCTCTGCCAGGATCGCGGTCCACGTCCTGAGTGTCGTCACCCCGGTCGCCTTGATCCGGTGCTCGGTCTGATAGGCGACGAGAGCCCGGTGGGTCGCACGGTTGAACGCGCCCGTGATGCCACCGCCGAAAGTCCCCTTGTGGGTGAGCAGACACTGGAGAGCCTTCACCTCGGTGCCGTCGGCGCCCTGTGCGAGCCGGTGGTAGCTTCCGAAGTCGACCCTCACACCACACGTCTTGCGGGGCTTCGGCGCGGCCGAGCCACGACCGAGACTCATGAAGTTGCTGTCCACGTTGATGGTGACGCCGCCGTACGTCTCGTCATGTCCGCCTTGGTACTGGTGCACCCGCTTATGGGGCCGCCAGCTGCTGTAACGCACATACGACGACTCCACGTCGGCGATTCCGTTCCAGTCCGCGATCCAGACCTGGTCAGGGATCGCGTATCTGCCCGGACTGTAGGCGTTCGCGTCATCGAGCATCTTGATCCCGGACGACGCGCTCGAGTAGATACCTGACACGTACCCCAGTGTGTGCAGCTTGTTGGTCCACGCGGAGAGGAACGAGATGGCCGATTCGCGGCACTGGGTGGCGCTGATGTCGAAGCCCTCGATGTCGTACCACAGTGTGCTGCCGGTCGAGATGCCGAGGCGCTGCGCGGCATTGACCGACTTGGCTGCCTCGTTGTGCCCCTGCTGGCGGGCCTGGGCGAAGTCGTGGGTGGAGCTGGCGCTGATCCGCACCTCACCCTGGTAACGGTCCCGCGCCGAGCAGGACGCCTGTGGCCCCACGGTCAGCGGAAGCAGCCGCCAGCCGTTGCTGAGCTGTTGGGAGATCCAGCCCGGGGTGAGATTCGGTTGAGTGGGACACCCGCGCGAGTCACCTGAGATGTAGATGCCGACGGCCCAGTACGGCGACGACGTAAGCCACGTGTCCATCGTCCGCTGCGTGGGTGCGACGCACTGGTCGAAGCCGTATCCGGTGAAGTTGCCTGGCGTCACCTTGTTGGAAGCCGATGCCGGCCCGACGAGGATGACACCGGACGCGCCGGTGGCGAGACAGACGAGACACAGGACCAAGCGGCGGAGCAGCGAGGGCGCAGGCGAGTTCATGGAGTCCTTCAGGTGGGATTTGATTACTTTAGGTAGCAGCATATATACGATTCGTAGCCGCCGTGGGTCTTCGCTTAGCACCCGCCTCGCTGACGTCGCCAGACCGAGGCCACCTAGCGGTAAGCGCCAGAACCAGGAAACGGTAACCGAAAGCGCTTGACTAACTACTTTACGTATAGAAGCCGGATACCGTGGACCGTGAGGCATGCAGCGTCGAATGCCGACACGACCGGCGAGAGAAGGTCCGTCATGGGCCAGCACCGCGGTGGAACGGCGACGATCGAAGGTGAGCGCGGCCCCATGCCCCGTGGACGGGCCGAGAAGAACGCCGCGTGGGACAGGGCTGCCCACGCGACCGTCGGCACCATGTGCGCCGAACCAGGCTGCCTGCACTCAGTACAGCGGCGCTATCCGGGCCTCGCCGTGGACAGGCCGGAGTGGTGCCCCATCCATGCCACGTCGTCACACCCGGGCTAGCGCGCCAGCTCAGGTCTGCACAGCCCACGGGACACCTCAAGTGCCCGGTTGACGGTTCATCCAACTGGGCGGAGGATGGCCGGGGTCGGGGGACCCAGGCCATGAACGCGCCATCGAACGCCAGGAGCTCCCATGAGACGACGACTTTCCTCGGGGGTCGCGGCCCTCGTGCTCGCGACGGCCCTTCTGCCGCTCCAGGGAGCCCTAGGGTCAGAGCCTTCCCCTAGCGGACCTGACCGGATCGAGCTCCCCGACGGCTGGCAGCCGGAGGGCATCACGACCGACGGGCGCTTCCTCTATGTGGGGTCTCTTGCCGACGGCGCGATCTACCGAGCGAGTGTCGCGACCGGCTCAGGCCGAGTACTCGCGCAAGGTGTCGCTGGACGCGTGGCGGCCGGGGTGGAGTACGACAGGTGTCGTGAGCTGCTGTGGGTGGCCGGCGCGAACACCGCCGAGATCCGCGCGCAGGACGCCGACACCGGCCGCGTGGTCGCGACGTACTCGTTCCCCTCGGCGGCCCCACGGTTCGTCAACGACCTTGTGGTCACCCGGCGCGCGGTCTACGCGACCGACTCGTTCAACTCCGAGCTTGCCGTGGTGCCTCTCGCAGCCAGAGGCGGCCCCGGTGATCACGAACGAAACGGGGACGGTGGCGGGGGTTGCGGGGACGACGAGCAGAACGGCAACGGCGAGGACCATGCCGACGGCGAGCACGGCGACCACGGCGAGCACGGCGACCACGGCGAGCACCTCAGCCGGAGAGGACTGCCGCCCTCCTCGGCAGCGACCACTCTGCCCCTCACCGGCGACCTGCACCACCAGGCCGGATTCAACCTCAACGGGATCGTCAAGTCCGACGGCAGCCTGCTTGCCGTGCAGAGCAATACCGGGCTGCTCTTCGCCATCAACCCGACAACGGGACGCACGAACGTGGTCGACCTGGGCGGCAAGACCATCGTCAACGGCGATGGTCTCGAGATCGACGGCCACATCCTGTACGTCGGGCGCAACAACAACCTTGTCAGCGTCGTCAGGTTGGACGACGCGCTCGCAACAGGCAACGTCGTGGCCCAGCTCAGGAACAGCGGCTTCGACGTGCCTACGACCGTCGCGCTGGCCCATCACTCCCTCTGGGTGGTCAACGCGCGCTTCGGCACTCCCCCCACCCCGGACACTGCCTACTGGATCACGCGGCTCCACGAGTACACCGGCTGAGCCACCCACGCCTGGGCTCGAGGTGACTCGCATCGCCGGATCGGGTTGCCGACCCAAGGCCTCCGGTCAGCCGAAGGACAGTAACCAACCACACGGTGGAGGCGTCGACGGTGTCGCGGTAGCCGTACCAGTCCCCGGGCCGGACGGCTCATGACGTCCATGAGATCGTCATGGCCATGCAGATCCCTGAGCCCTTCGACCTGACCCACCGAGTGGCCATCGTCACGGGAGCGGGGAGCCCGACGGGTATCGGCTTCGCCTCGGCGAGGCTGCTCGGGGAGCTGGGGGCCGGGGTCGTGCTCGGCGCCACGTCGGACCGCGTCGAGCAGCGCGTGGCCGAGCTGCAACAGCTGGACATCGACGCCGCGGGCGTGGTGGGCGACCTGACGGAGGACGACGCGAGCGACAGGCTGGTCGCCGCAGCCGTCGAGCGGTGGGGCCGCCTCGACATCCTGGTGAACAACGCGGGGATGATCTCGACGACCGACTCCGACTTCGAGTCAGGCACCGCAGTGCAGATGAGGGCGGAGACCTGGCGCTCCTCTCTCCGCCGCAACCTCGACAGCGCGTTCCTGGTGAGCCGCGCCGCCCTTCCCCACATGCGGAGCCGGGGATGGGGTCGCATCGTCATGGTGGCCAGCGTGACCGGCCCGGTGATGGCGATGAAGGGTGATGTGGCGTACGGCGCGGCGAAGGCCGGGATGGTGGGCCTGATGCGAGCCCTCGCCGTGGACGAGGCCGCAGGGGGAGTCACCGTCAACGCCGTCGCACCCGGATGGATCGCGACCGGCTCGCAGACCGACGACGAGCGGGTCCAGGCGCAGGTCACGCCGGTCGGCCGGGGTGGTACCCCCACGGAGGTCGCTGCCGCCGTCGCCTGGCTGAGCTCGCCAGGCTCCTCATACGTCACCGGCCAATGCCTCGTCGTGGACGGCGGCAACTCCATCGCCGAGGAACGCTCCGTCCCCTGACGCAGGGACACGGGACGCCGGGCAGGCGTGCCAGCCGGGACCCGGCGAGGGGCTGCGTCAAATGACGGTCCGGTCCGTGACGAATGCGCAGCACCGCCCTTTGACGTTCTCTTGACACGCGCTCGCAACACTGCAGCAGACCTTCTGCAAGGGAGCTGCCATGCACATCAGCCGTAGGGACGTCCTGAAGATGAGTGTCACAGGTGCCGCGGTGGTGGCACTACCGCTCGCGAGAACTGCCAGCGCGAGCTCCACGAGCCGGCTCGCACAGAGCCTGTACCCCACACGTTTCGAGGCGGCTTTCATCAGGCCACCCGTTGCCCGCCCCGTGAGAACTGACGCGACAACCGACTACTACTCCCTCACCATGCGACCAGGTACCACGGAGATCGCGCCAGGGCTGTCCACGCAGATCTGGGGCTTCAACGGCGTGGCGCCCGGTCCGACCATCGTGCAGTACCGGGACCGGCCCGCGGTCGTCCGCCAGATAAACAAGCTGCCGCCGCGTCATCCCCAGCTCGGCTACCTGCCCTGGACCTCCACCCACTTGCACGGGTCGCCGACGCTTCCCCAGTACGACGGCTACGCCAGCGACATCACGCTGCCGGGACAGTTCAAGGACTACCACTACCCGAACACTCTGCCGGCGACCACTTTGTGGTACCACGACCACGGCGTCATGCACACAGGTCCCAACGACTACATGGGGCTGGTGGCGCAGTACCAGATCCATGACGCGCTCGAGCTCGCGCTGCCCATCCCGCACGGCCGCTACGACGTGCCGCTCATCATCTCCGACGTGCTGCTGGCGGCCGACGGGTCTCTGCTGTGGGAGGACAACGACGAGTCCGGACTCTTCGGCGACATCATCCTCGTCAACGGACGCCCGTGGCCCGCGATGAAGGTTGAGCGACGCAAGTACCGCTTCCGGATGCTGAACGCATCGGTGTCCCGGTCATACCGCTGGCAGCTCGACTCGGGCGAACCGTTCCACGTCATAGGGACGGACTCCGGCCTCATGCCGAGCCCTCAGCAGGTCCAGCAGTTCCGCCACGGTGTGGCCGAGCGCTACGAGGTGGTCATCGACTTCGCCAAGTACCCCGTCGGCAGACGGGTGATCATGCACAACCTCAGCAACGACAACAACATCGACTTCGCGACGACGAGAGACGTCATGGCCTTCGACGTGGTGGCCGAGGCGACGAGCCAGGCGGACAACGCCATACCGGACAGCCTGAACCCCGGCAACCCGACCATGGCGCTGACCGCCGCCGACGCGACGACCCATCGGCGTTTCGAGTTCGTCCGAGACGGCGGCGAGTGGACCATCAACGGCACGACGTGGGCGGATGTGGTGGCCTCGAACTTTACGTTCACTATCGCCAACCCTTCGCCCGGCTCGGTCGAGCTGTGGGAGTTCAAGAACGACTCTGGGGGCTGGTTCCACCCGGTGCACGTCCACCTGATCGACTTCAAAGTGATCTCGCGCAACGGCGGACCGCCGATGCCGCACGAGCTTGGTCCGAAGGACGCCGTGTACGTCGGTGAGGGCGAGACGGTGCAGGTGCTCATCAGGTTCAAGCCTGACGAGCGGGGCCGCTACATGATGCACTGCCACAACCTGGTGCATGAGGACCACGACATGATGACCCAGTTCGCGGTGGGCGACCTCGGCCCAGACCCGATCCACACAGACCCGGCCAGGCCACTCCCAGCCACGCGTCTCTAGCCCGGGCGCTGCTTCTCTTGACGTCGTCCCCGACGACCCGTAGCGTCCGCCGAACGGTGCCAAAACGACCGCAGGGAAACAGTTTTCGCGTGAGGTGAAGGAGATGCCGTGGCCACCGACCTCACAGAAGCAACCGAGCGGAGTGAGCTCGTGGCGCCAGGGTTGCGCGCGGAGTTCGCGAGCCTCCTAGGTCGCGGTGGCGTGGTCAGCGAACCGGCGCAGCTGCGGACCTACGAGTGTGACGGTCTCACCGGCTACCGCGTGACCCCCGCCCTGGTGCTGCTGCCCGAGACGACCGAACAGGTTGCGGCTGTCGTCACCGTGTGCGCGAGGGAGCGGCTTGCTTTCGTGGCCCGGGGGGCGGGCACCGGCCTGTCCGGTGGGGCACTACCGGTAGCCGACGGCATCGTGATCGGGCTGTCGCGAATGCGCACAGTCGTTTCGGTGGACGTCCCCAACAGGCGGATGACCATCCAGCCCGGGGTGACGAATGCGCAGATCTCGGCTGTGGTGGAACCCGACTGCCTGTACTTCGCACCCGATCCCTCGAGCCAGATCGTCTGCACCGTCGGCGGCAACGTCGCCGAGAACAGCGGAGGGGCGCACTGCCTGAAGTACGGCTTCACCAGCAACCACGTGCTCGGTCTGACACTCGTGACACCGGACGGCTCCGTCGTGACTCTGGGCGGCGACACCACGGACGTCTTCGGTCCTGACCTGATGGGCGTCGTCGTCGGTTCCGAAGGGACCCTCGGCATCGTCACAGAGGTGACCGTACGACTCCTGCGGCGACCACAGTCCGTTCGAACGCTGGTCGCGGACTTCCCTTCGGTCGAGACCGCCGGGAACGCCGTCAGCGGGATAGTCGCCGCCGGTATCATCCCCGCGGCCGTCGAGATGCTCGACCACCTCGCGATCGAGGCCTGCGAGAAGGCGACCGGGGCGGGCTTCTCGCTCGACACCGCGGCAGCGCTGATCGTAGAGATGGACGGCTTCGACACCGAGTGCGAGATCGACTTCGGTGAGGCACACAGGATCTGCGAGGAGAGCGGCGCCACCTCGATCCGGGTGCCGGAGACAGCGGCGGAGCGGGCGCTGATCTGGAAGGGGAGGAAGGCCGCGTTCGCCGCCATGGGCCGAATGAGCCCGGACTACTTCGTGCAGGACGGCGTGATACCCCGCACCCGGCTCGGCGAGGTGCTCACCCGGGTCGAGGCGATGGCCGACGAGGCGGGCCTCCGCGTCGCCAACGTCTTCCACGCCGGCGACGGCAACCTGCACCCCCTCGTGCTGTACGACGCCGACAAGGCCGGAGAGTCCGAGCGCGCCGAGAAGCTGGCCACGGGGATCGTCGAGCTCTGCATGGAGGCCGGCGGTTCGATCAGCGGCGAGCACGGAATCGGGACCGACAAGGCCTGCTCGATGATGAAGATGTTCTCCCCCGACGACCTGGCCGTCATGAAGCGGGTCCGCGACGCTTTCGACCCGGATGCCATCTGCAACCCGGGCAAGATCTTCCCCACGCCGCGGCTCTGTGGCGAGCTGCCCGGACCCTACCGGCCGCACCCACTCGAAGCCGCGGGTGTGATCAGCCGAGGATGAGTGACGACCGTACGGTGGTCGCTCTCCCGGACGACGTAGCCGCCGCAAGCAAGCTTCTCCGCGAAGGAGTCGCCGAGCGTACGACGGTGCGGTTCTCAGGAGGCGGCACCAAGTCGTGCTGGGGAGGCGCCGTCAATGGCGTCGGCCTGGAGCTCAGCACGGCTCGGCTGCGGCAGCTGATCGGCCACCAGCCCGGTGACATGACCGCCTCGGTCGAAGCCGGGATGCCCTTGGCGCACCTTCAGACGCTGCTGGCCGAGGCCGGGCAATGGCTCGCTCTGGATCCCCCCACCGAGTCGTCGGGTGCGACCGTCGGTGGCCTGCTCGCCAGTGGTGATGCGGGTCCCCGGCGCCTGAGGTACGGCACCATGCGCGACCTGGCCATCGGGGCCACCATCGTGCTCGCGGACGGGACGGTCGTGCACAGCGGAAGCCATGTGATCAAGAACGTCGCGGGGTACGACCTGACGAAGCTCTTCCACGGCTCCCTCGGCAGCCTCGGGCTCATCGCGGAAGTGATCGTGCGGCTTCATCCCCGTCCCGCCGCCAGCAGCACGGTGGTCGCCGAGGCGACGGCGACCGAGGCCACGACAGCCGCAGAGAGGGTCGTGTCCAGCGGCGTCGAGCCGACAGCGGTGGAGTGGGTCGGCCCAACGGGCACCGAGCCGGGAACCCTGCTGGTGCGCTTGGACGGAAGCCGTCGTGGTGTCGCCGCCGGCTCCGACCGACTGGTCAACCTCCTGGCCGAGCAGGGACTGTCGCCCGAGGGTGTGGAGGCCGACGACGCCGACGAACAGTGGCAACGCGTCACGGCCGGACAGCGCGCCGAAGCCGGCAGCTCCGTCCTGCGGGCAGGCACGCTACCGACCCACCTGCCCTCCGTATGGGAGTCCCTCACGAGCCTCTCCGAGCGCCACGAAGTCCACTCGAGAGGCATGAGCAGCGCCGCACTCGGCCTGCATACCGTCGTCCTCACAGGGCCACCGTCCGCGCAGGCTGCCGTCACGACTGCGTGGCGCGAACAGGTGACGCGGCTCGGCGGCACGGTGGCCGTGCGAGAGCGCGCCGCCGCAGTCGACGCAGAGCTCGACGCCCTGGGCGAGCCCCCGTCCTCCATCGGGCTGTTGCGAACCGTGAAGAGCCACCTCGATCCGGACGGCCGCTGCGCGCCGGGGCGTTTCCGTGGCTGGTACTAGTCAGGCGGCGGCCCGACCAGCCGCCGCAGCGCTCGCAGCCCTACATTGCGCCGTCACACCAAGGCGAACTCGAAAGGAGCTCCGATGAACGAGCCTCTTGCCCCCTCCAGCTCGGCGACCGCCAGCGAGCCTTCGGACGGCGCACATCGCCCGGACAACGCGATCCAGGTGCACGACGCTGGTGGCACCGGCCTCTTCGACAGCTTCCGGCCGCCGGAGGAGGAGCTGATCTCCGACTGCGTACATTGCGGCTTCTGCCTGCCGAGCTGCCCGACCTACTCGCTGTGGGGCGAGGAGATGGACTCGCCGCGAGGCCGGATCTATCTCATGAAAGCCGGCAGAGAAGGGGCCATCCCCTTCGACGAGACGTACGCCGGTCACTTCGACGCCTGCCTGGGATGTATGGCATGCGTCACGGCCTGTCCGAGCGGCGTTCAGTACGACCAGCTGATCGAGGCGGTCAGACCGCAGATCGAGCGGAACTACTCCCGCAGCCTTCCCGACCGGCTCTTCCGGTACTTCATCTTCGCCCTGTTCCCCTACCCCGGGCGGCTCCGGGTCGCCGCCGTCCTCGGCACGCTCTACCAGCGCACCGTCCGCGGGCTCCTTCAGAAGACGGGCCTGCTGCGCCACCTACCTGCCCGGCTTCGGGCGATGGAGGCGCTCATGCCGCCTCTGCGGCTCAGGGACATCACGACCCGGCTCCCTGAGCACACCGCCGCTCGGGGCACCACCCGGCACCGGGTCGCGATGCTGACCGGCTGCGCCCAGCAGGTGTTCTTCTCCGATGTCAACGCCGCGACCGCCCGGGTCCTGTCCGCCGAGGGTTGTGAAGTCTTCGCGCCCGCGGACCAACAATGCTGCGGCGCACTGTCGATGCACGCCGGCCGTGAGCCTGAGGCACTGGCCAGGGCACGTGCCCTGATCGACAGCTTCGCGAACCTGAGGGTCGACAGCATCGTGGTCAACGTCGCCGGTTGCGGCTCGACCATGAAGGAGTACGCCCACCTCCTGCGCGGCGACCCCGAATATGCCGGGCAGGCACAGGCATTCTGCGACAAGGTGCGCGACGTCTCCGAGCTTCTGGACGAGCTCGGTCCGGTCGCGAAGCGTCATCCGATTGCCGCCCGCATCGCCTATCACGACGCGTGTCACCTCGCGCACGCCCAGCAGATCAGGGCTCAGCCTCGCGCCGTGATGGGCACGATTCCGTGCCTGGAGGTGGTCGACATCCCAGAGTGGGAGATCTGCTGCGGTTCAGCGGGGATCTACAACCTCGTGCAACCTGAGGCCGCCGAGGATCTGGGGCGCCGCAAGGTGGCGAACATCGCCAGCGTCGAGCCGGAGATGATCGCCACCGCCAACCCCGGCTGTCTGCTGCAGATCCGCCGGTACCTCGATCCCCCGGTGCCGCTGTACCACCCCGTCCAGCTGCTCGACTTCTCTCTTCGGGGCGTCGACCCGCGGAACGCTGCGAGCTCCTGAACAGCTCGTCGCCCGGCGCTCGCGGGTCGCGGGCGGCGGCGGCGGCGGCGGCGGCGGCCCTACTCCGACGAGATCGCCTCGTGGTGGCGCAGGACCTCGGCGATGACGAAGGTGAGGAACTTCTCTGCGAACTCCGGGTCCAGCTTCGCGTCCGCGGCGAGGCGTCGCAGCCGCGCGATCTGCTGTGCCTCACGGGCGGGGTCAGCCGGCGGCATCGCCTGGGCCGCCTTCAGGAGGCCGACCTGCTGGGTGCACTTGAACCGCTCCGCCAGCACGTGCACGAGCGCCGCGTCGAGGTTGTCTATGCTGTCTCGCAGACGCAGCAGCTCCGCCGAGACCACTCCGTGCGCGCTACCGCCCGAGTCAGTCGACTCGGCGCTCACCGTCACCCGCCGCCCGCGCGCTCATTGCCGAGCACCCTATCGGCAGCAGGCCCGGCGGCAGAGAAGCAGAGCCCGCGGGTAGAGGTCGATGCCGTCGGTTCGCCGTCCGAGCGACCCGACGGCTCTCAAGTGACCCGATCGGGGGCCCGTGACGGCTCGGCCTCCGCTTCGTCGTCGCTTCCGTCGTCCCGGTTGAAGAAAGAGAACGACCCGTCGACCTCCATGACTGCCAGCTCGACGTCTCGGAGGTCGCGGATCCCAGCCTCTCGTGCGGCCTCCAGGAGCTCGGCGTGCGGCAGCATCTCGTGCCGGGTGACCTTGTCGTCGACGACCCCGTCGCGGATGACGATGGTCGGCTGGCCCTGGAGCAGCGCCCTCGACCCCGGTACGAAGAACGCCAGCCAGCCCATCAGGATCGACAGCACGGCGAAGCTCACGACGGCGAGGATGCCGGCGGTGAGCGAATAGTCCTCCTGGAGGATGGTCTGACCCACCAGGTCACCCATGGTGACAAGGAGAATGAGGTCGAACGCAGAGAGCTGGGCGATCTGGCGCTTGCCCGACACACGGATGACGACACCCATCACCACGAAGATGATCGCCGACCGGATGATGATGTCCATCAGGGCATGACCCAGACGTCGAAGTCGATCACGTCGACGCGTCTCCCGGCGTCGACGAGGCTGACCCAGTACGAGAAGTGGCCACCGATCTGGAGCGGCGCGACGCGAGCGTCGAGCACGATCCTTAGGGTGTCCCCCGACGGTGGGCTGAACTGGTAGGAGACACTGCTGGAGTCGCCCGTCTCCTTGTCGGGGTTCGGGTACCAGTTCTGGAAGTCGAAACGTTCGAACACGTCGCGGTCGAAGGCGACGCTGACCGGTCCCGTGAAGCCGGCGGCTGCCGTGATGGTGAGCGTGAGCGGAACCGGCTCGCCCGACCTCACCACCGAGCCATAGGTGAGAGACACGGCATACCCGTCGGCGGCTGCCGTGGCCGTGGCAGTGCGTGGGCCGAACAGACCCGCCAGCGCCACCGCCAGAAGCAGGACCATGAGCGCGGTACCGACGTGGCGGCCCATTCGAGCGCGTCGGCTGGTGTCACGGCCGGTGAGCGCTTCGAACGTTGAAGTGGACGCCACATGGCAGTTCTAGACCTCTCCCTCGGCCCGGCGCGGATGCCGCGCCGAGCCGAGCGTGCGCGGCCGGTTGCCCTGCGCAGCACCGACGGACTAGTGGGATCTCCAGGCGTCTTCCATCTTGGTGAGCTCGAGCACGTCGTCGGGGAGCTGGCTGGACGCAAGCATGTCGATCGACACGTGTTCGAAGACGACGCGAAGGCTGGCCCTGGCTGCGATCCAGACGAGCTGCAGGATGGTGGCTGAGTCGTTGTAGGTGACGGACTCCGGTCGAAGGCCGTAGACACTCACGAGAGGCCCGTCGACCGCACGGATGACGTCGGCGACCGCGATGTCGCTCGCCGACCGGGCGAGCCGCCACCCCCCACTTTGGCCACGGACACTGATCACCAGCCCGGCCCGCCGAAGGTCGGCGAGGATGGCCTGAAGGAAGCCATGAGGGATGTCCTGAAGGCGGCTGAGCTCCTCCGCGGACACCGGTGTGCCGTCGTGGCGGGAGGTGATCTCGATCAGCGCCCGTAGGGCGTAGTCGGACTTTGCGGAGACTCGCATCGGCCAAGTTTGTCAGACTCCTGCGCCGCGGCTCGCGGGATAGCCTCGGGCATGCACGCCGTGATCGACGCGATCCAGTCGCCTCCCCCCGCAGCGGCGTACGCGATCATCGCGGCGTCGTCCTCGTCTCCGCCATGGTCGGAGACTCGATCGGCTACCAGGTCGGCAGCCACTTCGGACCTCGCGTCATCGCTCTCGCGATCCTCTAGAGTCACCAGACGCGCCTCGACAACTCGACCGCGCTGCCGCGGAACCGGTCGGCTTCGCGCTCGTGGTCACCAGGCCTGACCGGGCTTCGTCATTGGCCCAGGGCGTCCGGAAACCGGACGCTCGGTCGGACGTCAGCGCTGCTCGTAACGCCGCTCCTCGACGTGGGTCGTACGGTTGCGTTGCGCGTTGAGGAAGAGGGAGAGCGCGATCGCCGCGATCCCCACCAGGAACAAGATGAGCCCGAGCGTGAAGTCGTCGATGAAGGAGATGTCGACGTTGATCGCCCACATGAGTGCAGCGCCGACGACGATCAGCACCACTCCGAATCCGATGCCCATCGCGGGCTCCCTTCGACGTTCCAGAGTCACTATCAACATGGCGACTGTAGTACGCCGGAGCCCGACCGGTACGGAGAACCCGCACGCGAGCGGAACCTGGTCAGGCGGAGGGTGTCGGGGCGACGTCCGGGCCGGTTGACGTCGTCCTCGGCGAGAACGGTCAGCCGGGCTCGGTGGCCGTGCTCAGCGCTTGGATCGGGCTCTGCGCTCCGCCGCGGTCCATCGAGCCTTCTTCACCTTGCCCGCACGCGGTTTTCGGGCTCCCGACACGGTGGGCGGGCGGGTGTCGGTGTCCGTCTCGGATCGAGGCGTCCGGTCCTGACGCCGCCTCCGCGAACCGCCGTCCACCAATCCGCCGCGTCTTCCCTCGGTCGAGGGTCGCCCGTGATGGGCACGCCGGCCGTCGCGGGAGCCGCCGGCACCAACACGAGCACCGACAGCGCGCTGCTGCCCCGTTGCCCGCTGGCGCTGAGGCCTACCTGCGCCGCCCTCGATCCTGGGGGCCTCGACCCCGAGCCCGGCAAGGGACTCGGCCGTCATCGGGTGTGGTGTCGTGCGCGCGTCGTGGTGCAGAGCGCGCACACCGGCGGCCTTCTGTACTCGCGCCACCGTGTGCGCCTGTTGAGGGGTCGTCATCGTGACAACCGTGCCCGACTGACCCGCTCGCGCGGTGCGACCGCTGCGGTGCAGGTAGGCCTTCCGCTCCGTCGGGGCGTCGTAGTGGACGACGAGCCTGACGTTGTCGACATGGATGCCGCGAGCCGCGACGTCGGTGGCCACGACCACATCGGCCTGCCCCGAGCGGAAGGTGCGGAGGTTGCGTTCGCGGGCGCTCTGGCTGAGGCTTCCATGCAGGTCGACCGTGCTGACGCCCAGGCTGGCAAGGTCGCGAGCGAGGTTGGTGGCGCCGTGCCGGGTGCGGGTGAACACGATCGAGCGAGGGTTGGCGCGCAGCAGGGCAGCCGTGGTCTCCAGCTTTTCGGGCCAGCTGGTGACGAGTACGTGGTGAGCCACGTCGAGTACGTCGTCGTCGGACTCGCAGTCATGGGTCACCGGGTCGGACAGGTGTCTACGGACGAGCTTGTCCACATCGCCGTCGAGTGTGGCAGACAGGAGCATGCGCTGTCCGCCCGCAGGCGTCATCGCGACGAGCTCGTCTACAGCGGGGAAGAAGCCCAGGTCACAGAGGTGGTCGGCCTCGTCGAGCACGGTGATCTCGACAGAGTCGAGGCGGCAGGCGCCCCGGCGGACGAGGTCGTCGAGACGACCTGGTGTCGCCACCACGAGGTCGACGCCCGCGCGGAGGCGCTTGATCTGGCGGTCGTACGGCGTTCCGCCGTAGACGGAGGCGACCCGGAGTCCCGCGGCGTCGGCCATCGGCTCGAGCGAGCCCCTGACCTGGCCCGCGAGCTCGCGGGTCGGGACGATGATGAGCGCACGGGGCGCCTTGGGTCTGCTGCGCGAGCCGGCCAGGCGGGTCAGGAGGGGCAACCCGAAGGCGAGCGTCTTGCCCGACCCTGTCGCGGCGCGGCCGAGAATGTCGCGCCCGGCCAGGGCGTCCGGCACGACGGCTGCCTGAACGGGCGTCGGCACGGTGATCTTCGCGCGGGCCAGCGCCTTGACGACGGAGTGAGGCAACCCGAGATCGGTGAAGGTCAGGCGGGATGTGGCAGGGGCATGGTCGACAGACACGTCGAGAGGTACTCCGTACGGCTGGTCGGGAGGCGTCCCGACCAGCCGTCGTCGCGACATGGCGCGGGCAGGTGAGCCGGTGAGTGATGCGCCTTGGCTTCGACGCCATCTTACCAGCGAGGGCCGTGCCTGCCGACCTCCCGCGGCCGGTCCTGCGAGACTGGCGCCATGGCCACGTACGACTCAGACATGAAGGTCCGGCCCGCGGCAACCTGGTACCTGGTGCCGGTGCTGCTGTGGGTGGCTGCGATCGTCTTGGCTCTGGTCGCCTGGAAGCCCATCATCGACCTGGTCCGCAACGGCGTCCAGCCGGTCGGCAACAACGCGAGCATCTCGGTGCCAAGCGGGGGGTTGACCATCTACGCCACCCGGCAGCCGACAGGCGGCACCTGCACGATCGCCGCCGGGTCCGGAGCCCCGATGGCCCTGACGACGTTCCAGACGGACGTGAACTGGAGTCTGCCCACCAACAACGGAGGGACCTACTACGGTCTCGGCTCGACGCCCTCGTCGTTGTCGGCAGGCACCTATGCCTTGCACTGCACGGGTCTGGCGCCGGGGGCGAGCCTCGGTACGGGGCAGCGGATCGACATCGGCGTCGTGACCCGGGTCGGGCTTCTCGGGGTCATCGTCCCGCTCATCTTGGGCCTCATCGGGCTCGTGGTGCTCATCGTCCTGCTCGTGAAGCGACACAACAGCAAGTCGAGGATCAAGACCATGCGGGCGTCGGCCACCAACGGGTATCCCGGCGCGTGGGGTGGAGGCGGCTACCCACCTCCGCCCCCCGCCACCTGACCGATAACAGCTCTGGCCCCAGCAGTCAGCGCGGCTCAGATGTGTCGTCGCGACTGGACGACACGGAAGCGGCTGGCGACGTAGGCCCCGTCCGTGAAGGTGGAGTTCGCGGCCGGGTTGGCCCCCGTGCCGTGGAAGTCGCTGAAGGCCGCACTCTGGTTGACGAACACCGGCCCGGTGAGGTTCTCGCTCAGAGCGACACCGGCGTCGAGGGCTGCAGTACGCATCGAGGAAACCACCTCGCCGCGGGTCGAGTAGACCGACGCAGTCATCGCGCCGTGCTTCTGCGACGTACGGCGGAAGACCTCGATTGACTCCTCGGTGGAACGGGTCTCTATGAGGTAGCTCACCGGACCGAAGCACTCCTGTGCGTAGGTCGATTCGTCGCTCACGTCGAGGCGGACGACTGCCGGTGTGCGGACGACCGCGTCGGCGTATGCGGGGTGCGCGACCACGCGTGGCTCGACCACCATCGAGCCCGGCTCCTGCTCCGACACCGCGGCGAGCCGGTCGAGGACCTCGCCGTTCACGACACCGCCTAGCAGCTCCACAGCCTTCGCGTCATCACCAACGAGCCTCGACATCGCCGCAGACAGGCCGGAAGCCACGTCGTCCACCGACCTGGGGCCCTCGTCGGTGTCGATGCCGTCGGCAGGGACGAAGATGTTCTGGGGGGCCGTACACATCTGACCGGTGTAGAGGGCCAGCGAGAAGGCCAGGTTGGTGCACATACCCGCGAAGGAGTCGGTGGAGTCGATCACCACCGAGTTGACGCCCGCCTTCTCGGTGAAGACGACCGCCTGACGCGCGTGGCTCTCCAGCCACTCACCGAAGGCTGTCGACCCGGTGAAGTCGACGAGTCGCACCTCTGGCCGCACTGCCAGGACGGCGGCGATGCCGTCAGCTGGATCCTCGGCGGCGAGCGTCACGAGGTGACGGTCGAACCCGGCTTCCGCAAGGACCTCCTGACAGACCTGCACGGTGATGGCGAGCGGGAGGACGGCTCCTGGGTGCGGCTTGACGATCACAGGGTTCCCGGTGACGAGCGACGCGAACAAGCCTGGCCACGAGTTCCAGGTCGGAAACGTGTTGCATCCGATGACGAGTGCCACACCGCGCGGCACCACGGTGAACGTCTTCTCCATCCGGACCGGGGCACCACGCCCGGGTTTCTCCCAGACGGCCGTGGCCGGCACTCTGGTCATCTCGGCGTAGGCGTAGGCGACCGACTCGAGGGCCCTGTCGAGGGCGTGGGCGCCGCCGGCCTGGAAAGCCATGACGAACGCCTGCCCCGAGGTATGCATCACGGAGTTCGCGAGCTCGAACACCCGTGCGTGGAGCCGGACGAGTACCTCCAGAACCACGCCGACGCGAGCCTCGACACCGGCGTCGCGCCACGCCGGCATCCCCTCACCGGCTGCCGACACGAGCGCTGCAACAGTCTGCGGGCTCACACGCGGGTAGCTCACGTCGAGTGGAAGGCCGAACGGTGACTTCTCCGTCGCCACGGAGCCCTCCGAACCCGGGGTCGACACAGGGAACGCGCTGCCGAGGCATGCCGAGAAGGCGTCACACCCCTCGCCGGCGGCGGTGTCGCCGTACACCTTGGGACTAGGGGACTCGGGAAATGCGCTGTAGTACCCCCTCGAGTGTGTCGCGCTCACCGCCTCGTCGAGCATCGTGCGATGACGGGAGAAGTAGTCGTCGGCGAGCGACATCAAGAGGCCTCCGGTGACGTTGGAGCAAGGAGCTGGTTTGGCCCGCTTACCAGCATCTTGTCAGAGACCAGCACGTGAGAGAGTGCCCACGTGGAGATCCGCCGCCTCACCGATGCCGATGGCCAGGCGGTGCTCGACCTCAACGAGATGTCCGTGACCCTCACCGGTCCCCTCGACGGCGAGTCACTCGCCTCCAACGTCGCCATCGCGTCAGAGGCACTGATCTGCGAGATAGACGGCACGGTGGCGGCCTTCGCCATCGCGTACGCCCCAGGAACGGCTTACGGGTCTGCCAACTACCGCTGGCACACCGCCCGGTTCGACGACTTCCTCTACCTCGACCGGATCGTCGTCGGCGCCGACTTCAGGCGTCGCGGCATCGGGACCGCACTGTACGACGCGCTCGAGCAGGTCGCGCGCGCGCACGGCCGGATGGTCTGCGAGGTGAACTCCGAGCCTCCCAACCACGAGTCGCTTGCGTTCCACCACGGCCGCGGCTACCTCGACATCGGCCACCTGACCCACCCCGACGGCCATCAGGTCGTCATGATGGAGAAGCCGCTGTGAGTGTGGATGGCGGCCCCTTGGACGACGTGGCTCGACGGTGCGCCGCCGCGATGTTGCGCGCGGACGCCGTATCTCGCAGCCTTGGCATGTCGCTCGGCGCGGTCTCTCCAGGGAGGGCTGTGGTCTCGATGCCCGTGCGAGAGGACATGACGAACGGGCACGGTACGGCCCACGGCGGCCTCATCTTCGCGCTCGCGGACTCGGCGTTCGCCTTCGCGTGCAACTCGCGCAACGAGCGGACGGTGGCGCAGGCCTGTGACATCGTCTTCTCGGCACCCGCGAGAGTGGGGGACGTGCTCGTCGCCGACGCCGTCGAGCGCCATCGTTTCGGTCGCAACGGCCTCTACGACGTCCGCGTCACCTGCGAGGACCTGGTCATCGCCGAGTTCCGGGGCAGGAGCCGCTCGATCGGCGGCCCGGTCGTCGGTCATGCGTGAGCTCTCCACCCCGACCGACCTCTGGGACGACGCTGAGCGGCTGAGCACAGGCGAGCTCCGGGACCTCCAGCTCAGGAGGCTCCGGCAGACGTTGCACCATGCATACGCACACGTCGCCCACTATCGACACGCCTTCGACGCGGCCGGCGTCCACCCTGACGACCTCGAGACCCTGGGCGACATTGCGCGGTACCCCCTCACGTCGAAGGCAGATCTCCGAGAGACATACCCGTTCGGCATGTTCGCGGTCCCGCGTGAGGATGTGTCGCGGCTGCACGCGTCGAGCGGCACGACAGGGCGCCCCACCGTCGTCGGCTATACGACCGCCGACCTCGAGATGTGGGCCGACGTCGTCGCGCGCTCGATCCGCGCTGCCGGTGGCCGTGCAGGTGACCTGTTGCACGTCGCCTACGGCTACGGGCTCTTCACAGGCGGATTGGGTGCCCACTACGGGGGCGAGCGGCTGGGCTGCACGGTGGTTCCCGTCAGCGCCGGGATGACGGAGCGGCAGGTGCAGCTCATCTCGGACTTCAGGCCGCGCATCATCATGGTGACGCCGTCGTACTTCCTCGCGATCGCCGACGAGATGGAGCGACAGGGAGTCGACCCGGCCACGTGCTCACTCGAGATCGGCATCTTCGGCGCAGAGCCCTGGACTCCCCAGATGCGCCAGGAGATCGAGCAGCGGTGCGACCTGCACGCCGTCGACATCTATGGGCTCAGCGAGGTGATCGGCCCGGGAGTCGCCCAGGAGTGCGTCGAGACGAAGGATGGCCTCCACATCTGGGAGGACCACTTCTACCCGGAGGTCATCGACCCTGTCACCGGCACGCCGCTACCGGATGGCCAAGAAGGTGAGCTCGTCTTCACATCCCTGACCAAACAGGCTATGCCCGTCGTTCGCTACCGCACCCGCGACCTCACCTGTCTGCGGCCCGGCACCGCCCGGCCGTCGTACCGCCGCATGGACAAGGTCACCGGACGCACTGACGACATGATGATCGTGCGAGGTGTCAACGTGTTCCCGACGCAGGTCGAGGAGCAGCTGCTCAGCGTGGCCGGCCTCACTCCGCACTACCTGTGCGTACTGATGCGACCTGGGCGACTGGACGAGCTCACCATCCGGGTCGAAGCGCAGGAGGCCGGACTGGGCGGGCAGCCCAAGGCGGTGATGGCGTCGCGGCTGGTGGAGCTCGTCAAGCAGTCCGTCGGCGTGACCGTCTCGGTCGAGGTCACGGAGCCAGGCGCGTTGGAACGCTCGCTCGGGAAGGCCAAACGGATCGACGACCAGCGCGGGCTGTGACGTCGTGGTCGAGCCGTGTTCACCGGCCACCGTGGCATCAGCGGCTCCTACCAGCCTGTGCCTCGTCAGGCAGCGCCGCGTACGTCGCCACAGCACCGAAGGACGCCCGGCGCGACGCCCGGCGCAGGGTTCTCAGCACCGCCGGGCCGAGCACCATGATGGCGGCGGTGTTCGTGACAGCCCGTCCGGTGTCCCAGCCGAGCGCCGAGGTGGTCCCCCAGAAGACGACGAACCGGTGCAGGTTCGCGCCGAGGCTGTCCCCCGGTACGAAGGACAGGGCGGTCCCGTACCCCACCGTGAACGGCCACGACCAGAGGTTCATCAGGATCCCGAAGGCGTACGCAGCCACGATGCCGTAGGCGACGAGCATGGCGATCTCGGTGCCGCCCCGCCACCTCCGAGGGAGCAGTCCCGCGCCGAGACCTATCCATGCCGACGCCAGCATCTGGAACGGCAGCCACGGCCCTACCCCGGCGGTGAGCAGCGCGGACGCGAACAGCGAGGTGCAGCCGAGGACGAAGCCGAACGCCGGCCCGAACACCCTCCCGGCCAGGACAAGCAGGAAGAAGACGGTCTCGATACCTGCCACGCCCGCCCCGAGTGGCCGAAGCGCAGCGTTGATCGCGGACAGGACGCCGAGCATAGCGAGCGCCTTGGAGTCGATGCCTCCTTCGGCGAAGGCGGTGAGCACGATCGCGACGAGGAAAGGCAGGACCAATACGAAGACGAAAGGTGCGTCGGACGTATGGGCGGAGGAGTCCCCGCCCGTCTTCACGAACAGCGGCCAGCAGAACATGACGATTCCGGCTCCCGACGCCATCGCGAGAACGACTGCCGTCCGCTTCCCGAGGCTCATCGCGTGAGACTCACCCATGCCCCACCGCCTGTCCCGACAGGGCCCCGGCCACCTGGTCCACGGTCAGCCACGGCTGCGGCGCCATAACCTTGGCGACCTGAGGAGCGAACACCGGTGACCCCGCAAGCGCCTGCCCCGTGGGCGCGGAGGTGACGACCTCCCCCTCGGCGAGGACGACGACCCGGTGCGCGCACTGCGCCACGAACTCCACGTCATGGGTGGCAACCACGACTGCACACCCTTCGGCGGCGAGGCGGCCCAGAACCGTCGAGAGCCGGTCCTTCGCCGAGTAGTCGAGGCCGCGGGTCGGCTCGTCGAGAAGAAGCACACGGGGCCGGGCGGCCAGCTGGACCGCGAGAGCCAGGGCGAGCCGCTGCCCGTCGGACAGGTCCCGGGGGTGCGAGGCGCCGGAGACCGCCGTACCATCGGCAAGACGGTCGAACAGCCCACGAGCAGTACCCGGAGACATCCCGGTGGCCCGGTCGGCCGCGCAGCACTCGGAGTCGACCGAGTCGTGGTACAGCAGGTCTGCGGCTTGCTGCGGCACCAGCGCCACCAGCCGTGCCGAGTCCCGCCGAGCCAGACCCACCGGATCCCGCCCGCACACCGACACCCTGCCGGAACTGCGACGCCCGGAGCCCTGCACCGCCCAGAGCAGCGACGACTTGCCGGACCCGTTGCGGCCCATCAGAGCCACGACCTCGCCCGGTGCGGCCTCCACGTCCACACCGCGCAAGGCCACCACTCCGCCGTACCGGACGACGAGCGCCGAGACCTCGAGACCGTCCGAGGCGCTCCCCGCCGACAGCGCAGGGGAGGGCGGCGCGAGCCCGTCGAGGCGACCGCGCAGCGGACCGGCGACGCGACGTGCGTCACGCACCGAGAGCGGCAGGGGGTCCCAGCCGGCAAGCCGGCCGAGCTGTACCACCGGCGGGGCGAGCGGGCCGTCCCGGAGCATCGCCCGCGGATCGCCGAGGCTCGCACGCTGATCGTGTACCAGGACCAGGCTGTCGGCGTACTCCACGACGCGCTCGAGTCGGTGTTCGGCGGCAACGACAGTGACGCCGAGGTCGTGGACGAGTCTCAGCATCGCCGCGAGCGCGTCCTCGGCGGCGGCCGGGTCCAGTGCGGACGTCGGCTCGTCGAGCACGAGCACCCGCGGGGAGGCGGCGAGCACTGAGCCAAGGGCCACCCGTTGCTGCTCCCCTCCGGACAGCGTGCGCAGGGTGCGGTGGCGCAGGCGCGCGATGCCCATGAGGTCGAGCACCTCCTCCACCCGACGCCGCATCACCTGAGGTGAGAAGGCCAGCTGCTCCATGCCGTAGGCAAGCTCCTCCTCCACCGTGTCTGTGACGAACCCGGCCAGCGGGTCCTGCCCGACGACGCCCACCGTGTCTGCAAGCTCCCGCGGCGGGTACCGACGTGGGTCACGGCCGCCGACCGTGACCCGACCCTCGACATGGCCACCGGTGAAGTGCGGCACCAGCCCGTTGACCGAACGCAAGAGGGTGGACTTCCCCGAGCCGGTGAGCCCGACCACGAGTGCGAGCTCACCCTCGCCGATGTCGAAAGTGACCGAGCGCAAGGTCGGTTCGAGCGCGCCCGGGTACCAGAAGCTGTAGCCGTCGAAGGAGATCACGACGAGCACGCCTCGTGCGGAGCCGACGACGAGGGCGTGTCGGACGGTAACGGCGACGAGGGCGCCTGGGTGGGTACCGGCGACGGCGTCGCGACGGCCGGCAAGAGACCGACCAGGGCACCGAGAAGCGACAGCGCCGACAGCTGCGGCCACGACAACGGCGCCAGCGACGGATTGAGATTCGAGGGGTCCACACGAGCGGACATAGAGAGGAGAAGGCCGGTGGTCAGTCCCGATCCGGCGGTCACGATCTCGGCCGTGCGCCAACGGTCCCGTCGGTAGCACGACCGCAGGACCGAGCCACCCGACAACGTGAGCCCTCCGACACCAACGCAGACGCCGACACCGAGCACCGGCATGGCCAGATACCGAGGCGTCGTCGCGTCGAGCAGGGCATAGGCGCCGACGCAGATCCCGGCGAGTCCGCCGATGAGCAGGGCCCCGACGACCACGCTGGTCCGTCGCGGCCGGTCGCCGGAGCGCCCGTAACCTCGCGAGTCCATGGACGCCGCCAACATCAGCGACCTGTCGAGCGCATCCTCGAGCACCGGTATGACGACAGCGCGGAGGGCGGCGAACCCGCGGTCGTCGCTTCCCGGTCGCAGCTTGCGGGCCGACGTCGTCCTTACCACGCTCTCGGCGAGCTGAGGGAACACCGACAAGGCGACGACGACGGCGACGCTGACCTCGTGCAGAGCCCCGGGCATGGAGCGCAGCAAACGGCGCGGGTTGGCGAGAGCGTTCGCCGCCCCGAGACATATCAGCATGGTCGCGAGGCGTAGCCCGTCGTAGAACCCTCCGAGGAGCGACTCCGCCGTCACGTCACCGAGGAGGTGGATGCCTGCCACAAGCCTGGGCAGGACGATCTCGGGCAGCGGTAGGAGCACGTGACCGTCTCCGCCCCCACCGAAGAGCAGCCTGAAGAACACGCGCAGACCGACGACCACCACGCCCGCGACGACGTACAGCTTGAACGCCTTCGCCCAGGGCGTGTCGGAACGACGAGCGACGACGACCCAGGACACCACGCCCAGCACCACTCCCAGCAGAAGTGGGTTCGTGGTGCGGCTGGCGGCGACCGCGAGCCCGAGCGCCCACAGCCACCAGGCGACCGGGTGCAGCGACCTGGGGAGCCAGTAGGCGCCCAGACCGGTCACGTTCGGTGCGAGCGACGCCACGCCGTCAGTCCAGCGCCAAGACCTATGAGCACAAGGAGCCCGGCTCCGAGGACGGTGGCTCTTGACGAGCCGACCGACTGCGCGCCGGTGTCCGGCAGGTCGCCTGTGACCTCGACCCCGCTGCCCGCGACACCGGTAGGGCCGGCCGAGGTCGGCGCCGGCTGGGCCGTGGGGGGCACGGTGCCCCGGGCAGTCTTCGCAGGCGTCTTGCGGTCAGGGGCTGGAGACCGCGTGGCAGTGCTCGGAGCGGCGGGCCCATGCACGCCGGAGTCGGACTGTCCCGCATGCGTAGGGGGAGAGGCGGTGCCCACCGGAGCCGAGGTACCGGGCGGCGGCGAGGTCGTCGGTCTGGTGGACCGGCTCAGAGCAGAGGCGCTGGCATGCGCGTGTCCGGCAGGCCCTCCCCCCGAGGGCACCGATATGGGGGTGCTCGAGATAGGAACGGCGTGGTGCCGTCGCGGCGGCGGGGTCGGGGTGGTGGCCGGAGGGGGCACCGACGACGGCGTTGCTTCGGGACGGCGCGGTTCGAGGGCGGGCTGCGGCGGAGAACCTTCCCCCAGGGAGAACGCCCAGCCCTCGAAGCCTCCTGCGATCACGTCGCGGGCCTCTGCCCCGGCGCCGCTGCTGTAGGTCCACCGACCACCGTTAGGGGCGTACCAGTATCCCCAGTATGCCGTCCAGGGCGGTGTGTCCCGGCATTGCTCGTGGTAGTCCGGGTTGCCCGGGATGGCAACGGCCGTGTCGGCGGCCGGGCTCCCCTGGATCCTGCACACGAACGCAAGACCGAACCGCTGGGTGCCGGTCACGCTGAAGCCGGCTCCCTGTAGGGCGTCGAGCCCGGTGAACCCCGGCTCGACCGAGCCCTGCGCGCAGCGGACGACGACATCACCCCCGAGAGCGGTCAGGTCCACCACGACGGTCACACCGACATCGCTCGCGCAGTAACCGGGTGAGCCGGCCGCGGCAAGGGCAGAGGTCGCCACTTCCGGGGACGATGCGCCTTCAGCCGAGGTGCGCGCGAAGGCCGGTCCGGCCACCCCGAGGCCCAGCAGGACCCCGACGGCGACGCCGGTCGCGAAGCATCCACGCATCACGGCGTCACCTCACCGACAGGGTGCTCAGCGGTCTCGGGACGAGGGCGTAGATCGCCTGAGCGGTCGACCGCCGGAACTGGTCTCGCGTGGTCGAGGTGACCCCATCCCTCAACGCTGCCGCGAGCCCGGCGGCGTTATAGGCGATGGCTCCGATGTCGCGACGTGCGCGGCCTCGGTCGGCTCGGGCGCGAGTGATCTGCTGAGACGCGACGTAACGCGCGGCCCGGGACCGTACGCCGGAGTGGTGGGTGGCAACCAGCGCCTGAACGGCGAGGCCGGTGCTGTTGGTGTTGACCGCTCGAGTGGCCGGTCCTCCGCCGAAACCACCACTCGCCCGCTGCTTGGACAAGAGCCAGCGGGCCGCATCAGGAATGGCAGCACGGGTCACCCGTGCGCCCGACCTCCGAGCTGCGACCAGGGCCTGGATAGCGATCGCGGTCGCGTCGACGTCGGCCCGGCTGGAACTGCGGTCACACGTCTCGCCGACGGTCTCGAAGGTGCGGAAGTAGCCCTGCGCGCACTGCTGCTTCAGGAGGTAGGTGACGGCGCTGTGCCGAACGCCGCCAGTGCGGGCCAGCCCGAGCACGCCGTACGCCTGGCTGATCGTGTTGGTGAAGTCGGTCGCGCCCGTGTCGCGCAGTCTTCCGGCCTCGAACCCGGCCCGAGCGGGCGCAACGAGCGACAGGACCCGGTGGCGGACGTTGTGGCCGCCGAAGTGCCGTGCGCGCCGCCCCAAGATCTTCGCCGCCACGAGCGACTTCGCCATCGCTCCGGCGAAGACGTCACCCTTGAAAGTGGCGTAGTGGTCGTAGTAGTTGTTCTCGATCGCCCTGGTCAGATGGCGAAGCAGCCTGGGCTGGGTGCCGTCCGCCGCGATCGCGAAGGCCGAGTCGATCGTCAGCCCCCAGTCGTCGAACCCGCTGGTGTGGATCCGACGCTTGTGGAGCTGGGTCGCCTGCCAGCGGGCGGCCGCAGTGCCCTTGGCCCGGTAGTGGGGCGACGAGGAGGCGCCGGCCTGAGCCACTGCGGGGCTTCCCGCCGACATGAGGGTGAGTGCCAGCGCAGCTACGGCGGCGCGTACGGCAGGGTGAGTGTTCATCTGATTGTGCCTTTCACGAGCGGTCCCAGGAGCGGAACGTGTCGGACGGCACGGAGGCGGAGTCCAGACTCCGAATCCTGTAGACCTCGACAGGTGTGGAGCCGCTCGCTCGCGCAGAGGCATTCCGGCTGACGGCTGGTCAGACGAAAGACGTCTGGGCCGATCACGGCTGCGGGACAGCGTCGGGCTCGCACCGACTTCCCCTCAAGCGCAAGCGTTATTCAGTTGTCGCCGGTTGTCCCGACAGGCGAAATCTAGCAGAGGTGCGCCGTTCGGCGAGCGCGGCGACGGATGGTGGTGTGGCCACCCCCAGGCGACTTCAGTGGATACGACCACAGGGTGAGGCGTCACCGTAGAGTCGGCCCGTGACCGGATTGCTCAGCGACGTCGTCGTCATCGACTGCACGCACGCCCTGGCCGGGCCGCACGCAGCGATGATGTTGGGCGACCTCGGTGCCAGGGTGATCAAGGTCGAGTCCCCCGACGGCGGAGACGACAGCCGTGGCTGGGGACCGCCGTTCGTCGGGACAGGAGCGCACCGGCAGTCGACGTACTTCTTGAGCTGCAACCGCAACAAGGAGTCGGTCACGGCCGACCTCAAGACCGATGAGGGCGTGCGGTTGCTCCGGCGGCTGGTGGCGCAAGCCGACATCCTCGCCGAGAACTTCCGTCCCGGGGTGCTGGACCGTCTGGGCCTCTCCCACCGGGAGCTACAGGCGCTCAACCCACGGTTGGTCGTCTTGTCGATCACAGGCTTCGGCCATGACGGCCCCGAGGGCGACCGAGCGGGGTACGACCAGATCGCGCAGGGCGAAGCCGGACTCATGTCCGTCACCGGCTCGTCGGCCGGCCAGCCGACCAAGGTAGGAGTGCCGATCGCCGACCTTCTCGCCGGCATGTACGGCGCCTTCGGTGCAGCGGCTGCCCTGTACGAACGGGTCCACACCGGCCGGGGCGGTGTCGTCCATACCAGCCTGCTGTCCGCGGTCGTCGGAGTGCACGCCTACCAAGGCACTCGCTGGACGGTTGCGGGTGAGGTACCTGGCGCGATCGGCAACCACCATCCCTCGATCGCGCCGTACGGCCTGTTCGCCACGGCCGACGCACCGGTGCAGGTGGCGTGTGGCAGCGAGAGTCTGTGGCGGGCCTTTGCTCCTGTCGTGGGGATCGACCCGGCTGACTCTCGGTTTCTCACCAACGAGCTCAGGGTCGCCGGCCGGGTGGAGCTCGAGACCCTGGTCGAGACGGCGTTCGCCTCCCGGGGCGCCGAGTCCTGGCTCGAGATCTTGGCAAGTGCCGGAGTGCCCGCCGGAAAGGTGCGCACCCTCGACGAGGTCTACGAGTGGGAACAGACCCGCTCACAGGGCCTGGTTATCGAAGCCGACGACCCGCACCTCGGCGTACTTCGGCTGCCCGGGCCGCCGGTGCGATTCGACGACCACCAGCACGCAGGTGGTCGCACGGAGCACCTGCCACCGCCGCATCTCGGTGAGCACAACGCGGCAGTCGCTGAGTGGCTGGAGCGCTGTGAGGCGAGCTGACTTAGCCTAGATGTGACGCAGATCACACTAGCCTCAACGGACTATCCGACGGTGACCCTTCATCCATCCAAAAGTAGCCGGACGTATGACTCGTGTTCCTTGCGCTCCAGTCCCTCGGATGATCCATTCATCGGGCCGTGGTCCTTTGGACGCGCACAGTGAATCTCTATCACCGCAACGTAACCTGTCCGTCCGCCGCCTCGTTGTGCCAGGGGGAGTCATCATTCGGTCCCGCCGACCGACCATGGCTAACCGGGCTATAGTTCGGGTCTCGCATGGCTCGAGGTCACGAACATGACACGACGGGTGCGCAGGCGATAGTTCGGAGCCTGACGGCAGGATCGGCGCACACGCCGGCCGGCCGGCGGGGGGACCGAAACGCTGATGTGCCACTTATTGCATATGAGGAGAGTTGTCTATGTCGTCTTCGCGTACGACGGCGTCGAGCGGACCCCTAGCAGCCACCGAGTCGACGGCCTACGCCGACCAGCTCGCTGACGGCACTACTCGGAGCCACTCGTCCGGCAATGAGAGCGGCAGCCTGGCCGTACCCCCCGACTTCGCCCGGCCCCGCAGCTCTGAGTCGGGTCCCACGCACGACGTACGGATCGACCCGGACGGAGCCCACAAGGCCCGGCCCGGGATGACCAGCCGCAACGACTTCTGGCGACTCCGCCTCGTCCTGTGGGTTGCCGACGCGGCAATCGCCTCGCTGGGAGCGGTGGCTGCACTCCTGCTCGAAGGCCCGAGGTTCATGCTGGTGCCGGTGTTCTGGCTGCTGATGACGGCCGTACGCGCCACCCGTGACGGACGCATCGCCGACCTCGACGACCTCCGCCCCTTCATCAAGGCCAGTGCCAACTTCGTGTTGGTGATGACCTTGGTGGGCATCGTCTTCGTCACTGACGTGGAGGGCGCACGGATGGTGCTGCTGCTGTCCGCGGGGGTTGCCACACTCGGGTTCGGCGACCGTTGGCTGCTCGGATTGCCGTCGTCCAGGCGCGCCCTGGGCATCGACGTCGGCGAGAGCGTGGTGATCGTCGGTGACCATGCGAGCGTTGCTCGGACGATCAACGAGTGGCAGGACCTAGACCTCGTGAACGTCGTGGGGGTCTGCCTTTCCGAGTCGGACTTCGGACCCAAGACGATCAACGACGTTCCAGTCCTCGGTTCGGTCGCCGATGTGGCGTCCCTCAGCCGTCGTATGCACATCGACGTCGTTGCGGTGCACGACGTCGACAAGCTCGGTGGGCTGCAGCTGGCCAAGCTCCAGTGGGCTCTCGAAGACTCCGGCACGCAGCTGTCGGTCATCACGCCGATCACCAACACCATCGTCGAACGCGCCAGGGTGCGCAAGCTGGGAAGGCGCGTGATGGTCGACGTCGCCTACAGCCGCCCCCAAGGCGTCGTCGCCTTCATCAAGAGCGTCATCGACCGGCTGCTCGCCGCGGCCCTCCTGGTTGTCACGGCCCCGATCACCGCACTGTGCGCGGTCTCCATCAAGCTCTCGTCGCCCGGCCCCGTGCTCTTCAAGCAGATCAGGGTTCGCGAGCACGGACGCGAGTTCACCATGTACAAGCTCCGGACGATGACTGCCGACGCCGAGTCTCGCCTCGAGGAGCTTGCCGACCAGAACGAGGTCGGCGGCGGACTGTTCAAGATCCGGGAGGACCCCCGCATCACCAGCGCCGGCACGTGGCTCCGCAGACTGTCGCTCGACGAGCTGCCGCAGCTTTGGAACGTGGTCGTCGGCGACATGTCCCTCATCGGCCCGAGGCCGGCGCTGCCCCATGAGGTGGCGTCGTACGACGAGTCGGCCCGTCGTCGACTAGCCGTCAAACCGGGGCTCACCGGACTGTGGCAGGTCAGCGGACGTTCGAACCTCTCGTGGGACGAGTCGGTGCGCATCGACTCCGACTACGTCGATAACTGGAGCCCGGGCCGCGAGGTCTCGATCGCGCTGCGCACGGTCAAGGCCGTCTTGAGCAAAGACGGGGCGCACTGAGTCGACTCCCGGCTCAGGCTCCGGTCGCCGGCCTACGGTTCGTGAGCTCCGCTCTCAGAAGAGCAGCGCGGTGCCGGGGTCCTCGACGATCGAGGCGAGGTCCGCCAGGAACCTCGAGCCCTGCTCGCCGTCCACGACTCGATGGTCGAACGACAACGCCAGCGTGGTCACCCAGCGCGGCTTGATCGCCTTTCCGACCACCCACGGCTGCTTGCGAATGGCGCCCATGGCCAAGATCCCCGACTCTCCCGGGTTCAGGATCGGCGTACCGGAGTCGATGCCGAACACCCCGACGTTCGTGATCGTGAAGGTGCCGCCGGACATGTCGGCCGGCTGCGTCTTGCCCTCCCGTGCGACAGCCGTCAGGTCCCGCAGAGCCGAGGCGAGCTGAGGAGTCGAGTGCTGCTCTGCGTCTTTGATGTTGGGCACCACGAGACCGCGTGGGGTCGCGGCGGCGATGCCGAGGTTGACATAGGTCTTCACCACGATCTCCTGGGCGGCCTCGTCCCAGGTCGCATTCAGCTCCGGGGTGCGCCGCACGGCCAGGCAGACCGCCCGGGCGACCACCAGCAGCGGTGACACCTTGACGTCGCGAAAGCTTCGGTCGCGTCGCAGCCGTGCGACGAGTCTCATCGTCCGTGTCGCGTCGACGGTGACCCACTCCGTCACGTGGGGAGCTGTGAACGCGGACGACACCATGGCCTGTGCCGTCATCTTCCGTACACCCTTTACGGGGATGCGGCGCTCGCGAGGTGTCTGTCCGGCCACGCCTGTCCCGCCCGTCGGCCGAGACTGTTCGCTGGCGGGGCCCGTTCTGGCCACCGCGGGAGACGTGGCTGCGGAGGCACCCCCGACGGCGTGGCGCTCGACGTCAGCGCGGGTGATCGTGCCCGTCTCGCCGGTCGGGGAGACGAGTGACAGGTCGACTCCCAGGTCCTTCGCCAGCTTGCGGACGGGCGGCTTCGCCAGGGCCCGGACGCCGGGCTGCGCCGAGGCGGCCGACAGGGTGGCCGGCGCCGAGGGGGCAGCGGCCACCGCGTCGTCGATGTCGACGCCGGGAGCAGGAGTCGCGTGGGGGGTGAAAGAGTGCTGGACGCCAACCTGAGCAGCGGCCGGGGACGCCTCCGCGGGCTTGGCCCCCCTGCGCGGACGGCGCTTCGCCTCCGTCGTCCGAGGCCCGTAGCCGACGAGCACCGACGTGCGCCCGCCCGGCGCCGGACCACCGATCAGACCAGGCTCGACGGCCACGCCGTCCTCCGGCAGCGGGACCACGTCCAGAGCCTGCTCGGCCGGGCCTGCCCCTTCGCCCGTGTCCACCCCGATGATCGCCGTACCGACGTCGACCGTCTGTCCTTCCTCGACCAGGAGGTCTGAGACAGTTCCGCCGAACGGGCTCGGCAGCTCCACGAGTGACTTGGCGGTCTCGATCTCGACGACGATGTCGTTGACGCCGATGACATCGCCCACCTTGACCCTCCAGGTGACGATCTCGGCCTCCGTCAGGCCCTCCCCGACGTCGGGAAGCTTGAACTGCCTGATGTCGGGCATCGGTACTCCGTTCAGTAGGCGAGCGAGCGGTCGACGGCGTCGAGCACCCTGTCGAGGTCGGGAAGGAACTCCTCCTCGATCCGGCTGGGCGGGTAGGGGGTGTCGTAACCGCTCACCCGCAGCACCGGGGCCTCCAGGGAGTAGAAGCACTCCTCGCTGATGCGTGCGGCGATCTCGCTGCCGAGGCCGAGGGTCTGCGGGGCCTCGTGGACGACCACGACCCTGCCGGTCTTGCGTGCCGACTCGTGGACGGGAGCCATGTCGAGCGGTGAGAGAGTCCGCAGGTCGATCACCTCGAGGCTCTGGCCGTCTTCCGCCGCGGCCGCCGCCGCCTGGACCGCCGTCTTCACCATCGGGCCGTAGGCGAGCACCGTCACGTCGGTACCGGCCTGCACGACCCGAGAGCTGAACAACGGGTCGGGGGTCGCGTGCTCGTCGAGCTCCCCCTTCTCCCAGTAGCGCCGCTTGGGCTCGAAGAACACGATCGGGTCGTCCGAGGCGATTGCCTGCTGGATCATCCAGTAGGCGTCGACCGGGTTCGAGCACGCCACCACCTTCAAACCCGCGGTATGGGCGAAGTACGCCTCCGGACTCTCGCTGTGGTGCTCCACAGCCCCGATGCCGCCTCCGAACGGGATCCTGATCACGATCGGCATCCTCACCTTCCCGCGGCTGCGGAAGTGCAGCTTCGCCACCTGGCTGACGATCTGGTCGTAGGCGGGGTAGACGAAACCGTCGAACTGGATCTCGCAGACGGGACGGTAACCCCGCATCGCCAACCCGACGGCCGTACCGAGGATGCCCGACTCGGAGAGCGGGGTGTCGATGACGCGGTCCTCGCCGAAGTCCTTCTGCAAGCCGTCGGTCACGCGGAAGACGCCACCGAGCTTGCCGACGTCCTCACCCATGATGATGACCTTCGGGTCGGCCTCCATGGCCGCCCGCAGTCCCATCGTGACGCCCTTGGCGAGGGTGATCGCGGTCATCGGGAAACCTCGTCGAACGACGCGAGGTAGGCCGCAAGACCGTCGCGTTGCGCTGCGAGCTCGGGAGTCGTCTCCTCGTAGACCTGGTCGAAGATGTCGAGCACGCTCGGGTCGGCCATCTCGAGGCACCCTTTGCGGAGCCGGGCGGCCAGCTCGGCCGCCTCTGCGTCGACGCCTGCGTAGAAACCGTCGTCGGCGAGGCCGTTTCGTGACAGGTATGCCCTCACCCGCTCGATCGGGTCCTTGAGCTTCCAGTGCTCCAGGTCATGGCTCACCCGGTAGCGGGTCGGGTCGTCGGACGTCGTGTGCGCCCCCATCCGGTAGGTGTAGGCCTCGACGAACGTGGGACCGCTACCCTCCCGGGCCCGTTGCAGCGCAGCCTTGGTGACGGCGTACACGGCGAGCACGTCGTTGCCGTCGACACGAAGCCCAGGAAAGCCGAAGCCGAGCGCCCGCTGGTACAGCGGGATCTTGGACTGGCGCTCGATCGGTTCGGAGATTGCCCACTGGTTGTTCTGGCAGAAGAACACCACGGGGGCGTTGAAGACGCTGGCCCAGATGAACGCCTCGTTGACGTCACCCTGGCTGGTCGCGCCGTCTCCGAAGTAGCCGATGACGGCCGTGTCCCGGTCGGGGTCCCCGGTGCCGATCACCCCGTCGCGCTGAAGGCCCATCGCGTAGCCGGTGGCGTGCAGCGTCTGCGCTCCTATGACGATGGTGTACAGGGCGAACCTGTCGTTCAGCGGGTCCCATCCGCCTTGGTCGACCCCGCGGAACAGGCCGAGCAGGTGGAGGGGGTCGATGCCTCGGCACCAGGCGACGCCATGCTCGCGGTAGGTGGGGAACGCGTAGTCCTGCTCGCGCATCGCGCGGCCGGACCCGATCTGCGCAGCCTCCTGCCCCAGCAGGCTGGCCCAGATACCGAGCTCGCCCTGCCGCTGCAGGGCCGTCGCCTCCGTGTCAATCCGCCTCGTCATCACCAGGTCTCGGTAGAAGCCCTTGATCGCCTCGTCATCGAGGTCGAACGCGAAGTCCGGGTGCTCGACGCGCTCGCCCTCGGGGGTCAACAGCTGGATCAGCTCGGGCCCTCCGCCGTCGTGGGTCGGGCCGAACACGTCCCCGAGGTCGGGGCCGAATCCCGTAGTGGTCACACAGGCTCCCTGGTGTCGAGGTGTCCGGGATCGCCGGTCACCCTGCACGGACATGGCGAGCGCGCCGTCCACCGAGCGAGTGGTGGTGCCCGGATCGTCGAGCCCGCGTCGCACCACACGGTGGCCCGACGTAGGGCTACGGTACCCCGCGAAAGGGCGAAGAAGCTCCGCCGAGCGGGCAGATATGCACGTTCGGCATTCGGCGGTTTATCTCGGCTCGGTGTCCTTAAACCGCGCGACGGCTCGTTCGGCGGGCACTAGCCTGGAAGCGTGCGACAGGACCAAAGGGTTGATAGACCCATGACCGAAGATGCGGTCGCGGAGCCGAACCCCGCCACGCCTTCCCCATCCCCGACGCCTTCCCCGTCGCCGTACAGAGCAGCGGCATCTCCGCTTCTCGTCATGCTTGCCCTCGGCATCGTGTACGTCGTGTGGGGGTCGACCTACCTCGCGATCCGCATCGCGGTGCACGACTTGCCCCCTCTCGCCTCAGCCAGCTGGCGCTACATGTCAGCCGGCGTGATCCTCGCTGTTGTGCTGAGCCTTCGCGGTGGCCCGTCGAGGTTGCGGGCCACTCGCCGTGAGCTGCTCGGATGCGCGCTGCTGGGCCTGCTGCTGCCTGCCACGGGCAACGGTCTGGTCGTCCTCGGCGAGCACATGGGAGCCCCCTCGGGGATCGCCGCGCTCCTTGTCGCGGCCGTACCGCTGTGGGTGGTGCTCTACCGGAGCGGCACGGGCGACCGGCCGAGAGCTCTCACCCTCGCTGGGGTGGCGCTCGGATTCGCGGGGCTCGTCGGCCTCGTATCCGCGGCCGGCATCGGTGGCAGCGTCCAGGTTCCGGCATGCCTGGTCGTCGTCGTCGCGAGCATCAGCTGGTCGTTCGGCTCGTGGTCGACCCCGCGGTTGACGCTCCCGCGGGACCCGTTCGTAGTGACCGTGTACGAGATGCTCTTCGGAGCCGGCTTCTTGATGGTGGGTGCGGTGGTTCGCGGCGAGTACGTCGTGCCTGTCGCCGCTCCGCTGGAAGCCTGGCTGGCATGGGCATACCTGGTCACGTTCGGCTCGGTGGTCGCATTCACTGCCTACGTGTGGGTGCTCCAGGCGGCGCCCATCTCGCTCGTGGCGACGTACGCCTACGTGAACCCGGTCGTCGCCGTCTTCCTCGGCTGGCTCGTGCTCTCCGAGCCTGTCACGGCGCCGATCGTCGTTGGCGGGGCCGTGGTGGTTCTCGCGGTCGCCGTGGTCGTGACGTCCGAGCGACGCGCGCAACCGGCCCCGCGACGGTCACCAGTGCCAGCCGCTACGGAGGGTACAGACGGCGAACCTCTGGCCGACTCGCCGGCGGCGGCCTGGACGGAGGTGGCGGGGGCGGCACCGCCCACGGGTCGCTAAGGTCCCTTCCGTGACGACAGACGCCTACATCCGGTTCCCCCACGTGCGTGACGACGCCATCGTCTTCGTCGCCGAGAACGACATCTGGCTTGCCGGACGAGAGGGTGGCCGCCCGTACCGCGTCAGCGCGGACCAGGTACCGGCAACCTCTCCCCGCATCTCCCCCTCCGGATCGTGGGTCGCCTGGAGCGCCCAGCGCGACGGCGGGCGGGAGGTGTACGTCGCCCCGATCGACGGGGGCGTCTCGACGCGTCTCACGTTCTGGGGCCAGGACCGGACCTTCGTCAGGGGGTGGTTCAACGACGAGGAGATCCTGGTCGTGAGCACGACAGGCGAGGCCGAACGGGCCCGGATGTTCGCGCACGCCGTTCCTCTGGACGGCGGGCCGAGTCGCCAGCTGCCGTACGGCTGGGTCGGGGAGCTCGACCTGGAGCCCGGCGGCGGCGTACTGCTGTCGACGGCGACCACCGTGGAGCCCGCCTGGTGGAAGAACTACCGCGGCGGCACGGCGGCACAGCTGTGGCTCGACCGGACCGGAGAAGGCGAGTACGAGCGTCTGTTCACCGAACTGCGCTCCAGCCTGGTCAGTCCGCTATGGGCCCGAGGGCGGGACGGCCGCCAACGCATCGGATTCCTCTCCGACCATGAACACCGGGCGCAGCTCTACAGTGCGGTCGTCGACGACGGCGCACCGACGACGGAGTCGCTCGTCCGGCACAGCGACCACGACTTCTACGCCCGGCACGCGACATCCGACGGCCGGCAGGTGGTCTACGCAGCGGGCGGTTCGCTCTACCTGCTGGACTCCCTCGATGACGGCGTGGAGCCGCGGGAGGTCGCCGTCCGCCTCGGCGGGGCGCGCACCGCTCGCCAACCGACCCGGATCACGGTGGATGCCTCGAAGCTGGGGTCCATCAGCCCGGACCAGAGCGGCCGGGCGTCTGCCGTCGAGACTCGCGGCACGATCCACTGGCTGACCCACCGCGACGGTCCGGTCCGGACACTCGCTCACGGTTCGGGGGTACGCCGCCGGTTGCCAGCCGTGCTGGGCGATACCTCCCGTGTCGCCTGGGTGACCGGCGCGGACGGCGACGACGCCATCGAGCTCAGTCGCACAGACGACGTCGAGGTCACTGCCACACAGCTCGTGGCCTCCGGGCACGTCGGCCGGGTGCTGGAGCTGGCCGCATCCCCGGACGGGCGGCGCCTCGCGGTCGCCAGCCATGACGGCCGGCTCCTGGAGGTGAGCGTTCCAGCCAGCGACGGTGAGGCCGCACAGCTCAGGGAGCTCGACCGGACGACGAACGGCGACATGAGCGGCTTGGCATTCTCGCCGGACTCGCAGTGGCTTGCCTGGTCGGCGCCAGGTCCAGCGCCGCTGCGGAACATCAGGATGGCGAATGTCGGGGCGGCCGGAGCCGACCCGATCGACGTCACGCCGCTACGGTTCACCGACTCCGACCCGGTGTTCGCCCTTGACGGCAAGCACCTGGCCTTCTTGTCGATCCGCAGCCTCGACCCGGTGTACGACGCTGTGGTGTTCGACCTGTCCTTCCCGAACGGATGTCGCCCCCACGTCATCCCGCTGGCGATCGACACGCCCTCTCCCTTCGACCCGCGCCTCGAGGGCCGCCGGATGGCCGAACCGCCGACGGGCCCTGCTCGTGGCCAGGACCCGAGCGGCGGCGAAACCGGCCAGAAGTCTCCGGAACCTCCGCTCACGACCGTCGACCCCGACGGCCTCGACCAGCGGGTCACCGCCGCGCCCGTCGCCGGCGGGCGCTACTCGCATCTTCGAGCGGTGAGGGGAGGACTCGTCTGGTTGAAGCAGCCCCTGAAGGGCGAGCTCGGAGACGACCTCCCCCGCCCAGACGACGAGTCTCTTCGTGCCAGCCTCGAGCACATCGACTTCGCATCCGGCAAGGTCCAGACGCTGCTCGAGGCAGCGGACTCGGTAACCGCCACCGGAGACGGCGACACTCTCGTCGTGCGCGACAGGGGGACGCTGCTGGTCGTCCCGGCCACCCGCAAGGCCGACCCGCCCGGAGGCGGACTTGGTGACAATGCCGTCGACCTCGACCGGCTCCGGGTAGAGGTGCTGCCGCAGGCCGAGTGGGCCCAGATGTACGACGAGACGTGGCGGCTCATGCGCGACCACTACTGGCGGGCAGACATGGGAGGTCACGACTGGAACGCTGAAAGGCAGCGCTACGCACCCCTGCTCGACAGGCTGGGCTCACACGACGACCTGGTCGACCTGATCTGGGAGCTGCACGGCGAGCTCGGCTCGTCGCACGCGTACTGCATGCCTCCCGACGCAGACGTCGAGCCTAGTCGGCGACAGGGTCTGCTGGGCGTCGATTTGGAGTTCGACGGCCAGACGTGGAAGCTCGCCCGGATCGTGCCGGGCGAGGCGTCCGAACGACGCGCCCGCTCACCACTCACGGCTCCAGGCGTCGGCGCAAAGGCTGGTGACGCGATCCTGGCGGTCGACGGCCGCGCCACGAGCCGCACGAGGGGACCGTCGTCACTTCTCGTCGGTTCGGCGGACAAGCCGGTCGAGCTGACCCTCGCCCCCGGGGCGGGCGGTCCCAGCAGGCGGGTCGTCGTCGTGCCCCTGGCCGACGAGATGCCGCTGCGCTACCAGGACTGGGTCACCGAGCGCCGGGCCCATGTCCACGACCGCAGCGATGGACGCGTCGGATACCTCCACGTTCCCGACATGGTGTCGGGCGGCTGGGCACAGCTGCACCGCGACCTGCGCACCGAGGTCGGGCGGGACGCTCTCATCGTGGACGTGCGCGCCAACCGCGGCGGTCACACCTCTCAGCTCGTGGTCGAGAAGCTCGCTCGCACGATCATCGGCTGGGACGTCAGCCGCGGACACCAGCCGGAGTCCTATCCCGCTGACGCTCGGCGCGGCCCGATGGTGACCGTGACGGACATGTACGCGGGCTCCGACGGCGACATCGTCACAGCGGCGATCCGTTCGCTCAAGCTGGGTCCGGTGGTGGGCACCCGCACCTGGGGCGGTGTCGTGGGAATCGACATGCGCTACCGGCTGGTCGACGGAACCTTGGTCACCCAACCTCGATACGCATTCTGGTTCGAGCAGTTCGGCTGGGACGTCGAGAACTACGGGGTAGACCCCGACATCGAGATCCCGATGTCACCGAAGGACAGGGTTCAGCGCAGGGACAGGCAGCTCGACGAGGCGTTGAGGCTGGCTCTGCAGGAGCTGGACAAGAAGGCGGCCCTCCTGCCTCCGCCGGTACCGGAAGCCCCATCCGCAGGGTAGGCCGGGTCCCGACATGTGAGGCAGCCTCAGGCGAGGGAGGCGAGCCAGGCCTCGTGCAGGTCGGAGTACCGTCCCTCCCCGCTGGCGATGAGGTCTGCCGGTGTGCCGTCCTCGACCACGGCGCCATGCTCCATGACGAGCACCCGGTCGGCGATCGCGACCGTCGACAGCCGGTGGGCGATGATGAGCGCCGTACGCTCGGCCAAGATCGTGCGGAGGGCCCGCTGGACCAGTCGCTCCGACGGCACGTCGAGGCTGGACGTGGCTTCGTCCAGGATCAGGACTGCTGGGTCGGCCAGGAATGCCCGGGCGAATGCGACGAGCTGGCGCTGGCCGGCCGAGAGGCGGCCGCCTCGGTTGGCGACGTCGGTGTCATAGCCGTCCGGAAGCCTGGCGATGAAGTCGTGAGCTCCGATGGCCTTGGCCGCATGGACGATCTCCTCCACCGACGCGTTGGGCTTGCCGAACCTGATGTTGTCGCCGACGCTGCCGTTGAAGAGGTAGCTCTCCTGCGTCACCATGACGACGGCACGACGCAGGTCGTCCTCGGTGAGCTCGCGCAGGTCGATGCCGTCTAGCCTGACCTGGCCCGCCGTCGGGTCGTAGAAACGGGACACGAGCTTGGCCAGCGTCGTCTTGCCGGCGCCGGTCGTTCCGACCATCGCGACCGTCTGGCCCGCCGGGATCTCCAGGTCGAGGCCGGCGAGCACCGGACGCTCGACGACGTACTCGAAGCCGACGCCGTCGAGCTGTACCGAGCCACTGGCGCGCGCCAGCCGGGTGGGGCGCTCGGGCTCCGGTACCGAAGGCACCTCCTCCAGTACCCCCGACAGCTTCTCGAGCGCTGCCGAAGCGGACTGGAAGGTGTTGTAGAACTGCGAGATCTCCTGCATCGGCTCGAAGAACTGGCGCAGGTAGAGCAGGAATGCGGCGAGCACCCCGACAGTCACCTCACCGTTGAAGGCCAGATGCGCACCGTAGACGAGCACGACGGCGATGGTCACGTTTCCGATCAGCTTGATCCCCGGCATGAAGACCCCGACGAGCCGGAAGGCACGCTCGTTCGCTCTGCGGTACTCCCCGCTCACCTCGTCGAAGATGGCCTGGTTGCGTCCCTCTCGGCGGAACGCCTGCACGGCCTGCATGCCGTTGACCGTCTCGACGAAGTGGACGATCACCGCTGCGACGGTCTCCCGGGTGCGCCGGTAGGCCTTTGCGGACTCCCGCCGGAACCACTGGGAGAGTGCGAGCAGGACTGGGAAGCAGAGCAGGGCGACCAGTCCCAGCTTCAGGTCGAGGACGAGCAGGAGCACTGCGGTACCGACAAGCGTCAGCAGTGCCGTCATCAGCCCGTCGAAGCCGCCCTCGAGCAGTTCGTTGATGGCATCCATGTCGGAGGTCTGCCGGGAGATGACCCGGCCCGAGGTGTAGCTGTCGTGGAACGCGGGCGACAGCTTGTGGAAGTGGGTGAAGACCCGTCGGCGCAACGTGACCAGGATCTGTTGACCGACCCGACCAGCCAACAGCAGGAAGAACTGCCGGGTGACCGCCTGGACCACCACGGCAGCCAGCACCATCGCCACGATGACAAGCAGGGTGCGGTTCCCCTCGCCGGCCAGGATCGGCGGGATACCCCGGTCGATGCCCTCCTTCACCAGGTACGGCACCGAGAGGCGGGCGGCGTTCTCGATCAGCACGAGGAGCAGCACCCAGCCGAGGGCTCGCCGGTGCGGACGAAGAAGCTGGCCCATCAACCTCCGGGAGCGGTCTCTCAGCAGGAGCGGAGTGCTTTCGGGTATCTCCTCGGTGTCCTGGGCCGCAACTCCTCGCCAGTCACCAGCCGGACGCGTCTCGTCGGCCGAACCGGAGTCGGCCGGAGGGCTGGTATCGGTAGCTGTCACGACGACGCCGCGCTCGCGTCGGCCGCCACGAGTGCATCGCCCTCGTCGCCACCGAGCAGGTCGCGGTATGCCGGCACGCTCGACAGCAGCTCCTGGTGCAGCCCGACGTGGGTGATCGTCCCGTCCTGCAGCAGCGCCACCCGGTCAGCGAGGAGAACCGTGGAGGCTCGATGTGCCACCACGATGCCGGTCGCGTCGGCGAGCACCCGCCGCAGGGCGGTCTCGACGAGCGCCTCCGTATGGACATCCAGCGCCGACAAGGTGTCGTCGAGCACCAGGATGCGGGGACGCGCGAGGACAGCTCGGGCGAGTGCGAGCCGCTGCCGCTGGCCACCCGAGAGCGACAGCCCCTGCTCCCCGATCCTGGTATCGATCCCCCAGGGAAGGTCGTAGACGAAACCGGCCTGAGCCGTCCGGACCGCCTCGGCCACATCTGAGTCGGTCGCGTCCGGACGTCCGAGGGCGATGTTCTCCCGGGCACTCATCGAGAAGAGCACCGGCTCCTCGAATGCCGTCGCGACGACCGTGCGGAGACAGCTGAGGCTCAGGTCCCTGACATCGACACCGTCGATCATCACCGAGCCGCCGGTGACGTCGTACAGGCGAGGGACCAGCCCGGTGAGCGCGGTCTTGCCGGAGCCGGTCGCACCGACGACGGCAACGGTCTCGCCCGGGAACACCTCCAGGTTGACGTCGCGGAGCACGAGCTCGGACGAGTCGGGGAAGTGGAAGTCGACGTGCTCCAGACGAAGCGCCCCTCGCGGGTCCTGCAGCTCACGGTCCCCGCCGACGACCGTCGACTCGGTGTCGAAGATCTCCAGCACCCGGTCGGCCGCCGTCATGGCCTCCTGCGCCATCGCGAGGATGACGCCGAGCGACTCCAGCGGCCAGATCAGCTGGAGCATCAAGATGATGAAGGCCACGAGCGTGCCAGGCGTCAGCGCGTCCCGCCCGACGGCGAGGGCGCCCAGGAGGAGCACCACGACGAGGCTCAGGTTGGGGATGATCTCGAGGAAGGTCCAGAACGCCGACGAGAGCCGGACCTTCTCGACCGACGACTCGTACAGCTTCTCGGTGAGCTTCGCGAAGTTCTCGTCGCTGTAGCTGCGCCGGCCGAACGACTTCGTCACGCGGTAGCCGACTGCCGCCTCCTCGACAGACGTCGCCACGTCACCCTGCTGGTCCTGGACCCGACGCGACACCACGACGTAACGGGACTCGAACCGCTTGCTGAGCCAGATGATCGGCACCGCCGACACCGCGACGACGAGACCGAGGGGCCAGTACATCCGCAGCAGAACCGCGGTCACCACGGTGAGCTGAAGGATGTTGATGATCAAGAAGAGCAGACCGAACCCCATGAAGCGGCGAAGGGCGCTCAGGTCGGTGGTGACCCGGGACAGTAGCTGGCCGCTCTGCCAGCGACTGTGGAACTCCATCGGGAGAGCCTGCATGTGCCGGTAGAGGTCGTTGCGGACTGCCGTCTCGAACCCGAGCACGGCATGTGCCTGCACCCAGCGCCGCAGCAGGATCAGCCCGGCCTCGGCGACTCCCAGCCCTAGCGCGAGCAGCCCGAGCGGCAGGATCGGCCCGGACCGGTGCTCGGTGATCGGGCCGTCGATGAGCGACTTGGTCACCAGCGGGATCGAGAGGCTCACGAAGACTCCGGCCACGGCGGAGACCCCCATCACCGCGAGCGACCCGCGGTACGGCCGCAGGTATCCGCTCAGTCGCCACAGCGAGTGCGTGCCACCCCTGGGGGGCGGCACGTGGTCGTATCGGGAGCCGTTGCTGGTCGGGTGGCTCATCAGGCGGCGTTCGCCCCTTGTGGTCGGTCGGCGGCCCGAGATGTCGCCGCCCCGGGCGCGGGTCCAGGCCTGGAGACGCGAAGGCGGTGGGCTGTAACCAGCACTCTACCGACTGCCTCTGACAGAGCCAACCGAGATTCGTTGCATCGAGCAGACGCCGCGTGGGTCGCCGTCAGCTGCGCAGTCAGTGCGGGGGCAGCTCCGCAGCCACGGCGAGCAGCAGGTCGTTGGCCTCCACCTCACCGATCGAGACTCGCACTCCATCGCCTTCAAACGGGCGCACACTCACCCCGCGCTCGTCGCACCGCGCCGCGAAGCCGGTGGAACGCTCCTCGAGGGGAAGCCAGACGAAGTTTCCCTGCGCATCCGGCAACGACCAGCCCTGGGCACGCAGTTCTCCCACCACGCGGTCACGTTCGAGCACCAGGGCGTCGACCCGTTCGAGCAGCTCGGCCTCGGCGTCCAGCGAGGCCAGGGCAGCCACCTGGGCGACGCCGGAGACACCGAAGGGGAGAGCGCACTTGCGGACCGCCTCGGCGATTCGGGGCGGCGCGACGGCATACCCGACCCGAAGCCCGGCAAGTCCGTAGGCCTTCGAGAAGGTACGGAGCACCACGACGTTCGGGCGGTCTGCCGCGACCTCGAGCCCGTCGACGGTGTCCGGGTCGGTCACGAACTCGCCGTACGCCTCGTCGATGGCGACGATGACCGTGGGGGGCAGCGCATCGACGAGCTCCAACAGCTCCTCGCGGTGCACGGCCGGGCCCGTCGGGTTGTTCGGGGTGCAGACGATCACGACCTTCGTGGCGTCGGTCACGGCTCGGCGCATCGCCGCCAGATCGTGCCGAGCGTCGGCGGCCAGCGGGACCTGGACGTCACGCGCACCGGTAAGCCCCACCGCGATCGGGTACGCCTCGAACGAGCGCCAGGCGTAGACGACCTCGTCGCCGGTCGAGCAGGCGGCCTGCAAGAGGTGGTAGAGCACCGCGACCGAGCCCGCCCCCGACGCGAGTCGCTCGACGCCGACACCGAGTCGCTCCGCCAGGGCCTCGTGCAGCGCGCCGACCCCCATGTCGGGATACCGGTTCATCGAGCGCGCTGCGTCCGCGACCTTCTCGAGAACGCCGGGCAGGGGCGCGTACGGGTTCTCGTTGCTGGAGAGCTTGTAGAACGCCGCCCTCCCAGGAGCGGGGGGCTTGCCTGCCTTGTACGCCGGGATCGAGTCGAGGGCGGGGCGCAGCCGCGGGCCGGTCATGACGAGCCACGATAACGAGACGCGTCACGCCGATCGCGCGTGACCTCGGCTGCGTAGGGTCTGCTGCATGCCTGCCGCCCGTGACGCCCGGACGGGATACCTGCTGGTTGCGACCGGCGCCGTGCTCTTCGTCGTCAACGCCGGAGTCTCCCGCGTCATCCAGGCGGCCGGTGTCGACTCGATGACCCTCACCACGACGCGATGCACGGGCACGGCGTTCGCTCTCGTACTCGTCGTGCTGGCGCGAGGGGAACGTCTCCACCCACCTCGCTCGCTGCGAGAGGTCGGGCTCGTGGTCGGCTTCGGCGTCACAGGCGTCGCCCTCGTGCAGTACTTCTACTTCGTGGCGATCGACCGGCTGCCGGTCGGTATCGCCCTGCTGCTGGAGTTCACCGCACCGGTGCTCGTCGCGCTGTTCGCCCGGTACGTGTACCGCGAGCCGGTACGTCGACGGATGTGGCTGGGCATCGGCTGCTCCCTGGGTGGGCTGGCGCTGGTCGCCGAGGTGTGGCGGGGGTTGCAGCTCGACACGCTCGGTGTCGTCGCCGGGTTCGCAGCGGCGCTGTCGCTTGCAACGTACTTCCTGCTCGGCGAGCGCAGCGTCAGCGAGGAGTCACCGCTCCATGTGCTGACCGAGGCCTTCATCGTGGCCACCATCTTCTGGAACCTGCTCAAGCCACTGCCCACCTTGTGGCACACGGACCTGTCGTCGAGCCAGAGCCTCGGCGGCACTCTGTCCGGAGCCGCCGCCCCTGTCTGGGCGCTCATCGGATGGCTCGTCGTGCTCGGTACCGTGTGCCCGTTCCTGGCCGAGCTGACGGCGCTTCAGCACCTGTCGGCCACCGAGGTCACGGTCCTTGGAATGGTCGAGCCGGTGGGAGCCACCGTCTTGGGCTGGCTGTGGTTTCGTGAAGATCTGTCGGCTGCCCAGCTCGCAGGTATCGCGTTGGTTCTCGTCGGGATCTTGCTCGCTCAGACCGCACGGATCGTCCGGCCCGACGGCGCGTCACCCGGCCTGCTCACCTAGCCACCGAGGCCACATCCGGCCAGACAACGCAGAGACCACGCATTCACTCGCCGCGCTTCGCCTTCGACGGCGGCGCAGTCGGGGGAGCAGAGGCCGCGATGACCACACACGAACCTAGGCCGTCAGGGAGTCGTGACCTCGCCTCCAGGCACGCGGTCCAGGTCGCGTCCCACAGCGATGTCGAGGGGGTTCGTCAAACAGCGGACCGAACCTCCGCCCTTGTGAAACTCGCTCACGTCGACGACGACGACCGAGAAGCCGGCGGACTCCAGGCTGGACCGCACCCGGTCCGGGCAACCCGGCATGACGACCGTGCTGCCGAGCACCACGGAGTTGGCGCAGAACGTCGTCAGTGCCTCCTCTTCGGTGATCATGATCGGCTCCGGTACGAGTGCGAGCAACGCTCGGGCACTCGCCTCGTCGAAGGCGGCCGGACACACCAGCGCCCGCCGCTCGTCGAGTGGGCAGAACGCGAGGTCGAGGTGATACATACCCGGGTGCGTCAGCCGGACGCCCAGTGCTCGGACGCCGAGGTCATGGGCGAGATGCTTGAGCGCAAGCTCCTCGGTTCTCGGGCCGTACCCCACCACCAGAGCCCCTGCGAACGGGAAGGCGTCTCCTGCCTCGAAGGTGGGGCCGAACCCGTCGGATCCGACAGACAAGGGCTGGAAGCCTGACCCCTCGAACCAGCGACGGGCCGAGACCGTCTCCATCCGGCGCTCGGGGAAGCGCATGTGAGACAAGGTGACGAGCCTTGCGGTCCCGTCGGTGACCGCCAGACCGAGGTTCATCGCGTAGACCATGTCGGGAGCGTCGGCTCGCTGGTCGGCGACCTCGACGCTGCCGCCATGGGCCTCCAGCGTTGCGCGCAGGTCCTGCCACTGCCGCATGGCCACGCCGACATCGGGTTGCGACGAGACATCCATGAAGGGGTTGATCTGGTAGTCGATTCGGAAGTGCTCTGGCCGCACCATGAGGTAGCGAGTGCCCCACATCGTCTGCGGGCGCCTGGTTGGCCTCATCGGTTGCTCCTTCGCAAGTGTGTGATCGTCCGATTGTCTGACAAGAAAAATACCTTAGCATCGGACGTGTCACACCAGGAGGTGCGTCGAGCCCGAGGGGACGCCGACGCCCTAGGCTCGCGGTGGTATGTACGAGGACCTCCAGCTCGAGCACTCCTCGACGGTCGATCGCGCCGCCGACGAGATTCGGCGCGCCCTCTTCGCGGGGCAGCTCGCGCCCGGTACGCCGCTTCGCGAGCTTGCGCTGTCAGAGGCGATGGGCGTGGGTCGCAGCACCATCCGTGAGGCACTCGGCGTGCTGGTCGGCGAAGGGGTCGCCGTCCGCGTGCCCAACAAAGGCGTCGCGGTGAAGGAGCTCACCGCCGACGACGTCCACGACGTCAGCCGGGCCAGAGTTGCCCTCGAGACGGCCGGGTTGCGGCACTGGCCCGAAGCGGCCGACGAGGATCGCCGAACGCTGCACGAGGCACTCGACCACTACGCCCATCTTGCCGAGGCGCCCGCCGGTCCTGCCGAGCTCACCGAGGCACATCTGCAGATCCACCGCGCCCTGGTGGCGCTCACCGGAAGCCGGCGACTCGTAGCCGCCGCTGACGCGCTGAGCGCGGAGATCCGGCTGGGCCTGGCCCACCTCGACCGCACCCGCGCCAACATCGCGGAGCAGGTGGCCGACCACCGTCGCCTCGTGAGCCTCCTCGACCGGGGCCTGATCTCCGCGGCGATCGATGACCTCGTGCAGCACCTGGCCGCCGCTGAGGGGTCCCTGCTCCACGCCACCGGGCATGGCACGATCGGCATATGACGACGTGGCTCGTTCGCATCGTGGCCAACGCCTGCGGACTGGCGGCGGCGGCGTGGGCATTCGCCGGAATCGAGGTCACAGGTGACACACCAGGCACCCGGCTCCTCGCCCTGACCGTCGTGGCGTTGATCTTCGGCCTCGTCAACGAGACCGTCCGTCCGATCGTGGCCTTCCTCTCGTTTCCGCTCTATCTGCTCACCCTCGGGCTGATGTTCTTCGTCGTCAACGCAGCGATGCTCCTCCTCACCGGCTGGCTCGCCAGGCAGTTCGACCTCGGCTTCGAGGTACGCGGATTCTGGACCGCCGTGTTCGGGTCGATCGTCGTCTCGCTCGTGAGCTGGATCGTCGGGCTCGTGCTGCCCGACCGCCAGTGAGACCCCCCGCGAGTGCGCTCCCCGAGGCGCGAACACCCGGTGGGTACGTCATCGCCATGGTGTGCCTCGGCAACATCTGCCGCTCGCCCACAGCGGAGGTCGTGCTCTCGTCGAAACTCGCCGCCGCACACCTCGACAGTCACATCGACGTGCTCAGCTCAGGCACTGGCGACTGGCACGCCGGGGACCCCATGGACGCGCGGGCAGCCGCCACCCTCTCCGCAGCCGGGTACGACCCCAGCCGGCACCGCGCCCAGCAGTTCAACGGTGAGTGGTTCGATCGTGCCGACCTCGTGTTGGCGATGGACCGCGCCAACCTGCGTGACATCCACGCCCTGATGGACGACGACCAGGCGCGGAGCCGGGTCAGGCTCTTCCGCGAGTTCGACCCGCTTTCGAAGGGTGATCTGGACGTTCCGGATCCCTGGTACGGCGCTGCCGACGACTTCAGCTCCGTCCTCGCCATCGTCGACCGTACGACCGACGTGCTGCTCGCCCGGCTGCGCGAGCTCGGCTCGGGAGCGCCCACCTGACACGCGATCTGCCCGGGCACCTCTCAGCCCCGTCTCAGATCAGCGTGGCACGCTTCACAGATGCGCATACTGGTCGTAGACGACGACCGAGCCGTGCGTGACTCCCTGCGACGCTCCCTGGAGTTCAACGGTTACGAGGTCGCGCTCGCCAACGACGGGGTCGAGGCGTTGGCACGTATCAACGGGCTCGCCCCCGACGCGCTGATCGTCGATGTGATGATGCCGCGGCTCGACGGCATCGAGACGACCAGGGCTCTGCGGGCCGCAGGCAACGACCTGCCCATTCTCGTGCTGACCGCGCGCGACTCCATCGGCGACCGGGTCGACGGGCTGGACGCTGGCGCCGACGACTACCTGGCCAAGCCCTTCGCCCTGGAGGAGCTGCTTGCACGGGTCCGCGCCATGCTCAGACGCCGCACCCTCGGCACCGTGGACGGCGAGGACGACGGGCCGTTGGCGTTCGCCGACCTGACGATGAACCCGGTCACCCGTGAGGTCGAGCGCGCAGGCCGCCAGATCACGCTGACCCGCACGGAGTGGGATCTGCTCGAGCTGTTCATGAGGCGCCCCAAGCGTGTCCTGGAGCGGGCGTTCATCCTGGAAGAGGTGTGGGGCTACGACTTCCCGACCACCGCGAACTCCCTTGAGGTGTACGTCGGCTACGTGCGACGCAAGACCGAGGCCGAAGGAGAGAGGCGCCTGCTCCACACCGTTCGCGGTGTCGGCTATGTTTTGCGCGAGTCGCCTCCGTGAAACGAATGTCGATGGCTGCAAGGATCTCGCTCCTCGCAGCCTGCGCCGTCGGACTCTCTGTCGCGATGGCAAGCGTCGCGGCCTATGTGACGCTTCGGGCACAGCTGCACGAGCGGCTGGACGACTCGCTGCTCAACCGTGCCAGCGCTGCCGCGAAGACTCCTATCGTCGAGTCGGCCACATTGCACAACCTGTCGGCCAACGTCCTGGGAGCCGCTGACCTCCGTATCTACCTTGTCAACTCCGACGGCACCATCTTCCCCGACAAGGCATCGAACTGGATAGGCACGCCGACCGCGGACGAGATCGCGGTCGCCAACGGCGCTCTTGACCAGTCCCTGCGGACGATGCCCACCGACGGCTTCGACGTGCGCGCCGCCACGGTTCAGGCCGGTCCGCATACCGCGCTGATGTTCGTGCAGTCTGTGGAGCCCATCGAACGGACTCTGGACCGCATGCAACTCGTCCTCCTCTTCGTGGGGTTCGGCGGTATCGTCTCGGCAGCTGTCATCGGACTCGCCGTCGCACGGTCGGCGCTGCTGCCCGTGCGCCGCCTGAGCGCAGCCGCCGAACACATCGCCAGGACCGACGAGCTCACACCGATCGCGATCACGGGAGACGACGAGCTGGCCAGCCTCGCCACCTCGTTCAATGACATGCTCGCCGCTCTGGCCGCCTCCCGAGACCGGCAGCGCCGCCTGGTCGCCGATGCCGGACACGAGCTGCGCACGCCTCTGACGAGCCTGCGCACGAACCTCGAGCTGCTCGCCCAAGCGGACCGGCGGGGGGGCCTGAGCAGCGCCCAGCGCGACGAGATCTTCACAGACGCGACGGCTCAGGTGGAAGAGCTGTCCACCCTCGTCGGTGACCTCGTCGAGCTGGCGCGCGACGAGCCGCTCGTCCAGACGCCGGAGCCACTCGATCTCGCCGACATCGTGTCGCGTGCGGTCGACCGGGTGCGCCGCCGGGCGATCGGCGTCACCTTCGACCTCGACCTGTCGACCTGGTGGATCGTGGGGGAGCCGCAGATCATCGAGCGGGCGGTGACCAACCTTCTCGACAACGCCGCCAAGTGGAGCCCGCGCAACGGCACGGTGACAGTCCGGCTGGAGACCGGAGTGCTGACGGTTGCCGACCAGGGGTTGGGCATCGGCGATGATGACCTGCCCATGATCTTCGAGCGCTTCTACCGGGCCGCGGACGCACGCACCATGCCGGGCTCCGGACTTGGCCTGTCGATCGTCCGGCAGGCAGCCGAGCGGCACGGAGGATCGGTGACGGTACACAACCAGGAACCCCACGGGGCTGTCTTCACGATGACCTTGCCCGGCGACCGGAACCTTGCGACTTCTCACAGTCATCTCTGAGGAGCATCTCAGCGCACTATCAGTGACCCGACGCAAGGTTGTCTCATGAGCAACGATTCTTACCCACCCCCCTCTCCACCGGAGCGCCGGCCGGAAACTCCGCAGTACCCGCCAGTTCCCCCGCAGTACCCGCCGGTTCCGCCGCAGTACCCGTCTGCTCCTCAGCAGTATCCGGCGACCCCACCGACTCCGCCTCGACGCGTGGGACGCGTCATCGGGGCGGCACTGCTGGTGGGAGCACTGGCGGGTGGTGCCGCAGGGGTCGGCGGTGCGGCGGTTCTGCACGAGACCCAGGACGGCACGAGCGCCTCCTCGAGCGTCGACCCGCTGCGTGTCTCCGATACGAGCAGCGGCAGCCACTCCAACGCTCAACCGAGTGGGGTGGTCTCTGGTACCACGGAGGCGGCCGCTGCCAAGGCCCTGCCGTCGGTCGTCAAGATCTACGCCAGCAGTGCGGGACAGAGCGGGTCCGGGTCCGGGATCATCCTCACCGCGAACGGCCAGATCCTCACCAACAACCACGTGGCCGAGCTCGGGACCGGCGGCGGCCATCTCGCGGTCAGCTTCAACGACGGGACGACGGCTCGTGCAACGATTGTCGGACGGGACCCGCTCACCGATCTGGCCGTCATTCAGGCGCAGGGCGTGAGCGGCCTTCAGCCTGCGACACTCGGTGACTCCGACTCCCTCGCCATCGGCGAGCAGGTCATCGCCGTGGGGTCACCCTTCGGGCTCGAGAGCACGGTGACCACCGGGGTGGTGAGTGCGCTCAACCGGCCCGTCACTACACAGGGCGAGGCGCTGAACGACCCGGCGACGGTGTTCCCCGCCATTCAGACCGACGCCGCGATCAACCCCGGCAACTCAGGAGGGCCGCTGATCGACGACCAGGGGTTCGTCGTGGGGATCGACTCCGCCATCAGGACCGACACCACCAGCTCAACCGGCCAAGGCGGCTCGATCGGTCTGGGCTTCGCCATTCCGATCAACGACGCCATCCCGATCGTCGAACAGCTTCGAAACCACCAGACGCCTACCCACGCGCGAATCGGCGTGTCGGTCGGTAACGCCAGTGACTCGGTCGGGCTCCCAGACGGCGCGCTGGTCGAGAAGGTGGAAGCCGGCACAGCCGCCTCCGATGCGGGCCTAGCGAAGGGCGACGTCATCACGAAGGTGGACGACACCTTGATCACCGACTCCGACTCCCTCGTCGCGACAGTCCGGACATACCGGCCCGGCGACACCGTCACCCTCACGGTCACGTCGTCCACCCCGAACGGTCACTCGACGGGTGCCTCGCACACCGTCGACGTGACACTCGGCTCCGACGCCACCTGAGCCGGGCCGCAGGGCCTGCTCAGGTGGCCAACAGGTCCAGCATCAGCTCGCGTATCAGGTCGAAGCCGTGCTCGGTCAGGATGGACTCAGCATGGAACTGCACACCGTGGTAGTGCGGGCCAGCAAGATGGTTGACGTCCCCACTGTCAGCGTCGTGGTCGACAACCAGACCCGCTGGTAGCGGGGTGTCACCTCCGACGCGAGCAACGAACGTGTTGTAGAACCCGACGTTCTCCTCCCTGCCCAGCACATGGATCCGCGTCTGGGTGCCTTGGAACACGATGTCCTTGAAGACGAGCGGCACGTCGAGCACGCCGCAGAGCACCTGGTGCCCCAGGCACACGGCCAGGAAGGGCGTGCGCGCCTCGAGCAGGTCGCCGACCGCCGTCCGGACCCCCCTGATCTTGGAGTCCTCGAGGTCACGCGGGTCACCCGGACCGGGTCCCACCACTACGACGTCAGCGGCATCGAACGCGCCAGGTGCGTAGTCTTGGTGACGCACCGTCTCGCTCGTCATCCCGAGCACACTGAGCACGTGGCGAAGCATGGTCACGAAGTCGTCCTCGCCGTCGAGCACCACCACGTGCTTGCCCGCCAGCGGTCCGGACTCGACGGCATCGGACTGGTCGTTGAACCAGAAACGGCTCAATCGTCGGTTACGGCGACCTAGAGCGGCAAGTACGTCCACGTCCTGCGCCACGTCCGCGATCTCACCTGATCTGGCAGCGGGAGCCGTCGCGAGCCCGAACGCAGTCAGGATGCCACCCGCCTTCGCATGCGTCTCCGCCACCTCGGACTGGGGGTCGGAGTCCCTGACGAGCGTCGCACCCACGGTGATGCGGACGTCGCCGCCGACGCTCACATCCGCTGTGCGCAACAGGATCGGAGCATCAGCCGTCGGCACTCCCACAGCGTCGCGCCCCAGCAGCGCCATCACGGCACCGTAGTAGCCGCGACCACCGGGTTCGTACCTCTTGATCAGACGGCAGGCGTTCTCGACGGGGCTCCCGGTGACGGTGGCGGCGAACATGGAGGAGCGAAGCACCTCGCGGACATCCTTCGACGTCCGCCCGGCCAAGACATACTCGGTATGGATCAGATGCGACATCGCCTTGAGGTACGGACCGAGGATCTGGCCACCCTCGCTACAGATGTCGCACATCATCTTGAGCTCCTCGTCCACGACCATGAAGAGCTCGTAGATCTCCTTCTCGTCGTCCAGGAACGAGAGGAGCCGGGACTTGCGGTCGGCTCGGCTTTCGCCGGCGCCGATACGGAACGTGCCGCTGATCGGGTTCATCCGAACCTGCCCACCTTGGACGCTGACATGCCGCTCCGGGCTGGCGCCGATCAGGTAGCGGTCACCGGTGTAGACCAGGAACGTCCAGTACGCCCCGTGCTCACGCTCCAGCAGCCGCCGGAACACCGTCAGTGCCTTCCGCACGTCCCAGTCCGCGATCGTGGCATGGAAGCTGCGGGCCACGACGAGGTTGGCGCCCTCGCCGTTCCCGATCTCGTCGGCGATGATGCGACCCACCAGGTCGGCGTACTCCTCGTCGCCGACGTCGAAGCCTCGTGAGCCCACCGCCTCCAGCTGCTCGTCCGGCAGGAGAGCGAGAATTTCTGCCGCCGTGCTCTCGCCCTGCACGGCGATCTCGATGCTGCTCAGCGCAGTGCCGTCCTCCTGAACCTCGAAACCGCGCTCGCGGATCTGCGCGAAGGGAATGCAGACCAGACGGTCGAACCTGTCGCCCTTTGAAGGCTCCCCGGCGTCCATCGGCACGTCGGCCAGCCACTCGTGGTCGACCCTGTCACCTCCGAGCACGGTGACAGTCTCCGAGCCCTCGAAGCGGACCAGCGCGTACGCCGGACAGGTCAGGATTTCATCAAGCAGAGTCATGGTGGGGGCCGATCGAGAGCACAGGGTGGACGTGGGTGAGCGGAAGCTGGCGTCAGGGGCGCCATCGATGACTGGTGCCCACCACGTCGAGCTGTTGCGTCGCCCGGGTGAGCACGACGTACAGAGTGCGCAAACCGGCCTCGGACGCGGCGGCGATGAGATCAGGCTCGACCACCACAACCGCGTCGAACTCCAGCCCCTTGGTGTCGAGCGCCTCCAGTACCGGGACGCGTACGACGTCGCGGTTGCCCAGCCATCGCTCGACGCGGTCGCGCCAGCCATCCGGCACCACCACACCCACCGTGCCCTCGACGACATTCATGACGTCGCTCGTCGCCTCGCGGACCGCCGTCGCCAGCTCCGTGTGCTCCGCCTCGCGGATCCGTGGCTCGACGCCGGTCCTGCGCACGGCGACCGGAAGATCGGCGTCTGGGATCGCCGCACGAGCCAGGTCAGCGGCCAGTGCGAAGATCTCGGCCGAGTTGCGATAGTTGGTCGACAGGCGGAAGACGTGCTCCGGCTTGGCGCCCATCGCCTCCGCTCGTGCGGCCGCCGCCTCGTGCGGGAGCTGCCAGGAGCTCTGGGCGGCGTCACCCACGATCGTCCAGCTGGCATGGCGTCCCCGACGGCCCAACATCCGCCACTGCATAGGTGAGAGGTCCTGCGCCTCGTCCACCAGCACGTGCGCGTACCCGTCGTCCTCGATCGACCCGGTCGGTCGCTCCGTCGACCTGTCGCCCGGGAACCACTGGTCACGCGTCGACAGCTCGGGCGCCTCGTCATCAATCAGGTCGGCAAGGGGATCCTCGCCGAGCTCGGGTGCAGGCACTTCTCCGAGCAGGTAGCGCAGCTCGTCGACCAACGGCACGTCTTCGACCGTGAGGTCTCCCGACCCGAGCGACTCGACGAGGTCGTCGACCTCGGTTGGCGACAACAGGGACCCGGCGTCGCTGGCGAGTCGTTCGCGGTCCGCCAGCCAGCCGAGCACGTCGACCGCGTCGACCGCCGGCCACCATTTCGTCGCGAAGTCGGTGAATTCCCTCAGACCGAGCAGGGTCTGCGCGAACTCGTCGCTGCCGCGCTCGAGCGCCCGCTGCCCACCGACCTGCTCCCACAAGGCAGCGAGAAGCTCGTCGGGGGCGGCACGTACGAGGCGGTTGCGCCGCTGGCCGGAGCTGAGCAACGACCGCCTGATCGCCTGGAGCCGTCCGGCCGACAAGGTCAGGACGTCGTCGCGGTAGAAGATGCGGAACGACGTCGGGGCACCTGGCACGGGTCCCCGCGCCGCCCGCGACAGGAGGGCACGCATCCTCGCAGAGCCCTTCACGGCGGCGACGGAGGGCCGGTCGTGGCGGGTCGCGTGCACTCCGTCGACGACCTCGCCGATCGCCCGCAACGACACGCTGGTCTCACCGAGCGTCGGAAGCACCTGGTCGATATAGGACATGAACACCGGGTTGGGCCCGACGACGAGCACACCACCGCTCTCGTAGCGCCGGCGGTCCGTGTAGAGGAGGTAGGCGGCGCGATGCAACGCCACGACGGTCTTTCCCGTGCCCGGGCCACCGACGATGCTAGTCACTCCACGCTGGGGGGCGCGGATCGCCTCGTCCTGCTCCTTCTGGATCGTGGCGACGACGGAATGCATCGAACGGTCCCTAGACCGGGCGAGGGCCGCCATCAGAGCGCCCTCACCGACCACGACAACGTCGCCGGCAGCCTCGGCGTCGAGCAGGTCGTCGTGCAGCCCGACCACCCGTTCGCCTACCGACTGCAGGACACGGCGCCGGATGACACCCGACGGCTCCTTCGGGGTGGCCTGGTAGAACACCGCCGCAGCAGGAGCCCGCCAGTCGACCAGCATCACCTCGCGCTGCTCGTCTCGAAGACCCAGCCGCCCGATGTAGCGGGGCTGGGTGTCCCTCATGTCGAGCCGGCCGAAGACGAGCCCGTCACGCGCCGCATCGATCATGGCCAGACGCCTCGCCGCCTGGAACACGATGGCGTCCCGCTCGACCAGGCCACCCTCGTTGCCCAGCCTCGCTCTCGCGTGACCGTCAGCGGCGAGCGCATGCGCGGCATCGGCGGCAGCCTCCAGCCTCGAGTAGACCCTGTCGACGACGGACTGCTCGTGCTTGATCTCCTGCTCGACCACATGGGCGCTTTCGCCGCCGTGGCCAGCGCGCGCAGTCTCGGAAGTGTTGACGTGTGACACGTGGAGCTCGGTCCTCCCGGCATCGTGTGAACGAACAATCCTCGCACACCGTGTATGTCTAAGCCGCGAGAACGCCGAGCACCTTGTCGAGGCGATCAGCCTGTCGACTGGGAGGGTGGTGTCCTCCTCAGCTTCATCTTGGCCGGGTACGGCGGGAACACCTCGACGTCCCTGACTCCGGTGTCGACCCAGCCCTGCCGCTTGTAGAAGGCCCTGCCGCGTACGTTGTCCACGAGAACCCAGAGGTACGCCGTCGTCGTGCCCTGGGCCGCGAGGCCGTCGACAGCGGCACGGTGCAGCGTCGTCGCCTGGCCAGTGCCCCACAGGGACGGGACCACCGCGAAGTGGCGCAGCCACCCGTCCCCGAAGGCGGCGTAGCCCACCGGGTCGTCGTCCTCGACATCGACCAGGGTCGTGATACCCGGCTCCTCCAGCACCAGCTGCCAGCGGGCCAGCACGTCATCGTCGGGGAAGGAGATGTCAGGTCCGAAGATGTGCGACAGCGCGGCGATGGACGCCTGCTTCTCGATGTCGAAGAGCGCCACCGCGTCATCACCCGTCGCGACACGGATCACGCCACGCCTCGTCACCTGTGGAAGTTGCCGTCGCAGCGCCCCCACACGCCTCGGTCGTGGCGGCGGGCTCTTTGCTGAGAGACACGGTAGTCGTGAGTCCGGCGGAAAGGAACGTTGTCGTAGACGTACACCGCGGCCCATCCTCGGCGCACCTGCGCCCGGTTGATGTCGGTGCCGCGCCTTTCGACATACCGCAGCAACCGACGGTACCGGTCCTTGTTGGCCTGGCTGGGATCCGATACCAGCGTCACCCGGGTGCCAGGAGCAAGCAGCCGCTTGGCTGACCGTGACGCAGCCGGTCCACCGCACTCGATCCTCCCGTAGACCTCTGGCGTATCTATTCCGAGCAGACGCACGACCGCCTCGCGGCCGCTGAAGCGCACGCGAACGGTGTCACCGTCGATCACGTCGACGATCCGGGCGCCGTCGCGGCGCACCGAAGGCGGCGACACCGTGGGCGCGTGTGCCAGAGACGGTGCTGACAAGAACCCGGTCAGGGCCGTCGTGGCGACCATGACAGCGACGGTCGCACGCTGCATACTCATCGCTGGCTCCTCGTCGAATGTCACACTCTGTGACGCACTGTAGTCCCGCCCGCACGTGTGGTGGAGCAGAACTGCTTGACTACGCCGAGGCTGCTAGCCCGGTACGCCGAACGGAATGTCTCGTCCTCAGCCGATGTTCACGCCGCAGACCGGGGCCAGAGCTAGCGACTGCCGAGAGGCTGCGGCCCGAGAAGGCGGCAGAGCGACAGGCGAGAGGACCACCATGACCGAGGCTGTGCGACTCGACTCGCCCACCGGGCGCGGCGTACTGGCGGCCGCCGTCCTCGGATCCGGCATGGCGATGCTGGACGGCACTGTGGTCAACGTGGCGCTGCGCAAGATCGGCCAGGACCTCGACGCGACCCTGGCCCAGCTCCAGTGGATCAGCAACGGCTACCTGCTCGCACTTGCCTCGCTGATCCTGGTCGGAGGGTCGCTCGGCGACCGTTTCGGGCGGCGGCGGATCTTCGAGATCGGTGTGCTCTGGTTCGCGCTGGCCTCGCTCGTCTGCGGCGTGGCACAGAACCCATCGCAGCTGATCGCCGCCAGGGTGATCCAGGGAGTGGGCGCCGCGATGCTCACTCCCGGGAGCCTCGCGATGATCCAGGGGGCGTTCGCACCGCAGGACAGGGCCAGGGCCATCGGCTCCTGGTCGGGCCTGGGTGGCATCGCCGCGGCGGTCGGCCCGTTCATCGGCGGCTGGCTTGTGCAGTACGCGACCTGGCGCTGGGTGTTCCTGCTCAACCTACCCCTCGCGGTGCTCACCATCGCCATCTCCCGCCGCAGCGTCCCGGAGACCAAAGACCCCGAGTCGGTCCCCGGGTTCGACCTTCTCGGGGCGGGACTCGGAGCACTCGGGCTCGGCGGTCTCACCTTTGCGCTTATCGAGCTCGGCAACATCAGCGTGACTCTCGTCGTGGTGAGCGCCCTGGTGGGGGTCGCCAGCTGCGTCGCGTTCATCGTCACCGAACGCCGGGCCCGGCACCCCATGATGCCAACCGGCCTGTTCCTGTCACGGCAGTTCAGCGCCGCCAACGCGATGACACTGCTTGTCTACGCCGCGCTCGGCGGTGTCATCTTCTTTCTCGTCCTCCAGCTCCAGACCGTCTCCGGCTACGGCCCGCTCGCCGCCGGGATCGCCACCCTGCCGATAACTGTCGTCATGCTGTTCCTCGCGTCCCGGGGCGGTCAGCTGGCGGCCAGAATCGGGCCGCGCCTGCCGATGGCGCTCGGGCCGATCGTCTGCGCCGTCGGGATCGCACTGCTCACCGGCGTCGGCCCGCAGGCGGCCTACTGGGCTGAGGTGTTCCCGGGGCTGACCGTCTTCTCACTCGGTCTCGCCTTGCTGGTGGCGCCGCTGACAGCGACCGTGCTCGCAGCGGCGCCCGACCGCAATGCCGGGATCGCGAGCGGCATCAACAACGCGGTCGCCCGCGCCGGCTCACTGCTTGCAGTCGCCGCCCTCCCGGCGGTGGTCGGGCTACGAGGCGCCGACTATGACCGCCCGGCGACCTTCTCCGCCGGCTACACCTCCGCTATGTGGATCTGCGTGGCCCTGCTGGTCGCCGGCGGTACCGTCTCGTGGCTGCTGATCCGGAACCCGGACTCGGCGCAGGCGGTGCCCCTGCCCCATCGGGTCACGAACCCCGGCAGGCACCACCCCTAGGCACCAGCTAGGCACGACCCTTACCCGCGTCCGGTCGTAACGCCGTGTACGACGCAACGAGCCGACCATCCCCGGGGGACGACCTGGACCTTGAGCCGGCGCCCGCAGGCTGCGCAGTAGCGAGGCGGTTCCAGCGCTCGCTGCGTGCTGCACCCTGTGTGTGCTGATTCGCCGAGCAGAGCGCCGCAGTGGTCGCAGTACCCCGTGACAAAGGTCGGTAGCCCAGAACCATCTGCCGATGTCACGGTCGTCCCGCCCGACCGAGGCCGATCGGGACCGCGGACACGCAGCGGGTCATAGCGACTTGGACAGCTCCTTGATCGGCATGTGCAGCTCGGCGAGCAGTGCGAGGTCGTCGTCCGGGTCGCGTCCCAAGGTCGTCAGGTAGTTGCCCACGATGACCGCGTTGACGCCGCCGAGCAGGCCGTCGCGGGTGCCCAGCTCACCGAGGGTGATCTCCCGGCCGCCGGCGTAGCGAAGGGTCGTCCTCGGCATGGCCAGCCGGAAGGCGGCGACGGTTCGCAAGGCGTCGCCGGAACCCATGACAGGCATGTCACCGAACGGTGTGCCGGGGCGCGGGTTCAGGAAGTTGAGCGGCACCTCGTGGGGGTTGAGGGCGGCGAGCTGGGCGGCCAGCTCCGCCCGCTGCTCCAGGGACTCCCCCATGCCGACCAGGCCTCCGCAGCACAGCTCCATACCTGACTCGCGGACCAGCTCGCACGTGATCCAACGCTCCTCGAACGAGTGTGTGGTGACGACGCGGCCGAAGTAGCTCTTCGCCGTCTCGAGGTTGTGGTTGTACCGGTGGACGCCCATCGCGACGAGCCGGTCGACCTGCTCGGGCGTGAGCATGCCGAGCGAGCACGCGATGTTGATGTCGACCTCCGCCCGGACAGCCCGAACACCCGCCTCGACCTGGTCGAGCAGCCGATCGTCGGGGCCACGGACGGCGGCGACGATACAGAACTCCGTGGCTCCGGTGGCTGCCGTCTGCCGGGCCGCCTCGACCAGTGCCGGGATGTCGAGCCATACGGCGCGCACCGGTGAGTCGAACCTTCCAGACTGCGAGCAGAAGTGGCAGTCCTCCGGACAGCCCCCCGTCTTGACGGACACGATGCCCTCGACCTCCACCTCGGGGCCACACCACGCGATCCGCACGTCATGCGCGAGGGCGAGGAGGGCCGGCAGGTCGGAGTCCGGCAGCCGCAGGATCCGGACCAGCTGCTGCTCGTCCAGCCCGGAACCTTCGTCGAGGACCTTGGTGCGCGCGAGCTCGAGGATGCCCAGTGGCTCTGTCACGGCCGCCAATCTATCCCCTGGCGATGTGCCCGGAGCCTGCCCCGCCGAGTGCCGGTACTCGCTGCGCCGCGGGTGGTTGTGCAAGCACGCGGCGGCCCCGCGAGCGGTAGCCTCGCCGTACAGTGCCCGACACAGCTGCCCACCCGACGCAAGGTCTGCCCGTCTCCGCCGAGTCGCTGCTCGCCTTCGACCGCACGCACGTATGGCATCCGTACACCTCGATGTCTGCTCCGGCGGCGGTCACGCTGGTCGACTCCGCCGAGGGCGTCCGCCTCACCACGGCTGACGGACGCGTGCTTATCGACGCGATGTCGTCATGGTGGTGCGCGATCCACGGGTACAGGCACCCGGAGCTCGACGAGGCGCTCCGCCGGCAGAGCGCCTCCATGAGCCACGTCATGTTCGGCGGCCTGACCCATCGGCCGGCCATCGAGCTGGCGAGTGCTCTAGTCGACATGACGCCGGCGCCGCTGGACCGGGTCTTCTTCGCCGACTCGGGTTCCGTCGCAGTCGAGGTGGCACTCAAGATGGCCGTGCAGTACCAGCGTGGCCGTGGGCGTCCTCGAAAGACGCGGACTCTCAGCCTTCGGGGGGGGTACCACGGGGACACCCTGGGGGCCATGAGTGTCTGCGACCCTGTCGGCGGTATGCATGCGATGTTCGTCGACGTCATCCCCGAGCAGCTCTTCGCCCCGCGCCCGCCGTCCGGGCTGGAGTCCGACATCGGCTCCTGGGAGCGACAGGTGCGGACCCTCGCCGCGCGGCACGCCGCCGATCTTGCTGCGGTGATCTGCGAGCCCGTCCTCCAGGGGGCGGGAGGGATGCACGTCTACCCTCCGGAGTGCCTTCAGGTGCTCCGGTCGATCGCCGACCAGCACGACCTCGTACTCGTCTTCGACGAGATCGCCACCGGGTTCGGCCGCACGGGCACGCTCTTCGCCTCTGAGCGTGCCGCGGTGTCACCAGACGTCATGTGCGTCGGCAAAGCTCTCACCGGCGGCTATCTGACCCTTGCCGCAACTCTCTGCACCGGCGAGGTGGCAGCTGGCCTCGAGGCCAGCGACCCAGGGGTACTCATGCACGGACCGACCTACATGGCGAACCCGCTGGCCTGTGCCGTCGGGTCGGCCAGCCTGCGCCTGCTTCGACAGGGGACCTGGCAACGCGACGTGCATCGGATAGAGGGCTCGCTGACAGCGGGTCTGGAGCCGCTGCGAGCAGCGGACCGCGTCCTCGACGTCCGGGTTCTGGGGGCGGTAGGGGTCGTCCAGCTCGACCACCAGGTCGACGTACCGGCGGCGACCCGCGCGGCAGCCGAGCATGGCGTCTGGGTGCGCCCCTTCCGGGACCTCGTCTACACGATGCCGCCGTACGTCACCTCCGACGCCGACATTGCCGCCATCTGCGAGGCCTTGGCAGCCGCCGCAGCGGTGGCGTGACCTTCGAGGGCCGGCACGCGGTGAAGGTCGTGCTCGTCACGGGGACGGACACCGGTGTCGGGAAGACCATCACGACAACCGCGCTCAGTCGCATCGCGCTCGACGCTGGCCTCCGGGTCGCGGTCGTCAAACCGACTCAGACGGGGGCATCGTCGGCGGAGCAGAGCGACATCGAGGTCGTCGCAGCACTCGGTGGGTGCGCCCTCGTCACCGAGCTCGTCCGGCTCGAGGATCCGCTGGCACCTGACACCGCCGCTCGCAGGCGAGGCCTCGTCACGCCGACCGTGAGCGAGCTGGCAGAGCGGTGCCTGTCCGCAGCGACCGGCTGCGACCTGCTCCTCGTCGAGGGAGCGGGAGGCGTGGCCGTGCGGCTCGACACCAGAGGCGGCACCGTCCTCGGCCTCGGTTCGGTTCTGGCCCGAAGCGGAGCCATAGTCCGTGTCGTCGTTGTGACGCGCCTGGCGCTCGGCACGCTCAACCACACGGAGCTCACGGTCGGAGCGGTACGGGATGCCGGCCTGGACCCGGCTGGACTCGTACTCGGCGCGGTACCCGATGCTCTCGGGCTGGCCGAGGAGTGCAACCGTGACGAGCTTCGCCGTGTCACCGGGCTACCGCTGCTAGGGGAGATCCCGGCCGGGGTCGGGTGCTGGGAGCCGTCTCGCTTCCGAGGCGCCTGCGGGCGCTGGTTCCCTCACACCGGTTGGCTGGTTCAGCCGTAGAGCCGGGCGGGAAGCCCGGTGAGCAGAGCGTTGACGATCGGCGCGGCGTCGTGGGCACCGGACGAGCCGTTTGCGACGAGCACCGCGAAGGCGATATCGCCGCGGTAGCCGATCATCCAGGCGTTGGTACCGATCTGCTTCCCGTCCTGGTACTCGGCAGTACCCGTCTTGGCGTAGACCGGCGCACCGGGGAGGTCGACCGAGGTGCCGGTGCCGTCCGTCACGACCAGCCGCATCATGCTCTGAAGGTCGGAGTCGACGGTCGCGTCGAGCTCGGTGAGCCGCCGGCCCGGCAGCAGATCGGGAAGCAGGGTCGGCGTGCGTGAGACTCCGGAGTCGACCGCCGCCGCCACCATGGCCATCGCCAGCGGGCTGGCCTCGACCCTTCCCTGGCCGATCATGTCGGCGGCCCGGGTCACGATGTCGGCGTCGGCCGGCACTGAACCGCTGAAGGAGTCGAGTCCGACGTCCCACTCGGCGCCGAGGCCGAACTGGGACGCAGTCGTCGCGAGATCCGTCCCGCGGAGGTCGTCGGCGAAGCTGACCATCGTGGTGTTGCACGAGGCGGCGAAGGCTTCGGCGAATGAGGGATCGGGCCCGGCTATCCCGGTGTCGTAATTCTTGAACTGCTTGCCGTCGACCACCGTGGTGTCGGGACAGGCCACTGGGGTCTCCGGGGTGACGACTGCGTGCGAGAGAAGCGAGCCGGCGCTGACGACCTTGAACGTGGACCCGGGAGCGTAGTGTCCGACGAACGCGGTGTTGTACGACGTCGGGCCGGGTGCGTTGGCCGCGGCCAGGATCTCCCCGGTGCTCGCCTTGACCACGACGGCTGCGGTCGTGTCGGTCGCCTGCGACACCGCCTGCTCCGCGGCGTTCTGTGCCTTCAGGTCGAGTGTCGTCGACAGGGGCTGGCCCCGCTCCGGTCGACGCGACAGCACATGGTTGAGCACGTCACCGCTCGCCTTCTCCACGAGGTCGATGGTGCCTCCCGGCCTGCCGGCAAGCGTGCGCTGGTATGCGAACTGAAGCCCGCTCGACCCGACCTCGTCCGACGACAGGGCCTTGTGCCCTGCGTTCTCGAGGGTGTCGGCGGTAGCCGGAGCGACTGAGCCGAGAATGGCCCTTCCCCACTCCGACGAGGGCGCGAGGGCGCGCCTCGCGGTGTCGATCACGATCCCAGGCACCTGGAGAATGCGCTCCCTCAGCGGGTGGTAGTCCCGGCGCCGCAGGTCGATCACGGGGACGAATGCCGACGGCTGTGCGGACTTCACCCGGTCCTGGAGGGCGGCGGTGTCGATGTCGAGAAGCTCGGCGAGTCCCTGGTACGTCGCCGGATGCACCCTCGCGGGCTGTACGCCGACCCGCACGATCGCACGCTCCGGAGTGAGAGCAACTCCGTTGCGGTCGAGTATCGGAGCGCGCGGTGGAAGGGTGCGGTGCCTCACCAGGGTCGTGACTTCAGTGAGATCGGGGTTGAACGTGCCTGGTGACCACTGCACCATCCAGTGGCCCCGCTTCAGCGCGGACTCGATAAGAGTCTCGTAGGACCACGTGCCGACACCCGCGAGCTGGTGTGTGACCCGTGCGTGCTGCCGACAGGAGTCGCTGGAACAGCTCAGGTCGTCGACCAGGGTGACCTGGGTCCGGGTGATCCCGAGCGCCCCGACATGTGCGGCGATGTCGTCGGCGGCAGCCCCGGGCCTGTCGACGATGTTTCGGAAGCTCGTCACGGAGGCGTCGGGCCAGGCTTCGGCGAAGCGCGAGATGACGGCACCACCGGCGTTGTCAGGTGCGTCCGTGGGACCGGGGTCCCCTGACCCGCCGGTGCACGCGGCCATCACGAAGGCGAGCAGAGCCACGACGAGAGCCACCTGAGCACGCCGCACTGATCCCACCACCACCTGTGCGTCTCGACACATCATGAGCGTCGGGCTGCGGCTGGCGACTGCCGCCCGCCGGCTGGCCCAGCGTAGTCGCTCGCGCCGGCGCAGTCCTCCCACGTCGGTGACGGGGCACCGAAGGTCGGGGGGCTGGCATAACGGTCACGTCCTCCCCGCACGTATGAGAGGGTTTTCGGCAGACGTCGGCATCGTGTCGACTCGGAGACTGGAGAGTCGGGACGACATGAGAAGAGTTGCGTTCGCTACCGTCGCCCTGTTGGCCGCGTCGCTGACAGCGTGCGGTGGCTCGAGCGATACGGCCGGCAGCGATACGACGGCCGGCTCGAGCGACACGTCGGCAGTCCAGGCTCCGACGTCCGACACATCGTCCTCGGATGCGCCGTCGACATCGGGAGGCGACAGCACCGGAGCCGTGGGCTCGGCCTACTGCACGGAGCTGAAGACGGCCAAGGCCGAGTTCAAGACCATCGACTTCCAACATCTCAGCGAGGACCAGTTCCAGAAGCTTCGCGACGAGTTCGACACGCTGGGACAAGCCGCTCCTCCCGATGTGCAGGACGACTGGAGCGGCTTGACCTCGAGCCTCGATCACGTCCGTCAGATCCTCGCGGACGCTGGGCTCACCTTCGACGACCTTCAGGCCCTGAGCTCCGGGCAGGTCCCGCAGGGAGTCACGGTGACTCAGCTCCAGAAGCTGGGCAAGCAGCTCCAGCAGTTCTCCGCCGACACCACCTTCGCTGACGCCGCCAAGAACATCACGCAGAACGCGAAGACGGTCTGCGGCCTGAAGAACTGACAGGTCAGAACAGCTCGGCGCCGATGGTGGTCGAAGCCCCGTGGCCGGTGTGAACGACCGTGTCGCGCGGCAGTACGAACAGCTTCGACCTGATGCTGTCGACGAGGGTCTCGTAGTCGGAGTAGCTCCTGCCCGTGGCCCCCGGGCCGCCCTGGAAAAGGGTGTCGCCGGTGAAGACGACGCCTAGCTCCGGACAGTGAAGACAGACGGCTCCCGGCGCATGGCCAGGCGTGTGCAGCACCTCGAGCCCCGCGTCGCCCACGGCCACCCGCCTTCCGTCCACCAGCGAACCGTCTGGTGCTACGTCGGGATGAGTGAGCCGCCACAGCGGTGAGTCGTCGGGATGAAGGAGAACCGGCGCATCGACCTCGGCGGCCAGCTCAGGGGCAACCCGCACATGGTCGTCGTGGGCATGCGTACAGACGATGGCCACTACGCGCCTGCCACCGACCACGTCGAGGATGGCGGCGACGTTGTGCGGCGCGTCGATCACCACGCACTCGTCGTCATCTCCCACGACCCAGACGTTGTTCTCCACGTCGAACGTCTCTCCGTCGAGGGAGAACGTCCCGCTCGTGACACCATGGTCGATACGAAGGGTGCTGTTCACCACACCACCACCGAACGCAGGACGGCCCCGCCGTTCATCGTGTCGAAGGCCGCCTCCACGTCTGCGATGCCGATCGTCTGCGTCACGAAGGCATCGAGCGGTAGCCGTCCCTGTTGGTAGAGGTCGACGAGCATCGGGAAGTCCCTGGAGGGCAGGCAGTCGCCGTACCAGGAGGACTTCAGCGAGCCACCGCGTCCGAAGATGTCCAGGAGTGGCATCTCGAGGGACATCTCGGGGGTGGGTACCCCGACCAGCACGACCGTCCCTGCCAGGTCTCGGCCGTAGAACGCCTGCTTCCAGGTCTCCGGCCGACCGACGGCATCGATCACGACGTCGGCGCCGAACCCATCCGTCAACGCCCGGATCGCCTCGACGACGTCCTCCGCAGACCCGTCCACCACATCGGTAGCACCCAACTCGCCGGCCTTGGCGAGCTTGCGGGGGTCGATGTCGACGGCGATGATCCTGGCGGCGCCGGCCAGGCTGGAGCCGGCGATGGCTGCCGCACCGACGCCACCGCAGCCGATCACGGCCACCGAGTCACCACGTCCGACACCCCCCGTGTTGATCGCCGCACCGAGGCCTGCCATGACGCCGCAGCCCAACAGTCCAGCGGCCGCGGCCGGCGCCGAGGGATCGACCTTGGTGCACTGACCGGCATGCACGAGCGTCTTGTCGGCGAAAGCCCCGATTCCGAGTGCGGGCGACAGCTCGGTACCGTCCTCGAGTGTCATCCGCTGTGTTGCGTTGAACGTGTTGAAGCAGTACCAAGGGCGCCCGCGGCGACAGGCCCGGCACTGCCCGCAGACCGCCCGCCAGTTCAGGATGACGAAGTCGCCCTCGGCGATCTCGTCGACATCCGCCCCGACCGACTCCACGACACCGGCGGCTTCATGTCCGAGTAGGTAAGGGAAGTCGTCGCCGATGCCGCCCTCGCGGTAGTGCAGGTCGGTATGGCAGACCCCGCAGGCCTGGACCGCGACGACCGCCTCCCCTGGTCCGGGGTCCGGCACGACGACGCTGGTCAGCTCGACCGCCTCCCCCCTGGCCCTTGCGATGACTCCCTGTACGACCTGTGACATGCGGCTGTCCCTTCAGCGGTGATGCGGATGAGCCGGTGCGGCTCGCGGGTCCGTTCGACAGCGATGGCTGGGGCTCCGCCCGTCAGTCCGAGCGGAGCCCCAGCCATTTGCGAGCTGGTGAAGACAGGTCAGCTGACGTCCTCATCGACCCAGTCAAGGGTCTTCGTGACAGCCTTCTTCCAGTTGCGGTACTGCCGGTCCCGCTCGTCGTCGTCCATCGACGGAGTCCAGCGCTTGTCCTCGCCCCAGTTCTGCCGGATGTCGTCCTCGCCCTCCCAGAAGCCGACCGCGAGTCCGGCGGCGTACGCCGCACCGAGTGCCGTGGTCTCCGCCACCTTGGGTCGGACCACGTCGACATTGAGGATGTCGGCCTGGAACTGCATGAGCGTCTCGTTCTGCACCATGCCGCCGTCCACCCGCAGCTCCTTCAAGGGCACACCGGAGTCGGCGTTCATGGCGTCGAGGACCTCCTTCGACTGGAAGGCGGTCGCCTCCAGGACCGCCCTGGCGAGGTGGCCCTTGTTGACGTACCGCGTCAGGCCCACCAGGGCGCCGCGGGCGTCTGAGCGCCAGTGCGGGGCGAAGAGGCCGGAGAACGCCGGAACGAAGTACGCACCACCGTTGTCATCCACCGTCTTCGCGAGATCCTCGATCTCCGGAGCCGACGAGATGATGCCGAGGTTGTCGCGCATCCACTGGACCAGCGACCCACTGACGGCGATCGAGCCTTCGAGTGCGTAGATCGGCTTCTTGTCACCGATCTTGTAGCACACGGTCGTGAGCAGGCCGTTCTCGCTCGGCACCTGCTCCTCTCCGGTGTTGAGCAGCATGAAGTTGCCGGTGCCGTAGGTGTTCTTGGCCGTACCGACCTCGAGGCACGCCTGGCCGAACGTGGCTGCCTGCTGGTCGCCGAGGATCCCGGCGACGGGCTTGCCCGAGAGCACCCCGACCTTGCACTCGCCATACACCTCCGACGAGGACTTGATCTCCGGGAGCATCGAGACCGGGATCTTCATCTCGCCGGCGATCTCGGAGTCCCATGACAGAGAGGAGAGGTCCATCAGCATGGTACGGCTGGCGTTGGTCACGTCGGTGATGTGAACGCCGCCGTCCACACCGCCGGTCAGGTTCCAGACGAGCCAGGCGTCCGTGTTGCCGAACAGCAGGTCGCCCGCCTCTGCCTTGTCGCGCGCGCCGTCGACATTGTCCAGGATCCAGCGGACCTTCGGCCCGGAGAAGTACGTCGCCAGCGGCAGTCCTACCTTGGCCTTGTAGCGGTCGGCATCGCCGCCGAGGGCCGCAAGCTCGTCGCAGATCGCCTGGGTACGGGTGTCCTGCCACACGATGGCGTTGTAGACCGGCTCACCGGTCGTCTTGTCCCAGACCATCGCCGTCTCGCGCTGGTTGGTGATGCCGATCGCGTCGATGTCCGATGCCTCGAGCGAGGCGTCCTTGAGCGCGGCCTCGACGACTTCGAGGGTGTTGTCCCAAATCTCCTTACCGTCGTGCTCGACCCATCCTGCGCGAGGAAAGATCTGCTCATGCTCCTTCTGGCTGCTGGAGACGATCGATCCCGAGTGATCGAAGATGATGCACCGCGTGCTGGTGGTGCCCTGGTCGATTGAGGCGATGTACTGGGTCATGGCTTGGGACAGCTCCGATCAGACGAAATTGACGGCATTGGCAAGCAGGCCTGCGATGGCTCCGCCGATGAGTGGGCCCACGACAGGCACCCAGGCGTAGCCCCAGTTGCTGGTGCCCTTGTTCTTGATGGGCAGCACCGCGTGGGCGATGCGCGGCATCAGGTCACGTGTCGGGTTGATGGCATACCCCGTCGGCCCACCGAGGGAGGCACCGATCCCAACCACGACAAGCGCCACAGCGAGTGGCCCGAGCTGGCTAGGGGTGTGGGCGAACGACAGGATCGTGAAGACGAGGACGAAAGTGCCGATCACCTCCGTGATCACGTTCCATGCTGGGTTGGCGATTCCGGGCCCGGTGGAGAACACGCCCAGCTTGTTCGGGACCTCGGTCTCCGGGTCGTCGAAGTGGTCTCTGTAGGCAGCCCACGCCAGCGCCGCGCCGATGAAGGCCCCGACCGCCTCACCGAGGAAGTAGGCGATGACGTTTCCGAAGCCGCCGAGGTCGGCGCCGGAGGCGAGCAGACCGACAGTCACAGCAGGGTTGAGGTGGGCGCCACTCTTGTAGCCGACATAGACGCCCATGAAGACGGCAAGTCCCCAGCCGAAGTTGATCATCAGGAACCCGCCGTTGAACCCGTTCGTCTTGACGAGAACGGCGTTGGCGACGACACCGCATCCGAGGAGCAGCAGCATCGCCGAGCCCATCGTCTCGCTGAGGAAGATATCTCCGAAACTCACAGCTTGGCCCTCCCAGGCTTCGTGCGGTCGAGACGGACCCGACGGCGGAAGTGTCGCTATCGTGCTGAACACTAGGGCCGCTGGTAAGTGCGGTCAACAAGTGCACGCCACGGTTCCAGACGCCTCGGCGTACGTAACGAAAGGCTCATCCACATGCCCTCTCCCGCACGTCTCGATACCGACAACCGAGCCTCGTCGTGGCAGGCGCTGGGCTCGACCGAGTTCGACGTTCTCGTCGTCGGGGGAGGCGTCACCGGGAGCGGTGCGGCGCTCGACGCGGCGACCCGCGGTCTCTCGGTGGCGATGGTCGAGGCACGTGACTTCGCCTCCGGTACGTCGTCTCGCTCCTCGAAGCTGTTCCATGGTGGTCTGCGCTACCTGGAGCAGCTCAACTTCGGCCTCGTGCGCGAGGCGCTGCACGAGCGGGAGCTGATGCTCACCAGGATCGCGCCCCATCTCGTGAAGCCCGTATCGTTCCTCTACCCGCTTCGGCACCGGTTCTGGGAGCGGCCGTACGTAGGTGCGGGCATGACGCTCTACGACCTGATGAGCGGCACGAACCGCTCCGTCCCTCACCACCGGCACTTCACCCGGGGCGGCGCCCTTCGCAAGGCGCCGGGACTCAAGAGGACCGCCCTGACCGGCGCGCTCATGTACTACGACGCGCAGGCCGACGACGCCAGGCACACCTTGATGGTGGCCCGCACCGCTGCCACCTACGGCGCGACCGTGCTCAGCTCGGCCGAGGTGGTGAAGCTCAACCACGCCGGTGAGCGAGTGGTGGGGGCCCGGGTCCGTGACGTCGAGACGGGGGACGAGGTCGACGTCAAGGCTTCGGTCGTCGTCAACTGCACCGGCGTGTGGACCGACGACATCCAGACCCTCGCCGGAGGGCGCGGGCGATTCCACGTCCGTGCGTCGAAGGGTGTGCACATCGTCGTACCCCGCGACCGGATCAACTCCGAGACCGGCATGATCCTGCGGACCGAGAAGTCCGTGCTCTTCGTGATCCCGTGGAACACCCACTGGATCGTGGGCACCACCGATACCGACTGGACCCTTCACAAGGCCCATCCGGCTGCCAGCCGCGCCGACATCGAGTACATCCTCGACCACGTCAACACGGTGCTGGCAGTTCCGCTCACGCACGACGACATCCAGGGCGTCTACGCGGGTCTCCGGCCGCTGCTGTCGGGAGAGAACGAGTCGACGTCCCAGTTGTCGCGCGAGCACGCTGTGGCGCGGCCCCAGCCTGGGCTCATCTCGATCGCCGGCGGCAAGTACACCACCTACCGGGTGATGGCGAAGGACGCCATCGACGCGGCTCTCGAGGACGTCTCCTCTGGAGCACCGTCGAGCGTCACCCAGCACATCCCGCTCACCGGCGCGGAGGGGTACCACGCGATGGTGAACCAGCTCGAGAAGGTGGCCGGCTTGCACGGTCTTCCGGTGTGGCGGATGCGACGCCTTCTGGACCGCTACGGCTCGCTCACCGAGGAGGTGCTCGCCATGACCGCCAACGACGCCTCCCTGCTCGAGCCACTCGAGGGGGCAGAGGAGTATTTGAGAGCCGAGATCGCGTACGCCGCCACTCACGAAGGGGCCCTGCACCTCGACGACGTGCTCGCCCGTCGCACCCGGATCTCGATCGAGACGCCCGACCGGGGCACCGCCTCTGCCGAGGCCGCCGCCCGTCTCGTCGCCCCGCCGCTCGGCTGGGACGAGGAGCGCATCGCCAACGAGGTCCAGGCGTACTCCGCCAGGGTCGAGGCCGAGCGGCGCTCACAGCTGCAGGACGACGACCTGGCTGCCGACGCCGCCCGAATAGCGGCACCTGACACGCGCGCGGTCGCCGTAGGTCGCGCCCTCGACTGACGCCTCACGGGCCCCAACCCGACCGGACACCTTCCACCCGACCGGAGACCGTGTCCGGTCGCTGGGAGGCGAGGCGGCCTTGGCTTAGTAGTGCTTGTGCGGCTTCTCGGTGCGCGTCTCGGTGTCCTTCGTCGACGCGGGCTCGGCGTCGCTGTCGCGACCCGGGGAGTCCTTCACCTGGCGCTTCGCAGTGGCGTACTGCCCGTCGTACTCGAACGACACCTCGACCGACTCGAAGTCCTTGCTGCGGGTCGCTTCTGCATAGTCGGAGTAGGCGCGCTGGTCGCCGGGCGTCAGGTCGACATTGTCGGTGAAGGGAGTCATCAGCGCCCTGGGATAGAGCCGATGCGCCTTCACGACGTTCATCTCGACGCCGAACACCACAAGCAGAGCACCCAGATAGATCCAGGCGATCAGTCCGAGTAGGACCGCGAAGACGCTGTTGATGCTCGTCGCGTTCTTGATCACATGGTCGACGTATGTCGGGATGACCAGCTGGAGTAGCTGCCAGCTGACAGCGGCGAAGACGGCGCCCGGTACAGACCGCTTCAGCGAGTGCCTGTGTGTCGTCGCCAGCCGGAAGAGGAGGATGAAGACGCCTGCGTTCACTGCGACGACACCGAGGCTGCGGAGCAGCTGCAACCCGGGACCTATCTCCGTGTGCAGCGCGTCGATCCTGCTACCGAGCGTTGTCAGGAAGGTTGTGCCGAGAAGGCCGAGGCCGGCTGTGACCAACAGGATGAGACTCCGACCCCGCGCCGCGAAAGGGTTCGGGCGCCTGTTGCGAGGCACCCCCCAGCAGACGTTCATGGCATTCTGCGTGGCCTGGGCAACGCCGAGTGCGCCGTACAGCGAACCCAGGACGCCGATGACGACAGTCGTGCCACTACCCTGCAGACCGGCGGGGCTACCGAGCTGGTCTCCGATGACCGGGAACTGGGCCAGTGCCGAGTCAAGGATGGTCTTTCTCAGGTCAGGATGGCCCGACAGCACGAAGCCGAGGATCGACGAGGCCAGCAGCAGCAGCGGGATCGTCGCCAGGAATGCGTAGTACGTGATGAGAGCCGCCAGATAGTTGCCTTGGTCGTCACCGAACTTGTAGACCACAGCAAGAGGGAATGAGGCCCCCGGATGACGACGCTGGAAGCGGTCAAGCCTGTCCGTCACGGACACTAGGACCCCTCTCGACGCGTGAAGCCCGGTTCGAGCCCTCACCGAGTGGGTAGTGACTCTTGGTCGCTGCGCTCTCGACCGCGTCCAGTCAAGCACGGCACGTTTCCCCGCACCGCCGAGACACTTCCAGGTCATCCACACCGAGGAGAAGCACAATGATCGAAGCAGTGGTATTCGACGTCGACGGCACGCTCGTCGACAGCAACTACCAGCATGCGCTCGCGTGGTTTCGCGCATTCAGGCGCTACGACGTCACGCCGCCGATCTGGCGCATCCATCGGGCTGTCGGGATGGGAGGCGACAAGCTGGTGCAGGCGATAGCCGGCGACGACGTCGAGCGCCGCCTCGGCGACGACCTGCGCTCAGCCTGGTCCGAAGAGTTCGCTCCCTACCTCGAAGAGGTACAACCCCTCGCCGGGGCGCAGGCTCTGCTGGAGGAGGTACGACGCCGCCGCGTGAGCCTGGTGCTCGCAAGCTCCGGTCAGCGCGAGCACGTCGAGCACTACTTGGGCCTGGTCAACGGTAGAGAGCTCGCGGAGGCCTGGACGACCTCCGAAGACGCTGAGCAGACCAAGCCCGCGCCCGATCTCATCCAGACAGCCATGGGCAGGCTGGACACCGCTAACGCCGTCATGATCGGTGACTCGGTGTGGGACGCGAAGGCAGCCGAACGGGCCGGGCTGGAGACCTACGCTCTGCGTACCGGCGGCTTCTCGGTGGAGGAGCTGGAGTCTGCGGGAGCTCGGAAGGTCTACGACTCCCTCGAGGATCTCCAAGACGACCTCGACGCAATTCTTCGCGTCGAGGGTCCGGGCTGAACCTTCGCGCGCTCCTACCCTGCTGCGCCCCAGCCGTGCCAGGTGTCGATCTCGATCCACACACTTACCCGGCTCTGGCTGCGGTTGGAGTATGCGTGGCCCAGGTAGTGGGTCGACAGCCGGTCGATATCCGTCAGGTCGACGTCGTCCACCCACTCGACGACCCGCCCCTGCACACTGACGTGCGTGTACCAGTCGCCCTCTTTCAGAGCCGTCAGGCTGACCCGAGCGTCACGTCGCAGATGGTCGATACGCTTGCGGCTCTCGTCCATGTTCAGCAGGATCCGGCCGTTCTCGAACAGGTACCACGTGGCGACCGATACCGGCTGGCCATCGGATCGCAGCGTGGCTATGACGGCGGGGTTGGGCTGGCGCAACAGCTCCTGAACCCCCTCTGGCAGTGCCTCACTGGGCATGGATCACCTTCCTGGGCAGTGGTGGGAGACCCACTGTGCCACTCACGGCGACGAAGCGGCGCCAGATACCTTGGGCCGCGCCACCGCCGAAAGGGCGCAAACGCTCCGGCAAGAGGACGCAAATCGCGGCGATACCGGAAGGACAGGTCGTGCAGGACTACCGAGCAGTGAACAAGGCGAACTGGGACGAGCGTGCGCCCGCTCACGCAGCCTCTGACGACTATGCGGTGAGCCGCTTCATCGAGGATCCCAGCCATCTGAGCGACGTGGTGACGTTCGACAGGTCACTCCTGGGGGCTGTAGCGGGGCTTCGAGGGGTACATCTTCAGTGCCACATCGGGACCGACACCCTGTCGCTGGCCCGCTTGGGCGCGGACATGACGGGGCTCGACTTCTCGCCCGCCTCCCTGGCACAAGCGATGGCACTCGCCTCGCGCGTCAACGCTCGGATCGACTACCACGAGGCGGACGTCTACGACGCGCTGGGCGTTCTCGGACCGGCGTCCTTCGACCTGGTCTATACAGGTGTGGGGGCCCTGTGCTGGTTGCCGAGCGTGAGCCGATGGGCGGAGGTCGTGTCATCTCTGCTGAGACCTGGCGGTCGGTTGTTCCTCCGGGAGGGTCACCCGGTGCTGTGGGCTCTCCACGACCCTCGGCCGGACGGGCTCCTGACTCTTGAGTTCCCCTACTTCGAACGCGAGGAGCCGACGGTGTGGAACGAGGCAGGTACCTACGTCGACACCGACGTGACGTTCACCGAGAACCTCACTCACGAGTGGAACCACGGCTTGGCGGAGGTGATCAGCTCGCTCCTCGACGTTGGACTGGGCGTTACCGGCTTGGTGGAGCATCAGAGCGTGCCATGGAACGCACTGCCCGGACAGATGACGCCTCTCGGCAACGGTGAATGGCAGCTGACCGACCGGCCCTGGCGTCTTCCCCACACCTACACGCTTCAAGCCGTCAAACCGGCCTGATCTGACGGGGCATTCCCGCCCGCCCAACGGGGCATTCCCGCCCGCTCGGCGGGAGAGTCAGGCGACGTACGACTCGTACGCGGGAAGGGTCAGGAAGTCGACGAACTCGTCGTCGAGCGAGACCTCCTCGAAAAGGCTGCGGGCCTGGTCGATCCGTTCGAGCAGAGCCTCGTCGCCGTCAGCCGCCTCCCGCAGGCCGTTCGAGACGTCCTCGACGATGGCTCGCACATAGTCGGCGGTGAGCGGAGTACCGTCCTCCAGAGGCGTGCCGGTGTGGGTCCACTGCCACAGCTGGCTGCGCGAGATCTCCGCCGTCGCAGCGTCCTCCATCAGGTTGTCGATGGCAGCTGCCCCCATGCCACCGAGCCACGAAACGATGTAGCGGATCGCCACGGACACGTTACCGCGCACCCCCTCGGCCGTCACCGCTCCCGGGGTCGCCGCCACGTCGAGCAGCTGAGCCGCGTCGACCTGCACCTCCGGTCGTTGGCGGTCGAGCTGGTTGGGCCTGTCCCCGAGTACGCCGTCGAACACTTCCATGCAGATGGGCACCAGGTCGGGATGCGCGACCCAGGAACCGTCGTAGCCGTCACCCGCCTCACGCTCCTTGTCGGCGCGCACCTTCTCCAAAGCCGTCGCATTGACGTCGGGGTCGCGGCGGCTGGGGATGAATGCCGCCATGCCGCCCATCGCGAACGCGCCCCGCCGATGACATGTCTGCACCAGCAGCTCGCTGTACGCGCGCATCATCGGTGCGGTCATGGTGACCACGTTGCGGTCGGGCAGCACGAAGTCCGGGCCGCCGTCGCGGAAGTTCTTGATCAGGCTGAAGAGATAGTCCCAACGGCCCGCATTGAGCCCCGACGCGTGCTCCCGGAGCTCGTACAGGATCTCGTCCATCTCGAAGGCAGCGGTGATGGTCTCGATCAGCACCGTGGCGCGGATACTGCCGTGGGGCAGCCCGAGGACGGACTGCGAGTGGGTGAACACATCGTTCCACAACCTCGCCTCCTGGTGGCTCTCCATCTTCGGGAGGTAGTAGTACGGGCCCAGCCCTCTGGAGAGGAGCTCCTCGGCGTTGTGGAAGAAGTGCAGGCCGAAGTCCAGCAGCGCGGCTACCACAGGCCGCCCGTCGACGAGTACGTGCTTTTCGTCGAAGTGCCACCCGCGCGTGCGCACGACGGGGACGGCGAGGTCACCCTCGTTCAGGTGGTACTCCTTGCCTTCTGCCGAGGTGAACTCGAGCCGACCACGATGGGCGTCGTAGAGTGCGGCCTGACCCTCGATGACGTTGCGCCAGTGAGGCGTGTTGGCGTCCTCGAGGTCGGCGAGCCAGACACGGGCGCCCGAGTTCAGCGCGTTGACTGCCATCTTCGGCTCAGTCGGCCCGGTGATCTCGACCCTGCGGTCCTGCAGCGCTACAGGGGCCGGGGCGACCGTCCACTCCGACTCGCGCACATCGCGAGTATCGTCCAGGAAGCTCAGCGTGCCCGTCTTGCGGATCTGCTCGCGCCGAACGCTCCGAGCGGCCATCAGCTCGTCGCGACGACCACCGAACCTCTGCTGCAGGTCCGCCACGAACGCGAGGGCGCCCTCACTCAGGATCTCGTCTTGGCGGGCCACCTTCTCGGCGTTGACCTGAACTTCAGACACGAGACGTGCTCCTTTCGATGACCGCCGCCCGAAGGCCGGCACCGTGACGCGGCAACTGTATCCATCGATCCGCTCGTCGATCACGGCGTCAGCGGTCCGTACTCTCCCACTCGGCCCTCAGCTGCTTCGGTGCCCGCGCCAGCCATGCATCGGTGAGCACCTCCTCGAGCTCGTCGTCGGCGATCGCGTCCAGCCGTACCAGCACGACTGCGTACCCGTCGTAGTGGGGAGTCGTGAAGAAGACGTCCGGCTCGGCAGCGATCAGCGCGACCTTCTCGGACTCGGTGCCCACGTAGGCCATCAATGAGCCGTCGTCACGAACACGCGCGAACAGCTTGTCGGCCACGCGGAACCCCGGTGTCCCGTAGGACGGTTTCTCCGTCGTGCGTGGCAGTGACGAGACGACGGCCCGCACGTCAGCAAGAGTGGCCACGCCGCAAGACTCCCAAATACGGGGCGAGGCAGATCCAGTGCCCGCCATCATGGGCACCGCTACTCCCGCTGCGACCTGGTCCATGGTGTCGTACAGTGTCGCCGAGATGGACCCCGCTGCCAGCCGTCATGACTCTCACGAGGCCGCCGTGCTAGCGCTACGGGCGTCATACTCGGCGATCCCACCGGGCCGGCAGGTGCGGCTCGCCAAGCGGACCTCGAACCTCTTCCGCCCGCGTACGCGGCAGCCTGTTGCCGGTCTCGACGTGTCGGGTCTCAACGGCGTCCTCCGTGTGGACGTCGAGGCGCGGACCGCCGACGTACAAGGCATGTGCACGTTCGAGCGACTTGTCGCACGGACTCTGCAGGACGGGCTGATGCCCCTCGTAGTGCCGCAGCTGAAGACGATCACCCTGGGGGGAGCGGTGAGCGGGCTCGGCATCGAGTCGTCCTCGTTCCGCAACGGGCTGCCGCACGAGTCAGTACTGGACATGGACGTCCTGACCGGGGACGGCAGTCTGGTAACGGCGTCCCCCGAGGGTCCGCACGCCGACCTCTTCGCGGCCTTCCCGAACTCCTACGGAAGTCTTGGCTACTGCGTCCGGCTCAGGGTTGAGCTCGAGCCGGTCCGGCCGCATGTCGATCTGCGGCACGTCCGGTTTGCCGACCTCGACGAGTTGATGGCCGCAGTCGGGGTCATCTGTCGCGAGCGTCGCTGGCAAGGGGAGGACGTCGACTTCCTCGACGGGGTGATCTTCGCCACCGACGAGGGGTACCTCACGCTCGGTCGCTGGTCGCACGACATGGGCTCGTCGGGCAACCGAGCCCCGAGCGACTACACGGGCCAGCAAATCTTCTACCGCTCGATCAGACAGCGCCCTCGCGATGTCCTCACCGTGTCCGACTACCTGTGGCGGTGGGACACCGACTGGTTCTGGTGCTCGGGCGCCTTCGGTGCGCAGAACCCCACTCTGCGCCGGCTGTGGCCCAGAGCCCTGCGGCGCAGCGACGTCTACCACCGCATCGTAGGACTCGAGAACCGGTTCAAGGTGATGTCACGCCTCGATGGCTTGAGAGGCAAGCCGGCGCAGGAGCGGGTCGTGCAGGATGTCGAGATCCCTCTCGAGCGGGCGGCTGACTTCCTTCGCTGGTTCTCCGACCGCGTCGCCATGACCCCGGTATGGCTGTGCCCACTGCAGCTGCGAGAACCCGCGGGGCCTAGCTCCGCGAGAACGTGGCCGTTGTATCCGCTCAAGGCCGGGCAGGCCTACGTCAACCTCGGGTTCTGGGGGATGGTGCCGATCGCCCCTGGCAGAGCGGACGGCGACGTCAACCGCGATGTCGAGCGGGCGGTCGCCGAGCACGAAGGACACAAGTCGCTGTACTCCGATGCGTACTATGACGAGCAGACGTTCGCGTCGATGTACGGGGGTCTCGGATACCAGGAGGCAAAGCAGGCGTACGACCCCGATCACCGACTGACCGGGCTCTACGAGAAGGCGGTGGGTCGACGATGACGATCGCGAGCATGGTAGGTCGGCTGATCTCGGAGTCCCCGCCCATCCGATTCGAGGCGTACGACGGCAGCGCCCTCGGGCCTATGGACTCGCCAGTCACTCTGCGGCTCAAGACCGAGCGCGGGCTGCGGTTCATGGTGACCGCCCCAGGAGACCTCGGAGCAGTGCGTGCCTATGTCAGCGGCGACCTGGAGCTCGAGGGCGTGCACCCCGGCGACCCGTATGAGGCGATGAAGCTGCTAGGTCGGTGGCGCTTCCATCGGCCCGGGATGGCCGAGGCTGCCGGCCTGGTACGCGAGCTCGGGTTACGGCGGATGCTGCCTCCCGAGCCGCCACCGGAGGAGACTCTGCCGCGTTGGCGACGCGTCGCCGAGGGGCTCAGACATTCCAAGCGCCGCGACGCGGGCTCCATCACCCACCACTACGACGTCTCGAACGCCTTCTACGAGAAGATCCTCGGGCCTTCTATGGCCTACACGTGCGCGGTCTTCCCCAAGCCGGACTCGAGCCTCGAAGAGGCACAGGAGGAGAAGTTCGACCTGGTCGCACGCAAGCTCGGGCTCGCCCCGGGGATGCGGCTGCTCGACGTGGGCTGCGGATGGGGTGGCATGATCCGCCACGCCGTCAAGCACTACGGGGTGACCGCGGTGGGTGTGACCCTCTCGGCTCAACAGGCGGCCTGGGCCAGCGCCGCTATCGAGGAGCAGGGTCTGGCCTCCTCTGCGCAGGTGCTGCACCGTGACTACCGTGATGCCCCGAGGAACGAGTACGACGCCATCAGCTCCATCGGCCTGCTGGAGCACGTCGGAGTGCAGAACTATTCGTCGTACTTCGCGCTGCTGCATTCGCTGCTTCGTGACAGCGGACGACTGCTCAACCACTCGATTACTCGTGCGCACAACGACTCCCGAGTGTCGACGGGCCAGTTCATCGACCGCTACGTCTTCCCGGACGGCGAACTGACCGGTTCGGGGCGCGTCATCACCGCGGCACAGGACGCCGGCTTCGAGGTGCGTCACGAGGAGAATTTGCGCGAGCACTACGCACTCACCCTCGCCCAGTGGTGTGCCAACCTCGAGCGGAACTGGGATGAGTGCGTCGACGACGTGGGTGGACCCAGGGCGCGGATCTGGGGCCTCTATATGGCAGGCTCCCGGCTCGGTTTCGAGACGAATGAGGTGCAGCTTCACCAGGTACTCTGCGTCAAGGTGGGCCCGGCTGGTGACGCCGGTTATCCACTGCGACCCTCATGGTGAAGTCCGGTGAGTCGTCGGCGAAATTCCCGCGGCTCCCACTAGGGTGGAGCCCGATATATAGTACGAATGAGACAAAGAGCCATCCCGGTCTCTCTGGACTCACCCTTCCCCAACAGGAGAAACCATGACAGTCACCGGAATCATTATGGCCATCATCGTCGGCCTCATCCTCGGAGTGGTCGGCCGAGCCATTGCCCCGGGCAAGCAGGACATCCCGATCTGGCTCACCATCGTCGTCGGCATCGTCGCCGCGCTCATCGGTAGCGCGATCGTCGGCCCGATGCGGGACACCAGCGGAGTCGACTGGGTCGAGCTGATCGTCCAGGTCATCCTCGCCGTGATCGGCGTGATGGGGGCCGCAGCGCTCTACAGCGGTCGTAGCAGAAGCAGCGTCTGACGCTGCCGTGGCAATGGAGGCGCCGGTACGTCCAGCCGTCGCCTCCTTTGCCGTTCTCGCGGGCGGGCGGCCTTGCGCTCGATGTCGAGGGCAGCAGACCTCGCCAGGTGACGGCATGACATCCACGACCGGGTCATGACGACCAAGGCGGCGATCGACGCGATCTCCCGCACACGGCTCTACCGCGGCGGCAGGCTCGACATGGTCGACTTCCCCGTCGCCGACGTGTCCGACTACATCGACCAGCCCGACAGCGTGGTGTGGATCGACCTGTGCGGACCGAGTCCCGCCGATGTGGAGCTTGTCGGCGAGGAGCTCGGCCTGCACAAGCTGGCGGTCGAAGATGCGATCGAGTCCCATCAGCGGCCCAAGCTCGACCGGTACGCCGACCACCAGCTTCTCAACATGTACGGGGTGACTCTCGAGTCGAGCACCGGCGAGCTCCGGCTCAGCGAGATCACGGTGTTCCTCACGCGGTCGGCGCTGGTGACGATCCGAAAGGACGATCTGTTCGACATCGACGACGTCATCGCCCGCTGGGACAACTCATCCGACCTCGCTGAGTGCGGCGTGGGCTTCCTGCTCTACGGTCTGGTCGACCACGTGGTGGACGGCCATTTCGACGCCGTACAGACCCTCGACGACGAGATCGAGGGGCTCGAGGACGTGCTGTTCGGCGACAGCTCGGGCGGCGGCGAGCGGGAGCGAGCCGGCGACATGCGGCGCGACCTCGACGTACAGCGGCGCAGCTACTCGCTACGGAAGAGCCTGGTCAAGCTGCGGCGGGTCGTCCTGCCGATGCGCGAGGTGGTCAACACCCTCATGCGGCGCGACCTCGATGTCGTGCACGAGGACATGACCCCGTACTTCCAGGACGTGTACGACCATGTGCTGCGCGCGACGGAGTGGACGGAGTCTCTTCGTGACCTCGTCGGCACCATCTTCGAGACCAACCTGTCCATCCAGAGCAACCGGCTCAACATCATCACCAAGCAGGTGACCAGCTGGGCCGCAATCATCGCCGTGCCCACCGCCATCACCGGCTTCTACGGCCAGAACCTGCCCTATCCGGGTTTTGCCGCCCAGAGCGGGTTCATCTGGTCCTGCCTCCTCATCGTCGCGCTGTCTGGTGGGCTGTACGCCGCGTTCAGGCACCGAGGGTGGCTGTAGGAGCCGAAGCGCCGGTCCCCCCGGTCGAAGAGGTCGTCTAGCCTGGCCCGGTGGACGGCGCCGAGGACCCTCTGGCGTTCGTACAGATCGGCTTCGACCACCCCGACGTCACCTCGTTGACCGCCGAGGTCCAGGCCTACTACGAGCGGATCTACGGAGGACCGGACGACACCCCCCTCGACCACCGCGAGTTCTCCCCGCCCAGCGGCGCCTTCTTCGTCGTCTACCGCAGCGGCGAGCCTCTCGCGATGGGCGGCTTCCGCCGACACGGCTCGCCGCTCGACATACCAGCGAAGTGCCCTGCCGAGATCAAGCGGATGTACGTCGTCCTGCGGGCCCGTCGCCAAGGGGTGGCGCGTCGGCTGCTTACCCGCCTGGAGATGGCTGCGCAGTCACTGGGGGCGGACGCCCTCGTGCTGGAGACTGGGCTGCGTCAGCCGCTTGCGTTGGCTCTGTACCGCGCAGCGGGCTACCTGGACATCCCGCGCTTCGGCCACTATGCCGACCAGCCGGACGCGGTGCACCTCGGCAAGATGCTCTGACCGTGCTGTCAGGGTCAGCTGACCCCTGCATCGGCCAGCCACTCGATGAGTGGACGCCCCGCGCGCCAGTCTCGCGCCACCAGGTCTAGGAGCTCGCCGGTATGGATGACAGGCTCGAAGCCGTACGACTTCCGCACGGTCAGGGTCTTGTGCCGCAGCAACGTGATCCGAGGGTGCTGCGCGTCGTACCCCCGCGGGGTCGTCTTGAGCCGGTCACCGCCGACGGTCCAGCCCGAGTCGGTCAGCTCGCCGAGGATGGCCTCGATGCGGGTGCCTCGCCGCTGGTCGGCGACTGCCTCGCGGAGCCTTCCCAGCCGTTCGCTCGACGCGTGGTAGAAGCCGACGCCTACCATCACGCCGCGGGGGTCCACCTGCACATACCAGCCCGACGAGACTCCGTGCTCGACGAAGCCGCCCTGATGGTTCTTGTAGGGCGTCTTGTCCTTCGAGTACCGGACGTCACGGTAGGGCCGGAACGCCTTTCCTGACCCGAACTCCGGCTCCAGGGCGGCTAGCAAGGCATTCATCGGCGCCTTGACCGAGGCCTCGTACACGTCGCGGTGCGCTGTCCAGAAAGACTTGGTGTTGTCGTTCTCGAGGTCCTCGTAGAAGTCGAGCGCCGCCTCGGGGAACCCGTCGAACCCCGAGGCCGCACCAGCCGGGGCGGCGATCGGAGCGGACGTTTCAGCCTGTGCCATCGAGGCCGTGCAGCACCGCGGACGTCACCAAGCCGTAGGCGGCGTGCGGGACGACGTCGGACACCCAATCGGCGAAAGCCCACGCTCGAGGGTCGGTGATGCCGAGCACCGTCATGGGGCCGTTGGTCCCGACCAGAGCCAGCAGGGTCGCGGCGCCGGTACCGACGACCATCCCGCGCCGCAGTCCCGTCGACCGGACCATCCCGAGCAGCGATCCCATGCCCACCCCGGCCAGCATCCCCGTCATCGGTGCCAGCCCCTGGATCCGGTTCCCACGGACCTCCTCGTCGCCCGGGATCTCCACCCCCGCCAGCTCGGACAGCCTGACCACCGTGTCCTCGGGGGTGCTGCTGCTACCGCGCCCGCGCACCGCCATGTCGAGGTAGGTAACTGCGTTGAGAGCGGTCGTTCCCGCCGCCCCGGCGGCAGCACCTCGAAGTGCGCCGCGGACCAGACCACTCATCTTCGCTCCTTCGTCGGCGAAGCCGGATGTAGGGCTGGCCCGCCGCGCGGAAGGTCAGGCACGCGTCCATTATGCCCAGGGCCCGGGCGGCCCTGGCATCGGGTTGACGCGTTGCATCCAGCCGGCACCTTCACCGAGGCGCCATCCGCAGCGCCCCGTCGAGCCGGATCGTCTCGCCGTTGAGATAGTCGTGCCCGATGATCGTCTCGACCAGCGCGGCGTACTCCTCGGGTCTCGCCAGTCGCCGGGGGAACGGCACACTCGCGCTCAGCCCAGCCCGGAACTCCTCACTTATCGTCGCCAACATGGGGGTATCGACGATTCCCGGTGCGATCGTGTTGACCCGGATCCCGAACTGAGCGAGGTCGCGCGCCGCGGCGATCGTCATAGCTGCGACGCCACCTTTGGACGCCGAGTAGGCGATCTGTCCGACCTGGCCCTCGAACGCCGCCACCGAGGCGGTGTTCACGACGACACCGCGCTGGCCGGTGTCGTCGGGGTCCAGACCCGTCATCGCGGCGGCGGCCAGTCTCATGACGTTGAACGTGCCGATCAGATTGACGGTCACGACGGTTCGGAACAGCTCCAGATCATGGACCCCGCTCTTACCGACGATCCTGCGCGACGGCGCGATGCCCGCGCAGTTGACCACGATGCGCAGAGGTGCGGCGCCACTCATGACCTGGTCGAGCGCGCTGGTCACCTCGTCGCCACTGGTCACGTCGGCGGCGAGCAGGGTGACGCCGGGCGGAGCGGGTGTCCCGCCGCCGATCGCTGAGGCGAGGTCGAGCCCGAAGACCGCCGCCCCCCGGTCCGCAAGTGCTCGGGCCGTGGCGGCGCCAAGTCCTGAGGCAGCGCCTGTTACGAGCGCCGCAGTTCCGGTGATCTGCATCGAGCTACTCCTTACGTCGGTTTCCGCTGCACAGGTTCACGGCCAGCTCAGACGAACGCCAGCCGCTCGACCACCTCGGCCCGCGGCAGCTCCGCGACCAGGGCTCCCGGAAGCACGAGCTTCGAGCGGCGTACCCCGCTGCCGATCACCACCACGGAGGCTGCGAGCACCTCGGGCGCCACCAGGAGGCGCCAATGCGTGGGCAGCCCTACCGGTGTGATGCCGCCGTACTCCATCCCCGCCTCGTCGATGGCCCGCTCCATCGACAGGAACGACGCCTTTCGCACCTCCAGCAAACGCCTCACGACGTCGTTGACGTCGGCTCGCATATCGGCCAGAACCACGCACGCGGCGATACGCTCCTCGCCGCCCCTCCTTCCCATGACGACCACACAGTTCGCCGACAGGTTCATCGGCACTGCGTACGCCTCTGACATGGCGGCGGTGTCGGCCAACCCCGGGTCGATCTCGACGACGCCGACGCGTCCGCTGTGCGGCCAGTCGGCCAGGGCCGATCGCACGGGGTCGGCCAACAGGTCGGGGCGCTCGGTGACACCGACAGGTGCCAGTGCTGCGACCGTCGGAAGCGACACGGTCCTCCTCAGTGGCCTCAATAACCGGTCGGGGGGTGGGACGGAGATTACGGTATGCCGCCTCGGCGGTCGGTGGCCGCCGGTCCGAGGGCGATTCAGCCCACGTTCAGTGCGCGCGTGGCACGGTGGAGACATGCGCATCCTCGTCGTCGACGACGACGTGCACCTGGCACACGCGGTCAGACGCGGCCTGGCTGCCGAAGGGTTCGCCGTCGACGTCGCCTTCGACGGCGTCGAGGCGGATTGGCTGGCCGCTGAGAACGCCTACGACGCGATGGTCCTCGACATAATGCTGCCCGAGCTGAGCGGCTACGACCTCTGCGCCAGACTGCGCAAGCGAGGAGACTGGACCCCGATCCTGATGCTGACGGCGAAGGTCGGCGACGACGACGAGGCGCACGCACTCGACACTGGCGCCGACGACTTCCTGTCGAAGCCGTTCTCCTACGTCGTGCTGCTCGCTCGCCTGCGCGCTCTCCTACGACGCGGCGGTGGGGAGCGGCCGAGCCTGCTGGTCGCAGGCGACCTCAGCCTGGACCCGGCCTGCCACACCGTCCACCGGGCGGGCATCCACGTCGAGCTGACGCCACGACAGTTCTCGCTGCTGGAGTTCCTGCTACGACGGCGCGGTGAGGTGGTGTCCAAAGCCGAGATCCTGGCCCACGTCTGGGACTTCGCGTTCGAGGGCGACCCCAACATCGTCGAGGTGTACGTGCACCAGCTGAGGATGCGGATCGACGAGCCGTTCGGTCGCAAGAGCCTGCAGACGGTACGACTTGTGGGGTACCGCCTGGCGGCGGACGGCGCCTGATGGACGCCGGGAGCCGACGCCCTCGGACGGGATCAGCCTTACGGTCCGTCCGAGCACGGACCACCATCGTGGCGTCCCTCGTCGTCGCCGCCACCCTCGTCGCCGGAGCGGTCGGCCTGCTCGTCACCTTGGAGCAGTCGCTGACGAGCAACGGTGACGAGCTCTCCCGTGCTCGGGTCGCCGACCTCGCGCAGCAGGTGGCCGACGGCTCGCTGCCCCGGACACTCACCGACTTGGGAGACAACTCGGTCGGGCAGGTGGTCGACGACTCCGGTGCCGTGCTCGCGGCGTCGGCCAACGTCGCCGGCGACGGTCCGATCAGCTCGTTCGCCCCTGCTGGGCCCACGCCGGAGCTGACGACGCTGCACAACGCCCCGGACGACTCGGAGACCGAGACCTACCGCGTATGGGCGCAGAGAGCTACGGCACCCACGGGGGCCGTGACCATCTATGTCGGATCCAGCCCTGAGTCGGTCACCGAGGCCGTGTCCACGCTGCGCCGGTTGCTGGCGGTCGGCATACCCGTCGTCCTCGTCATGTTGGCGGTGAGCACCCGGCTCCTGGTCGGACGCGCGCTGAAGCCGGTCGAGGACATCCGCACAGAGGTCGCGGCGATCTCCGACGCGGCGCTCGACCGAAGGGTTCCGGTTCCCGCGACGGCAGACGAGATCGGCCGTCTCGCCGCAACCATGAACGACATGCTCGACAGGCTGGAGGCGTCCACCCGCCGCCAGCGGGACTTCGTGGCAGACGCCTCCCACGAGCTGCAGAGCCCGCTCGCCGCCTTCCGCGCCCAGCTCGAGGTGGCGCAGGCGCACCCCGACGGGGTCGACTGGCAAGGACTCATGGCCGACCTGTTGGCCGACAGCGACCGGATGGAACGGCTGGTGCGCGACCTGCTCTTCCTCGCCAAGCAGGACTCGGGCCGGTCGGGGCAGCCCGCCGAGGCGGTCGACCTCGACACCGTCGTGCTCGAGGAGGTCGCGCGACTCCGGCGTCGACCAGATGTCCATGTGGACACGTCGGGGGTGTCGGCCGCTCCTGTACAAGGTAGTCGTGAGGAGCTTTCCCGCCTGGTGCGCAACGTCTTGGAGAACGCCGAACGGCATGCACGGCAACAGCTCGTCGTGGAGCTGTCCCAGTCCACGACAACGACCTCGCTCGTCATCTGCGACGACGGTCTCGGCGTGCCGCCAGCCGACCGCGCTCGCGTCTTCGAGCGATTCACTCGCATCGAGGACACCCTGGCGCGGAGCCAGGGCGGAACCGGCCTCGGTCTCTCGATCGCGAAGGCGGTCGTGCAGCGCCACCACGGCACGATCTGCATCGAGGACAGCCGACAGCAGACTGACTCTGGTCGGCACGGCTCGGGCGTCAACGGCGTCGAGGGAGCCCGCTTCGTCATTCGGCTCCCGGCAGGAACCGCCTCAGGTCCGGTTAACCTGAGCACGGGCGCGGACCACCGCCGCCTCTCGGAACCCGAAATCGGAGACTGATATGACGCTCACCGTAGGTCTGCTCGCGCTCCTGGAAGCGAAACCGGGCAAGGAAGCCGACGTCGCGGAGCTGCTCAAGACTGCTCAAGGTCTTGCGGAGAACGAGCCGGGCACCAGGGTCTGGTACGCATTCCGCGCCGGCGACAGCACCTTCGGCATCTTCGACGCCTTCGAGGACGAAGAGGGCCGCCGCGCCCACCTCGATGGGCAGATCCCCGCCGCGCTGGCCGAGGTGGGCCCCGACCTGCTCGCCTCGGATCCCGACATCCGCCCCGTAGACGTGCTTGCGGTAAAACCCGTCTGAGGCACACGTACTCAGCCCAACGGGTGGTAGCGCTCCCCGACGGGCAGCTCAGCTGTCAACGTGTTCGCCGGCCCGGCAAGCGGACAAGCCCAGGCCTCGTCGTACGCGCACGACGGCTGGTAGGCGAAGTTCAGGTCGACGACGAGGGCTTCTCGGCCACCGCCGAGGTCGGCGCCCTTGACCGTGTCGAGCAGATAGCGGCCTCCTCCGTACGACGCAGCAGCCGCGTCCTTGACAGGGAGGAAGACGCCGCCACCGTAGGAGCCGAGCCACCACAGGTCGAGCTCGCCGAGATGCGGCAGCGTGACACGGCCACAGCGTTCGAAGCGCACGACCCCATCCGTGCCGGTCGCCACCTCGCGGCTCTCCGGCTCGACATCCACGTCCACCGCAACCTCGAAGCGGAAGGCCTCGTCGTACGCAGCCACGTCGGCACCCGGATAGTCCGCGCGGGCAACCTGTGGGACCGGTGAGGCGGGATGGTGTCGTAGCAGGTCGTCTCTGCCAGCGACCCAGAGCCCATGGCCTTCGGCCGGATCGGCGGCGCTCCTCACGAGTCGGTACAGCTCCACCACCCGGCGGCGCCAGTCGACCACGTCCCACAGCGGGCTCACGGCCGCAGGTCCCACGTCGTCGCACAGCGACGATGAACGCAGGCAATGTCCGGGAGGCCGCGCATGTGTCGATGGTGCCACGGCACGGCGCTGTGACACGAGGACCCGCAGTCGCCGCAGCCGGTCCCGGGGAACGCGACACGAGTGAGCCCCGAACGGCTTGTGAGAGACTCTTCCGAGCAGCACGCCGTTCACCCACCGGTGCCTGGGGGTTCCCCTGACGACACAAGAAGTGGCCCGAGAGCCGTACGTCCCGACCATGCGAGTGCGCCTCGCGGGTTTCGGCGTCCACGTCTACACCGCAAGTGGGAGCGTGCTCGCCCTTCTCATCGTGGTCGCTGCGATGGACGGCGCTGTGACGCGCGCGCTGTGGCTCAGTCTTGCCGCTCTCGTGATCGACGGCACGGACGGCATGCTCGCGCGCAAGCTGAGAGTCAGCGAGACGATGCCCTGGTTCGACGGCGCCCGGCTCGACGACATCGTCGACTATCTGACCTACGCCTTTGCTCCCATCGTGCTCCTCTGGACCGGCAACTACCTGCCGAGCGGTCCGGCCGGCCCGGTGCTCGCCGCGCTGCCGCTGCTCGCGTCGAGCTACCAGTTCTGCCGTACCGACGCGAAGACGGCCGACCACTTCTTCCTCGGCTTTCCCAGCTACTGGAACGTGGTCGCGTTCTACGTCGTGGTGCTCGGCCTGAGCCCTGACGTGACGGGGACGATTCTAGCCGTCTGCTCGGTTCTCGTCTTCGTGCCCATCCGCTACATCTATCCTTCGCGCACGAAGGCGTTCCGCTCGCTCAACCTCGTGCTCACGGCCGTCTGGCTAGCGGCGTACGCGATCCTGCTCGTGGAGCCCGACCCCTCCGCAGTGGTCGTCGCGGTCTCACTGTCCTACCTCCTCTACTACGGGGGGGTCAGCCTCTACCTCACGATGATCAGCCCTCGGCTGCCCGAGAGGCTGTTGTCCCGGGACGCCATCGCCGCCCAGCTCGAAGACTGACGCATGCAGCTGCTAGGCCTGGGTGCTGCTCTCACGGCAGCGGTGCTCTTCGGGGTGGGCTCGATCGCGTTGGCGGTGGCGGTGCGCCGGGTCCCTGATTCCGCCGGACTGAGTGCGCAGGTGGTGATGCGGCTTCTTCGCGAGCCCCCGTTCCTTGTCGCGATGGCCTCGAACCTCGCCGGCTTCGGACTGCACCTCATCGCCTTGAGGACGATTCCGCTGTTTCTCGCACAGGCGGGGATCTCCGCCAGTCTCGCGGTGACCGCCCTGCTGGCCGTACGGGTCTTCGGTGACCACCTCGGGGCCCTCGACTGGGCGGCGGTCGCCGGTACGGGCGCCGGGCTGGTGCTGCTGGCTTCCGCCACCGGCGAGGTCGGCGACGAGAGTGCCGGTACGGCGTTCACGGCCGGCCTTTTCGTCGCCCTGGGCGCCCTCGCCGTGACCGGGCTGGTCGCGACCCGGTCGCCCGGGAGCTTGGCGACCGGCCTGCTGGGGCTACTGGCCGGTTTCGGCTTCGCCGGCGTGAGCATCGCGGCACGGGTCCTGCCGGGTCTCAGTCCCTCGGTCCTGGTCGCTGCGCCGTCGGCATACGCGCTAGCCCTAAGCGGCTGTCTCGCCTTCGCTCTCTACTCGGTTGCGCTACACCGCGAGTCTGTCACCCGTGCGACTGCACCGATGATCGTCTCGCAGACGGTGACGCCTGCCGTCGTGGGTGTGCTCCTGCTGAACGACGGGATCAGGTCCGGGTGGCTACCTGTTGCCGCACTCGGGTTCGCCATCACCGGGATCGGTGCCCTCACCCTGGCCCGGTTCGAGCAGACGACCGAGCAGCCCGCCTGACCCTTGCGTGCGGCCGTCTCCGCAGCGCCGAGCGTCATCCGCACCAGGCAGACTGGCCTCCATGACCTACTCCCCCGCCGCTGACCGATACGACTCCATGCCTTACCGACGGTGTGGGCGGCAAGGCCTGCTCCTGCCGCCGCTGTCGCTCGGCCTGTGGCAGAACTTCGGTGACGACCGGCCGCTGGAGACCCAGCGTGCCACCATCCGCCGCGCCTTCGACCTCGGCGTGACGCACTTCGACCTCGCCAACAACTACGGTCCGCCCTACGGCACGGCCGAGACCAACTTCGGCCGCATCTTCGCCGAGGACCTGCTGCCCCACCGCAACGAGATCGTGGTGTCGACCAAGGCGGGCTACGACATGTGGCCTGGCCCCTACGGCGACCACGGGTCACGCAAGTACCTGCTCAACAGCCTCGACGACTCACTGCGCCGCATGCGGCTCGACTACGTCGACATCTTCTACAGCCACCGGTTCGACCCGGACACCCCCCTCGAGGAGACGATGGGTGCCCTCGACTCGGCGGTGAGGCAGGGGAAGGCGCTTTATGTCGGCATCTCGTCGTACTCAGCGGAGCGGACTCGAGAGGCGGCTGCCATCCTGAACGAGCTGGGCACCCCGCTCCTGATCCACCAGCCGTCGTACTCGATGCTCAACCGCTGGATCGAGACCGACCTCCTCGATGCGGTCGCCGACGTCGGGGCCGGCTGCATCGGCTTCACGGCACTGGCACAGGGTCTGTTGACGGGCAAGTACCTCGACGGCCTCCCAGAGGGCTCCCGGGCCTCGACAGCCGGGACGCTCGATGAGGGGATGCTCGACGACGAGACCCTCTCGAGAGTCCGCGGGCTCGGGGCGGTCGCCCGCGAGCGCGGACAGACACTGGCCCAGATGTCACTGGCCTGGGCGCTTCGAGACCCCCGGATGACGTCACTCGTCATCGGTGCCAGCAGCGTCACCCAACTGGAGGAGAACGTCGCCGCCCTCGCCAACCCCGGCTTCACCGACGACGAGCTCGAGCGCATCGACGAGTACGCAGTCGACTCGGGCGTCGACCTGTGGGCGGAGTCGAGCCAGGCGTGACCTGCGCCTTCGTGCCCACCCTCAGCAGGTTCATGCACCATCATGCTAAGGTGAATCCGTTGCAAAAGCAGTACCTCGCACGTTCACTTGACGGCGTTCACACGACGTCTCGCGCTCAAGGCCCCGGCCTCGGGCTCCGAATGTGGGCAGAGCACCGCGCGGCAGCCAGAACACCGGCAATCGAGCTGGTTCTGAATTTCATCCCATACAAGGAGCACGACATGGCACAGGGAACAGTCAAGTGGTTCAACGGCGAAAAGGGCTTCGGCTTCATCTCCCAGGATGGCGACCAGCCGGACGTCTTCGTTCACTTCTCCGCGATCGCGGCTGACGGCTACCGCTCGTTGGACGAGAACCAGCGCGTGGAGTTCGACGTTACGCAGGGCCAAAAGGGCCTCCAGGCCGAGAACGTCCGCGTCATCTGACCCACCTCGTGGCCTGAACGGGCCACCTTCGACAAGGCCCTCGCACCACAGTGCGGGGGCCTTCGTACGTCCGATTCTTCGGGGTTCCGGACCTCATGGCCCGGTCGCTGACGCGAGCGAGTACCCGGGCCCACATCGTCGCTCCGGCTCCAGAGCCGGACGGGCGCGGGACGCTACCGTGTCGCCATGACATTCTCGATCGTCGCCCGTAGCGATGACGGGCGGTGCCTGGGCGTGGCAGTGGCCTCGAGGTTTCTGGCAGTGGGCTCCGCCGTTCCCGCTGCCCGGCTGGGGGTCGGCGCCATCGCGACGCAGTCCTTCTGCAACACCTTGTTCAAGCGAGACGGACTGGACCACCTGGCGGCCGGTGCCACCGCAGCCCAGACGCTCCGTACGCTGCTCGCCGCCGACGACCAGCGTGAGACGCGACAGGTCGGGATCGTCGACGCAGCTGGCCGGGCCGCCACGTGGAGCGGTGCCGAGTGCCTGGACTGGGCCGGCGGAGTGACTGGCGAGGGGTACGCCCTCCAAGGCAACATCCTTGCCGGACCGCAGGTCGTCGCAGCAATGGAACGGACCTTCGTCGACTCCACAGATGCGCCGCTCGCCGAGCGGCTGGTCGCCACATTGGCAGCGGGGGACGCTGCGGGTGGCGACCGTCGTGGCCGACAGAGCGCCGCCCTGCTGGTGGTCTCGGAGTCCGGCAGCTACACCCCTGGCGACGACCTCGCCTATGACCTGCGCGTCGACGATCATGTCGATCCCTGCGGGGAGCTGAGCCGGTTGCTCGTGTTGCACCATACGTTCTTCGACCGACCGGAACCCGAGGACCTGCTGCCCTTGGAGGGTGACCTCGCCGACGAGGTGAGCCGCCGTCTGACGATTTTGGGCTGCGCCGACCTGGACACCTGGGCGGGCATAGAGAACTACGAGCTGCGCCTGGTGCCGGGATACGTCGACCGCACCCTTCTGACCCACCTGCGGGAGCAGACCGGTTCGCTCAGCCAGGCGGATGACCAAGCAACCACCGGCTCACTCTGGAGGCGGTAACCGCCGCAAGACCGCGCCTGCGTGCAGGCGCTGGCGGATCCATACGAGGAGCGCGGCAACGCGGCCCACGACGATGCGACCGGCGACCGCGTCTTCGACAGCCCGGCGGACCTCGTCACGGGAGGCCTCGTCGATGAGACCTCGCTCGTAGGCGTCGTCCGCTGCGACGCCGCTGTCCCGGACGAGGAGCATCGGGACACCGGTGCTCGAAAGCTCGTCGGCGAGGCGTCGGACGCGCTCTGCACGCAACGGCGACTCGGGTGGCACGTCTCGGATGTAGACGGCTCGGACCCGCTCCGGATGAGCGCGAGCGACAGCGGCGTAGGCCTCGGCATCGTCCTGGCCACTGTCGCCGATCAAGACCCACAGAAGGTGGGGATGCTCGACGATGAGCTCGGCGATCACGCGCGCCTTGAACGCCACGCTCTTCTCGCGGAAGAGCCACGCTCCGCTCGGACCCCAGTCGGTCATGATCAGCGGGCCCTCAGGGAAGCCATGTCGTAGCAGGAACCGCTCCAGCACGGGATGGGTGTTCCAGGCGCCCGTGGAGACGTAGAACACCTGGAGCCGACCTGCTGCGCCCGCGACGAGGCCTCGGTACAGCTCCGATGCACCGGCAACCTCTCGCCGGGCATGCTCGGGGACGAACAACGACGTGCGTACGGCGTCCAACAGCCGAGTCAAGCCGGTGTGGATTATCGTGTCGTCGACGTCGCTGACGACACCGAGACGCGCCATCGGATCCACGACGACCAGCCGGCCACGCACGGAGTATCCCGGTTCGTGGGCCAGGCCGAACGTGACCCGATGCCATCCGGGTGCGAGTCCCGGAAGCTCCAGGGTGGCCTCGACGTAGCCCTCGGGTCCCGCAGTGACGTCGAGGCGTTGCTCGGCCACCTCGACGGTGACCTTCTCGCCCGGAAGCTCGACGCTGACATAGTGCGCGAGACCGGCCAGCAGCTTCGCCCCCGGCCGCGCCGGAGCGTCGGGTGGTTGGCGGCTCAGGAGCACTCGGGCCCGAACATGGGCACGCCGCGTCGTCCCGTGGCTGATGTAGGGCACCACGGTCGGATGCCATCCGCGTCTCCTTCTCAGAAAGCCGCTGAGCCGACGATCGGTGGTCCGCTCGATACGTACGAGCCACGCGGCGAACGCCTCTCGCGCGGGCTTCGGAGGGGAAAGGTGAGAGCCGCCCAACGCTATCCCTGCGCCATGTCGACGAAGCGGGAGTAATGGCCCTGGAACGCCAGGACGAGGTCCTTGGTGGGGCCGTTGCGGTGCTTGGCCACGATCAGGTCGGCCTCCCCCGGGCGGGTCGAATCCTTCTCGTAGACGTCCTCTCGATGCAGCAGGATCACCATGTCGCTGTCTTGCTCCAAGGACCCGGACTCACGGAGGTCTGAGAGGAGTGGGCGTTTCGAGGTGCGCTGCTCCGAGCCTCGGTTGAGCTGGGAGATGGCGATGACAGGCACGTCGAGCTCCTTGGCCAGCAGCTTGATCGACCGCGAGAACTCCGACACCTCGAGCTGGCGCGACTCGACCTTCTTGCCGGAGGTCATCAGCTGGAGGTAGTCGATCACGATGAGGCGGAGGTCGTGGCGCTGCTTGAGCCGCCGTGCCTTGGCCCGGATCTCCATCATCGTGAGGTTCGGCGAGTCGTCGATGAAGAGCGGAGCCTCGGACACCTCCCCCATCTTGCGGACCAGCTTGTTCCAGTCGTCGTCTCCCATCTTGCCGTTACGCATGTGGTTGAGCGGGATACGCGCCTCGGCGGACAGCAGGCGCATGGTGATCTCGGTGCGGCTCATCTCCAGCGAGAAGATGACGCTGGTGAGCCCGTTCTTGATGGACGCCGAGCGCGCGATGTCGAGACCGAGCGTCGAGTTGTGGGTCGGAATCATGGCCCGGGTCACGAGGTACAGATGATCTGCGTTGTCCACCTCGACGCACCTCACAGGCACGCTCGCGACACGAGCGACCGCAACGATCTTCCAGCCGGCAGCGACGCTGCGCTGACAGCTCGGCCGGGTCCAATGGGTCAGCGCCGCCGGCCCGCGCAGAGGCTCGGGGCTCGAGACGGTGTGCAGCGCTCCACCGGCGATCTCACGCGCGAGCGCCTGCGTCGTGTGGATACCGCGCTCGGCACCCGACTCGGTCATCCACTCGTGCTGAGCGTCGGCCACGACACTGGAACCGTCGGAGAACTCGACGCGATAGCACGGCCGGCCGGCCAGCGTGTCGGTTGCCGCGACGACAGTGGTCGCGAGGCCGTCCGCACCGATCAGCTCGTCACCCACCGCGACCTCGGCCATCGTGGTCCATCCGCGAGGCGTGGGCAGTGCCGTGTCGAGCTCCAGCGCCTTGCCGATCGCTGGTCGCGCGGCCACGATGACCATCTGTCCGCCGTGCAGGCCGTTGGTGAGGTCGTCGAGCTCGGCGAACCCGGTCGGAACCCCTGCCATCACGCCATCGCGGTTGCCGATCGCCTCGAGCTCGTCGATGGTGAGCTCCATGATGTCGGCCAGCGGCGCGTAATCCTCCGACGCCCGTCGGTCGGTCACGCTGTAGATCTCGGCCTGCGCCTGGTCGACCACGTCGTCGACCTGCCCCTCGGCGGCGTAACCGATCTGGACGATCTTGGTGCCGGCGTCGACAAGACGCCGCAGGATGGCCTTGTCGCGCACGATCGCCGCGTAGTACCCGGCGTTGGCCGCCACCGGCACACCGGCGACCAGCGTGTGCAGGTACGGTGCGCCGCCCGTCCGGGCGATGTCGCCCTGCCGCGTCAGCTCGGCTGCAACGGTGATCGCATCAGCAGGCTCGCCTCTCCCGTAGAGGTCGAGCACCGCGTCGAAGACGAGCTCGTGCGCAGGTCGGTAGAAGTCACCCCCGCGCAGCACTTCGACCACGTCGGCGATGGCGTCCTTGCTCAGCAACATGGCGCCGAGCACGGACTGCTCTGCGATCTCGTCCTGCGGCGGCGTGCGGCCGATCGGACCCTCGCGGCCGAAGTCGTCCGGCACCGGCTGAGGGCCGCGGTACTCGGCGATCGTCACGATTCCCCCCTTCGGTCGTCGCTCGCAGCCATCTCTCACGCGGTCGGTCCAGAACACAGACGCTAGGTCTCGACACCGACACAATCGCCCCCGGCTCGAACCGACCACTGGACGCTATGTGGGGCCAGTGCCAAAGGGAAGTCCGCCAGTCCGGTGCGGTGTGGACGTGTCGGGCAAGCCTGTGGACAAGTAGGTGCTGACGGTGCACAGGCTGGGGAAACATCGGTGGACGACGGGCGCACGGGGACGGGTGCTCGGACGGTGACCAGCGCTTTGGCGAACACCCAGGTGTGGAGGAGAATAAAGTTGCAGCACAATGGCCGAGCGATGAGGCGGCGGCCACCAGATGAGACGACACCAGCCCTGGCGGCAACCCGTACGGTGCGCAGCCGCCAAGATCGCGAGATCGCCCGGCTCGCGGTACCTGCATTCGCAGCGCTGGTATCCGAGCCGATCTTCCTCCTCGCGGACGCCGCCATCGTGGGCCACCTGGGAACGGCACAGCTCGCCGCCCTCGGCATAGCGGGAACCGTCGTCCAGACGGTCGTCGGCGTCTTCGTCTTCCTGGCCTACGGGACCACGTCGATGGTGTCGCGCAACCTCGGGGCGCACAGCCCTCGGGCCGCCCTCAGGATCGGCATCGACGGCATCTGGCTCGCTGTCGTCATAGGTGCGCTCGCCGGGCTCGCCACCGTCAGCATGTCGACGGTAGTCGTCGGCTGGTTCGGGGTCGCCGACGACGTCGCGGCGTTTGCCCTCACCTACCTGCGCATCGCCGCTTTCGGCGTACCTGCGCTGCTGCTGATGTTCGCTGCCACCGGCGTCCTCCGCGGGCTGCAGGACACCCGGACACCGCTTCTCGTCGCTGTCGCGGCCAACGTCGTCAACGTCGGCCTCAACGTCCTACTCGTCTTCGGTCTCGGCCTGGGCATCGCCGGCTCTGCGACGGGCACCCTAGTCGCTCAGGTGGGGGGAGCCGCGGCGGTCGTGGCCGTCGTCGTACGTGCCGCGCGAAGATCCCAGGCCTCACTGTCTCCTCACCTGCCCGGAATCAGGGCCGCCTGGCTCGCGGGCCTCCCGCTGGTCGTACGCACCGTCACGCTGCGGGCCACGTTCGTCCTGGCAACCTTTGTCGCGGCCTCGATCTCCACGGTGGCGGTCGCAGCGCATCAGGTGGCCCTTACGATCTGGACGTTCCTGGCCTTCGCTCTGGACGCCATCGCCATTGCGGGGCAGGCGATCACCGGCCGGCTGCTGGGCGCGGGAGACGCGGTCGGCACCCGCGCCGCGGCACGGCGGATGGTGTGGTGGGGCGTCGCCACCGGGGGTGGTCTGGGTGCGGTCCTCCTCGTGGTGCGGCCGCTTCTCGTGCCGGTGTTCACCGACGACCCGCCCGTGCAGCAGTCGCTGTCGAGGGTGCTTCTCATCGTCGCTCTGCACCAACCCGTGGCCGGCATAGTCTTCGTGCTCGACGGCGTGCTCATCGGCGCCGGCGACGGCCGCTACCTCGCGTGGGCCGGTCTGGTGAACCTTGCCGTCTTCGCGCCGCTTGCTCTCGCCGTCGGCTGGTGGGGAGGAGGGCTCGTCTGGCTGTGGGCCGCGTTCGTGGCGTTCATGGTGATGCGGATGCTCACCCTGCTGCTACGTGCACGCGGCGACAGCTGGCTTGTGCTCGGCCCCATCGCCGACGTTCGCGAGATGGATCTCGGCGGGCGGGGGTGAGGACCGGTGTTACCGGGGTCGATATCAGGGAGGCGACGACGTCACGGGTTTGCCACGTCAAGACGCAACCACGTCGAGGTTCAGCGTGGCGGAGACGTCGTCATGCACCTTGACCGCTACCTGATGGGCTCCGAGGGTCTTGATCGGATTGGAGACCAGGATGCGCCGCTTGTCGATGTCGGGCCCTCCACTCGACTTCACGGCGTCGACGATGTCCGACACGGTGACCGCCCCGAACAGGCGGCCGGTGCCGCCAGCCTGAGCCGGCACGGTGACCGTCATCACCTCCAGCCTCGACTTGATCTCATCGGCTTGGCCCATGTCGCGGACGTCGCGCACCGACCTCGCCTTCTTTATCGAGTCGATCTGCTTCTCGGCCCCCTTCGTCCAACGGATCGCAAGACCACGCGGTACGAGGTAGTTGCGGCCGTAGCCGTCTTTGACTTCGACCACGTCGCCCGGCGTGCCGAGTGTGGAGACCTCCTGCGTCAAGATGAGCTTCACGGCCGATCTCCTCTCAGCGGGTGCTGGACGTGTAGGGAAGGAGGGCCATCTCTCGGGCATTCTTGATCGCCATGGCCACGTCGCGCTGGTGCTGGGTGCAGTTCCCGCTGACACGGCGCGCTCGGATCTTCCCGCGGTCGGAGATGAACTTGCGTAGCAGCGTCGTGTCCTTGTAATCGACGTACGTGGCCTTGTCCTTGCAGAACCCGCACACCTTCTTCTTCGGTTTGCGGACGACTGGTTTGGCCATTGTGGTGCTCCCTTTCTCAGAGCCCGGCGAAAACGCCGGAATGGTCGGATAGAACGGGCGGACAGCGGATGCCGCTCGTCGTGTCGCGTCGGTCAGAAGGGCGGTTCGTCGGATCCTCCGGCGGGGGCCGCCCAGGGGTCGCCGGCGGCGCCGGATGAGCTGCTCACGCCGGCCGACTGGCCTGCAGGCGTCGCCCAAGGGTCGTTACCGGCTGAGGCGACACCACCACCGCTCCCTGACCGCGAGGTCTTGGTGACCTTGGCCGTCGCATACTTCAGCGACGGGCCGATCTCGTCTACCTCAACCTCGAAAGTGGTCCGCTTCTCGCCTTCGCGAGTCTCGTAGGAACGCTGTTTGAGACGACCGGAGACGATGACACGAGCGCCGCGCTGGAGCGTCTCGGCGACGTTCTCGGCCGCCTGGCGCCAGATGGAGCAGCGCAGGAAGAGAGCCTCGCCGTCCTTCCAGTCGTTGGTCTGCTTGTCGAAGAACCGCGGGGTCGAGGCCACGGTGAAGTTGGCGACGGCTGCACCGCTCGGGGTGAACCGCAGGTCTGGGTCGTCGGTGAGGTTTCCGACGACGGTGATGGTTGTGTCGCCTGCCATGTGCGATGGCCTCCCTTGGGCTGGTCAGTTCGGGTGAAACGACCGGGGGAATCGGTCTGGCGTCTCCGTGGGGCGCGTCGCTCAGCGGTTCAGTGGACCTCTGGCCGCATAACCTTGGTGCGCATCACCGACTCGTTGAGGCCGAGCTGCCGGTCGAGTTCCTTGACCGTAGCCGGTTCGGCCGACAACGTGACAACGGCATAGATGCCCTCGGTCTTCTTGTTCACCTCGTAGGCCAGCCGGCGGCGGCCCCACACGTCGACGGACTCGACGCTGCCGCCGTCTTGGCGGACCAGGTTCAGGTACTGGTCGAGGGACGGTTGTACCGTCCGCTCCTCGAGGTCTGGGTCGAGGATCACCATGAGCTCGTAGTTGCGCATGAGCGACATCCACCTCCTGTGGACTTGGCGGTCACGGTCTCTCCGTGACAGGAGGTCACGTCGGGCCGTGCGACAGGGCGATGATCCACCCACCGATGGTCCGACGTGATGAGACCCGGCTTACGACCGGATCGGCGCTGGCCAGATTATCAGCGCGACCCGATCCGGCGGTAATCGTCGTCCACAGCTTCGACGCGACGAGGCAGCGGGCGCCGTTGAGGGGCGACGAACGTCAACTGCCCTCGGCGGTGGTCACTCGGTGGTGATCGCGTCGAGCACGTTGAGCTTGGCCGCCCGCCGTGCCGGGAGGACCGCGGCCAGCACTCCGACCAGGGCCGCGAGCAGCACGAAGATGACCAACCGGAGCCAGGGGATCGCGAGGACGTCGACCCCCTGGTCGGCGATCGCCCGCTGCAGGGCCACTCCGAAGACGATGCCCATCGTCATCCCGAGCACCGCACCAAGCACCGAGATGGCGACCGACTCGAGCCGGACCATCCGCCGGAGCTGCCGTCGGCTCAGACCGACGGCGCGAAGCAGCCCGACCTCCCTAGTCCGCTCGATCACCGAGAGCGCCAAGGTGTTGATGATGCCGAGCACGGCGATGATGACGGCGAGCCCGAGCAAGGCGTAGATGATGTACAGGAAGGTGTCGATCTGCTTGCTCTGTTCGGCCGCGAACTCCTGCTGGTCCTTCAAAGTGACGGTGGGAAGGTCCTTGGTGATGGTCTCGATCTCGTCATGGATGGCCGACGTGCTGGCGCCGGGGTCCTTGGTGATGAACAGCAGCGAGTCGTTGGGCTTGATGCCGCCCTTGGCAAGCGTGTGGAGGCTCACGAGGTAGTTGGCCGGCACGGCCGCTGACGCCTTGAAGACCCCGCCCACAGTCAGGTGCTGAGTGCCCGCCTGGAGCTTCAGGTCGACCGGGTCGCCGATGGCGTAGTTTTTGCTGTCGGCCGTGGTGGTGTCCACGAGGATGACCTTGTCGGCGAGGTCGCCGACCTGACCTGCTGTCATGGGGACGTTGAGCGTGTCGGCAAGCTGCGTCGCGTCGGCGGCCCCGAGGAAGACCTGGTTTCCGTCGATCTCCCCGAGGCCCTGTCGGAACCTCGCGACCGTCTGGACTCCGTCCAGCTTCGCGATCCTGTTTCCGATCGTTGCCGAGAACGGCGTGCCGATCGCGTTGGACAGGACGAAGTCCGCTGTCAGCGTCTCGTTGATCGCCTTGTCGGTGCTGGCCTTCGCCGACTGCCCCAGTATCGACATCAGAGCGACGAGTGTGAGCCCGATCATCAGAGCGCTCGCCGTTGCCGCCGTTCGGCGTGGGTTCCGCAGCGAGTTCTGCGTCGCCAGGGTCCCGACCGTGCCGAAGAGCCGCGTGTAGACCACTCCGAGTCCCCTGACGACCGGACGACCGAGCACCGGCGACATCAGCGCGACACCGACCAGGATCACCAGCATGCCGAGCCCGATCAGCGACAACCCCTTGCCGCCCGAGCCGGCGAACCCGGCCGCCATCGACGCCACTCCGGCCACGACGAGCACGGCACCCACGATCATCCGACGCCTGAGCGACGCCTCCGGCAGCGCCACGTCGTCGCGCATCGCTGCGACCGGCGCGATACGGGCGGCCCGCCGCGCCGGCAGGTATGCCGCGATCATCGTCACCACGAGACCGACGACGTACGAGATGACGATCGTGCGCGGCAGGACCGGGAAGCTCGCCCCACCGAGGTCGAGGCCGATAGCCCCGAAGAGTCCCTTCAGCCCGATGGCGAGCAGGTAGCCCGCCCCGATACCGATGGTGGACCCGATCAGTCCCACGGCGAAGGCCTCGGTCAGGACCGAGCGGTTGACCTGTCGTCTCGAGGCGCCCATGGCCCTCAGCAGGGCGAGCTCACGGCTGCGCTGGGCTACCAGGATCGAGAACGTGTTGATGATCAAGAAGGTGCCGACCACCACGGCAACAGCGGCGAAGACGAGGAGGAATATGTTGATGAACCCGAGGGCCTGTCCTATCGCATCCTCGTTGTCCTTGGCGACCTTGTCGCCTTCGCGAGCGGTCACACCGGTAGGGAGGAGCTTGTTGGCTTCGTCGGCGAGCTGCTGCTGCGAGACCCCGTCGGCCGCGGTCATGGAGATTCCTGTGTAGACGTCCCTGCCGTGGAAGAACAACGGCAGCATCGCGTCGCGGTCGAAGATGGTCAATGTGGCACCGACCAGACCCCCTTCTGAGCCGAACTTGACCAGGCCGGTGAGCTTCGCCTCCAGCCTCGGCTCCGTGCCGGGCGTGACCAGGGGGACGGAGTCGCCGATGCGGTAGCCAGCCTTGTCGGCCGACGCCTCGTCGAGGGCGATCTCCCCTGGTCCGGTGGGCAGCGATCCTGAGGCGAGGGTGATGATCTGATTGCCGGTGATGGCCTTGGTCGTGGTGTAGTTGAACGCGAGCCCCGGAGGACCGTTGCCACCCACCACCTTGCCGCCGGACCCGATGACGTAGACGCCTTGTACCTGGTCGTTGCCGGCGACCGCCGCAGCGTCCGGGAGGGCCTTGAGGTCGGCCAGCACGGATGCCGGAACCGTGCGCGAGTCTTCGGCAGAGCTGAAGTCACCGGCCCCCTTGGGTGCCACCTCTACGTCGGCAGTCGTGCCTTTGATGATCCCATCGAAGGCACCGCCCAGCGCGTCGGTGAAGATGAAGGAGCCTGCGACGAACGCGACACCCAAGACGATGGCGAAACCGCTGAGAGCGAGTCGGAGCTTGCGGGCGACGAGGTTGCGCCAGGTGACCTTCAGCATCCTGCTCAGACTCCGGCCGCGGTACCGCTGACGGACTCCAGGCTCAGTACCTTCATCTGCTCCAGCACGGTGTCGGCCGTCGGGCCGCGCAGCTCGGCGACGACCTTGCCGTCGGCGAGGAAGACCACCCGGTCGGTATAGCCGGCGGCGATCGGGTCGTGGGTGACCATCACGATCGTCTGCCCATAGTCGTCGACGCTGCGTCGGAGGAAGCCGAGCACCTCTGCGCTGGCGCTCGAGTCGAGGTTGCCGGTCGGCTCGTCGGCGAAGACGATCTCCGGCCGGGACACGAGCGCGCGGGCGCAGGCGACGCGCTGCTGTTGCCCACCCGAGAGCTCGTTGGGGCGGTGTCTGAGGCGGGGCCGGAGTCCGATGGTGTCGATGACGGTGTCGAACCATTCCGGGTCCGGCCTCCGACCCGCGATCGCGAGGGGCAGCACGATGTTCTCCTCGGCGGTCAGGGTAGGCACCAGGTTGTACGCCTGGAACACGAAGCCGATCTTGTCTCTGCGGAGGTTGGTGAGCGACTTGTCGCTCAACCCGCTCAGGACGGTCTCGCCGAGGTGGACCTCGCCGCTCGACGACGTGTCGAGCGCCGCCATACAGTGCATCAACGTCGACTTGCCGGACCCCGAGGGCCCCATCACGGCCGTGAACTCACCTCGGCGGAACTCGATCGACACCCCGTCGAGAGCCGCGACAGACGCGTCCCCTTCGCCGTACACCTTGGTCAGGTCGACTGTTCGCGCAGCGACCCCGTCGACAGAATGGGTCGTCACAGCAGACGTCTCGGACATTGCTCCCTCGCACCGGTCGGCTTTCGAGACGTGTGCTCCACTGCCCACTCTCGCGTGACAACGGTAGCGACCTCCCGACCGCCAGAGCCATCGGGTTTCCCCTGACTCACCCCTGACTTCCGGCGGGCGCGGCCACTCCCGACCAGACACGCGTCGGCACCCGTTTGGGCCTCCGGAGGGGCCCCCTTTGCGGGTGAGGGAGTGTCCGGTCGGTGATGAGGAGGTCTGTCCAGGGGATGAGGAGGTCTGTCGGGCGGACGAGCCGGCGGACTCGGGCGACGAGCCGGGTCGGCCAGGTCGGGCTGTCGGCTTCGAGGTCCTATCGTGTGCGGCATGTCCCCTCTCGTCGTCGGCGCCCACGTCGACCAGGCCGACCCGGTGGCCGAGGCGCAGGCCCGCGAGGCCGGTCTCTCCCAGTTCTTCCTCGGCGACCCGCAAGGGTGGAAGGGGCCGACGGTCGCCTACGAGGGTGGAGCCGTCGCCCTCGAGCAAGCCGCCGCGTCAGCAGGAGTCGACCTCTACGTGCACGCGCCGTACGTCCTCAACGTCGCCACCACCAACAACCGCATCCGCATACCGTCACGCAAGATCCTCCAGCAGACACTCGACAGCGCCGCAGAGATCGGTGCCAGGGGAGTGATCGTGCACGGCGGCCACGTCCTCGACGCCGCCGACCGGGCGACCGGCTACGACAACTGGCGCAAGTGTGTCGACCGCCTCACCATGCCGGTCCCCCTTCTGATCGAGAACACGGCGGGTGGCGACAACGCGATGGCGAGGCGCCTCGACCGCATCGCGATGCTCTGGGACGCCCTGGCCGAGGCCGAGGGAGGCGACACCGTCGGGTTCTGCCTCGACACCTGCCATGCCCACGCCGGCGGCGAGGACCTGATGGGTGTCGTCGCCCGCGTGATGGCGGTCACCGGGCGGATCGATCTCGTCCACGCCAACGACTCTCGAGACGAGTTCGACTCCGGCGCCGACCGCCATGCCAACCTCGGCCAAGGGCAGATCGAGGCGGGCGGCATCATCGCCGTAGTGCAGCAAGCGGGCGCGCCAGTCGTCTGCGAAACCCCTGGAGGAGAGGAGGGCCACAAGGCCGACATCGCGTGGCTGCGGGCGCAGAGCCTCTGACGCTCGCGGTGGTCCGGTAGCGTTGCGCCGCGTGACCGAGTTCGCCGTGCGCACCATCTCAACGGCGGAGCACCTCGATTTCGTGACTTCTCGACCCGACGTCAGCTTCCTGCAGACGCCGGCGTGGGGCGAGGTCAAGAGCGAGTGGGACAGAGAGTCACTCGGATGGTTCCACGGCACCAGGCTGGCCGGGGCCGGCTTGGTGCTCTATCGAAGGATCCCGCGGCTCAACACGTCTCTCGCCTACCTGCCCGAGGGCCCTGTGCTCGACTGGAGCGGACCGTACCTGGCTCAGTCCCTTGCGGCGCTGGCCGACCACGTTCGCGCGCGCGGGGCGTTCGGGGTGCGGATCGGTCCTCCGGTCGCCCTGCGCTCGTGGACCGCAGGAACCGTCAAGCGGGCCATCGCGGACCCCGGCAGTCAACGGCTCGGCGACGTGCGGCCCGACGCGACCCGTTCCGAGGGCGAGGCCGTCTGTGAGGCGCTACGCGCCTCGGGTTGGAGTCGTCAGTCGGCCGACGACGGCTTCGCCGCCGGCCAGCCACCGTTCGTATTCCAGGTTCCGCTCAAGGGTCGCACGGCGGACGACGTACTGGCAGGCATGAACCAGCAGTGGCGCCGCAACATCAAGAGGGCCGCCAAGTCCGGCGTCGAGGTCAACCGCGGCGGCCCGGACGACCTCGCCCGGTTTCACACTCTCTATACGCAGACCGCCGAGCGCGACCGATTCACAGCCCGGCCGCTGCGGTACTTCACCCACATGTTCCACGTGCTGCAGAGCGAGGACCCCGACCGCATCCGGCTGTATCTGGCCGAGCACGACGGCGACCTGGTGGCTGCCGCGACGTGGGTCAGGGTCGGGGGCCACACCTGGTACTCCTACGGCGCGTCGTCCACCACCAAACGCGAGGTCCGCGGCTCGAACGCGGTCCAGTGGCAGATGATCCGCGACGCCATCGACGCCGGAGCCAGCGTGTACGACCTGCGAGGGATCACGGAGACCCTGGACCCGGACGACCCCCATGTCGGCCTGATCCAATTCAAGGTCGGCACGGGCGGTGAGGCGGTCGAGTACGTCGGCGAGTGGGATCTGCCGCTGAGCCGCCTCGTCTACAAGGCCTTCGCCCTCTACATGAGCCGCCGGTAGAGAGCCACGAGATGCCGCTGACCTTGTACGTCGACGGGCCCCGATGGCGGGCACATCTGTCGCGGACGGCCGCCGCGAACCCGGGCCTGGTGCCTGTCGCTAAGGGCAACGGCTACGGCTTCGGCGTCGGAAGGCTGGCTCGCCGCGTCGAGTGGCTCGGTCTGGACTACATCGCCGTCGGCACCTACTCGGAGGTCGCCGAGGTGGAGCGCCGCTGCTCGAGCTCAATCCTGGTGATGGAACCGTGGCGGGCTTCGCTAGCCGGCGAGTCGGACAACGACAGAGTTGTCCACACGCTCGGACGACCCGAGGACCTCGCAGCCCTCGGCGCACAGCAGGGACGTCCCCGTGTCGTGCTCGAGGCACTTACCTCGCTGCGCCGGCACGGGTTCGACACGGAGGGTCTCGCGGCCGCCCGACGTCTTGCACGCGGTGTGCGGGTCGAAGGCGGGGCTCTTCACCTGCCGCTTGGCGGGGGCCACGCGGCAGAGGTCGAACGCTGGGTCCGCGGCGTGCGATTCGACCGGTGGTTCGTGAGCCACCTCGCGCAGGACGAGCTGGCGACCCTTCGTGGCCGCTACCCGGATATCGAGCTGCGGCCGAGAGTGGGTACGGCCCTGTGGCTGGGGGACAGAGGTGCCCTCTCGGCGAAGGCGACGGTGCTCGACGTCCATCCGCTGAAGCGCGGAGACCGCAGCGGCTACCGCCAGCGCGCGGCCACGCGGTCCGGCCACCTGCTCGTGGTCGCCGGTGGTACGGCGCACGGCATCGCACTGGAGGCGCCCGCGGCAGCATCCTCGGCCCGCGAGCGAGCCGTGTCCCTGGCGCGCGGCGGCCTCGACGCGACGGGACGAGCCCTTTCGCCGTACGTCGTGGACGGCAGGCAGCGTTGGTTCGTCGAACCACCACACATGCAGGTCAGCATGATCTTCGTGCCGACGTCCGCGTCGCTGCCGAGGGTGGGCGACGAGGTCGGCGTACGGGTCCGCTATACGACGACGACGTTCGACCGAGTCGTGACGAGCTGACCGCATCCTCCACCCTCGGCGCCGGCTGTCGTGTCACGAGTAGAGCAGGTCTCGGTTTGGACCGCTGTCGGGAGCGGAGCCGGCGACAGGCTCACTGTCGAGTCCTGTGTCGAGGACACCCCCGAGGGGGTCGTCGGACAACCCGTCGGCGCGAACCGGGTCCCGCGCCGGCACCAGGATGTCAAACACGACCAGGACCACGAGATACAGCTCGCCGATGATCCTGACGACCACCGCAAGCGCGTAGACCCAGTCCCTCCGGCCGGCGTCCACGAAGAAGTTCGCGATGTGCATCCAGACCGCGAAGAAGTAGAAGACCTCGCAGGCCTGCCAGATCAAGAGGTCGCGCCAGCGGGGTCGGGCCAGCGCGGCGAGCGGCAGGAGCCACAGCACGTACTGCGGCGAGAACACCTTGTTGACCACTACGAAGGCCACGATGACCAGGAGGAGGAGCTGCGGTAGCCGAGGCCGTCGGGGTGCGAGCAGGCACAGCAGTCCGATCGCTACACAAGCCACCAGGAAGAACGCCTCGCTCACCAGGTTGACGGTGCGTGGGCTCGCGGTGTGCCCGTAGTTCGACGCCACGAGCCACAGCGATCCGAAGTCGGGGCCGCGTGAGCCGTTGTACTTCCAGAACCAGGAGAACCCCTCGGGCGACCAAAAGTAGACGGGCAGGTCGACGACGAGCCATACCACGACTGCGGCGCTTGCCGTCCTGGTCCACACGTCGAGCACCCTGCGCTCCCGTAGACACAGCACGAGAAGCGGACCCAGGAAGAACACCGGATAGAGCTTCGTGGCGGTGCCCAGCCCGATGAGTACCCCTGCGAGCAGGGGACGCCGGGTCGACCATGCCCACAGGCTGCCGGCGACCCACCCGAACGCGAGCATGTCCCAGTTGATCGTCGCCGTCAGCGCAAGGCTCGGAGAGGCCGCGACCAGCATCGCGTCCCACGGCCGCTTCGGCTGCGCACGCACGAGCAGCACCAACCCGACCAGCAGGACCAGGAAGAAGCCGATGGTGTTGACGCTCCAGAACACGGCACTGTCGTGCTGAACGTCGAGGTTGCCTCCGACCGACGCGTGAGGAATCCGGGAGACGTCGGGAGACGTGCCGATGACACGAGTGAGCAGTCCGGTAGCTCCCATCCAGATTCCGGTGAGGACTGGGTACTCGACCGTGAGCGCTTGTGCCTGCGCCGCCGTGGCGGGCTGCTTGTCTGCCGGAAGGTCCGTCAGCGGCTGGTAGGGCCAGATGCCCTCCGCGAGTCCACGAGACACGTACAGGAGCGGGATGTCGGTGTAGCACATGTGTGAGAAGGGCTTGGGTGATGCCGCGTCGGACCACTTCTCCACGACGCACGGGGACTTCTGTACCACGCCGAGGCCGAACACCACCGTGGCGACCGCGAGCACGACCCGCACGGGAGTCCACCAGCTGCGTGCCGTGCGCGCGTGGGCACCGAGAGGGCCGCCGACGGTACCGGATGCCGCCCGTGCGACCGGATCGCTGAGTGTGGGAGCCACCACGTCGTCGGAGGTGCGTACCGGACCCTGACCCGCGAGCCTCAAGGCTGCGACCGGCTCACGTCGGCGGAGAGGACGAGGGCGGCGGGCGCGTGGACGAAGGCGGCGGCTGGGCGGACGTCGTGGGCGGAGGCGCGGACGTCGTCGGTGGTGGCGCCGAGGTTGTCGGGGGTGGCGCGGAAGTCGTGGGCGGTGGCCGTGAGGTGCTCGGGGCCGCGGAGGTCGTCGGCGGCATGGACGTGCTCGGCGGCGAGGAGCTCTTCGTCGCCTGCGAGGTCGCCGGAGGCGGTGCGGTGGGTCCGGTTGCCCCGGTGACAGCCGGAGCCGTCGTCGACGGCGGTGCGGACGTCGGGCCGACGCCGTTCAGAGACGCTCTGAGCGGGAAGCTCTTGACCGGCTCGCCTTGCAGAGCCGCCTTCATATACGTCGTCCAGGTCTCGGTCGGGTAGTCCGCGCCGAAGTACGTGTCGAGATAACCGTTGAGCGCCTGGTTCCCGTCACCCCGGACGTACATCACCGCAGTCGACAGCTGTGGTGTGTAGCCGACGAACCAAGAGGACGACACATCTCCGTCGGCGTTCGTCGCGGTGCCGGTCTTGCCGGCGGCCGGACGGCCGAGGGCCTGAGCACGCGCACCCGTGCCGGATGCGATGACCTGTTGGAGCGCGTAGGTCACGTTGCTCACGATGTCGGCGCTGAACGCCCTGCTGGGTTTGGTGAGATGCTCGTACTGGACCCCGCTCGCGTCGGTCACCTTGGAGATGACGTACCAGTCCGCCTGCTGGCCCCCGGCCGCGAAGGTGGCGTAGCCGTCCGCCATCGCGATCGGCGAGACCGTCGCGCTGCCCAGTGACACCCCCGCATTCTCGTTCAGACCGGGCGACGACCGGGGGATCCCCGCCGCCACCGCTGCGTCGACGATCTTGGTCGGCCCGTTCTGCATCTGCACGGTCATGTCGACGTATGCGGTGTTGATCGACTCCGTGGTGGCCGAGAGGAGACTGACCGCGCCGTACGACGTACCGGAGCCCGTTCCCTCGTTCTCGACCGTGGAGCCGTCGGCCAGTGTCAGCGGAGAGTTCCCGTCGAAGTAGTCGTTCAGGGTGAAGCCCTGTTCGAGGCCTGCTGCCAGCGCGTAAGGCTTGAAGGAGGAACCCGGCGACCCGCCCGCGACGGCCCAGTCGATCTGGCTGTCGAGGTAGTTCTTGCCGCCGATCAGGGCACGCAGCGCCCCGGTGCCGGGCTGGACGGACGCCAGGGCGATGTGCAGCTGCCGCTTGTGGTCGGGTCGCACGTTCTTGACGGCATGCCCCGCCGCGCGCTCCTTGTCCCAGTCGAACGTCGTGATGACCTTGAGACCCCCGCCCTCGATCTGCTGGGCGTTGAAGCCGACGGCTTGTAGCTGCTGCTTGACGATCGTCATCAGATAGCCCCGCTGGCCGCCATAACGGTTGGTCTGCTTGACCTTCGGGAAACGAGGAAGGCGCACCTCGAGGCGGGCCGCCTGGGCGCTGTCGAGGTTTCCCATCGACACCATCCCCTCGAGGACGTACTGGTATCGGGCCAGCAGCGCTGCGGCCGCGTCCTTGCCGTTGGCCGGGTCGAGGTAACCCGGGGAGTTAAGCACCGCCGCCAGCACCGCGCTCTCGGCCACACTCAGATCTTTGGCGTCCTTCGAGAAGTAGGCCTGCGCCGCCGCCTGCACGCCGTACGCGCCCCGGCCGTAGTAGATCGTATTGAGATAGCCCTCGAGGATCTGGTCCTTGCTCAGGGTGTTCTGCAGCTTGACGGCGAGGAACGCCTCCCTGATCTTCCGTTGCCAGGTGCGCTCCTGCGACAGGTACAGCACCTTGACGTACTGCTGGGTGATTGTGGAGGCGCCCTGCTCGGTGCCATCGGAGCGGAGGTTGTGCCAAGCCGCCCGGAGGATCCCCTTGAGGTCGATGCCCTGGTTCGTCTCGAACGTGCGGTCCTCCGCCGAGATCACTGCGTCCTGGAGGGACTGCGGCATCTGGGCGAGGTCGATGCTCTCGCGGTTCTGCAGCTCGAACTGGCCCAGCACATGCTTGCCGTCGGAGTAGTAGACCGTCGTCGTCTCTGCCTGGAAGTCCTTGTTCGGATCGGGGATGTCGATGCGCTTGTAGGTGACGTAGATGGCGACGGCAGCCAATAGTGAGACGACCAGTGCGGAGATCGCCCCCCACTTCAGCACCTTCAGGCCCACGTAGCGGGTCTTCGCCCAGCCGGCCAGGTCGCGCATTCTTGGACCTGCTTGTCGTCCCGGTCGCCGGCTGCCCGAAGGAGTGGCGCGCGACGGGCCACGGGGAGGGGGTTGTCGACTGCTCACGGCGCTCGGGTCCGTCAGTCGTCGTCTTCGACGGTGCGCTGACGTCGGGGTGGCTTACGGGGTGTGCCGTCGCCGACCACGTACGACTCGACCAGGTGGTTCCAGCCACAACCGCGGCATACCTCGAGGACGTAGATGCGGATCTCCCCGTGCTGATGGGCCATCAGCTCGATCTCCGCGCGCGACTTGATCCGGCCGGAGAACTGCCCGAGCTCTTCGCCGAAGACGTAGGAGAGCAGACGCAGCTCCGGCTTGCGGCAGACAGGACAGGGGTTGGCTGCCGGCTCGCCGAGGTGCTTGGCCGCACGAAGGGTGTATGGGTCCGCATCACAGACATCCTCCATCCACGTCGCGCCACCCTTGAAGAGCGTCGACAACGTGGCTCGCCGCTGGAGCGAGTAGTCGATGACGGAGCGTTGGGACCACATGGTGGCTCCGAGGGTACGGGCAACAGGTGACCGAATTCCAACTTAACCACCAGCCGATGTATCGCGACGATACGTCCGGGTGATACGTTCTGCCGATACGTCGTCACCTTGCACTGCTGACGAAGCGCCGTATCGTCCACCTGCTGAGGAGTCCACGCTTGACCAAGCGCGGTGACGCCCTCGAGCTCGCGGTCCTCGGACTGCTGCACGAGGCTCCGATGCACGGCTACCAGCTCCGCAAGAGGGTGACCGCCCTGCTCGGCTGGGGGAGGGTGCTGTCGTACGGCTCGCTCTACCCCCGACTCAAGCAGATGCTGCGCGAGGGACTCATCCAGCAGGAGAGCCCCAACCGCGACGCGTCCCCGGCCTCGAGCAGCCGCCGAGCGAAGATCGTCTACGCGCTTACCGCCGACGGTAAGGAGCGCTTCGGTGTGCTCGTCTCGGCGACAGGCCCAAGCGCCTGGGACGACGACAACTTCGGCGTCCGCTTCGCGTTCTTCGGCGCTACTACGACGGAGACGCGCATCCGAGTCCTCGAGGGCCGCCGGAGCCGGCTCGAGGAGCGCCTCGAGGCCGTTCGCGCGTCACTCGCCCGCTCTCGCGAGCGAGTCGACTCCTACACGCTCCAGCTTCAGCAGCACGGGTTGGAGTCGGTCGAGCGAGAGGTCCGCTGGCTCAGCGAGCTCATCGAGACCGAGCGAGTCTCCCAGCCGGCGACCGCCTCACCCGCGACGCTTCGGGACCCGGCAACGACAGATGACTGACCACACCCCACCAGAAGGCGCGCTGACGGGCTTCCGTCCACCGCGCACGAATCGGAATGAGGACCATCGCATGAGCACCGTTCGGGTAGCCATCGTCGGGGTCGGCAACTGCGCCACCTCGCTGATCCAGGGCGTCCACTTCTACCAGGACGCTGACCCGTCCGCCACAGTTCCGGGCCTGATGCACGTCATGTTCGGCGAGTACCACGTAAGAGACGTCAGCTTCGTCGCAGCGTTCGACGTCGACGCCAAGAAGGTGGGGTTCGACCTATCCGAGGCAACCACTGCCAGCGAGAACAACACGATCAAGATCGCCGATGTGCCCCCGCTCGGCGTCACCGTTCAGCGTGGACCCACCCTCGACGGGCTCGGGAAGTACTACCTCGAGACCATCGAGCAGAGCGACGTCGACCCGGTCGACGTCGTGCAGGTCCTGAAGGACACCAAGACGGACGTCCTGGTGTCGTATCTTCCGGTCGGCTCGGAGCAGGCGGACAAGTTCTATGCCCAGTGCGCCTTGGACGCCAAGGTGGCATTCGTCAACGCGTTGCCCGTGTTCATCGCCTCCGACCCGGTGTGGGCCAAGAAGTTCGAGGACGCCGGCGTACCCATCGTCGGCGACGACATCAAGTCGCAGGTGGGTGCCACCATCACCCACCGGGTGATGGCGAAGTTGTTCGAGGACCGCGGGGTGGCGCTCGACCGCACCTATCAGCTCAACATCGGCGGAAACATGGACTTCAAGAACATGCTCGAACGCGACCGGCTGGAGTCGAAGAAGGTCTCGAAGACCCAGGCCGTCACGTCGAACATGGAGCAGGACATGCCCGCCCGCAACGTGCATATCGGCCCGTCCGACTACGTGGCTTGGCTCGACGACCGCAAGTGGGCCTACGTCCGGATGGAGGCGCGAGCCTTCGGCAACGTGCCCTTGAACCTCGAGTACAAGCTCGAGGTCTGGGACTCACCGAATTCGGCAGGCATCATCATCGACGCCATCCGCGCAGCCAAGATCGCCAAGGACCGCGGACTCGGCGGGCCGCTGCTGTCGGCGTCGTCGTACCTGATGAAGTCCCCACCCGTGCAGAGGCCCGACGACCTCGGCCGAGAGTCTGTCGAGGCGTTCATCCGGGGTGAAGTCGATCGCTGACGTGCTTTGACGGGCGCCGTTGCGTGGTCGGCGAGTGCTCACTCGCCTTCGTGTGGGTGACGGCTGACGAGGCCGACCAGGTTGCTTTCGCTGTCGTGCACGAAGGCCATCCACTCGTCGGTGCCAGGCCGGGCCGAGGGCGTGGTCAGTATGCTGGAATATCCGGTGCGGCTCGCTGACGACATTCACGCCGCGCCGGCGCAGATCCGCTGTCAGCTCCCGGACATCAGGCACCTCCAAGTAGATCAAGGCCGAGGGCGCACCTCGGTCGATCAACAGGCGCACGTCGCCGAGGGTGAAGAACACCAGACCGGGGAGGGTCGAACACGGCAGTCGGGCCACAACCGAGCAGTTCGGCGTAGAAGGCGGCCGCCCGGTCGAGGTCGTCGGCGTGCTGCGCTACCTGAGCGAGCTGCATTTCTTCACCTCCCGTCACGCTGCCGTCTAGGTTCGAGCATGCTACCCGTGCTCGACGACGACCGTCCCAGACCAACGGCGAAGGACGGGAAACCGACATTCCCGACCCACGGCGCGGTGGGGCAGACTGGCAGCTCATGAGCGCCGCCCGCGACCTGCGTCACCTGGTGGCAGGTCGTCGGTTCCGGCAGCTCCTCGCAGTACGCCTGACAAGCCAGTTCGCCGACGGAGTCTTCCAGGTCGCGCTGGCCTCGTACGTGCTGTTCTCGCCCGAGCGCCAGCCCGATACCGGCGCCATCGCGGTCGCACTCGCCGCTGTGTTACTGCCCTTCAGCGTGCTCGGTCCTTTCGCAGGCGTCTTCCTCGACCGCTGGGACCGGCGTCGGACGCTCGTTCTCTCCAACGTCGTTCGCACCGTTCCGGTTCTCGGGACGGCCGCCGTCATCTCAACCGGTGGCCACGACCTCGCCCTACTCGTGCTCGTGATCATCGCGTTCAGTATCAACCGCTTCCTCCTCGCGGGACTCTCAGCGGCTCTGCCCAGAGTGGTGCAGTCCGACGAGCTCGTGCTGGCCAACTCGCTCTCGCCGACCCTCGGGACCCTCGCCTTCGTCTGCGGCCTAGGCGCCGCGGCCGCACTCAGGCGCATCGCTCGGCCGGTTGGCGGCGATGACTGGACCGTCGTGCTGGCAGCGGTCGGCTACTTGGCGGCCGCCTGGCTGGCCACACGGCTACCTCCACGACTGCTCGGGCCGGACGACGAGCCCGGCCGGACGGATCTACGTCATGAGCTCGGGCACGTCGTGAGCGGTCTCGGGGCAGGTCTCCGACATCTGCAGGCCCGGCCGGCGGCCGCCGCGGCGCTGGCGGTGATCGCCGCCCACCGCTTCTTCTACGGCCTCAACACGGTCGCGACGATCCTCCTGTACCGCAACTACCTCAACAACCCCGACGACACCGACGCCGGGCTCACCGGCCTCTCGGTCGTCGTGCTCGTCTCGGGTGTCGGCTTCGTGCTCGCCGCTTTCGCCACGCCTATCGCGACCCGGCTCGTCAGAGCACAGACGTGGATGCTCGGCCTGCTCTGTCTCGCTGCTGTTGCCGAGGCGTTCCCGGGAGGTCTCTACACGAACGAGGCGGTCCTCGCCGCGGCCCTCGCGCTCGGTCTGACGGCGCAGGGAGTCAAGATCTGTGTCGACACGCTGGTCCAGACGAACGTCGACGATGCCTTCCGTGGACGTGTCTTCTCCCTGTATGACGTCGTTTTCAACGTCGTGTTCGTGGCTGCCGCGGCCGTAGGGACCGTGGCCGTCCCCGCGAACGGAAAGTCGTACCCGCTGATCGGCGCAGTCTCGCTCGGATACGCCTGTACCGCAGCGGGCTACGCGGCATGGACGCGGCAACGCGCGATGATGGTGCCATGACCCCCCCGCCAGATGACGAGTCCGCCGGCTCGTCATGGACCTGGCCGAGCAGCCCCGGAGACGCCACACCAGGACCACCCGGTCCTCAGCTGCTCCCCGCCGAAGCCCGCAGGCTGGGCTGGGGGATGTGCGCCGCCGGCGTCGTCATCGTGGTTGCCGCACTACTGCCGTGGAAGACCGTTGGGTCCGTCCACGTACAGGGGACCCTCGGAGACGGGATATTGACGATCGTCTTCGGCTTCGTCGGAGCCGTCGCCGGTGCCGTTCGCGCGCTCACGAGGCGGCAGGGGCGCTGGCCGGTCGCAGGGCCCGCCATCGCCCTGACCCTGGCCGCGTTCACCACCCTGATCGCCTACAGCGATGTGCTGTCGGTCTCCAAGATCGCCACGGTAGGGCTCGGGCTCGTCCTCACGCTCGTGGGCGGAATCTGCCTCGCCATATTCTCGATCCTGGCCCTGCTTCGACGTACCTGAGCGGCCTTGACTGGCTCGGCCGACCGTCCCACTCAGCTGGTGTCGGGTGGCGACTGCAAGGACCACCACGCCAGGAGCTCCGCCCGTGCCTGCTCCTCGCTGTGCGGGCCGCACTCGATCCGCCGCTCGAGCAGGAAGCTGTAAGCCTTCCCCACCGACGGACCGGGCCCGATCGCGAGTGTCTCCATGATCTGCCTGCCGTCGAGGTCAGGTCGCAGCGACGCCAGCTCCTCCTCGGCGAGCAGCTCACCGATCCGTCTCTCCAGGTCGTCATACGTCTGCCGCAACCGTTCCGCCTTGCGGGCGTTGCGGGTCGTACAGTCCGCGCGGGTCAGGACGTGCAGTCTGTTGAGCAGAGCGCCGGCGTCGCGGACGTACCGTCGTACCGCCGAGTCGGTCCATGCGCCGCCGCCGTAGCCGTGGAACCTCAGGTGCAGCTCCACCAGCCTCGACACGGCGTTCGTCTCCTCGTTCGAGAACCGAAGGGCCTTCATGCGCTTGGCTGCCATCTTCGCCCCGACCACGTCGTGGTGGTGGAAGGTCACCGAACCGTCGTCGGAGAATCGCCGGGTGCGGGGCTTGCCGATGTCGTGGAGCAAAGCGGCGAGCCGGGTGACGAGATCGGGTCCGCCGTCACCGTCGAGCCTGTGCTCGAGGGCGATTGCCTGGTCGAGGACCGTCAGGCTGTGCTCGTAGACGTCCTTGTGACGGTGGTGCTCGTCGTGCTCGAGCCGCAGGGCGGGGAACTCAGGCAGCATCCGGTCCGCCAAGCCGGTGTCGACGAGGAGCGCAAGGCCGAGCCGTGGCCTCGGGGTCAGCAGCAGCTTGACCAGCTCGTCTCGTACGCGCTCGGCAGAGACGATGTCCAGCCGCGCGGCCATGTCACGCATCGCGTCCATCGCATCATGCGCCACCGAGAAACCCAGCTGGGAAGCGAACCGGGCGGCTCGCATCATCCTGAGGGGGTCGTCACCGAACGACTCCGCAGGGGTCGCCGGGGTCCGCAACACCTGCCGGACGAGATCCGCCAAGCCGCCGAACGGGTCGACGAAACGCTGGTCCGGCAGCACGACGGCCATCGAGTTGACGGCGAAGTCGCGACGGGCGAGGTCTGCCTCGAGGTCGCCCCCGTAGGACACCTCTGGTCTGCGCGACGCCGGGTCGTACGAGTCGGCGCGATACGTCGTGATCTCCAGCACCGCGTCGCCGACTCTGGCCCCGATGGTGCCGAACGCTCGTCCGATATCCCAGCGGGCATCGACCCAGCCGTCGAGACAGGCCTCGATCTCGTCCGGCGTGGCCGAGGTGGCGAAGTCGAAGTCGGAGGACAGGCGATCCATCAGCAGATCACGGACCGGGCCTCCGACGAGGGCGATCTCGTGACCGGCTGACGAGAAGCGCTTCCCGACCTCCCCGACGACGGGCGCAGCCTCGACGAGCCCGCGCAGTGCCGTGCGTTGCACCTGGCTGAGGGAGGGCTGTTGGGACACGATGCACCACTGTAGTCAGCCTCGACGACTGCCCCAGCGGTTAGCATTCACGCGTGGCATTAGAGCGCAAAGCGTCAAGGTGATGGCCCACCGGCGCTTCGTGTGGATCCTAGCCCTCGGCGTGGCTACCGGGGTGACCGCGCTTGCGACCGAGGGAGTCACGTACGCCGCGTGGGGGTCTGCGGCCCGGCCGGATGCGTCCGTCGCCGCCGCCACCAGCGACCCGGGCGGCGGCCTGCTTTCCGCGCTGCGCTCGCGCAGCTCGTCGGGTCGCAGGCCCAGCACGCTTGAGATCGCGACGGACCTGACGATGGCGATCACCGAGGTGTCTCCGGCGGGACTTGCTCCCGGACAACCCCTCAAGATGTCCGGAACGGTCACGAACGACGGTACGCGGGCCTGGACCGACGCCAAGGTCTACCTGTCCATAGGCAGCGACCCTGCCGTCAGCAAGGCGGCTCTCGACTTCTTTGCGACCGATGACGACGGCTTCGGCACGACCATCAACGACCTTGGCCTGTTCGATGAGATCGGGCGGCTCGCGCCGGGCAGCCGGACCGACTGGCAGCTCTCGATCCCCTTCGCCAAGCTCCCCATCTCCGGCGGTGACGGCGTCTACCAGGTCGGTGCCACCTTGCTCGCCGGAAACGCCGACGGCCGGGACTCGCTGGCAGATGCCCGAGCCTCGACGGCGGTGCCCTACCTCTCCGCTGGGGCTGCCACCCTGAACCCGACGCGCGTCGTGACCCTTCTCCCGATCACCGCGCCGGTCATGCGGCACCCCGACGGAGTATTCGTGAACGACCGGCTCGCTCGGCTCGTCTCTCCCGGCGGGCGGCTACGAGACGTCCTCGACTTCGCATCGCAGGCTCCCGCGGGAAGTCTGGAGCTGGTCGTGGATCCGGCCCTACGGCAGGGGCTTGTGGCGATGTCCCAGGGCTATCTCGTTCAGTCGTTCGCGCAGGCGGCGCAGGGCGTCGACACGCGTGCCGGACTGGGGCGGCAGGACGCCGCAGAGTGGCTCCACGACCTCGCGACGCTGAGGCTGCGCCAGCAGACGACGATGCTGCCGTGGGGTAGTCCCGCGACCAGCTCACTGGCTGCTGCCGGGGTGCCCGGTGTCGTCGACGCTGCCGTGGTCTCGAGCCAGCGCTATGCGGCGGCCAACTCGCTCACCCAGACGGTTGCCGACTGGCAGAGCGGCGGCTCGACGACGCGACGCGGACTCGCCGTCTCACGGCTGGCCGGTGCGGCACTCCACGTGCTGTCGCAGGGCAGTCTGCGAGGGCTCACCCGAGGAGGCGCCTCGGACTACCCGCCCGCTCAGGTGACGTTCGACACGCGCCCGGGCCCGCTGACGGCAATAGTGACGCGCAGCGACATCGGCGGGCAACCGTTCGCGTCCACGATGACCGCGCTTCAGTTCCGCCAGGGACTGATGGCGGAGGCGACGGTCAGGGCGTTGACGGAAAATCACGCCACGTCGGTATTCGCTGCGCCGTTCAACTGGGACCCGGGAGAGCTCTCGGCGCAGGCTGACCTCGGCGCTGGTTTCGGCTTCCGCAGCGTCGCTCCCGAATCTCTGGCAGAGCTTGCGGGAAGGATTCCAGCGACGTACTCAGGGGGTCTGCCACTCCCCGGAAGCCAACCACAGCTGTCGCCCGAGACCATCAGCGCCATCAAACGCCTCCGAGACACCGGCGGGGTGTACACCGAGCTGCTCACCGACCGCCGCAGGGTCTCGGTCACATTCGACCAGCAGTTCGCCAACGCGGGCTCGTCGGCATGGCGCCGGCAGCCCGCGCGTGGCGACGCGGCAACCCGGGAGCTCGCTCGCACCATGGCTGAACAGCTCGCACTCGTCACTGTGACGGGGCCGGCATTCGTCGCCATGTCAAGCAGCACAGGGCAGTTCCCGCTGACCGTGAGCAACGACCTCAACGCTGCTGTAACGGTCAGGATCTCGGTGCATCCGCTCAACCAGGCGCTTGCCATCTCCCCTCTCCAGCCGCTGCACCTCGGTCCGGGGCAGAGCCGTGACATCAACGTCGAGAGCACCGCGGACGGATCGGGCGTCACACAGGTCCGGGCGCGACTGTCGACCTTCTCGAACAGGGGCTTCGGACGCAGGTTCGACTTCAACGTCCGGGCCACCCAGATAGGGGTGGCCATCTGGGTGGCCATGGGCATCGGGTTGGCGGCCCTCGTCGGCACCGCGGCGAGACGCCTCTACAAGCGCGCGCGAGGTGAAGGCTTCAAGACCCGTGGGGAGTCAACGGCGTGACCGACCGGGCGCAGGTTGGCCCGAGCGTGCTCTCGTCCAGTGGCCTGATGGCTGCTGGCACCGTGTTGTCGCGCCTGACCGGGTTCGCACGCGCCGGGCTGCTCGCCGCCGCCATCGGGGTGTCACTGCATGCCGAGGTCTTCAACGTCGCGAACACCGTCCCTAACAGCCTCTACATCCTGGTCGCCGGCGGTGTCTTCAACACAGTCCTGGTGCCACAGCTCGTCAGGGCGGTCAAGTCGGACGCCGACGGAGGCGACGCCTACGCCAACCGCGTCATCACGCTCGGCGCTGTGGTGCTGGCGGGAGTGACCGCGGTCCTCGTACTGGCGGCTCCGCTCCTGCTGCGTGCGATGGTGGACAACAGCTTCTTCACCGACCCTGCCCTCGCGGCTGAGCGGGACTCGCTGGTCGCCTTCGCCCGGCTGTGCCTGCCCCAGATCTTCTTCTATGGCATGTTCGTGCTCATCGGCCAGATCCTCAACGCACGTGGACGATTCGGCCCGATGATGTGGGCACCGATCGCGAACAACCTCATCTCGATCGCAGTCGTCGTCGTCTACCTCGTCGCGTATGCCGGCGTGCCTGCGACAGGTGGCTTCACCACGCGGCAAGAGCTGCTGCTCGGCCTCGGCTCGACACTCGGCATCGTGGCACAGACTCTGGTCCTACTGCCGTACCTGAGGGCCAGCGGGTTCGCGATCCGGCCACGCTTCGACTTCCGCGGTACCGGACTGGGCCACACTCTGCACCTCGGTATGTGGACGGTCGGCTTCGTGATCGTCAACCAGCTGGCGTTCTACGTCATGGTCCACCGCGCCACGGCCGGTACGGCACAGGTGGTGAACGGGGCATCGGATGCCAGTGGCTTCACCGTGTACTCGAACGCGTTCCTCATCACCCAGGTTCCGCACTCGATCGTCACGGTGTCGCTCGCGACCGCGACGATGCCCCTGGTCTCCAGGCTGGCCGCGGACGCGCGCCTTCACGACGTGGCCGCCGAGATGGCTTCGACGCTGCGCCTCGTGCTCGTCGTGATCGTCCCCTTCGCGGCCGCCCTTCTCGTGCTCGGACCTTCGCTCGCGACGGTCCTGTTCAGCTGGGGACACGCAGCCGGTGACACCGCGTCGTTGGGTCAGACCATGATGGCCTTCGCCCCAGGCATGGTCATGTTCAGCGTCCACTACGTCGTGCTGCGCGGCTTCTACGCCATCGAGGACACCCGCACCCCGTTCTTCATCCAGTGCCTCATCGCCGCAGTCAACATCGTGATGGCGATCGCGCTCACGATCGTGGTGAGCCCCGAGCTCGTTGCGCCTGCCTTGGCACTGGCCTACGGCGCCTCGTACGCCGTGGGGGCACTGGTCTCGGTCAGCCTGCTGTCGCACCGCCTTGGCGGCCTCGCCGCGTCGGCCCTGCTGACCTTCGTCGTCCGGGTGTCTCTCGCGGCCGCACCGGCTGCGCTGGTTGCCTGGCTGTGCCTCGCAGCCCTCAATCTGGCCGGGCTCGATGTCTCCAGCAAAGCCGACTCCCTTGCCATGCTGGGCATCGGCGGAGTGGTGGGTCTGGTGACGTATCTGGTTGTCGCTCGTTTGTTAGGTGTCCGGGAGATAAGCCGGATCGTGGTGCTCGTCGTTTCTCGCGGCAAACACGGCTAACCCGCCTCAAACGGGCATCGACAGCACCTACCATGAGATGAGGTCGTCGCACCGCGTCGATCATGAGGACTGGCTGCCGGACGGAGGGCCGTGGGAGCGCACTTGGTGCAGCCCGGCGCTGTCCTGGCGGACCGGTACGTCATCGAAGACCTCCTCGGCCAAGAGGCCGGGTCCGAGTCATGGCGAGCCCGCGACCGGATCCTGGCACGCTCCGTCGTGCTGCAGCTGCTGCCGTCGGCGTCACCCAACGCGAACCGGATGCTTGCCGCTGCGAAGAGAGCGTCCCGGGTGGCAGACTCCCGCATCTTGCAGGTCCTCGACGCCACTGACGACGGGAGCCTGAGCTACATCGTCCGGGAGTGGGCGAGCGGGCAGTCGCTCGACGTCCTGCTCTCGGAGGGTCCACTGCCGGCGAGCAGAGCCACCTGGCTGCTCCGCGAGGTCGCGGGCGCGATGGTGAACGCCCACCGGATGGGGCTTCCGCACCGCAGGCTGGTCCCCGACTGCGTCGTCGTCACCAAGTCGAGCGGCGTCAAGCTGATCGGCCTCGGTACCTCGGCGGTGCTCCGCGGGGAAGTCGACAGTGACCACGATGCCGAGCTACAGGACACCCTCGACCTCGGGCGCCTGCTCTACGCGTGCCTCACCGCTCGATGGCCGGGAGGCGACTGGCCCGGACTGCCACCGGCCCCCACCGAGCACGGCCGCGTCCTGCGACCACGGCAGGTGCGGGCAGGAGTGCCTCGAGCCCTCGATGCGGTCTGCGACCGGATCCTGGCAGCCCAGTCACGGTACGGCGACCCGATCACCACGGTCGCGGAGGTCAAGGAGCACCTCTCCAAGATTTTGGCCGACGAGGGTTTCGCCGCCACGACGGGCCTGAACGGCTCGGTGACAGCCACCCCCTCTGCACGCAAGCGGCCGGAACCCCCACCCGCGCTGCTCGTCCGGGACGGCTCCTCAGCAGACACCGAGGACCGCTCCGGCGAGACGGACCCTCCTGTACCCGACCGCTCACCGCTCAGGCGAACCTTTACCTGGGCCGTCGCAGTCGTGTTCATCGTGGGCGTCGTCTTGTTGGCGTACGCGGTGGGTCAGCGGCGAGCCGAACCGGCACCGGCAACGACCGGCGCGTCGGCGGGATCGGGCTCACCGAGCCAGGGCCAGCCGGGCGGCGACCCGGTGCTGCGGCCTCTCACGATCGCCGGTGTCACTGACTTCGACCCGGTCACCTCCGGAGGCTCCGGCGATGAGAACCCAGACCTTGCTCCACTGGCCACCGACGGTGACCCGTCGACGTCCTGGCAGACGCTGCGCTACTTCGACAGCCCGGACCTGAACGGTCTCAAACCCGGTGTAGGCCTCGTCGTCGACCTCGGCTCGGTGCACCAGGTCGACGCTGTCAAGGTGAGTCTGGGCGACGACGGTACGAATGTGGAGCTTCGGGCGGCACCGCAGTCGGCCTCCCGGGCCCCGTCGGGGTCCGCCGACGAGTACCAGCTGCTTGACAGCGCCACTCAGGCTGGAGCAACCGCCGACTTCACCCTCGACCAGCCGGCGAGTACCCGGTACCTACTCGTCTGGTTGACCTCCCTGCCCAGTGACGGCGCCGGCGCCTACCGCGGCGAGATCTCGGAGATCCAGGTCCTGGGATGACCGGGCAGGACGACCGCAGTGACGCGGCACTGCTGCGCGAACACGTCGGCGGCGATCCCGACGCTTTCTCGGAGCTCGTGCGGCGTCACCGCGACCGCCTGTGGTCGGTCGCGCTGCGCACCACCGGTGACCCTGAGGATGCCTCCGACGCACTCCAGGAGGCGCTCATCTCCGCGTTCCGGCGGGCGGAGAGCTTCCGGGGCGAGGCTCAGGTCACCACCTGGCTTCACCGCATAGTGGTCAACTCCTGTCTCGACCGCCTGCGTCGCCGCAAGACGCGGAGCACCGTGCCCCTGCCCGAAGACGACGACAGGACGACCGAGCTGTCGGTGCCTTCGACGGCCGAGAACACTGCCGAGACCAGTGAACGACGCGCGGACGTCCTGGCAGCACTGATGCAGATCAACGACGACCAGCGGGCCGCCCTTGTGCTGGTCGACATGGAGGGGTACTCCGTCGAGGAGGCGGCCGAGATCCTCGAATGCTCTCCGGGCACCGTTAAGAGCCGCTGCTCGCGAGGTCGAGCCCGTTTGGTCCCGCTTCTCACCCATTATCGAGGGAACCAGCATCCGCCGAGAAGCGTCGAAGGGTCTGTGGCGGCGGCCGTGGGCCACGCCGCCACCGATCAGGGCACCAAAGCCAGGAAGGACCAGCGTCGTGTCTGACCTTCCTCATCCCCCACTCGACGACCTCGCAGACCTGCGCGCGGGGCTCCTGCCACCCGAGCGCTCCGAAGTGCTTGCCGGTCACCTCACGACGTGCGACGAGTGCTCGGCTGCGCTCACGTCGCTCGACGAAGTCGAGGCGATTCTCGCTGACAGCGGCACGACCACCCTGCGCATGCCCGCCCCCGTGTCAGCCTCCCTCGACGATGCGCTGCGACGTACGGCCGCGGAGCGGGCTGCGGGTGTGCCCTCACTTTCGGAGCGTCGGACGGCGGCGGCATTGTCCAAACCACGCACGTCCGCCGGCTCGCGCTGGGCTCTGGCGGCGGGCGCAGCCGTGGCAACCGTTGTGCTGGGCTTCACCGCCGTCGACCTGCTCCAAGGTGACGGCTCCTCGAGCAGTGACAGCGCGGCAACGTCCGCTGCCGCGGGAGTCTCGGCTGACCGGGCACCGGGCCAGCTAGCGCCGAGTCGCGGCGCAGCGGCCGCCCCGTCAACCTTCACGGCGACCGGGCCTACCCAGCCCTCCCCGACCGTCAGGGACGAAACGCTGCCGAGACCGCTGACAGCGAAGACGCTCGCCGGCTACGCCCAGAGATTCACGCGCGGGTCAGGCTCCGCGTCTGTGACCCCACGGTGCCGACGCGTCGAGCTGGTGCCGGGAGCCAGCGCCGCCGACGTCCGGTGGCACCGATCCCTGGCTGTCGTGGTGGTCGACCCCACCGCTCGTCGCGCCACTGTCTACTCGTGCCAGGCGCACCCGTCCCCGCTCTTCTCCACGTCATACTGAGGCGGGAATGATCTAGCCCTGAAATCGGTTGCACGCACAGCGTCCCCGTCGGTCGGGCACGCAGCATGGAAGCGAGGTAGCGGTGTCTCCGGACGTCCGTAACGTGATCATCATCGGCTCCGGCCCGGCGGGATACACCGCCGCCATCTACGCAGCGCGAGCGGACCTGCATCCGCTCGTGTTCGAAGGTTCGGTCACGGCGGGTGGCGCGCTGATGAACACCACCGACGTCGAGAACTTTCCAGGCTTTCCCGACGGCATCATGGGCCCGGCTCTGATGGACGACCTTCGCAAGCAAGCTGAGAAGTTCGGTGCTGAGCTGGTACCGGACGACATTACAGACCTCGACCTGACCGGAGACGTCAAACAGGTCCTGGACACTGCCGGCGACGCGCACTGCGCCAAGGCAGTGATCCTGGCGATGGGCTCGGGCTATCGCAAGCTCGGGGTCACCGGTGAAGACCGGCTGTCGGGTCATGGTGTCAGCTGGTGTGCGACGTGTGACGGCTTCTTCTTCCGTGACCAGCACATCCTCGTGGTCGGCGGGGGCGACTCCGCCGTCGAGGAGGCGACGTTCCTCTCGCGGTTCGCATCGAAGGTCACCCTCGTACACCGTCGGGACCGACTGCGGGCCAGCAAGATCATGGTGGCCCGGGCCGAATCCAATGACAAGGTCGAGTTCGCCTGGAACAGCTCTGTCGACGAGATCGTCGGCACGGAGCACCTCGAGGCAGTGATCCTCCGAGACACCGTGGACGGGTCGACGCGCCGCGTCGACGCCACCGGACTCTTCATCGCCATCGGCCACGACCCACGCTCTGAGCTCGTCCGGGGGCAGGTCGACCTCGACGACGAGGGGTACGTCGTAGTCGAGCAGCCTTCGACGAGGACGAACCTTAAGGGCGTCTTCGCAGCCGGCGACCTCGTCGACCACACCTACCGCCAAGCAGTGACCGCGGCAGGTACCGGGTGCGCTGCCGCGCTCGACGCCGAACGCTATCTCACCGCCCTCGAGGACGCCTGACCAGAAAACGTCCATACCACCAGCTAACGTCGGCGTTGTCGACGTCGTGCCCCATCCTCCCCGAGATCAGGAGACATCAATGAGCAACCTTCCCGCCGTTACGGACGCAGATTTCTCGTCTACGGTCCTGCAGTCCGACAAGCCGATCCTTGTCGACTTCTGGGCCGAGTGGTGCGGGCCCTGCCGGCAGGTGGACCCAATCCTCGACGAGATCGCCGGCGAGCACGGCGAGTCGATGTCGTTCGTGAAGATGAACGTCGACGAGAACCCGGTCACCCCCGCAAGCTATCGCGTCACCGGTATCCCCGCGCTGAACGTGTACAAGGGCGGCGAGCTGGTCAAGTCCATCGTCGGCGCACAGCCGAAGGCAGCGCTGCTTCGGCAGCTCTCGGAGTTCATCGACGCCTGAGCGGAAGTCATTCGCCCCCGAGTCCGGTGCGGGGCCTTGCCCCCACAGGAGCCGGGGACGACTCGGGCCTTATCGCACCGAGCCACCGCTCGACGGCTGTCTCGACCTCGCCTCGCCACGACAGAACCGTTCGCAGATCGAGCCGCAGGCGCGGGTACCTCGGGTGTCGGTGCACGGTCTTGAAACCGACTGCCGTGAGGAAGTCCGATGGGATCAGGCACGCCATCTCCTCGCCGCGGATGTCGCCGTACGCCTCCAGCGCGCGCACGCCGCGCCGTGACAGGGCGTCCTTCACGACAGACTGGATAAGCACCCGGCCGAGCCCGCCGGCAGCGAACTCGGGCAGGATGCGGGCCGTCATGAGCAGGATCGCATCTGGGCTCACCTCGCTGGTGGCGTAGCCAGGCACCCCGCCGACGTACTCCGGTGGTGCGTACAGGGCGAACCCGGCCACGGCTCCGTCGACGTACATTATCCGGCCGCAGCTCCCCCAGTCCAGCAGGACAGCGGACATCCAGTCGTCCTTGCTCGCTCCGGGGGGCGCTCGGTGCCCCGCCTCCCAGAAGACACAGTCGCGGCACGGCCAAGGCAGGTCGTCGATGTTGTCCAGGGTGATCGAGGCCAGCCGTCTCGACACGGCTCAGCCTCCACTCTCAGTACCCGAGATGCCTGGCACCGCTCGCGATACCGAAGGCACTACCACTCGGAGCACCTGCCTTCTCGCTCGCCGACCCACGGAACATCGTAGTCGCGTCGCGTCGCCGACGTCGTCGGCCCAGCGCTCAGGCGTTCAGGGCTCATCGCCCTCGGGAAGCCTGGACCACCGGGTGACGTGCTCCGGAGTCGGGATGGCTGGGGAAAGGTCCGGAGCAGGCTCCGGGGAGCTTGGGACGGATCTCAGCGGTAGCACGCCGGCCCAGTAGGGCAGGTCGAGGTCTGGCTCGTCGTCGACCGGTGGCCCGGTCCGGGTCTTGATCGAGACGTTCTCGAGGGGCAGCCGCAGCACAGTCGTGGCCGCAGCCTCCTTGCGAGACGGACCGCGGACCCCTGCCGACCGTCCGGGAACGACCGCCTCGACGAAGGCCGCGAGTGCGGCTTGCTTGTCCGCCTCGTCCGATACCTCGGCGGCGATGCCGTGGATCACCACTGATCGGTAGTTGATGGAGTGGTTGAACACCGAGCGAGCGAGTACGAGGCCGTCGATGAGGGTCACCGTGACGCACAGGGAAAGTCCGCCACGGCTCGCCAGCAGCAAGGCGCGTGCCCCGCTCGACCCGTGGATATAGAGCGCGTCTCCCACGCGGGCGTGCAGCTGCGGAAGAACGACCGGCCTGTTGTCGACAACGAAGCCGACATGGCAGAACACCGCCTCGTCCAGCACGGCATGCGCGGCTGCGCGGTCGTAGGAGACCCGGTCGGAGTGCCGTGTGGGTGCCGTCAGTGCGCTCACCGCATAGTCCTTCTGCGACATTAGGCGACTCTAGACGACGGGGGGTGTCTCCCTCGCACGACGGTCGTCGCTACAATGTGCCGATCTGGACGGGTAATAGGCGAATTGCAAGAACCCGGGAGACTGGAGAATCCCCTGTCCGCTGACCTGGGTTGGCTGCGGTCAGGACTCCGGGGTCGGCTCGGGGACGCCCATGATGCCGAGAATCCGTTGCAGATCGGCTACTGAGGCGAACTCGACGACGATCCTGCCGGTTCGCCGGCCCGTCGCGACGGTGCAACGTGTCTCGAGCCGCTCCGACAGCCGGCCAGCCAGGTCGATGAGCTCCGGTGGTGCGGCCCGCGGTCGCGCGGCTCGGGGGGCGGTCCGCTCATCGCCGCCAACGGCGACGAGCTCCTCGAGCCCTCTCACGGAGATTCCCTCCGCCACAACCCGTACAGCGAGGGCCTCCTGGGCGTGGGAGTCGTCGACCGCCAACAAGGCGCGAGCGTGTCCGGCCGACAGCACCCCGGCGGCGACGCGCCGCTGGACGGGAGCAGAGAGCCTCAGCAGGCGAAGGGTGTTGGAGATCTGCGGACGCGAGCGCCCGATCCGTTGGGCCAGGTCGTCGTGGGTGCACCCGAAGTCATCAAGCAGCTGCTGGTAGGCCGCGGCCTCCTCCAGGGGGTTGAGCTCCGCCCGGTGCAAGTTCTCCAACAGCGCGTCCCGTAGCAGCTCGTCGTCGGCTGTCTGCCGGACGATGGCAGGTATGCGCGACAGCCCGGCGGTCTGGCAGGCTCGCCAGCGCCGCTCTCCCATCACCAGCTCGTAGCTGTCGGCCGGCAGCGGGCGAACCACGACGGGCTGAAGGAGACCGACCTGTTGGATCGACTGGACCAGCTCGGCCATCGCATCCTCGTCGAAGACGCGCCGTGGCTGCTTCGGGTTCGGGTGAATGGCGCTGGTCGGCAGCTCGTCGAAGTACGCACCGAGAGGCTCGACTGGTGTCGTTCCTCGCGGTTGCGGCGGAACCTCACCGGGGTCTGCGTGCCTCGGGATCAGGGCACCCAGGCCTCTACCCAGTCCTCGCTGTGGTGCTGTCACTGCATGGCCTCCTGCCGACTGGCAAGCTCCATCGCTGCCTCGACATAACACAGCGCGCCCGGCGACCCGGGATCGTAGGTCACGACAGTCTGCCCGTGGCTGGGGGCCTCGGAGATCCGCACTGAACGGGGGATCGCCGTTCTGAGTACCTGGTCGCCGAAATGCCGGCGCACCTCGTCGGCCACGCTCTGCGCGAGCCTGGTCCGGGCGTCATACATGGTCAGCACGATGGCACCGACGCGCAGCCGCGGGTTCAGGTGCTCCCGGATCTGTTCGAGTGTTCGCAGCAGCTGACCTAGCCCCTCCATCGCGTAGTACTCGCACTGGATGGGGATGAAGAGCTCGAACGCCGCCGACAAGGCGTTCACTGTGAGCAGTCCGAGCGACGGAGGGCAGTCAAGGAACACGTAGTCGTAGCGCTGCGATCGCGACGACATCTCGTCCAGGTGTGCGTCGAGTGCCCTGCGCAGCCTGGTCTCGCGCGCCACCAGTGAGACAAGCTCGATCTCCGCACCAGCCAGGTCGATCGTGGCCGGGACGACGTACAGACCAGGCAGGTGCTTGCTCTCGACGACGACATCGGAGATCGGTGTCCCGCCGATCAAAACGTCGTAAACCCCCGGGGTCCCTTCGTCGTGGTCGACGGACAGCGCCGTTGACGCGTTGCCCTGTGGGTCCAGGTCGACGAGCAGGACGCGCCAGCCTTGCTGCGACAAGGCAGCGGCAACGTTGACAGCAGTCGTAGTCTTGCCGACTCCCCCCTTCTGGTTGGCAACGACGAAGACTCGGGTCGAGGGGGGCGTTGCAACCCGGCGCTGTGTTTCACGTGAAACATCGGGCCATCCGAGTCCCGCTGCCGTGCCAGCAGCCTCGCCGGGCCAGCCCAGCGCGGACGTCTGTGCGTGAGTCACGGACTGCCTCTCTAGGTCTCGGTACGCCCGCCCGACTCTATCCGAACCACTGTCGTCAGAGGCTCCACGACACCAGCTCCGCACCACTCGACAGTGGCACGGCCGGCTCCGAGGCTGGCCAGAGTAGGTGCCGCTGCCAGCAGCTCCTCCTGGGCGTTGGCGCCCTTGATGGCAAGGAGCACGCCACCGGGACGGCATAGCGGAAGACCCCAGCGGGCGAGCCGCGCGAGCGGCGCGACCGCCCGAGCGGTGACGACGTCGAAGGACTGCTGCCCGGGCAGGTCCTCTGCCCTGGCCCGAACCACCAGAAGACTGGGCAAGTCGAGCTCCTGCAGCACCTCTTCGAGGAAGGTGACGCGCCGCAGCAGCGGCTCGATCAACGTGACCCTCAGGTCGCGTCGTGCCAGCGCCAGCGGTATACCCGGCAGCCCGGCACCGGACCCGATGTCGCCGACGCAGCAGTCGCGCGGAACCAAAGTCTGCACAGCGGCGCAGTTGAGAATGTGTCGGCTCCAGATCCGGTCAACCTCGCGGGGACCGATAAGACCTCGGCTCACACCAGCGGTGGTGAGGAGCTCGACATACCGATGCACGCGAGGCACCGAGTCGCCGAACCACTCGGCAAGATCGGCGGTGCCTGGGACGTCGTGTTTCACGTGAAACATCGGCAAGGGGGAGTCGCGGTGTCAGGAGGCAGGGATGATGACGACACAGCGAGTGGGCTCGACACCCTCGGACTCGCTCGACAGGCCTGCCTCGGCTACGGCGTCGTGAACCACCTTGCGCTCGAACGGCGACATGGGCGCGAGCTTGACGGCCTCGTTCGACTGGCGCACCTCGTCAATGGCCTCCTGAGCGAGAAGGACGAGACTCTTGCGGACGTCGGCACGGTAGCCACCGATGTCGAGCATGAGACGAGAGCGCTCACCGGTCTCCCGGTACACGGCCAGCCGGGTGAGTTCCTGCAGAGCATCGAGCACCGCTCCGTCGTCTCCGACCAGGACGTCGAGACTCGCTCCGACGATCGAGACAGCCGCCCTGTCGCCCTCCACATCCATGTCGAGGTCCCCGTCGAGGTCGGCGATGTCGAGGAGCTCCTCGAGATAGTCAGCAGCGATATCACCCTCGGCCTCGAGCTCCTTGACACGGTCGACGACCGGAACATCACCATCTCCAGGGCTGGGCTCGGAGACATCGACCACGCCGTCGAGGACATCGCGATCGTCTGCACCCTCCGCGTCGACCAGAGGCTCCTCGACGGGGGCCATCGCGAACTCGGAGTCGTTGCTTCGTGCAGCGATCTCGGCTGCTTCGCTCATCTGCTACCTACTCCGTATCGGTCGACCTGCACGTACGCGACGCTCACGTCTCCTTGGGCTTTCGTTTGCGCTGGTCGCGGGTCTGTTTCTTGGGCTGTGCGCGGGGCGGCGGCTTCGCAGACTCCGGCGCCGGGGCGGCCGTCGCTCCAGCGGGATCGGCGACTACCTGCTTCTTGGCATCACGCAGCCTCTTCGCCTCGGCCGCGGGGGTTCCGGGCGTCGGGTTGTTGCGGATGACGTAGAACTGCTGGCCCATCGTCCACAGGTTGGAGGTCGACCAGTACAGAAGCACGCCCACTGGGAAGGCGATCCCTCCCACGGCGAACACCACGGGCAGCACATAAAGCAGGATCTTCTGCTGCTGCGCGTACTGGCCGGTCAGTGCCGACTCGGGCATGTTCTTGCGCATGAGCTGGCGCTGCGTGGTGAACGTGGTGACGGTCATGAGGATGACGAGTGCTGCCGTGAGCACTTGGGTATGCCAGGAGTCGGCTTGGGTGAACGAGTCGGAGATCTTGGCCAGCTGAAGAATAGTCCCATCACGCAGGCTGGTGACGTCTCCGGTATTGAAGAACCCGACCGGTTCGGCGTGCGTGGCCTTGTTGAGGGTCCTGAACAGGGCAAGGAAGATGGGCATCTGAAGCAGAAGCGGCAGGCATGAGGCGAGCGGGTTGGTGCCCGTCTCCTTGTACAGCTTCATGGTTTCCTGCGTCAGCCGCTCACGATCGTGGCCGTACTTCTTCTGCAGCTCCTTGACCTTGGGCTGCAACAGCTGCATGTTGCGGCTGTTCTTGATCTGCTTGACGAACAGCGGGATCAGCAGCGTCCGGATACATACCGTGAGCCCGATGATCGCGAGTGCCCATGAGTCCCCCGACGGCACGTTGAGGATCGAGTGAAACAACCGGTGGAAGACGAGCAGGATTCCCGACGTGACGTAGTACAGCGGCGTCATGATGGCGCCGCCGACCGTCGCGAGGAAACTGAACACTACTGCTCCTTGCTCGCAACCGCGGACAGGTCAGCCGACCACCACGAGAACTCAGCCGGCACCAGGTCCACCCCACCAGGCGCCCAAGGGTGACACCGCGCGAGGCGGCGTACCGTCAGCCAGGCACCCTTCACAGTGCCATGGCGTTGGACGGACTCGAGTGCGTACGCGGAGCAGGAAGGGTAGTAGCGGCAGACGTCCCCGTAGAGCGGACTGATAAGGCGACGATAGACCCTGAGTACCGCCACGACGACGGCTGTCACGCTCGTCGGCCTTCGAGCTTCGTCAGGCACCGATCCAGATCGAGGCTTAGCTGGGCGAAGTCCGCGCCCGCAGACCTCGGCAGAGCCCGAACGACGACGAGTGAAGCGCCCAGCCGCCCCAGATGGGGTCGGACCGCGTGCCGCAGGCGACGCTTCACACGCTGACGAACCGCCGCGCCACCGACTGCCCTGCTCACCACGAAACCGACACGCGGACACTCGTCATCCGCGGACACGAGATGCACCACCAGCGTCGCGCTCGACGCACGACTACCTCGTCTGACTGTGCGACGGAACTCCTCGGATCGCCGCAGGCGGTTGACTCGTGACAACACATGAGCACCCGCTCAGGCGGCGAGGCGGGTGCGGCCCTTGCGCCGCCGACCGGCCAGGATCGCCCGCCCGGCGCGGGTCCGCATCCGCAGCCGGAAGCCATGCGTCTTGCTTCGGCGCCGGTTGTTCGGTTGAAACGTACGCTTGCTCACGGGGACAAACTCCCAAACGGGTCGGACGTCAGATCGGACCGGACGTCATCGGTTGACTGACTGGTTGCGGGCCACCTACAGCTTCTCGCACACTGGTGCGGACATGCGGCAACCCGAGGCACGGCCGACCTCTTACGGTACGCGGTGGCCGCACTGGGGGTCAAACGCCTGGGAGGGACAGACCGGACACGCCAATCGTCAGGAGTCCGCTGGTACGCCCCTTGCATCGGGGCGCGACACGCCGGGAGGGACTCGCCGGGGACAGCAAGTTTCTTGCGCCCAGGCTGTGCACAACCGCTTGATCTGCAGCCAGAGTTGTTGTTAGCGTCCGGCCCGGCACCGAAGTTTTCCCCGCCGCTTCTGCATGGCACCTCGGCCTTGCCGTTCGTGTTGTGCACAGCCTGTGCATAACTTTGTGGATGTTCGCCCTACGAGGCGCCCAGCCAGAAGTGAGTGAGGTCATTCGATGACGCAGGTTGCCGACCTTGAGAAGGCTTGGACCCAGCTCGTGGAAGATCTCCCTGCGAGCCACCGCGCTTGGTTGTCCGCCTCCCAGCCCGTGACACTGCATGAGAACACCGCAATCGTCGCGGTCGCCGACGACTTCACGCGTAGCCAGCTGGAGACAAGGTTGCGAGGTCGGCTCGAGGACGCCCTGAGTCGGGCGTTAGGGCGCGCCGTCCGCCTCGCGGTCACTGTTGACTCAGCGCTGGCCCCCGAACTCGCGGACTTCGACATCACCAGCCGACCGGCTGCCCTCGGCCCACTTCTCGGGGAACAGGCGCCGGCGCTGGCAGACTCGGGCCTGATCGGCGGTTCGGTCCATACCGGCACAGTGACCAGTGCTCGTGAAGCGCGCCTCAACCCGAAGTACATCTTCGAGACCTTCGTCATCGGCTCTTCGAACAGATTCGCCCACGCAGCAGCTGTCGCGGTGGCAGAAGCCCCCGGCAAGGCATACAACCCGCTGCTCATCTACGGCGACTCCGGTCTTGGCAAGACCCACCTCCTCCACGCCATAGGCCATTACGTCCGAAGCCTCTTCACCGGGGCCAGGGTGCGCTACGTCAGCAGCGAGGAGTTCACCAACGACTTCATCAACGCGATCCGCGACGACCGGGCAGCGGCCTTCCAGCGACGCTACCGAGACGTCGACGTGCTCTTGATCGACGACATCCAGTTCCTCGAGGGCAAGATCCAAACCCAGGAGGAGTTCTTCCACACGTTCAACACGTTGCACAACGCCAACAAGCAGATCGTCATCACCTCCGACCGCCCGCCGAAACGCCTGGAGGCGCTCGAGGACCGCTTGCGGAACCGCTTCGAGTGGGGTCTCATCACCGACGTCCAGCCTCCCGACCTCGAGACGCGGATTGCCATTCTGCGCAAGAAGGCGTCGACGGAGCGCTTGACCGCGCCGCCTGACGTGTTGGAGTTCATCGCCAGCAAGATCCAGACGAACATTCGCGAGCTCGAGGGTGCTCTGATCAGGGTGACGGCGTTCGCAAGCCTCAACCGGCAGCCGGTCGACCTGACGCTGGCCGAGATCGTGCTGAAGGACCTCATCCCCGAAGGCGGCGAACCGGAGATCACCGCCGGAGTCATCATCGCCCAGACATCCGCCTACTTCAGCATGTCGATCGACGATCTGTGCGGCGCGAGCCGCAGCCGCGTCCTCGTGACAGCTCGCCAGATCGCCATGTACCTCTGCCGTGAGCTCACCGACTTGTCGCTGCCCAAGATCGGTCAGCAGTTCGGAGGCCGCGACCACACCACCGTGATGCACGCCGACCGCAAGATCCGCGTCTTGATGGCGGAGCGCCGAAGCGTCTACAACCAGGTGCGTGAGCTGACCAACCGCATCAAGCAGACAGCCCGCCAACAGTGAGCAGGCCCGGTTCCTGCGGTCCACACAACCTGGGGACAACACTGTGGACGGGGGGTGCATCCGCCTCCTGCCCGTGTGGACGGGAGAGCGGACCCGCCCCGTCGGATCTCGGTGCCGTGGACCACCCCCAGTCCGCCGCCTGCTCCTCCACACCCGTTGTGGGCTCGTAACCACCAGCTGACCTGGTAGTTCACCACTTGTCCACACGATCCACAGAACCGAAGAAGACGACGGAAGATACAGATAACTCAGAACAAGTCGAACCTGGACACCCGACCGGCTGGGGACAACCCCTGTCCTGCCCTGACCGACTCCCTTGACAGGCACCGGCCATGGCAGGATTCCGGGAACACCGTGAGCGCAGGAGGCACCGCATCGTGAAGTTCCGCGTCGATCGCGACGTGCTGGCCGACGCCGTCGCATGGACCGCCCGTAGCATTCCCACCCGTCCTGGCACGCTGCCTCAGCTGTCGGGCATCTTGGTCTCCACAGGGCCCGACGGACTCCAGCTCAGTGGCTTCGACTACGAGACCTCCGCGCAGGTGACGATCCAGGCCGATGTCGCCGACGACGGCCAGGTTCTCGTATCGGGCCGGTTGCTCGCCGACATCGCCCGGGCGTTGCCACATCAGCCGGTCGATGTGGCTCTCGACGGGGCCAAGCTCGCACTCACCTGCGGGAGCTCTCGGTTCACGCTTCAGACGATGCCCGTGGACGACTATCCGGCCTTGCCCGACATGCCTGCCGTCATCGGCACGGTCGACGGAGAGATGTTCGCCTCGGCGGTGGCTCAGGCGGTGACGGCCGCCGGTCGCGACGACATGTTGCCCGTTCTGACAGGGGTGAAGATTGAGATCGACGGCGCGAGGCTGTCCCTTCTCGCGACCGACCGTTTCCGGCTGAGCCTGCGTGAGCTGGAGTGGACGCCTGGGCAGCCGGACCTGGCGGTCTCTGCGCTCGTACCGGCCCGGGTGCTGTCCGAGACAGCCAAGTCGCTGTCGGCCGACTCCCAGCTCAGCATCGCCCTCGCCGGAGCCGGGACGGGGGCAGGTGAGGGTCTGATCGGTTTCGAGTCGGTCACCGGGGGAAGTCGACGGCGTACGACCACACGCCTCATCGAAGGCGCCTTCCCCAACGTACGCCAGCTCTTCCCCAGCACGTCCGAGATCAGCGCGCAGGTCGAGGTGGCTCCTCTCATCGACTCGGTCAAACGTGTCTCGCTGGTGGCTGGTCGAAACACCCCGATCCGGCTCGGGTTCTCCGACAGCATGGTGACCCTCGAGGCAGGCAACGGAGAGGAGGCCCAGGCGTCGGAGTCGCTGGAGTCGTCGCTTCTCGGGGAAGAGATCTCCATCGGGTTCAACCCGTCGTACCTGTTGGACGGGCTCGGCGCCATCGGTGGATCCCACGTGCACGTCTCCATGACGCAACCTGCACGCCCGGCCTCATTCGCCAGCCTCGACGGGCTCGACGGGCCGCCGGATACGCATTTCCGTTACCTGCTCATGCCGCTGCGCATGCAGGGCTGACCTCGAAGCACGCCGTACGACGCATCCCCGAAAGGATCTGCGATGGAGATCGGACTCATAGGCCTCGGCAAAATGGGCGGCAACATGCGCGAGCGGTTACGCAAAGGTGGACACACCGTTGTCGGGTTCGACCACAATCGCGAGGTCAGCGACGTCGACACGCTGGAAGCCCTCGTCGAACGGCTCTCCTCGCCCAAGGTCGTCTGGGTCATGGTCCCGTCGGGGGATGCCACCCGGCAGACGATCAGCCAGCTCAACGAGCTGCTCGGGGATGGTGACATCGTGGTAGACGGGGGAAACTCCCGCTGGACAGACGACACCGAGCATGGCGCGCTGCTCGCCGAGAAGGGGATCGGCTTCATCGACTGCGGCGTGTCAGGCGGGGTGTGGGGACTCGAGGTCGGATACGCGCTGATGTGCGGAGGCGAGGCCGACGACGTGGCGACGCTTCAGCCGGTCTTCGACACCCTGAAGCCGGAGGGCGAAGGAGGCTTCGTCCACGCCGGCAAAGTGGGTGCCGGCCACTTCGCGAAGATGGTCCACAACGGTATCGAGTACGCCATCATGCAGGCCTACGCCGAAGGCTGGGAGCTCCTCCAGAAGGTGGAGGTGGTCGACAACGTGACGGAGGTGTTCGACTCGTGGCGTGCCGGCACGGTGATCAGGTCGTGGTTGCTCGACCTGCTCGTGCATGCATTGGGCGAGGACTCGAAGCTCGACAACATCGCCGGGTACGCCGAGGACTCCGGAGAGGGTCGCTGGACCGTCGAGGCGGCGATCGACAACGCCGTACCGTTGCCCGCGATCACGGCGGCACTGTTCGCTCGGTTCTCGTCGCGGCAGGAGGAGTCTCCCGCGATGAAGGCGATAGCCGCCATGCGCAACCAGTTCGGTGGCCACGCGGTCCGGGCTGTCAAAGAGACCGTCAAGCCTCTCACCTCATAAGCGTCTCGTGCATGTGTCACACCTGGCACTCGTCGACTTCCGGTCCTACGAGAAGGCGGACGTGGACCTGTCGGCGGGGGTGTCGACCTTCGTCGGTCCGAACGGCCAGGGGAAGACCAATCTCGTCGAGGCGATCGACTACATCGCGACCCAGTCATCACATCGCGTCGCTACCGACCAGCCACTCGTGCGCGCAGGTGCCGAGCAGGCCATCGTGCGGACAACCGTCCAGCGCGACCGGCGCGAGGCACTGATCGAGCTGCAGATCAACCCTGGACGCTCGAACCGGGCAAGGCTCAACCATGGTGACGTACCGCGGACCCGTGAGGTGCTCGGAATCCTGCGCACGGTCGTGTTCTCGCCCGACGACCTCGAGATGGTCAAGGGAGACCCAGCAGGGCGACGGCGCTTCCTCGACGACCTCCTGGTCGCTCGGCAGCCGCGGTTCGCGGGTGTGCGCAGCGACTACGACCGGGTGTTGCGCCAGCGCAGCAGCCTGCTGAAGACGGCAGGTGGCCGGCGCTCGGGGCAGCGCAACGAGGCCGCCCTGGCCACGCTCGAGGTCTGGGACGCTCATTTGGCCCGCACCGGGGCGGAGCTGCTCGCGGCACGGCTCGACCTGGTCCGTACCCTCGCCCCCATCGTGGCTGCGCGGTACTCCGACGTCGCAGGCGCTGTGCCGAAGCCGGCCCGGGGCAACGACGCGTCGGTCAGGTACCGGCCGTCACTCGACATCGGTACGGCCACGGACAAGGCGTCACTCATCGATCTGCTCCTCAACGAGGTGGCTCGCCGACGTGACGAGGAGATCGACCGGGGACTGACCCTGGTAGGACCACACAGAGACGACTTGATGTTGAGCCTTGGCGAGCTTCCGGCACGGGGGTACTCGAGCCACGGGGAGTCGTGGTCGCTGGCGCTGGCCCTCAAGCTGGCGGCGTTCGAGCTGCTTCGGGCCGACGGGGACGATCCGGTGCTGATCCTCGACGACGTCTTCGCCGAGCTCGACGACCTACGAAGCGACCGGCTCGCAGCGCTCGTGGCACCGACCGAGCAGGTGCTGGTGACGGCCGCCGTCGCCGCTGACGTGCCGAGCCACCTGGTCAGCCATCGCTACGACGTGCGGGACGGGTCGGTCATACGTGCCTGACCAGGATGGGCTCGAGAGCCGCGACGGCCCGGCGCCGTCGGCCGGTCACGACCGCTCCGGGCTCGACCTGGCCCGTTCGGTTGCTGCGGCGATGCGAGGGCTGTCCGTCAGGCGACCCTGGAACCGGCCTCGGGGCGCGCGGCGCGCGGCGCCGGTGGAGCTGTCCGGCGCTCATCCCGACGGTCGGGACCCCACCCAGCTCGGCACTGCCGTCGACAGGCTGGTCGCGGACAGTGGGTGGTCCACCGACGTCTCCGTACACGCCGTGTTCGGACGCTGGCCCTCCATCGTCGGCTCGGAGGTCGCCTCACACTGCACGCCGGACAGCTACCAGGACGGCGTACTTCGGGTACGCACCGACTCCACGGCATGGGCGACCCAGCTCCGACTGTTGGCGCCCACGGTGGTGCGGCGGTTGAACGAGGAGCTCGGCCACGGCGCCGTGCAGCGGGTCGAGGTCGCGGGGCCGGACGTGCCCACCTGGCGCAAGGGTCCACGCTCCGTACGCGACGGTCGCGGGCCGCGCGACACCTACGGCTGACGGCCCTGTGGGATGAATCGGTGAGCCGTGCACCGCTCGGCTGCGGCGCCTGTATGACGTCCTGAGGGATCAATGGGCGGATGGGGCCCCTCACAACTTGCCTGTGAACGCCCGCAGGCACCGTTTCCGGGCCGCGTGCGGCCGGTCCACGCAGTTTGGTGCCCGAAACGGGCTCGGCTGACCACGGGAGGGGGCTGCCAGCGCCTATACTGGACGTTGAACGAAGGCCGCTAGCTCGCCTGGACGCACCTGGTCCGAGGACCTCCAGCGCCGCCGCGAAGGAGGCCCTGCCGGCGGCCTTTGTGCTGGGAGGGCGTGCTCGAAGCTCATGTTTGCCCGTGGGGGTCCCACCCCCCGGGCGGTCCACGAGGATCTGGAGGTCCGCTGGGTGACGCAGCACGACGACGAGACGGCATTCACGCCGGGCACGGGCCCGGAGGTTTCTGAGATTCCGGAGGGCACTCAGCCGCAGGCGGCCCTACCCGATGAGGCTGTCGACGAGGCGCCGTCGGCCGAGGGCAACCAGACGTACGACGCGTCGGCGATCACGGTGCTGGAGGGGCTCGACGCGGTACGCAAGCGGCCCAGCATGTACATCGGCTCGACCGGTGAACGCGGCCTGCACCACCTGATCTGGGAGGTGGTGGACAACTCCGTCGACGAGGCCCTCGCAGGCTACTGCGACCGGATCGACGTCGCTCTGCTCGCCGATGGCGGCGTCCGAGTCGCGGACAACGGCCGGGGCATCCCGGTCGACGAGCACCCCGTGGAGAAGATGCCCGCGTTGACCGTCGTGTTGACGGTGCTGCACGCCGGCGGCAAGTTCGGCGGTGGCGGCTACAAGGTCTCCGGTGGCCTCCACGGTGTGGGCGTGAGTGTAGTCAACGCGCTGAGTGAGCGACTCACGGTCTCGGTGAGGCGTGACGGCTACCGCTGGGAGCAGTCGTTCGTGTACGGCGTACCGACCGGGCCGCTGACGCGTCATGAGCCGACCGACGAGACCGGGACCATGACGACGTACTGGGCCAGCCGCACCATCTTCGAGACCACCGACTACTCGTTCGAGACGATCGCTGGCCGCTTCCGGGAGATGGCCTTTCTCAACAGGGGCTTGGAGATCGTCGTACGAGACGAGCGGCCGGAGCGCGCGGCCGGGGTCGCCGAAGCCGTGGCTGACCCCACCATCCCCGCCGCCGTCGACGGCGGACCGGACGGGATCCGGGGAGACGCCTCGGTCATCGAACGTCGTTTCCGCTACGACGGCGGGCTCGTCGACTACGTCAAGCACCTGAACTCGACGAAGGATGAGGCGCACAGAAGCATCATCGCCTTCGAGGCGGTCAACGACGAGGTGGGTATGAGCCTCGAGGTGGCGATGCAGTGGAACACCAGCTTCACCGAGTCGGTCCATACTTTCGCGAACACCATCAACACCCACGAGGGCGGCACCCACGAAGAGGGTTTCCGGTCCGCCCTCACGACGACCGTCAACGGCTGGTCCGAGGGATGGGGTCTGATCAAGAAGCGAGAGGACCGGCTGTCAGGAGACGACGTGCGGGAAGGCCTCACCGCCATCATCTCGGTGAAGATGGCCAACCCGCAGTTCGAGGGCCAGACGAAGACGAAGCTCGGGAACACTGAAGCGAAGTCCTTCGTGCAGAAGGTGGTCAACGACCAGCTGGGGGAGTGGTTCGAGAAGAACCCTGGCGAGGGCAGGGACATCATCCGCAAGTCCATCGCTGCCGCAAGCGCCCGGTTGGCGGCCCGCAAGGCCCGCGACCTGGCCAGGAGCCGCAAAGGCCTGCTCGGCGGGGGAGGGCTTCCGGGCAAGCTCGCCGACTGCCAGTCGACCGACCCGGCCGAGTGCGAGGTCTTCATCGTCGAGGGCGACTCGGCCGGAGGCTCGGCGAAGGGCGGCCGCGACCCGCGGGTCCAGGCGATCCTGCCGATCCGAGGGAAGATCCTGAACGTCGAGAAGGCACGGATCGACAGGGTCCTCGCCAACACCGAGGTGCAGGCGATCATCTCCGCCCTCGGGACGGGTATCCAGGAGGACTTCGACACCGACAAGCTGCGATACCACAAGATCGTCATGATGGCCGATGCCGACGTCGACGGGCACCACATCCAGACCCTTCTGCTGACGCTGCTCTTCCGGTTCATGCGACCGCTCATCGAGGGTGGGTTCGTGTACCTCGCTCGTCCGCCGCTCTACCGGCTGAGATGGAACAGCCCCGCCGCGCATGAGTTCGTCTACTCCGACCGTGAGCGCGAGGCGCTCATCCAGCTGGGGCAGGGAGCAGGTAAGAAGCTGCCGAAGGACAACCCGATCCAGCGCTACAAGGGCCTCGGGGAGATGAACGCAGACGAGCTCTGGGAGACCACCATGGACCCGGACAACCGCATTCTGTCGCAGGTAACCCTCGACGACGCTGCGCAGGCCGATGAGATCTTCTCGATCCTGATGGGGGAGGACGTCGAACAGCGTCGTTCCTTCATCCAGCGCAACGCGAAGGACGTCCGGTTCCTCGACATCTGACCGCACCCGTGCTTCGGCGAACTCCTAGGCAGGCATCCTTGTGTGACGAGAGGAAGACTCGGTGACCGACGACATCACGATCGCCCCTGATGGCCCCGGTCCTGGGGGCCGGATCGAGCCCGTCGAGCTGCAGGCGGAGATGCAGCGGTCGTACATCGACTACGCGATGGCGGTCATCGTCGGTCGGGCGTTGCCCGACGTCCGAGACGGCTTGAAGCCGGTGCACCGCCGCGTACTTTTTGCGATGTACGACGGTGGCTACCGGCCCGACCGGGGGTTTTCGAAGTGTTCGCGTGTCGTCGGCGATGTGATGGGGCAGTACCACCCGCACGGTGACACAGCCATCTACGACACCTTGGTCCGGCTTGCCCAGCCGTGGGTCATGCGCGCGCCGCTGGTGGCGGGACAGGGCAACTTCGGGTCGCCAGGAAACGACCCGGCGGCGGCGATGCGCTACACCGAGTGCAAGATGGCCCCGCTCGCTCTGGAGATGGTCCGCGACATCGAGCAGGACACCGTCGACTTTCGTGCCAACTACGACGGGCGCGGACAGGAGCCGGTCCTGCTGCCGGCGCGGTTCCCGAACCTCCTGGTCAACGGCTCGGCCGGTATTGCCGTCGGGATGGCCACCAATATCCCACCGCACAACCTTCGCGAGGTCGCCGACGGCGTGCAGTGGGCGCTCGCCCACCCCGAGGCGACGCGTACCGAGCTGCTCGAGGCGCTCCTCGAACGCATTCAGGGCCCCGACTTCCCGATGGGGGCACTCATTGTCGGCAGGCACGGTATCGAGCAGGCCTACCGCACCGGGCGCGGCTCGGTCACGATGCGGGCGATCGTCGACGTGGAGGAGGACAACAAGAACCGGACGACCCTCGTCATCACGCAGCTGCCCTACCAGGTCAACCCGGACAACCTCGCGCTGAAGATCGCCGAGCTCGCCGACTCAGGGCGCGTGCAGGGGATTGCCGACGTCCGCGACGACACGTCCTCGCGGACGGGCCAGCGGCTCGTCGTCGTCCTGAAGCGGGACGCCGTCGCACGGGTTGTGCTCAACAACCTCTACAAGCACACGCAGCTCCAGGACAACTTCAGCTGCAACATGCTTGCGCTCGTCGACGACGTTCCTCGCACGCTCAGCCTGGACCAGTTCGTCAGCAACTGGGTCGACCACCAGATCGACGTCATCCAGCGCAGAACGCGCTACCGGCTCCGCAAGGCCGAGGAAGAGGCGCATATCTACCGCGGGCTGGCGAAGGCGCTCGACGCTCTCGACGCGGTGATCGAGCTGATCCGCCGCAGCCAGACCGTCGAAGAGGCTCGGACAGGTCTGATGCGGCTGTTGGAGATCGACGAGCTCCAGGCGCGCGCCATTTTGGACATGCAGCTGCGACGTCTCGCGGCCCTAGAGCGGCAGCGCATCGTCGACGAGCTCGCCAAGCTCGAGCGCGAGATCGCCGATCTGGCGGACATCCTGGCGAACCCCGCCCGTCAGCGGACCATCGTGAGCGAGGAGCTCACGGCCATCGTGGACAAGTACGGCGACGGGCGGCGTAGCCAGATCATCCCAGCAGACGGCGACCTGTCGATGGAGGACCTCATTCCCGACGAGGATGTCGTCATCACGATCACGCGCGGCGGCTACGCCAAGCGGACCAAGGCCGACCTGTACCGGGTGCAGAAGCGAGGAGGCAAGGGCGTCCGCGGCGCCGCGTTGAGAGGCGATGACCTTGTCGAGCACTTCTTCGCCTCGACGAACCATCACTGGCTGCTGTTCTTCACCACCGCTGGCAGGGTCTACCGGACCAAGGCCTATCACCTGCCGGAGTCCGCGCGTGATGCAAAGGGCGGTCACGTGGCGGGGCTGTTGTCGTTCCAGCCCGATGAGCAGATCGCCCAGGTGCTGGCGATCCGAGACTACGAGCAGGCGCCGTACCTTGTGCTCTCCACCCGACGCGGCCTGGTGAAGAAGACACGGCTCACCGACTACAACTCTCCGCGGCAGGCGGGCGTCATCGCGATCAACTTCCGCGAGGACGACGACGAGCTGATCGGTGCGGAGCTCGCGACGGCCGACGACGATCTCCTCCTCGTGTCCCGCAAGGGCCAGTCGGTGCGGTTCCGCGCAGATGACGAACAGCTGCGCCCGATGGGGCGGGCAACGTCCGGGGTGATGGGGATGAAGTTCAGGTCTGGTGACGAGCTGTTGTCGATGTCGGTGGTCGAGGCCGACGCTGCTCCCGACGCGCCGATCAGGTACGTCTTCACCGTCACCGACGGAGGTTGGGCGAAGCGGACGGAGGTCGGCGAGTACCGACTCCAGGGTCGAGGCGGTCTGGGCATCAAGGCCATGAAGCTCGCCGACGCGCGAGGGTCGCTTGTCGGGGCGATGGTGGTCACCGCAGCAGACGAGGTCATGGCGATCCGGGCCAGCGGGCAGGTGACCCGCTCGGTGGCTGGCGACGTTCCTGCCAAGGGACGTGACACCATGGGGGTGAAGTTCGTAACCGTAGGCAGCTCCGACAGTGTCGTAGCCATTGCCCGCAATACCGAGCGGGAGGTCGACGAGTTGCTCGGTGAGCAGATCGAAGACACGACCGACGCGGAGCAGGAGACGGATACGGCCGAGGCAATGCACGCCGGCGAGACCGACGAGGGACTCGACGATGTGCCGGACCAGGAGGACCAGGGCTTATGAGGGATCCGTCGGATGACAGGCCGATCGCGCCGCACCGGCCGCTAGCCCGCCCAGCGGACCGGTCTTCGCAGGGAGGGCCCGGCGCGTACCCTGCAGCGTCGTACCCCGGTCAGTCGCAGCCGCAACCGGCGATGAGCGGCGGCCATTACGCAGGCTCGTCTTCGACCTACTCACCCGGCGATGCCCAGACGGAGCGCAGCAGCGCCGTGCCCTCCGCGGCCAATACAGGCCGGGGCCAAGGTTCTTCGCCGACTGTGCCGTCGAACCCGCCGCCGGGTGCCGCAGGAGACGGAACCGGTCAGCGGGCGCAGAAGCGAGGCAGGGGCAGCAGCCAGCGGACGGTACGACGAGCCAAGCTGCGCGTGGTCAGGCTGGACCCGTGGTCTGTGACCAAGGCTTCGTTCCTGCTCTCGATCGCCTTTGGCGTCATGTGTGTGGTCGCAGTCTTCTTGGTCTTCTCGATCATGAGCGCCTCCGGTCTGTGGGACAACGTGAACAGCACGATCCAGGGCGTGGTCAACCAGAAGCCCGCCGACGCCTTCGACATCAACGACTACGTAGGGATGAGCCGGGTCATGGGCGTCACGATGCTGATCTCTGCGATTGACGTGGTCATCATCACCGCCCTGACGACACTTGGCGCCTTCATCTACAACATGGCTGCCTCACTGCTTGGCGGTATCGAGATCACGCTGGCGGAGGATCTCAGGGGTTGACCGCGTCGTCGTGGTGCGGTCAGCAACAGGTTTGAGGCGCCGAAGCGCCATGGGGTAGCCTGCCCCGGCGACTCCAGGCAGTTCGAGGGCCTATAGCTCAGACGGTTAGAGCGCTTCCCTGATAAGGAAGAGGTCAGAGGTTCAAGTCCTCTTAGGCCCACCACGCTGACCTGGCGTTTCGTCCTCACCCGACAGCTCCAAGTACGTCGAAATACCCTCTGACGGCCGCGATTGACGGCTACGTGCGACCTCTTCCGCAGCCGGAAGTCGGTCCAGCAGCCCGCCCACCAGGCCGACGGCCGTGCGCTGGTCCTCGGTGGTGACGTGGGTATAGACGTTCATCGTCACCGCGATCTGGCTGTGCCCGAGGATGGCCATGATCGTTCTTGGATGGGTCCCGGCCGCGGCGAGCAGCGTCGCACAGGTGTGCCGAGTGTCGTGCAGTCGGATCCGCCGCACCCCCGCCTGCTCGCAGAGATCGTCGAACGTCCGGGCAAAGTTGCGAGGCTCGACCGGTGTGCCATGGCGTGTCGTGAACACCAAGCCTGTCTCGACCCAGCGCTCACCAGCCGCCAACCGGTCGGCGGCCTGTGCTGCCTTGCGTCGACGCAAAGCATGCACGCATGAGTCGGGGAGCGGCACGACGCGATCGGAGCGGCGAGTCTTCACCGTCGCGAGCTGAAGCTCGCCTCCCACTCGCTGCAGCTGCTGGCGTACGCGCACTCTGCCCTCGTCGAGATTGACCTGGTCCCAGCTGGTGCCCAGCACCTCACCTCGCCTCAAACCGAGGGCGATAACCACGAGGAAGGCGGCATGCAGAGGGTGGCTCTGCGCGGTGGCGAGGAACGTCACCGCTTCGTCGACGCTCCATGGAGTGAACTCTCGAGGGCCAGCCTGGGGGACGCGCACAAGCGCAGCCACATTGCGCACAACCAGGTCTTCGCGCATGGCGTTCTGCAGCGCGTTCCGGAGCACGGCGTGCATGGCCTGGAGCGTGGGGGTGGACTGCCCGATCTCTCGCTGAGCGTTCAGAAAGCCTCGCACATCGGCGGTCGTCAGCTTCTCCAGTTGCTTGCGGCCGAGGCCGGGTGCGAGATAGAGGCGGACGAACGTCTCGTACTTCGCGTATGTCGTTCCGCGCACGCTCGGGCGCGCAACTTGCTCGAGCCAGTACGCGAGATACTCATCGAGACGCTGACTTCGAGTGGCCACAGATAACCCCTGATGAGCCTGACGAAGTAGGACGACGTACTTTTCGTGTGCCTCCCCGTACGTGTGCCCGTAGACGCGCTTACGCCTGCGCTGACCGGTCGGTGTGGTCACCCAAACGGCGGCCTCGTATCGCCCGTCCTTGCGTCGATAGACCGTCCCGGAGCCATTAGGGCTGCGCCTGCTACCCGAGGGCATCACGCCACCTCCTCGCGCCGACGCGCGATGTAGTCGTCCAACGCGTCGACGGGGACTCGTCGGCAGCGTCCGATGGTGATGGTCGCTAGCTCGCGTTTATGGATCAGCTCGTAGACCATCCAACGGCTCACTCGCAGGTGGGCCATCACCTCGGGGATCGTGTAGAGCACTTTGTCGGTGGCCATGGTGGTGTCCTCTCTCTTGATGGCCCGGAAGCTCATGCGTTGCTACTGGCCACTCATCGGGAGCGAGCCCTGACGGCTGCTTCCACCGCCGCCGCCGCGGTGGCCAGATCTAGGTATCCGAGACCAGCGAACGCCCATGTCGACAGGCGCTCGAAGCCGTCGGGAAGGTCGTCGTCGAGGTCGAGGAGTTCGCGGACGTCTGCCCCGGGGTCGAGGCCTGCCGGGCGGGATCGGTGCAGGCGTTTGGCTCGACGGATCTGCCCGAAGGTGACCGAGTAGGCGCGGGACTTGGTGATCGGATGCCCGCGGTAGCCCAGCGACGCCAGGTGGGCCAGCAGCCGGGTGTAGGCGTCACCGCCGTGCTCGGCGAGGTGTTGTGCCGTCTGGATCAGCCGGACCGCGTGCAGCGACGCGCCGGCACTGGCGGCGTGGGCGGCGGAGAAGACCCGCTGCGGGAGTCCGAAGTCCTCGGTGGCCTTGGTCAGGTACTTGGCCAGGTAGGCGGCGACCTGGCGAGGATGCGCCGCGTGCGGGCTGCGTGTCTGCTGGTCGGCGGTGTCGGTGATGGTGCGGGTGTCGACCTGGGCTCCCCACCGCAGCCGGTACACCACCCCGTCAGGCAGCGGCTCGGATTCGAGCACCACCTTGCCGGCGGTGTCGCGGACGGCGGCTTCGAGATCCGTCGTCGACAGCGACAACCCGGGTCCGGGTCCGTCCGGTCCTGCTGGTCCGTCCAACCGGATCGGGACGTGGACGTGGATGACGCCGCGGGCCTGGAACTCGACCACCTTCGAATACGAGATCTTGCACCGCTCCCGAAATTGCTGCACCGATAATCCACACCTGGCCGCGAGGCTGCGTTGCAAAGCGATGCAGAAGCGTCGCCACAGCTCCGGGGCGTGCCACTGCCACACCACATGGGCGAGGTAGTCGTAACACTCAACACACAACGGTTGACCCAGCAGCGAATCGTCGTCGGTGTGGCGGCGGTTGCACCACGCTGGGCGGCCATGCGGACAGACCGGGTGGTCGCGGCGGGCCCGACATGGACCCTTGGCTCGGAGCCCGTGGACGGCACCGAACGACGGCGCGGTCAGCGTCGCGAACGTGCACGGATGCTCCGCAACCGACGCCGGGATCCCCTTGCCGCCAGCCAGGCCGCACATCAGCACATGCCACGCGTCGCCCTTGTACTCACGGCTGCACGACGGGCACACCGCCGCCCGCCGGTTCCCGCACCGCACATACGTCGTCCCGTCCAACTCGCTGCTGGACGAGTACACCGGCCGGACCTCACCCGTGTCCCAGTCGACCAGGGTGGTGGAGCCGACCAGGCGGACCGGACGCGAACAGCCCCGGGCGCGTTTCTCGGCGTCGGCCTGACCCGCCTCACCGACCAGCGTGGCGCTGAGTCTTGTATTCACGTCGAGCCCTCTCCAGGCGCGTGACGGTGGGGGCCACGGTTACCACCCACCGGCATAAGGTCCGGGGAACCCCCCAATTTTCGGGGAGCCCGCTGACGGCGATCACCGTGGCATCGCCGGGCAGCACAAATTAGAGGTCGTTCTCGCCTAGGCCATCCACGTCGTCACTGGCGCCGGGGTCCAGAAGACTTCTCCATTTGAAGGGGCCCTGCGGCGAGGTTTCCGACGCCAGACACAAAACGCTAGTCGCCGAAACTTGGATGTTGGGAGATGACCGGGCCGGCGCGTCCGTGCGAGACAGCACTCGAGACGTAACGCACGCTTCCATCTGGGGCCAGCGTTCATGGTCCGAACGTGTCATGGCGAGCCGCTGGCAATGAGACGAGTCTCAGGTCATAGGACTGGCTTCGAATAACCGAGGAGGGAATCATGCCCCACTTGCGTTCGCGGTTCGCCGCCGCCGCCGCCGCTGCCATCAGCATGTTTGCATTGCTTGCCGCTGGGCCGGCATCGGCACAGAAGGTGGACGGCGGGACCTACCACGACGCGGGTTCCTTCACCAACAGGAACTTCTGCGGCGTGCCCGGTCTGGTCGTCGACGGCAAATTTACCGTCGACGGCCGCTTCTTGGGGCGCTTGCAGGGACGGGACTCGATCTTCTACGGCATGGACCACGCCCGGGTTGTGATCGTGTTCACCCGCCGAGCTACCGGACAGACCGCGACCGACATCCAGCCCGGGACCCTCTTTAAAGACCTCAAGATCACCAACAACGGCGACGGCACACTCACCATCATCCAGCTCGGCACCGGCGGCGAACGCACCTACGGAGACGAGGGAAAGCTCATCGCCAAGAATTCCGGCCAGGTGAGGTTCAGGATCGTCGTCGACTACAACGGCACGCTGTCCAACCCCGAGGACGACACCGTGCTGTCCTCCGAGCTGATCTTTGGCTCCACCGGTACCAACGACGACTTCTGCTCCGCTGTCCTAGCCGACTGGGGAGTCACGACCTGAGGCCTCGCGAGTACGTCGGGGTCCACGATGTCGGTTGGCGTCGAGTTCTACGGAACTCGGGACATCCTCGGCACACCGTCGCTCCGTGCTGGGGCGAAGTGACTGCGCCGCGGGCCTGTCAACCGTCGATCTTGTGTCGTTCGGCTGCGCCAATCGATTCGCCGAGGTGAGCAGACGGGTCGTCCGCTTGTGCACATTAATGACTGTCGAGGCCACGAAAGCCTCAACACCGAGGTGTTTCTTACCACCGCGAATGGGGGAGACACCGCCGGGGAAAGAGATCACTCTGACGGGTATGCCCTCAAGACCTTGTCCATGGGCTTGCCCTTGGCGAGTTCGTCAACCAACTTGTCGAGGTAGCGGATCTTACGCATCAACGGGTCCTGGACGGTCTCGACGCGCACGCCGCACACCAGCCCCGTGATCAGCGACGCATGGGGGTTGAGCGACGCATCAGCGAAGAAGCCCTCGAACGTCGTGCCCTCGGCCAGGTGCCCGGACAACGCTGACTCGTCGAAACCCGTCAGCCACTGAATTACCTGATCCAGTTCGGACTTCGTGCGCCCCTTCTTCTCCACCTTCGTCACGTACTGGGGATAGACCGAGTCGAAGCTGGTCGTAAAGATTCTGCTCACCTGCTTGAGCGTAATGCTTCGCACGGGCTCTCCCACCCGCGTCAGTCCGCCGCCTGTCGGCTCGCTCGAGGCGACGGGATTTGCCAATGGGCGGACTTCTCAGAGGGAGCGATCCGGAACTGGACCGAGGACCTCCATGTGACAACGGGTGGCGATCTCGCGCAGCAGTTCGGGAGTCACGGATCCTGTCTTGTGCACGGCCGCCATCTCCTCGAAGTACTCGGTCATCGCGGCGGGCGAGAAGAGGTTCAACTTCTTGCCAGGTGTGTCCGAAACCACCTTGAAGGTGTGCGGCGTGGCTCGTGGGACGTACACGAAGGTCCCCGCTGGGCAAAGAGTCTGGTGGTCATCGATGTACACCAAGAACTCGCCTTGAAGCACGTAGAACGCCTCTGCCGCATCACGGTGCAGGTGAAGGGGTGGACCGCCCCCCGGTTCGGTGTGGGTCTGCATGAGAGTGAATTCGCCGCCTGTTTGAACCGACGTGGCGAGGACCTTGACTCGTGAGTGGGCCAGAACCAGATGTGGCCGATCTTCCGGCCCAATAATGAATGCCTGGGACATAATTGACAGGCTCCTCCTGCATGGTGGCGCTTCACAAGGGCAACCGGCAAGCACTCGTCTGCTGCGATCCGGCGGTCGCGGATGTGCGTCTTACCGCCGCATGTGCGCAGACCCCCGTGGCCTCACGGGGGCGCTGCCGAATCATGCGGCGCTTGGTCGCAGTATTCGGTCCCCTGCAAGCAGGGGTGTCGCCTTGCTTGGGGTGTTCAGTCCTTGGGCGCTGGGGTCGTCATCGACGCCGCTTGTTGGAGCGCGTGAGCGGGGTCGCCTTCGTGGTAGGGACGCTCGGTGGTCTCGATGTTGTCGAGGAACTTTTGGAAGACGACGGCGCCGTAGAGCGGACACAGTGGCCTGACCAGCTCGGCCGCGCGGCGGGCATTGCAACCGGGTACCTGACGGGACCACTCGCTTTCCCAGATGTTGAACGCGCCGAGCTGCTCGCGCGGGGTGAAGTACTCCAAGGAAGGCCTCAGGTCGAGCATGGGGTGGCCGATGCCACAGTCTCCCCAATCGAGGATCCGGTAGTGCCCGGGCATTCCGCGGATGTTCCCGGGGTGGAAGTCGCCGTGCACCAGGGTGTCCGGTATTCCGCACGCCTCTAGGTCCGCGAATCGCTGTGGCAGCCCCTCGACGAGGCAATCCAGACCGCGCCTATCGTTCTCATCCAGCTCGTGTCGGTTGCGATCAACGACCGAGTGGATCCGGGGCACGGATGCCATCGCCCGTTTGTCGAGCAAGTCAAGAGCTTCGAGCTCAGGGACGCGGTCGATCCATGAGGCCTGGAGGTCGATGAGCATGCGCGCCATGATGTGTAGCACCTCGCCGCGGGCGTCGTACTGGTCCTGGCCCGGGACGTCGGCCAGCAGCAGACGATGGGGAGCCGCACCCAGCACGGCGGGTACCACGCCTGGGTCGAGCAGAGGCATGACGGTGGCCTCGGAGGCACAAAATGGCGGAGTGACCTTCAACCACACCAGGCCTGCGCTGGTCGTGAGCCGCCAGATGCTTGACAGGTTCCAGGTGCGCACCTGCACCGGCGCACTAGTCACCGCGATGCCACGCTCGGCAAGCGTGGCTGTCGCCCAGTCGAGATCGAGCTGGTGGCCACCGGGTTCGGCATAGCTGAGACGGTTCCGATGTGGAAGCAACGGGTCGTCGGGCCACGGACCGAGTTGAAGGTTCGGCGGCGCGACGTCCACCTCCGCCAGGTAGGAGACGCGGCCACCGCCGGGGAGGTCGGTATCCCTAGGCATCTCGAGGATCCGAAGGACCCGAACCTCAACACCGAGCACGTTGCGGGCACCGGCCACGACGCCCTCGACGTCACGCCACCACGCGTTCTCGACCGAGAACGGAGTGGCGGAACCGATCAGCTCGCCCCTGGCAGTACAGAGCACCAAGGTGACCTCGCGACCAGGCACGTCACGCACTCTAGAGAGCGCACCGGCCGTCCGCCCAGTCATTTACGCCCCGATCACCGACAAGCCTGGTGATCCACGGCGCCGAGTGCCCCCGCGGTGACCACAGACATCGCCCAATCGGCGACGGCTCCCCAGATAGCGGCCCCGAATATGTAGTGCGGTTGCATCCCCTCAGTGAACTTTCGGTGCCGCCGTTAGCCGTTCCGGCACACCGACCAGGGCTGTCACGGCTCCTGCAGCCGTTTCGTCACTCCGCCGCGACGCGAACGGGCTCGCCGCTAGCCTGCGTCGGTGATGCGGCCGTGATTCGAAGACGACCTCGAGCGAACTGCGCGTCGGCACCTGGAACGTTGGATACGCACGGGGTGTCGCCAAGAACCGCGCGAGGCTCGCTCTCCTGGAGGCCTTGAAGGCTGACGTCTGGGTTCCCACCGAAACCCACGATGACCCCGACCTCTCAACCAGCCACACGGCCATCCACTCCAAGCGGCGGTATTCAGAGCCAGGGGGTCGGTGGACGTCGATTTGGACCTCGCTTGCAGTGATCGAGCGCCTTGAGACGGCTGACCCCCGGCGATGCGTTGCAGCGCGGCTGGACGCCTGCAACGCGAGAGAACTCACCGTCTATGGGACTGTGCTGCCGTGGAGCGGCCACGCCGGCCCGGACGCGACGCAGCCCGCACGAGGTTGGGAAGAGTTCCACCGAGTCGTGCCCTGACAGGGTCGGGAGTGGGCGTCCCTTCGAGAGCAGTACCCCTGGGCAACCTTGGTCGTCGCAGAAGACCTCAACCAGGACCTGGGTGGCCCGCACTATTACGGCACCCCGACCGAGCGCTACTCAACGCCCAGTTCGACAACGCTCACCTCAACATGCCTGACGACGACCGACCGCTTCGATCCTGGCGTCCTCCAACACCCACCAATTGACCACGTCTGTGTCGGACCTGGTCACGACAGCTTATTCACGGACCAAGCCCATGGCCGGAACCCTGACTCCAACGGCATCAGGCTGAGCGACCACGGCGGGACACTCGTAAGCCTTAAGATGCTGGACCGACTTCCAACCAAGTAGCAGCAATCGACTGCTGAATCTGCGTCATATCGCCGCGATTGACCGGTCGCGAGCCTTCGGACGCCGGAATCTGCCCCACAACGCACTCATCCCAATGGACCGCATTGCCTGGCATGCCGAGCCTCGGATCCTCCCATGCAAATCGACCGACTCCAGCCTGGACGCTTTACTCATCACGTCTGGCCGCCTGCTGAAAGCGCGGTGAGACTTTTCTTCTCTCTGTCAAGGCGCCGGCTTCGCCGGCGCGCACCGGCTGCGGGCGGGCTGGCGCCCGTCCTCGCGGGACACCTCCGTAATCAGACGCTTTGGCCATAAGACTCACCGTTCATGAACCCTCTCCCGGACGCCTGTTTGTTCGCCCAACGAGGGCGTCAGAGCGCCTGCGGCGTCGCCAGCGATCGAGCGAGCTCGCCCCCGACACCCCACCCGCTGACTGGTCGGCAGGTATCCGGGCGATGCGACCGCCGTGATTGACGGCCATGCTGACGGCTACAGCGCCGTGCAGACCGGGTGCGGCTCGGACGCCCCCGGCCTCTGGCCAGGCATAAGGCACGTCGTTCAGGCGCACCAAAGCGACCTGATAAGGAAGAGGTCAGAGGTTCAAGTCCTCTTAGGCCCACTTCCCCGACCAGCACCACTACCGATTTCTCGGCCCTTCGCCGCTCGCCGAGCGCCGTGTACTCCCGGCCCGACGACCCCCGAGCTCAGGGATGGTCCCGCGTGCTCTCGGCCGGGCCTGCCCATCGTTCGACTGTTGGCCCCAAATGGTTTGGCTATCGGTTTCCCAGCGTTCTCCGACCGTGCCTAGGTTGCCTGGCGAACCATCCGTCTGGAAGGAGCCCCCGGTGTCACACGCCGCCGTTCGAGGAGTCATCTCTGTGGGGTCGGCTGCCCTGCTGGCAGCCACGCTCAGCGGCCCGGCTCCGGCAAGGTCGGGCCAGGCAGAGAACGACGACAGGACCTACGACCACATCTTGCTCTTGTCCGTGGACGGGATGCATCAGTACGACCTACGCTGGTACGTCGGCCATCACCCGGGCTCCGCGCTTGCGTCGCTTCTTCACCATGGCACCGAGTTCACCAAGGCGCGGACGCCGTTCCCATCTGACTCGTTCCCAGGGATGGTGGGACAGGTCACCGGCGGCAACCCCAGGACGACTGGCATCTACTACGACGTCACCTATAACCACCGCTTCCTGGACCCAACCGCTAGTCCCTCTGCCGTCCCGACCAGAGCCGACTGCGACGCTGCTAGTCCAGGCGCACACGTCACGTTCGACGAGAGCATCGACAAGAACCCCGACCGTCTCGACGCCGGACAGGGCCTGGGACGTCTCCCTGCGGGAATCCTCCAGATGACCAAGAGCCCACAGACGCTCATCGATCCGACCACATTGCCGATCGACCCCCTGAGCTGCACTCGGGTGTACCCACATCAGTACCTGAAGGTGAACACCGTCTTCGAGGTCGCCAGACGCCATGATCTGCGCACCGCCTGGTCGGACAAGCATCCGGCGTACGAAATACTCAACGGCCCGTCCGGCACCGGCGTCCAAGACCTGTTCACCCCGGAGGTCGCCAGCATCGCCAGCAAGCAGGGCGAGACCTGGACCGACGTAAACTGGCTGACTCAACGCTACGACGGCTTCAAGGTCCACGCCGTGCTCAACCAGATCGCCGGATACGACCACAGCGGGACGACTCACGTCGGCACCCCCGCCATCTTCGGGATGAATTTCCAGTCCGTCTCCACGGCCGAGAAGCTGCCCACCTCGGGCGGCCACGTCGGCGGATACCTGGATCACGGCACCACCCCGGGCCCGGTGCTGCGCAGCGCCCTCCACTACGTGGACTCCGCACTCGCCTCGATGATCAGCGCCCTCAGACGCACCGGACACTACGACGACACGGCCATCATCTTGTCGGCCAAACACGGCCAGGCTCCGATGGAGCGATCTGCCCTGACCCGCATCGACGACTCGACGCTCATCTCGCAGCTCAACGCCGCCTGGGCCGCAACACACCCCGAAGCTGTGCAGCCGCTCGTCGCCGCCTCTCTCAACGACGACGGCATGCTGCTTTGGTTCAGCAACGGCGACCGCACGTCCAACGCCGACGCCTTCGCCACCAGCTTCCTCCTCAGGTATGACGGCAACGGCACTGGCAACGACGGCAGCGCCAAGGCCACCGACATCAACGCCGACCCGAAGCCCTACGCCGCCGCTGGCTTGACGACCGTCAAAGCCGGGGCAGCGGCCGCCCACTTCCTCGACACGCCTACGAAGCGGGCCCGAGCCCGGGTCCCAGACGTGATCGGCATCGTCCAACACGGCGTCGTCTTCACCGACAAGACCAAGAAGATCGCCGAACACGGCGGCAACGACCCTCAAGACCGCCACGTCCCACTCGTCGTCTCGGCACCAGGGCTGGAGCGCACCGTCCGGTCGAGCATGACGAAGACGACTCAGATAGCACCGACGATTCTGAGGCTCCTCGGACTGAACCCCTCTGCGCTGAAAGCCGTCCGAATCGAAGGCACAGCCACGCTGCCAGTCGACCGCTAGGCAGGCGCAAGTGGCGCCACGGTGTTGGTGGATGCCGTTCGAGCAGACGCGATGGGCGTTGTCGCTCTCGCGTGCCCCGCATTGGCACTACAGATGGTCGGGCAACCTATGAGGCTTTGGCACCGGCGTGCATAGGTTTACCTTCGGGTCCCACTTGCCTTCCATGCCGGGGTGGTTTACGTTGTAAACCGCCAGGTCGCAACCGAGCCTGGACGGACGGTTCAAAGAGCAGCCGTTGCCGATGTCGCATCTCGAGATGGCTGGAGCCCACCGAGCGGAAAGTCGACTTCGCAGCAACAACCGCACTTAACTGCCCATGGTGAAAAGACTTTGCGAGCTGTCTTCGAATGTGTTGAAGACCGCCCGACCACACTCACGCCTCTCTGATGGACGTGCGCCTCGAGAGGGTGTCCCCACCATACAACGGAGGTAGTCAGAATGAGTCATCACTATGAAGCTGGTGTGAGCATCAGCAACAGCATTCAGCAGGCGTTCGATGGGTTCTTCGCCTTCCTACCCAATCTGCTCGGCTTCGTCGTCATCTTGGTCATCGGATATATCGTCGCCAAGATCGTCAAGGCGGTCGTCGCCAAGAGCCTGCAGAAGCTGGGCCTGGACAAGCACCTACTGGAGTCCGATGCCCACCAGTACGTCGAGCGTGTACTGCCCGGCGCGAGTCCCTCGAACGGCATCGCGACGGTCGTGTTCTACCTGGTTTTCGCGTTCTTCTTGTTCTCCGCGATCGGAGCACTCAAGATCCCTGCTCTCACCACCTTCATGAACCAGGTACTCGCGTACCTTCCCAACGTCATTGCGGCCATCCTCATCTTCGTCATCGCTGCCGCCATCGCTGGTGCGGCCGGTGCCGGAATCGCCAAGCTGATGGGAGACACACCTACGGGCAAGGTCGCAGCCACCGTGCTTCCCGCCATCGTCATGGTCATCGCCATGTTCATGATCCTCGAGCAGCTGAAGATCGCCGAGCAGATAGTCCAAATCGCGTTCGCTGCCACGATGGGTGCCCTCGCGCTCGGGCTGGCGCTGGCCTTCGGGCTGGGTGGTCGCCCAGTGGCGCAGAAGATGCTCGAGAGTGCCTACGACGCCTCGCTGCGCAACAAGGACCAGATCAAGCAGGACATGGAAACCGGCCGCGAACGTGCGCAGTCGCAGGCGTCGGACGCACAAGCCAGCAGCCAGGCACCGAGCAGTGCCGGATCGACCAGCCAGCCCTCCTAGTGTCGCGTGAACGATGATTGTTGACCGCGTGTGGCTTTCGCGAGGATCTGGTCGGCGGTCTTGGTCCAGATGAATGGTGCGCAGCGTTCGTTCCAGCCGTCGATGTAGGTCTCGATCGCGGCGACGAGGTCTTTG
>JBBRYJ010000002.1:0-273719 GCA_038237745.1 Propionibacteriales bacterium | reverse complement strand
TGCTGGATCAGGCTTTCGCCCATTGTCCAATATTCCCCACTGCTGCCTCCCGTAGGAGTCTGGGCCGTGTCTCAGTCCCAGTGTGGCCGGTCACCCTCTCAGGCCGGCTACCCGTCGTCGCCTTGGTAGGCCATTACCCCACCAACAAGCTGATAGGCCGCGAGCTCATCCTTCACCGCCAGAACTTTCCACCATCAGAAGATGCCGTCGATGGTCGTATCCGGTATTAGCTTCGGTTTCCCGAGGTTATTCCGATGTGAAGGGCAGATTGCTCACGTGTTACTCACCCGTTCGCCGCTCGTGTACTCCCGAAGGAGCCTTACCGCTCGACTTGCATGTGTTAAGCACGCCGCCAGCGTTCGTCCTGAGCCAGGATCAAACTCTCCGTTGAATTATGATGACGCCACCCGAAGGTGTCGTCGAATCAATGGAGTATCCCGGCAAGAACTGTCTCTCCCCCTAGGGGCGAGAGACGTCTGTCTTACCAAAGGAACCGTCAGGCATCACCGGGCAGGCTGACGCCTGCTCGCTATGCCGACGGGGCGTTAATTAATTCGTCGTCGACTTTTGGCACACTGTTGAGTTCTCAAGGATCGGGCGCACACCGTCGCCGGGCCTCGCGGCCAGGCTTTTGGGGCGACTACCCAACTTACCGCCTTGGTCGGACACCGTCAACTCGGATCCTCGGCGCCGACTCGTCCCAGCGTAGCGCCCCCGACAGCTGCCGGGAGGTACGACGAGTGACACCATATCTTGTCCGCCGGGCCGGCCGTCGGCCTCGTGAGGCCTTGCGTCCGTCACATCCGGAGTCCGTCCCACCGCTTGCGGCAAGACCGGAGATTCTTGAATGCGTCTTGCCGAGTCACACCAGCATCAGGACCCGACGAGGGGGTCACGCTTGCAGGGCAAGCGAAGCGCCCACGGGCTACGGACCCGGCGCCGGCTGGGCCAGGAGGTCGGTCGTGACTTCAGCGAGCGTACGAGCGCCGCACAGCGTCATGGCCTCCTCGAGCTCGGCGACAATGCCCTCGATCAGTGCCGTGACGCCGGCCGAACCGTCCACGGTCAGCGCCCACAAGGGAGGCCGACCCAAGAAGACACCGTCGGCTCCGAGCGCCAAGGCAACCACGACATCCCGCCCGTCGCGCACCCCTCCGTCTACATACACCTCGACCGTCGCGCCGACCGCTGCAACGACCTGCTCCAGCGCGTCCGCTGTCGAGACGCTGCGGTCCAGCTGGCGGCCACCGTGGTTCGAGACCCATACCGCCGACGCGCCGGCGTCAGCGGCCACCGTGGCGTCATCGGCTCGCAGGACGCCCTTGACGACGACCGGGAGGCCGGTCTGCTCGGTGATCCGCCGGATGTCGCTCGGGAGGACGTCACGGGCCTTCCGGACATCGCGGTGACGTGCGTCTCCCACATCCTCGTTGGCGTGCACCTGATCCGGCGGCGTGAGGTCCCAGGCGCTCACCATCCCCCCATGCCTTGCTGCTACGACAGGGGTGTCGACGGTGAGGACTACCGCGGAGCTCCCCGCTGCGACGGCCCGCTCGAGCATGTCAGCGGTGTTTCGGCGGTTCTCCCGGAGGTAGGCCTGAACCCACCACGCCAGACTCGGACCGCCGGCAGCCGCTATCTCGGTAAATGTCATTCCGGCGTTGCTGGACACGCAGAGGAGACTTCCGGCGGCAGCGGCCCCGCGTGCCATCTCCGCCTCCCCGCCGGGGTGGGCCAGCCGCTGCTGCGAGGTCGGTGCGACGGCGACAGGTGACCGCAACCTGGTCCCGAGCATCGACGAGGCGGAGGAGACCTCGGTGACGTCACGCAGGACGTGTGGCCTGAAGCGATGGCGCCGCCAGGCCTGCACCGCCTCCGAGGCCGACACCTCGTCACCGGCCCCTTCGCTGAAGTAGCGGTAGACGACGTCAGAAAGCCGTTCGCGCGCCGCGCTCTCGAGGCGGGTCGTGGGCCCGTCCAAAGGTCAGCCGACCTTCACCCCGGCCATACTCCGCTTTCCTCGTCGGAGCAGGAGCCAGCCGCCGGGGAGCAGGTCTTCGGAGCCGGGGCGCGCCTCGCCGTCGGCGATACGCACGTTGTTGGCATAGGCGCCACCCTCGGCGACGGCGCGGCGCCCCGCTCCTCTGCTCGCGACCAGCTCCGTCTGCGCCAGCAGGTCGATGTACGTCGGAAGCTCTGACTGTTGCGCGATCTCCACGTGCGGCGCCTCGCGAAGAGCGGCGTCAAGCGTCGCGGGATCGAGTCGACGCAGGTCGCCTGTCCCGAACAGCGCCGAAGCGGCCGCCTTGACCCGCGCCATCTCGTCGGCACCGTGGGTGAGGGTAGTCACGTCGTCGGCAAGCACCCGTTGCGCGGCCCGGAGGAACGGCTTGGCGGCCACCTGGAGCTCGAGGTCCTCGATGTCGGCCCGCTCACGGAAGGTGAAGTACTTCAGCAACGACACCACGTCCCGGTCGTCGGTGTTCAGCCAGAACTGGTAGAAGGCGTACGGTGACGTCAGCGCCGCGTCCAGCCAGATGCTGCCTGACTCCGTCTTGCCGAACTTGGTGCCGTCGGCCTTGGTCACCAGCGGCGTGGCCAGCGCGTTCACCCGCTCACCCGCTGATCGGCGGACCAGCTCGACACCGGCGGTGATGTTGCCCCACTGGTCGCTCCCACCGGTCTGGAGGCGAACGTCGTGCGTGCGAAACAGGCTGAGGTAGTCCATCGACTGGAGTAGGACGTAGCTGAACTCCGTATACGAGATGCCGGCTTCGAGGCGCGACCTGACCACGTCACGCGCCAGCATCCGGTTGACCGGGAAGTGCTTGCCGATGTCGCGCAGGAAGTCGATGGTGGACAACCCGGCGGTCCAGTCGTAGTTGTTGACGACCACGGCGGCGTTGGCCCCGTCGAACGAAAGAAAGCGCTCGAGCTGACCCTGGATGACCCCGGTCCAGTCCTTGACGACTTCGGGCGCATTCATCTTTCGCTCCCCGACCTCTTTGGGGTCGCCGATCATCCCGGTCGCGCCCCCGACCAGCCCGAAGGGTCGATGTCCGGCGTCCTGCAGCCGTCTCAACGTCAGGATCTGCAGGAGGTTGCCCATGTGCAGGCTCGGCGCGGTCGGGTCGAAGCCGCAGTACACCCCGACCGGGCCGGCCGACAGATCGGCGCGCAGCGCACTGATGTCGGTCGAGTGGGCGATCAGTCCGCGCCACTCGAGGTCGTCGAGCACGTGCTGGGTCACTTGGGGTCCTCCGCGGTCGGTGACACGAGGACACCAGCGTGCCTCATCGATGCCGTCGCCCCCAACCGGATTGACGAGCTCGGCCCGAGCGGTGGCGTCAGCGCTATCGTCGGGACACGATCTGCCAGAAGCGGCCGATGTCGCGGTAGGGAGACAACCCGCACAGCGCTATCTCGAGTCTCTCCATCGCGGCGAAGCTCTCGGCGTCGTACTTGACCGCGTCGTCGGCGACGAGGTCCATCACGATCCGGCCGCCGTAGCGGTGAGACGGTGCGAGACCCGCATCGGCGAGGAGCGCCTCGGCCCGGACGGCGGTGATCAACGCGACGTCCTGGTCGAATGTGGCCGCGTGGGACCTCTCGGCGCTGACGAGGGCGTGCGCCGCGTCGAAGTCGCGTTCGCGGACCGCGGTCGCCAGCACCTCTCCGGCAGGGTTGGGAGCTACGAGCGAGAGGAAGCCTCCGGCACGCAGGCGCCGTTCGATGGCGGCCAACGCCTGAGCCGGTTCGGCGAGATACTGGATCACGAAGTGGCACAGCACTACGTCGAACTCGCCGATGTGGAGGCCGTCGAGTCGCTCCACGGCCCCTTCGACAGTTGTCAGCCGAGCTGAGACGTGTTGCTCCGCTGCGATCCGACGCGCGACACCGAGCATGCCGGCGCTGTAGTCGACGAGGGTCACGGCGTGTCCGTCGGACGCCAGCCGGACCGCCTCGGTGCCGTCACCTCCTCCAACATCCAGAATGCGCAGCGGCTTCCCTGAGCTGGTCACCGAGGCGAGGTGACGCTGCAGCACGTGCCAGACGACGGCATAGCGCAACCGTCCCCAGGGCTCGCCCTGCCAGGCACGCCACGCAGCGAGGTGTGAGTCGAACGCCGCTGCGTCGGTGGAGGGGCTGTCCATCCCCTGAGGCTAGCGACGAGCGCTCCGCCATTGATCGATGCCGCTCACGAGAGGCCGCCACCCTGCGGCGCGCGTGTCGACCGCCGGTACGCCGACACCGTCTCGTCCCCACCGACCGAGAACCGCCATGCCACGTCGGCCGCTGCGCTGATCCCTACCCGGGGTCCGGAGACGACGGTGGTCGGCTCGGAGGCAGCCGGCTCCAGCCGCAGCTGACCGGCCGCCAACAGATCCACGCCGTTGTCGTCACGTCCGACCCCCAGCGCCTTGGTGAGGCAGGCCGGGCCACATGCCAGTGCCCGGTCGGGGACTCGAGCACCCCGCCGTTCCCGAGCCAGCTCCGTGCCGACAACGACCCGCCCGGCGCGAAGCAGGACGGCTGAGGCGTCGCCGTCGTGACCGGTCACCACGTTGGCGCACCAGTGCATGCCATAGCTGAAGTACACGTACAGCACCCCCGCCGGCCCGAACATCACAGCGTTACGCGCAGTCCTCCCCCGGTATGCATGGCTCGCGGGGTCGTTGAGACCGTCGTAGGCCTCCACCTCGCTCAGCTCGACGGTGACGCGTCCGCGCGGGCCGTCAGCCACCAGGCGGCATCCCAGCAAAGCCGGAGCCGCCTCGTAGGACGGCCGGCTCAGCAGGACGCGTAGCGGGCTGTGCACCGCAGCATCATGCCGGAACCGTCCCTTGTCGGAGCGCGTCGACCACGTCGCGCAGCTCGGCCAGCTGTTCGGTGACCCGGACCCGCGCGGTGCCGCCGCGGGCGTCCCGTGAGCTGATCGAGCCGTCGACCGACAACACGTCTCGCACCGCCGGCAGGAGGGTGGGCGAGATCTCCTGCAGGTCGTCGTCGCTCAGCTCCCACAGCTCGATGCCGCGCTCCTCACAGACCCGGACACAGGCCCCGGCGACCTCGTGGGCGACCCGGAAGGCGGTGCCTTCGCGCACCAGCCACTCCGCGACGTCGGTTGCCAGCGAGTGGCCGGCCGCCGCCAGGGCGGCCATCCGCCTGGTGTCGAACGCCAAGGTCCGCACCATGCCGGTGAAGGCGGGGAGCAGCACCGTCAAGGTCTCGATCGAGTCGAAGACCGGCTCCTTGTCCTCCTGCAGATCACGGTTGTACGCCAGCGGCTGGGCCTTCAGGGTAGCCAGCAAGCCGGTCAGGTTTCCGATCAGTCGCCCGGTCTTGCCGCGAGCCAGCTCGGCGACGTCGGGGTTCTTCTTCTGGGGCATGATGCTCGACCCGGTCGAGTAGGCCTCGTCCAGGGCGACGAACCCGAACTCGCGGGTGGCCCAGATGACCACCTCTTCGGCGAGCCGCGACACGTCGACCCCGATCATGGCCGTCACGAACGCGAACTCCGCGACGAAGTCTCGCGACGAGGTGCCGTCGACGCTGTTGGCCGTAGATCCGGTGAAACCCAGCTCATGGGCGACCTGTTCGGGGTTCAGGCCGAGGGAGGAGCCCGCCAGGGCACCTGATCCGTACGGCGAGTCGCCGGCCACCCGTGCGTCCCAGTCCAGCAGCCGCGACACGTCGCGGGTCAGTGGCCACGCGTGGGCCAGCAGGTGGTGCGAAAGCAAGATGGGCTGTGCGTGCTGGAGATGAGTCCTGCCAGGCATGGCGGCGCCCAGGTGCCGCTCGGCCTGCACCGCGAGAGCGTCGACGAGCTCGAGTACCAGCCGCCGGAGCACGGCCCCCTGGTCACGCAGGTACGCCTTGAACAACGTCGCCACCTGGTCGTTGCGGGATCGCCCCGCGCGCAGCCGACCGCCGAGCTCCGGCCCCACGATGTCGAGGAGACCCCGCTCGAGTGCCGTATGAACGTCCTCGTCGCCCTCGTCGAACGAGAAGTCCCCGGTGGCCACTCCCTGCTCGAGGCGGTCGAGTCCAGCCAGCATGTCGGCAAGCTGCGGCTCGTCGATGAGGCCCGCGCGGGCGAGTACGCGGGCATGCGCCCGCGAACCCGCCAGGTCGTAGGGGGCGAGGCGCCAGTCGAAGGCGGTCGACCTGCTCAGCGTCGTGAGCTCCGGGGCCGGACCGGTCCGGAAGCGGCCTCCCCAGAGTCGGGCCGGGTCGCCCTTGTCGGGCGCCGATGTCACGTCGCGGCCGTCTCTGCGGCCCTGTCGCCCCGCCCGTGGTCACGACGGGCGGCGATGGTGCTCGGCAACCCCCACAGCTCGATGAAGCCCTTGGCGAGCGACTGGTCGAACGTGTCGCCCTCGTCGTACGTCGCCAGGTTGAAGTCGTAGAGGCTCGACGCCGAGCGCCTACCGGTGGCGACCGCCTTGCCGGCATGGAGAGTGAGCCGGACGTCGCCGCTCACGTGCTCCTGGGAAGTGTCGACGAACGAGTCCAGCGCTCGCTTCAGGGGTGAGAACCACAGGCCGTCGTACGCGAGCTCCCCCCACCGCTGGTCGACATACTTCTTGTAGCGCGCCAGGTCGCGCTCGACGGTGACACTCTCCAGCTCGATGTGGGCGGCGATGAGCACCATCGCCCCGGGGGCCTCGTAGACCTCCCGGCTCTTGATCCCGACGAGGCGGTCCTCGACCACGTCGAGCCGGCCGACTCCCTGCGCCCCCGCCCTGTCGTTGAGCTGCTGGATCGCCTGCAGCATGGTGACGTGTCGGCCGTCGATGGCCACCGGGACGCCGTGGCTGAACGTGACGACCACCTCGTCCGGCTCACGTGGCACGGCGGGGTCTGCGGTGTACGCGTAGACCTCCTCGATCGGCGCGTTCCAGATGTCCTCGAGGAAACCCGTCTCGACAGCCCTGCCCCAGACGTTCTGGTCGATCGAGTACGGCGACCTGGCGCTGACGTCGATCGGCAGACTGTGTTCACCGGCGTAGCCGATCGCCTTCTCCCGGGTCCAGGCGTAGTCACGGACGGGGGCGATCACCTCCAGATGCGGAGCCAACGTTGCGATCGCGACCTCGAAGCGGACCTGGTCGTTGCCCTTGCCGGTGCACCCGTGGCTGACGGTCGTGGCTCCGTGCTCGTTTGCGGCACGTACGAGGTGCGTGGCGATCAGCGGCCGCGACAGCGCCGAGACCAGGGGGTACCGGTCCATGTATAGGGCGTTGGCCCTGAGCGCGGGTAGGCAGTACCCCTCGGCGAACTCGTCCCTGGCGTCGACGACAACGGCCTCGACGGCGCCACAGGCGAGCGCGCGCTTGCGGATGACCTCCATGTCCTCGCCGCCCTGGCCGACGTCGACCGCGACGGCCACGACCTCGGCGCCGGTCTGGTCACCGAGCCAACCGATGGCGACCGAGGTATCCAGGCCGCCCGAGTAGGCGAGGACGATGCGGTCGGTCCGTGAGCTGGTCATCTGGTCTCCTTGTGTTCGGTTGCGCCCAGGGGTCGCTCACGGTCGGGGTGGGTGGCACGGTCCGCCTGGTCTGAGAGGGCGAGCAGGGTCCTGGCGAGAGGCGCCCCACCCTCCCGATCACGGCTGATCACGAGCACCGTGTCGTCTCCGGCGATCGTGCCGAGCGCCGACGTGAGCTGCGCCTTGTCCAAGGCGGAGGCGAGGAACTGGGCAGCCCCGGGCGGGGTCCTCAACACGACCATGTTGGCAGAGGACTCGGCGCTCACCAGCAGCTCCGAGCACAGCCTCGCCAGGCGCAGACCCGCGTTGACGGAGTCCGACGCGGGGCGGGGAGTGCGGTCGCCTCCCTCGCCAGGAAGGGCGTACACCAGAACGCCGTGGGCGTCGCGGACGCGTACCGCGTCGAGCTCCACCAGGTCACGGGACACCGTGGCCTGCGTGACAGGCAGCCCGTCGAGGGCAAGCAGCTGCGCGAGCTCGGTCTGCGAGCGCACCGGATGGCGGCTCAAGAGGTCGACGATCCGCTGGTGGCGCGCCACCTTCGTGCCGATGACGTTGATGTCCGTCGTCATGTCGACGGCTCCCGGGACTGGCGGAGCAGCCAGGTCAGCAGCGCCTTCTGTGCGTGCAGGCGGTTCTCGGCCTCGTCCCAGACAAGGCTCTGAGGTCCGTCGATCACGTCTGCGGTGATCTCCTTGCCCCGGTAGGCCGGAAGGCAGTGCAGCACCACCGCGTCGGGATCGGCCAGCGCCATGACGGCGCCGTCGACGCTGTAGCCGGCGAACGGCGACGACCGGTCGGCTGCCTCGCTCTCCTGGCCCATCGACACCCAGGTGTCGGTGGCGACGACGTCGGCCCCCTCTGCCGCGGCCTGCGCGGAGGGCAGCCAGGCGACGGAGCCGTCGGTGTCGGAGGCCCGGCGGGTCGCCGCCGACATCACGTCCGGAGCGGGTTGGTACGCCTCGGGGGAGCCGACACGCACGTGCATGCCGGCCACCGCGCCCCCGAGGAGGAACGAGTGGGCCATGTTGTTGGCGCCGTCGCCCAGATAGCACAGGGTGAGCCCGCGTAGGTCACCTTTTCGCGCCCGGACCGTCTGGAGGTCGGCGAGCACCTGGCAGGGGTGGAACTGGTCGGTCAGGGCGTTGACCACCGGCACGCCTGCCGATGCCGCCATCGCGTCGACGCGCTCCTGCCCGAACGTGCGCCAGACGACCGCCTGGACCTGTCGGCCGAGGACGCGGGCGGTGTCTGCGATCGGCTCACCCCTGCCCATGTGCGACGCGGAGGCGTCGATGACGAGGGGGTATCCGCCGAGCTCCGCGATTCCTATGGAGAAGGAGATCCGGGTCCTTGTCGAGGGCTTGTCGAAGATGACCGCCACCGACTGCGGTCCCGTCAGCGGCCTCACGTGGAACCGGTCCTTCCGGAAGACGTCGGCGAGGTCGAGCACCTCTCGCTGCTCGTCGGGCGACAGGTCGTCGTCGCGCAGGAAATGGCGGGTCATGGCACCTCCACGGGTTGCTGCCTAGGAGCCCCGGCGAATGACGGACAGCGCTCGCCGCCGAGCGTACACGCATGACTATCCAAAGATCAGTACAACTATGCAATCCATCCGAGACAAGGTGACCTGACCTGCTGTGCTGGCAGACCCGACCTGGTGGCCAGATGGCACGCCGAGCCGTTACCGCCGCCCCACCGGTGCGTTACGGTCGGACCTCAGCGCATCGGGAGGTTGGCTTGGAGGGCTCTGGTAGGCGGAAGGGCTGGGTGTCCCACGGCTCTCGTCTCACGATGGGCTTCGACGGGCCTCCGCTGCCCGACGCCGAGCTTCGGCCCGAGCTCGCTGACGTGCGACGGTGGGTCCGCCGAAGGGTGCGAGGAGCGGTGAGGTCGGCGCGAGCCGACGAGCAGGTGACGTTGTCGTCGCTGTTGCGTGACCATCTCGGAGTGCCCAGCGCCGAGCGGGCCGTCGTCGAGGAGGCGTGGCCTCGCTACGAGCACGTCAACGTGCAGGCGGGCATCGACGCGTGGCTGACAGAAGGGCCGGTCACGCACCGGCTGGTCGGTGTCATCGGCTTCCAGCATCACGAGTTCGGACTGGCCGAGCTGCTCGCGCCCAGTGAGCAGATGGCGTACGGGCCACGTCCCGGCAACGTGGCGCGGGTCAATGTGGCTTCCGGCGCCGCCGGACAGGTGAGCGCATGCGTCCTGTGCGGGCTCTACCTGATCACGGTGGGCGACCGACGCGCGGCTGTGCTGCTGCGTGCCGGGGACCGCCATGAGGGTCTGGCGGTCCAGGTCGTCAGCACCGACGACGAGTACGCCCTACAGGTCGCGGCAGAGATCCGGGAGCTCGCCGTCGTCAAGAACGTCTTCCGCAGGCAGGTGCTGTCCTTCGGCGGTGAGGTCTTCGGCCACGAGGGAACCCTGCTGCAGTTCCACGCCGGCCGGACATGGACGTCGACCAGCTCATCCTGCCGCCCGAGACCCTCACAGCCGTGCACGAACAGGTCGTCGAGGTGGCACGTCACAAGCGCCGTCTCCTGGCGGCAGGTCAGCATCTCAAACGTGGGCTGCTGCTCTACGGCCCACCAGGTGTAGGGAAGACGCACACGGTGCGGTATCTGATCGGCAGCCTCACAGACACCACTGTCATCCAGCTGACAGGAGGCGCCCTGCACCTGATCGCCGAGGCCTGCTCGGTGGCACGCGCGCTCGCGCCGTCGATGCTGGTCGTCGAGGACGTGGACCTGATCGCGGAGGACCGAGGGATGTACCCGGGCGAGCATCCGATGCTGTTCCAGCTGCTCAACGAGATGGACGGGCTGGCCGAGGACGCGGACGTGGTCTTCGTCCTCACGACGAACCGCGCCGACCTGCTCGAACCGGCGTTGGCGGCTCGTCCGGGCCGGGTCGACCAGGCAGTCGAGCTGATGCTGCCCGATGTCGACGCCCGACGCCGCTTGTTCGACCTCTACCGTGGTGGTCTGGACATCGACCTCAGCGGCCTCGACGACGTACTCGCCCGCACCGACGGGGTGACCGCGTCGTTCTTGAAGGAGCTGATACGCCGGTCCGCCGTCCTCGCCGCCGCAGGCAGCGGTACTGACGACGACCCGCTGACGGTCTCCTCAGCCGACCTCGACGCAGCACTCGAGGGTCTGCTCGACACACGCAGTGCGATGACAAGGGTCCTGCTCGGAGTCGGCGACCGCCAGTCGACGGCAGGCATGGGCTCCGCATCACCCGCAGTACCCGGGCTCGCGCCAAGTCGCCCTCGCTAGCGGCGCTGCACAGCACCGACCCGCGCCGCCGCCGTCTCGATCGCCGAGTCGACGGCCGCGCGCACCTCCACCTCCGTCAATGTCCGGTCGGTGGCACGGAACCGAAGTGCGTACGCCACGGACTTCTTGCCCTCGCCGACCTGCTCACCGGCGTACACATCGAACAAGCGCAGGGACTCGAGGAGCTCGCCGGCACCGTCACGCAACGCCTGCTCGACGTCGGCCACGGCCACCGTCTCGTCGACGACGAGGGCGACGTCCTCCTTGGCCACGGGAAAGGTGGAGAAGCGCGGCGCCTGCACCACCTGGGCAGCGTGATGCATCAGCAGGTCGAGGTCGAGCTCGGCTGCAGCCGTCCGGGCAGGGACGCCGAATGCCTTGCACGCACTGGGGTGGAGCTCCCCCGCGTGACCGGCGAGCGTGCCACCGACCAGCAGCTGGGCGCAGCGTCCGGGGTGCCACGGGGATCGTGTGCCCGCGACCACCTTGAGCTCGAGGCCGAGCGCCCGGGCGACGAGCCGACACGCTTCGACGGCGTCCGCCCACGACCCGAATCGCCCACTCCCCCACCATCCGGCAGGGCTGCGCTGCCCAGCGAGCACCACGCCCAGATGCAACGGCTGTTCGGGCAGCGCCGCCTCGAGCTGTTTGATCTCGTCATCGGTGGGGCGGCGTTCCACCCCGAGCTTCGGGGCCTTGGGCCGCTCCCCGGCCGCGGGCAGGAAGACGCAGCCGAGCTCGAAGAGCCCGACATCGGCCTGGGAGCGCCCCGCATTTCGCGCCAGTGTCTTGAGCAGCCCGGGCAGCATCGTGGTGCGCAGCAGTGGTTCCTCGTCCGACAGGGGGTTGGCGATCCGCATCGACATGCGCCGGCCGTCGTCCGGCTCGAGAAGCATGGCGTCGAGGTCGTGATCTCCGACGAACGGATAGCTGAGAGTCTCGACATACCCGGCGCCGGCGAGCGAGATCTCCACTCCGCGCCGCATCCGCTGACGAGGAGTCAGTCCGCGGCCCGCAGGCGCCACCGGCAGGACACTGGGCACCCGGTCGTAGCCGACGATCCGGACAACCTCCTCGACGAGGTCGTACGGGTCGGAGAGGTCGGGGCGCCAGGGTGGCGGGACCGCCTCGATGTGGTCGCCGTTGACCGTCACGACGCAGCCCACGGTGGTCAGTGCCTCGACGGACGCCTGCTCGCTGATCTCGACTCCCGACACCCGGCTCGGCAGGTCAGTACGAATCTCGATCGCCTCGCGCGGCACAGGGCTGCCGACCACGGTCGCCGCGGCGATCCTGCCGCCGCCGAACCGCACCAGCAGCGACGCCACCCGCTGGGCGGCGGCCGCCGCGATCGTTGGGTCGACTCCGCGCTCGAACCGCCTCGACGCCTCACTAGGGAGCTTGTGGCGTCGCGCTGTCCGGGCGATCGACACCGGGTCGAAGTGCGCTGCCTCGATGACGACGTCGGTCGTGCGCGACCCCATCTCAGTGGACTGTCCACCCATCACGCCGGCGAGACCAATAGGTCCAGTGTCGTCGGTGATGAGCAAGTCGCCGGGATCGAGCTCTCGGCGAACTGCGTCGAGCGTCGTGAGGAGCTCTCCCGCCTGGGCACGTCGAACAACGATCTCGCCGCCCAGCGCTGCCCTGTCGTAGCCGTGGATCGGCTGACCGAGCTCGAGCATGACGTAGTTGGTGACGTCGACAAGCAGCGAGATCGGCCGCATACCCGCCAGCCGCACTCGGCCGGCCAGCCAGCGTGGGGTGGGCGCGGTGGCGTCGAGACCCAGGACCTCCAGTGCCACGAAGACGTCGCAGCCGGTCGGGTCGTCGACGCGGACGGGGTAGCCGGCGCCGGGAGCCGCAGCGGAAAGGGATTTGGCCGGGTCGACGAAACCCATGCCGTACGCAGTCGCCGCCTCGCGTGCGACACCGCGCACCGACAACGCGTAGGCCCTGTCGGGATTGATCTCGAACTCGATCACGTCGTCGCGAAGGTGCAGGAGCTCGATGGCATCATCTCCGGGCTCGCCCTCCCCAGGAGCCAGCACGATGATGCCGGTGGAGTCCTCGCCGAGTCCGAGCTCACGGGAGGAGCAGATCATCCCGTCCGACACATGCCCGTAAGTCCTGCGGGCGGAGATCTCGAAACCCCCCGGGAGGACGGCTCCGGGCAGCGACACGACGACGGTGTCACCGGCCGCGAAGTTGGCGGCTCCGCAGACGATCCCCCGTGGTTGCTCCTCACCCACGTCGACACTGCACCAACGGACGGTCTTGCCGTTCGAGTGCTCCTCGGCCTCGATGCTCTCGACCCGACCGATTAACAAGGGCCCTTCCACGCCAGCCCCGGTGGACTCCAGCGCCTCGAGCTTCAGCCCGAGCATCGTCAGCCGGTCAGCGATCTGTTTCGCCGGCACGTCGACGGGAAGGTCGACGTAGTCGCGCAACCATGACACCGGGACGCGCATCACAGCTCCGTGCCGAACCCGAGGGTGAAGCGCACGTCGCCCTCCACGATGTCCCGCATGTCCTCGACGCCGTGCCGGACCATCAGGGTGCGGTCGATGCCCATACCGAACGCGAACCCGGAGTAGACCTCGGGGTCGACGCCGCAGGCCACCAGCACCCGAGGGTTGACTACACCGCAACCTCCCCACTCGATCCAACCCTCCCCGCCGCACGTACGGCACGTACGCACGTCGGGCTCGATGCCGCGGCAGACGAAGCAGACGAGGTCGACCTCGGCCGACGGCTCGGTGAACGGGAAGTACGACGGCCGGAAGCGGGTCGAGATCCCCTCGCCGAACATCGCCGCGGCGAAGTGGTCGAGGGTGCCCTTGAGGTGGCCCATCGTGAGGCCCTTGTCGACGGCCAGGCCCTCGACCTGGTTGAACACAGGTGTGTGGGTGGCATCGAGCTCGTCGGTCCGGTAGGTCCGGCCAGGGCAGACGACGTAGATGGGCGGCGTACGCGACAGCATGCTGCGCGCCTGGACGGGAGACGTATGCGGACGTAGCACGACGCCGGCGTCGAGGGGTTCGAGGAAGAACGTGTCCTGCATGGTGCGCGCAGGGTGGTCGGCACCGAGGTTCAGGGCGTCGAAGGTCAGCCACTCCGCCTCGACCTCAGGGCCTTCTGCGACCTCCCACCCCATCGCCACGAAGACCTCGTCGATGCGGTCGACGAGCTTGGTGAGTGGATGTCTGGCGCCTCGCGGTTCGCGGTCGTAGGAGAGCGTCACGTCGACGGTCTCCTCAGCGAGCATCCGCTTCTCCTGCTTGGCCTCCAACACCTCGGTGCGGCGCTCCAGCGCCACCTTGACGGCGCCGCGGGCCTGACCGATCCGCATGCCCGCCTCCTTGCGGGCCTGTGGAGGGAGAGCCCCGATCTCACGGTTCGCCAGGCTCAGGGGTGAGCGGTCGCCGGCGTGAGCGATACGAACCTCCTTGAGCTCGTCGAGGTCCATTGCGGCGTCGACCGCCGCGACTGCCTCGTCGCGCATCGAGGCCACCGAGTCGGCGTGCAGCGGGGTCACCTCGACCGGGTCGTAGGTGCTGTTGGGGCCGGACATGGCAGCAGTGCTCTCCTTCGACTTATGCCCGTCTCCGCGGGCCGTCCGACGAGTCTAGGAAGAGACCGCCACCCGCGGCGATCCGGTTTCACCAGGCAGTCCAGTCGAGCACCTCGGGTCGGCCCTCCTGCGGCACGACCCGCATCCTCAGTCGAGCACCTCGGGTCGGCCCTCGGGAAGCACAACCCGCATCCTCGCTCCCCCGGCGGGAGACGACTCGACATGGACGACCCCGTTGTGCGCCTTGACAAGGCCGCTGACGATGTAGAGCCCCAGTCCGGTGCCGCCTCGCTGGCCGTGCGTCCAGAACTTCGTGAACACTCGCGGACGGATACCTTCGTCGATACCGTCACCCGCGTCGTCGACGATGAGCTCCACTCCCGCGTCCCCAGGGGAGGGTTCGACACTCACCCAGACGTCCCCGCCACCGTGCCTGACCGCGTTCTCCACAAGGTTGGCAACGATCTGGGCGAGCTTGTCCTTGTCGACCCAGGTTCTCGTGTGCGAGGCCGCCTGCACCGAGATGGTGCGACCGTTCGCAGCGGACAATGTCTCCACCTGACGGCTGACCGCCTCGCCGACGTCGAGGGGCTCCGGGTGCACGGAGAGGCGACCCGAGTCGATCCGGGCCACGTCCAGAAGCTCGACGATCAGACGGGTGAGCCGGTCGGCGTCCGCGTCCACCGTGCGCAGCATGAGGAGCTTCTGCGACTCGGTGAAGCGCTTCCAGTTCGCCAACAGAGTGGAGGTAAAGCCCTTGACGCCGGTGAGAGGTGAGCGCAGCTCGTGCGCCACCGTTGCCACGAGGTCCGAACGCTCCCTGTCGACGACGTGCCGGGCCCGGGCGTCGCGGATGGCCAGGGCGACGCAGAGCACTGGTCCGCCGGGCCGGTCACGGAGCAGCCGCGCCGTGACGAGCACCTCTCGCCCGGACGTGGTGAACCAGGAGCTCTCCAACAGTCGGCGCCGCGCGGTGATACCGGCGTAGGGCTGCACACAGTCCAGCCAGTCACGCCCGTCGAGACTCTGCAGCGCCATCAACTCGCTCAGCCCGAAGCCCGACACGATGTCAGGACCGACCTCCAGAAGTCGCAGCGCCTCGTCGTTCGCGTGGGTCACGATCCCGTGCTCGTCGGCTATCACGACCCCGTCGGGCAACAGGTCGAGGACATGTTGGTCAACGGCGCCCGCCATCGATGCTCCCCCCGTACGACTGTGCCCCCAGGAGCCAGGCTATCCGCTCAACGCTCCGCGACGCCGCCTCCAGGCGGCGGACGGTGCTGCTCCCGCGCGGACTCGTAGAGGCAGACAGCTGCGGCAGCGGCGAGGTTGAGGCTCTCCGCCCGACCGTAGATGGGGATCCTGACCCGATGGTCGGCGAGTGCCGCGAGCTCCTCGGGAAGTCCCCACGCCTCGTTGCCGAACAGCCATCCGGTCGGCTGCCTCAGCAGTGCCGGCTCGAGATCGAGCAACGAGCGGTCGCCGCCGCCGTCGGCCGCGAGCACTACCAGCCCGTACAGCTTCAGCTCCACCACAGTCTCCTCGACCGAGGAGGTGACGACGACAGCTAGGTGGAAGAGCGAGCCAGCAGTCGCGCGGACTGTCTTCGGGTTGTACGGGTCGACCGACGCCCCGGCCAGCACTACCGCGTCGGCTCCTGCCGCGTCTGCGCATCGGATGACGGTTCCGGCGTTGCCCGGGTCACGGACGTTCGCACAGATGGCGACCAGATCTACCTCTGGCCAGGCAATCTGGTCCAGTGGCACGTCGAGGGTGCGGCATACCGCGACAACCCCCTGCGGGGAACGAGTGCCTGCGAGGCTCGCCATAGCCGCTTCGTCGACCTGGTGCCACTCGGCCGGGGTCGTTTTCCCGGCGGCCTCCGACGCGATCTCACCGTGCCGGGCAATGGCCTCGGGTGTGACGAAGACCTCGACGACGCAACCTGGCCGGCGAAGTGCCTCGCGTACCGCTTGAGGGCCCTCGGCCAGGAACAGGCGCTCCGAGGCGCGAGCTGCGCGCCGGGTGAGCCGTCGAGCAGCCTTGACCCGGGCGGAGCGTGAGGTCATCAGCTGTGGGGCAGCCACCGGGACGCGCTCCTCGATCGATGCCGGGTCAGATCAGACCCCGGCCTTCTCGGTGGCGACGGCGTGAGCGGGCACGTTCGCCTTCGCGATGTCGACGAGCTGGGCGAAGGCTCCCGCGTCGTTCACCGCGAGATCGGCAAGGATCTTGCGGTCGACCTGGACACCGGCCTCCCGAAGTCCCTGGATGAACCTGTTGTAGGTCATTCCGTTCGCTCGCGCAGCCGCGTTGATGCGCTGGATCCACAATTTGCGGAACTCGCCCTTCCTTGCGCGTCGGTCACGGTAGGCGTAACCCAGGGAGTGGGTGACCTGCTCCTTGGCCTTACGGTAGAGCCGTGAGCGCTGCCCGCGGTAGCCGGCTGCGCGCTCGAGGGTCTCCCGGCGCTTCTTGTGGGCGTTCACTGCCCTCTTGACGCGTGCCACGTGGTGCTCCTAAGTCGTTCTGGGTCGTTCGCGGTTGCGGGGGGAAGGGAACTACCTACCGAGCAGCTTCTTGACCTTCTTCGCGTCCGCGGGCGAAACCTCGACGGTGCCGCTCATCCGGCGGGTCATGGTCGAGGGCTTCCTCTCCAGGTTGTGACGCTTGCCGGTCTTCTGGCGAAGGATCTTGCCCGAGCCGGTGATCTTCACGCGTTTGCTCGTGCCTGAGTGGCTTTTCATCTTGGGCATTGGGCCACAACTTTCCTCTGTCGGGCGCCCCCCGGGCCGGGTGGGCGCTGGCATGGCTGCTCGGTCACATGTCCGCGTCGAGGTTCTCGGAGCGGCGACGCTCCCGCTTCGGCTCATCCTTGGCGGCCTCCGAGCGCACCGTGCGCTCGGCGTGCTCGAGCGCACGGTCGGCGTCGCGCGCCGCGGCCTTGCGGTCGCGTTCGGCGCGTACGTCGGCCTTGGCCTCGGACTTCTTCTTGTTCGGGCCCAGCACCATGATCATGTTGCGCCCGTCCTGCTTGGGTGACGACTCGACGAAGCCCAACTCCCCGACGTCGACTGCAAGGCGCTGCAGCAACCTGAACCCGAGCTCCGGCCGGTGCTGTTCGCGACCTCTGAACATGATCGTGATCTTGACCTTGTCTCCGGCCGTGAGGAAGCGCACGACGTGGCCCTTCTTGGTCTCGTAGTCGTGGGCGTCGATCTTGGGCCGAAGCTTCATCTCTTTGATGACGGTGTTCGTCTGGTTGCGACGCGTCTCGCGTGCCTTCTGGGCGTTCTCGTACTTGAACTTGCCGTAGTCCATGAGCTTGCAGACCGGGGGTCTGGCCGTCGGTGCGACCTCGACCAGATCGAGGTCCGACTCCTGGGCCAGCCGTAGGGCGTCGTCGATCCTGACGATGCCGACCTGCTCACCGTTGGGTCCTACGAGGCGTACCTCCGGGACGCGGATACGGTCGTTCACGCGCAGCTCTGTGCTGATGGGTCCTCCTGTAAATGTTCGGAAACTGTGTGCCGCGTGGTCCCGCACGCAGAAGTGGCCTCCGTGCGGTCACGCGCGGAAGCCACCGACATGCCCCGATACTGCGGGCACGCGAGACACCGAAGTGCCTCGCGACCGGACCCGACGGCGTCATGCCGGTGCGGGTGGGAGGTGGCCTCCACTTGTGCTCTGTCGAACACGCCCCCGGAGGGGCGCATTCCCATCCCAAGGTAAGGCATGGCAGATTGGTCAGCACTCACGCTACCAGCCCTCGCCGCTCGTCGTCACCTCCGCGCGCGCAGAGGTGACGACTTCCCTGTCGCTCCGTGTCGTCCGTGTCGGTCGCGTCGTCCGTGTCAGGATGTGCCGTGCCTGGGCAGTCGGCGGAGGTGGCCGCGCTGGTGGAGCTGCTCCGCTCGCGCCCCCCCCGGCTGGGCTGCACGCGTCTGGTGTGCGTGGACGGTCCCGCGGGGTCAGGGAAGACCACGCTCGCATCCGGTGTCGAGGCGGCCCTCGCAGGCGTGGGTTCACGAGCCACCACCCTCCACTTGGATGACATGTACGACGGCTGGAGTGGGCTGCGTCCCGAACTCGAGCGCCGGCTGTTCGCGCAGGTTCTCCACCCGCTGTCGAAGGGGGATGTCGCCCGGTGGCAGCGTTACGACTGGCATACGGAGCGGTTCGACCGGTGGGCCGACCTGGCCCCGCCGGAGGTCCTCGTTCTGGAGGGGTGCGGATCAGGTGCGGAGGCCTACGCGCCCTACCGGAGCCTGCTCGTGTGGGTGGAGGCGCCCGTCGAGGTCCGCCTTCGACGGGCGGTTGAGCGCGACGGGGCCGCCGTGCTGTCGCACTGGTACGCGTGGATGGATGCCGAGGCGAGGCACTACGAGCTCAACGCGACTCGAGCCTGCGCCGACGTGCGGCTCGAGGGGTGATGCCAGGCGGACACGTCCAGCATCACGGCGCGATGACCCGCTCGAACGTCGCCGTCCTGGCCTCGATCGTGAAGCCGGCCCGTTCGTAGAGGCCGAAGGCGCCAGTCCGGTTCTCGGTGTCGACGTCCAGCGCCGACTCGTCGAATCCCCGAGCCGTGTACTCGCGCAATGCGTGGCTGAGCAGCGCCGCCCCTAGACCCCGGCCCCGGAGCTCCGGTAGCACGCCGAACTTGGCAAGGTATGCCTCGCGCCGACCCGTGACAGCCGCGTTGGCCTCGTATTCCTGGGATATGACGTACCCGACCACAGCGTCGGGTGAGGAGACTGCTGTGAGCACCCAGGACAGCTCCGGGCTGGTGTTCTTCGTGTCGTCGACCCACTGGGCCCACATGGCCGGCGTCCATGGGGCGAAACCCCAGTGGTCGGCGAATGCGGCGTTGTGCGCCAACCTCGTCGCGTCCGACCAGCCGCGGTCGTAGGTATGCAGGGTCAGGCCGTCCGGCCAGGTCGGGCTGGGCCGCGGATCATGTTGCAGGTTTGTGCGCATGAGCGCCGACCAGTTGACCTGACGGAAGCCCAGGGCCGCCAGGAGCGCCACGCGTGCATCGTCGTGCAGGAACACATGGCTGTGGATTCTGGCCTCGAGATGAGGACCGGTGCTGCTCTGGATCGCGCCGGACCGCTCGATGATCCACTCGACCAGGGCCGTGCCGAGACCTTGGCCACGACGCGCGGGGTTCACCGCACACTCGGCGTCGATTCGCACGTGGTCGCTCGCGCCAACTCGGGGCCTCACGCCGCCGTACGCCACCATGGAGCTACCGTCGAACGCCGCGATCCTGTCGTCTCGGCCGGTCGCGGGGTCGCGCAGCTCCTCGTGCAGGTCGGGGAGGTCGTAGTGCTCTCCCGTCCGGTCGAGCGTCTCCGAGGCGTCGAGCAGCCGGAGCCACGCTGGTACGTCGTCGGCCGCGACCGGCCGCCAGTCGAGTGCCATGACGACACCTTAGGGAGTGCGGCTTGGCGTGGCCTCTGGTTTTCGACGCGCCCGGCCGCGTGACACGGCCGCTGTCCGACTTCCGGTCCGCCAGCGCATCCCTGGCCGCTGCACTGGCGGCATCGACCCATATGGCGTGTGCGAGAGTCTCGGCATGGGCTCACCCTCAGGTCAGATGGTCGTCCTGCGCGTCGGGGCGTACGAAGCCGAGGTGGTCGAGGTCGGCGCGGGGCTGCGATCGCTCCGCAGGGACGCCCACGACGTCGTCGCCGGCTACCCACCGGACCAGATGTCGTCAGGTGGCCGCGGGCAGATCCTGCTTCCCTGGCCGAACCGGATCGAGGACGGCACCTACGACTTCGACGGCAGCTCCCACCAGCTCGCGCTCAGCGAGGTACCCCGACGCAACGCCATGCATGGCCTGACGAGGTGGGTCAGCTGGCGGCTCGCCGACGCGTCGCCGTCTCGCGTGCTGTGGACCTACCGTCTGCACCCTCAGCCGGGCTACCCGTACCTGCTCGACCTCTCGGTGGGCTACACGCTGAGCGACAGCGGCCTCCGCGTGGACATTGCAGCGACCAACTCGGGTGACCGGCGAGCACCGTACGGACAAGGAGCGCATCCCTACCTCACCGTCGGGCGTCGTATCGACGACTGCGAGCTGACCCTTCCCGCCTCCACCCGTAGCGACATGGACGACCGGGGCCTGCCTGCACCTCCGGCTCTCGTCGAGGGAGGACCGTATGACTTCCGCTCGCCGAGGCCCATCGGCGACACCGTGTTCGACCACCCCTTCGGTGGGCTGCCCGCCGACGCCTCTCCCACGGTGACGTTGCGCGACCCGCAGTCGGAGCGGACCGCCTCGCTGACAGCGGATGCGGCGTACGCATGGTTGCAGATCTTCAGCGGTGACACCCTCGGTGCGGAGGCGGCGAGACAGTCGCTGGCCGTCGAGCCGATGAGCTGTCCGCCCAACGCCTTCAGGTCCGGCGTCGACGTCGTCGTGCTCGAGCCGGGCGAGTCCCACTCGGCGGGGTTCACGATCCATTGACCGCGGGTCCGTCCTCACGCGATGGGTCCTGGCCGTGAGCTGGACAGGGCTGACCCGCGCGGCGTTCTCGATGCGGCTGCGGACCCTTATGTCTCGGGCAGAACCCGGGTGCCGGAGGTACCGTGCACGCCGCTCACGATGTTCGACAGGCTGGTGATCACACCAACCCGTCCCGTCGACTCCACGAACCGGCAGATCGCGTCGACCTTCGGACCCATCGAGCCACTCGCGAACTGGCCCGCTGCCTCGAGCGCGCGCATCTCGCGTACACCCACCTCGCCGATGGGGCGGGCGCGGTCAGTGTCGTAGTCGACGACGGCGCCGTCGACGGTTGTCGCGATGACAAGCCGGTCGGCGCCGACCACGCCGGCAAGCAGGGTCGCCCCGAGGTCCTTGTCGATCACCGCCTCGACGCCGCGAAGGGAACCGTCCGCATCGCGGACCACGGGGACGCCCCCTCCCCCGTTGGCGATCACGATGAACCCGTCGTCGACGAGGGTGCGCACCGCCTGGGCGTCGAGGATCTCCTTCGGCTCGGGCGACGGCACGACCCGGCGCCATCCCAGCCGTCCCCGGTCTTCGAACCGTTGGCCGTGCCGGATCAACGGCTCCGCCTCGTCCCGCGGCAGGTAGCGACCGATCGGCTTGGTGGGCCGGTCGAACGCGGGGTCGTCGACGGCGACGAGCGTGCGGGTCACCACGGCGGCTGTACGACGGCTTGCACCGCGGCCCGTGAGAGCGCGGTCGAGGGCATTCATCAGGATGAACCCCAGAGTCGCCTGGGTCTGTGCGCCACACCAGTCGAGCGGGACTGGGGGCACGACCGCGGCGGCCAGCTCGTTCGCGACCAGGATGTTGCCGACCTGCGGTCCGTTGCCGTGGGTGAGGACGACCTCCTCACCCCCGGCGACGAGCTCGGCGATGCTCGCCATCGCCAACTCCGCGGCAGTGATCTGGTCCTCGGCGTGGACGCTCCCGTCCGGCCCGGCCATCGCGTTGCCTCCGAGCGCTACCAGGACCCTCATCGTCGCCCAGCCGCCGTCATGGCGAGACCCTATGCGATGTCGTCACCGGGGGCGCCGGTCACCGCCCTCCCCCGGGCCGGGCGGTGGCATGGGGCGGGACCGTTGGGCGATCACCTCGGCCAGCTCACGGGTGGCGCGGGTCGCGCGGGCGCCGTCGGAGCTCTGGATCGCCATCACCGAGATGGCGGTACCGTCGGCGAGGTCTATCAGCGCCCAGGGCCGGTGCGGCCCAAGAGACACGCGGACGACCTCTGGCCAGGCGAAGCGCCGTACCGTGTAGCCGTTGGTGACGGTGAGGCCGCCCTCGTCCGCACGGGCCGAGGTACGGAACATCGCGTTCAGCGCCACCAGCACGGCCAAGAAGAACGCGAGCAGCGTCACCCGCTGGAAGACCCCGAACTCGGCCCGGACCGTCGCAGGCAGCATCAGCCACAGGAAGGCGACCGCGACCACCATCACGACGGCGGCGATCCCGGTGGCGAGCCGCGCCCCCAAAGGACGGTAGCTACGGGGCAGTGCGACGGTGCAGGCCACCGGATCAGAGACGGCAGGCGTGGATGTCGGTGACGAGGATGCCGCGGGCTCCGAGGTCGTAGAGCTCGTCCATGATCTGCTGGGCGTCGTCGTGCGGCACCATCGACCGGACCGCGACCCATCCCTCCCGGTGCAGCGGCGACACCGTCGGGGACTCAATCCCGGGTGTGAGTTCGCAGGCGACGTCGACCTGCTCGGCTCGGATGTCGTAGTCCATCATTACGTACGCGCGGGCGACCAGGACGCCCTTCAGACGGCGGATGAACACATCCAGGCCGGCTGGGTCCGCTGCCGCGTGGCGGGTCACCAGGACCGCCGACGACGACAGGATCGGGTCGCCGAAGACCTCGAGGCCGGCCTGCCTGAGCGTGTTGCCCGTCTCCACGACGTCGGCGATGACGTCGGCGACGCCGAGCCGCACCGCCGACTCGACCGCGCCGTCCAGCCGGACCACATGAGCCGACACCGACCGCTCCTTGAGGAAGCTCTCGAGCAGGCCGGCGTACGACGTGGCCACCCGCCGGCCCTCGACCTCCTCGACCGTCGAGATCCCGCCGACAGGTCCCGCGAAGCAGAAGTGCGACTCCCCGAAACCGAGCGTCAGCCGCTCGGTGACCGGGGCACCCGAGTCCAGCACCAGGTCGCGTCCGGTCAGGCCGAGGTCGAGGGTGCCCTCGCCGACATACACCGCGATGTCGCGTGGTCTGAGGTAGAAGAACTCGACCGCGTTGGCCGCGTCGGTCATCACGAGGTCCCTACGGTCGTGCCGCTGGCGGTAGCCCGCCTCCCGCAGCATGGCGGCGGACGCGTCGGCAAGCGACCCCTTGTTGGGGACGGCGATCTTGAGCATGGTTGTCAGCCTTGTCGTCACAGTCGGGTCGAGCGCGGCAGGGTGAGCGTGGTCACAGGTGGGCGTAGACGTCGTCGAGCGTCAGCCCACAGGCCAGCATCATCACCTGAGCGGAGTACAACAGCTGGCTGAGCTCCTCCGCAGCCCGCTCCGGTGACTCGTGCTCAGCCGCCATCCAGGTCTCCGCAGCCTCCTCGACGAGCTTCTTGCCGGCGGCATGCACCCCGGCGTCGACCGCCGCGACAGTGCCCGACCCCGCGGCTCGTACGTCCACCTTGCGGGTCAGCTCAACGAAGAGGTCGTCGAAGGTCTTCATAAGACGGCCAGCCTAACCGCCGACCCGCCGCCGCCCCGGCGCGCGCGGGGACAGAGGGCCTGCGCCACCGACCGCCGACAGGACCAGCCGGGTCAGTCGATGCGATCACTCACGGCCGCCCTCGACGAGCCGGCTGCGCTGCTCGATGCCGGGCCTGCCGTAGGGGTAGTCGGCTGGTGCGGGGTCGCTGGCCTTGTCGAGCGCAGCGGTCTCGTCCGGTCCCAGGTGCAGGCCCGCCGCGGAGAGGTTGTCCTCGAGCTGCTCGGTCGTCCGCGCGCCGAGGATGACGGAGGTGACCGATGGCCGGTCCACGAGCCAGGCCAGCGCGACCTGAGCCATCGAGGCGCCGCGACCGTCCGCAACCTGTTGCACTGCTTCGATCACGTCCCACGTCCGCTGCTGGGTCGACCTGCGGTCGTAGGCCTCGACACCCCGGTCAGGGTTGTCACCGAGGCGGGTGTCACCAGTCGGGCGGGCGTCGCGCTGGTACTTGCCCGTGAGCCAGCCCCCGCCTAGAGGCGACCAGGGAAGCAGGCCCAGGCCGCCGTCCAGGCAGGCCGGAACCATCTCCCACTCGACCTCCCTCACCAGGAGGTTGTACTGCGGCTGCAAGGTCACCGGCACCTCCAGGCCCTCTGCACGAGCGACCGCCACCGCCTTCTGCACCTGCCAGCCGGTGAAGTTCGACAGGCCGACGTAGCGGACCTTTCCGGCGTGCACCATGGCGTCGAGCACGCGCAGTGTCTCCTCGATCGGCGTAAGAGGGTCCCAGGCGTGCACCTGATAGAGGTCCACGCACTCGACACCAAGGCGGCGGAGCGAGCTTTCGAGAGCCTTCTGGAGGTGCCGGCGGGACAGTCCCACGTCGTTGGGCCCGGGCCCCATCGGAAACCGGCCCTTGGTCGCCAGCACCACCGCGTCTCGCACGTCTCCGGAGCGGGACGCGAGCCAGCGGCCGACAATCTCCTCGGACACCCCCGTGGTGTACACGTCGGCCGTGTCCACGAGAGTGCCACCGGCCGCGACGAAGGCGTCGAGCTGTGCGTGCGAGTGCGACTCGTCGGTCTCGGCGCCGAACGTCATGGTGCCGAGCGCCAGGCAGGAGACGGCGCACCCGCTTCGGCCAAGGAGTCGATAGTCCATCGGCCCATTCTGGTGGCCGGGTCTCCGCGCCGCCAGCCGGGGCGGCCGGAGAGCGGTGCAGGTCGGCCAGGTCCGTGTTTCGAGGCTTAAGGCCGCGCCTGTAGGGCACACGTTGCACATGACTACCCACCAGACACCAGCATCCCTGACCACGCGAACGCTCGGCAGCGCCGAGAACGCCTCCGAGCTCACGGTCTCCGCCGTCGGGCTCGGCTGCATGGGCATGTCGGAGTTCTACGGCACTGCCGACGAGTCCGAGGCGGTGAAGACCATCCACCGGGCGCTCGACCTCGGCGTGACGTTGCTCGACACTGCCGACATGTACGGACCGTTCACGAACGAGCAGCTGGTGGGCCGCGCCATCTCGGGCCGTCGCGACGAGGTGGTGCTCGCCACCAAGTTCGGTAACGTGCGCGACCTCGACAACCCGACGAGCAGACGCATCGACGGGAGTCCCGAGTACGTCAGGTCAGCCTGCGACGCCAGCCTCCAGCGCCTCGGTGTGGACACCATCGACCTGTACTACCAGCACCGCGTCGACCAGACCGTGCCGATCGAGGAGACCGTCGGCGCCATGGCCGAGCTCGTGGCTTCAGGAAAGGTACGGCACCTCGGACTCTCCGAGGCGTCAGCCGGGACGATCCGTCGCGCTCATGCCACTCACCCGATCACCGCCCTCCAGACGGAGTACTCGATGTGGACCCGCGACGTCGAGGACGACATCCTGCCGACCCTGCGCGAGCTCGGCATCGGGCTTGTGCCGTACTCGCCCCTTGGCCGTGGCTTCCTCACCGGTGCCATCGAGTCCACGGACTCCCTGGGCGCGGACGACTTCCGCCGCAAGAACCCGCGCTTCCAAGGCGAGGCGCTCCAGCGCAACCTGGCGCTGGTGTCCGCCGTACGCGAAATCGCCGAGCCCAAGGGCGTCACCGCCGGCCAGCTGGCGCTCGCCTGGGTGCTGGCACAAGGCGACGACGTCGTCCCGATCCCTGGTACCAAGCGAGTCCGCTACGTCGAGGAGAATGTCGCGGCGGCAGCTGTGGAGCTCAGCGACGACGACCTGCTGGCCATGTCGCGGGCGATGCCCCGCGACGCCGTCACGGGGGAGCGGTATCCGGACATGTCGAGCATCGACCGCTGACGAGGTCCGCCAGGTCGGGCCGAACCCGATGTCCTCATACGTGGGTGCTCTCCCCTGCCGGAATCGGCTGGACGTCCGGGGCGTCGCGCAAGGTCCTCTCGACCCGCCACCAGGCGAAGAACCCCGCGAGGCAGAAGGCGCCGTACACGAGATAGAGCACAGCGCTCGGGTAGTAGTGCGCCCGCAGCAGCAACGGGACCCCGACCGCGTCGACGCCGATCCAGATCCACCAGAACTCGACGTACCCGCGCGCCATGCCGTAAGTAGCCAGAACGCTGCCGGTCAGGATCCACGCGTCCGGCACCGGGCCGAACGAGTCGAGCCACACCAGGACGGGGATGAAGACGGCCATCATGAGTCCTCCGGCGACCACCATGGCCCGCAGCTCGTTCGCGTTCGCCCACCGCGGGGCGATCGCACCGCCGTCGGGCGCGCCGCCGGCCCGCTGGCTTCGCTGCCACCGCCACCAGCCATAGGCACTCACGGCGAAGAAGAAGACCTGTCGGCCTGCCTGGCCCCAGAGGTCGTGCACCTGCGGCTTGTCGAAGATTCCCCCGACGAACACCGTGAACAGCAAGACGTTGCCGACCATCCCGACCGGCCAGGCCCAGGTGACGCGGCGCATGCCGAGGATCGCGCTTGCCAGACCGAACCCGTTGCCGACGACCTCTCGGACCAGGATCGGGGTGCCGCCGATCACCCAGGCGTGCTCCAACAGGTAGGTCAGGGGGTTCATGGCGTTGCCTCCAAGGTTGTGGTGCGAGACGTCAGGTGGTCGGTGAGGTCGTGTTCGGTCGTTGCCGGCGGCATGGTCATCGTGAGTCGTACGTCGTCACCGATGCGGGCCACGTCGGTAAGGCACAGCCGCGCCGCCTGCTCGATGGAGGTGACGCCGAGGTCACCGACGGCGGCAGGACCCGAGCCGATGAGCGCGGGTGCGACATAGCAGACCACTCGGTCGACCAGGCCGGCGCGCACGAAGGCGGCGGCAAGGGTGGGTCCACCCTCGAGCCAGACGTGCCTGCAGCCGCGCTCCAAGAGGGCGGCGAGGGCGACCTCGGGCTCGCGGGTCTTCACGGTCAGGTGGGCGCCGAAGGGGTCGAAGACCTTGGCGGCCGGTGGTAGGTCGCGACACCCCATCACGGCGCGCAACGGCTGGGCGCTGGCCTCGACGAGCTCATCCAGTGCGTCGCGGACGGTGAGCCGAGGGTCGTCCGCCAGCACGGTCCCCGTACCGACCAGCACCGCGTCACACTCGGCGCGAAGGCGGTGGACGTCGGCGCGCGCCTCGGGCCCGGTGATCCACCGTGACGAGCCGTCGGCGGCAGCCGAGCGACCGTCGAGACTGGTCGCGAGCTTCCATGTCACATACGGCCGGCCGTGCTCCTGCGCGAAGGTCCAGGCGACGTTGGTCAGTTCCGCCTCGCGCGTGAGAGCGCCGCCTTCGACGTCGACGCCTGCCGCACGCAGACTCAGTGAGCCACCCCCGGCCACCGGGCCGGTATCAGCCTGGGCGAAGACGACCCTGCGGACCCCGGCATCGACGAGCGCTGTCGTGCACGGGCCGGTACGACCGACATGCGAGCACGGCTCGAGCGTCACCACGGCAACGGCTCCCCGCGCTCGCGCCCCCGCCGCGCCCAGGGCGTCGATCTCGGCGTGAGGCGTCCCGACCCCGTGGTGTCGCCCTTCGGCGACCACGTCGCCCGAGAGGTCGAGGATGACCGCGCCGACCCTCGGGTTCGGGCCGAGCGGCACTCCGGGTGAGCGCGACAGGTCGATGGCACGGCGCATCGCCGTCAGCTCTGCTGAGGTTGCCACCGCGGCCTCTCGTCCGGTGCGGACTCCGAGGCGTTTCCGAGGTCACTCGACGCTTGCCGACACCACGGCGGATCCGGGTGCGGCGGCTTCGCCACATCCTGGCCCGGCGCGGGCAAGACGGCGACAACCTCGGCGTGCTTCCTCTCATCCGGACTTTCACCGTCGGTCCCGGAATTCCACCGGATCGGCCGACCACTGGCTGCGGTCGGTTCGCGGACTGTTACCGCCGGTTCGGACTTACACCGACCCCGGAGCACGCGAGCATGTCAACTCGTACGGCGCCCATGATGCCACACCGCCGAAGGCGGGCTGGAACCACGATCAGGAGGCGGAGGAGGCGAGGCCACGGAGGTGGTCGACCATGGCGTCGGGTTCGTCGGCGCCGAACACGGCCGACCCCACCACGAACATGTCGGCGCCGGCCTCGGCGCACCGTTCGATGGTCTTGGCAGACACGCCTCCATCGACCTGGAGCCATACGTCGCAGCCTGTGCCGGCGATGAGCGCCGCGGCCCGTTGGATCTTCGGCACGCAGAGGTCGAGAAAGGCCTGGCCGCCGAATCCCGGCTCGACAGTCATGACGAGCAGCATGTCGATCTCCGGCAACAGAGCGGCATAAGGCTCGACCGCCGTCTGAGGCTTCAGCGCCATGCCAGCTCGAGCCCCCGAGCCTCGCAGCTCCCGGGCAAGCCGCACCGGTGCGGCGCACGCCTCGATATGGAACGTCACGCTGCCTGCTCCCGCTTCGACGTACGCCGGGGCCCACCTGTCGGGATCCTCGATCATCAGGTGGCAGTCGAGCGGCTGGTCGGCCACCCGGGCAAGCGCCTCGACCGTGGCTACCCCGAGCGTGAGGTTCGGCACGAAGTGGTTGTCCATCACGTCTACGTGCAGCCAGTCGGCGCCGCCGACCGATCTCGCTGCCGCCTCAAGGTTTGCGAAGTCGGCCGCCAGGAGACTCGGAGCGATCTGGATACCCATCGGTCGAGGAGTCTAGTGGTCGGCTCGACGCAGCACCGCCACGAACATCGCATCGGTGCCGTGCTCGTGCGGCCACAGCTGCACATGCGGCCCGGTGCCGCCAGAGACCTCGTGGAGCAGGACACGAGCGTCCTCCTCGCGTATGTCGCGTCGAGCGGCAAGGACGGTGTCGACGACGCCGCGCGTCTCCAGGCGATGTGGTGAACACGTGACGTAGGCGACCAGCCCTCCTGGACGAGCCGCGACGACCGCGGCCGTGAGCAGTGACACCTGAAGAGGCACCAGTGCGTCGAGGTCTCCCCGCTGACGGCGCCAGCGCAGCTCCGGCCTGCGGCGGAGCGAGCCGAGCCCGGAGCACGGCGCGTCGACGAGGACCCGGTCGAAGGTGCCGCCCCGCCAGGGCGGCCGGGTGCCGTCGGCCGCCACCACAGCAGGCGCCTCGGGGTACGCGCGCACGGCCGAGGCCACCAGGACCGCACGGTGAACGAGGCGCTCGGCAGCAACCAGCGTTGCGCCGCGCTGACGGGCGAGCCCGGTCAGGAGGGCCGCTTTGCCACCGGGTCCGGCGCACAGGTCGAGCCATCGCTCGTCGCGCCCGCTGACCAGCGCCCGGCTGAGGGCCAGCGCGGCGAGCTGGGAGCCCTCATCCTGCACACCGGCGCGACCGGAGCGCACCTGCGGCACGCCTGCGGGGTCTCCGGCTGCCAGGGTCGCGGCGTACGGCGACCAGCGCCCAGGACCTGCTCCCTGCTCGACCAGCTCGCCGACGCTGCAGAGCCCGGGCCTGGTCACGAGGGTCACCGATGGCGACAGGTTGTCCGCGGCGAGTAAGGCCTCTACCTGCGCGACGTCGTCGCCGAGCACGTCGAGGAAGGCCTCGACAACCCAGCGGGGATGGGAGTGGACAATGCTGAGGTGGCCGACGAGGTCAGCCTCGCGTGCAGGCGCAACTCTGGCGAGCCACTCGGCTCTCGGGGTGGCCGAGACTCGTCGGAGTACCGCGTTGGCAAGGCGTACGGGACGCTCTCCGACCGCACCCCGAACGAGCTCCACGCTGCTCGCGACCGCCGCATGAGCCGGCACCCTCATTCCCAGCAGCTGGTGGGCGCCGAGTCGCAGCGCTGTGCGAACCTCGGGCTGGAGGGAGTCGGCGCCACCCGTGACCGAAGCGTCGATGATGGCGTCGTACGTGCCTTGGAGCCGCGTCGACCCGTGCGCGAGCTCCGTGGTGAACGCAGCGTCGCGGTCGGTGATGCTGCGCTCCGACAGCAGGCGCGGCAGCACCAGGTTGAGGTACGCGTCGTCGACGTCGACGGCGCGCAGGGCGTCGTACGCCGCCTGCCTCGCCAGGTCGACGAGGGTGCGTGGCCTGCCTCGACGCGAAGCCGTCGGCGTCACTCCCCCAGGCCGTCCGGGAGGTGGCGCAGCCCTCGGGCCCAGTCGGTCGCCGGCATCCAGGGCTTCCCCGGTGCCTGGACGTGGCCGAGCTGCACGGCGTGCGTGCCGGTGCCCACCAGCACGGCACTCTTGTTGACCGCCAGCCGGCCAGGTACGAGGTCGGTCACATCGGGCCGGTCGCTCACGGGGGCGACCTTGAGCCGGTCGCCCTGCGCCCTGGTCCACCCTCCAGGCGAAGGTGTGCACCCGCGCAGCCGCCGGTCGACGACGAAAGCCGGTTCGGACCAGTCGACCTCGGCGTCGGACACGGTGAGCTTCGGTGCGCGAGACACGCCGTCCGTAGGCTGCGGACGCTCCTCGAGACTGCCGTCCTCGATCCCGTCGAGCGTCGCGACGAGCAAGGTCGCGGCGTGCTCGGCGAGCCGGCGGAGGAGTGCTCCGGAGGTGTCGTCGGGCTGGATGCTCTCCGTGAGGACACCGTAGGTCGGTCCGGCGTCGAGCTCCTCCACGAGTCGGAACGTGGTGGCCCCGGTGACCTCGTCGCCGGCGATGACCGCGTGCTGGACGGGCGCCGCGCCGCGCCAGGCGGGCAGCAGCGAGAAGTGCAGGTTGACCCATCCGTGCGGAGGGATGTCCAGCGCCGCCCGGGGGACGAGGGCGCCGTACGCCACGACCGGACAGCAGCCCGGGGCGATCTCCGCCAGCCTGGTGAGGAACTGCTGATCGCTCGGCCGTGCAGGCGTGAGGACCTCGAGCCCGCCTGAGGCTGCCAGCGCCGCGACGGGTGATGGCATGAGCCGTCGACCGCGACCGGCCCGGGCGTCCGGCCTGGTCACCACCGCGACGACACGGTGCCGGCTGTCGAGCAGCGCCTCCAGGGAGGGCACCGCCGCGTCCGGAGTGCCGGCGAAGACGAGCCGCACCGTCAGAGGCCCCGGCCGAGCATCGGGTGAGGCGACGCCTTCACCGCAGGCGTGGTCAGGCCGCTCCACTCCGCCTCTCGGATGGCTTTCATCGCGAGCCTGCGGGTCGCCGGGTCCAGGCGGTCGACGAACAGAACCCCGTCGAGATGGTCGGTCTCGTGCTGAAGGCACCGTGCCAGTGAGTCGCTGCCTTCGATCACCAGGGGTTCGCCGTACATGTCGAAGCCGGCAGCGGCCACGCTTTCGGCTCGCAGGCAGTCGAACCCGAGGCCGGGGATCGACAGGCATCCCTCGTCGCCGAGCACCGTCGCCGACGACAGGGTCAACTGGGGGTTGACGAGGTGCCCTACGGATCCCTCGGTGTAGTACGTGAAGACTCGCAGCCCGACCCCGATCTGCGGGGCCGCGAGTCCCGCCCCGGGAGCGTCGAGCATGGTGTCCGTGAGGTCCTGGACCAGGGTGCGCAACTGCTTGTCGAAGTCGACGACCCGGACGGCCGGGGTCCGCAGGATCGGGTCGCCGAACAGCCGGATGTCACGCACAGACACGAGAGGTGCTCCAACGCTTCGACGGACGCCAACGGCTTCCCAGTCTAGTGGGCGGCGCGCACGCTGACCGCGCCGGACGTGCAGGCTCAGGCGAAGTCCACGGGGTCGACATGCACGCTGACCGGTGGCTGCTTGCGGCTGCTTCGGGCGGCCTGGAGCCGCTGTAGCGCCTTCGTCATACCCGCACCCCGCTCCTGGTTCGTCCGGATGACCAGGCGTACCTGACCGTCGTCCGTCACCGCCGGACCGAGAACGTCGACGTAGCCGGGCAGGGCGAGAGCGGCGAGTGCCTCGGTGACCATGTCGGCGCTGCCCGAGACGGTGGCCAGGCGTGCGGCGGGTGGCAGGTGGGCCGACCGTCTCTCGGCGAGCTCACGGGCGGCGAAACCCTCTGGATCCCAGCGCACGAGGGCCTGCAGTGCTCCCAGGGCGGGGTCGCCGACTGCGACGACTCGGCCTCCGTCGGTCCGCGGGCGGACCAGGCTGGCGACGTTAAGCCACCGCCGCAGTGCCTCCTCGCCTGCTCGGAGCCCCGGTCGACTCACCGTGAGCCAGGTGTCGAGCAGGACTGCTGCCGAGTAGCCGGACGCAACCCTTGGTTCGGCACCCGGTGTCGCAACGACGATCGCGGTCGCGTCACCGACCATGTCGACGACATGGTCTCCGCCCGACGACACGACGGGGATCTTCGGGAAGCTCCTCCCCCACTCCTCCGCGGTACGAAGCGAGCCGACCACCGGGAAGCGAAGGTTCTCCCCTCCGCAGTGAGCGCATACCCATGGCTCCGCGGCGAGGCCGCACAGGCGGCAGGTCGCCTGCCCTCCCCGCCGCGACCGCCCGAGCGGACCCGAGCAGCGCTGGCAGCGGGCCACCACCCTGCACCGGTCGCAGGACAAGCTCGGCTGGTAACCGGCGCGAGGCACGTGCACAAGCACAGGACCGGAGGCCAGCGCCTCGCGGACCACCTCGAAGACCCTGCCGGGCAGCCGCACACGGGCGCCGGCGTCGGGGTCGCGCGGAGTGTCGCTCTCGCCGGTGATGTGGACCTGGGGGGTCCGCTCCCGGACGGCACCGCGCGACGGCGACAGCGAAGCCGCCCATCCTGATGCCACCAGCACCTGCGCCTCGACCGACCGGCTCGAGCCGCCGACCAGCGCCGCGCAGCCCTCGAGGTGGGCGCGTAGCAGCAGCACCTCCCGGGTGTGCGGGTAGGGGCTGCGAGGCTCGGCGTACAGGTCGTCACCGTCGTCCCAGATCGCCACCAGGCCGAGGTTGTGGACCGGCGCGAAGGCGGCTGAGCGGGTCCCGATGACGATCTGGACCTCGGCCCGGGAGAGGGCGAGGAAGGCGCGGTACCGCGCTGCCGGACCGAGGTCGGCAGCGAGGACGACATGCACCCCCCGGCCAAGAAGGGTCACCAGAGCCGCGTCGACCCTGGCGACGTCGCGTGCATCGGGTAGGCAGACGACAGTTCCCCGCCCCGAGACGAGCGTTGCCGCAGCGGCGGCGGCGAGCTGCGCCGGCCAGTGTTCGCCCGGCGTCGCCGTCCAGACCGCTCGCGGAGCGTCGCCACGTGCCAGTCGCGTCACCAGAGCGTCTCCTCCGGACTCGACCGCCCACAGCGACGCGGCCGTGTGCAGGGGGACGTCGTGGTGTGGTTCGCGAGGCTTGGCGGGCTCGGCCTCCACGCGGGCGTGTCGCGGCGGTACCGCCAGCCGGAGGATGTCGGTGAGTGTGCCGGCATACCGGTCAGCCGTGACGCGGGCCAGCGCCAGCACGGCCGGGCTGAGCACGGGCTCCGCGGAGACCACCCGCCGGAGCGGCGACAGGCCACCGACGTGCTCGGTGCTGTCGGCTCGCTCGACCAGGAACCCGCTGACGTCACGGCCCGCGAACCGTACCTTCACCCGGCACCCGGGCACCGCCTCCTCGTCGAGCGGTGCCGGGACGACATAGTCGAAGAGCCGGTCGAGATGCGCGAGCGGAAGGTCGACGGCGACTCGTGCGACCGGCCGCTGCTCGGCCGGGAGCGACACCGGCTTCGGTCGTCGGGCTCGCAGCTGGCTCCGCAGCGACGTCAGCCGCTCGTCGGAGTCGGGACTCGTCGCCACCCCGTGAGTCAACCAGCAGGCACCGACGTCGGTGCCGCCTCAGGCGGAGGCTGCGGCTCTCAGGGCGTCGACCCGGTCGGTGCGCTCCCACGTGAACTCTGCAAGCTCGCGGCCGAAGTGACCGTAGGCGGCGGTGAGTGCGTAGATCGGGCGGAGCAGGTCGAGGTCGCGGATGATCGCGGCAGGACGGAGGTCGAACTCCTGCAGCACGGCGGCGCGGATGGCGTCGACGGGCACCGTCTCGGTGCCGTAGCACTCGACGTAGAACCCGACAGGGTGAGCCTTTCCGATGGCGTAGGCGACCTGCACCTCGCACCGCCGCGCCAGCCCGGCGGCCACGACGTTCTTGGCCACCCAGCGCATCGCATAGGCAGCCGACCGGTCGACCTTCGAGGGGTCCTTCCCGCTGAAGGCCCCGCCTCCGTGGCGTGCCATGCCGCCGTAGGTGTCGATGATGATCTTGCGGCCCGTGAGGCCCGCATCGCCCATCGGGCCGCCGACCTCGAACCGGCCGGTCGGGTTCACCAGGAGGCGGTAGTCGGAGGCATCGATGTCGAAGGTCGACAGCACCTCCTCGACCACGTGCTTCTTCACGTCAGGGGTGAGCAGCGCCTCCAGGTCGACCTCACCGGCATGCTGGCTCGACACGACGACGGTGTCGACGCGGACCGGCCGGTCGCCGTCGTACTCGATGGTCACCTGCGTCTTTCCGTCCGGGCGAAGGTAGGGCATCGTCTCGTCCTTGCGCACCTGCGACAGGCGCTGGGCGAGACGGTGGGCGACGGTGATCGGCAACGGCATCAGCTCGGGCGTCTCGTCGCAGGCGAAGCCGAACATCAGCCCCTGGTCGCCCGCCCCCTGACGGTCGAGGGGGTCGGTCGAGCCTCCCGACCTCTCCTCGAGCGCGCCGTCCACCCCTTGGGCGATGTCGGGCGACTGCGAACCGAGACAAACCTGAACCCCGCACGAACGGCCGTCGAAGCCCTTCTGCGACGAGTCGTACCCGATCTCCAGAACCCGTCGGCGCACGATGTCCGCCACCGGTGCGTAGACGCTCGTGGTCACCTCGCCCGCGACCACGACGAGCCCGGTCGTCACCAGGGTCTCGACGGCTACCCGGCTGCGGGAGTCGCCCGCCAGCAGTGCGTCGAGGACCGAGTCGCTGATCTGGTCGGCGATCTTGTCGGGGTGACCTTCTGTGACCGACTCTGACGTGAAGAAGCGACCTGACAACGAATCTCTCCTCGGACGGGTGCGAGTGTGCGTGCGGCGATGTGGCACCAGGGTAATCTCCTCGGCCACAAACGCGGACTGCGACGTCTCAGCGCTGCTCGCGCGGCCAGCGTTCGCGCACCTCGTCCCAGATGACGTGGGCGAGGGCCGACTTCGAGCCGCGCGGGAAGCTGCGCTCGGCGTCACCGGCCGACAGGATGACCGCCTCGTTGTCGTCGTCACCGAAGACGCCTCCGCCGCTCACGTCGTTGACCACCAACAGGTCGCAGCCCTTGCGCAGGAGCTTGCGGCGGGCGTGGTCGAGGACACTGCCGTCGTCGTCACCTGTCTCGGCTGCGAAGCCGACCAGCAGCGGCACGCCGTTCGGCTGCGCGCGTCGAGCCACCAGCTCAGCCAGGATGTCGGGGTTCTCGAGCAGGTCGAGTGTCGGCGCCGCGCCGTCCGGACGCTTCTTCACTTTCTGCTGCGCCGGGCTCGCCGGCCGGAAGTCGGCGGGTGCCGCTGCCATCACGACGGCGTCTGCAGCGCGGGCCAGCTTGAGGACTGCCTCGCGCATCTGCATGGTGGACTGCACCTCGACCAAGTGGACCCCGTGCGGCACCGGAAGCGACACGTTGGCCGACACGAGGTCGACGTCCGCCCCACGGGCCGCTGCCGTTGCGGCGAGCGCGTAGCCCTGCTTGCCAGTCGAGCGGTTGCCGAGGAACCGCACGGGATCGAGGTGCTCGCGGGTGCCTCCGGCGGAGACGACGACCCGCCTGCCCCGAAGGTCCAGGAGGTCGGGGTGCTCGGCCCGGAGGAGGATGTTGGCCGCCACTTCGAAGATCTGCGCGGGCTCGGGCATCCGGCCGGGGCCACTGTCTGCACCGGTGAGCCGCCCCGACGAGGGCTCGAGAACGACGCAGCCCCGCGAACGCAGCGTCGAGACGTTGGCCTGGGTGGCGAGGTGCCGCCACATCTCCGTGTGCATGGCGGGCACGAACAGCACCGGGCAACGGGCAGTCAGCAGCGTACTGGTGAGCAGGTCGTCGGCCCGCCCGGTGGCAGCCCTGGCGAGCACGTCGGCCGTGGCAGGGGCCACGACGACGAGGTCCGCCTGCTGCCCGAGAGCAACATGCTTCACCGAGGGGACGTCGTCGAACACCTCCGAAGACACCGTCCTGCCCGACAGTGCCTCCCAGGTCGCCGCTCCCACGAACCTCAGAGCAGCAGCGCTCGGTACGACGGTGACGTCGTGGCCGGACTCGGTGAAGCGGCGCACCAGCTCGCAGGACTTGTAGGCGGCGATCCCGCCCGTCACGCCCAGGACTACGAAGGGTTTGGTGGACACGAGCCGCAGCGGGTCGGTGGACGACGCGTTGTCAGCGGAGCTCATCGCGGCACCGTCGACCCCGGGGGGTCACACCTCTTCCGGCTCGATGTCCTCGCAGGTGAGCAGGTCGGCGTTGATCTCGCGGAGGGCGATCGATAGCGGCTTCTCCTGCACATGGGTGTCGACGAGCGGTCCGACGTACTCCAGCAGGCCCTCTCCGAGCTGTGAGTAGTAGGCGTTGATCTGGCGGGCACGCTTGGCCGAGTAGAGGACGAGCTTGTACTTGGAGTCGGTCTTTTGTAGGAGTTCGTCGATCGGGGGATTCGTGATCCCCTCGGCGACGGGCAGGGTGCCTGACACGCAGAAGCCTCATTCGTTAGTGGGAGTGGTTTCGCGCACTGGCGCGCATCAAGTCTACCAACTGCTCGGCGGTGGCGTGGACGTCAGCGTTCACGAGGGTGCGGTCGAACTCCTGCTGGGCTGCGAGCTCGCGTACGGCGGTCTGCAGCCGACGAGCGCGTTCCTCCTCCGACTCGGTGCCGCGCCCGAGGAGCCGGCGTACGAGCTCGTCCCAGGAAGGCGGCGTCAAGAAGACGAACAGCGCCTCGGGCATCGACCGGCGTACCTGCCGGGCTCCCTGCAGGTCGATCTCGAGGAGAGCCAGGCGACCCTCGTCGAGTGCCTCCTCAACGGGACGTCGCGGCGTGCCGTAACGCGCCGTCTCATGGACGACCGCCCACTCGAGCAGCTCTCCGGCGTCGACCATCGCGTCGAAGTCGGCCTCGCCGACGAAGCGGTACTGCTCGCCCTCGACCTCCCCGGGACGAGCGCGGCGGGTTGTGGCGGATATCGAGATCCAGACGTCGGGGTGGTGCTTGCGGATGTCGGCCGCCACCGTGCCCTTGCCGACGGCCGTAGGCCCCGCGAGCACTGTCAGCCTGCTGCGGCTCCGGCTGGCGGTCCGGCCGGATGGCGGGGTGGGCTCTGCGTCCTCAGCCTCGCTGCTCAAACTCGCGCTCGAGAGCCGCTATCTGGTTCGCACCGAGCCCCCGGACGCGCCGGGACTCCGAGATGCCGATCCGCTCCATCAGGTTCCGGGCCCGGACCTTCCCCAGTCCAGGCATCGAGCGGAGGAGGTCGAGCACCTTCATCTTGCCGATCACCTCGTTGTTCTGACCGTCATGCAGCACCTCGGGCAACGAGGCCCCCGAGTTCTTCAGGCGGTTCTTGACCTCCGCCCTCTCACGCCGAACGACGGCTGCTCTCTCGAGGGCAGCTCGGCGCTGCTCGGGGGTCAACTCTGGAACGCCCACCGCTCCACCTCGGTCCCTCATCAACGCGTGTGGCCACTGGGCTGTCGGGGAGCGGCCCGGGCCGTGGGCGCGGGATCGCCCACCGATCCACACCCTAACGGGTGGGTGCTCGTTCAGGGTGAAAGCGGCAGCGTGTACGCAGTCCCACAGTTGGCATTGGAGTCAGAGACGATGCTCTTCAGCGCCCCGAGGGCTGTCAGGGCGGTGGTGGGATCCAGGGACGACGATGTCTGCGCTGATCTGACCACGTCGGTGAGGGTCTTCCAGTCCTTCTTAACTGCCGACGGCGCCAGGTCAGCCACCGTCTGTGCCTTGCCGAGCGTCGTCGCGTCGGCGCCCACGACCGCCGAGAGCAGGTCGTTCCTCGGAGCGACCTCTTTGATCGCGGCGCAGTACTGCGCCCGCGTGCTCTCGCCGTTATCGCGGAGCAGCAGCCAGACTGCTACTCCCCCCACGATGATGGCGAGCGCAACGCCGAGCGCGATGTAGAGCGGCAGCCGGCTGCGCCGGGGTTTCCGCTCCTGCGGCAACAGCTCCTGCTGCGGGTAGGCCTGCGGTGGCTGCGGAAATTGGCCGTACCGCTGGCCCGACGGCGCAGGGGGCGGCTGGCCGTACATATCGCCGTAGGGCGGCGGGCTCGGCGGGCCGGGAGGCGGGACCGACGGGTCGTCCGGCGGAGGCGCCTGGTGTGACACGGACGTCCCCCCTCAGTGGTCTGCCCCCGGTCGGATGCTGCTGAGGCAGTCTAGTGGCCTGCGATCGGGGTGTTCCTTCGCCGTACCCCCGATCAGCCGTCGAAGACATCCCCGACCGCGTCGATCGTACGCAGCGCCGACTCGCGCAGCGCTGTCACGTCAGGGCCGGCGCGAAGCACGTCGCGAGACGTGGCGGGCAACACCAGGTGGGCGACCCCGGCGAAGTTGCGCCGGATGTCGTCGAGGGTGCCTCCCTGCGCGCCGAGGCCCGGCGCGAGCAGTGGTCCGTTCACCGCGAGGTCCTCGTGGATCTCGGGGAGGTTCGCCGCGACCACCGCACCGACCGAACCCAGGCCTGTGACGCCAGAGTTCTCCGCCGCGACTGACAACAGGACGGCGGCTGCCACCGAGCCGCCGGATGCGCGGGCCTGCTGGATCTCGCCACCCTCGGGGTTGGATGTCAGCGCGAGCACGAACACCCCCGCGCCCTGTCGTCTTGCCGTGTCGAGCAACGGTCGCAGCGACTCGAACCCGAGGAACGGGTTGACCGTGACCGCATCCGCTGCGAGCGCTGACTCCTGGTCGACGTAAGCGTCGGCATACCCCTGCATGGTGGAGCCAATGTCTGCCCTCTTCACATCGAGCAGCACCAGGGCGCCCCGCGCCCGTGCTGTCGCGATGAGCCGCTCGAGCACCGCAATGCCCGCCGATCCGTGTCGTTCGAAGAATGCGGACTGCGGCTTCAGCACGGCGACGTGGTCGGCGAGGGCCTCGACACACGTGGACGCGAACGCGTCGAGGCCGACCGGGTCGTCGGCGAGACCCCAGCGGGCAAGCAGGGCAGGGTGAGGGTCGACGCCGACGCAGAGTCGCCCACGCCTCTCGATCGCCTGGCGCAGACGCGCACCGAACGGCTCCACCTGCTCAGACCTCCCGGCGGGGGTCGGGTGGGAGACGATGGGAGTACCCGACAGCCTCGACGGCCTTGCCGAACCCCCGCGCGGCAAGCTCGACCCGCAGCTCCCGCAGGACCCGGAGGGGCGCGCTCGGGTCATTGAAGATCGCCGTCCCGACCTGCACGGCACTTGCTCCCGCCAGCATGAACTCCAGGGCGTCGCGCCCCGTGCGGATCCCACCGACGCCGATGACCGGCACGGTCGGCAGTGCCTTCGCCACCTGCCACACCGCGCGCACGGCGACCGGTCGTACGGCCGGGCCGGACAGCCCGCCGGTGACGCCGGCCAGCTCCGGCCGGAGGGTCTCGAGGTCGATGTGCAGCCCCAGCAGGGTGTTGACGAGGACGACCCCGTCGGCACCCGCCTCGACCACCGCCGTCGCGATGTCGACGATGCTCGTCACGTCGGGCGACAGCTTGGCGAAGACGGGCACCCCGCGCGGGGTGTCGCGACGTACGACGGACAGCACCCGCGCCGCCTGCTGCGGGTCGCACGCGAAGACCAGCCCCCGGTTCTCGACGTTGGGGCACGAGATGTTGACCTCGACGGCTGCGACACCGGGCGTGTTGCCTACCCGGCGGGCCAGCTCTGCGTACTCCCCCAGAGTCGACCCGGCGATCGACACGATCGGCCTGGCGTCATGCCGGAGCAGCCATGGCAGGTCGCGGGCCAGGAAGGAGTCGATGCCGGGGCCTTGCAGACCGATCGAGTTCAGCATGCCCGAGGGTGTCTCCACCATGCGCGGCGTCGGCCGGCCGGCGCGCGGGTCGCGCATGATCGACTTCGTCACCACCGCGCCGAGCTCTGCGACGTCGAAGAACTGGTGCAGCTCCTGTCCGGCCGCGGCGCAGCCGCTCGCCGTCATGACCGGGTTCGTGAGGCGCGCGTCGGCGAGGACCGTCGTGAGGTCGACCTCGTCGGGCGCCACCGCAGCACCGTTCTCCCGCCGAGCTCCGGCCGTGCTCACACCGGGCCGCCCGTCGCAGCCGCCCCGTACGTCCCGGCGGGGACGGTGCCGACGGCGTCCCACCTGACCTTGTCTCCGGCGAACACCGGACCGTCGACACAGGACCGGACCATCCGGGTGACCCCGTCGTCGCCGGTGACCGGAAGCACGCACGTCATACAGACACCGATGCCGCAGGCCATCGACTCCTCGACGGCGGTCTGGCTCCACGCGCCATGCTCGTTCGCCACCGCCGTCACGGCCGCGAGCATCGGCATGGGGCCACAGGCGTACACGACCTCCACCGAGCTGCGGGCGATGAGGGCCGGGAGAGGGTCGGTCACCAGGCCGGGAATGCCCACCGACCCGTCGACGGTGGTGACGGTCACGGACTGCGCGGAGCGCTTCGCCTCGAGCGCCCCGAAGAGACGCGATTCGGTCGCCGCTCCCAGCACCATGTGCACGCCACAGTGCCGCTCGCGTAGTCGCTCGGCGAGGCCGAAGAGCGGGGCGGAGCCGTACCCGCCGCCGACGAGCACGCACGCCACCGGCTCCTTGGGCAGCGCGAACGGCCTCCCCAGTGGTCCGACGACGTTGAGCCGGTCATGAGGGCGACGCTCCGCGAGCCAGGACGTTCCCGGGCCGACGGCGGCGAAGACGATCTCGACGGTGCCGCCGTAGATTCCGGACGGACGCGCGCGGTAGATCGAGAATGCGCGGCGCAGCAGGGCGGCCGAGGTGTCGCCGCCGACCGACAGGGCCACGAAGTTCCCCGGCCTCCACCGCTCGGCGATCCCGGCTGCGACGAGCGTCATATGAACGTAGTCACCGACGCGCTTGACGGAGAAGACCTCCCCGTCGACCTGGAGAGGTCCGCCGGCATCGTTCATCCGCTCACCCGTGCCGCCGAGGCCGCACCGTCCGCCACGTCTGGCTCGTCGCTCGGCCGCCGACCGACGAGCTCGCGCGACCAGTCCTGGAGCGACCGCACCTCCAGCCCGCCGGCGAGCAGCGCCTCGATGCCCTGCACTGTTGCGGCGAGCCCCTGCACCGTAGTGATGCACGGGATGCTGGTCGCGACCGAGGCCGTCCGGATCTCGTACCCGTCGACCCTGGGCGAGCCGTTCGACGTCGTGCCGTGCGGGGTGTTGATGACGAGGTCGACGTCGCCGCCGAGGATCCGGCCGACGATCGTCGGCTCGCCGTCGGGGCCGGGTCCCTCGGAGGCCTTCCGTACGACCTCGGACGAAACGCCGTTGCGTCTCAGCACGTCCGCCGTGCCGGCCGTGGCGAGGATGCGGAAGCCGAGATCAGCGAGCCGCTTGAGGGGGAAGATCATCGCCCGCTTGTCGCGGTTGGCTACGGACACGAAGGCACATCCCGAGGTCGGCAGGCCGCCGAACGCGGCCAGCTGGGCCTTGGCGAAGGCGGTGCCGAAGTCGGAGGCGAGGCCCATCACCTCACCCGTCGACCGCATCTCCGGCCCGAGCACCGTGTCGACGTTGCGGCCGTCCGGTGTACGGAACCGGTTGAACGGCATGACCGCCTCCTTGACGGAGACGGGCGCAGACGCCGGCAGGTCGGCACCGTCGCCCTGCGCAGACAGCACCCCGGCCCGCCGCAGGTCGGCGACGGACTCGCCGAGCATGATCCGAGCGGCCGCCTTGGCCAACGGGGTCGCGGTGGCCTTCGAGACGAACGGCACGGTACGCGAGGCGCGTGGGTTCGCCTCCAGGACGTACAGGACGTCCGAGGCAACGGCGAACTGGATGTTGACCAGGCCGCGTACGCCGACTCCGGCCGCGATGGCGAGCGTCGACTGCCGGATCCGCTCGATGTCCTCTCGCCCGAGAGTGATGGGTGGCAGCACGCACGATGAGTCGCCGGAGTGGATCCCGGCCTCCTCGATGTGCTCCATCACCCCACCGAGGTAGAGCTCCATCCCGTCGTACAGGGCGTCGACGTCGACTTCGATCGCGTCGTCGAGGAAGCGGTCGACGAGCACGGGGTGCGACGGGGAGATCTGGGTCGCACGCTCGATGTAGGCCTGGAGTGAGTCGTCGTCATACACGATCTCCATCCCACGACCGCCGAGCACGTAAGAGGGTCTGACCAGCACGGGGAAGCCGATCTCGTCGGCGATCGCTTTGGCCTCGACGAACGAGGTAGCGGTGCCGTGCTTGGGAGCGGGTAGCCCGGCGCTGGCCAGCACATGACCGAAGGCACCGCGGTCCTCCGCGAGGTGGATCGCCGCGGGGCTGGTCCCCACGATGGGCACCCCCGCCTCGGCAAGACCCTCGGCGAGACCCAGGGGCGTCTGACCGCCGAGCTGCACGATGACCCCGGCGACCGGTCCTGCCCTGGTCTCGGCGGCCACCACCTCCAGCACGTCCTCGAGAGTGAGCGGCTCGAAGTAGAGACGGTCGGAGGTGTCGTAGTCCGTGGAGACGGTCTCCGGGTTGCAGTTGACCATCACCGTCTCGTAGCCGGCCTCCGACAGCGCCATGGACGCGTGGACACAGGAGTAGTCGAACTCGATGCCCTGCCCGATCCGGTTGGGTCCACTGCCGAGGATCAGCACCGCCGGGCGGATGCGAGGCTCGACCTCGTCCTCCTCGTCGTACGTCGAGTAGTGGTAGGGAGTCATCGCCGCGAACTCCGCGGCACAGGTGTCGACCGTCTTGTAGACCGGCCGGACCCCGAGCGCCCAGCGCACGCCGCGCAGCACGTCCTCGCTGAACCCGGTCAGCTCGGCCAGTTGCGCGTCGGAGAAGCCGTGCCGCTTGGCTCGGCGCAGCAGCGCAGGTGTGATGTGCCCCGATGCCGCGACGTCCCGCGCCACCTCGTCGAGCAGCAGGAGCTGGTCGACGAACCACGCGTCGATCCCGGTGACAGCCGACACCTCCTCGACCGACGCGCCGGCGCGGACGGCGTCCATCACGACCCGCAGCCTCCCGTCGTGAGGGGTCCTGGCTGCCGCCAGCAGCGCCTGCCGGTCCCCAGGCTCCCCTGCCCAGGAGAAGACAGCGTCGCGCTTCTCCAGTGAGCGCAGGGCCTTCTGCAGCGCCTCGGTGAAGTTTCGCCCGATCGCCATCGCCTCGCCGACGCTCTTCATGGCGGTCGTGAGCGCGGCGTCGGCGGCGGGAAACTTCTCAAAGGCGAAGCGCGGCACCTTCACCGCCACGTAGTCGAGGGCGGGCTCGAAGCTGGCGGGCGTCTGGCGGGTGATGTCGTTGGCGATCTCGTCGAGGGAGTAGCCGATCGCCACCTTGGCAGCGATCTTGGCGATCGGGAAGCCGGTCGCCTTCGAGGCGAGGGCGCTGGACCGTGACACCCTCGGGTTCATCTCTACGACGACCATCCGGCCGTCTCGGGGGTTGACTGCGAACTGGATGTTGCAGCCGCCGGTCTCCACCCCCACGGAGCGGATGACGCCGATGGCCATGTCGCGCATGACCTGCATCTCGCGGTCGGTGAGGGTCATCGCCGGAGCCACTGTGATCGAGTCCCCGGTATGCACCCCCATCGGGTCGACGTTCTCGATCGAGCAGACGATGACGGTGTTGTCGTGGCCGTCACGCATGACCTCGAGCTCGTACTCCTTCCACCCGAGCAGGGATTGTTCGAGGAGCACCTCGGTGCTCGGGCTCGCCTCCAGCCCGGCGCCCGCGATCTGCCGCAGGCCGTTGGCGTCGTACGCCATCCCCGAGCCCACACCTCCCATCGTGAACGAGGGCCGTACGACGACGGGGTACCCCAGGTGGTCGGCGGCTGCCAGGCACTCGTCGAGACGGTGGCAGACGAGACTCTCGGCCACGTCGCCGCCGAGCGCCTGCACGATCGCCTTGAAGGTCTGCCGGTTCTCCCCCGCCTCGATCGCCTCCACAGAGGCACCGATGAGCTCGACGTCATACTTCGCGAGGACACCGTCGCGGGCGAGCGCAACGGCCGTGTTCAAGGCGGTCTGGCCACCGAGCGTCGCGAGGAGCGCGTCCGGACGCTCCTTGGCGATGATCTTTGCGACGTCGTCGGGCGTGATCGGCTCGATGTACGTCGCGTCGGCCATGTCGGGGTCGGTCATGATCGTGGCCGGGTTGGAGTTGACCAGGATGACGCGCAGACCTTCGGCGCTGAGCACCCGGCAGGCCTGGGTGCCGGAGTAGTCGAACTCGCACGCCTGGCCGATCACGATAGGGCCCGAACCGATCACGAGCACCGAGCCGATGTCGTCGCGCCTGCCCATCAGCGGCTCCCCCGGTCGGCCATCAGCGCCACGAAGCGGTCGAACAGGTAGCTCGCGTCGTGTGGTCCGGCAGCAGCCTCGGGGTGGTACTGGACGCTGAACGCCGGCCGGTCGAGGAGGCGCAGCCCCTCCACGACGCCGTCGTTGAGGCAGACGTGTGTGACCTCGGCCGGGCCGTACGGGGTCTCGACCCGCCGGTCGCGAGCCGCGAGTGCCACCTTCGACGGGACTTCCTCGCCCTCTCGAGGGGGCATTTCCGCCCCCTCGGCGGGGGTGGGGGTGGGCCAACCGACCGCGAAGCCGTGGTTGTGCGCTGTGACCTCGACCTTCCCGGTCGAGCAGTCGACCACCGGCTGGTTGATGCCCCGGTGCCCGTACTTGAGCTTGTAGGTCGACATGCCGATCGCCCGCCCGAACACCTGGTGGCCGAAGCAGATCCCGAAGCACGGGACGCCTTCGGCCAGGACCGACCGGAGGACCGACACGGCGGAGTCGGCGGCCGCGGGGTCGCCCGGCCCGTTGGAGAAGAAGACTCCGTCGGGCTCGACGTCCAGCAGGTCGCCGATGGTCGTGCGGGCGGGGACGACGACCACCTCCACTCCGCGAGACGCCAGCCGCGTCGGTGTCATCGACTTGATCCCGAGATCGACCGCCGCGACGCGGAACCGCTTCCGGCCGACAGCCGGCACGGTGTACGGGTCGGCGGTGCTCACCTCGTCGGCGAGGTCTGCCCCGGCCATCTCGGGAGCGCTCCGTACCCGGTCCAGAAGTCCCGCCACCTCCGTCTCCGAGGAGATCCCCACCCGCATCGCTCCGCGCTCGCGCAGGTGCCGGGTGAGAGCCCGGGTGTCGATACCGCTGATCCCGACGACGCCCTGGTCCGCGAGCTCGTCGTCGAGGCTGCGGCTCGCCCGCCAGCTGCTGACCGTCCGGGCGGGGTCGCGGACGACATAGCCCGCCACCCAGATGCGTGAGGACTCGCCGTCCTCGTCGTTGACTCCGGTGTTGCCGACGTGGGGAGCCGTCATCACGACGACCTGGCGGTGGTACGACGGGTCGGTCAGCGTCTCCTGGTAGCCGGTCATCCCGGTCGAGAACACCGCCTCGCCGATCACCTCACCGCTAGCGCCGTACGACTCGCCGACGAAGCTGCGGCCGTCCTCCAGCACGAGCACCGCCGGCGAGAGCGTCACCGGAGCGTCCCGTCGAGCACTGTCGCCCGACCTGCCAGGAACGTAGCCACGACGGCACCGGGCAGCACCATCCCTGCAAAGGGCGTGTTGCGCGACAGCGACGCCGAGTCCCGGGGGTCGACCGTACGCCGGGCAGCCGGGTCGACGAGCGTCAGATGTCCGGGTGCGCCGATCTGCAACGTCTGCCCGTGCCCGGCGACCCGGCCGATGCGAGCGGGCCGGACCGACATCCTGTCCGCGACGGCCGCCCAGTCGAGGAGCCCGGTGTCGACCATGGCGTGCTGCACGACGCTCAACGCCGTCTCCAGGCCCAGCATCCCCATCGCCGCCGCCGCCCACTCGCACTCCTTGTCCTCCGTCGGATGAGGAGCGTGGTCGGTCGCCACGCAGTCGATGGTGCCATCGGCGAGCCCTTCGCGTACGGCCTGCACGTCGTCACTCGTGCGCAGAGGAGGGTTGACCTTGTAGAGGGGGTCGTAGGTCGACACCAGGTCGTCGGTGAGCAGGAGGTGATGGGGAGTGACCTCGGCGGTGACGTTCCAGCCCTTGCTTTTCGCCCACCGCAGCAGCTCGACCGAGCCTGCCGTCGACACGTGGCACACGTGCAGTCGCGAACCGACGTGGGCGGTGAGCAGGCAGTCCCGGGCGATGATCGCCTCCTCCGCAGCAGCGGGCCAACCGCGCATCCCGAGCAGACCCGACACGGTGCCCTCGTTCATCTGGGCGTCCTCGGTCAGGCGGGGCTCCTGCGCATGCTGGGCGATGACGCCGTCGAAGGCCTTGACATACTCCAGCGCGCGACGCATCAGCACCGAGTCGGACACGCAGACCCCGTCGTCGGAGAACACCCGCACCTTGGCGTCCGAGTCGGCCATCGCGCCCAGCTCGGCGAGTCGCTGCCCGCCGAGGCCGACCGTGACGGCGCCCACCGGTCGGACGTCGCAGTAGCCGGACGCCTGGCCGAGGTGCCACACCTGCTCGACCACCCCCGCGGTGTCGGCCACCGGGTCGGTGTTGGCCATCGCGTGGACAGCCGTGAAACCGCCCTTCGCGGCGGCACGCGAGCCGGAGTTGACCGTCTCGGCATCCTCACGTCCCGGCTCGCGCAGATGCGTGTGCAGGTCGACCAGCCCCGGCAAGGCGACCAGCCCCTCCGCGTCGACCCTCGCCACGTCCGGTGGAGCTTGGGCCACGTCGGCGACACGCCCCTCGTGAAGGAGCAGGTCTCCGGGTTCGGCGCCCATGGCGCTGACCCCTACGAGCAGGTACGACGTCATGAGGCCGCCTCCTCGTGGGTGGCAGAGGGCTCGGCGGACCCGCTGAGCAGCAGGTACAGGACCGCCATCCGCACGGCTACCCCGTTGGTGACCTGCTCGACGATGACCGAACGGGCTGAGTCGGCGACGTTGGCGGAGATCTCCATCCCCCTATTCATCGGACCGGGGTGCATGACGATGGCGTGCTCCGGAAGCCGGGCGAACCGGCGGTCGTCCAGACCGTAGCGACGGCTGTACTCACGGGCGCTCGGGAAGAACGACGCGTTCATCCGCTCGTGCTGCACCCTCAGCATCATCACCGCGTCGCATCCGTCGAGCGCGCTGTCGAGGTCGTACGACGTCTCGACGGGCCACGTCGAGACTCCCACCGGAAAAAGCGTCGGTGGGGCGACCAGCACGACCTGCGCACCCAGGGTGCTGAGCAGCAATGCGTTGGAGCGGGCCACCCGGCTATGGAGAACGTCTCCGACGATCGTGATGCGGCGCCCCTCCAGGGCACCCAGGTGCCGCCGCATCGTGAACGCGTCGAGAAGCGCCTGGGTCGGATGCTCGTGGGTGCCATCGCCGGCGTTCACCACACTCGACCGCACCCATCCACTCATGGCGAGGCGATGGGGCGCGCCGGAGGCCGAGTGACGGATCACGACCGCATCGGCTCCCATCGCTTCCAGGGTCAGAGCGGTGTCCTTCAGGCTCTCCCCCTTGGACAGGCTCGACCCCTTGGCGGAGAAGTTGATGACGTCCGCGCTGAGTCTCTTGGCCGCGGCCTCGAACGAGATCCGGGTGCGGGTCGAGTCCTCGAAGAACAGGTTCACGACTGTGCGGCCGCGCAGCGTGGGCAGCTTCTTGATCGGCCGGTCAGCGAGCGAGCGGAGCTCGGCGGCCGTGTCGAGGACGAGCAGCGCATCGTCCCTGGTCAGGTCGGCACTGGACAGCAGGTGATGCCTCATGGGTTCCGGTCCTGTCCCGAGATGGCCACGGAGTCCACGTCGTCGTACTCGCTGAGACTGACTTGCACCGTTTCGGTGGCGGCCGTAGGGAGGTTCTTGCCGACGTAGTCGGCTCGGATGGGCAGCTCCCGGTGACCTCGGTCCACCAGGACGGCCAGCTGCACGCCGCGGGGGCGGCCAATGTCGTTGAGGGCGTCGAGAGCGGCCCGCACGGTCCGTCCGCTGTAGAGGACGTCGTCCACCAGCACGACGATCGCGTCGTCGACGCCGCCAGGCGGGATGTCGGTGGTCTCGAGCGGACGCGTCGGTCTCATCCGCAGGTCGTCGCGGTACATGGTCACGTCGATGGCCCCGACCGCCACATCCGAGCCCTCGACGGCGGCCATGGTCGCTGCGATACGAGCAGCCAAGGGCACCCCACGGCTTGGTATTCCGAGGAGGACGACCCCCTCAGGACCTCGGTTACGCTCAAGGATCTCGTGCGAGATGCGCGTCAGGGCACGAGTTATGTCGGTCATGTCCAGCACAATGCGCCATGTTGAGGCGTCCGGATGGTTACGCTGAGCAGGCGACAAAACCTGCGACCTCCTTGCCCGCCTCACAGGACGGCTCGTTAAAGGATGTCTCAGACCAAAAAGCTCCATCGCCGGACAATCCGGTCCACATTGGATAGGATGCCAGGCGCCAACGGAAGGATACTAATGGCGCAAGACTACGCGAGGGCACTAGGTGCCCGCCTTCGGTCTATCCGGCAACAGCAGGGGCTCTCGCTCCAAGGTGTCGAGGAGAAGTCCGAGGGGCGGTGGAAGGCTGTCGTCGTCGGCTCGTACGAGCGAGGCGACAGGGCTGTCACGGTGCAACGTCTCTCGGAGCTCGCACAGTTCTACGGCATCCCGATGAGCGAGCTGCTACCCGGGGCGAATCAGTTCGGAGCCGCCCGTGAGGCACCGCCGAAGCTCGTGCTCGACCTCGAGCTCCTTCACGGCGTCGACAGCAGCGAGTCGGCTCCGCTGACCCGCTTCGCCTCGACCGTGCAGGCTCAGCGCGGCGACTACAACGGCAAGGTGCTGTCCATTCGACAGGGCGACCTGTTGACGCTCGCCGTCATCTACGACGAGTCGCCCAGCCAGCTCGCCGAGCGTCTGCTCAACTGGGGGGTCCTACGCCCCGAGGAGCTCGAGCCCGCCGAGTAGGAGCGCGCTCGAATTGGTTCCGTGGCACCCCGAGTACGCCGGACCTCATAGCACTACGCGGTCATATCCGGCGTGGCTCCGAGGAGAGGACTCCGGCGATGCTGGCCAGCACGCCGTTGACGAAGGCCGCCGAGTCCTCCGTCGACAGCTGCCCGGCGAGCGTGACGGCCTCGCTGAGCACTACCGCGCGAGGCACGGTCTCCATAGAACGAAGCTCGTAGACGCCCAGCCGCAGGATGTTGCGATCGACCGCCGGCATCCGGTCGAGCGCCCATCCGTCGGAGTGGTCCGCGATGATCGCGTCGATCTCCGCCAGGGACTCCACGACCCCCTCGACGAGGGTGACGGTGTAGTCCGCGACGGGAGGAGCTCCGAGGGCGCGCCTGTCCTCCAGCGTGGATCCGGGGGGCAGACTGCGCTGCTCCGACTCGAAGAGGATGTCGAGCGCGCGTTTGCGAGCCTTGGTACGTGCGCCCATCAGCTCGACACGCGGCCGAGGTAGCTTCCGTCGCGGGTATCGACCTTGACCTTCTCACCCGAGGTGATGAACAGGGGTACGGCGATCTCGTACCCGGTTTCGAGGCGTGCCGGCTTGGTACCGCCGGTCGAGCGGTCACCTTGCAGGCCGGGCTCGGTCCAGTCGATGAGCAGCTCGACCGAGGCAGGAAGCTCGATGTACAGCGGCAGGCCCTCGTGCATGGCGACGGTCGCCTCCTGGTTCTCGAGGATGAAGTTGGAGGCACCTCCCACGGTGTCCCCACCGACGGTCGTCTGCTCGTACGTCTCGGTGTCCATGAAGATGTACGCCTCGCCGTCGTGGTAGAGGTAGGTCATCGCCCGCTTGTCGACATTCGCGGTCTCCACCTTCATATCGGCGTTGAAGGTCTTGTCGACCACCTTGCCCGACAGCACGTTCTTGAGCTTGGTCCGGACGACCGCGCCGCCCTTTCCGGGCTTGTGGTGCTGGAACCAGACGACGGACCACAGCTGCCCGTCGAGGTTCAGCACCGTGCCGTTCTTGAGGTCGTTCGTCGTCGCCATGGGCGGCTCGCTTCCCTGTCGTCGTGGCGTGGTGGCGCGGTCTGCGGTCGTGTAGGCCGGAGGTAGCCTGGTGTCCGGCGCATGGAAACGGCTATGTCGCACGCATCTCACACCGCGTCTGGACCGCGGTGGAGGTCGTAGCAGCGCGACAGCCGACTGTCTGCGCTCATCCTAGCCCGACACGTCAGTCCGAACCGGTCGAGACGACTCTGGTCAGCTTCCCGACTGCCGCTGTGCTGACCTGCTCAGCGCGCTCAGAGCCAACCGGTAGGACTCCGTGCCGAAACCGGCTATGGTCCCCGTGGCCACAGCCGAGATCACGCTGGTATGCCGAAACGTCTCCCGCGCGGCAGGGTTGGAGATGTGCACCTCGACGAGCGGCGCGGTGAGCTGGGCGCAGGCGTCCCGCAAGGCATACGAGTAGTGCGTGAACGCTGCGGGGTTGAGCACGACGGGCGTCCGCTCGTCGGCGGCCTCGTGCAGCCAGCCGATCAGCTCCGCCTCGTCGTCGCTCTGGCGCACCTCGACGTCGACCCCCAACCCGCTCCCCCACTCGCGACACAGGAAGACCAGCTCGTCGTAGGACGTAGATCCGTAGACCTCCGGTTCACGCGCCCCGAGGCGTGAGAGGTTCGGCCCGTTGAGGACGAGGACGCGCACGGCGCGAGCCTAGCGGGCGATCTCGGCGTAGGCCGCGTCGAGCAGCTCGGCGCTCGGAGCCTCGAGGATCGCCGGGCTGCCCACCCGCTCGATGATCACGAAGCGGAGCAGGTCACCGCGCGACTTCTTGTCGACCTTCATGGCGCCGAACAGCTCCGGCCAGGCGCTCCCTGCGTAGCGGGTCGGCAACCCCAGCGACGTGAGGACGACGCCGTGGCGCGCTGCGGTGCCGTTGTCGAGGCGCCCGGCGAGCCGGGCGAGCTGCGCGACGAACACCATGCCCACCGAGACCGCCTCTCCGTGTCGGGACGAGTAGCCCCCGGCCCGCTCGATGGCGTGGCCCAGTGTGTGGCCGTAGTTCAGCGCCTCTCGGCCGACGTCCCTCCCCCTCGAGGTCCTCTCCACGAGGTCGTCGGCAACGACAGACGCCTTGACGCGAACCGCCCGCTCGATGAGCTCGCGGCTGACCTCCGACGTGGGGTCGGCCGCGGCAGGCGCGTTCGCCTCGACCAGGGCGAGGATCGCCTCGTCGGCGATGAAGCCGCATTTCACCACCTCGGCCAGCCCGCTCACCATCTCGTCGTGATCGAGGCTGACGAGGCTGTCGAGGTCGCACAGCACACCGGCCGGCTCGTGGAAGGCGCCCACCAGGTTCTTGCCCTCAGTCGTGTTGATCCCCGTCTTGCCACCGACGGCGGCGTCGACCATGCCGAGAAGCGTCGTGGGCACCTGCACGAGCCGCAGGCCCCGCATGAACGTCGCCGCGACGAAGCCCGCCACGTCTGTCGTCGCTCCCCCACCTAGCCCGACAACCACGTCCGAGCGGGTGAAGCCGAGCTCTCCGAGCGCCTTCCAGCAGGCCGCTGCGACCTCGGCCGTCTTCGCCGCCTCGGCGTCGGGCACCTCGAGTGCGTGAGCGTCGAAGCCGCAGGCCACCAGGTCGTCGCGGACCGCATGGCCTCGCGCTGCCAGCGCCCGCGGATGGACGACTGCCACCCGCCGGGCGCCGTCCCCGACCAGGCCGGGCAGCTCGCCGAGCAGGCCGTTGCCGACGACGACGTCGTACGGTGCCGCTGTCGCCACCCGGATGCGCGTCGCGTCAGACACGGAGCTGCCGTTCGACGTCGTCTGCGACGGCCTCGGCGGTCAGGTGGTCTGTGGCAACCGTGATGTGCGCGACTTCCGTGTAGAGGGGTCGGCGTTCGTCGAGAAGCGTCTTCAGCTGGCTGCGCAGGTTTCCGAGCAGCAGCGGGCGGGTCACGCCGAGCCCTACGCGCGAGGCGGCCGCCGCGAGTCCGACGTCGAGGAACACCACTCGATGCTCACGCAGGAGCGCCCGGGTGGACTGCGACGTGACGGCCCCCCCACCTAGTGACAGCACGCCGTGATTCGACGCCAGTGCACGCGCCACCGCGGCCAGCTCGAGGGCCCGGAACGCAGGTTCGCCATCGTCGACGAAGATCTCCGCCACTGGCTTGCCTGCCTCTGCTTCCACCAGGGCGTCGGTGTCGCACGAAGCCACGCCCCAGCGGCCTGCCAGCAGAGCGCCCACCGTGGTCTTGCCTGCGCCGGGAGGGCCGACGAGCACCAGCATGGTACCGGACGGGCTGCGCGGTGTCGCGGGCCGGAGGGCGTCCGGATGGCCCGGTGCCGGGCTCATCGGTACCTGAGCGCCGCGAGATAGCCCTCGCGGTTGCGACGTACCTCGGTCACCGAGTCGCCGCCGAACTTCTCCACGGCAACGTCCGCGAGTACGAGCGCGACCATCGCCTCGGCGACGACCGCGGCGGCAGGAACGGCGCAGACGTCGGAACGCTGGTGGTGGGCGACGGCCGCCTCGCCGGTCGCCACATCGACCGTCCGGAGCGCCCGGGGGATCGTGGCGATCGGCTTCATCGCCGCCCGGACCCGCAAGAGCTCACCGGTCGACATACCGCCCTCCGTGCCGCCCGAACGCCCGCTGGTGCGGCGGATACCGTCGGGACCGACCACCATCTCGTCGTGCGCGGCGGAGCCGGGCCCGCGGGCCACCTCGAACCCGTCGCCCACCTCCACCCCCTTGATGGCCTGGATGCCCATCAGCGCACCGGCAAGGCGCGAGTCGAGACGTCGGTCCCAGTGGACGTGTGAGCCGAGCCCGGGCGGTAGGCCGTAGGCGACCACCTCGACGACACCACCGAGGGTGTCGCCCTGCTGGTGCGCGAGGTCGATCTCGGCCACCATCGCGGCGCTCGCGGCGGCGTCCAAGCAGCGCACCGGGTCGCTGTCGAGGTGACCCTGGTCGGCGGGGGTGGGGACGATCCCTGCCGGCGCTTCAGCCGCCCCGATGGAAACGACGTGGGCGACGAGTCTCACCTCGAGCGCCTGGTCGAGGAAGGCGCTCGCGACCGCGCCGAGAGCGACCCGGGCCGCGGTCTCCCGCGCGCTCGCCCGCTCGAGCACCGGGCGAGCCTCGTCGAAGTCGTACTTCTGCATGCCGACCAGGTCGGCGTGGCCAGGCCGGGGGCGGGTCAGCGGCGCGTTGCGGGCCAGGCCCTTGAGCACCTCAGGGTCGACAGGGTCGGCCGACATGACCTGCTCCCACTTGGGCCACTCGCTGTTTCCCACCGTCAGTGCGACCGGTCCGCCCATGGTCTTACCATGTCGCACCCCACCCAGCAGCGACAGGGCGTCGACCTCGAAGCTCATCCGCGCCCCGCGCCCGTAGCCGTGCCGGCGGCGCGCGAGAGCAGCCTCGATGACTGGCGTCGAGACGGCCACGCCCGCCGGGAGGCCTTCGAGCACCGCCACCAGGGCGGGCCCGTGCGACTCACCCGCCGTAAGCCATCGGAGCATGGGTGGAGTCTTTCACGACGCCGGTCAACGAGACGTGTACCAGTCGGCGACCGCCGGCCCCCACACGATCCCTACCAGGGCGCCGAGCAGCATGAACGGCCCGAACGGGAGACGCTTGCGGTCGACGACTCCCAGCACAGCCAGCAGGGCGCCACCGACGCCGCCGAGCAGGAAGCCGGCGTACAGGCCGGTCAGCAGCGCCGGCCAACCGACGTAGCCCAGGCCGATGCCGAGGAGTCCCGACAGCCGCACGTCTCCGTACCCGAGCCCGCGTGGGTAGACCACCCAGAGCACGACGTAGAAGCCGCCCATGGCCAACCAGCCGAGTCCCGACCGAACCGGCCCCTTGAGGTCGCCGTCGGCGACAGCTGCCAGGCAAACCAGTGCCGCGAGCACGGCGTAGGACGGGGCGATTAGCCGGGTGGGGAGCAGCCTCGTGCGCGCGTCGACGTACGAGAGCACGACGCCGACCGCTCCGAGGTACAGCCAGGCGGCGAGCGCCGGGCTCTCTGCGAGCCTCCAGCCCACCAGCGCCCCCACGATCGCACCCGCTACCGCGAGGCCCTCCCGCAGATGCGGCCGGAAGGCGACCTCGGCGTACGACGGCCTTTCGGGACCTGACGATGGGCTGGCCGGTTCAACCGCGTCGGACGCGTCAGCTCTCTCGACCGCGTCGGCGTCTGCTGCGGGTGAGCCCGACGGTTCCGCGGCGTCTGCTGCGGGTGAGCCCAGCGGCTCTGCGGGGTCGGAGTCGGGCGCCGGCTCCGGCAGCTGGGCGACCACCGTCGGCCCGAACGCGCAGAGAGCTGCCGTCACGACGGCGCTGAGCCCGATGACCAGTCCCCCCGACACAACCTCAGAGCCTAGTGTCGGGTGGGCCGGCGCAGGTGCGAACCGGCCGGTCAGCCGGCGGCGAGCGCGGCGAGCCCGGCCGTGCGCATCGCCTCCAACGGGGCCCGTTCAACCGAAGTCATCAGCTCGACCTGCCTCGCAGCCTGGTGCAGAAGCAACTCGAAGCCGCCGATCACCTGACGATCCTCGGCGCGCGCCGCCTCCGTGAGCGGCGTGCGCGACGGTCGGTAGCTGACCTCGAAGACGACACGCGACTGTGACGCCAGCGCCTCGGTGGGTACCGCGTGCTGGGCATCCACTGGGATCGTCGATACCAGTGCGTCAGCCAACGGCACTGAGGCCGGGTCGGCCAGGTCTCGTAGCTCAACCTCCAGCCCGAGGCTCAGACCCAGCCCCGCCAGCCGCGACGCACGAGCGGTCGACCGCGCGAGCACCGTCGCTCGGGTAGCCCCAAGGTCGGCGGCTGCGGCCAGGGCAGACGCGGCGGTAGCGCCGGCTCCGACGACGACGACGGACGCGAGCCGGAGCACGCCGGCCTCTTGGAAGGCTCGGACGAACCCGAGGACATCGGTGTTGTATCCATGACGGCCGGTCGAGCCGATCACGACCGTGTTGACGGAAGCCAGGAGACCAGCCCGAGCCTCGACACGGTCGAGGAAGTCGATGACGCGTCGCTTGAGTGGCATCGTCAGCGACAACCCCCGCCACTCGGGCGTCAGAAGCTCCATGAACCCGCTCAGCTCGGGCTCCTCCACCTTGTGGGCGCCGTAGGTCCAGTCGAGGCCGAGCTCGCGATAGGCGGCGAGGTGCAGCACCGGCGACAGTGAGTGCGCGACCGGGCTCCCGAGCACGGCGCAGCGCATCGGCGGCCGCGTCAGGTCAGCAGGCATCCGAGGTGGCGCAGTATTGGTGGTAGAGCGCCACGTTGCGCTGGTGCTCGCTGTACGTCGTGGCGAAGCGGGTCTCCCCCGTGCGGAGGTCGACGGTCACGAAGTAGAGGTAGGACGTGTGCGCCGGCGCGAGCGCAGCCTCGATGGCCTGGGCCCCGGGTGAGTCGATAGGGGTCGGCGGCAGACCCTTGTGGGTGTAGGTGTTGTACCGCGAGACCAGGTCGCGCAGGTTGTCTGACGTCTGCACCTCGCCGCGACTGTCCACGGCATAGTGCAGCGTCGAGTCGAGCTGAAGCGGCATCCCACTGTGCAGGCGGTTGTAGATGACGCTGGCCACCTTCGGCATGTCCTCCGACCTTCGCGCCTCGGCCTGCACCAGGCTCGCTATGACCACGACCTCGTGCGGGGTGACCCCGAGCTGCTTGGCCATCGCCTCGAGCTGCAGGGAGTCGGCCTCTGTGGCGAACTTGTCGACCATCCCCCCCAGAAGGTCGTCGGCAGTAGTCTTCGTGGACACCTCGTAGGTCGCAGGGAAGAGGAACCCCTCGGCGTCTCCGTCGGCGTACGACGGAAGGCCCAGCCCGGTGGTCGACGCGAATGCTCGGTCGACCTCCGCCTTGCTGAGGTCGGTGGTCCCGACGATGCGGTCGAGGATCTCCGCAGCCCGTAGACCTTCGGGGACCGTCACCTGTGTGTCTCCTCGGCAGGGTACGTGCGAGGCGTTGGCGAACAACAGCGCGAACGCAGACCTGCCCGACATCTGCAGGTGCAGCTGGTAGCAGCCGATCTGGATCTGACCCGACCGCGCATCGTCAGCAGCAGCCTGGGTGAACGCCGCCTCGCTCTTCACCACATCGACTGCTGCGAGAGTGGAGGCGACGTCTGTCGCGGTCTGGCCCTCCGTCACCTCGACGGTCACGGAACCGTGCCCTACGCCCGAGTAGTCGTCCGGCCCGGAGAGCACGCTCTTCATCAGGTCGATGCCCTTCACGTACGCGAACAGGCCGATCGCCACGATCAGGGCGAGTGCCACGAGAGCCGGCAGGCAGCCATGGCGCCCGTTGCCCGAGGCCCGGTTGCCGTGCTGTTCCACGATGTCGGCCAGTTCCAAGTCACTCACGTAGCGTGGCCCACTTCCTGCCCTGGAGGTCGCCCGGTCGACCGCTCGCTGTCGATGGCGTGCTGCAATATGACGACGGCCGCTGCCTGGTCGACGACGGCTCGACGCCCAGCCCCCTTCTTGCCCCGCTCGCGGAGCACCCGCTCGGCACTCACCGTAGACAACCGCTCGTCGACGAGGCGGACCGGGAGGGGCCGGCCTCGGGCCGCGGCAGCGTCGTGGAGGGCGACAGCGAACGCACGCACCTTGACGGCCGCAGGGCCGATCCCGCCCGACAGGGACCGGGGCAGCCCGACCACGAGCTCGATGGCTTCATGGTCGTACGCGAGAGCGAGCAGGCGGGACACGGCGCCGCTCCCCTGCGCCACGGTCTCGACAGGCGTCGCGAGCATCGCCGCCGGATCGCATCGAGCGACGCCGATCCGGACGTCGCCGAGATCCACGCCCAGCCGCACACCGGGCCGCACAGCGTGAGGCACCTCGTCGCCGTCACCGTACATGGGGCCGTCAGGAGCTCTTGAGGCGGCGACCGACAGCCTCTTCCACTCTCGACAGAGCGGCGCGAGCCTGGCTCGCGTCGGTTCCACCCCCTTGAGCGACGTCGTCCTTGCCACCTCCGCTTCCACCGAGCGCCTCGGCGGCCCGTTTGACGAGGTCACCCGCGCTGACTCCGAGGTCGCGAGCCGCCTCGTTGACGGCGACCACGACGTTCGGCTTGCCTTCGCTCGACCCCACGACCGCGACGACCGCGGGGGGTGCCCCCATCCTGCCCCGCACGTCGAGCACCAGCTTGCGAACGTCGCCGGCTCCCGCGCCCTCGACCACCTGACCGACGAAGCGGACGCCGTGGATGTCGCGCGGGGCGCTGGCGAGTGCATCGGCGCGCGCGAGCAGCGACACGACCCGCACCCGTTCGATCTCCTTCTCGGCTCTCCGGAGGCGCTCGACGAGGACGTTGACCCGCTCGGGCAGCCCTTCCGGTCGCACCTTGAGGGTCTCGGTCAGCTGCGCGACGAGCACATGCTCGCGAGCCAGGAACTGGTAGGCGTCGGAACCGACGAGTGCCTCGACCCGGCGCACACCAGATCCGATCGAGGCCTCACCGAGCAGCTTGATGACGCCAAGCTGTCCCGAACGTCCGGCGTGGGTGCCTCCACACAGCTCGCGGGCCCAGTCGCCGACCGAGACGACGCGCACCTGGTCGCCGTACTTCTCGCCGAACAGCGCCATGGCCCCCGACGACCGCGCCTGCGCCTGGGTCATGATCGCGGCCTCGACGCCGAGGTCTTCCAGGACCAGGTCGTTGACGCGAGCCTCGACGTCGGAGAGCACGGATGCGGGGACGGCTCCGCTGGCGGAGAAGTCGAACCGGAACCGGCCTGGTGCGTTCTCGCTCCCCGCCTGCGTGGCGGTGTCGCCGAGGGCCTCGCGGAACGCCTTGTGGACCATGTGGGTCGCCGTATGAGCGCGGCTGATCGCCTTGCGCCGCGCCACGTCGACGACGGCCCGTGCGTCGAGCCCCCCCGTCACCTCACCGCTCAGCACCCGCGCCGAGTGCACGACGAGCCCGGCGGTGGGTGCCTGGACGTCGGTCACCTCGACGCGGGCACCGTTGGACAGCTCGATCACGCCCCGGTCGGCGAGCTGACCGCCTCCCTCGGCGTAGAAGGGGGTCCGGTCGAGGACGAGCTCGAACTCGTCGTCCTCCTCGACCCGGTCGACACGTCCGGAGCCGTCGATGATGCCGGTCACCCTGGCGTCGGACACCACCTCGTCGTACCCGGTGAACTCGACCGGCCGAGTCATCGAGTCGGCGACGTCTCGGTAGGCGCGGGCGTCGACGTGCTGGCCCTTCTTCGCCCTCGCGTCGGCCTTGGCCCGGTTGCGCTGCTCGGCCATCAGCTGGCGGAAGCCGACCTCGTCGACCGAGAGTCCCTGCTCGGCCGCCATCTCCAGCGTGATGTCGATAGGGAATCCGAACGTATCGTGGAGCTGGAACGCCCGGGCACCCGACAGCTCGTACGCCTCGGCACCAGGGCTCGCAGGCGTTCTCGCCCCGGCCGCATCACCGACAGCCTTCGTCTCGCTGACGGCCATGTCGAAAAGCGCCGTGCCGGCCCTCAGGGTCTGCCGGAACGCATCCTCCTCCGCATAGGCGACCGCCGAGATACGCGGCCACTCCGCATCGAGCTCCGGGTAGGACAACCGCATCTTGGCTTGCGATACCGGCATCAGCTCGGGTAGTACACGGTCCTCGACGCCGAGCAGGCGCATGGCGCGGACGACGCGGCGCAGGATCCGCCGCAGAACGTAGCCGCGCGCCTCGTTACCGGGTGTGACTCCGTCGCCGATCAGCATCAGCCCGCTGCGTATGTGGTCGGCGACGACACGGAGCCTCACATCGTCGTCGTGGTCGCGACCATACGTTGTGCCGGCGAGCTCTGCCGCCCGCTCGAGCACCGGAGCGACCTCGTCGATCTCGTAGATGCTGCCCTTGCCCTGGAGCAGCATGGCCATCCGCTCGAGGCCCATCCCGGTGTCTATGTTCTTAGCAGGCAGGTCTCCGAGTATCTCGAACTCCCCGTTCTCGTCGTCGGCACCGCGCTGGCTCTGCATGAACACGAGGTTCCAGAACTCCATGTAGCGGTCGCCGGCCTTCTCGATGTCCCCCTCCGGTCCGTGGTCGGGTCCGCGGTCGAGGAAGATCTCGGAGTCCGGCCCACAGGGCCCGGGTATGCCCATCGACCAGAAGTTGTCGACCATGCCGAGCCGGTGGATCCGCTCGTCCGCCAGCCCCGCGATCTTCTTCCACAGCGAGACCGACTCGTCGTCGTCGTAGAAGACCGAGACGTGCAGCAGCGACTCGTCGAAGCCGTAGCCACCGTCGGCCCGGCTCTTCGTGACCAGCTCCCAGGCGGCCTCGATCGCGCCTTCCTTGAAGTAGTCCCCGAAGGAGAAGTTGCCGTTCATCTGGAAGAACGTGCCGTGCCGGTCGGTCCGGCCGACCTCCTCGATGTCGATGGTCCGCACGCACTTCTGCACACTCGCGGCCCGGGTGTAGGGCGCCTTCTCCCTGCCGAGGAAGTACGGTACGAACGGCACCATGCCCGCGTTGACGAAGAGCAGGTTCGGGTCATCGAGTAGCAGCGATGCACTCGGCACGATGGTGTGGTCGCGCGCTTCGAAGTGGGCAAGGAAGCGGCGCCTGATCTCAGCGGTGTCCATCGGCGGCGCTCCCCGTGTCGCCGTCCGACGTGGCGGACTCCTCGATGGCTGCGTGGGGGGCGGACGAGAGGCGGAGCTCCGCCTGCAGCTCGGCATCGCGCTCGGCCATTCCGGCCGAGACCTCGGCCGCGAACAGCCGAGCACCGACACCGACAGCCGCGACCCGGGCGCCGATACCGTCTGGGGTGAGATGCCAGACGGTCCGTCGGGCCTTGGCGAGCGCGTAGGCACCCGACGCCGCGCCGGCGGCGAACCACAGCGCACGGCTCATGGTCTACGGCCCTGCCCTGCGGCCCGGCGCAGGGACTGCCGCCGGCGCAGCTTGCGCTGCCGCTTGAGCTCTCGCCGGATCGCATACCCGATGCGCATACGGCTCTCCTCGTTCAGCGCCCGACGCACTCCGTGAGACAGGGCGACCACCTTGATCAACGGCCCGGCCATGGTGACGGACACGACTCGAGACACAGCGGCCTCATCGGGCCTGTCGTCGGAGATGTCGGTGATCGAGACGACCGGCTCGACCCGTTCCGGCGCTGGGTCGAGGCGGCGTCCTTCGGCAGACTCAACACCATCAGCCGTAGCCCCCGAGTCGTGTATGTCCGGGTGGGAGCGCGTCTCTCCGGCACCACTCGTCGGGACGAGCGCGGACGGACTAGCCGCCTGCGAAGCGGCTTGCAGCTGCGACGACACGGCCAGCACGTGCACGGACAGCGCGTCGACCTGCGAGCGCAGCCGCCACACGACATACCCGAGCACGACCGATGCCACGGCGACCACGCCGAGCATTGTCGCGACCACCGCTGTCATGTCCAGCCTTCCGTGCATCCTGCGGGAACCGTCACCCTATCGCGGCTCAGCGAGTCAACCGCCCGCCAATATGTCTCGGATCCGCTCGAGCCTGGTGGCGTACTCGGCCTCCGCACCACGCGTCGTGGGCACGTAGTAGGTCGTGTCCGCAAGCACGTCGGGTGCATGCCTCTGCGGTGCAACCCCCCGCGGGTCGTCATGCGCGTACAGGTACCGCTCCCCGTGTCCGAGGGTCTTCGCGCCGGGGTAGTGGCCGTCTCGCAGGTGCGAGGGCACCGCACCGATCCGACCGGCTCTCACGTCGGCAAGAGCCGAGTCGACTGCTGCGATGACGGCGTTCGACTTGGGAGCCAGAGCCAACGCGACGACCGCCTGCCCGAGGCTGAGCCGAGCCTCGGGCATTCCGACCAGCTGCACGGCTTGGGCAGCGGCGACGGCAGTCGTCAGCGCCGTGGGGTCCGCGAGCCCGATGTCCTCGCTCGCCAAGATGACGAGTCGCCGGGCGATGAAGCGTGGGTCTTCGCCTGCAGCCACCATCCGCGCGAAGTAGTGAAGTGCCGCGTCGACGTCGCTGCCTCGAACCGACTTGATGAAGGCGCTGATGACGTCGTAGTGCTGGTCGCCCTGCCGGTCGTACCGCACCGCTGCCCGGTCGACCGCCTGCTCCAGCATCGCGAGCGTGACGCTCGGCTCCGCCCGACCGGCGGCTGCGTCTGCCGCCGCCTCCAGATAGGTGAGTGCTCGTCGAGCGTCCCCACCGGCGAGCCGTACCAGCTGGTCGCGGGCGTCGTCGTCCAGGCTCACCGTGCCGGCCAGCCCCCGCTCGTCCACCAGGGCCCGGCTCACGACGTCGGAGACGGCGTCGTCGGTCAACGGCTCCAGGGTCAGAAGCAGCGAGCGGGAGAGCAACGGCGAGGTGACCGAGAAGAAGGGGTTCTCGGTCGTTGCGGCTATCAGCGTGACCCACCGGTTCTCGACGCCCGGAAGCAGTGCGTCCTGCTGGGCCTTCGAGAAGCGGTGCACCTCGTCTATGAAGAGGACGGTCTCCTGCCCACCGCGGACGAGGGCGCGACGCGCCGAGTCGATGACCTCGCGCACCTCCCGGACCCCCGACGACACCGCCGACAGCTCGACGAAGGCCCTTTGCGTCTGCGCCGAGACGATGCCGGCGATCGTCGTCTTGCCCGTGCCGGGCGGACCCCACAAGAGCAGTGCGGTGGTCACGTCGGCCTCCACCAGGCGGCGTAGAGGCGACCCTTCGCCGAGCAGGTGAGGCTGCCCAGCCAGCTCGTCCAGCGTGCGCGGCCGCATCCTCACCGCGAGCGGTGCCGCTCGATGCCCCGAGCCCGCGAGGCCACCGGGTGCCGGTGTGGGGACTACCTCGAACAGGCCGTCGGAGTCCACGCCCTCACCCTAGTGGCCCGCCGCCGTTCGCCTGGGCGGTCGAGGTCGCTCCTCGCGCCTCGACTGCCGCGGGTTTACCGACGGTAGGTCCGTCGCCGGTAGGTGGGGCCACGATGACCTGGAGGGGCTCGGCGAAGTGGCAGGCGACCTGCCGTCCACCGACCTGGAGCAACGGCGGCTCCTCGGCAGCACAGATGTCCTGCGCCTTCCAGCATCTCGTGCGGAACCGGCAGCCCGAGGGTGGGTTGATCGGGCTGGGCACGTCACCTTCCAGCCTGATCCGCTCACGCCGACCACCGATCGCGGCATGCCTGACGTCGGGGGCGGCCGAGAGGAGGGCCTGCGTGTACGGGTGGTGGGGCGTGAGGTAGATCTGGTCGCGGTCGCCCATCTCGACGATCTTGCCGAGGTACATGACGGCGATCTTCGGGCAGAAATGACGGACGATCGCGAGGTCGTGCGCGATGAACAGGAACGCGATGTCGAACTCGCGCTGCAGATCCTGCATCAGATTGATGACCTGAGCCTGGATCGAGACGTCGAGCGCTGACACGGGCTCGTCGGCGATGATCAGCTTCGGTTGCAAGGCCAGCGCGCGTGCTATCCCGATCCGCTGGCGCTGACCGCCGGAGAACTCGTTCGGGTAGCGGTTGTAGTGCTCAGGGTTGAGGCCGACCGTCTCCAGGAGCTCCTGCACACGCTGCAGGACGGTGTTCTTCGGCACCGTGTTGTGGACGTGCATGGGGGTGCCGACGATCGTTCCCACCGTGTGGCGCGGGTTCAGCGACGAGTACGGGTCCTGGAAGATCATCTGGATCTCGCGGCGGTACGGCAGCATCTCCTTGTTGGACAGGTGACCGATCTCATCGCCCTCGAACTTCATCGATCCCGACGTCGGCTCGTACAACCGGCACAGCACCCGCCCTGCGGTCGTCTTTCCGCAGCCTGACTCACCGACGAGACCGAGGGCTTGACCCTTCTCGAGCTGGAAGGAGATCCCGTCGACAGCCTGAACCTGACCGACGACACGCCGTATGACGCCCGAGGACTTGACCGGAAAGTGCTTGACGAGATCGGTGACCTCCATCAAGGGTGTGCCGTTCGAGACCACCTCTTGCGTCACCCGAACACCACTTCCTTGAGCTCGACCTCGTAGATCGACTCGGGGTCCTCAAGATGGCAGCGCTTGAGGTGGCTGGCCCCCTGCGGGCCGGGGACCAGGTCCGGCAGCTCGGTCGTGCACCGGTCGCCTTCGACCCGGTCCGTGAACGTGCACCGCGGATGGAAGGCACAACCCGACGGTGGCTGGAGCAGGCTGGGCGGGGTCCCCGGAATCGGGATCAGCGGCTTGCTCGTGTCGGACGTGACGTCGGCGATGCTCCCCAGCAAACCCCAGGTATAGGGCATCACGGGGTGCGTGAGGACCTCCTTCGTGGGCCCCTTCTCGACGCACCGACCCGCGTACATGACGAGTGTCTCGTCTGCGATCTCGGCGATCACACCGAGATCGTGCGTGATCATGATGACCGCGGACCCGAACTCGCGCTGCAGCTCCTGGATGAGGTCGAGGATCTGCGCCTGGACCGTCACGTCCAGTGCCGTGGTGGGCTCGTCGGCGATGAGCAGGCGGGGGTCGTTGATGAGCGCCATGGCGATCATCGCGCGCTGTCGCATACCCCCGGAGAACTGGTGCGGATAGTCGTCGATCCTGCGTGACGGCTGCGGGATCCCCACCTTGTCGAGCATGTCCAGAGCACGCGCGCGCGCCTGTTTCTTGCTCGCGCCGCGGTTGTGGATGCGGTAGGCCTCTATCAGCTGATCGCCGATCCGGAAGAACGGGTGCATTGAGCTGAGGGGGTCCTGGAAGATCATCGCGACCTCGTTGCCGCGGATCTTGCGCATGTCGTCGTTCTTCGTCCCGATGATCTCGTCGCCGTTGACGCGGATCGACCCGGTCATCCGGGTGCTTCGCATGTCGTGCAGCCCCAGCACGGCCATCGACGAGACGCTCTTGCCTGAACCGGACTCCCCGACAATTCCCAGGGTATCTCCGAGCTTCACCGAGTAGGTCAGGTCGGAGACGGCGTGCACGAGCCCGTCGTGAGTCGGGAACTTCACGGTGAGGTCCTCGACGACGAGGAAGGGCTCGTCGTCATGCGCCTCGGTCGTGGTGGTGGTCGTGGTGGCCGTGTCAGCGGAGGTGGAGCCGAGAGTCTCGGTCATCCCAGCCGCACTCTCGGGTCGACAACGCTGTACAGCACATCGGTCACGATATTCCCGAACACGATGAACGCTGCCCCGATCAGTACGGTGGCCTGGATCAAGGGCAGGTCGCTGGTCGTGATCGCGCTCAGGCTCGCCAGCCCGATCCCCTGGATGCTGAGGATGTACTCGACGAAGAAGCTGCCGGCGAGCAGGAAGCCGACGTCAAGACCGAAGATCGTCAGCACCGGCGCGATGGCGGAGCGGAGCGCGTGCTTGAGAGTGACCGAGCGCTCACTCAATCCCTTGGCCCGCGCCGTGCGGACGTAGTCCTCGCTGAGCGACTCGATCATCGAGCCGCGGCTGTACCGGGCGTACGCCGTGGCGTTGTAGATGCCGTAGACGATCCAGGCCAGCAGCATTCCCTTGAACCAGCCCACCGGGCTCTGGAAGGGCGATATGTACTGAGGCGTGGGAAAGAGCTTCCACTGCTGCTGAGCGATGAGGAACGCCAGCAGAAGGACTATGTAGAACGGCACGGCACTCAGGACAAGCGTCGAGCCGACCGTGAGTCTGTCTATCGGTCGACCGCGGTTCCGGGCCGCAACGACTCCCACCGCCACGCCGACCAGCAGAAAGATGACCGCTGAGCCGAATGCGATGGACAGCGTTGCCGGGAACCTGGACTTCAGATAGCCCCATACCGGGACGCTGAACTTGAAGGAGTATCCGAAGCACGGTGCCGGGCACTTCTGGGCTGCAGGCCCGGTTCCGATCGTCCGACCGGTGAAGATGCCGGTCATGTACTCCGTGTACTGGGTCAACGCCGGACGTCCGAGCTGAAGGTTCGTCCTGATCGCCTCCAGTCGAGCCGGGGTGCAGCGGGACTCGGGGCACATCGCCTTCGCCGGGTCGGACGGCCCGTAGAAGAACAGCGCGAACGTCGCGACCGAGATGACGAACAGCACCAAGAGGCCCTGCATCAGACGTCGGACAACATACCCAATCATCACGCACCCGCTCTCCGTAGAGACCGCTGGGTGAGGCCCTTACAGGCCTCACCCAGCGTCATGGTCCTCGCGCGCCGGCACGCGCCCCACTCTACCTATGCGTCGGTTACCCGCCGGCGTACATCTGCGTCAGGGTCGGCATCCCCCGGACGTTGTCGTTCTCCATGCCACCTATCTTCGACCCGTGAATTGTCAGCACACCCGCGTAACCCGTCAACATGTCTGGGTAGTAGGTCTGCCCCATCCACACGTCGAACTGACCCCACGCGTCGGACTCCTGAGTACCCGAGAGGTTGTTCAGGATCTTGCTCTGACGGGCGTCGGCCTTGGGCTCCGAGAACTGCCCCGGGTTGACGCTCAACGGCTGGCCACTGCGCCATTGGGCCGGGAACCACGACGAGCCACTCGGCCAGTCCGAGCACCAGCCGATCGACCGGACGTTCACGTCGACGCTGGGGTCGGCGAGGTCGTCACGAATCTTGTCGAGCGTGCTGGGCACCGGAGTCGCCTTGAAGCCGCCGGCTTCCAGACCGGCCTTGACCTTCTCCATGGTCTGCTTGGAGACGGCGTCGTCGGCAGCGTACAGGAACCGGATCTCGTACTCGCCGGGCTTGTAACCAGCCTGGGCGAGCAGCGCCTTGGACTTCGCCGGATCGGTGGTCTTGCCGTCCTGGCCCTGCAGCCACTGGCTGGTGTCGGCGCGACCGGCGGTGCCCGGGGGCAACATGACCGGCGACGGAACCCTGGTCAGGCCGACCAGCTCTCCACCGGTCTTCCAGGCGTCGACATACGGGTAGGCCCAGCCGATGGCCTGACGTACCTGCAGCTCCTTGATCTTGGTGTAGTCCAGATACCACATGTAGGTGCAGGGTGACGTACCGGTGGTGATTCTGCCCTTGTCACCGTTCTGGACGGCGGTCGCGTAGTCAGGCGCCAGCAGGTTGTCGTAGGTCGCCGTCGTCTGAGCCGTTCCCTGGTCGTTGATGATGGTGTTGTCCAGAGTGGTCGAGTCCTGAGCGAACTTGAAGTCCCAGTTGTCTGCGTACTGATGACGCACCGGGTCGGTGTTGGGGTCCCAGTACTTGTTCTTGGTCAGCTTGAGCTCCGCACCGGCCTTGTACGACACGAACTTGTAGGGCCCGGTGGACATGGGGTGCAGGCCGTAGTCGTTGACATTGTCCTTGGCCTCGGGGATCGGCGAGAAGGCGGGGAACGAGGCGAGGTAGGGCATGTCAGGGAATGGATGCGCCATGTGCAGGGTTATCGAGTCGCCGCTGACCGACACGCCGCTGTAGTTGGGGCCGTCCTTGTAGGGGCCCTTGTACGACGGGTCCTGGAAGAAGGTCGGCTCGTAGGTCTCGCCAGGACCATAGGGCAGCTCCGTGTATGCGAATGACCGCTTGACCGCATAGGCGACGTCGTCGGCGGTCACCGTGGTGCCGTCCTCGTACTTGATGCCCTTCTTGATGGTGAAGGTCCATTCGGTGTTGTTCGCGTTGGCGTGCCCGAGGTCTGTCGCGATGTCCGGCACCAGCACCATCTCTTTGGTCTGCGGGTCGTACTTGTACTGCGTTAGAGACCGCACCACGAGGTCGGACAGGATCGCGGTCGAGTCGGTGTAGTAGGCGCGAGTCGGGTCGAGCGTGGAAGGCGCCTGGTTGGTCAGAATCGTGATGGTGCCGCCCTTGGTGACACCCGGTAGCTCCTCAGCGGGACCCACCGCGTTGGGGTCGAGAAGGGCGCCGGCGTTCCCGCTCTTGGAGTTGTCCTGGGTCGGGCCGGTGCCAGTACCGCTAGTGTCGGTCGACGATCCACCGCATGCCGCTACTCCTAGCAGCAGAGTGGCCGGGATGACAGCCACTGATTTCTTCCATCGCATCGAAGCGATCCCACCTTTCATGATTGTGACCTCTCGACCCAAGGTTTGGGTTATCGACGAGACCTGGGGTCGAAGGCGTCTCGGATGGAGTCGCCTGCGAGGTTGAGGGCGATGACCAGCAGCACGAGGCCGATCAGGGGTTGCCATAGGAAGGCCGGGTCGGCGCGGAACCACTTCGTGGCGGAGTTGATCGTCTGCCCCCACGACGGGATGCCTGTCAAGCCGACACCGAGGTACGACAGCGATGCCTCCGCGGTGACGATGTTCGGCAACAGCAGCGACATGGAGACCACGATCGGCGCCACCAGGTTGGGCAGCAGCTCCTTGAACAGGATCTGGTGGGCCGGAACCCCGATCACCCGAGCGGCATGGATGAACTCGCGCTCGCGAAGGCTGAGTACCTCGCCGCGGATGAGCCTGGCCATGAACATCCAGGTGAAGAAGATCAAGATCAACAGCAAGGCGACGAGGGACGCCCTGGCGAACGTCGACTCACTGGACCCGAACCGGTCGAAGAGGACCGGCTTGACCGCGAGCGCGACCAGCAGGAAGGGAAGGGAGAGGAAGACGTCTACGACGAAGGTGATGATGCCGTCGAGCCAACCGGTGGCCATCCCGGCCACCAGGCCAACCACGATGCCCACGATGATCGTGACCACGGTGACGGCGATCGCAACGCCCAGCGACGTGCGCGCTCCGTACATCCATCGGGCGAAGTTGTCGTAGCCCCCGGCGAGTGCCGGGGCGTATCCGAACGGATGCTTGGCGGACGGACCGACCAGGGACATGCCGTAGATGTCGGTCTTGGTGATGTCGATGGCGCCGGACGTGCCGGCGTCGGTGCCCATGAGCTTGGTGACGAGGGGAGCGAAGAGACCGATCAAGGCGAACCCAGCGATGACGATTGTCGACCCGACGAATACCTTGTCGCGCTTGAGTCTGTCGAGGGCGATCTTGGTCGGAGACCTTCCGGCGATCTCTCGGTCGTGACCCTCGTCCGCTCCGTCGTGGGTGGAGTGTTCCGCACCCAGGGTTTCCATGTCGAGCGAGCTCACGGTCACCTCTCTTTCTGCACGGGACAACTGTTCATAGCCGTCTGGACTCTAATCCACACACTGTTTCGAACGAGGCCCACACAGGTAACGATCTGGGAACACCTCCCCGCCCCAGGCGCAAGTGGTTTTCCGGCGCGCCCGGAGATGCACGGGGCGCGACCGTGCCGCTCCGGTTCTGTCACTTGGCCCCGCCAGGGACGGCGTCCACTCCTGCGTCAGCGCGCTGGGCGGCCGTGATGGGACTCGGAGCCCCGGTCAACGGGTCGCCCCCGGAGGCCGTCTTGGGGAACGCGATGACGTCCCGGATCGAGTCGGCTCTGGCCACGAGCGCGCACAGCCGGTCGATGCCGAGGGCGATCCCACCGTGTGGGGGAGGTCCGTACGCGAAGGCGTCGAGCAGGAAGCCGAACTGGCTCGTGGCCTCGTCACGGCTCAGTCCGATCACCTCGAACACGCGCTGCTGCATCTCCGAGCGATGGATACGGATCGAGCCGCCTCCGATCTCGGAACCGTTGAGCACGATGTCGTAGGCCTTCGACAGTGCATCGGCCGGATGGTCGTGGAAGTCGTCCGCAGTAGCGTCTGCGGGAGCGGTGAACGGGTGATGGACCGCAGTCCACGCAGGCTCGCCACCCGGCCGATCAACACGCTCGAACATGGGCGCGTCGACGACCCAGACGAACTCCCATGCGTCATGGTCGATGAGTCCGCACCGCTCGCCCACTTCCACCCTCGCCGCGGCCAGCAGGTTCAGGGCCTCCGACCTCCAGCCGGCGGCGAAGAACACGCAGTCGCCAGGTTCGGCACCCGCGTGCGCGGCGAGCCCTGCCCGCTCCTGCTCGGAGAGGTTCTTGGCGACGGGGCCGGTGAGCTCCCCGTCGGCGCCGACGAGCACGTACGCCAGACCGCGGGCGCCCCGCGAGCGTGCCCAGTCCTGCCATCCGTCGAGCTCCTTGCGGGGCTGGCTCGCACCCCCCGGCATGACGACAGCACCGACGTGGAAGCTCTCCCTGAGGTCGCGCTTCGCAGGGGCAGGGTCGCGGAAGATGCGGAACGACGTCTCGGCGAAGTAGGACGTGAAGTCGACCAGCTCACATCCGAACCTGAGGTCGGGCCGGTCGATGCCGAAGCGCCGCATCGCGTCGTCGTAGCTCAACCGGGCAATCGGGAGCGCGATCTGGTACCCGAGCAGCTCGCTCCAGATTCGCGTCAGGAGCTCCTCCACCACCTCCTGCACGTCGGTCTGGTCGCAGAAGCTCATCTCCATGTCGAGCTGGCTGAACTCCGGTTGCCGATCGGCTCGGAAGTCCTCGTCGCGGAAGCACCGCGCGATCTGGAAGTAGCGCTCGACACCGGCCACCATCAGCAGCTGCTTGAAGAGCTGAGGTGACTGTGGGAGCGCGTACCACGAGCCCGGCTGGAGCCTGACAGGTACCAGGAAGTCACGAGCGCCTTCGGGTGTGGACCTGGTGAGGTAGGGAGTCTCGATGTCGAGGAACTCGCGCTCTGCCATCACGGCGCGGATGACACGCGTCACGTCGGCGCGAAGGCGCAGGTTGCGAGCCATGTCCGGTCGGCGCAGGTCGAGGTAGCGGTACTTCAACCGCACCTCCTCGCCCGCGGACGCGGCTGAGTGCTCGTCGATCGGGAACGGGAGCGGCGCCGACTCGCTCAGCACCTCGACGGTCGACGCGATGACCTCCACCTCGCCCGTAGCGAGACCGGGGTTGGCGTTGCCCTCCGGCCGGGCGGCGACCTCACCGGAGACACGGAGGCAGTACTCCGACCGAAGCGGGCGCGCCACCTCCTCGTCGCGGATCACCACCTGGGCCACTCCGCTGGCGTCACGCAGGTCGATGAAGGCTACCCCTCCGTGGTCCCGCCGGCGCGCCACCCAGCCGGCCAGAGTGACCTTCGAACCGACGTGGCTCGAACGGATGCCGCCGGCTTTCTGAGTACGGATCACTCTGTCTGCTCCTTCTGCACCACACGTGGTCGCAGGTCGTCGTCGGCCGGGCGCCAGACGTCCGGGTCGGCGTCGATCTGCAGCCCGCTGCGGATGTCCTTAACCTCACCGACGGTGTCGTCCCCCGCCGGGAACCAGACGAAGGGGATCCCTCTGCGTTCGGCGTAGCGGATCTGCCTACCGTACTTCTGCGCGGTCGCGGCGACCTCTGCCGGGATGCCGCGCGAGCGCAGCCGCGACGCGACGTCGTCACTGAGCTGCCGCGAGGTCTCGTCGGTGAGCGCGACCAGGACGACGGAGGGCACCGAGCGTGTCGCCGTAAGCAGCCCGCGCTGGAAAAGCGGTACCAGGGTCCGGGAGACCCCGAACGAGATGCCGACGCCGGGGTAGCTGGTCGACCCCTCGGTGGCCAGGGCGTCGTACCGGCCGCCGGAGCAGATCGAGCCGAGCGACTCGAAACCCGCCATCCTGGTCTCGAAGACCGTCCCGGTGTAGTAGTCGAGGCCGCGCGCGATGCGCAGGTCCGCCGTGACGCTGAACCTGGTGTCTGTCCACGTGGCGCACCCATTGACGACCGCTGCGAGCTCGTCGAGGCCGATGTCGAGCAGCGGGTGCCCGACGCCGAGCGAGCGCACCTGTTGGACGAAGGAACTGTCGGCGCTGGTGATCTCGGCCAACGCCAGGCACTGTTCAGCTTGCTCTGGTCGAAGGCCGACGTCGACCAGCCGGGCGGCGACTTCACCCGCGGAGAGCTTGTCGAGCTTGTCGACGATCTGCATGACCATCGCCGGGTCAGCGGCACCTATGCCCCGGTAGAAGCCCTCGATCAGCTTGCGGTTGTTGACCTGGAGCCGCAGTGCGGGGATCGGAAGACCGCTGAGAGCCTCGGCGATCACGCGGGCGATCTCGACGTCGTAGTGGAAAGGCAGCTCGTCGCGTGCGACGACGTCGATGTCGGCCTGCGTGAACTCGCGGAACCTGCCCTCCTGCGGGCGCTCGCCGCGCCAGGCCTTCTGGATCTGGTATCGCCTGAAGGGGAACTCGAGCTTGCCGGAGTTCTCCAGTACGTACCGGGCGAACGGAACGGTCAGGTCGTAGTGGAGCCCCAGACCCGAGTCCGACGAGGTGTCCTCGGCCTGCAGCCGTCGAAGGACGTACACCTCCTTATCGATCTCGCCCTTGCTCAGCAGACGTTCGAGTGGCTCCACGGTCCGCGTCTCAATGTTTACGTAGCCGTGCAGCTCGAAGACGCGACGCAGGTGCTCGACTATCGCCAGCTCGGCATAGCGCTCGGCCGGCAGCAGCTCGGGGAAGCCGCTCAGCGGCGTGGGTCTGCTCATGTGAGGTCAGATGCTCTCGGTGACGTCCAGGCGCGCAAGGTACGGGTTCGTCCGGCGCTCCCGACCGATGGTCGTCTGCTCGCCGTGCCCGGGCAGGACGACCACGCCGTCGTCAAGCGGCAGCACTTTCGTGGCGAGGCTTCGAAGCATGCTCGGGTGGTCGCCGCCCGGGAGGTCCGTGCGGCCGATCGAGCCCGCGAAGAGCAGGTCGCCGGAGAACATCAGCTCAGAACCGCCGGACTCGGCAGCGGGCAGGCGGAACGTCACCGATCCCCTCGTGTGGCCCGGGGTGTGGTCGACGGTGAGACTGAGCCCAGCCAGCCGCAGGTCCATGCCGTCCGCGAGCTCCCTGACGTCGTCCGGCTCGGCGAAGCTCATGTCGTGGCCCAGCAGAAGCTGGGCCGTCTCGGGCGACATACCGGCCAACGGGTCGGTCAGCAGCGCGCGGTCGGCCGGGTGGACATACGCGGCTGCCTCGTACGCCCCAGCCACCGGGGCGACGCACCACATGTGGTCGATGTGACCATGTGTGACAAGGACCGCGGCCGGCCGAAGACGGTGCTCCCGCACGACGTCTGCAACGCCACTCGACGCGTCCATCCCAGGGTCTATGACCACACACTCCGTGCCTGGTCCCGCTGCGATGACGTAGCAGTTCGTGCCCCAGGGGCGCGCCGGAAAAGCGGCAATCAGCACAGTGATCCTCTCTCTGGGGTCGCCGTGCAGCCTATCCAGCCCGTGACGTCCAAGGCACAGCATGGTCACGATCGGCACTCCGGCCTCGAGCCGGGTCGGGTGTCTCCTAGACTGAGCCACCGGTCCTGCGCCCGGTGGCGTGTCGGAGGTAGGTGTGGTCAACAGCAGGCAGCGCGAGCGGCAGCTGGCGCGGGCAAGGTGGGAGCGCCAGCTCGCCCGCCGTTCGGCTAACGCAAACCGGAGGCGTCGGATGGGGATCGCGGCCGGGGTTCTCGTCGCCCTGGTGGCAGGAGCCGCTCTCGTATGGCTGATCCTGCACATCGTCAACACAGAGCACACCCGCTCCGACAACCAGCCCGTCCCTCCCAGCTTCCCGTCCGCGACCACCGCAGCGTCGGCCGGCACCTCACAAGGGTCGACGTCCGCACCACCCACGAACACTGGAGTGTCAGGGACCGTCACCTCGAGCGGCAAGCCGAGCGATACGAGTCCGACGAGCCGTCCGTCTTCTCAGCCGACCCGCGCAAGCTCATCGCAGGGCGCACCATGACCGAGAGTCCCGGGTTCGGGCGGGTCGCCGATGACGGCACCGTCTACGTCCGCATGAGCGACGGCGAAAGACCCGTGGGCCAGTGGCCGGGCGGCGACCCTGAGGCCGCGCTGGCCTTCTACCGCAAGCGGTACGAAGGCCTGGCCGTCGAGGTCGACCTGCTCGCGCGGCGTATCGAGGCCGGTGCCCTGTCGCCGGAAGAGGCCACATCGAGCGTCGCCCGCGTGCGTGAGAGTGTGGTGGGAGCCCAGGCGGTCGGTGATCTCGAGCTGCTGGCCGCCAGGCTCGACTCGCTGCGTCCGCTGATCGACAAACGTCGCGAGGAGCGCCGAGCGGAACGCGCCGTCAAGGTGCAGGAGGCCAAGGTCGCCAAGGAGAATCTGGTCACCGAGGCCGAGAAGCTCGCGCAGAGCAGCGACTGGCGAGGCGGTGCCAACCGGCTGCGTGACCTCCTCCAGTCATGGAAGGACCTGCCGCGTCTGGACAAGCCGAGCGACGACGCGCTCTGGCACCGGTTCTCGTCGGCACGGACGACCTACACGCGTCGCCGCAAGCTCCACTTCAGCGAGCTTACCGAGAGACGCGAGGCCGCCAAGGCGGCGAAGAGTGCGCTTGCGCAGGAGGCGGAGGAGCTCTCTCCGTCGACCGAGTGGGCCGAAACCTCGCGCGCCTTCCGCGACCTGATGACGCGGTGGAAGGCCGCCGGCTCGGCGCAGAGGGATGACGACGAGGTGTTGTGGCGCCGCTTCCGCGCCGCCCACGACGCGTTCTTCGGAGCCCGCGACGCGGAGAACGAGAAGCTCGACAGCGAGTACGCGAAGAACGCGGAGATCAAACGTGCACTCCTCGCCGAGGCAGAGAAACTGCTTCCGGTCGGTGACGCGAAGGCGGCCCGGGAGACGTTCCGTTCGATCGCGGACCGCTGGGACGCGGCCGGCAAGGTGCCACGAGCCGAGATGAAGGACCTTGAGAGCCGGTTCAAGCGGGTCGAAGACGCGGTGCGGGGTGCCGACGACGCGAGCTGGCGGCGTAGCAACCCCGAGGGGCACGCTCGGGCGGCCCAGACTGTCGGGCGGCTCGAGGAGTCTCTCAGCGCCTTGCGGTTAGGGCTCGCAGAGGCGGAGGCCACCGGCGACGAGGTGGTCGCCGCACAGACCCGAGCCGACATCGAAGCCCGCCAGTCGTGGCTCGACGAGGCATCGAGGGCCATGCACGAGTTCGGCGGCCGCTGACGACGCCACGTCGCCCGGGTAGCCGGTGGCGAAGGTCGAATTCGCTGGCGGATGGTGCTACTGGGTGACGCGATAGGCGTCGAAAACGCCGTCGACGGTCCGCACGGCCTTGAGAACGTGCCCGAGGTGAGCGGGATCGGCCATCTCGAACGTGAACCGGCTCTTGGCGATACGGTCCCGGGTCGTCGCCACGGACGCCGACAAGATGTTGACGTGCACGTCGGAGAGCACCCTTGTGATGTCGCTCAGAAGCCGTGCGCGGTCGAGTCCCTCTACCTGGATCGCAACGAGGAACATCGACTGGGCGGTCGGCGCCCACTCCACCTCGACCATCCGGCCGTGTTGAGCGGCCAGGCTCTTGAGATTGCTGCAGTCACCGCGGTGGACGGAGACGCCCGCCCCGCGCGTCACGAAGCCGACGACCTCGTCTCCTGGGACAGGCGTGCAGCAGCGGGCGAGCTTGATCCATACATCGGTGAGCCCTTTGACGATGACCCCGGCATCACCGCGCGGGGACTGCTTACGACGCTCCCGCTCGCTGGTGATCGTGACGGTCTCCGCCGCCTCGTCGGCCGCCGCCTCGTCGCCGAAAAGCTCCAGAATTCGTCGTACCACCGCCTGGGCGGTGGTGTTGCCTTCACCGACGGCGGCATAGAGCGCCGTCACGTCGGCGTGACGCAGGTCGGTGGCGACCACCGACAGGGACTCGTGGGTGAGCATGCGCTGCAGGGGAAGACCCTCGCGGCGCATCAGGCGGGCCAGCGTCTCCTTGCCCTGCTCGATGGCCTCCTCACGACGTTCCTTGGTGAAGAACTGCTTGATCTTGTTGCGCGCCCGGGGGCTCTTGACAAAGGTGAGCCAGTCGCGGCTCGGGCCGGCCGTCTCTGCCTTCGAGGTGAAGACCTCGACGACGTCACCGTGCTCCAGGTGCGACTCGAGTGGCACGAGCCGTCCGTTGACGCGCGCCCCGATGCAGCGGTGACCGACCTCTGTATGGATCGAGTAGGCAAAGTCGACCGGGCTCGAACCGGCCGGCAGCGCCACCACCTCGCCGCGCGGGGTGAAGACGTACACTTCGGACGAGTTGATCTCGAAACGCAGTGAGTCGAGGAACTCCCCGGGATCCTCTGTCTCCCGTTGCCAGTCCATCAGCTGCCGTACCCAGGGCATGTCGCCGCCGCCGCTGTCAGAGCTCGCGAGCTTGCGGTCGGTATCGACCCCCGCGAGCCCGTTCTCCTTGTACTTCCAGTGGGCAGCGACACCGTAGTCGGCCCGGCGGTGCATGCTGAACGTGCGGATCTGGAGCTCGACGGGCTTGCCTCCAGGCCCGATCACGGTGGTATGCAACGACTGGTACATGTTGAACTTCGGCATGGCGATGAAGTCCTTGAACCGCCCAGGTACGGGGTTCCAGCGGGCATGGAGCACGCCCAGCACTGCATAGCAGTCCCGAAGCGACTCGGTGAGGACCCTGATACCGACCAGGTCGTAGATGTCGGTGAACTCGCGGCCCCTGACGATCATCTTCTGGTAGATCGAGTAGTAGTGCTTGGGTCGTCCGGTCACGGTCGCCTTGATCTTCGACAAACGCAGGTCGTCGTTCACGCGGTCGATCACTGTGGCGAGGAACTCGTCGCGCGCGGGCGACCGCTCGGCGACAAGGCGGACGATCTCGTCGTAGACCTTGGGGTGCAGGGTGGCGAACGCAAGGTCCTCGAGCTCCCACTTGACGGTGTTCATGCCCAGCCGGTGCGCCAGTGGGGCATAGATCTCGAGGGTCTCGGCGGCGATCCGGTCCTGCTTCTCCTGCCGCAGGTAGCGCAGGGTGCGCATGTTGTGCAGGCGGTCTGCGAGCTTGATGACGAGGACCCTGATGTCCTTGGCCATCGCCACGATCATCTTGCGGATCGTCTCGGCCTGGGCGGAGTCGCCGTACTTCACCTTGTCGAGCTTCGTCACGCCGTCGACGAGAAGCCCTACCTCGTCGCCGAAGTCCTTGCTGAGCTGGGCCAGGGTGTAGGCAGTGTCCTCGACCGTGTCGTGCAGGAGAGCAGCGCACAGCGTCGGCGGAGTCATACCAAGCTCGGCGAGGATCGACGCCACGGCCAGCGGATGCGTGATGTACGGGTCGCCGCTTAGCCGCTTCTGCGACCGGTGGTGGTGCTCCGCGATCCTGTACGCCCGCTCGACGGACGAAAGATCGGCCTTGGGGTGCGTGGCGCGGACGATTCGGAACAGGGGTTCGAGGACCGGATCCGACGTCGGACGGCCGCCGATACGGGCGAGCCGGGTCCGGATGCGTGAGGGCGCGGTCGACACGTCGCCGACCGTCGTCTCGTCGGCGGTAGGCATCAGCGTCTCGTCGGACACGCAAGAACTCCTGAACCGCAGTGAGCGAACGTCCAGTCTAGGCGCAGGTTGCCGGAGCGGGGAGCGGATCGCCCGTGCGGTCGGGCTTCGAGGTCACACGGTCATGAGGGCGTGTAGATCGAGGTGCCCGAGTCGCTCCCGACCCGCCAGGAAGCCCAGCTCGACGAGAACACCGACGGTGGCCACCTCGGCCCCAGATCTCGCCACGAGCGCCGTCGTGGCGTCGAGGGTGCCTCCGGTGGCAAGGACGTCGTCGACGACCAGGACGCGGTCGCCGGCGAGGAAGGCGTCTGACTGCACCTCCAGCGTGGCCTCGCCGTACTCGAGGGCGTAGGACTGCTGGTACGTCGCCCCGGGCAGCTTGCCCGCCTTCCTTACCGGCACGAATCCCACACCCAGGAGCAACGCCACGGGGCATGCGAGCATGAAGCCCCTGGCCTCGACGCCGGCGACCTTGTCGATGCTGACCTCGCCGGACCCGCCGCGTCCGAGCTTCGAGAGTTCCTCGACGACCGCACTGAACCCCGCGTGGTCGGCGAGAAGTGGGCAGATGTCCTTGTACGTGACGCCGGGCAACGGGAAGTCGGGTACGTCCCGGATCAGTGGGGTGAGCAGGGGACGCAGGTCACGTGCAGTCGGCCTCATCGACCCTTGCCGCGCTTGGACCGCGCCTGTCGCTGCGGCTGCGCGCGTTTCGACGCGGCCGCCCTCATCGGACGAGCAGCTGAGGGCCGCACGGGTCGTGAGCCGACGGGAGCGCGGTCGGGGACAACCTCCGGCTCGGTCTGCGGCTCCACCTCCGGCTCGGAGGGGCTCTCGGCAGCGGCCGCCGTGGACCCGGTCGAGACCTTTGCCCGTGACGCTGTGGACGCCTCGGGGCCACGCGGCTGCGACACCTCGCGCGCATCCGCGGTGCGGCGGGCAGCGACGCGCTTCGCCTGGACCTGCATCGACGGCTCCTGCATCTTCAGCTGCGCCAGCAGCGGAGTGGCGATGAAGATGGACGAGTAGGCACCCGAGGCCATGCCGACGAAGAGGGCGAGAGCGAGGTCCTTGAGCGGCCCCGACCCGAGTTGGAACGCACCGACGTACAGGATCGCACCGACAGGCAGCAGAGCCGCCAGCGAGGTATTGATGGACCGCACCAGCGTCTGGTTGACGGCGAGATTCGCAGCATCGGCGTACGTCCGGCGTGTTGACGTGGCGATGCCACGCGTGTTCTCGCGCACCTTGTCGAAGACGACAACGGTGTCGTAGAGCGAGTAGCCGAGGATCGTCAGGAAGCCGGTCACCGTGGCGGGTGTCACCTCGAAGCCGGTCAGCGCGTAGACCCCCACCGTGATGATGAGGTCGTGCGCGAGCGCCACCATGGCGGCGACCGACATCCGCCACTCCCGGAAGTACGCCCAGATGAACAGGAGCACCAAGACGACGAACACGATGAGCCCCGTGAGAGCCCGGTTCGCGATCGACGCTCCCCAGGTCGGGCCGATGGTGGCGGCGTTGACCTCGGTCGCGCCTGCGGCCTTGATCGCCTGCTGGACCACTTGGGTCTGGTCGAGCGACAGGGTCTTGGTCTGTACCCGGATCGCCGTGGTGCCAGACGACACGACGATGGGGTTGAGGGCCGGTTCGATCTGCGTGTCGACGACGGCGTTCGTCACCTTCTCGACATTGGCCGACGGGTTCGTGATCTGGGCGTTGAACTCCACGCCGCCCCTGAACTCGATCCCGAAGTTGAGCCCGCGCAGGAGCAGTGCGGCCGCGGCGATGACCACGATGGCGATCGAGACCAGGTACCAGGTGCGACGGCGGCCGACGAAGTCGACCGAGACGTCGCCCTTGTAGAGCCGTGCACCGATGTCGCCGAGCTTGGACATCAGGCCTCCCCACGCGCAGCCCGCGGTGTGCGGGTGAGGGCAGGCATGCCCAGATGCTGACGGTCGAGACCCGACCACTTGTGCCCCTGGCCGAAGAACTTCGTGCGGGACAGCAGCGTCACCACGGGCTTGGTGAAGAAGAAGACCACGAAGACGTCGATGAACGTCGTCAGCCCGAGAGCGAACGCGAAGCCCTTGACCACTCCGATGGCGAAGACGAAGAGGACGACCGCAGCGAGCATCGAGACCGCATCGGCAGCCAGGATGGTCGACCGCGCTCGGACCCATCCCGTCTCCACCGAGGTCCTCAGGGTGCGGCCGTCACGCACCTCGTCACGCAGCCGCTCGAAGTAGACGATGAACGAGTCGGCGGTGATGCCGACCGCGACGATCAGGCCGGCGATACCAGGAAGGGTGAGCGTGAAGCCGTACGCATGACCGAGCAGGAGCACGCTCGCATAGGTGATGACGCCGGCGACGACGAGCGAGGCGACCACCACCAGCCCCAGGCCGCGGTAGTAGAGCATGCAGTAGAGCACTACCAAGATGAGCCCCACGATACCCGCGAGGATCCCCGCGTTGAGCTGGTTGCTGGCCAGCTGCGGTCCCTCGGTCGTGTCCTGGACGATGGAGAAGCTGAGGGGAAGCGCTCCATATTTCAGGGAGTTGGCCAGGCTCTGGGCCTGGGTCTGCGTGAAGGGGTTGGTCGAGCTCCCACTGATCTCGGCGGACCCCCCGGTGATCGGTCCCTCGTTGACCGGTGCGGAGAGCACCTTGCCGTCGAGCACGATCGCCAGCTGTGACCCGGCGAGCTGGGCGTCGGTGCTGTTCTTGGCGATCCGGGTGGTGATGTCGCCGAAGGTCTTGCCGCCGGCGCCGTCGAAGCTCACGTCGACGGCATAGTCGAACTGGCCCTGTGGGATCCCGGCGCTCGCGTCGTTGACCGACGTCCCGTCGAGCATCGACGGACCGAGCAGGTACCGGTTCTGCTGCTCGTCGCACGCCAGCAGCGGCTGGCTCGGGATGTCGACCTGGCCCGGCTGGCTTGCGTCCGGGGTGCAGTCGTAGGCCGCGAGACGTTGCAGCCAGATGGTGGGCGCCGAGGCACCCTTGAAGGAGGCGATCCAGGCGTAGGGATCGGGGATGTCCTCGAGCTGCGGAGGAACGAGCGCGGTCGGCGGCGCGCCGGTGCTGGTCGTCGGCGCCGGCTGCGACGGGACCGTGGGGACGGCGGTCGTCGGGGTCGTGGTGGGAGTGGTCGTCTGTCCACCCCCCTGCGTTGTGGGCGTGGTCGAAGGAGCGGTGGTACCGCCGCCGCCGCTCGCCTGCGTCGAGGGGGCGGTGGAGGGTGCCGTGGAGTTGTCCTCGAGCAGCCAAGGAGCCGCCGCCCGGTTCTGTCCCGCTGTCTTGGCCGTCGTCGCCCGTGTCGGTGCACTCTGGCTGTCGGGGCTGGGGGTGGGAGCTGTCGTCGTCTTCGGACCGGTCGTAGCCGAACTCGTGCCGGGAGTGCTCGGCACTTGCGTCGCACCGCTGGTGGCCGGCGGCTGGGTCGTGGCTCCGGTGGTCGGAGAGCCGGTGGCTCCACTGCTCGGCGGGGTGACGGGCGCCAAGGGGCCGATCTGCTGGGCCACAAGGCGGAACCGGAGCTGGGCGGTCGCGGCAAGTGACCGTCTGAGCTGGTCGTCGGGCTTGCCGGGAATCTCGACGACGATGATGTCGCTTCCCTGCGTGCTGACATCGGACTCGGCCACGCCTGCGCCGTTGACGCGCGAGGCTATGATGTCCGAGGCCTCCGTCAGCTTGTCTTTGGGGATAGCCGCCCCACCTTCCCCTGCGGCCTGCAGCACGATCCGCTCGCCACCTTGTAGGTCGAGACCCAGCCTCGGCTTCCAGTTGCCGATCGCGGCAGCCGCGCCGAACATCGCGACGACGATCAGTGCGAAGACGACCAAGGTGCGTCCGGGGCGTGATGTGCGGGTTGCCACGTCAGTTCGCCTCGCGCCGCGAGTCGTCATCAGGGCTGAGCTCGGCGTCGGATCCGGGGATGCCGGCAGCCTGCTGGCCCTGCATGGAGGAGCCGGTCGTCTCGGTCGACGAGGTCCCTGTCGCTACCTCGGTATCGTCGTCGCCGTACGTCGGCGGCGAGTCGTCTACGATCTTGCCGATCGCGCCGCGATGGACTCTCAGCACCACGCCGGGCGAGATCTCGACGGCGACCGTTGCGTCGTCCACAAGCGACTCAACCCGTCCGAAGATCCCGCTGGTGAGCATGACCTCGTCGCCGGTCGAGAGCGCGGCTTGAAGAGCCGTCGCCTCCGCGGCGCGCTTGCGGGCGGGCCGGATGAGGAGCAGGTACGCGAAGACGACCAGGAGCAGGATCGGCAGCAACTGCGCGACAGTCACGCGGGCTCCTCGATTCGACTTCGATCGCGCTCAGTGGCACCCGACTGAGCGACATGGCAAAGACACCGCCTGCGGGGACGGTCAACTGCGGAGTCTAACCCCCACCACTACGAATTCCGATTCAGCAACGGCTCCGCGCACGAGACGGACGTCATGACTGGCCGAGCTCGGCGCTGTCCCCACCACCGAACAACGGCGCCTGGTCCAGGAACGGCGCAGTCGGCGGGGCGGGTAGCCCCAGATGGAGCCATGCGGACGGGGTTGCGATGCGGCCGCGGGGTGTACGAGCGAGATAGCCCGCCCGGACGAGGAAGGGCTCCGCCACCTCCTCCACCGTCTCGCGCTCCTCTGCCACCGCAACTGCGAGCGTGCCTAGCCCGACCGGTCCACCTCCGAAACGGCGGCACAGGGCATCGAGAACTGCCCGGTCGAGCCGGTCGAGGCCGATGGCGTCGACCTCGAAGAGGGCCAGGGCGTCATGGGCGAGTGGCTCGGTGACTGTCCCGTCGGACCGCACCTGGGCGAAGTCACGCACCCGCCGCAGGAGCCGGTTGGCGACACGTGGAGTGCCCCGCGAACGCGATGCGATCTCGTGCGCGCCAGCCTCTTCGATACGCACGTCGAGGAGCCGGGCCGATCTGGTGACGATGCGCTGCAGGTCAGCTCTCTCGTAGAAGTCGAGGTGCCCGGTGAAACCGAAGCGGTCGCGCAGCGGCCCGGGAAGAAGACCCGCCCGGGTGGTGGCACCGACAAGGGTGAAAGGTGGGATCTCCAAGCCGATCGCCGTCGCCCCAGGCCCCTTGCCGACGACCACGTCGACCCGGAAGTCCTCCATGGCGAGGTACAGCATCTCCTCAGCCGGGCGGGACATCCGGTGGATCTCGTCGAGGAACAACACGTCGCCCTCGTTGAGCCCGGACAAGATGGCGGCTAGGTCGCCTGGGTGCTGGATCGCGGGGCCGCTGGTCACCCGCAGCGGCGTGCCCATCTCCGCCGCGATGATCATCGCCATGGTGGTCTTGCCCAGTCCCGGCGGGCCGGACAGCAGCACATGGTCCGGCGCCCTGCCCCTACCTCTGGCGGCCTCCAGCACAAGGCCGAGCTGCTCGCGAACCCGCTCCTGTCCGATGACCTCGTCGAGTGTTCGGGGGCGCAGCGCCGCCTCGACGACCCGCTCGTCGGCGTCGGCCTCCGTCTCGACCATGGACCGCACGGCGCCGTCGTCGGCCGTCACGCGGCTCACGCCCTCGACAGTGAGCGGAGCGCGGCGCGCAGCAGCTCGGCGACCGGCGGCGGCGAACCGTCGGACATCGACTGTGAAGCCATCGCGGCGACGCCGTCGAGCGCCGACTCGGCCTCGCTCACGGACCAGCCCAGCCCGAGCAGACCGGCCCGCACCTGGTCACGCCAGCCCTCGGCGCCGTCAGGCGACTGCTGCCTTCCAGTCCTGTCCGCGGTCCGAGGTGGCCCTATCCGGTCCTTGAGCTCGAGGACCACCCGTTGAGCTCCCTTCCGGCCGATCCCCGGCACCTTGCACAGCGCCGTCAGGTCCTCAGTCACCACGGCCCTCCGCAGCTCATCGGGGCCGTGCACGGCGAGCATGGCCTGGGCGAGCCTCGGGCCGACACCGCTCGCCGTCTGGAGCAGCTCGAAGAGACCTCGCTCGTCGTAGTCGGCGAAGCCGAAGAGGGTCATCGAGTCCTCGCGCACCACCATCGAGGTGGTGAGGGTGGCCTGTTCGCCTAGCCTCAGACCCGCCAGGGTGGACGGCGTACACATGACGAGGACGCCCACACCCCCGACATCCACGACCGCCGAGTCGACGAAGACCGAGGTCACCAGCCCCCTGACGAACGCGATCACGCCGAAGCCTCGGCGTTCTGCGCGTGGGCTACGGCCGCGTCGAGCCTGGCGGCTGCCCCACCGCGCCAGATCTGGCACATCGCCAGGGCCAGGGCGTCGGCGGCGTCGGCGTCGGCGGGACGCTCGGTCAGCTTGAGCAGCCGGACCACCATGGCCGTAACCTGCGCCTTGTCGGCACGTCCGCTCCCGGTCACGGCTGCCTTGACCTCGCTGGGGGTGTGCAGAGCGACCGGGATGCCACGGCGGGCTGCCGCAACGATGGCGATCCCGGAGACCTGGGCCGTACCCATGACGGTGCGCAGGTTGTGCTGGGCGAAGACCCGTTCGACGGCGACGGCGTCGGGTGCGTAGCGCTCCATCCAGCTATCGAGCGCGGCGCTGATACAGACGAGGCGGTCACCGAGGTCAGCACCGGAAGACGTCCGGACGACGTCGACCGCCAGCGCTGTGAGCGGCAAGCCGACGGACCCCTCGACGACTCCTAGACCACATCGAGTCAGACCAGGGTCGACACCGAGCACCCGCATGACGTCTCCTCGGTCGGGACCCAGTCAGCCCGGCCACATCGGGCTGCACGAACGTGTGTTCGACCGGACCAACCTAACCGCCGTCCGCCGTGATGGCGCGGCGACGCGCCGGACGCCGTACTGCCGCGGCCGACTGTCGATGACGTCGGGCGTCGGGTCGGGTGCGAGTCGTCGAGACGCCGCGTGGTCAGTCGAGCTCGGCCAGCACGTCGTCGGGCACGTCGAAGTTGCCGAAGACGTTCTGCACGTCGTCGGAGTCCTCCAGTGCCTCGATCAGACGGAAGATCCTGGTGGCACCGGAGCTGTCGACACCCACCGTCATACTGGGGACGAACGACGCCTCCGCGGACTCGTAGTCGAGCCCGCCGTCCTGTAGGGCGGTACGCACGGCGACCAGGTCGGTCGGCTCGGAGATGACCTCGTACGCCTCCCCCAGGTCGTTGACCTCCTCGGCACCCGCGTCGAGCACCGCGCCGAGCACGTCGTCCTCGCCCACCTGGTTGTCGTCCTGGGTCTTGGGGACGATCACGACGCCCTTGCGGGTGAACATGTAGCTGACCGAGCCGGCGTCGGCCATCGAACCGCCGTTCCTCGTCATGGCGGTGCGTACCTCGCCGGCGGCCCGGTTGCGGTTGTCGGTGAGACACTCGATGAGAAGCGCCACGCCGCCCGGCGCGTAGCCCTCGTACATGATCGTCTGGTAGTCGGCTCCCCCACCCTCGAGACCCGACCCGCGTTTGACGGCGCGGTCGATGTTGTCGTTCGGGACCGAGGACTTCTTGGCCTTCTGGACGGCGTCGTACAGCGTGGGATTCCCTGCCAGGTCGCCACCACCGGTACGAGCGGCTACCTCGATGTTCTTGATGAGCTTCGCGAAGAGCTTGCCCCGCCGCGCGTCGACGACCGCCTTCTTGTGCTTGGTGGTCGCCCACTTGGAGTGGCCGGACATGCGCGATCGGCTCCTCAGCTGGCTCGGACGAGGTCGACGAAGTATCGGTGCACCCGCCAGTCGTGCGTGATCTCGGGGTGGAACGACGTGGCCATGACGTGACCTTGGCGGACGGCCACGATTCTACCCACGGCGGGTCCTCCCGCGATCGTGGCGAGTACCTCCACCGCACTTCCTACCTTCTCGACCCAGGGCGCGCGGATGAACAGTGCGTGGAAGGGCCGGTCGAACGGCACGAAGTCGACGTCGGTCTCGAACGAGTCGACCTGGCGGCCGAAGGCGTTGCGTCGCACGACGACGTCGAGGCCACCCAGCGTCTCCTGGCCGACGATCCCTCCCTCGAGCGTGTCGGCAAGCATGATCATGCCCGCGCAGGTGCCGAGAACAGGCATGCCTGATGCGATCCTGGCTTGCAGTGGCTCGAACAGCTCGAAGGCGTGGGCGAGCTTGTACATGGTGGTCGACTCCCCGCCGGGGATCACCATGGCATCGACGCCGGCCAGTTCGGCCGCTCGGCGTACCGACCGCCCCTCGACACCCGATGCCTCGAGCATCTCCAGGTGCTCTCGGACGTCGCCCTGGAGGGCGAACACGCCGATGGTGGGGTTCGCTGTCGTCACCCGTCCATGCTAGGAGGCGGTCAAGGCGCCGGGGGCAATTGCGCCCTCTCGGCGGGGCATTTGCGCCCTCTCGCCGGGGGTCAGGGTTGGCTCGAGGTTGGGGCAGGGGCAGGGGCAGGGGCAGGGGCGGCAGCCGACGACCGCTCAGGGGTGTCTGACGGGCGACGCTGCCAGGCCACGGCGACCTCGATCCTGCCCTCGTCGAACACTGACGAGATCCCGTGCTCGCTCAGAGTGAGCCGCACGAAGTCGAGGAGGTCGTCCCCCTCGGCGACGTTCGCACTCGAGCCATGCCACAGGTTGACCTCCAGCATGTCGTGCTCGATGGCGTGCCAGACGTCGGGAAGGGTGAAGTAGGCGATCCCCCAGGGGGTACGGCCCTCTCTGGAGCGCTGGGTGAGCTGCTCGTTCGCCGACCAGTGGTCCTCGCAGGCCTGGAGGACCACCACGTCGGCTGCGTCGAGCTCCGCGAAGGCGGCCTGAAGCCGGTCAAACTGGGTCTCGTGCGGCCACGTCTCTGCCGCTCGTTGGTGTGAGTCCCGAGCATCCCGCAGGAGCTCGTCGGTCAGCCGCTGGGCCTCGTCACCAGAAGCGACCTCGTCGAGCACGGCGTCGTACACCTCGGCGCGGACCTCACCGGGCGGGCGAAAGCCGGACCGCACCTGGACCATGGCGAAGGTGCGGAGCTGTTCGAGCCGAGCAGCCTTGTCAGGGCTGCCGATGGCCACCTCCTACCAGCCTCGCTCCGCAAGCCGGTGCGGCTGCGGGATCTCGTCGACGTTGATGCCCACCATCGCCTCGCCCAGACCACGGGATACCTTGGCGATCACGTCGGGGTCGTCGAAGAACGTGGTGGCTTTCACGATCGCGGCTGCCCGCTGGGCCGGGTTGCCCGCCTTGAAGATCCCCGACCCCACGAACACGCCCTCGGCGCCCAGCTGCATCATCATCGCCGCGTCTGCTGGAGTCGCGATGCCGCCGGCGGTGAAGAGCACCACGGGTAGCTTGCCGGCCTCGGCCACTTCACGAACCAGCTCGTAGGGCGCCTGGAGCTCCTTCGCCGCGACATACAGCTCGTCCTCGCTCATCGACTGGAGGCGGCGCAGCTGTGCGCGGATCTGACGCATGTGCGTGGTGGCGTTGGACACGTCCCCTGTGCCCGCCTCGCCCTTCGACCGGATCATCGCGGCACCCTCGGTGAGCCGTCGTAGCGCTTCACCGAGGTTCGTCGCACCGCACACGAAGGGAACGGTGAACTGCCACTTGTCGATGTGGTTGGCGTAGTCGGCGGGCGTCAGCACCTCGGACTCGTCGACGTAGTCGACGCCCAGGCTCTGGAGCACCTGGGCCTCGACGAAGTGACCGATCCGGGCCTTGGCCATCACCGGGATTGACACCGCGGAGATGATGCCCTCCACCATGTCAGGATCGCTCATCCGGGACACGCCGCCCTGGGCGCGGATGTCAGCGGGCACCCGTTCGAGGGCCATCACGGCGACTGCGCCGGCGTCCTCGGCGACCTTGGCCTGCTCGACCGTGACGACGTCCATGATCACGCCGCCCTTGAGCATCTCCGCCATCCCGCGCTTCACCCGGCCGGTTCCGGTCGCCCGGCTCCCGTCGTCTCGAGCGTGTCGTTCTGGAGCTACGTCGGTCACGATGAGCCTCACATACAGAAGTTGTGCAGGGGGATCCCCTCATCGTACGGCGTAGGACGCTCCAGGATCCAACCCTTGAGCCTCGCTCGCGGCGCAGGCCACCTCCTCATGCCGACCTGGCTGCCTCCCGCACGACGGTCTCGTAGACCGCCTCGATCCGCGGGGCCAGCACCGACCACTCGTAGCGTTCGACACCGGCTGAGGCTTCACGACGCACTCGGTCCCGATGCGGTGCGTCGTCGAGAAGGCGGGTGATGCTGCGCGCCGCCGCAACCGGGTCACCGACAGCGAACAGCTCACCGAGCCTTCCACCCTGCAGCACCGCCCGAAAGGCGGGGAGATCGCTTGCGGCGACCGCGGCTCCTGCAGCCATAGCCTCAATGAGGACGATGCCGAAGCTCTCGCCTCCAAGCTGAGGGGCGACGTAGACCGTCGCCGATGCCAGCAGCCTTGCGCGTTCGGAGTCGCTGAGCACTCCGAGCAGCTCGACGCGGTGCCGCAGGCCGGCGGGCAGCATCCGTGCCTGCTCCGCGCTGCCTCGCCCCGCGATGAGCAGCCGGGCCGTCGGGTGGCTGGTGAGCACGACGGCGAACGCCGACAGCAACACAGCCAGCCCCTTGCGAGGCTCGTCGGAGCGGCCGAGGAACACGACGGTAGGTCCCGGTCCGGCCCATTCAGGTCGGGGACGTGCGCCGCGAAAGCGCTCCGAGAAGATGCCGTTGGGGATCACCACGGCCTCTCCACCCAGATGCTGCACGAGCGTCGAGCGGGCTGACTCCGAGACTGCCAGCCGCGCCGCGATCTTCGCCATCGACGGGCGCAGCACCGCATTGGCCAAGGACAGCGCTCGCGAGCGCGCGTTGGCCGTGTGGAAGGTGGCCACCACGGTCGCCCCGCTGGCCCATAGGGCCAGCAGCGAGACACTCGGCGTCGCCGGCTCGTGGAGGTGTACGACGTCGAAGGCGCCTTTGCGTAACCACCGGCGCGTCCGAGCCGCCACGCGTGGCCCGAAAGCCACACGTGCCACCGAACCGTTGAAGCTGATGGGCACCGCTCGACCCACTGTCTCGACGTGGCCCCCCTCTGTGGTGACGACCTCGCCGGGCGCAAGCACACCGACGTCATGGCCACGTGCGATCAACACGCGGGCAAGGTCGCGCACGTGGTTCTGGACGCCTCCGGGCACATCCAGGGAGTAGGGGCAGACCAACCCGACCCTCACCGGCTCAGTCGATGGAGGTCGGAGCTGAAGACCGGCTGAAGCATGTGCCAGTCCACCGGGGTTCGCCTTATCCCGGCTGTGAACCAGGTCGCGATGTCCTGTGTCATTTCGACGAGACCCGCTCGGCCGCGCCGATGCTCCAAGGGGTCGCTGAAGTCCAGCTGCATGAGCGGGCCACGGTAGCTCAGCGTGAGGGCCACCAGGGGTGCTCCGGTCATCCGGGCCAGTGCTGCCGGCCCGCCGGGCATCCGGGCACTCTCACCGAGCAGCTCGACGTCGACCCCGGTTCCGGTGAGGTCGCGGTCGGCGAGCAGGCACACGAGCCGACCCGCGTCGAGCGATGCCTTCAACGTCACCATGGTGGTGCCCGAGCCGCTGAGCGCGATAACTTCCATACCGAGCTGCTCGCGGTAGCTCACGAAGCGGTCGAACAGTGACTCTGGTCGAAGCCGTTCGGCCACGGTCGACACGGGCATGCCCGTAAGGCAGGCCCATGCTCCGGCATGGTCCCAGTTCGCCATGTGCGGCAGCGCGATGATCGCGCCCCTCCCCCGTGCGAACCCTGCTCGGAGCCCTTCCTCGCCAGTTGTCACCACAGAGTCGACCGTCCGGGCCGTCGACCAGGCCGGCAGCCGGAACACCTCGTGCCAGTACCTGAAGTACGAGCGCACCGCCTCCTGGCAGACCACTCTCGATGCTGCCTCGGAGAGGTCCGGTGCTGCCCGCCTCAGGTTGTCCTCCAGCTGCCTGACCCCGGAACCGCGCTGCCGCCAGACCCGGTCCGCCACTCCTTCGAGCACACGAGCTCCCACCGGCTCCGGCGAGTGGCGGGTGGTCGCCCAGGCCACGCGGAACGCGTAGTCGACCAACCTCTCCCGAGGTGCCGCAGGTGGCGTCAAGACGGCAGCGCTGGATCCGCCAGCGCCTGGCGCCGAACAAGCAGGATGCGTTGAATCACGGTCAGGGTGCTCGCCACTGCGAGCACCCACAGGACCAGGGACAGCAGGATGGGCTGGTCGAGGATGTCGGAGAGCCCGGCCAGAGCGAGAACTGCCACGAGCCGGTCCGCGCGCTCGGCCAGCCCTCCCTTCGCCTGCATACCGAGACTCTCGGCCTTCGCGCGCGCGTACGACGTCACCGAGCCCATGACGAGCGCCCACAGCGCGACGTAGGCCAGCAGGCGGTCGTCGCCACCCCCGAAGAGCCAGCACGCCAGCCCGGCGAAGATTGCCGCGTCGCCGAGGCGGTCGAGGGTCGAGTCGAGGAACGAGCCCCACCTCGACGAGGTGCCGAGCGTCCGCGCCATATAGCCGTCGATCAGGTCAGAGAAGACGAAGACCCCGATGAACAGGACGCCGGTCAGGAGGTGTCCACGTGGAAAGAAGGCCAGTGCGCCGGTCACGACGCCCAGAGTGCCTACCACGGTCACGACGTCTGGAGAGACCCCCAGCCTGATGAGCAGATGTGCGACGGGCTTGAACACGTTGGTCCAGAACTGGCGAAAGCGCTCGAGCATCAGGTCTGGCGTGACTTCCTGGTCGGCAACGGTCAAGTCTGGTCGATGCTATCGGCAGAGCGGGGCCGACCGATCCTTGTGCAGCGGCCGCGGGAGCGGAAAGGTGGGAGCAGCGCTCGGTGCAGCCCAGTCCATCGGTCGAAGGAGAGACGAGAACGTGCCAGGAAGACAGGGTGGGGCAGGTGCCGCTGACGCGACGGCGTACCTGCCCACGAGTTCAACAGCGATCCGCAACGTCGTCCTCGTCGGCCCGTCGGGATCGGGGAAGACGACTCTGGTCGAGTCCCTGCTCGCGGCCGGCGGGGTCATCAGCCGTCCCGGCCGGGTCGAGGACGGTACGACGACGAGCGACTACGACGAGGCCGAGATCCGTCAGCAACGCTCCGTCGGTCTCAGCCTGGCGCCCCTCGTGGTCGACGGCGTCAAGGTCAACCTTCTGGACGCTCCCGGCTACGCCGACTTCGTCGGTGAGCTGCGCGCCGGGCTGCGAGCCGCGGACTGTGCCTTGTTCGTCATCTCCGCGACCGACGGCGTGGACGGCGCCACCCGCACGCTCTGGCTCGAGTGCGAGGCCGTCGGCATGCCGCGCTGCGTCGTGGTCAGCAAGTTGGACCACCCGAGGGCCGACTACGACCAGGTGCTGGCGGAGGCACAGGCAGCGTTCGGGGACAAGGTGGTCCCCCTCTACATTCCGCTGGCCCGCGAGGGGTCCGGCGTCGACCAGCTCCTGGCGTTGCTGTCGCAGACCGTCTCCGACTACTCGGGCGCCGACACACGGCGAGCTGTCCAGCAGCCCTCCGACGACGAGCAGCTCCTCATCGAGGAGTTTCGCGGTCCGCTCATCGAGGGCCTGATCGAGGAGTCGGAGGACGAGAGCCTCATGGACCGCTATATGAGCGGTGAGACCATCGACGCGTCGCTTCTCGTCGACGACCTCGAGACCGCTGTCGCCCGCGCGTCGTTCTTCCCGGTGGTGCCCGTGTCGGCGCAGAGCGGGCTCGGCCTCGACGAGCTGCTGGAGATCGTCACCCAGGGGTTCCCGCCGCCGTCGGAGCACACCTTCCCCGCCGTCTACACGACCGCCGGCAAGACGGTCAACGGACTGAGCTGCGACCCCGCCGGGGACCTGCTGGCAGAGGTGGTCAAGACCAGTTCCGACCCGTACGTTGGACGTATCAGCCTGGTCCGCGTCTTCTCAGGAACCGTGCGGCCTGATGCCACCGTCCACGTGTCGGGTCACCTGTCGGACTTCTCGGCGGAGCACCCCGGCCACCAGGACCACGACGAGGACGAACGGGTCGGCGCGCTGTCGTTCCCGTTGGGAAAGACGCAGCGCCTCAGCACCTCGGCCATCGCGGGCGACATCTGTGCCATCGCCAAGCTGTCGCGCGCGGAGACCGGCGACACGCTCAGCGACAAGGCCAACCCGCTTGTGATGGAGCCCTGGACGATGCCCGAGCCTCTGCTGCCCATTGCCCTGGTGGCGCGCGCCAAGGCAGACGAGGACAAGCTCGGCCAGGCGTTGCAGCGGCTCACGGCCGAGGACCCGACAGTGTCGATCGAGCACCAGCCAGAGACGCTGCAGCTCGTGCTGTGGTGCCTCGGTGAGGCCCATGCCAACGTCCTGCTCGACCGGCTCGGCAACCGCTACGGCGTCCAGGTCGACCAGGTCGCCGTACGCGTGCCGCTCCGGGAGACGTTCACAGAGGCGTCGAGGGGTCGAGGGCGGCACGTCAAGCAGAGTGGCGGCCACGGTCAGTTCGCGGTCTGCGAGGTCGAGGTGGAGCCGCTTCCCGCCGGTAGCGGCTTCGAGTTCGTCGACAAGGTGGTCGGGGGTTCCGTACCCCGACAGTTCATCCCAAGTGTCGAGAAGGGCGTGCGCTCGCAGCTCGAGAGGGGTCTCACCGCCGGGTACCCGGTCGTCGACCTGCGCGTGACGCTGTACGACGGCAAGGCTCACAGCGTCGACTCAAGCGATATGGCCTTCCAGACGGCCGGGGCCCTGGCCGTGCGCGAGGCAGCGTCACACGGCCAGGTTCAGCTCCTTGAGCCGATCGACGGTGTGGAGGTGCTCATCGACGACGACTTCGTGGGTGCTGTGATGAGCGACTTGTCCACCCGGCGTGCGCACGTACTCGGCACGGAGCCGGTCGGCGTCGGGCGAACCGTCGTGCGGGCCGAGGCGCCGCAGATCGAGCTCGTGCGCTATGCCACCGACCTACGCTCGCTGAGCCACGGCACGGGCACGTTCACCAGGAGCTTCTCGCGCTACGACGTCATGCCGTCTCATGTCGCCTCTCGTGTCACGGCCGACAGGTCGTAGCCGCACGGCCGGGTCAGGGCTGGTCCCACGCCTCGGCCAGCAGCTTGCGGGTCTCACGGAGCAGCTGTGGCAGAACCTTCGTGTGTCCGACCACCGGCATGAAGTTGGTGTCGCCGCCCCATCGGGGCACCAGGTGCTGGTGCAGGTGCGCGGCGATTCCCGCTCCGGCGACGGCACCCTGGTTCATCCCGATGTTGAAGCCATGCGCACCGCTGGCGGAGCGGACCGCACGCATGGCCTCGGCGGTCAGCGCCGCCACCTCCGCGGTCTCGTCGCGCGTCAGCTCCGGATAGTCGGCGACATGGCGATACGGGCACACCATCAGATGGCCGGGGTTGTAGGGGTAGAGGTTGAGCACCGCGAACGCCACCGCGCCGCGACGCACGACCAGACCCTCGTCGTCGTCGAGCGCCGGGATCGCACACAGCGGACAGGCCTCGTCGTCGGTGGGCTTGTTCTCCCCCCTGATGTAGGCCATCCGGTGCGGTGTCCATAGCCGGACGAAGGCGTCCGCCTCCCCCGCTCCCTCCTGGGGCTCGTACGTCGTCATACCTGCACCCGTCGCTCGACGACGTCGACGATGCGGGCGATGGCCTCGACACTCGGCACACCGTTGTCCTGGTGCCCGTCGCGGTAGCGGAACGAGACGGCGTCTTCGTCAACGTCGCGGTCACCGGCAATCACCATGAACGGGACCTTCTGCAGCTGAGCGTTACGAATCTTCTTCTGCATCCTGTCGTCCGACGTGTCCACATCGACCCGGATGCCTCGACCGCGGAGCTCAGCCGCGAGCCGTGTCAGATACTCCTCGTGACGCTCGGCGATGGGTATGGCGACGACCTGCACAGGCGCCAGCCAGGGTGGGAACGCGCCGGCGTAGTGCTCGGTGAGCACGGCGAGGAACCGCTCGATCGACCCGAACAGGGCTCGGTGGACCATGATGGGCCGCTGTCGGGACCCGTCCGCGGCGGTGTACTCGAGCTCGAAACGCTCGGGGGTGTTGAAGTCAAGCTGGATGGTCGACATCTGCCACGTCCGCCCGATGGCGTCGCGAGCCTGCACTGAGATCTTCGGACCGTAGAACGCCGCCCCGCCAGGGTCGGGGACCAGCTCGAGCCCGGAGTCCTTGGCCACCTGTTCGAGGATGCTGGTGGCGGCCTCCCAGATCTCGTCGGTGCCGACGTACTTGTCGGGGTCCTTGGTCGACAGCTCCAGGTAGAAGTCATCGAGGCCGTAGTCCCTGAGCAGGTCGAGCACGAAGGTCAGCACAGAGGCGAGCTCCGCCTCGAGCTGGTCGAAGGTCGAGTAGATGTGGGCGTCGTCCTGGGTCATTCCGCGGACCCGGGTGAGGCCGTGGATGGTGCCGGACTTCTCATAGCGGTAGACGGAGCCGAACTCGAACAGTCTCAGCGGCAGCTCACGGTAGGAGCGGCCCCGTGAGCGGTAGATCAGGCAGTGGAACGGACAGTTCATCGGTTTCAGGTAGTAGTCCTGACCGGGCTTCCTGACTGAGCCGTCCTCGGCGATCTCCGCGTCGACGTGCAATGGCGGGTACATACCCTCGGCGAACCACTGCAAGTGACCCGACGTCTCGAACAGGGACCCCTTGCTGATGTGCGGGCTGTAGACGAACTCGTAGCCACCTTCGACGTGGCGCTGTCGGGAGTAGTCCTCCATCTGCTTGCGGAGGATTCCGCCTTTGGGATGGAAGAGGGCTAGCCCGGAGCCGATCTCGTCGGGGAAGCTGAAGAGGTCGAGCTCGGAGCCGAGACGTCGGTGATCCCTCCGCGACGCCTCCTCGAGGCGCTCGAGGTGCGCGTCGAGCGCTTCCTTGCTCTCCCATGCGGTGCCGTAGATCCGCTGCAGCTGAGGGTTCTGCTCACTGCCCCGCCAGTAGGCGGCCGCCGAGCGCATGAGCTTGAACGCCGGGATGCGCTTCGTGGTGGCGAGGTGTGGACCGCGGCAGAGGTCCTTCCACGCCAGCGAGCCGTCGCGCCTCGTGTTGTCGTAGATGGAGAGCCCCGCACCTCCGACCTCGACGTCCGCACCTTCGGCCTCGGATTGGCCGGCCGACCCCTTGAGGTCGATGAGCTCGAGCTTGTACGGCTCGTCCGCCAGCTCGGCCCTCGCCTCGCCCTCGCTCACCGTACGTCGCGAGAAACGCTGCCCCTCCTTGACGATCTTGCGCATTCTTGACTCGATCTGCATGAGGTCGTCCGGTTTGAAGGGCTCTTGGACGTCGAAATCGTAGTAGAAGCCGTCCGCGATCGGGGGGCCGATGCCGAGGCGCGCCGCCGGAAAGAGACCCTGCACCGCTTGTGCCAGCACATGCGCGGCGGAGTGGCGGACGATGGCTCGGCCCTCGTCGGAGTCGACGAGGATCGGCTCGACCTCTGAGCCCTCGGTCAACTCGTGCGACAGGTCCCTCTGCTCGCCGTCCACCCTCGCCGCGACGACGGCCGGGTCATCCGCGAAGAGCTCCCACGCCCTCGTCCCGGCTGCCACTGCCCGCTCTTGGCGGTCGGCAACCTGAACGACGACGACGTTCAGTTCGGGCACGGATGGCTCCTCGAGACGAATGGCGGCCGGGGCCGCCGGGCGGTCCCCTGATCGTATCGAGGAGCCATCGACCCGTCGTCACGGTTTTTCTCCGCCATGATCGGCGGGCTTGAGGCGGCGCGTTCAGACGGCCGGCGATGCCTGACCGAACGAGTCGCCCTCCGTTGTCCCGGGTGAGGCAGGCATGGGCTGGGTCTTCATGGCCCCTGCCAGCTTCTCACCGACGACGGGTACCCGCTCGCGGGCCAGGTCCTGAGCGTCCTGGGTGGCCTTCTGTACCTTCGGGTTCGACCAGACCCGCTGGGCCTGGTCGACGATCTGGTGGTAGCGCTCCCGGCCCGCACGCGTGCCGAGGACGTATCCCGCCGCACCGGCGGCGATCAGTGAAATCTTGCTCATATGTGCCTTCCGTGTCAGTAGATGCGTGGCCTCGCCAGGTGCCAGCCGACAGCGCACTGCCCGCGCCGGAACTCGGGGCTGCAACGGGCGGCTCGACGCCGCCTGACCACACCGTGCTCTGCCCCAGCGTAGGGGCCCCGGCCTGATACAGCCACTTGACATAGGGACTCCCCTCGCGTGAAGCGGTCACGTCAGGTCCCGTGCATCCGTCGAATGACCGGGTGCGGTGGCCGTTCGGTCATCGTTTCGCCGAAGGCCCGATCGCCACCAGAGGTGTCACATACCGTCAATGTTGTGACGAATAGCAGAGCGCTAGGTCATAGGAAGGCGGAAGCCTGGTGTCAGATCCCGGTGGGCGATACTGGGTTCGAACCAGTGACCTCTTCGGTGTGAACGAAGCGCGCTACCACTGCGCCAATCGCCCCGGACGGCAGACGGCACAGGCTAGCGCAGGCGTGTAGCCAACCGAAACGGACGTTACCGGCCTCCCCGTCACCGCAAACAGCAGGTGGAGCACCGCCTGTCACAGCATTCTTGAGCGCAGACCCGTCACGCAGCGACTCTTGCGTCGTTTACCCGTACGGACCGAGGAAAGGGCCCGACCACATGGACACTGTGCCAGCGAGCATCACCCGGGCGCTGACGCTCGAGCTGATCGATGCCACCGGAACAGCTACCCCGTTGACGGCTGAGTTCTGCTACGACCAGAGCGACCCCTACGCAGTCGCCGCGTTCTTCTGCGCAGGGGAGACGCGGGTGCGCTGGATCTTCTCCCGCGACCTGCTCAACAAGGGCGTCCATCAGCCAACCGGGGACGGCGACGTCTACATCTGGCCAAGCATCGACTCCTACGGCCGGGCGGCGACGATCATCGAGCTGGCCTCGCCTGATGGCCAAGCCGTCATCCAGGCACGTACCGAAGAGCTGTACGACTTCCTCGGGAACACCGAAGCAATGGTCCCCACCGGCACCGAAGGCGACCACGTCGACGTCGAAGGCGCTCTCGCCCAGATTCTGGCTTGAGGGGGGGCACTCCGGCCGTCTCGCTCAACGGCGACGCAGTGTCTACCCTGACGTGGTGATGTTCAGCCACGACACCCGCCTGTCGCTGATGGCTGTCGTCGACCTCGCCAACACGTCACCCGCCGGTGGCGGCTCGGAAGGCCTCCCTGACGCGGACAGTCTGCGAGCCTTTGTGTCCTCGCACCACGTGTCAGGTGTGCGCGACAGCGACTACGACTACGTCGACGCCATCCATCGCGTGCGCGAGCGGTTCCGTGCGGTATTCGGCCTGTCCGGCGCCGCCGACGTCGCAGTCGCTGTCAACTCGCTCCTCGGCCAGGCGCCGGTCTCCCCTCGGCTGACCGACCACGACGGCTACGACTGGCACGTCCACTACTTCGCGCCAGGCGCCACGCTCGCGGACCATATCGCCGTGGACGGCGGGATGGCGCTCGCGCACGTCGTGGCAGCCGGGGAGACCGACCGGCTGCGGGTGTGCGAAGCGCCGGACTGTGAGGCAGTGCTGACCGACCTCTCGCGGAACCGCTCGAAACGCTACTGCGACGCCCGCACCTGCGGGAACCGACTCAACGTCGCGGCCTACCGGGCCCGCAAGCGACGCGACCTCATCGCCGCAGACGAGTCCTGAGTGGCCGTCTTCGAGGTCGAGCGCGTCAGCAGCCGGTCGGCGGCTGAGGTATGGACCAGGTTGACCGACTGGGAGCGGCACGGCGACTGCATCCCGTTCACATCAGTCTCGGCCACTATGGGTGGCGCGGGCACCGTCTCGGAAGTCGTCGCGCGCACTTCGATCGGACCGCTGCACTTCGACGATCCGATGGACGTGAGCTACTGGCGGCCGCCGACCGGCACCACGTCCGGCCTGTGCCGTCTGGTCAAGCGAGGACGCGTGGTGACCGGGTGGGCTGTGCTGTCCGTGACCCCGACAACCACGGGCTGCTCCGTCCGGTGGACCGAAGATGCCGCCCTCTGGTTCATCGGACCGCTGTTGGCGTGGCCGACCAAAGTCATCGCCGCGAGAGTGTTCGGCCGGCTGGTCGACAACCTCCTGGCTGCGTAGGCCACGGGGTGTTGTGTCGGCCGCCGTCAGGGGTCGACCTCGAGGGGTTCGTGCTCCCGCCAGATCGCCGCGACTCGTGCGGTGACTGGCTGGGCATCGGGAAACACCCGCTCGTCGAGCTGGGCCAGACCCTGCACATCGCGGGTCGTGGACGTGAGGAACACCTCGTCGGCGTCGGCGATATCGACAAGCGAGATGTCGCGCTCCTCGACGCCACACCACTCGACGACCAGGTTGCGGGTGACACCCGACAAGCACCCGGAGCTGAGTGGGGGCGTCACCACGGTGTCCCCGAAGACGCAGAAGACGTTCGTGCCCGTCCCCTCGCAGAGATGGCCGACCGTATTCGCGAAAATCGCCTCCGAGGCGTTGTGCTCCTCGGCGTAGGCCAGTGCCACCACGTTCTCCGCGTATGAGGTCGTCTTGAGGCCGGCGAGAGCACCACGTTCGTTGCGGGGCCACGGAACGACGACGGCTTTGGTGGTCGGAGGGTACGGCTTGGCTTCGGTGGCGATGACGACGAGCGTCGGAGAGGTGGTGTCGCGGCCGGACCCGAGAGGCGAGTTGCCCGCCGTGTAGGTCATCCGGATGCGGCCCAACACCAGGTCGCCACCTTCGAGTACCTCGTCGATTGCCTTGCGCACGAGCGGCTCATCGGGCTGCGGGAGGCCCAGCCCGATCGCCGACCTCGACAGCCGCTCGAGGTGCCGCGTCAAGGCGAACGGGACGTTGTCGACTACCTTGATCGCCTCGAAGACGCCATCGCCGACCGTGAAGCCATGGTCGAGCACTGAGATAGCAGGCACGTCGGGTTGGACCAGAGAACCGTTGCACCAGGCACGCATGGTCACAGCCTAACGGCGACCCTCCGCCAGATCGCGCGCCCTGACGGACTTCACGCAAGGCGTACGCCTGAGGCGCTCAATTGGTGGGGACTCGCTGATCGGCTAGGGTTTGCACTCGCACGGATCACTGCCATGTGCAGCTGTGACATGCATGCGGACGTGGCTCAGCTGGTAGAGCATCACCTTGCCAAGGTGAGGGTCGCGGGTTCGAATCCCGTCGTCCGCTCGGAGAGGGTCGGAGGTTACCCATCCAGTTGGTGGAGTGGCCGAGAGGCGAGGCAACGGACTGCAAATCCGTCTACGAGGGTTCAAATCCCTTCTCCACCTCGAAAGGCTTGACACGAGGGCGATTGGCGCAGCGGTAGCGCGCTTCCCTGACACGGAAGAGGTCACTGGTTCGATCCCAGTATCGCCCACCACACAGCCGCGGGTGCTTCCGTGCTCCTCATCCATCACCTGGAGGCGGGACAACTCTTCCGTGGCGCCAGACCCGAGGGCACGCTGCCTCCGGACGCATCCAGGCCAAGGCGTGTCTCGGCGCGGCACGGGCCCTGTCACCGTCTCGGAATCTCGCAAAGGGTTACTGTGCCGGACATGACACGTTGGAGGACGATCGCGGCCGCAGGACTCTCACTCGCGCTCCTGGCTGTAGCGGCACCGGCCCAAGCGCAGCACGTCACAGTCGTCGACGCGGCCGGAGATGCCAGCGGAGATCCCTCTCAACCGCCTGGCCTGGACATCACGAGCGTCAACTTCGCAAATCACGACCATGCCATCATCACCACTCTCACCTTCACCAGGGACAGAACAGGGACCATCATCGTGGCGGTCAAGGCTCGAGACCACGGAGTAGTGGCCGTCGTGGTGAGCAAGCACCGGCGCCAGGGTCCGGACCGAACCTTTGAGTTCGGACATGCGGCCTGCAACGGGTTGAGCAGCGACTGGAACAGGACCGCTGCAACGCTCCGGCTGAGGCTGCCCGCCAGATGCGTTCTGAACGGCAACTACGGCGCCATAAAGTCCTGGGCACTCATCGAGGGACTCCATGACGGCGCCGACGTCGACTACGCTCCGGAGAGCCGCGACGGGTCCAACATCGCCTACACGGACTGGATCCCACGGGGCTGAGCCTCATAGTGATCCCTCGAACCCGGTTCATCACATTGGTTGCCACGAGGGCAACTCCACCCTGGGTTCTGCTCTGAGCCTGACGACTCAGCTCTGACGGGTGCGGCGTAGGCGACGACTTGCACGAAAGTCCGGTTTCCCGGGCCGGGGCCCAGGCCTCATGGCAGGAAGCGGTATCCCATCCCCGGCTCGGTCAGCAGGTGACGCGGGCGAGCGGGGTCGGGTTCGAGCTTGCGTCGCAGCCGAGCGAGGTACTGGCGCAAATAGCTGAACTCGTCGGTGTACGCCGGTCCCCAGACCTCTGAGAGGAGCTGTCGCTGACTGACCAGCTTGCCAGGGTGACGTACCAGGATCTCCAGAATGTGCCACTCGGTTGGGGTGAGCCGCACGTCCCTGCTGTCCTCGCCCATCGTCGGCGCGTCGCTCGGCCCCATGGTGGGAAAGGCTCTCCGTGCAGCCAGGTCGACGGTGTAGGTGCCCAGCTGGACATGCGGCATATCGGCCTCACCGACTGCCCGACGGCTGACCGCCCTCAGCCGCGCCAGAAGCTCGTCGATGCCGAAGGGCTTGGTCACGTAGTCGTCGGCGCCCGCGTCCAGCGCCTCGACCTTGTCAGCACTGCCGGCGCGACCTGACAGCACGACGATCGGGACGCTCGTCCAGCCTCGTAGTCCCTGGATCACCTCGACGCCCTCCATGTCTGGGAGACCGAGATCCAAGACGATCACGTCAGGCGGATGCGAGGCCGCCTCTGCCAGCGCGTGTCTGCCGTCGGCAGCGGTTCGGACCTGGTAGCCGCGAGCGCTGAGCGCGATCCGCAGTGCCCGGATCAGCTGCGGCTCGTCGTCGACCACCAGAATCCTGCTCATCGCGGATCTAGACCTGGCGGGGATGGATCGTCGGTCGGCTGGTCGAGCCAGGCTGCGACGCCCGGCGGCAGTTCGGGTGGCCTCGGCTGCCGGGCGCCCAGGGGTGTCGGTGGCATAGGCGGTGGCTGCGGGGCGACGGGGAGCCGGATCACCATAGTGAGGCCACCCCCGGGGGTGTCCTCGGGCCGGAGCGTGCCGCCCATCGACTCGGTGAGCCCACGCGAGAGTGCGAGTCCGAGTCCGACACCGGTTGAGTTGTCCCTGTCACCGAGACGCTGGAACGGGGCGAAGACGTCCTCACGCCCCGATTCCGGTATCCCGGGACCGCGGTCTACGACGCGCAGCTCCATCCACTCCCCGAGCACGCTGGCAGTGATGACAGGGGGCCGGTCGGCCGGCGAGTAGCGAACGGCGTTCCCTGTCAGGTTCGCGACGACCCTTTCCAGCAGTGCAGGGTCGGCGAGGACTGCCGGCAGGTCGTCCGATACCTGGATCGAGATCGCGTGTCCCGCCGGGCCAAGGTCGTCGAGGGCGAGGGGGACGATCTCGTCCAACCCGACGGGCCGGGCGAACACGCTGACGGCGCCGGCTTGAAGCCGGCTCACGTCGAGCAGGTTCTCGACGAGCCGAATGAGCCGGTCGAGGGACTCCTCGGCGGTCGCCAACAGCTCGCTGCGCTCCGACACCTCCCACTCGACGTCCGGGCTGCGCAGGCTATTGATGGCCGCCTTGGCCGACGCCAGCGGGTTCCGTAGGTCGTACTCATCTAGAGCTGCTCCGGGAAGAGCAACGCGATGACGAGAAAGATCGTGATGAGGACGACAAGCACGAGACCGACGGCATTTTCCGCGTTCACAGCCGCTCCACCCCCCGGACGACCAAGAACAGCAGCACGAAGACCGCGAGGGTCAACACGATGAACAGCACGTCAGGCACTACGAACTCTCCAGGCATTCGACAGCCGCCGAATTGACGACGAGACCATCGTGACCTGGACACCGGCCTCAAAGGCCTTGCGTTAACACCCTGTTCACGACGGCCGCCGCTTCATAGACGCGTCGTTGACGTCCGTGCGGTTCGCCCACGTCGCTCCGCCGGCGGCCTACGATTCGTCCGCGGCGGAGGCTACGAGGGTACGCCGCTGATGCGACGAGCCGTCAGGCTCTTTCCCGGGTCCAGAGGTACACACGTCCGCACACGGCGCTGAGGGCCACGGCGATACCAAGACCGAACAGCGCACTGTAGTTGCCGAGAAAGGCGATGTAGACCGCTGCCACCGACATCGTCGCCAGCATCGCCAGACTGTAGGCCAAGCCGAAAAGGATAAGCACCTGAGCGTTCATCTGGCACCGCCTCGGAAGGAGTCGCTCTCCTGGATCTCCTGCAGAATGCGACTGCGCCTGACCAGTCTGGCGTCCCGCGAACAGCGCACGCAAGGGGCCATACAGCTCGACCCGCGCTTCCGGGCGCCTCTGCACCCCGACCTGCGCGTGGGGTGCGCAGCCCACGGAACGCTGAAACCGATGACCGACACGCTGGCACTCCCCATGGTTGACTTGGCTGCTGAATTCTAAGGTCCATAAAAGGTGTGACGCTAGACATATACGGACAATCGCGCGGGATCGCTACTGACCGTGACAGGTCTTTGGCTAGGCCGCCCCATCGTCGCCCCACGGCGGCCCCGCTGCGCGGAGGAAGTAACGCAGACCCCCATACCTGCACACACAGTGCAATCTCACAGTGCGTGCGGACTCGACCGTTTCGGACTCTTACGGATGTGACACGAAGCGCGGACTTGGCGAATAAGGCCGGCGTCAAAGGGCATGGTGAGCATAGGGAGTTCGCGGCTGCCCGGGCAGCCCGGGCTCCAGGCCCTGGGGTTGACATCACAGCCCCAGGGCCGTCCCCCCGCAATTGCGGCTGCACCGGGCCGGAGCCGGTCAGCCGACAACCGTCAGCGTTACGAGGACGACATTCGTCACGACGATCACACCGGCCACACCGCTCGCCACCGCCGTCGTGAACTTCCGGTTCACCAACGTCCCCATCACATCGGCACGCCGGGTGAGGAGGACCAACGGGACGAGCGCAAACGGGATGCCGAACGAGAGAACCACCTGTGAGATGACCAGGGCCCGGGTCGTGTCGACGTCCAGCGCAAGCACCACAAGGGCCGGCGACAGCGTCACCAGCCGCCGAACGACCAGCGGGATGCGCCGGCGCAGGAACCCTTGCATGATCACCTGTCCGGCGAAGGTACCGACGCTCGAGGACGCCAGCCCCGAGGCGAGCAGCGCCAACGCGAACAGGAGCGCGGCGGTGTGCCCGAGCCCGCTCTGCAGGCCCTCGTGGGCGGCTTCTATGGTCGCCACCGTCGGCTCGCGACCGAAGAACACCTGGGCAGCGACGACGAGAAGGGCTAGGTTCATGAGACCTGCCAGCGTCATCGCCGACATCACGTCGAGGCGCTGGCTCCTGAGGAGGGCGTGCCGCTGCGCCGAGGTGTCTGAGACGTAGCGGTCGTTGGTGAGGGCGCCATGAAGGTAGATCGCGTGCGGCATCACCGTGGCACCGAGCATCCCGGTCGCGAGCAGCAGGCTCTCGATGCCGTCGAAGCGCGGCACGGCACCCTCCAAGGCCGAAAGGGGCGCCACGCCGCCGGCGACAAGGTTGTACAGGAAACCGATCAGGATGACCGCGAGAAGGCCGGCGATGGCCGTCTCGAACGGTCGATGCCCGAGACTTTGCAGAGCCAGTAGCCCGAACGCGACTACCGCCGTGATGAGGCCGCCCACGACCAGTGGTGTGCCGAACAGGAGCTGAAGGGCGATCGCACCCCCCAGCACCTCCGCGACGTCTGTGGCAACGGCCACGATCTCAGCCTGAACCCACAGGCCGGCCACGACTGGCCGGGAGAAGTGGCGGCGGCACAGTTCCGGCAGGCTCGAACCGGTGGCGATGCCGGACTTGGCCGACAGGTACTGGATGAGCATCGCCATCAGATTGCTCACGATGACCACCCACACGAGGAGGTAGCCGTACTTCGACCCTGCCGTGATGTTCGTCGCGAAGTTGCCCGGATCGACGTAGGCGATCGAAGCTACGAAGGCGGGGCCAAGCAAAGGCAGCGGCCCTTTGACGCGAGCTCGAGGGACGGAGGCCTCGTCCGCACGCGTCATCGGCGGTCCGGTCACGCCGCAACCGCCGCAACGCCGGCGGCGCCTCCGAGATCGCTGTCCACCTGTTCATCCTTTCAAGCCGCCTTGCAGGCAGTTCACCTGGTCCGACCGCTCAGCCGGGGAGCCGACCTCATGATCGCAACGCCGCGGTCGCTGCGTAGTCCGGCGGCCCCCTCGCGAACAATTCGGCGCGCCGTCCAATCCGTTCGTCCAGCGGCGCCGAATACTTGACGAGCCGCCTCGGCGACTTGGTTTACATGGTAAAAATACATGGAGTGACGTAGTGACAACTCATGTTGACCGGGGTACTGTTCCAGAGTCTGCCACTCGGCTCGGGGTAAGGGAGTGCCATTCTCTCGGTGTTTGCGTTGACACGATCAACGCGGAAAGGCAATAGGGGTCGCCCGAGCAGTTCATGGGCTTCCGACCACAATTCCTGCACAGGCGCGGCTGTTTCGTGCGCCTATATACCTATGCAAAAAGATCCTGGGAGGATCAATGTTCGGTAGAGAAGCTGTACGCAACATGATCGAGCGGAGCTCGGAGAACGACGCTGACCGTCGGGTATTCCTGCGAAGCGCTGGAGTGGCCGGTCTGGGCGTTGTCGGCGCGACCGCTCTGAGCGGTGTCACCGCAGGTAGCGCGAGTGCGGCTGGGCCCAGCGATGGGGCCATTCTGAACTTCGCTCTCAACCTCGAGTACCTCGAAGCAGAGTTCTACTCTCACGCAGCGTTCGGGCACGGCCTGGCGCACCAGTTCACCACCGGCAAGGGAAACCACGGACCAGTCGTCGGAGGTCGCGCTGTCAACTGGCAGACGCCCGCCATCCGCAAGTACGCGCAGGAGATCGCTCACGACGAGATCAACCACGTGAAGTTCCTCCGCGCCGCTCTCGGTTCGGCGAAGGTGTCACGGCCCACCATCAACCTGCGGCACAGCTTCACCGCTGCGGCACAGGCGGCCGGCCTCATCAACAGGCACCAGAGCTTCGACCCGTACGCCAACGAGAACAACTTCCTCCTCGCGGCGTTCATCTTCGAAGACGTCGGGGTGACCGCCTACAAGGGCGCTGCCCCGCTCATCAACAACAAGGCGTACCTGGACGCGGCCGCCGGCATCCTTGCGGTCGAGGCCTACCACGCCGCGATCATCCGGACGAACCTCTACGCCAAGGGCCTGATGGCTCCGGTTCGGGCGATCTCTGCAGCCCGGGACAGCCTTGATGGCAACTGGGACGTCGACCGTGGTATCGGAACGAAGCACCGCGCCAACCTGGTGCCGACGGACAAGAACGGCATCGCGTTCAGCCGCCCTGCCGACCGAGTCCTGAACATCGTGTACCTGACCCCGAGGAAGGCCACCAAGGGCGGCTTCTTCCCCGACGGTGTGAACGGCTCCATCAACACAAGCGGGCGCAAGCCTGCCTGATCCCCCGTGCCCGCCTCGGGGTGATCCTCGAGGCGGGCGTTCCATCCTTGGAGGGCGTTGTATGGGGTCGACAGGACCCCATGCCACCGCAGACGGCACCGCTTAGCACCTGACAGCCCCGGTCTCGAGCGACACCAAGAGACCGGGGCTGTTCTGCGTCCGTATACGGTCGTAGCCGACCGACCCGCGCGGGACCAGTCCGACGCCCACCAACGAAGGGGTACCAGCCCCTCGCACGCAGAACCCGGACATCGAAAGGAACACCATGGAGGTCTGGCCCGGCGCTCCCTATCCGCTCGGCGCAACCTACGACGGCGCCGGTACCAACTTCGCGGTGTTCTCCGACGTCGCCGAACGCGTGGAGCTGTGCCTCGTCGAGGACGACGGAACCGAGTCGCAGATCGAGATGTGCGAGCAGGACGCCCAGGTCTGGCACGTGTACCTTCCCCGAGTCAGCCCCGGGCAGCTGTACGGCTACCGCGTGCACGGCCCGTACGACCCAGACAAAGGGCAGCGCTGCGACCCCAGCAAGCTGCTCATCGACCCCTACGCGAAGGCCCTCGACGGTGCCATCGACTGGGCACCAGCGTGCTTCTCGTACGACTTCGACGACCCGAAGAAGCGAAACACGGAGGACTCCGCCGCCCACACGATGAAGTCCGTCGTCGTGAACCCGTTCTTCGACTGGCAGGAGGACCGGTCGCCGCACCGGCCGTACCACGAGAGCGTCATCTACGAAGCCCACGTCAAGGGGATGACACAGCTCCATCCCGAGATTCCCGAGGAGATCCGCGGCTCGTACGCCGCGATCGGCCACCCTGTGATGATCTCCCACCTGACGAGGCTCGGCGTCACTGCCATCGAGCTCATGCCCGTGCACCAGTTCGTCCATGACTCAGGTCTCGTGGAGAGCGGCCTCTCGAACTACTGGGGCTACAACACCATCGGCTTCTTCGCGCCCCACAACGCCTACAGCTCGTCGGGACAGCGCGGCGAGCAGGTCCTGGAGTTCAAGGCCATGGTTCGCGAGCTGCACAAGGCCGGCATCGAGGTGATCCTCGACGTGGTCTACAACCACACCGCTGAAGGCAGTCATCTGGGTCCCACACTGTGTTTCCGGGGTATAGACAACACCGCCTACTACCGGCTCGTCGACGACGAGCCGTCGTTCTACTACGACACGACAGGCACCGGCAACACCTTGCTGATGCGCAGCCCGGCCGTGCTGCAGATGATCATGGACTCTCTGCGGTACTGGGTCATCGAGATGCACGTCGACGGCTTCCGCTTCGACCTGGCGGCCAGCCTTGCCCGTCAGTTCCACGAGGTCGACCGGTTGAGTGTCTTCTTCGACCTGGTCCATCAGGATCCCGTCATCTCGCAGGTGAAGCTCATCGCCGAGCCGTGGGACCTCGGACCCGGCGGGTACCAGGTCGGCAACTTCCCTCCGCAGTGGACGGAGTGGAACGGCAAGTACCGCGACACCGTGCGTGACTACTGGCGGGGCGAGCCCCACTCTCTCGGTGAGTTCGCAGCGCGGTTGTCGGGCTCCAGCGATCTGTACGAGGCAAATGGCCGGGCGCCCTACGCCTCCATCAACTTCGTGACCGCGCACGACGGTTTCACACTCCGCGACCTGGTGTCCTACAACGACAAGCACAACGAGGGCAACGGCGAAGGAAACCGCGACGGCGAGAGCCACAACCGGTCTTGGAACGGCGGCGTCGAGGGAGAGACCTCCGATACGGCCGTGCTGACACTCAGACGACGACAGCGACGGAACTTCCTGGCCACGCTCATCCTCAGCCAAGGCGTGCCGATGGTCGCGCACGGCGACGAGCTCGGCCGGTCCCAGAACGGCAACAACAACGTCTACGGCCAGGACAACGAGATCTCCTGGGTGCACTGGGACGACGTCGACACCGAGATGCTCGACTTCACCCAGACACTTCTGGCCCTGCGGGCCAGCCATCCCGTCTTTCGCCGTAGGCGCTTCTTTACCGGCAGGAAGGCCGGTAACGACCTGCCCGACATCGCCTGGTTGACGTCGGACGGCACCACGATGGACCAGGAGGACTGGTCGCAGGACTCGATACGGCCGCTCGGCGTCTTCCTGAACGGAGAGGGGATCACAGAGCCCGGCCTGCGGGGGGAGAACATCACGGACGACTCGTTCCTCCTCCTGCTCAACCCAGGCCACGAGGACGCGCAGCTGACCTTGCCCGACGGACCGTTCGGCAAGCACTGGCAAGAGCTCATCGACACCGCCGCTCCCTCGGCCGGCGAGAGGGAACTCGAGCTCATCCGGGCCGGGCGCAAGAGGACCCTGGTCGCCCGCTCGGTCGTCGTGCTGCGTCGTGGCTGACCGCACTTCCCTCACCGCGACCTACCGGCTGCAGCTGCACTCCGGCTTCGGATTCACAGCAGCGTCGGCTGTCGTTCCCTACCTCGCCGATCTCGGGGTTTCGCACCTGTATCTCTCGCCGGTCCTCCAGGCCTCACCCGGGTCGATGCACGGGTACGACGTTGTCGACCACACCCGCGTCAGCGACCAGCTCGGCGGCGAGGCCGGCCTCGTGGCTCTCGCGGAGAATGCGCACAGCAACGGTCTCGGAGTCGTGCTCGACGTGGTGCCCAACCATATGGCCCTTCCGACACCTGCCTACCTCAACGCTCCGCTGTGGGAGACCCTCCGCCTGGGCCGGGACTGTGAGGCGGCGGCCTGGTTCGACGTCGACTGGGACCTGTGTGGCGGACGCATCGGTCTGCCACTGCTTGACGGAACGGTCGAGGAGGTGCTGGACCGGGGAGAGCTCGTGCTCGGTGAGCACGAAGGGGGTCCGGTGGTGCGGTACCACGACCAGGTCTTTCCGGTCGCGCCGGGCACGGGCGACGGCTCGGTCTCCGACGTGCTCGACCGGCAGCACTACCTGCTCGCCGGGTGGCGCGAGAAGGACGACGTGCTCGGCTACCGCAGGTTCTTCGACGTGGACACCTTGGTCGCGGTGCGAGTCGAGCTTCCCGAGGTCTTCGACGCCACCCACGCACTGCTGATCGACCTGTACCGGCGCGGCATCGTCGATGGCTTTCGTATCGACCATCCCGACGGGCTTGCCGACCCTGAGGGGTATCTGGCGCGGCTGCGCGACGCCACAGACGGCGCCTGGGTCGTCGTCGAGAAGATCCTCGAGGGCGAGGAGCCACTGCCTGTGCGCTGGGCGGCCGCCGGGACGACCGGGTACGACGCTCTGCTTGCAGTTCAGACGGCACTGCTTCCTGACACCGCCACGGCCCTCGACGAGATGTGGCGCGCTACCGGGGCGGAGCCGTCCCTCGCATCCACTGAGAGGGAGGCCAAGCGGCTTGTGCTCGAGATGCTGCTGGCTCCCGAGCTGCACCGGCTGGTACGCCGGGCCGTCGAGGCCGCGTCCGCCGCTAGGCAGCCCGCCGACGGCCCCGACCTGGAGGCCGCCCTGCGGGAGCTGCTGGTGCAGGTGCGCACGTACCGCGCCTACGTGCGGCTCGACGAACGGCCGGACGAGGAGGCACAGCGCCAGATCGAGCAGATGCGCGGCAGGGCGGAACAGGTCAGGCCCGACCTCACCGCCACCCTGCGGCTGATGTGCGACCTGCTCCTGGACTCCTCGAGCTCCGATGCGGCGACCCGCGACCTCGTCGTACGGTTCCAGCAGGTCTGTGGGCCGGTGATGGCGAAGGGCGTCGAGGACACGACCTTCTACCGCTACAACCGGATGATCGCCCTGAACGAGGTCGGCGGGGATCCGGGCGCGCTGGACCACCCCACCGTCGAGGCGCTGCACAGCTGGGCAGAGCGCCAGTCGGCCGCCTGGCCGGACGGGATGACCGCTCTGTCGACTCATGACACGAAGCGATCGGAGGACGTCCGGGCGCGTCTCATCGCGGCGGCTGAGGACGTCGACGGATGGCGCCGGGTCTGGACCCTCGTCCGTGGTGCAGGCGATGAGGTGGCCGTCGACCAGCCCACCGCCTATCTGTTGGCGCAGACGCTGGTCGGCGGCTGGCCGATCGGCAAGGACAGGCTCTTGGCCTATCTCGAGAAGGCGATGCGGGAGGCGAAGCTGCACACGACCTGGAACACTCCCGACGAGAACTACGAGAGCCGGGTGCGCGAGCTCGGCGCGCGCTGCCTAGGGAGTGACGAGATCGCCGGGGCAGTCGAAAGGTGGCTGACCGAGCTCGAACCCGCCGTTCGCACGGTAACGCTCTCGGCCAAGCTGCTGCAGCTCACGCTGCCCGGCGTACCGGACGTCTACCAGGGGTGCGAAACCCTCGCCCGGCTCCTCGTCGACCCGGACAACCGCAGCCCTGTCGACTACGTCGGTCGACAACAACGGCTCGAGCGGCTCGACTCGGGCTCGGAGCGGCGTGACCTCGACGACGACAAGCTGTGGGTGACGTCGCGAGCGCTGAGGCTCCGGCGCGACAGGCCCGCGCTCTTCAGCGCATCGTCGACGTACCGCGCACTGCCGACCTCGACGCCGCATGTCGTCGGTTTCGTCCGGAGCGAACAGCTGGCAGTCCTCGCCGTCCGTCGGCCGTTACAACAGGCCCGGTCGGGCTGGTCGAGTGCGTCGGTGTCGCTGCCCGACGGGGCATGGTCCGACGCCCTCACCGACGTCCAGGTGGCGGGAGGTGGCACGGTTCCCTGTTCAGAGCTGTTCGCACGGCTTCCGGTGGCGCTGCTAGTGAGGGAGGCGGAGTGAGGCTACGAGTGTGGGCGCCGCGGGCGGAGTCGTCCGTCGCGGTGCTGCTCGAAGGAGAGCGCTACGAGATGACGCGCATCGACAACGGCTGGTGGGAGAGCGACCAAGAGGCCGTGAGTGGATCGCGCTACGCGTTCAGTCTCGACGGAGGCGACGCCCGCGCGGATCCGAGGGCGCTTCGGCTGCCCGACGGGCCGGAGGGTGAGGCGGAGGTCTTCGACGTCGAGGCTTTCGAGTGGAGCGACGGCGCCTGGCGCGGCACGCAGCTGCCAGGTGCGGTGATCTACGAGCTCCATGTCGGTACGTTCACCGCGGAGGGCACGCTCGACTCGGCGCGCGATCGGCTCGACCACCTGGTGTCGCTGGGGGTCGACATGGTCGAGCTGATGCCGCTCGCCACCTTCCCGGGTCGCTACGGGTGGGGGTATGACGGTGTCGGGCTGTACGCGGTGCACGAACCCTACGGAGGACCCGAGGCTCTCTGCCGGTTCGTCGACGCCTGCCACCAGCGGGGGCTGGGGGTCTGCCTCGACGTTGTCTACAACCATCTTGGACCGAGCGGGAACCATCTCACCGAGTTTGGGCCCTACTTCACCGATGGGTACGGCACCCCCTGGGGAGCGGCACTCAACCTCGACGACGCCGACAGCGACGAGGTGCGCCGCTTCATCCTCGACAACGCGCTGATGTGGTTGCGTGACTTCCACGCCGACGGGCTCCGTCTCGACGCTGTACACGCGATGTTCGACGCCCGAGCCGTGACGCTCCTAGAAGGTCTGTCGTCAGATGTGGCTGCGCTGTCGACCGGCCAGGGACGCCCGATGTGGCTCATCGCAGAGTCTGACCGTAACGACCCTCTGACAGTGACCCCCCGCGAAGCCGGGGGGCTGGGCCTGGACACGCAGTGGGCCGACGACGTGCATCATGCACTCCACGTGCTGCTCACCGGCGAGACAGCGGGCTACTACGCCGACTTCTCCGAGCCCGGGGCGTTGGCGAAGGTGCTCGAAGGGGTGTTCCTGCACGACGGCACGTACTCGACGTTCCGTCGTCGCACGCACGGGCGCCCGATCGACCGCACCCGTACTCCAGGCTGGCGGTTCGTGGTCGCGCTCCAGAACCACGACCAGGTGGGCAACCGCGCCACTGGTGACCGGCTCTCGGCGCATCTGTCAGCCGGGCGTCTCGCCTGCGGGGCAGCGCTCCTGCTGACCGGCCCGTGCACACCGATGCTCTTCATGGGAGAGGAGTGGGGGGCATCGACTCCTTGGCAGTACTTCACCGACCACACCGACCGCAGACTCGCCGAGGCAGTACGCCGAGGTCGGCGGGACGAGTTCTCCCTGCACGGCTGGGACCGTGACGAGGTTCCCGACCCGCAGGCCGACCTCACCGCAGAGCGATCGCGGCTGGACTGGGACGAGTGCGGGCACGACCCACATGCCCGGGTGCTGCGGTGGTATGCCGACCTGATCCGGCTCCGGCGCGAGCTGACCGACCTCGGCGACCCGCGCCTGGACAGGGTACGTGTCGAACACGACCCGGTCGCCTCGACCGTGGTGATGCACCGAGGCGACCTCGTCGTGGCGGTCAACCTGTCCGACGAGTTCCGTGACGTCGTGATCGTTGGCCGGGAGGCGGATTCGCCCGAGCTCGAGGTCGTCCTCGAGTGGTCCGAACAGGCTGCCGTCGTCGGCCCGGGGTCGGTCCGGCTCCCCGCCGAGTCACCGGCCATCCTGGGCCCGCGTGCCGGCTAGTCGCGAAAGGGCGCATATAACCCGTCGAGAGGGCGCAGCTTTCTTCGTGTCGCCCTGAAAGGCGCGCTCACACGGTCACCGAAGACAGCAAGGTCGTGCCGACTGAGACGGTCCGGGTCGGCGAGCGCGTCGATCCTGCCCGCTTCGATCATCTGACATCCGTGAGTGTCACGCGCCTGGTAGCCGCCGACCCAGTCAGGGGCGGAGCCCCACGCAGTCGTGTCGCCAGAAGGCGTCGGGGTACACCAGCGTGCCGGTCATGGAGGGCTTGTACAACTTCTGCCGGGCGACCATGAAGGCCGCTTCGGGGATCCGTGGAGACGGCCGCAGGAAGCCGAGCGGACCCGCTGGCTCGAAGCCGAAACGTGGGTAGTACCCGGGCGCTCCTTCGAGGAAGACGAGCGGCTCGGGGCGCTGCGAGGTGAGCGCGAGCCCGCTGCGGACGAGCGACGACCCGATACCGGCACGCTGCTGGTCGGGCACCACGGCCAACGGACTCAGCACGAGCACCTCCACCAGGCGATCAGGAGCGTCGAGCAACGCCTGAGTGAAGAGAAGATAGCCAACGAGGCGCCCATCGAGCACGGCCACCGATGACAGATCACCGACCCACCAGGAGCTCTGTCGAAGGCTGGCAACGAGCTGGGCCACCGTCGGGTCACCGAAGGCCTCGGTCATCAGGTCGGCGAGGGCCGGTACGTCGTCCTCGGCCTCTGGCCGAATCCGCAGGCCTGTCCTCAAGGGAACATCAACGCCCGCTCAATGGGGCATATCCGCCCGCTCGACGGGACGCACCCGCCCACTCGACTGAGGTGGCGGTACTCACCTTCGGTGGCGGGCATTGGCACGCGCCTGTTTCGAGAGGTGCCTCCAACGTTGCGCGAGCTCGGCGCGAAGCCGCGCGTCGGTGCGGGCGGCCATGAATTGTTGCTCTCTCTGCAGGCGGCGCCAGCTGTCCAGCCGACGCACCTGCAGCTCTCCACTTTCGATGGCCGCCTGCACAGCGCAGCCTGGTTCGGACTGGTGGCCGCAGTCGGAGAAGCGGCAGCCACGGACGAGCTCCTCGAGGTCGGGAAAGGCTGCGGCCAGGCCGCCTCCCCCGTCCAGCAGCCCAATCCCGCGCAGTCCCGGTGTGTCGATGACAATGCCGCCCGTCGGGAGGACGACGAGCTCTCGCCTCACCGTGGTGTGCCGACCTTTGCCGTCGTCGCGGATTCGCTTCGTCGCCAGGAGGTCTGCACCTACGAGGGCGTTGGCCAGGGACGACTTGCCGTGACCTGAGGCTCCCAGCATCCCGAGGGTGAGGTGACCCTCCAGCATCGATCGGAGCAGGTCGATCCCGCTCCCTCGCAGCGTGCTGGTGCACACGATGTCGACCCCGGGTGCCAACCTGCCGACCTCATCGGCCTGCAGGTCGGCGTCGTTGGCCAGATCCGCTTTGGCGAGGACGACGACTGGCTTGGCGCCGCTCTCCCACGCCAGAGACAGGAGCCGCTCGACTCGGCCGAGGTTCGGCTCGGGGTGAAGCGCCACGACGACCGCGGCGAGGTCGACGTTGGCGGCGAGCACCTGTCCACGGGACCGTCTCGACGCCTCCGCCCGCATGACTGCGGTTCGCCGTGGTAGCAGCGCCTCGACTGTCAAGGGGCCGTCCGACCAGTGGCGGATGATGCACCAGTCACCTGTGCACGGCGCCGCCAGGGTGTCACCGGCCATCGCATCCAGCAGACCGGCTCCCAGACTGGCGCGCACCAATCCCTGCGCTGTCAACGCCGAGACAAGGCCCCGGTCGACCCGTACGACACGTCCCGCGACACCGACCTCCGCGTACGGCGCTGAGGCCTGTCGCCACGCTTCATCCCACCCGAGCCCCGGGAGGTCCACATCGGATGACGTCACCAGGCGAGGGTAGGCACGCACGGAGCGGGACTGCACCTGGTTTTGCCCGCGCCCCGGCCAGGCCCGACGTCGACGGCGACGGTGGCGGTCAAGACCGTTCGGGCTCAGCGGGCGGGCGCGCCGGTCGCCTTCTTAGGGGCAGTTTGAGCTCCAACCTTGCCCCCGTCATCGACTTCTCCGGCCAGACATGGTCGAACGCGGCGTTGAGCGCCGCCCCGACGAGTACGGCGAGCGCGGTGAGGTAGAGCCAGATCAACACGGCGATGGGAGCAGCGAGTGGACCGTAGATGGAGGTGCTGGCGCTCTCGAGCACGAGGCGAAGCAGGTAGCTCCCGAAAACCCACATCACGAACGCCAACGTGGCTCCGGGCACGTCGTACCGCCACAGGCTGCGGACCGGCACCGAGAGGTGGTAGAGCGTCGTGAGGAAGGCGATGCTCAGCACGACGATGGTGGGCCAGTACAGCAGGTTGAGGAAGTCGAGCCGCGCCGGAAGGAACCTGTCGACGAGCCGGGGTCCGGCCAGCACGAGCGGCAGCACGACGACGCCCACCAGCAACCCGATGACGTACAGCGCGAAGGACAGCATCCGGGTGCGCACGATCCCCCGCCTGCCTCCCAGCCCGTACATGATCGTGATCGTGTCGACGAAGACGTTGAGGGCTCGGGAGCCCGACCACAGTGACAGCACGAACCCGATGGAGATGACGTCGAAACGCGAGCTCTGACTGATGACCGTGTGCAGGGTGGGCTCGACGATCTTGTGGACCGACTCGGGGGTCAGTACCCGGTTGGAGAGACTGATGACCGCGTCGTTGAAGCTCGTGATCTGCGACGGGTCGACGCGCTTCACGATGAAGCTGATGCTTCCGGCCAGCCCGAAGACGAGTGGAGGAAGGGAGAGGATCGCGAAGAAGGCTGCTTCGGCGGCAAGCCCCGTCACGCGGTGGCGAAAGCACGCCCCGACTGTCGCGGTGAGGAGCCTCCAGAGCGTGTGCTTGGCGTTTGACGTGGTCAAGCGCGGCGCCCTCGTCTCGCCCACCGAGTCCGACGCCATGGACCTACGGTATAGATCCACGCGACCGTAGGCCCCCAACAACGGTGCACCGGCGCTGCGGCCGGCCGGTGCGTCGGTCCCCTAATGTATGCGGCATGACCTCCTCCGACACGGCATCTGTCACCACGGGAAGTATCGACGTCGCAGCCAAAGCGAGCTCGGCCTACCGCTCGGCGCTCGAGGTGATCGAGGCGGTCGAGCCGCGGATAGCAGCCGCCACGAGGGCAGAGCTCGTCGACCAGCGAGCCTCACTGAAGCTGATCGCGAGCGAGAACTACGCCTCGCCGGCTGTCCTTCTCACGATGGGAACGTGGCTGAGCGACAAGTACGCCGAAGGCACCATCGGGCATCGCTTCTATGCGGGTTGCCGCAACGTCGACGAGGTCGAGTCGGTGGCCGCTGAACACGCTCGTGCGCTGTTCGGGGCGGAGCACGCATACGTGCAGCCGCACTCGGGTATCGATGCCAACCTCGTGGCGTTCTGGGCCATTCTCGCGACCCGCATCGAGACGCCTGCCCTGCAGGCGCACGGTGCGAAGGGAGTCAACGACCTCACCGAGGGTGAGTGGGAGGAGCTGCGCGCCGCCTTCGGCAACCAGCGGATGCTCGGCATGTCGCTCGATGCCGGGGGTCACCTCACCCACGGTTTCCGGCCGAACATCTCAGGCAAGATGTTCCACCAGCGCAGCTACGGGACCGACCCACAGAGCGGTCTGCTCGACTACGACCGAATCCGCCAGCAGGCGCAGGAGTTCAGGCCGCTCGTACTTATCGCCGGCTACTCGGCGTACCCTCGACGGGTCAACTTCGCCAAGATGCGCGAGATCGCCGACGAGGTGGGCGCCACGTTGATGGTCGACATGGCCCATTTCGCCGGGCTGGTGGCCGGCAAGGTGTTCACCGGCGACGAGGATCCCGTCCCGCATGCTCACATTGTCACGAGCACCACGCACAAGTCCTTGCGCGGCCCTCGTGGCGGCTTGGTTCTGACAGGCTCTGAGTACTCCGACGCCGTCGACCGTGGGTGCCCGATGGTGCTCGGAGGACCGCTCTCGCACATCATGGCCGCCAAGGCTGTCGCCCTGGCCGAGGCGCGTCAGCCGGCCTTCGCGGAGTACGCGCAAAAGATCGCGGACAACGCCCAGAGCCTCGCCGAGGCCTTTCTCGAGCGCGACGCGAACCTGGTGACGGGAGGCACCGACAACCACATAGTGCTGCTCGACGTCTCCAGTTTCGGACTGACCGGACGTCAGGCGGAGTCGGCGCTGCTCGACGCGGGGATCGTCACGAACCGCAACTCGGTGCCGGCCGACCCCAACGGCGCCTGGTACACCAGCGGGGTACGGCTCGGCACGCCCGCTCTCACGACACGTGGCTTCGGTGCCGCAGAGTTCGACCGGGTAGCCGAGCTCATCGTCGATGTGCTCCGCAACACCCGACCAGCTTCAGCAAGCAACGGCAGCGCCTCGAAGGCGAAGTACACCCTGGGAGCCGGCGTTGCGGAGCGCAGCAAGGCATCGTCGGCAGAGCTGCTCGACGCTTACCCGCTCTATCCCGGGCTCGTTCTCTGAGCGGAGCCGTGTGCAGCTCCCCGCGAGGGTCTCTGACCATTTGCCACCTGGCCGCCCGCTCCGCGAACTGCTCACATGATGAGACGTCGTCTCATATATCGGATTCGGGTTTGCTCCGCTCCCTACGTGTCGGAGAGTATTCCTTGCATGGCATCGGCTGAGCGCTACATCGTCCATCTCGTGGTACGTCGCCACGTGGACCTTGGCATGACGCGCAGTGCAATGTGTATGTCGGCCTGACCTCGCCCGTTGCCACCGGGCGCGCGACCGCCGCTATCCGACTCCGACGCCTTACGCCGTCGTGACGTCAGTCGCGCCGCTCGCGCGCCTCCCTCAGAGGAAGCGTCATGACAGCCATCGACACTGCCAGCACCAACCGCCGTCAGAGCTCGGCCCTGGTACGCACGCCATCCAAGCGTCCCCAGCGCGGCGAGGGCCAGTGGGCCCTCGGGTACCGGGAGCCGCTCAACGCGAACGAGCAGGCGAAGAAGGACGACGACGCCCTGAACGTCCGCGCCAGGATCGAGAACATCTACGCGGACCGGGGTTTCGCGTCGATCGACCCATCAGACCTGCGGAACCGGTTCCGCTGGTGGGGCCTGTACACCCAGCGCCGACCGGGCATCGACGGCGGGCGTACCGCGGTCCTCGAGCCGGCTGACCTGGACGACGAGTTCTTCATGCTGAGGATCCGCATCGACGGCGGCCAGTTGACCACGGAGCAGCTGCGCACGATCGCCGACCTGTCGACGACGTACGCCCGCGACACCGCCGACGTCACGGACCGCCAGAACATCCAGCTGCACTGGGTTCGCGTCGAAGATGTTCCGGAGATCTGGTCGAGGCTCGAGCGCGTCGGCCTCTCGACCCAGGAGGCATGCGGGGACACTCCGCGTGTGGTGATTTCGAGCCCGCTCGCCGGTGTCGCGGCCGACGAGCTGGTCGACCCTACGCCTGCGGTGAAGGAGATCACCGAGCGTTTCGTCGGCGACCCCGCCTTCTCCAACCTGCCGCGCAAGTTCAAGACCGCGATCACCGGACATCCAAGCCTCGACGTGGCACCGGAGGTCAATGACCTCTCGTTCGTGCCGACGACCCATCCCGAGCACGGCGTCGGCTTCGACGTCTGGGTCGGCGGCGGACTGTCCACGAACCCGATGCTCGCCCAGAGTCTCGGCGTGTGGGTACCGCTGCACGAGGTGGCCGAGGTATGGCGAGGCGTCGTGAGTGTGTTCCGCGACTACGGCTACCGCCGGTTGCGCGCCCGAGCGCGGCTCAAGTTCCTGGTGGCGGACTGGGGTGTCGAGAGGTTCCGCCAGGTGCTTGAGGACGACTACCTCGGACGCGCCCTCATCGACGGCTCGCCCCCGGCGAAGCCACTCGGCAACGGCGACCACGTCGGCGTGCACGAACAGGCCGACGGTCGCTTCTACCTGGGAATCTCCCCGACCGCAGGACGCGTTTCGGGAACCACGCTGACCAAGCTCGTGGATATGACAGAGGCCCACGGCTCGACCAGGATCCGCACCACGCCTTACCAGAAGCTGGTCATCCTCGACATCGAGAGGGCCGACGTGGACTCTCTGGTCGAGGCGGTGGAGGACCTTGGATTGTCTACCAGGCCGAGCCAGTGGCGCCGCTCGACGATGGCGTGTACGGGTATCGAGTTCTGCAAGCTCGCCATCGTGGAGACAAAGGACCGGGCCGCGCAGCTCATTGCCGAGCTGGAGGAGCGCATCCCGGAGCTCGACGCGCCCATCAGCATCCACCTCAACGGCTGCCCCAACTCGTGCGCCCGCATCCAGATCGCCGACATCGGGCTGAAGGGCCAGCTGGTCCTCGACCGTGCCGGTGACTTCGTCGAGGGCTTCCAGGTGCATCTCGGCGGCGGTCTCGGGCTCGAGGCGGGCTTCGGTCGCAAGCTTCGTGGTCACAAGGTCACCTCGGCCGGCCTCACCGACTACGTCGAGCGCGTCGTTCGCGCCTACCTCGACGAGGGTCGCGACGGTGAGAGGTTCGCGTCGTGGGCGGCACGCGCAGAGGAGGAGGTGCTGCGATGAGCGCGCATTCCGTCCCGCTGCACTGCCCTTACTGCGCAGGCTCGAACCTGCACCCGCACGGAGAACGGCACGGCGCTTGGGAGTGCCGTGAATGCCTGCGGGCTTTCACCGTCTCTTTCATCGGAGTCCTTGCACCAGGCCGGTCGGGTCCGGCCGGGCGCTCCGCACGCGGAACGCCCGGAGGCTCGAGATGACTGTCGCGACAATGGACGAGCTGCGTGAGATCGCGTCGATCGCCGGTCCGGAGCTGGAGCTCGCGCCGGCCGAGGCGATCATCGAATGGGCGGTGGAGACGTTCGGCAGCCGGTTCTGTGTCACGTCCTCGATGAGCGACGGCGTGTTGTCGCACCTCGCGTCGCGGGTCGCTCCTGGCATCGATGTGCTCTTCCTGGACACGGGATACCACTTCGTCGAGACTCTCGGCACGCGCGACGCTGTGGCCGCCACCCTCCCCGTCAACGTGGTGACCCTTTCGCCGACGATCTCGGTACGCCGGCAGGACGAGCAGTACGGGGTCGACCTCTGGGCCCGGGACCCCGACCTGTGCTGCACCCTGCGCAAGGTGCAGCCACTCTCCGATGGCCTCGCCTCCTACGACGCCTGGGCCACCGGCCTGCGCCGCGGCGAGACGCGTGACCGCGTCATCGCTCCCGTCGTCGGCTGGGACGAGAAGTTGGGCAAGGTGAAGGTCTCGCCGCTGGCCCGTTGGACCCAGGAGGACGTCGACCGCTACATCGCCGACAACGACATCCTGGTCAACCCGCTCGTCTTCGACGGTTACCCCTCCCTGGGGTGCTGGCCGTGTACGCAACGCGTCGCACCGGGCGACGACCCCCGAAGCGGCCGCTGGGCAGGCACCGCAAAGACAGAATGCGGGATCCACTCATGAGCGCTCCAGCTTTGGTCGCCCTCGCCCATGGCAGCCGTGACCCACGGTCGGCCCGCACGGTCAGGGACATCATCGCCACCACCAAGGGCTTGCGACCCGACCTGCATGTCGAGCCGGCTTTCCTGGACCATGTGGCTCCCAAACTCGACCGGGTCTTCGAGCGGCTCGCGAAGTCCGGCCACACAGAGGTCGTCGTCGTACCCTTGCTGCTCACGACCGCATTCCACGCGCGGGTCGACGTACCACAGGCGGTGGAGCAGGCGTCGGCTCGCCATCCGGGTCTCGCGGCCAGGGTGTCCGGAGTCCTCGGCACCGATACCACCCTGCTGGGCATCCTGGACGAACGGCTGCGAGCGGCCCTGCATTCAGCCCGGGTCAGGGAGCTGGACGCGCTCGTGCTCGCGGCGGCCGGCTCGTCCGACGCGCGCGCCAACGCCATGGTCGCCCGGCTCGCTCGCGTGTGGGGAGCACGGCACCGGCTGCCCACCAGCGTCGCATTCGCCTCGGCAGCACCGCCGTCGACGGGAGAGGCGGTCCGCGCCTGGCGCCGCCAGGGTCGCCGGCACATCGCCGTAGGGTCGCTGTTCATCGCGCCGGGGACGCTGCCCGACCGGGCGGCCGAGCTAGCCCTCGAAGCGGGAGCGGTCGCGGTGTCGGAGCCGCTCGGAGCACACGACGAGCTGGGGCGCATCATCGTGGCCCGCTACTCCGTCGGCGCGCTCCGCCTGGTCGAGATCCCCGCCTGACCCACTCGAAAGGGCGCAGACGCTCCGTCAGAAGGGCACGAATGTCCCGGAAGGGGCGCACCCGCGGACCGGCGGGACCGCGCAGAGCTGGTGAGGTCACCTGGTGGCAGCGAGACGTGACTTCTGCTCGTCGACATCGAAGTCACCCTCGGGCCAGTGCAGGTCGAGCGCCTTGAGATGCTCCAGCAACAGCGTCGTGATAGCCCAGTTGCGGTACCACTTCCTGTCGCTGGGGATGACGAAGAACGGGGCAGCCGCGGTGTTGCATCGTTCGAGAGCGATCTCGTAGGCACGTTGGTACTCCTCCCACCTGCTTCTCTCCTCGATGTCAGCCGGGTTGAACTTCCAGTGCTTCGTCGGGTCCTTCAACCGCTCGAGCAGCCGGTCTGCCTGCTCGGCAGCGGAGATGTTGAGGAAGCACTTGACCACTGTCGTCTCGTCGCCGACGAGACTGCGCTCGAAGGCGTTGATGGCCGCGTAGCGCCGAGTGATCTCCTTTGCTGGTGCCAGCCGGTGCACCCTGGCGACGAGTACTTCCTCGTAGTGGCTCCGGTCGAAGATTCCCACCATCCCGGGGGCTGGTGTGTGCCGCTCGATCCGCCAGAGGAAGTCGTGTCTGCGCTCAGCCGCGGTGGGCGCCTTGAACGAGGTGATATCGACTCCCTGGGGGTCCAGCAAACCCACGCAGTGACGCATCACGCCACCTTTGCCCGAGGTGTCCATCCCTTGCAGGACGAGCAGGACACGGCGCTTCCCGCCTGCTCGAGACTGTGCGTACAGCCGCTCCTGGAGATCGGACACAGTTGGACCGAGGTCCGCGAGAGCGGCCTTTCCCGCCGCCTTGCCACCGCGGAACCCCGGGTGTGCTCGCGGATCGAGCTCCCCCATGTCCACCCTTCCCTTAGGGAGCCGCAACAGGTCGCTCAACGAGTCGCTCATGCAGACATTGTGCCCAACCCAGGCGCTGGCGTCGTGGCAATGAGCTCACAGGTGGCAGGATCGACGCGTGCAGTCCCTGTTCCCGACGGCCCCCAACGAGCTCACCGACGAGGATCTCGTACAGCTCTACGCCTACCCGGTCGAGCGGGCGTGGGTCAGGGCCAACTTCGTCAGCTCGCTCGACGGTGCTGCCCAGGGCAGCGACTCGAGGTCCGGCACGCTGTCGAGCGTTTCCGACAAGCTCGTCTTCGGCCTGCTGAGGTCGCTCGCCGACGTCATCGTGGTGGGAGCGAAGACGGTGCGAACCGAGGGGTACCTACCGGTGGCGTCGCGGGAGCACCGCACCAGCCTTCGCAACCGCCTCGGCCTGGCTCCGCTGCCCGCCATCGCCGTCGTCTCCAGGTCCCTCGACATCGACCCCGCACTGTTGGCCGGCGGCGAGGCGCCGACGGTCGTGATAACGACCGAGTCTGCGTCTTCCGACCTGCGGGCGGAGGTGGGAGCAGTTGCGCCCGTCATCGTGGCAGGACGCGATGACGTCGAGCTCGGCGTCGCCCTCGAGGAGCTGGCGACCATGGGGTACCAGCGGGTGCTGTGCGAAGGTGGACCGACGCTGATGCGCGACCTCGTGGCGTCGAGACGAGCCGACGAGATCTGCCTCACCGTCACGCCGCTCATGCTGGCCGGTGACCGGATGAGGATCACGCACGGCGCTGACATCGAACCGCCCGCGGCCTACACCCTGCGCCACCTCCTCGAGGACGACAGCCAGCTCTTCTGCCGCTACACACGGAACTGAGGTCCTGGGATGCAGCTACCCGTGATGCCCCCGCTGTCGCCCATGCTGGCGAAGTCGGTGAAGACACTTCCCGCGCCGCAGTCCCTCGAAGGTGGCGCGCTCTACGAGCCGAAGTGGGACGGCTTCCGGTGCGTCCTGTTCCGCGACGGCGACGAGGTCGAGCTCGGCAGCCGTAACGAGCGCCCGCTGACGCGGTACTTCCCCGACGTGGTCGAGGCAGCCCTCGAGTCGTTACCGCCACGGTGCGTCGTCGACGGGGAGATCATCGTCGCGATCGACGGCCGGCTCGAGTTCGAGAGGCTGCTCGAACGTATCCATCCCGCCGACTCCCGCGTGCGCAAGCTCGCCACCGAGACTCCTGCGTCATTCGTGGCGTTCGACCTGCTCGCTCTCGACGACACGTCGCTCCTGGCGACCCCACAGGGGGAGCGTCGGCGACACCTTGTCGACGCCTTGTCGGGATCTCGTCCGCCCGTGCACCTCACCCCCGCCACCGACGACCCCGCCACAGCCGAACGCTGGTTCGCGACGTTCGAGGGTGCTGGGCTAGACGGTGTGGTGGCCAAGCCCCTGGCCGCCGGTTACGCACCGGGTGCCCGGGCGATGTTGAAGATCAAGCACATCCGCACCGCGGACGTCGTCCTCGCGGGCTACCGGCTCCACAAGACGTCGTCACCTGAGCAGCCGCTGCTGGGGTCACTCCTCCTCGGTTTGTACGACACAGGCGGCCGGTTGCAGCATGTCGGCGTCTCTGCGGCGTTCGCGGCTGCTCGACGGGCTGAGCTCATCGCCGAGCTCGCGCCGCTCGTGGTGTCGCCCAGCGAGCACCCCTGGGCGCAATGGGCGGCGGAGCAGCACGGCGACCGGATGCCAGGGGCCCAGTCCCGATGGAACGCGGGCAAGGACCTCTCGTGGGTCCCACTCGACCCCGTGCTCGTCGCCGAAGTGGGGTACGACCACATGGAGGGAACCCGCTTCCGCCACACCACACAGTTCAAACGATGGCGTCCCGACCGGGCTCCCGAGTCGTGCACGTATGAGCAGCTCGAGGAAGCGGTCGGCTACGACCTCGACGACATCCTGACCTGATGACCATGATGACCATGATGGACAGCACAACGAAGGAGAGCCATGTACAACGTGATCGTTCTCGCTGAGCAGGCCATGACGCCGGGCGACGCGGCCGAGGTCGTGGGTCTGCACGACGGGATCAGCGACACCAAGCACTACCACGTGCTCATCCCGTGCGAGAACGCCCAGCTACGGGTCGAGACGGCACTGGGATCGTTGGGGGCAAGCGAGATCTGGACGTCACCCGTCATGGAGAACGTCGACGTCGTCACCGGGGAGGCCCAGAAGAGCCTGGACAGAGAGGCCGACACGGCGGTGACCGTGAGCGTCGCTGCCATCGAGGCACTCGGGCACGAGGCGAGCGGTGAGTTCAGCTCTGACGACCCGCTCGACTCCCTCGACGACGTGGTCGCCAAGGGGACCGCCGACGAGGTCATCGTGATGACCCGTCCGCACGTCGTCCAGGAGTTCTTCCACCTGGACTGGACGTCGAAGGCGCGACGTCGACTCGGCGTTCCCGTCCTCCACCTGGTCGAGCACGAGACCCTCGACGCCGAGTCCGTCAACGGGCAGGGCATTACCGGGATGTAGCCGTCCCGGGGCGATGAGCGCCAGTAGGGAACCCTGATGACGCCCTCGGTCGGTACATCACCCGACCGAGGGCGTCAGGGGGCACGGCACCCAGGGCCGCGCGCTTGGGTGGCGGTCCCCCGCGAGCACCGCCACGCAAACTGCTCTCGTGAGCCGAGTCGTCACGAGCCTCTGATCAGGTCGTCGTCGAGCAGAAGGTCGTCGAAGGAGCAGAAGGTCGACAAGAGGTCGGTGGCGTCCTCGTTCAGGCGGAGAAGCCCCGCATAAAGATCGGACACGGCCATGGGGATGGCCACGGTGAGCACCAGTTCGGCCTCGTCAGCCGTCAAGGCCCATCTCGCCACATCGAGGAGCGCCTTCTCCGTCGTGGCGTGGCGGTCATCACCGTCTTCGGCCGCGAGGTCGCGCAGCCACTCAGCCTGGGCCTCGCACGAGTTCGCGAACGTCTGAGCCATCACCCCCGGCACCTTGCGGTTCTCGACCACCCGGGCCTGCCGCGCACGTCTTCGCTCCGTCACCGTCGTCAACGGGACGACGACCTCCTGGGCATGGCGTGACATGTGCTGCCTCCTGGCTTCACCCGTACAGGGTTGGTGACGGTCCAGCGCCCCTGTTGGGCGCCTGCACTCGGTAGACGGCCAGGACCTCCCGGCATGATGTTGGCTTCCCAACCGAGATCACGCCACTCCGCGTCAGAAAGCGCCATGTGGCGGTAGGTGCCCCCGCGTCATACCGTGCCCGCAAAGTCGTCAGGCGATAGTCATGGTCAGCGCAGGCCGCGTTGAGCCATGTCGTAGGGAGCCAGCACCTCGAGGAAGAACTCCAAGGCAGCACCTGCAACCCTGGTCAGGTCGTCGTCGGGCGTGTCCTTGAGTACCTCCAGCAGCACGTCGTGGTGAAGCTGGGCCAGCTCGAGGATGCTGAGTCCGTCCGAGACGGCGGTCCTGCCAAGCTTGTAGGCCAGGTGCAGCGCGGCCTCCTCGCGACGGGGAAGGTAGCGAAGGAAGGCGGCTCGGTAGTCGCGCCGCACGTCGTCGAGTGTCGTCATGAGTGCAGGCCGAGGCGGACGTCGCCTCCTGACACCCGTCTGGGGATGCTGTCGTCGAGGAACTCCAGGCCCTCCTCGAGGTCCAAGGCCGTACGCACGGTACCCGTGCCCATTCCCAGCTCCACCATGGCGAAGGCCACATCGGGCTGGATGCCGACGATCACCGTAGTAGCGCCGCGAAGGCGCGCCATCTCGGCAATGTTGCGCAACGTCTTGGAGCCGAACGAGTCGAGTACGTCGAGCGCCGCCACGTCGATGATGACGCCACGGGAGCGGTGCTGCCCGATCTGGTCGATCAGGTCCTTCTGGAAACGGACCATCTGGGAGTCGTCGAGGGCAGTATGGATCGACGCGATCAAGTAGGAGCCTTGCCGCAGTATGGAGACCAGCGCCGGTCCGGTGTTCACTACCCTGCCAGCCCGTCCTGCCGGTCTGCGGTGTAGCCGAGTAGCCGCTCTGCTTCCTCGAGCCCGCCCTGGAGGTCGCCGATCGTGTTCATCTTGCTCAGGTCCACCCCGATGGTGACGAGTGTCTGCGCGATCTTGGGGGATAGCCCGGTGATGATCACGCTCGCACCCATGAGACGCGAGGCGTCGACGGTGCGGACGAGGTGGTTGGCCACGGACTCGTCGACATCTGGTGAGCCGGTGATGTCGATGACCACGACCTTCGCCCGATGTGTCCTGATGCCGGTGAGAAGCTGCTCGGTGAGCTGCCGAGCCCGCTCACTGTCCAGCACCCCGATGATCGGCAGGATGAGCAGCCGCTCACGGACCGGAAGAACCGGCGTCGACAGCTCCCGGATCGCATCCTGCTGCTTGCGGATGATGCGCTCACGTTCGTCGACGAAGCTGACCGCGACCGTGTTGGCGATGCGGTTCGCCGCCGGCTCGTAGGCGTCGAGCACCCTGTTCAGGAGAGAGAAGTCCCGCTGGTACTTCTCGAAGAGAGAACGCGCCAGCACGTCACGCAGAAGGAGCACGATGCCGACAACCTCGTGGGTCTCGACACCGCGCGGGATGATCCGCTCGGACAGGTCGCGTGCGTAGTGCTGCAAAGCCTCGACGCTTCCGGTCTCGAGCACCTCGACGTAGTTGTCGTAGACCGACGTTGTCTCGTTTGCCATCTCCTGCGGGGTCATCGCATGCAGGAGGCCGGACTGTTGGATGCGGTCGGCCCACTCCTCCTGGAGCTTGTTGTGATGCTCGCGAAGGTGCGCCACGAGTTGGGGCAGGAGCTGGTCCTCGTCCTGGCGGTCGATCGTCGGGAAGTCCTCGGCGACCTCGTTAGCTACCGGTGAGTCCTCTTTCATCGTCATCCTTCCTGCCGCCACTTCGTCATGGTCACTGTCGTTCCCCGGCCTACCTCGGACACCACCGCGAACTCGTCCATCAGGCGGCGCGCACCTGGCAGACCCAACCCGAGACCGTGGTAGGTGCTGTACCCATCTGCGAGCGCCTGCTCGATGTCGGGGATGCCCGGACCCGTGTCGCGGGCCACGACCCGCACCCCGCGACGAGGCTCCTCGAGCAGTTCGACGACGATCTCGCCGTCACCCGCGAAGCGGACAATGTTACGTGCGATCTCCGACACTGCCGTCGCGATCGTGGTCAGCTCCGTGCGGGAGAAGCTCAGGCGTGACGCGAGCTCGCGCGCCGCCTGGCGGGCGAGCACCACATCGCCGTCACCGCTGATACGGGTCCGCATTTCATTGTCACTGCGGCGCCCCCTCTCGAGAAGCGGCTGGCTCAGTCGCGCGCATAGGTCGCACTCAAGCAGGTGTCGAGCCGCGTCTACCTCTCGCTGCCGCCGACGGTCGCCACTCGACAGCGCGAGGAGTACCGGCCTGCACTGGTCTGTGAGGGGCTCGGCCCCCTCCAGTGCGAGCAGATACTCGACGCGAAGCCGCGCACGTGTGCGGTTCAGCTGAGCGGCGACGGCACCGGACGACGAGCCGAGCTCGGCCGCGAGCGACTGGGTGTCCTGTCCCAGGACCTCATGGGCGACCAGAGTCTTGCGGTCCCTCTCGGACAGGCGCCCGAGCGCCTGCGTGACAGCGTGGCGCTCCTCCCTCTGGAGCAGGCCCTCGTCCGGAGACCCTGGCGGTCGCAGGTCGACGATCCGGTGCTGGTTGCGCCGATGTCTGTCCTGCTCCTTCCACATGGAGGCGACGAGGTTGCGCGCGGTGACGATGGCGTAGGGCTCGAGCATCCCCGGCTCGACTCGGCCCGCCGCGGTGAGCACCCGCACGAGAGTCTCCTGCACGAGGTCGTCCGCGACGGCCCGGTCGGCGACCCTCGAACCGACGAAACGCCGAAGGATGGGGATGAGCGCAGTCACGTCGGGTTCGCCGTCGTCCTCGACCGCGTCGAAGGTCTGCGCGACGCTCATACTCGGCACAGTACGCGGAGCCTGCCGCATGCGCCGGGGTGGCGTCCGTCGGGGGCTCGGGACCCGGCTTGGTCAGGTCGGCAACGCCGCTGCTGCCGTGGCATGGCTCCCCATCGTAGGCGACTGCGACGGTATCGAATCTCCGTTCGAGGCGGACGCGAGTCGTTCGTCGATGACCCGGACGCTTGCGACGTGTCTCTCGATCTGAAGCGTTTCGTCGTGCGTCAGCTGACGATGGGCGGCAAGTGCGCCCTCGATGACCTCCTGGGCTGCGGCCAACTCCGCCAGGCGCTGCTCGGGCAACTCCACCGCTGTGCCTCCTCTGTCTAGTGGACAGACGCTACGAGCTGAGAGCGAACAGACCGTCAAAACCACGGTTTTGCAGGGTAAACAGCGCTCGACGAGACGGTTACCCCAGGTATCGGGGCCAGATGCAACGGTCGCCTCGGCATGTGGAAAGGAGTGGACACGCTCTTTGACCTTCGGTCTCCGTCAGCACTCACGAGCGGAAGCGCGACCGTGGAGCCTTGCATAGCCTGTGAGCCGTGCACTATATTTGGTGTTTTGGCCCGTATGAGCTTGAGATGGGCGGTATCTCTAAGGCAGCGAAGCGACAACTCGCACGTGTCGCACCACTCATCGCAGACGACGCAACCTGAGGAGCACAGCATGAGACAGCGCGTCTTCACCGGGGCGGTCACGACGGCCCTCCTGCTCGCTCCAGTCGGTATCGCGACCGCGGCGACGGTCACGGGTGACCCGGTGGTGATCGCGGTGGGCGACATGGCCTGTGATCCGATGGACCCCTACTGGAACACCGGCCTCGGAACTCCGACGCATTGTCAGCAGCTGAGCGTGTCTGACGCTGCGTTGCGAGACTCGATCCTGACCGACACCGGGACGGCTGACCGGGTCGCGGGCCTGGGTGACTACCAGTACAAGTGCGCAGACCCGGCGGCCTACGACGCGTCGTACACGCCGACATGGGGCAGGCTCGACTCGATCATGTATCCAGTGGCAGGAAATCATGACTATCTGACAGGCACCAACTGCCTCGCGACTAGCTACTACTCCCACTTCACGCACTCGAACTTCGAGACGCACGGCGAGTACACCTACACGGTCGGTTCGTGGCTGTTCATCGCCCTCAACGCGCAATGCACCCAGGACAGTGTCGGCGGCTGCACCGCTACCAGCACCCAGACCGCCTGGCTGAAGTCAGTGCTGCAGCAGAACGCCGACCCGTTGAACCTGGACGCGAAGCCTTGTGTCGCGGCCTACTGGCACCAACCGCTCTACGGGCGTGGGGCGACGCCCGCCACGACCTACACACCCTGGTGGCAGTTGTTGTACGACTACCACGCCGACGTGGTCCTGAACGGGCACGTCCACAACTATCAGCGCTACCTGCCGATGAACCCGTACTCCAACGCTCCAGACCTCGCCGGCCCGACCGAGTATGTCGTCGGTACCGGAGGAGAGAGCCTGGTAGGAGTCACGAAACTGACGAACCCGCCCGTGGCCGCCAAGGCAAAGAAGTTCGGCTACCTGCGGATGACGCTCGGGGCGGCAGGTTGGACAGCTGAATTCGTAGAGGCCGCCACCGGCACGGCGATCGACACCTCCACCGGAACCTGCCACTCCAAGATTTTCCCCTAGAGTGAGGCGAGGTCGCCAAACCATCATGAGCGACACCGGACGGCTCCGTGGGCTGGTCGGCACGACCCCGCTCGCCTACCGGAGCGGATGGGCAAGTGAAGCAAGCCGAAACCAAGCGTTCGACAGTTTCGTGGTCAGCTAACAGGCCCTACCATGACGGGTGACGTGACGCCGCCGATTGAGCCCGCGCGGACGACCCAGGCGAGAGACGCCAATCGCGCACCTGAGACGTCCGCGCGGGGGTTCATGGGTGCGCCGCACCTTCGCGCCGAGCGCCCGGACCGGGAGGTTTCCGGTGGCGGCTGCCAGGAGACACCGCGGCAGGTCCGCTGATGAATGCCGCGTCGTTGGCGGGGTCTGCGCTCACTCGGAGCCATGCCCTAGACATGGGAAACCGGCTCTCCGTACAGGGCGACACAGCTCGGCGACGGCAGGCTTCGGCGGTGCCAGCGAGGCGTCGGTCCCGCGCTTTCAGATCACCGAGGGTCGCTTGGCCTGTGTAGTCTCCGCGCTGCGACGCGCTGCTTCAAAGGGGCAAGTCCTCTGACGTGGTGTAGGACGGGTGATCCTTCGTCGTTGTTGTTCAGGCCGTGATGGCCTGCAGGGTTAGCTCGTTGGTCACCTCCCCGGTGGTGAGGTCAACGGCCTGCGCCCGGGCGAGGACGTCGAGTCCGAGGTAGCGGCGGCCTTCGGCCCACTCATCGTGTTGTTCAGCCAGGACGGCGCCGACGAGCCGGATGATTGAATTGCGGTCGGGGAAGATGCCGACGACGTCGGTGCGGCGGCGGATCTCGCGGTTGAGGCGTTCGTTGGGGTTGTTCCCCTTTCGCCAGGCTGGTTTGAGTCAGTACACGACCAGTGAGGGAGTCGGTGGATATGTCGATCACCGCGGGGTTCACGACGAGGCAGATCCGTGAGTTCGTGCATGAGTACCGAGGTGCAGCCGTATGGGCAGAAGGCGATCTGGCTCGCGGGGCAGAAGGTCTCTTACGATCGCCTCCGCCGATGGCGGTCGGCCGTCTTCGACGGTGATCTCGATCGTGGCCTGATCCCGCGAGAAGGTGGTCCTATGACGGTCCCGCCAGAGAAACGCACCGCGCCGGAGAGACAGCGCGCCAAGGAGCGCGCGGCACACGAGGCCGAGGTCGCGAGCCTGAGCGCTCGGGTGCGTGAGCTCGAGCAGACGAACGAGGCCTTGGGAAAAGCTATCGGGCTCTTGCACTCGATGAGCGAGCAAGAGCCCGACGCTGCCCCGGCGACGACCGATCCGTCCGATTCCCTCGGCGCCGAGGACGAACTCGTCGTCGAGTTGACAGAGATCAGCGGCTCGCAGCGTCAAGCGCTCGCGATGACTGGTGTCTCCCGGTCCACCTGGCACTATCGACGCAACCCCCGACTGCCGACGCCGGAGCCGATTCCGCACAGAGATCGGGCCTATCCCTCACGGATCAGCCAGACCGACCGCGCTGAGATCGAGAGGCGGGTCACCGCCGGCTGGGCCGACGGGGTCTCTGTGGATCACTCGTTCGCGGCCGCGTGGGATGAAGGCGTGATGCTCGGCTCCCGCCGCTCGTGGTGGCGGATCGCCGTGACGATCGAGGACCAGTCCACCCGGCCCGTCGCGCCCACTCGGCGCGGCAGCACCCGCCCTCCGAGGGAGGCGCCGGTGCTGGAAGCGACCGGTCCGGGGCAGGTCTGGTCGTGGGACATCACCGATTTGCGCACCCCCTGGCGCGGATGCGCGTTCAAGGCGTACTCGATCATCGACATCTACTCCCGCAAGCTCGTCGGCTGGCGAGTGGAGGACCGTGAGGTCGACGATCTCGCGGTCGAGATGTTCACCGGCGCGATCGCCCACGAAGGGCTCCCCGACATCGTGCACGCCGACTCCGGACCCGCGATGCGCTCGACGGCGCTGAAGGACTACCTCGCCGACCTGGGCATCACCCAGACTCACAACCGGCCACGGGTATCCAACGACAACCCGTACTCCGAGTCCGAGTTCCGCACAATGAAGTATCGGCCGAACTACCCCGGCACGTTCGACACCATCGAAGACGCGCGCGCGTTCATGGCCAGGTACGTGCGCTGGTACAACCAGAACCACAAGCATTCCGGGATCGCCTTGTTCTCACCGGACGAAGTCCACAACGGCACCTGGCGCCACCTCTGGACGCGGCAGGAGCAAACCCAGCAGGCCTATTACCAGCTGCACCCGGAGCGGTTCCGTGCACGCCCGAGGACCCCGGCACCCCCTGGACTCGTCGGCGTCAACCTTCCTCCAAACCGAACCGCAGAAATCAAGCGGATCGACTCCAGGCAGCTTGACAACGCCCGGTTGGACCAGATCTGGCGCCAGACCTCTTTGGGGAACGCGGTGAAGGCCAGGATGTCCGCGCGGGCAGTCTCGAGGTGCTCGGCCACGTTGGGGAGCTTCTCGGTCAGGGCGTCGACGACGCGGTCGAACTGGGCGTGCACCGCCTCGGCGTCGGGCTGGTCGTAGATCGAGTGCAGCAGTGCCTTGACCCATCCCCAGGAACTCTTCGGAGTCACCGACATCAGGTTCGCCGCGTAGTGGGTCCGGCATCGTTGCCACCCAGCACCGGCCAGCGTCGCGGTGATCGCTGCCACGAGACCGGCATGGGCGTCGCTGGTGACGAGCTTGACGCCGGTCAGGCCGCGGGCGACCAGGTCGCGGAAGAACGCCAGCCAGCCTGCGCCGTCCTCGGCCGTGGTGACCTGCAGGCCGAGGATCTCCCGGTGTCCGTCGAGGTTGACGCCGGTGGCCACTAGTGCGTGCACGCCGACCACCCGGCCGCCTTCGCGGACCTTGAGCACCAGGGCGTCGGCCGCGACGAACGTGAACGGGCCAGCATCCTCCAGGCGGCAGGTGCGGAACTCCTCGACGTGGGCGTCGAGCTCTGTGGCCATCACCGAGACCTGCGACTTGCTCAGCGTGGTGATCCCCAGGGACTGCACCAGCTTGTCCATCCGACGGGTGGACACCCCGAGCAGGTAGCAGGTCGCCACCACGCTGGTCAGCGCCCGCTCGGCGCGCTTGCGTCGCTCCAGCAGCCACTCCGGGAAGTACGTCTCGGCCCGCAGCTTCGGAACCGCCAGGTCCAAGGTGCCGGCGCGGGTGTCGAACTCCCGGGCCCGGTACCCGTTGCGGCGGTTGACCCGCTCCGGACTGACCTGGCCATAGGCGGCACCGCAGACCGAGTCGGCTTCGGCCGACATCAACGTGTTGACGAACGTGGTCAGCAGCTCGCGCAGCAGATCCGGCGACGCCTGCGCCAGCTGCTCCTCGAGCAGGCGGGCAGGGTCGATACTGGGGTTGACGGTCATCATGGTGTCCTTCTTCGAGTCGGTTTTCGCAGATCACTCGAAGGATCACCCGATGGCCGTCACCTACTCAGGCGACACGCTCACCAGGGAGCCGTACACCACTCTGCTGGACTCCACTCTTCAAAGGACCTTGCTCGGCGCTCCCAATAGGCAGCGGTGGCCTCGTTCAGCGCGTCCTGTAGCACCCGCAGGCGGAAGTGCTCGAGGTACTCAGCCAGCTCCGTCTCCATAGATTGTCGGCGCGACGTGTGTACGCTTGCAGTTGACTCAGAGGCTCCTCGGCTGGCTGATTCTGGAAAGCCCGAGCTAGTGATAGGTCGGGCTCCCGCCGCGTTAGGAGACACCGGGTCCGCCACTGGCACGAGGTGCTTTACCTTTCTTGCGATCACAAGTTTCGCGCCACAGCTCTCGGGTCATACCCGGTCCCCTCGCTTCATCCGTTGCGCAGCTGCCTTCGCGCGCAACGTCGGCAGCAGACGCTCCACACCTCTCGAGCATCACGTCCGATGACCAGCCCGCCAGCCGCTTGAGACCTGCTCCTGACCACCGTTCAGAAGGAAGTCGTGCGCCCGGGTGTGCCGGAACCGACGCGGATGCAGACCTTCGATGCCAGCCGCCGCGTTTGGTGAGAACGTCACGGATGCCGTCCGCTGACATCGGGCACAGTCCTAGGTATCCGGGGAGTGTGCGTTGTGCCACCGACACGCACAAGTCACTCAGCTGCGTTGTCCCAGTTCAGCGCGTTCTTCTTGCTGGGCTGCACCCTGGGCGGCTCGCCCGGCATCTTCGGGTAGTCGGGCGGATAAGGCATGTCACCGTGCCCTGCGCCCTCGTCGCGCTCGTACATCTGGAGCAGCGGCTCGAGCGAGTGGTGCACGTCGTCGATCTCGGCGTTCAGGTCGCCCACATCGGCGTACCGTGCGGGCACCGTGAAGAGGGTGAACGCCCGCGGGTCGAGCCCGTCGAGCTCCTCCCAGGTGACCGGCGTGGACACCGGAGCCCCAGGCAGCGGTCGCAGGCTGTAGGCGCTGGCGATCGTACGGTCCCGGGCGTTCTGGTTGTAGTCGACGAAGATCGCCTCGCCTCGCTCCTCCTTCCACCACTTCGTCGTCACCGCGCCGGGCATCCGGCGCTCGAGCTCGCGTCCCAATGCGATCGCCGCATGCCGGACGTCAGTGAAGGACCACTTCGGCTCGATGCGCAGGTAGATGTGGACGCCCCGGTTACCCGACGTCTTGGGGAAGCCCCGGTAGCCGAGCTCCTCAAGCAGCAGGCGCGCCTGACCGGCCACCCGGACGGCGTCGGCGAAGTCGGTGCCGGGCTGCGGGTCGAGGTCGATCCGGAGCTCGTCGGGATGGTCGACGTCGTCCCGCCGCACCGGCCAGGGATGGAAGGTGATCGTCCCGATCTGCGCAGCCCAGGCGACAACGGCCGCCTCGGTCGGACAGATCTCGTCGGCGAAGCGCCCCGAAGGAAACGTGATCCGTGCGGTCTCGACGTATGTGGGGGCTCCTTTGGGTATCCGCTTCTGAAAGAAGGCGTCACCCTGAGGGTCGGTCCTGGTGGCCTGCTTGATGTCGGCGAAGACGCCCTTCGGCCAGCGCTCCAACGTCGTCGGCCGTTCGTGCAGCGCCCGCAGTATCCCTTCACCGACGCTTGCGTAGTACCGGACCACGTCCAGCTTGGTCGCCTCGGGCGTCGTGCCGGTGGCCGGGTAGATGACTCGGTCGGGGTTGGACACCCGTACCGGCGTGCCGTCGACGTCGATCTCGGTCGCGGGAGCCGGCATGCGGGCAGCCTATCGACAAGCCGCTACGCATCGGTCGCGCGCGAGGACCTTTCGGTTGTATGACGCCTTCTCGACAGCGCTCATCAGCCACCTCTCGCCTTGAGCAGGCCCGTAGGCTCGGGAGTATGACGACCCAGGTGACCAAGAGCGAGGACGAGTGGCGAGCTCAGCTCAGCAAAGAGGAGTACGCGGTGCTCCGCAAGGCTGGTACGGAGCGCCCCTGGTCGGGACAGTATGTCGAGACAAAGACCGAGGGTGTGTACCGCTGCCGCGCCTGCAAGGCCGAGCTGTTCCGTTCGAGCGAGAAGTTCGACTCACACTGCGGCTGGCCGTCGTTCTGGTCACCCGGCGACAGCGACAGCGTCGTCCTCATCGAAGACCGCGGGCTCGGGATGGCACGCACCGAGGTCCGCTGCGCCACCTGCAACTCCCACCTGGGACACGTCTTCGTCGGGGAGGGCTATGAGACGCCCACCGATGCTCGGTACTGCATCAACAGCATAAGTCTCACCCTCGAACCAGCCGAGTAGGCAGGGCCGCCCCTCACGTTTCAGGGCAGGGAGCCCACGAGCTCCGCGACGGTGCGCCGGTGCCCTGTGTAGAAGGGCACCTCGTCCCGCACGTGCATCCTGGCCTTGCTCCCCCTCAGGTGACGCATCAGGTCGACGATGCGGTGGAGCTCATCGGCCTCGAAGGCGAGCATCCACTCGTAGTCTCCGAGAGCGAAGGACGCGACCGTGTTGGCTCGCACGTCTGCGAAGTCTCGAGCCATCTGGCCGTGCTCGGCCAGCATGGCACGGCGCTCGGCGTCCTCGAGCAGGTACCACTCGTAGGACCTGACGAACGGGTAGACACAGACGAAGTCCCGCGGCGCCTCGTCTGCGAGAAACGCGGGTATATGGCTCTTGTTGAACTCCGCGGGACGGTGCAGGGCCAGCTGCGACCACACCGGCACGAGACGACGGCCGAACGCGGTACGGCGCAGCCTGCTGTATGCCGACTGCAGCTGCTCAGCCGACGAGGCGTGCCACCACACCATCAGGTCGGCGTCGGCTCGGATACCCGAGAGGTCGTAGGTGCCGCGTACCACGACATCGGACAGCGCCAGGTCGGCGAACAGCTCGTCGACCTCACGAGCCTGGTCGGACCGGTCGTTGTCGCTGTCGACCGGCTCCGAGACTTCGAAGACTGACCACATCGTGTAGCGGATCGAGGTGTTCAGGGCCCGCGCGGCCTTGCCCTGATCGGGGCGCTTACCGGTGGCAGTGGAGACGTCGCTCATGCCCCCATTGTCGCGACACCGTCCAGCGCCGTCAGCACGCGGGTCGCCGCCTCCCGGGCACCTGCGACAACCGCAGGGATGCCGACCCCGTCATACGCGGCGCCGCACACCTCGAGACCGGGTGCGTCCTCGAGCGCCGAGCGGATGGCGCGTACGCGGTCGAGGTGCCCGACGGCGTACTGCGGCAGTGCGCCGCCCCAGCGTGTGACGTCCGAATCGAGCAGTGGCGCCCCGAGCCCGGTCGCGGCGTGCAGGTCGGCCCTCACCGCCTCCACAAGCTCGTGGTCGTCTCGCTGGAGCGCGCCCTCGTCGCGGTGCCGTCCGATGGAGCAGCGGACCACGAACACGTCACCGCTGAGCCAGGACCACTTCCGCGAGGAGTATGTGGCCGCCTTGACGAGGTGGCCGTCGACGGGGGGTACGAGGAAGCCAGTCCCGTGGAGGCCGGTCTGCATCTGGTCGACTGGCCAGGCCAACGTCACGAGCGCGATCGAGGCATAGTCGATGCGAGCGAGCTCGCGCGCAGCAGCCGGTGCGGCGTCTCGTAGCAACCGGGAGGCCGGTGTCGCGGGCGTCGCCACGACGACGGCGTCCGCGACACCGGTCAGCTCACGGTCCGTCGCGCCGAACCTCAGTCGCCAGCCGGGTTCGGTGCGGCTCAGCTCGCGTACCCTCGCGTCGAGGACGACCGAGCCGCCCCGGCGGCAGATCTCCTGGGCCACAGCCTGGGGAAGCCGTCCCATCCCGCCGCGGATGCCGGCGAACACCGGCCGCGGTGCAGCGAGGCCGTCAGCGGACCGATCCGGGCCGACCGAAAGGGCTCGTGCCGCAGCCAGCAGCCCGCCGTGCTCGCCGACGGCGCGGACGAGCTGAGGCAGGGCCGCATGCAACGAGATCTCGTCGGCCCGGCCGGCGTACACACCGCCGAGAAGCGGCTCGACGAGGCGGTCCCGGACCTCGCGACCCAGCCTGTCGGCGACGAGCTGTCCGACGGCCACGTCGTCCGTCAGCTCCAACCGCGGAAACCACCGTTCGATGGCCGCGCGAGCGGTGCCCATTTGGCTCAGGATCCCTCCGCGGGCTGTCATCGAGAGGTCCGTGGGAATTCCCATGAACGTGGGCGGCAATGGCCTGACTGCGCCACGGGTCCATACCCCGGCGCCGGAGACGGAAGGGTGCACCACTGAGCCACCGAGCCCGACCGCTTCGGCCAGCGACGTGCCCTCCGTACGACGGCTGAGCATCGCCTCCGCGCCAAGGTCGACTGGGACACCGGCAACCTCTCCGAGCGACAGCTTGCCTCCGACCGCCGAGGACCCCTCGTAAACCGTGACGTCGAGATCGGGGCGGTCGACGAGCAGGGCATGTGCGCAGGCGAGCCCTGCGATCCCGCCACCGAGGACGGCTATGCGCGGTGCCTGCCGTTGCGGGGTCATGACGCCCAGCCTCGCAAACGGCGAGCGAGCAGCTGCCGCGACCCTTGTGGAACCGATCGATGGCGGCAGTCGTCACAGCACCATGAACCCGTCGCCATCGTCACGTCAGCGTCCACCCTCCCGAGTCGGCATCCTGTGGCCGGCCGCAGCTCTGGCCGTTCTGTTCGCGGTCGCAGGCTGCGGCAGCGGCGGCCAGACGTCGGACACCTCTGGCTCAGCCGGCTCGCTCCCCCAAGACTCGGGCGGTTCGGCGGTCGTCAAACGGACGCCGGCCGCCGACTCGGTCGCGGCGGCCGACGCCGCCCCAGCCGGAGTGACTGCCGGCGCAGCTCTCGCCCCAGAGCGGTCTTCCGCCGGCTCGTCCTCGCTGCCCGATCCGGCTCTGCCCGGCGCGGCGCTCATCAAGACCGCAGCGGTGACCCTCGAGTCGGGCAACGTCTCGACCGTGATCGCCAAGATCGACGAGCTCGCGGCTGGAACAGGTGGAGAGATCGTCAGCGAGGACACCTCGACCAACACTCACGGCGCCGAGGTGCGCTCGCGGATCGTGCTCTCTGTACCGGTCGTCGACTTCGACCGCACCGTCGACGAGATCTCCCGCCTCGGTGACCTGGTGTCGAAGAGCAGGTCGTCGCAGGACGTGACCTCACGGGTGATCGATGTCAGCTCACGCGTCGGCAGCGCCAAGGACTCCATCGCACAGCTCCGCACGCTCTTCAACCGGGCCACCAAGCTCGGCGACGTCATCGCCCTCGAGCGTGAACTCGCCGACCGCGAGGCCAACCTGGAGGCGCTGCAGTCTGAGCTGCGAACGTTGTCGGCGCGCACCACGATGTCGACGATCACCGTCAACGTGAGCCTGCCGAGCAGCCTCCCACCCGCGCATCACGACCAGGCTGACGGTGGATTCGTGTCAGGCATCAAACAGGGGTGGCACGGCTTGGTCACCTTCGTCCTCGCGGTCGCTCACACCGTGGGGCTCGTGCTTCCGCTCGGCCTGCTGGCACTGTGCGCAGGGCTGGTGGCGTGGGTCTCGCTACGGCGCTTCATGCCTCGGACCGAGGCTCATACGAGTGAATGAGGTCGACCAGCCGGCCCAGCACGTCGGGATCCGTGCCCGGCAGGACGCCGTGCCCGAGGTTGAAGATGTGGCCCGCGGCGGAGCGACCTTGCTCGACTACCTCGACGGCCTTCGCCTCGACGACGTCCCACGGAGCGAAGACGAGCGTCGGGTCGAGGTTGCCCTGGAGGGCCTGACCCGGCCGAACCCGTGTCGCGGCACGGTCGAGGGGGACGCGCCAGTCGACGCCCACCACCTCGACGTCGGCCGATGCCATGTCGGTGAGGATCTCACCGGTGCACACCCCGAAGTGGATCCGCGGCACACCCAGGTCGGCGATCGACTCGAACACGGCGCTGCTGTGTCGGAGCACCCTGGCTCGGTAGTCCGACGGCGACAGGCCGCCAGCCCAGGAGTCGAAGAGCTGAACGGCAGCGGCACCTGCCTCGACCTGGGCACGCAGAAACCCTGCCGAGATCGCCGCCAACCTCCCCATGAGCGCGTCCCACACCTCTGGCGCACCGTGCATCAGGGCCTTGGTCTTGGCGTGCTCCTTCGATGGTCCCCCCTCGACAAGGTAGGACGCGAGCGTGTAAGGCGCTCCGGCGAAGCCGATGAGCGGTGTCGTCCCGAGCTCACGTACAAGCTCACCCACGGCGTCGGACACGAATCCGACGGCACCGGCATCGAACGACGGCAGGGACGCCACTCCGGCCTCGTCGACGATCGGGCTCGCGATCACCGGTCCGACGCCGGGGACGATATCGAGGTCGACCCCCAACGCCTTGAGAGGCAGCACGATGTCGCTGAACAGAATCGCGGCGTCGACACCGTAGCGCCGCACCGGCTGCAGAGTGATCTCCGTGACCAGGTCGGCCCGCATGCAGGCCTCGAGCATGGCGACGCCACGACGCAACGCGCGGTACTCAGGGAGGGCGCGTCCGGCCTGGCGCATGAACCACACAGGTATGCGGGGCGTTGGCAGCCCTCGCGCCGCCCGGATGAGTGGGCTGTCGTCGAGCGTCGTGGTGGCCGCGGTCATCGCACGATCCTTGCACGCGCCTCACGGGGCCGACCCACGCCAGGCGAGTCGTGTCGCGCGGCGCTGGCCCAAACCACCTAGGCTCAGGTCTCATGGCCAGCCGAACGGATGTCGACACGCCGCCGGAGGACTTCCGGCGAGCGCTCGACCAGTTCCGCGCAGCCCGCTTGCGGCCGGAGATCCTCTGCGAGGAGATGCCTGCACCGCAACGCATCGCACCCTACTCGGCTGCCCTGACCGGGGACGTGACTGTGGCCGGGGAGGAGGTCGGGGGCGGCAGGCTCGTGCTGCTCTACGACCCGGCCGGCAACGACGCCTGGCAGGCGGACTTCCGTTGCGTCGCCTACGCCAGAGCCGACATCGACCCCGACATGGTCACCGACCCCTTGCTCGGTGCCGTCGGCTGGAGCTGGCTCCTCGAGGCCCTGCATGCTCATCAGGCGGACTTCGTCGCCCCGAGCGGCACGGTAACGAGGGTCGCGTCCGAGAGCTTCGGGGGCATGGACGGCGAGCCGGCGAGCGCAGAGCTCGAGGTCCGAGCGTCCTGGTCCCCGATCGGGTCCATGACCTCGCACGTGGAGGCCTGGGGTGACCTTCTCTGCACGGCGGCCGGACTTCCGCCGATGCCGGCCGGAGTGCTGGCGATGCCCAGCCGGCGCGGCCAGCGCTCTCGATGACCTCAGCGTCTGACCCCCCGCCGCAAACACCGCCCGACGACGCACCTCCCCTCGCTCCCCTGCTCACCCTTCGCGACCCGTTGCCGGCCGTGGTCGACGACGCGTCCGGACTGGCCAGAACCGTCGACGCCTTCAAGCTCGGGAGCGGGCCGGTCGCCGTCGACGCGGAGAGAGCTTCGGGCTACCGCTACTCGCAACGGGCGTACCTTCTGCAGCTGCGGCGCGAGGGAGTCGGCTCCGCGCTGATAGACCCGGTCCCGTTCGGTGGTGTGCCCAACGAGGCGCTCTACCAGCTCGGCCGGGCACTTTCGGACTGCGAGTGGATCATCCACGCTGCCAGCCAGGATCTTGCCTGCCTGGCCGAGCTGGGCATGCGACCTCTCAGTCTCTTCGACACTGAGCTCGCGGGGCGGCTGCTCAACTACCCGCGGGTCGGGCTCGCCTCCCTTGTGCAGGAGCTGCTCGGCTTCCGGATGCGCAAGGAGCACTCGGCCGTCGACTGGTCGAAGCGTCCGATGCCAGAGTCGTGGCTGACGTATGCCGCGCTCGATGTCGAGGTTCTCATCGAGCTGCGAGATGTGCTCGCCCGTCAGCTGGAAGACGCAGGGAAGACCGAGTGGGCGGCGCAGGAGTTCGCCGCCTGGGCTTCCATGGCAGACCCTGCCCCTCGGCACGAGCCTTGGCGCCGAACCTCGGGGATCCACCGCGTTCGAGGCCGCAGAGGTCTCGCCCTCATACGGTCGATGTGGCATCTGCGCGACGACCTGGCACGTGGCCGCGACATCACCACCAACAGGATCGTCAGCGACGCAGCGATCATCGAGGTGGCGCAGAACATTCCCACATCACGTGAAGCCCTCGCGCGGCTGAACGGCTTCGCCAACCGCGGTGCGCGCCGCTACCTTCGCGAGTTCTACGCCGCCATCGCGACGGCCCGAGCCCTCCCTGAGGCAGATCTCCCGGCCATGTCGGCGAAGCAGGACGGTCCACCGCCGCCCCGCGTATGGCGGGAGAGGAACCCCGAGGCGGCCGGTCGGTTGACGAAAGTCCGCGAGACTCTGCGGGCTCTCTCCGAGCACTACGACCTACCTTCGGAGAACCTGCTTGCCCCCTCCGCCGTGCGCCGACTCGCGTGGTCTCCCCCGGACCCGGTGAGTACCGATGCGGTGGCCGAGCGGCTTGCCTGCGACGGCGCCCGACCTTGGCAGATCAGGCTCACTGCCGAACCTCTCGCCGCCTTTCTGCGGCACGACGAGGACTGGTCAACGCCCATTCGCTTGCGAACCGGCCGGTCGTTAGGTAAAGATAGGCTCACCTAACTAGTTGTGGAGACTCGCTCATGCTCGCCAACATCTTGATCGGACTCCGTGAGGGGCTCGAAGCCAGTCTGGTCGTGTGCATACTGGTCGCGTACGTTGTCAAGACGGGACGTTCCGACCGGTTGGGCTCGATCTGGCTCGGGGTCGGCATTGCGGTCGTCGCGAGCCTCGGCGTCGGGGCGCTGCTGCAGTTCACCAGCAGCAGCATGAGCTTCGAGGCTCAGGAATCGTTCGCCGGATGTATGTCGATCCTCTCTGTCGGTCTGGTCACGTGGATGATCTTCTGGATGAGGCGGTCGGCCCGCTTCATGAAGACGCACCTCGAAGGCAAGATCGACCAGGCCATGTCCGTCGGAGCGCTCGCTCTCACCACCATCGCGTTCGTCTCCGTCGGACGTGAGGGAATCGAGACATCGGTGTTCGTGTGGTCGGCCACCCAGGCCACGTCGGGCACCCGTCCTCTGCTGGGTGCGCTCATCGGCCTCGCCGCCGCTGTCGCCCTGGGCTACCTGGTCTATCGCAGTGCCGTCCGGATCAACCTGGCTAAATTCTTCACCTACACCGGGTTCGCTCTGGTGCTCGTCGCTGCCGGTGTGCTCGCCTACGGTTTCCACGACCTTCAGGAGGCCGGCTGGGTCCCTGGTCTCAGCTCCACCGTCTTCAACGTGAGTGCCACGATTCCGGGCACCTCCCAAGTGGGGAAGGTCGGCTACACGCTTCTCAAGGGAGCCTTCAACTTCAACCCGGCGCCCTCGTACGTCGAGTTCACCGTCTGGATCGCCTACCTCGTGTCCGTCCTGAGCGCGCTCCTCTGGCCACGCAAGAAGACCTCAGCGCCGCAGAAGTCGGCCTCCACGACGTCGGTCAGCGCCTGACCCGACGCCTCACCGGCTTCGTCCGTCAGTCCTCTGCCTCTGCTCTCGCCCGGCAACCCCACAGGAGCCGATCCCTCGGCGCGAGCCGGTCCCGAAAGGTGCCTTGCCGATGCTTCTTCGACACTGTGTACTCATCGCCACCGGCATGACAGTGCTAGCCGGTTGTCTCGGCGCGTGCGGCAAGGACACCTCTGCCACCGCGGCGGCAACGTACTCGGTCCGCGCAGATGACACGAGCTGTGACGTCGAGCAGCAGCGGTTCGCCGCCGGCGAAGTCACCTTCGCGGTCGAGAACACCGGCTCGCAGGAGACCGAGGTCTACGTCTACGGCAAGCAGGGAGCGTCGTTCACTGCGGTCGTGGCCGAGGCGGAGAACATCGGTCCAGGCACGTCGCGGAACCTGACCGCCGATCTCGATCCCGGCGACTACCGGTTGACCTGCAAGCCCGGCATGGTCGGCGACGGAATCGCCGTACCCATCAGTGTCGTAAAGGCCGGAGCCGGCTGAGCCGCAGTCAGGTCAACCGCCGCTGTTGATGGCGCCCATGGGGGTGGCGCGAGTGCGCCGCTGACCGGCGTCGTAGCGCCATGGGTGCCTGTACTCGGCCCGTAGGTCCCTGCTGGGAGCAGACGCCTTCGGAGCAGTCGGGTCGGAGGCGTTCGCGTCCGAGGAGTCCAGCCCGAGACTCGCTGAGCAGGCGGGCCAGGCGCCCCAACCTTGGGAGTGCAGTACCTTCTCGGCAATCGTGATCTGCTCTTCGCGGGTGGCCAGATCGGCGCGGCTGGCGTAGCGTCCGCCGTTGTAGCCGAGCCAGGTGCCCGAGCTGAACTGTAGGCCGCCGTAGTAGCCGTTGCCGGTGTTGATGTGCCAGTTTCCGCCCGACTCGCAGCCGGCGAGGCGGTCCCACGTCGCGCCGGTCGCGGCGTCGGCGTTGGAGAGGGTGGACGAGACGGGTGCTCCGACAGCGACCGCGGTGGCGGCGATGACGACGGTCTTCCGCAACGGGCTTCGGTGGGCGCGGTGGCGTGGCTGGTAGGCCATGAGTTGAACCTCTCCGCCGCCTGCGAAGTGAGCTGTCGGGTTCGGGCGGAAAGGTTCGCCCGGTTGACGTCATGATCGACGTGCAACTTCACCCCGAGGCTTCGCCGACCGAAGTCGGCGAGGCCGTGTCCACGGGTCCCCCGCTCCTACCCTCGTCGGTGGTGGTCGCTGCCGTTCGCGGCGGGTAGGACTCGGCGTACCGCTCACGGCGATCTTCCGGTGGAAGACCGCCTCGACCGTACGCGACCTCCGGGTGTGGGGCAAGTGTCGCGCCATCCCCAAGGGCGCCCTTCTGCCTATGAGTGCGGAGCGTCGCTGGCGCGTCTGGTCTGAGGGTTCAGGCGGACAGCACGGCAATCTCGTCGCCAGAGAGCTGAAGGTCGGCAGCGGCGACCGAGTCGCGGATCGACTCCGGGCGACTCGCGCCGGGGATCGGTATGACTGCGCCGGAGAGGGCCAGCTCCCACGCCAGGCACACCTGCTGAGGGCTCACGCCGTGCGTAGCCGCGACATCGGCGAAGGCGGCGTACGACGTCCCGAGACCCTTGGCCTCGGACATGCCCCCCAGCGGGCTCCAGGGCAAGAACGCCAGGCCGAGCTCCTCGCAGACCGCGATCTCGGGCGCACTACGGCGGAAGGCGGGCGAGAACTGGTTCTGCACCGACACGAGCGCCTCGCCGAGGATCTCGTGGGCCCGTCGAATCTGGTCCGGGTCGGCGTTCGAGATGCCCGCCCGCTTGATCAGCCCGTCGTCGTACAGGTCCCTCAACGCGCCCATCGTGTCCTCATAGGCGACGTCGGGATCCGGCCGGTGGTGCTGGTAGAGGTCGATGGCCTCGACGCCGAGCCGTCGAAGTGACGCCTCACACGCTGACCGCAGATACGAAGGGCTCCCGTCGAGCGCCCACTCGCCGTCCGGGCGGGTGTGACCTCCCTTGGTCGCGACGATGACGTCGGCCGCACGGCCGGGGTATGCGGCGATCGCCTTGGCCACCACCTCCTCGTTCGCGCCGATGCCCTGGTCGGACGGGGCATAACTGTCCGCGGTGTCGATGAGCGTCACGCCGGCGTCGATAGCCGCGTGGATCGTGGCGATGGCCTGCTGCTCGTCGGGATGGCCGTCCACGGTGAGGGGCATGGCACCGAGGCCTACTGCTCCGACGTGGAGATCTGAGAGCTGTCGTGTCTGCATCGCGACATCATCGCGCACCGACCGAAGGCGCCGAGCCACGGCTGCCAAGATGGGCACGTGGACCTGTCGACCCTCGGAGACCGCGCCTGGGAACGCGGCCGGCTCTCGGTCTCGGCCCGGCTGCGTCGGCTCGAGTCGAAGGCCTGGATGATCGGTCAGTGCGCCGTCGCCGCCGGGACCGCCTGGTCCGTCGGAAAGTACGTCCTTCGGGCACACCACCCCGTTCTTCGCTCCGATCGCCGCTGTGGTGTGTCTCGGCACGTCGTACGGTCAGCGGCTGAGACGCGTCGCCGAGGTGTCGATCGGCGTGTCCATCGGGATCGGCACCGCCGACCTCTTCACCCATCTCGTCCCGCTGGAGAAGATCTGGCAGATCATCCTGATCGTCGGTTGCGCCATGTCGGCCGCAGTGCTTCTCGACGCGGGAGTCCTGTTCGTCAACCAAGCAGCCGTGCAGTCGATCGTGGTGGCCACGCTGCTCCCTCAGGACGGTGGAGTCGGCCGTATCGTCGACGCCCTCATCGGCGGTGGCGTCGCTCTCGTCGCAGCGATGATCGTGCCTTCTGCACCTCTCAGGCGACCACGCGAGACGGCGGCGAAGGTCACCACCGAGCTCGCCCGGCTGCTCGGGTCGGCACACGACAGTGCGCGCTCGGCCGATATGGCTGCCGCGGCTGACACACTCGCCCGGGCCCGCGAGACGGAGTCGACCCTGAACGAGCTCAGGCAGGCGGCAGGTGAGGGCCTCGAGGTCGTGCGCTCATCCCCGTTCCGCCGTGGGGCGCGAGGTCACGTGCGCTCGATCGCGGAGGTCGTCGAGCCCTTGGAGCGAGCGCTGCGGAACACCCGTGTGATGATCAGACGGATCGAGGTGAGCGCCCGGCTGGAGGAGACCATGCCACCGGACTATCTGCTCATACTCGACCAGCTGGCCGAGGCTACGGAGGCCATCGCCACGGAGCTCGGCGCGAACCGTCCACCCGACACGGCGCAGGCGAGGCTGATCCAGATCGCCGAGTCGACGGCGAATGCCACCGAGCCACTCACGCTCTCCGCCGCGGTCGTGCTCGGGCAGATGAGATCACTCGTGGTCGACCTGCTCCAACTGGCCGGGCTCCCCCACCACGAGTCGGTGAGCCTGGTGCCGCCACGCCCATGAGCCGCGTCTGCCCCGCACCCCGGGCGGCTATCCAGGAGCGTTGCAACCGTGTGGTAGATCAGCTAGCCTCCTGATGAGACGGAACGGTGCCGTTTCATCAGCGATCTCTCACAGGGTGGCAGTGGCATGATGCAGCCCGCGACGAACAAGACGCCGACCCGTCCCAGGATCGAGGGTGACCGTGAGAACGAGATCCTCGACGCGACCCTGACGCTGCTCGCCTCGGCGGGCTACGACCGACTGACGATGGACGCTGTCGCCAGTGAGGCCAAGGCCAGCAAGGCCACCCTCTACCGTCGTTGGGCCACCAAGGCGGAACTCGTCGTCGACGCCATCGAGCGCGCCAAGGGGTCGCCTCAGGTCACGGACGCCGACACCGGCACACTGCGCGGCGACCTGCTCGCCATGGCCTGCCACAAAGGTGGGCTGAACGACGAGCACAGCCTCGCCTTGATGTCCAGCGTCATCACGGCACTTCAGCACGACCAGGAGTTCAGCGACTCCTTCCACGAGAGGTTCCTGCTCCCGAAACTGGCGCAGACTCGCGCGATCTACGAGCGGGCAAGAACTCGTGGTGAGATCCCCGACGCAGTCGATCTCGACCTCCTGACCCCCGTTCTCGGCGCCGTCATCCTGCACCGCTCGTTCGTCCTCCGACTCTCGGTCGACGATGAGACGGTCGCACGCATCATCGACGACATCGTGATCCCCGCAGCGACGCGCACCGCTCGCAGCTAGGACCACCACTACCGTCGGGCGCACCTGCCCCCTCCAGAGGGCGCATATGCTCCGTCGGGAGGGCGATAGTGTCCCGTCGGAGGATGCGCGGACCGGCCGCCAGCCACTTTTGGCTACGCGGTCGGTTCTCGAGGCGATGGCCTGCTTGGCCGAGGCTTACGACGAGGTGTCGGCGTCCTTGGCCCAGAAGAAGCAGAACACGCCGAAGCAGGCGATGCCGACCGCGACCAGGGCGAGCAGCCACGGTCCGAACGACTGGGTGATGAGGGTGTGAAGCGCGACGTCGAGCCCGCCGGCCTTCTTGGGGTCGTAGGTGAAGGCGGCCCAGACGAACAGGGCCCCGACGACTCCCAGCGCGACCCCCTTCGCTGTGTAGCCGGCCTGACCGAGTCGTACGACAGTGGAACCGGTCGTACCCGAGGTTGCCTGCGGCTGAAGATCGTGCTCGAACGACTTCCTCACCGCCCGGGAGACGAGGTATCCACCGACACCGATGATGACCCCACCCGCCAACCCCACCAGGAGTGGACCCAACGTCCAGTCCATCACCTTGGCAGTGAGGCTGTCCTTGCTCGACGACGAGGATGCGGTGCCGACGGCTGTCTTGACGGCGCTGAACGCGAGGACCAGGTAGATCACGACCTTGGCGCCGGACCCGACCCGCTTGACGACCCGCTTCCCTCCGTCGTGCTTCTTGTGCCCCCACAGGGCGTCGAAGAACTGCCACAGCGCAAGTGCGACGAAGCCGAGGGCGATGATCCACAGCAGCGGCTTGCCGAATGGCTGCTGCGCCAGCTGTCTCATGGCACCTTGGGAGTTCGCCGCGCCCGAACTGTTGCCGAAGGCCAGCTGCAGGGCCAGCCAGGCGATCAGCAGGTGGACGACGCCGTAGGAAACCAACCCGACCCGGATCGCCCGTTCGAGCCACTCGCTGTTCTCCACCCGCTGCGCCGTGCTCTTGGCGTCGCTCACGTGTCCTCCTCGTACGGTCACAGCGGACTCTACTGTCGCGTCGGCGATTTGACCTATTTCGGCATGCGTTAGGCCCCAGTCTGTTACATCCCACGCAACGCGCGTTCGAGCCGCTGCACGGAGACCGGTCTGGGCGTTCTGAGGTGCTGGGCCCAGATGCTCACCCGAAGCTCCTCCAGCATCCACCGGACCTCGCGAAGTGAGTCACTGGCTCCGCTGTGATCCGGCAGGCTGTCGACGGCGGCCTGGTAGGCCGCCTGCACCCCCGACATCGAGGCCATCAGAACCCGGTCGCGTCCGGGATCGGCCGCCAGCTTGTCGAGCCGCTCCGCCATGGCCGCGAAGTAGCGCGGGTAGTGTCGCAACGAGGCGGGTCCGGCGTTGACGACGAAGCCGGGAAAGACAAGACGGTGCCACTGCGTGCGCATATCCGAGAGCGCGGGGAGCAGAACCAGCTCTGCCCGGCCGGACAGCCGACGGTCGACGTCGTGCGCGGCGACGAGGGCGGATCTCGCCATCTGGAGAACCTCCTCGACGAGCCCGGGTGCACGCTCGCCCACGCGCTCGGTGACGAGTTCGAAGCCCCTCCGGTCGTACGGTGGTCCGCCGAGCTCCTCGACGACCACGTCGACGGCAGCCGCGTAACAGTCCTCGAGCAGTGCACCCACGCTGCCGTGCGGGTTGAGCCCGAGGGCGAGCTTGTCGGCGTTGCCAAGCCGCCTCACGATGCTCGGACCAGGCGAGGGAACGGCGAGCATCAGGAGCCGGCGGGTCCCGGCCCGCATGGACGTGGCCTGCTCCGCGGCCGTGCCGAACACCCTGACACCGGCGGTGCTCCCCTCGTCGACGAGCGCTGGATAGCCCGTCACCTGATGTCCGGCCGCGGTGCGGCTGAACGTCGGCGGCAGGGTCTCGAAGTCCCAGCCCGTCATCGCGGTGCGCTCCAGCGTCGACCCCGCCGCCGAGATGGCGTCGTCGATACTCGGCCGTAGCCGGACCTTCAACGCGTCGAGGTCCTTGCTTCTACCCAGCACCGCCCCGGTCGTCGAAACCACGCGGAAGGAGGGACGCAGATGGTCCGGTACCTTCTCGAGCGTCCAATCGTCACGCTGCACGACAACCCCCTTCGTGCGCAGAAGGTACCTCTCCAGAGCTGCCGGAAGCGGCTGCTCCCCCGGGGTGGCGACGGCGAGGAATGAGCGTGCGTAGTCGGGGGCCGGGACGAAGTTCACTCGAAGTCGTTTGGGAAGGGAACGGATGAGGGCGATGACTAGCTCCTCACGTAGCCCCGGCACGGGCCACGAGAAGCCGTCCGTCTCCACCTGGTGAAGGGCAGCCACCGGGATGTCGACGGTCACCCCGTCGCTCTCGGCGCCGGGTTCGAACTCGTAGGCGAGGGGAAGCGCGGCTTCGTCGTGATGCCAGACATCGGGGAAGTCACCCGGCGACACCTGCGCCGCTGTGTCGTTGACGACCATGTCGAGGGAGAAGGTCAACAGGTCCGGGGCAGTCCGGCGACGCTGTTTCCACCAGGAGTCGAAGTGGGCGGCAGAAACGACGCCCGCCCCGACCCTCTCGTCATAGAACGCGAAGAGAGTCTCGTCGTCGACGACGATGTCACGGCGGCGGGCACGCTCCTCGAGCTCTGCCGCCTCCTCGAGCACCGCCCGGTTCGCGTGGAAGAACGGATGAGAGGTACTCCATTCCCCCTGCACGAGTGCGTGCCGGATGAACAGGTCGCGGGCGATCTCGCGGTCGATGCGCCCATAGTTGACCTTGCGGTCGGAGACGATCGGGACGCCGTACAGCGTGACCTTCTCGAACGCCATCACCGCGGAGGCTCTGCGCTCCCAGTGCGGCTCACTGTACGAGCGTTTCACCAGGTGCGCGGCGATGGACTCGGCCCATTCGGGCTCGATGCCCGCATTGACACGGCCCCAGAGGCGACTGGTCTCGACGAGCTCCGCTGACATCACGAACGGCGGTTGCTTCTTGGCCAGGGCAGAGCCGGGGAAGATGGCGAACCGCGTTCCCCGGGCACCGAGATAGTCGCGCTTCTCGGTGTCCTTCATCCCGATGTGCGAGAGCAGTCCGGCGAGAAGGGAACGGTGGATGGCGTCGGCCGGCGCCGGCGTCTTGTTCACAGTGAGGCGGAGCTGCTTGCAGACCTGGCGCAGCTGGGAGTCGAGGTCCTGCCACTCGCGGATGCGCAGATAGTTGAGGAAGTCCGCCTTGCACAGCCGCCGAAAGGCGCTCGACGAGAGCTCCCGCTGCTGCTCGCCGACATATCGCCAGAGGTTCAGCAGAGCAGCGAAGTCCGAGGTCGCGTCGGCGAAGCGACGGTGCTTGGAGTCAGCGAGCTCCTGTTGCTCCGTGGGCCGCTCCCGCGGGTCCTGGATCGACAGCGCCGCGGCCACCGTCACCACCTCCCTGAGGCAGCCGTTGCTGTCAGCCTCGACGATCATCCTGGCGATCCGCGGGTCGACCGGTAGCTGCGAGAGCTGCCTGCCGATCGGCGTCAGCCGCGACGGGCGCTTCCCCGTGTCGAGGGCCCCGATCTCCTCCAGGAGCTGGACACCGGCCTGGACGCTTCGGGTGTCGGGCGGCTGAAGGAAGGGGAAGTGCGCGATGTCACCGAGGCTGAGAGCGGTCATCTGCAAGATCACCGAGGCGAGACTGGTGCGAAGGATCTCCGGGTCGGTGAACTCCGGACGCGCGTCAAAGTCCTCCTCGGCGTACAGCCGGATGCAGACACCGTCGGCGACGCGGCCGCAGCGGCCCTTCCGTTGGTTCGCGCTGGCTTGCGAGATGGCCTCGATGGGCAGCCGCTGCACCTTCGTACGGGCGCTGAAGCGTGAGATGCGTGCCAGCCCCGTGTCGACCACGTACCGAACGCCGGGAACGGTCAGCGAGGTCTCGGCGACGTTCGTAGCCAGCACCACTCGGCGCTTGTCATGGGTCGCGAAGACGCGGTGCTGCTCGGCCGACGAGAGTCTGGAGTACAGGGGAAGCACGTCGAACGCGTCGCCGACACGGGCCGGCTTCAGCTTCTTGAGCGCGTCGGCGGCGTCGCGAATCTCGCGTTCGCCTGACAGGAACACGAGGATGTCACCGGGGCCTACGGCAAGGAGCTCCTGAACAGCGTCGGCGATGCCTTGCGTCTGGTCGTCGACCAGCTCGCGGTAGCGCACCTCCACGGGATACGTGCGCCCAGACACCTCGATGACCGGCGCATCGTCGAAGTGCGCGGAGAAGCGCGCCGGATCGATGGTGGCGGACGTGATGACGACCTTGAGGTCGGGCCGTCGCGGGAGCAGCTGCTTGAGGAAGCCGAGGATGAAGTCGATGTTGAGGCTACGCTCCTGGGCCTCGTCGATGATGATGGTGTCGTAACGTCGCAGCAGCCGGTCGCGCTGGATCTCCGCGAGGAGAATGCCGTCGGTCATCACCTTGACGGTGGTCTGCTCGCTGGACCGGTCGGTGAACCGAATCTTGTAGCCGACGACTTCGCCGAGCTCGGTGTGAAGCTCTTCGGCAATCCTCTCGGCCACTGTGCGGGCAGCGATTCGCCGCGGCTGCGTGTGGCCGATGACACCGCGGCCCTGCCCACGACCGAGCTCGAGGCAGATCTTCGGCAGCTGCGTCGTCTTGCCGCTGCCGGTCTCGCCGGCCACGATGACCACCTGGTTGTTCCGGATCGCCTCGGCGATGTCGTGCCTGCGCCTCGTCACCGGAAGCTGCTCGGGGTAGGAGATCACAACGGGCGAGGCGACCATGGCTCGCCTCAGTGTAGAGAGCCGCTTTGGGCTCGTGGGCGTCGAGGCAATGCTGGCGCGCCCCATCAAACGCTTTGCCCGCCCGCCTCCGGCTCACCCAGACTGTGACGGTGAAGGATCTCGAAGACATCTGGCCGCCTTTCCGGCTCCGGCTGCTCACGGGTCCCCTGGACCTGCGGACACTCCGCGACACCGACATACCCGCGCTCGTCAGCCTCGCCGAAGGTGGGATCCACGAGCCGGACGCGATGCCGTTCGCATTCCCGTGGTCCGCAGCGCCGCGAGATGAGCTGGGACGCAACATGGCAGCCTTCTACTGGCGTGAACGCGCCGACTTCACCACGGCGCGGTGGTCGCTGCAACTGGTCGTGCGTTGGCACGGCGACATCGCCGGCATACAGGGATTCAGCACGGAGAACTACCTGGTGACCCGTACCGGTGAGACCGGGTCGTGGCTCGGGCGGGAGTTCCAGGGCCGGGGCATCGGAACCCTGATGCGACAGACCCTGTGCGCATTTCTCTTCGACCACCTCGACGCCCACGAGGTCACGTCAGCCGGCTTCCTGGACAACCCGGCGTCGCTCGCCGTCAGCCGAAAGGTCGGATTCTCCGCGAACGGTCGCACGCGGAGGCAACGGCGCCAGGGTGAGATGGCGATCTGCCAGCTGCTCGTCCTTCGACCCCAGGATCTCGTGCGGCCCGACCAGCTGTGCCAGGTCGACGGGGAGACCCAACTGCGCTCATGTGTCGGCCTCGACGCCACTCAGCCGACGAGCTCGTCGACGTAGCACCACCGCCATGCCTCGCCCGGCTCGAAGCTGCGAACGACCGGGTGCTCGATCTCCCGGTAGTGCGCCGTCGCATGCCTGCCGACCGACGAGTCACAGCACCCGACGTGGCCGCATGTCATGCACAGGCGGAGGTGAACCCATCGCAGCCCCTCCTCGAGACACTCCTCGCAACCTTCCGGTGTCCGCGGCGTGGGCGACTCGCTGGTCTGCTCCATGTGCCCACAGCCCGAATGAACGCTCGATGGTGTCGAATCCTCGTCACGCGCCTCTCCACTCCTCGCCTGGCCCAGATCAAGCACAGTCTCCTCGATATCGATTGCGGCGATCACGTGCCGCAGTATGTCGTCGGGAACGAGGCCCTGGTCACGAAGGCGGATCAACTCCTCACGCTCGGCCGTGATCATCTGGATGAGTAGCCGCGCGTACGCCGCGCTCGGGGTCTCGTCACCGCCACCTATCCGCTCCCACATCGTGTCGGACCGCTCTCCGCTGCGCCTACGTACCCGCTCGACGACCTCGTCGCGGTCGGTATCCGTGACCAGCTCGTCGAGCCTGACAAGACCAGCCGACGCGGCGCGCTGCTGGACGCTCGCCGCATGCAGCGCGTCCTCCCCCGGGTCGGGCCCTCCGACGCCGAGGTGGCGTAGCACCCACGGCAGAGTAGATCCTTGCACCAGCAGAGTCACGCCGACAACCACGAGCGCGATGAGGATCAACACGTCGCGCTGCTCTGTATCGGTGGGAAGCACGAAGGCAGCGGCCAGCGTGACCACGCCACGCATCCCCGCCCAGGAGATCGCCGCCGGGCTCGTCCAGTCCGGTACCGGGTCCCTGGCGCGCAGAGAGGGAAGGAGCCTCGGCAGATACGTGGCCGGGAACACCCATACCGGCCTCAACAGGATCACTGTCGCGGTCACCGCCACGCATGCCCAGACGATGGTCCCGCCGGAGAGGTTGCTCTCACCCGCCCGAGACAGGATCTGTCGGACCTGCAGCCCGATGAGGAGGAACACGGTGTTCTCGAGGAGGAACTCGACGGTCGCCCAGTTGGTGCGCTCGAAGATGCGCGACGACGCCGACTGCATCAGGTGCGCCCTGTGCCCGAGTATCAAGCCGGTGAAGACGACCGCCAGCACTCCCGAGAAGTGCAGCGACTCGGCCGTGAGATACGAGATGAACGGGGTGATGATCGAGATGGCCGTGTCGATGATCTCGTCCTTGATGTGGGAGCGCATCCGGCCGGTGACGAACGCGACGGTCGCGCCGACGGCGATACCCCCGAGGGCGGTGACGACGAAGTCCGCGCCGATCTGGAGGACGGAGACCGACCCACTGAGGGCAGCGACCGCCGAGCGTAGCGCGACCAGCGCCGTCGCGTCGTTGACCAGGCTCTCGCCCTGGAGGATCGTGACCATCCGGCGCGGCATGCCCACCTTGCGCGCGATGGCCGTAGCAGCGACAGCGTCAGGAGGCGCGACGACCGCCCCCAGCGCGAACGCGGCCGCCAGCTTGACGGGGAGCAGCCACCACACCACCAGACCCACGACGAAGACGTTGGCGATCACCAGCCCTACGGAGAGAAGCGCGATCGGGCGGGCGTTGCGACGGAAGTCGATCAGCGAGGTGTTGAGCGCGGCGGCGTAGAGCAGCGGTGGCAGGAAGCCGATGAGAACGACCTCGGGACTCAGCTCCACCTGAGGCACACCCGGCACGTACGACGCGAGCAACCCGACGAGGGTGAGAAGGAGCGGGGCTGGCAGCGGCAGCCTGCGCGATGCGCCGCTGACGAGAGTGACCACCGCGACAAGCGCCACAAGCTCGACGGCGACGTCCACCGTCCCAGTCTTTCAGGCCGGGCAAGCAGCAGCCGGGGTTAGCGCCTGGGTTGTGTCACTCCCCAGCTGCCGACAGGTCAACCGACCCGCAGTGAGGCGCCGAGCTGGGCGACGATGCCCAGCTCGTCGGAGCTCCCCCAGCGCTCGACGATCTTGCCGTCCTCGAACCTGCCGATCTGCACGCCTCGCGCGGTGATCGACTTCCCGGTCGGCTGGATCCCTTGGAACTCACCTTGGTGCGTCCCGCTCACCGTGTAGGCGATACAGACATGGTCATCGTCTGACACCACAGTCTCCGGAGAGATGCTGAGATCTGGAAAGGCAGAGCGCAAGGTACGGAAGAAGTCCTTGAACCCCTCCGGGCCGGGTCCCTGGTCCGGTGCCGGGTCGTGGTCGACGACACCGGCGGCGAACACCTCGTCCAACGAGTCGAGGTCACCGCTGTTGATCAGCTCTCCCAGGCGATCCTGGGCTGCCAGGTTGGTTTCACGTGACATGCGCGTGCACTCCTCTCCCGCCGAAGCGGGTGCGGCTCGGCGGCGACCGGTGCGGCCCCTGTACCCGAGGTGTTGGGTCGCTCTACTACATCGCTCGCCGCTAGGCGTGCTGCCCGACCAGGGCCTTGCAGAAGGCGGGAAGGTCGTCAGGCTTGCGGCTAGTGACAAGGTTCCCGTCGATGACCAGTTCCTCGTCGACCCACGTGGCACCCGCGTTCCTGAGGTCCGTCTGCAGGCTCGGCCACGAGGTCATGCGGCGTCCTCGGACGACATCTGCCTCTACAAGAGTCCAAGGCGCGTGGCAGATCGCGGCAACCGGCTTCCCGGCGTCGAAGAAGGACCGAACGAAGGCGACGGCGTCGACGTTGGTCCGCAACGCGTCCGGGTTGGCGACTCCGCCTGGCAGCACGAGCCCGTCGAAGTCGGCAGCGTCCGCATCGGCGAACGTCGCGTCGACGTCGAAGGTGTCTGCCTTGTCGAGGTGGTCGAAGGCCTGGACGGCGCCCTTCTCCACGGATACGAGCTGAGGTGTCCCGCCCGCGTCCTCGACCGCCTTCCACGGATCCGTCAGCTCCACCTGCTCGATGCCCTCGGATGCGACGGCGAAGGCGATCCGCTTGCCTGCCAGCTCTCCACTCATGATCTGGTCTCCTCGAGTCTCGGCTTCGGGCGCTCTACGCGTCCAACCGGTCGCGTACCCAGGAGGTGGCGATCTACGCAGGGGAAGGCTACGCACGACCAAGCCACCGGCCGACCACGAACCCATCCGGGCTACAGACGCGACCTGAAGGGCCGGCTCGAAGCCTCTACCATGGCCTGGAGCAACCCGACCCGAGCGAGGATGATCCGGTGACGTTCCAGGTGACCTTCGACAGCCTCGAGCCGTCGCGACTGGCCGAGTTCTGGGCAGCCGCGTTGGGGTACCAGCTTCAGCCCCCTCCGGAGGGGTTCGCCTCGTGGGAGGAGTTCCTGGCGAAGCAGGGCGTACCGGAGGACCAGTGGGGCGCCGCTTCGGCACTTGTCGACCCGGCCGGGACCGGTCCGCGGATCTTCTTCCAGCGGGTCCCCGAGACCAAGACGGCCAAGAACCGCGTTCATCTCGATCTCGGCACGGGAGGCGGTCCGTCAGTTCCCCTGGCTCGGCAGCAGGAGCGCGTCGCGGTCGAGGCGCGCCGCCTCCAAGGGCTCGGCGCGACACTGGTCACGGAGCGGGCCGAGCTCGGCGTGGCATGGGCGGTCATGCAGGACCCGGAGGGAAACGAGTTCTGTGCGTGAGCGACGCTACTCAGCCGCTAGCACGCCCGTCTAGGAGGACCACTCCGAGCCGCCCTCAAATCCGGTAGACGCGGCGAGCGTTGTCGCCACCGATCAAGCCCGCGACCCGTTCGGCGTCGCCGGTGGTCATCTCGCCCTGGTCGACGAGTCCTTCGAGCACGGACGACAACCCGCGCCTGAACAGACGGGCTCCGAGGTAGTGCAGCTCCGACAACCCGAACGCATCGGACGAGTAAAGCATCTTGGCGAACGGCACAAGCTCCAACGACTCGCGGATGATGCTTGCCGACAGGGCTCCGCTGTTGTGCACCGCGAGGCCGACATCCATAAAGACGTGGTCGAACACCTGGGCGAGGTAGGCGGCATGGCGATGGAAAGGGTAGTTGTGCAGCAGCATGATCGGCACACCGCGATCCTGTGTCGCCCGCAGGAAGGCGGTGAGCCGCAACGGGTCGCAGTCGAGCAGGTTGACGTCGCGGTCGCCATACCCGACATGGAACTGCAGCGGCATCCCCATCTCGATCGCCGTCCAGGCGAGGTAGCCGTTGATCACGGGCTCTGCAATCCGGAAGGCGCCCCCCGGTTGGGGCTGTACTTTTCCCAGGGCAGCGACGAGCTCGTCCATGCTGGGCTTCGCCGCAGGCAGCTCGAGACCGACCCGGTACGCCGCCACGCTCTTGGCGCCCACTGCCATCGTCGACTCCAGCGCAGCGACCAGCTGGTCGGCGAAGTCGGCGGCGACGTCTGCGGCCAGCAACGTCTCGCCGACCGACTCGAGGCGTACCACCTCATGGCCGACCCCACCGGTGAGGCTCGCCAGGTCGGCTGCGGACCCGACCGGCTCGGGCTGGAAGCCGGTGTCGACGACGAAGTCGTGAACGCCCGTCGCGGCGACGAACCTTCTGTCCACCTCTGCCCGCCCGAGCTCGCGGCGACGCGCCAGATATTCGTCTGGCAATGCGAGCGGCTCCAGATCGAGTAGGGGAGCACACCACCGACGTACCGACAGCCCGAGCATGGAGTCGAAGAACGTCGTACCGAGGGGCCCGGGCGACTCTCCCTCGTTGAGCAGCGCCTCGAACGCCGAGCGATCGAGTTTTCGCTGGACGAGCGCGTGACAGTGGTGGTCTACAAGAGCGTCCGTCACGAATCGCCCGTGCTCGTCACCGGTCTCGCTCACCTGGAAGCATTGACATCGGAGTCGGCCGCGGCAAGTCCGCGTGTCAGCCGGCGGGCAAGACCCGGTACTGCGAGGACCACCACAGTGACCAGGGAGAGCCAGCCGAAGGCAACCGCCGGGAGCCACTGCCCGGGGTTTCCGTCCGGGTAAGGGTAGACGTTGCGGTAGATGGTGTAGCCCAGCATGACCAATGCCAAGATCGGGATGACCACCTGCCACTGCGGCACGTCCAGCCGCCTCTCGACAAACACGAGCTTGATGCACCCGATCGTCGTGAGCAGGTAGGCCACGAGCAGGATGAGCGTCCCGATGGTGCCGCTCCACAGGAAGGTGTCGAAGGGCTCCGCTGAGAAGGACACCGCGCAGATGAGTGCGATCGCCGCGATCAGGCCGGCGACAGTGAGGGTGGCCAGAGCAGGCGAGCCGCCGGCACCGGTCCCCGCCAGCGCTGAACCAGGTGCGAGGTCACGAGAGATCGCGAACAAGAGCCGAGCGGCCCCGACGACACACGCCAGGCAGCAGGCGAAGGCGCTGATGGACGCGCCCAGCGTGATGACGTCGCCGACCCAGGAGCCCACATAGGACGTGCCGAGGTCACCCATCAAAGCCGAGGAGTTCGTGAAGGCCGCAACACCGGAGTCATCGGTGCCGAACGCCATCATCTCGATCGCCGTGACGACGGTGAAGTAGATGCCGCCGAAGATCGCGGTGCCGAGGATGGCTCGTGGGATGTCAACGCGAGGATTGTGGGCCTCCTCACCGAGGGTGGCGGCAGCCTCGAACCCGGCGAAGGACAGCAGGCCGAAGATGATCCCCAGGAACAGGTCGGACCTGGGTGTCCCGGGCGTCACCTTGAACACGTCCAACGTCACGTGCGCATCTCCGGGCGCGGTCCCGGCAAGCATCTTGACGAGGACCACACCGGCGACGAGGACGATGAGGGCGACAGTGAGGCCCTCCACGATCAGGAGCAGGGACGTGGATCCTCGAGCAGGCAGCACTGCCAGCACAAGCGCCAACAGGAGCGCCAGACCGCCGATCAAGAAGCCGGCCCACACGGGCTGGTTGGTCCAGACGCCGATCTGGTCGAGGAACGCCGAACCGAAGATTCCGGCGGCGGACGCCGTCACGAGCCCGTAGAAGACATACGTGGCCATCAGACCCAGACCCGCCACCGCTCCGGCTCTCGACCCGAGAGTCGCACCCACGAAGGCGTACACGGAGCCGGCGTGCTGGTAGTACTGACACAGCCGGACGAACACATAGGCGATGAGAAGAACCGCCACGGCTGCGAGGAAGAACGCAAGCGGAGTGGCCCTACCGACCAGCGTGGCGGTGCCTTGGGGGTTGATGTTGGCAGCCATGCTCGGCGCCATCAGAGCTACGGAGATGCCGATCGCTTGCCAGACGGACAGGCTGCGGCGCAACCCTCGTCGGCCCTCAGTCGATGTGGTCATGCGGGCTCCCATTCGCGTGTCGACATGTCAAGGGACTGACCTTGCGAGTCTGGATCTGCCAAGTAGCGTTTGTCCAGATGACGCGGCGCCCTTCCGTGGGCGTGTCGGGAAAGGAAGGCATAGCCGTGGACACTTCCGACCGCGAGGCCCGCGCGAACGACGCACGCGAGAGACAGACGGCTCTCACCGAGCACGACATCGTCGGCATCGCGACGACCTTCGTCGACAACTCCGGGGTGACCCGCGTAAAGACCGTGCCCATTGATCGACTGCCTCACCTGGCGGCGTGGGGCGTGGGAATCTCGACCAGCTTCGACCGCTTCCGGCTCGACGACTGGATCGTCGGACCCAGCGACGGGTCGGCGCCGGTCGGAGACCTGCGCATGATTCCCGATGTGCGCCGCCTCGTCCCGCTGGCGGCCCAACCCGGCTGGGCCTGGGCACCGGCCGACCGCTATGACCAGGCTGGCGAGCCGCATCCTCAGTGCAGCAGGCTCCTACTGCAACGCCAGTGCCGAGAGCTCGCGGAGCAGAACATTGCCGTCAAGGCAGCCTTTGAGATCGAGTGGGTCGTCTCCCGTGGGCCGGACGACGAGTTCACGCCGGCCGTCTCGGGTCCTGGCTACGGCATGACGCGGCTTGTCGGGCTGTCCGACTACTCGCGTGACGTCACCGCGGCTCTCGTCTCCCAAGGTGTGACGGTCGAGCAGTTCCACCCCGAGTACGCCGCCGGGCAGTTCGAGGTGTCAGTGGCTCCCGAGTCTCCCGTCAGCGCCGCCGACACGTCAGTGCTGGTGCGGTCCACGATCCGGGCGGTCGGGACTTCGTACGGTCTCCGAACTTCCTTCTCTCCCAAGGTTGCCGTGCCCGGCGTGGGAAACGGCGGCCACGTTCACCTGAGTCTTTGGCGAGGGGCAAACAACCTGATGGCGGGCGGCGACGGCGCTTTTGGGCTCACTGACGCCGGTGAGTCCTTCGGCGCCGGGGTGCTGTCCCGGCTGCCGGCCCTGCTGGCCGTTGGCGCACCCAGCCCGGTCAGCTACCTGCGCCTGGTCCCGTCGCACTGGGCGGGCACCTACGCCTGCTGGGGGCTCGAGAACCGGGAGGCGGCGCTCCGCATGGTCACCGGCTCCAACGGCAGCGGGCCATGGGCGGCCAACATGGAGGTCAAGTGCTTCGACCTGCTCGCCAACCCCTACCTGGTCCTGGCCGCGCTGCTCGCGGCAGGCTCCGCCGGGATGACTGAGGGCGCTCGGCTGCCTAAACCCGTGGACGTCGATCCCGCTGCGCTCGACGAGCAGGCCCTTACTGGCCGGGGAATCAGTCGGCTTCCCACCTCTCTCGCCCTTTCGGTCAGCGCCTTCGAGGCGGATGCCGTTCTGACTGCTGCATTCGGACCGGACCTCAGCGAGTCGATCATCGCCCTCCGCCGCAGCGAGGTGGAGCTGTTCGCGGGAGTGAGCGATGCCGAGCTTGCTGCCGCCACCCGCTGGATCCATTAGCCACCCGAGTGTGCGAGGTACCCGATGAGTGGTTCAGCGGCCAGCGATCGTCGCGTCGACGTGCGAATCGCCATGGACGACGGAGTGCAACTCGCCGCCACGCTGTACCGTCCTGGGCCCGATCTCGGTCCCCAGCCCTGCATTCTGGAAGCGCTCCCCTACCGCAAGGACGACCTTACGTCGTCATACGCATCCGACTACGTGCGCCTTCGTGACGAGCACAGGTACGCCGTCTGCCGCCTCGACCTGCGCGGTACGGGCTCGTCGGGCGGGGACGCGACCGACGAGTATCCCGCACGAGAGCAGCAGGACCTGGCAGCCGTGCTGACCTGGCTCGCCTCTCAGGAGTGGTGCGACGGCAACCTGGGCATGTTCGGCACCTCGTACTCGGGCTTCAACTCGCTCCAGATGGCCTGCGAGCAACCGCCTGAGCTCAAGGCGGTCGTCGCGATCTACGCGACCGACGACAGGTACACCGACGACGTCCACTACCGCGGCGGCGCACTCAAGTTCCTCGACCTGGTCGACTACAACCACTACATGACCCCGATGAACGCGTTGCCGCCGGTTCCGGCGCTTTGGGGTGACAGCTGGCGCGAGGAGTGGCTTCGTCGCCTGACCGTCAACGAACCCTGGCTTCTCACCTGGATGAGGCAGCAGCGCGACGGCGCCTACTGGCGGCACGGTTCGGTACGCCCCGACTACGCCCGGATCCAGTGCCCGACGATGATCGTGGCCGGCTGGGCCGACGGCTACCGCAACAACTCGTTTCGCATGATCGAGGCGCTGCGTGCCAACGGCGTGCCGCACCGGATGCTTGCCGGACCGTGGGCGCACGCCGCTCCCGACTCCGCTCTGCCGGGACCACGGGTCGACCTGCTCTCGGAGATGGCCTCGTGGTGGGACCGCTGGCTCCGAGGCGTCGAGACCGGGGTCGACGTCGGCCCCGTCGCGGGTTCGGAAAGCTCACCGAACGCCACGGTGTTCGTGAGGTCGTCGACTCGACCCGAGCCCGACCTCGACGAGAGTGCGGGCGAGTGGATACGCGAGGACTGGCCGAGCCCCCGCACGACCAGCGAGGTCTGGCAACTCACCGCGCGGGCGCCGTACGTCGTTCGTCCTGCCGTCGGAGTCGACGCGTGGATCGACTGCGCGGGGCACCTCCCCTACGGACAGAGCCTCGACCAGCGCTTCGACGACGTCGCGTCGCTGACGTGGGAGTGGCCGGACCCTGACCTGGTCATGCTGGGGCAGGCGGTCGTGCGCGTGCGGATCAGCGCGAGCGCACCCGTTGCGTCGTGCTCGGTCAAGCTGTGCGACGTGTTCGCCGACGGCACCTCGGCTTTGGTGAGCCGCGGGTCGCTCAACCTGACGCACCGGGATCCGACGTACGGGCCGAGCCGTCTCGTTCCGGGCGAGATGTACGACGTCGAGGTGGTGCTCGATGCGTGCGCCTACCGCTTCGCCCCGGGGCAGAACGCGCGTCTCTCGCTGGCAGGCGCAGACTGGCCCAACACCGTCGCACCTCCCGAGCCGGTGACCCTCACCGTGCACGGCGGCAGCCTGACGCTGCCGCGTTGGCAGGCACCTTCTCCACATCCGCCGCCGGTACTTCGCGGCTGTGCCTCAACAGCGAACGAGAGCGCCGATGGCGTCACCTGGCGGGTCGAACGCGACGTGCTGCGGCGGCGTACGAGCTGTGTCGTCGACCATGGCTCGACCTACCCCGGGTCGCACGACGCCACCGTCACCGAGCACTACAGCGGCAGGGTGAGTGTCGACGAGCCATCCTTCGAGCAGTCGGCGCAGGCTGAGACCGCGTTCACTCTCGCCTGGCCGGAGGCGACGGTATCGACCGTGGGCTCCCTCCGGCTGACCGCCGACAAGGACTCCTTCGACGTGACCATCGAACTGGTGGCACGGGAGGGCGACGAGGTCGTAGGTCGGCGCAGCTGGCACGAGGTGTTCCCCCGCGACCTCGCCTGACTCGGGGACCCACCCCCCTCCCGTCGAGAGGGCGGGAATACCCCCTCGGGCCATCTCCGCCCTCTCGGCGGGAGGGGGGTCAAGTCGAGTCGGCGTCGAGCGGGACTGGCTCGTGCAGTGGCCGGCCCAGATAGGCTCCCGCCACCATCGTGACGAACTGGTGCACGGCGTCCTCGCGCGGAGAGAACGCCCCGGGCTTGAAGTGCGGTGACGACAGGCCGCGTTGCACCGACTCGCAGGCAGCCCAGTCCTGCCGGTTCGTGATGTCCCAGAAGTCCACGGCGTACGACGGGTCTATCGCCGCGCCGTCGCCGGTCGCAGGGAAGAACCACGAGCACTCGACCCAGGTGCGGTCGGGCGCCAGCGGCACCATCCGGTGGGCCATGACGTAGTCGGGGTGTGCGGAGATCAGCAGGTTGGGGAAGAGGCCGAGGTACTCGACGGCGGTCGGGTCGACGCCGGCGATGGGCACGCCCGCCGACGAACCCGACACGGACATCGTCTCCATGCCGTCCCTCAAGACCATCGAGCCGCCCACCCACGCTCCCGGCATCACGTAGTTCTCGCCCGAGTCAGGCGGCGTCACCTGGCAGAGCTCGGGGTGAATGAGCGGGCAGTGATAGCACTCGTGGTAGTTCTCGGTGATCACCTTCCAGTTCGCCGCCACCTCGTAGCTGTGCCGGTCGCCGAGGACGAGGCTCTCTGGCGAGTACGGCGCGAGCAGCCTGTCGAGATCGCCCAGGTAGCGCGAGAAGTCGACAGCGGCGTCGTCGTCGAGAGCCGTGGCGGCGTGGACGAAGACCCATCCCTGCCATCGCTGCACCGGGAGGGCGACGAGCGAGTAGTCACTCGCGTCGAAGCCCGGCACCTCCTTGTAGCCTGGCGCCGCGCGTAGTGCGCCTTCGAGATCGTAGGTCCAGGCGTGGTACGGGCAGATGATGGACTGCCTGGCGGCGGACTCGTCATTGCCCAGCAGCTCGTGCGCCCGATGTCTGCACGTGTTCGCGAAGGCGCGGATCTCGCCACCCGACCACGTGAGCAGCACGGACACGTCCCCTACGACCACCGGCCGCTGCGTGTGCGGCCCTTCCGAGCCGCCACCGCTGCGTAGGTCGTCCTCGCGCCCGACGCACGTCCAGGTGCCTGCGAAGAGGTGACGCTGCTCCCAGGCGAACACCTCGCGACTCGTGTATGCCGCGGCAGGCAGCATGGTCGAGCGCCCGAAGGGCCTCAGGACCGCGTCGAGTGCACCCGACCCACTGCTCCCGGCGTCGAGCCACGCCAGGGGGAGCCGAGGACCCTCGGGCCGCGCCTGGTCGAGATCGTCCATCACGTTCGTCATTGCTGTATCTCCCGATAGGGTCGTGCGCCATGGTGCGTCAGAAGGTCGAGGTGCGCCGCGAGGAGATCCTTGTCGCCACGATCCTCCAGATCGAGGCGCACGGGATGGCAACGATCCGCGTGGGCGACGTCGCGTCGGCATTGGGGGTCAGCTCGGGGCTGGTGTTCTACCACTTCGAGACGAAGAGCGCGTTGCTGGTCGAGGCACTCGAGTACGCCGTCGACCGCGACCTTCGCCGACTCGACACGGCCCTCGCGAAAAGACTGGCTCCGCCGGACCGGCTCAAGCGCGTGCTGTCGTCGTACGGCCCGACCGGAGCGGCACGCGGATGGACCCTCTGGATCGACGCGTGGGCGACCGCCTTGCGCGAGCCGGCGATCCGGCATGCGCTGAGCCGCCTTGACGACCGCTGGCGCGAGGCACTCGTGGTCGCCATCAGGGAAGGCGTCGACACCGGAGACTTCGTATGCGGTGACCCGGTGTCGGCCGTCGCACGCATCGGGGCTCTGCTTGACGGCCTGTCCGTGGCTGCCATGGTCTACCAGAGCGTCACCAGAGGCCAGCTGCGCGCCTGGGTGCGCGACGCCACCGCTGCGGAGCTCGGCCTCGACGCACGTGTCCTTTCCTGAGCTGTCGGGCCGCTGCCGGGTCGCCACGTCACACCAGCCAGGTGACGGGTGCGTCGGCGTTGCGCAGCGCCGGGCGGTCGAGCCGGAAGGGACTCGCATCGAAGCCTGTCTCGCCCAGCGACGCGAGCTCGGCAAGCATCCGCCCGATCGTCGGGGCGAACTTGAAACCATGCGCGGCGCCCATCCCAACAAGCACCGACGCGTGCCCGGGAACAGGTCCGATCACGAAGTCTCGGTCGGGCGGGAGCGTGTAGAGGCAGGTGAGCGAGCGCACCGGCGGCCCGGAGCCGGGGAACGTCCGCGCCATGAAGTCCGCGAGCGCAGCCTCCCGCACCGGGTCGGGCTCGAAGGGACGGCCGTCTCCCGTGACCACCTGTCCACCACAGTCCTGCGCCGCCTTGACCGTCGCTTCGCCGTAGCAGGGGAAGCCGTAGAAGCACGGGTCGTCCATCCAAAGCCACAGCGGCAACCGGCCTGGCATGAACGGCCCCGGCTCGGCGGGCTCGAAGTACGTGACCTGCTCGAGGGTGACAGTGAGCGGCACCTCCCAGTCGAGCCCGGCCAGCACGTCGTTGGTCCAAGCGTCCGCGCAGACGACGACCCGTCGGGCGCGGTATGTCGTATCCCCCGCGACTACCTCGACCCCGGCTGCACCGCGGTCGTGCAGGGCCGTGACTGGTGAGAGGTCACGCAGCAGGGCACCGTGTCGGCGGGCTGCCGCCTGCATCGTCGCGGTGCCACGTCCGGCCGGGACGATCGAGCCACGCTGCTGGTAGAGACCTTTGGTACCTTCAGGTACTGCAATCTGCGGCCAGCGCACGCCGATCTCCGCTGAGTCGACGACGTCGAAGTCGACGCCGAGGGCGGTCATCGACTCGGTGTAGTCGCCGGCCGAGATGACAGCCTCAGGTGGAAACAGGTCGAGCCCGCCGACCCTCGTGACCAACTGCTGGCCGCTGTCGGCTTCGAGTGCAGTCCAGTCGTCGTACGCGTCGAACGTGAGGCGCACGTACTCCGGCGTGTGGTAGCTGTGGCGCAGGATGCGGGACGAGTCGTGCGACGCGCCGCGTGAGTGGCCCAGCCCGAACCTCTCCAGCCCGATCACGCTGTGCCCCTGCTTCGCGAGGTGGTACGCCGCCGCGCTGCCGAGGGCCCCGAGCCCCACGACGACGTACTCGGTTGTCGTGGTCATGTGTGGGCCTCCAGGCGCGGCAACAGCCAGCGGCGTATGTCGGCCGCCTGGTCCTCCATCGGCGCGAACCAGCCCTGCCGGTAGGCACGCGAGCTCATCCCTCGTTGCACCGACTCGCAGACGGTCCAGTCCTGCCGGTTGACGAGGTCCCAGAGGTCGCCTGCGTCGTCCGGGTCGAAGTGCGGCGAGGCCATCTCCTCGGGCGCGAAGAGTAGCTCGCAGACCACTCGCGTGCTGTCGACGCTGTCGGGCCACAGTGTGAAGGCCGCGACATGCTCCGCCGAGCACGACAGCCAGAGGTTGGGATGCAGCAGCGCGCCCTTGTGCCGGGTCCGCTCGTCCTCGTCGAGACCCGTGAACGGACGTCTGTTCGTGGAGCCAGACAGGGTGAAGGTCCAGGCGCCTTCCCGGTGCGGGACTCCCCCCTCCCAGTCGAGGTCGGACCCACCGGCGCCGAAGGCTGGTACGAGTCGTGTCAGCTCCGGGTGCACCGGACCACAGTGGTAGCACTCATTGTAGTTCTCGGAGAGCACCTTGTAGTTCGCGGCGACGTGGTACACGAAGCGGCGACCGCTCACGAGACTCGCGAGGGGATAGTTCTCGATGCCTTCGACGAGGGGTGCGATCGCACTCGTGAGGTCATCGGCCCGCTCGGGCGTGAGGTGTACGAAGCAGAAGCCCCCCCACTCCGCGACAGCCACCGGCACAAGACCGAACTGCGCCGGGTCGAAGTCGGTCACGTCGTCGGTGTGAGGTGCCTTGAGCAGCTGCCCGCTCAGGTCGTACGTCCAGGAGTGGTACGGGCAACGCAGCGCGCCGACGGAGCACGGCGGCGGCGGGCCTGTCTCGGGATCGACCGGTACGAGCTGCGACCCACGGTGCCGGCAGACGTTGTAGGCGGCGTGGAGCCCGCCGCCCGAGTCGGAGGTCAGGAGCACAGACTCCCCCACCACGTCGACCACGGCGAGACGACCGGAGCGGTCGAGCCCGAGGTCGGCGGTCCGCCCGACACAGAACCAGGAGTCGAACAGCACCTGCTCACGCTCCAGCAGCCAGTGCTCCTCGTCGACGTACATGTGTCGAGGCAGCGCCGGCTGTAGCCCTTGAGCCGCGGAGACGCCAGAGCCGCTGCCACCTTCCACGACGACTGCACCTCCCCCTTTGAACCGACACGTCGATCCTACTGACCCACGAGTCAGTAAGGCTCCTACTCTCCCACGGCTGCCCCCGTGAGGGGAACACCTGGATGGTCGCGAATCTAGGTAACCGGGGTAGGTTCACCCGAACGGACGGCCGGCTCCGCGAGCCAGCAGGCGGCACGGTGGTCACCTGTCGACGGCAACACCCCCAGCGGTGACGCTGTGCACCGGTCGTCGACGCCCCTGCGTTCGGCGCGTCCGTCGAGTAGGGCTGGACAACGCGGGTGGAACCGGCAGCCGGTCGGGATCCGGGACGGATCGGGGGTCTCGCCACGCAGTACTACGGGCTCGATCTGCTGCATCTCTGGTACGACGGACAGCAACGCCTGGGTGTACGGATGCTTCGGGTCGCTCAGCACCTCCTCCGTGGTGCCCACCTCGACGATGCGACCGAGGTACATCACCGCGATCCGGTCGGCGATGTTCCAGGCCAGACCGAGGTCGTGGGTGACGACGAGCAGCGTGAGGCGGAGGTCTCGGCGAAGCTGGAGGAGCAGCGCCAAGATCTCACCCCGCACCGACGCGTCCAGGCTGCTGACCGGTTCGTCGGCGATGATGACCTGAGGGTCGAGAGCCAGCGCTCCGGCGATGACGACCCGCTGACGCTGACCACCGGACAGCTCGTGCGGGTATCGAAGGAAGAACCGGTCGGGCGGTCGCAATCCGGCCTGGCTCAGGGCCCGGGCGACCCGACCGGGTTCGTCGTCCATCCGGTGGACGCGAGGACCCTCTGCGACAGCCTCGTAGACCGAGAGCCGGGGGTTCAAGGCGCCGGTGGGGTCCTGCAGCACGAGCTGGACGTCGCTGCGGTAGGCCTTGAGCGCTCTCGCGCCGTAGTCGAGCGACCTGCCCTGGTAGCGCACCTCACCTGACGACGGACGCTGCAGCCCGAGGATCGTGCGAGCCAGCGTGGTCTTGCCGCAGCCTGACTCGCCCACGAGAGCGACGATCTCGCCGCGCTCAACGGAGAGGTTGACGCTGTCGACCGCTCGGGCGGTGCCGCCGGCCCGACCTCGAAACGACACCTCGAGATCCTGCACCTCGATGACGGGCCGGTCGTCGCCCGCGGACACCGATCCGGACTCCGACTCGTTGGAGGCTCCGCTCACCCGGCAGCCACCGCCTGGTCGACCAGGACGCATGCGGCGGCCCGGTCGGGTCCGGCCGGAAGCAGCCGGACGTCGACTGTCGGGCACACCGGTAAGGCATAGGCGCAACGGGGGTGGAAAGGGCACCCGCTCGGCAGGTCGCCTGGAAAGGGCGGGTCACCCGGAAGTCCGACCGGTGCGTAGCGCGAGGTGGCGTCGCCGATGGTCGGGAACGCGCCGGACAGCGCCCGGGTGTACGGGTGCTCCGGCTGCTCGAAGACCTGCCTGGCCGGGCCCTCCTCGATGATCCGGCCCGCATACATCACCGCCGCCCGGTCACAGGTTGTCGCCAGGACGGAGAGGTCGTGGCTGATGATGAGGACGGCCATGGAGCGCTCACGCGCCACGCCGGTCAGCAGGTCGAGGATCTGGGCCTGCACCATGACGTCCAGCGCGGTGGTGGGTTCGTCGGCGATCAGCACCTGCGGGTCGCACGACATGGCCAGGGCGATCATCACTCTCTGCTTCTGGCCTCCCGACAGCTGGTGGGGGTAGGCGTCGGCGTAGCGGGCGGGAAGACCGACCTGAGCGAGCAGCTCCTTGACCTTGGTAGTCGACCCTGCCGCATTCGCCTCCTTGTCGTGGAGGAGGATCGGCTCGCTGAGCTGCTTGCCGATGCGCTGGATCGGGTTCAGCGAGTGCAGGGCACCCTGGAAGACCACCGCGGCCTCGTTCCATCGCACCGCACGCAGGCGGCCCCACGGCATGGTGAGCACGTCCTGGCCCTCGAGCAGCACCTCACCGGTCACCTTCGCCGACTTCGGGTACAGGCGCAGCACGGTCGAGGCAAGGGTCGACTTGCCGCAGCCGGACTCACCCGCCACCCCGACCACCTCGCCCGCCGTCACCGAGAGGTCGACGCCCCGCACAGCAGGTACGGGACCTTCATCGGTGTAGTACGTCACATGGACGTCTCGCAGCTCGAGCAGCGGCACGTCACTCACTTCCCAGCCGCGGGTTGAGAACGACCTCGAGAGCCCTGCCGATGAGCGTGAAGGCGAGCACTATCACGATCACGCAGATACCCGGCGGGAGCAGGTACCACCAGGCGCCGGTCGAGGCGGCACCCGCGTTGGTTGCCTTTTCCAGCATCGTTCCCCAGGAGTCCCGGTAGGGGTCGCCGAGCCCGAGGAAGGCCAAGGTGGTCTCCGACAGGATCACGATGGCCACGGTCAGCGTGGTGTTGGCGAGGACCAACGGCATCACGTTCGGAAGGACGTGCTTGGTCATCTGCTGCCAGTCGCTGTCACCGAGCACCTTCGCGCGCTCGAGGTAGGGCCGACCCTCGACGCTCAGAGTCTGGGCACGCACGAGGCGGGCCGTCCCGGGCCACGACGTCACGCCGAGAACGAGGACGATCGTGCCCAGCCCTCGCTGCCCCAGCACTGCCGCGAGCACGACGACGAGCGGGATAAAGGGGATCACCAGGAACCAGTCCGTGAGCCGCTGAAGGACGCTCCCGAAGAAGCCTCGGTAGTGTCCGCTGCCGATACCGATGAGCGTGCCGAGGACCATGGAGATCAGCGACCCCGCCAGTCCTACGATCAGCGAGGTGCGGGCCCCCCAGACGAGCACCGCGAGAATCGACCGACCGTTCTCATCAGTGCCCAGCCAGAAGCGGCTGCTGGGCGCCTCGAGCGACTTGTTTCCAAGGGTCTTGGTGATGTCCAGCAGGTCACGGGGAAACAGCAGCGGGGCCGACGCAGCCAGCGCGATGAAGACGAGCATGATGACGAGGCCGGCCACCCCGCCGCGTTGACGCAGGAACGCCCTGGCGAAGCGCTTCAGGGACGCAGCGCGTCGGGCTCGGGCGATGGCCCTCGACGACAGGGTCGTCGGCACCTGGTGTGGCTCCAGGTTCGTCGCGGCGGTGCTCATACCCGTGTCCTGGGGTCCATGACAGCGATCATGATGTCGGCGACGATGTTAGAGGCTATGACGGACAACGTGAACACGAGGAAGAGCGCCTGCATCAAGACGTAGTCCTGCTCACTCACCGCCTCGTAGGTGAGCAGCCCCAGCCCCGGGTAGGAGAACACGGTCTCCACGGTGATGGCGCCGCCGATGATGAAGCCGATGTTCAAGAAGATCAGCGTGATCGTGGGGAGGGAAGCGTTCGGCACCGCGTGGTGGCGACGGACCGCACGGTCCATCAGTCCCTTGGCTCGGGCCGTCATGAGGTAGTCCTGGCCCAGCTCGTCCACGATCGAGGCCCGCATGATCAACGAGTACTCGGCCAGGTACACAGCAGCCAGGGCCGTCGCCGGGAGAACCGTATGGTTCGCGATGCTCTGGATGCCGTCGACCGAGAACGGTGTGAGCCCCGGGTCGATCACTCCGCCACTGGGAAAGATGCCGGGGAAGGGACCGATCCCGCTGGAGAACATCAAGATGAGCAAGAGGCCAAGCCAGAACTCCGGCGTGGCGTAGAAGATCAAGGTGACCCCCGTCGACACCTTGTCGAACATGCCGCCTCGGTTCCAGCCCGCCTTGATGCCCACCCAGATACCGATCACCACCGCGAGGATCGTGGTGGTGCCGAGGAGGACGATCGTGGGCCAGGCCCGCCCCGCTATCAGGTCCCAGACCGGCTCACCCTTCCAGGAGGAGATTCCCTTCAGGGCAAGCGGGTCCTTGAGGTAGGTGACGAACTGCTCGCTCAGCGGTGACGTCAGGTCGTCGCGGATCCGGGCCAGGTCTTTGGGGCTGATGCTCTTGACCGCTCGGTACCGGGCCGCCGGGTCGCCCGGCAGCATCCGGAACAGGAAGAAGTTGAACAGCAGGACGAAGACCAATGTGCCCAGCCCCGCGAGCAGGCGGAACCCGATGAACCGGCCGAGCCCGCCGCCCGGTCGGGTGCGGCGGGTCCGGCCTTCGGTGGCGGGATCTGGGTGGGCCTCGGCCGATGCCGCGCCGGGAGACACGTCCAGCGCCACCGCTACTCCACGTCGGCTTCCGTGCTACGGCGCCTCCGGGTCAGGAACCATCCGGCCAGTCCAGCAACGACGACCGCTGCGGCGACACCGCCGACGACGGGTGCCGTGTTGGAGCTGCTGTCAGAGGCGCCGCCGCCGGCGCCGGCCGTCACCGGCTTGATGTTCATGTAGGAGTAGATGCCGTACTGGAACAGGATGGCCCCGTCAGGGGAGGGCTGCGGCACGAAACCGGTGAACCTGTCGGAGCGGTACGCCTGGAGGTAGTCGTAGTACTCGGTGACGATGTAGGCGTTCGCGTCGTACGCCATGAGCTGCATCTTCTTGACGATCTCGGTGCGAGCCGCAGGGTCCGTCTCGGTGGACTGCTTCTTGTACAGAGCGTCGTAGTGCTTGTTGCAGTAGAACGCGTCGTTGAGCCCGGCGTAGATGGTGCCGCTGTCCTTGTAGCTGAACTGCCCGCACGTGAAGGTCGACAGCTGGTAGTCGGGGTCCGGCTCGACGATCCAGCCCCACTCGTACATGTCGAAGGTGCCCTCACCGGCGATCTCGTACAGCCGGTTCTCCGACACCGTCTCCGCGGTCGAGTCGATGCCGATGTCCTTCAGCCAGCTCTGGAGGAACTTGATGGTGGTCTGCGACGTCTGGCTGTTGGACCGCGCGTACAGCTTGTACACCAGCGGGTCGGAGCCGTCCGGCATCGTGCGGATACCGTCCGGCCCTCGGGTGTAGCCGGCGTCGTCGAGGATCTGGTTCGCCTTGGCAGGGTCGTACGTCACCGGATCGGGCGGCTCGGCATGGTCGGGATACAAGGGCGGGATGATCGTCGAGCCCGGTGTGCCACGGCCGTTGAGCGTACGCTCGACAAGCGCGTTCTTATCGATCGCGTAGTTGATCGCCAAGCGCACCCGTGGGTCCTTCAGTGACGGATGGCCGGTGCCGATGGGTGTGCCGTCGGTCGTCTGGGCTCCGCCGTTCATCGTCAGATAGTTGAAGCCGTAGTAGGCCGACGACCGCGCCGTGATGCCGTCGACGTTCTGGAGCGCCTCGAAGACGTTCGCATCGAGGTCGTCGGCGAAGTCGATCTCACCGTTCTTGAGCGCCTGGACCATGGCGTCGGCATTGCGGTAGAGCCGGAACTCGACACCGCTGATGGACGCCGGGCCGGCCCAGTAGTTGTCGTTTCGCGTGAAGGTGTAGAACTGCCCCTCCCTCGCTTCGGTGAGGACGAAGGGACCGCTCCCGATGCCGCCCTTCGGGTCTGACGACGGGTCGTTGGTGTACTGGCGAAGCTCGTCGTCGCTGATCTGCGACCAGATGTGCTCGGGCAGGATGGGGATCGACAGGTGCAGCATGATCGGGGTGGGCTTCTTGAGCTTCATGACCACCGTGTAGTCGTCGGTCGCCACCACCGAGTTGATCTGCGCGACGTAGCTGCCGTAGTTGGTCTTCTCCAGCTTGCCGTTCATGACCCGGTTGAACGTGTACGCGACGTCCTTGGCCGTCAACGGAACGCCGTCGCTGAACGTGACACCGTGGCGGATGTGGTACGTCCAGGTGAGCCCGTCGGAGGACTGGTCCCACGACTCGGCCAGCCTGGGCTCTGGCGAGAAGTCCTTTGCGGAGTAGCCGGTCAGGGTGTCGTACATCAGCGCCCAGCACTCGTAGGCCGCGGCAGTGATGCCCTTGAAGGGGTTGAGGTTGTCGACATCTTGAAGGACGCCGACGACGAACACGCCGTCTGCCTGTGACGCAGCCTGCGCTGTCCCCGAGGACGTCGCCAGTCCGGTCCCGCACGCGACTGTCAGCAACGCGAGACAGGCGGCCAGAGCCCTGGCCTTTCGCACCAGACGACCTGACCAGGTGGCGTTCTTCATCGGACTGCCTCACTTCTGCGGCTCCATCCGGAGCAGCCGGTAGGTTGAGCGCCGTGACTTCCGAGCAAGCGCGACACGAGCATCGTCCGAGCCCGCCAAAGCCTCCGAAAGCCGCCCGCCGCGAGGTCCGGTACGAGCTGCACGGCGACGTCCGTACGGACGCCTATGCGTGGCTCCGCGACACGGACGATCCCGGCGTTACTGCGCACCTGGCAGCCGAGCGGGCGTACTACGACGCGGCCACGCAGCATCTGCATCCCCAGGTCAGGACGCTCTCGGAGGAGATGACGTCTCGGGTGCCGGCTGCTGACTCGTCCGTCAGTTACCGACGCGTGCACTACTCCTACTACACCTCGACGCCAACCGGAAGTGAGTACGAGCAATTGTGTCGGTGTGTTTATCCGCCTGCGTCCGAAGGTGACGCTGAGTCGACGGACGCGCACGTGCTGCTCGACCCCGCCGAGCTGATCGGCGACTCGGCCTATGTCGACCTCGGCCTCACCCTGGTCAGTCCCGACGAACAGCTTCTCGCGTACTCGGTGGACACCGCCGGTGACGAGGTTTTCGAGCTGAGGTTCCGTGACGCCGACTCCGGCGACGACCTGGCCGACGTGGTACCCCGCAGCTACTACGGGGGCGCGTGGAGCGCAGACTCATCCACGTTCTTCTACACGGTGCACGACGAGATGTATCGCCCGTTCCAGGTATGGCGGCATCGGCTCGGCACCGCTGTCGACGCCGACGTGCTCGTCGTTTCCGAGCCCGACGAGCGTTACGAGGTGACGCTGAGAGGGTGCCGGTCCGGCGACCTGATCGAGGTCTCGATCGCGAACAGGGACACGAGCGAGGTGTGGCTGCTGGACGCACGCGAGCCCGACTCACCGGCCCGTTGCGTCGAGGAGCGCAGACGCGGTGTGGAGTACCGCTGCGAGCACCTACGAAGTGCCTCAGGCGACCTGCTGCTCATCGTCACCAACGACGGAGCCCCCGAGTTCCGCCTGATGAGCGCACCGCTCGACGAACCCGGCCGGCGCAACTGGTCCGAGGTGGTGGCGGAGAGTCCCGATGAGCGACTCTACGAGGTCACGGCTTTCAGGGGGCATGTCGTGACGACGCTGCGTCGCGACGGCCGGCTCATGGCACGTGCCTACCAGACGACCGAACACGGAGGCCTGGTGCTTCCCGGCGTGGACGTCGCATCAGGGCTCGACGGTGGCAGCCTCACGCTCGACCACAACGAGCTGTACGACACGAAGACCATCCACGTCGTCGAGCAGTCCTACACCGAGCCCCCCGCGTGGTACGACGTCGACCTCGACACCGGCCACCGGACTCTGCTGCGCCGGCGAGATGCGCCGACGTATGACCCGAAGCGCTACATCAGTCACGTGGTCAGCTTCGAATCACCCCCCTCCACCGGCAGCGGGTTGAGCGACTCCCGCCCAGTGCAGGTGCCGGTCACACTCGTGCGGAGCGTGGACACGCCTCTGGACGGGACGGCGCCCTGCCTGCTCTACGGCTACGGCGCCTACGAGGCCTGCTTCGAGCCGGAGTTCGACCCGGCTCTGGTCAGCCTTCTCGACCGAGGCGTCGTTTTCGCCCATGCCCACGTGCGCGGCGGCGGGGAGGCGGGCCGACGCTGGTGGCTAGACGGGCACCTCGAGCACAAGCAGAACACGTTCTCCGACCACATCGCGGTCGCCGAAGGCTTGGCCAACGGGGTCGTCGACGGCTCACGGATCGTGACTCGTGGCCTTTCGGCCGGGGGGTTGCTTCAAGGCGCGGTACTGAGCCAGGCTCCCGAACGGTGGGCCGGTGTCATCGCCGAGGTCCCCTTCGTGGACGTCGTCACGACGATGCTCGACGCAAGCATCCCTCTCACGGCGAACGAGTGGGACGAGTGGGGCGACCCTCGCAGACCAGAGGACTACGCGTGGCTAATGGCCTACTCGCCCTACGACAACGTCCCACCTGCCGGGCAGCGGCCGGACCTGATGGTCACCGGGGCCGTACACGACCCGCGTGTAATGGTGTTCGAACCCGCGAAGTGGGTGGCTGCCTTGCGATTCACCGATCCTGAGTGGTCACCACGATGCGTCTTCCGAGTCGAATTGGGCGCCGGTGCCCACGTCGGCCCGTCGGGGCGCCTTGCCCACCTGCGCTACGAGGCCGAGATCTACGCGTGGGCACTGGAGAGGTTCGGCCTGCTCACGGACTCCTGAGGCCGAGCCGGCCGGCCGGCTAACACAGCCCAGCGACCCGTGCCAGATCCTCCAGGATGCGCGGGAGCTGCACCACCAAGGACACATGCCCCTCGTTGTCGAGCACTCGGTCGCGAGCACCGCAGACGTTCTGCGCGAGCCACTGCCCGTGAGCGAGCGGGACCATGCGGTCCTCGCCGCCCTGCCAGACCACGACCGGCACTGCCATCGTATCGACAGCGAATCCCCAAGGTCGCGCGAAGGCGAGGTCGTCGTCGCGCCAGCCGCCGACCCCGTGCAAGACCGACCGACGCATGGACTCGGCGATGTACTCGGCCAAGTCGCCGGTCAGTGCGTGCCTGTCAACGTCAGACACCAAGTCGCCGAGGGCGGCCGCCACGTCGACTCCGCTGACAGCTCGATAGGCCTCTGTCTCGCCAGCCAGGTACTCCGAAAGCGCCTCGCGGCCGGCCGCAACTGCCCCGAACTCGGCTACGTTCTCATCGCCCATACCATCGAGCCAGTCGAGGCCGGCGGCGTCCCAGGGGGCCACTCCGGCAAGCGTCGCAGCAGCCTTGCACGCCTGGGGCATCAGCGCGGCGCAGGCGAGGGCGTGCGGGCCACCGCCGGACCAGCCAAGGGTGACGAACTGCTCCAACCCGAGGGCGGCGAGCACCGCGCTCACGTCGCTGGTGACGTCGGCGACGCTGCGACCCGGACGCTCGGTCGACTCGCCGTAACCGGGTCGGGAGTAGGTCACGGTGCGCAGACCCTGCGAACCGGCAGCCTCGGCAAGGGCCTCGTAGGGAGCGGCCGCGGACGGCGTGCCGCTGTGGTACAGGAGCGGGAACCCGTCGGACGGACCCTGCAGGAGCACCTCGAGACGGCGCGAGTCATCCGTCGTGACCGTGACCCATTCGGCTGCCACCACCATCGCCAACCTCCCGTTCGCCGCGAGCCGATCACGGGCACCGCGGTCGGATAGGAGACCACGTGCTCCCAGACAGGTGTAAGGCCCCTCAGAGTATGAGTCGGAGGGGCCCCACGGTCGGACGGGAGTGGTGTGACGACTCCGCCCTCACAGCCGACTCGCGGGGCCCCACCAGCCTCGTCACCTGCTGGCGCGGTGAGTCACCTCACCGGATGTGCCCTCGATTTCGCCTGTTCCGCGCTCCCTCTCGGGAGTGCGTACCCAGATGTCTACCTGGCTTCGAACCGGCACGCAACCCCTTCCCTGCAGGCAAAATATCCGATCGCCGGGCTCGGGCGTGTCGTCCACAGATCGGCCCCAACGGTCCACCGAGGAGCCCCTGGTCTCCACAGGTTTTCCCCATCCTGTGGAGACCCAGCGACCAACTCTCCGATCAGACCTCAGCGGTAGCGGCGGGCGACATTGACGCGCTGGGACTCTCCGGGCGTCCACGTCGAGATCCACGGTCCGGTCCCCTCGGACTGGTCGAGGACTCCGCGCTCCAACCAAGTGTAGGTGCCGTCGAGCACCTGTGCGGCGATCCGCTGGTCCACCGAGTCCGTGTTGCGCCAGAGCCGGTCGAAGAGCTCGTCGACGCGTACGCGGGACTGAGCGCAGAAGGCGTCGGCGAGCTCATATGCATCCTCTCCGCCAGGCAGGTTGTCCGCATGAAGCATCTCGGCGCGCGAGCAGGAGGCCGCCATCGCGAACAGCTCCGCGCCGATGTCGACGATTCGCCCGAGGAAGGCCTGTTTGTACTCCAGCCTTGCCTGCCAGCGGCTCATGCCGTAGAAGGTCTGACGCGCAAGCTTGCGCGACGAACGCTCGACATAGCGAAGATGCTTCGCGAGTCGCCCGAACTCCTCGTACGAAGTCGGCACGGAGCCCTTGCCGACGACGAGGCGCGGGAGCCAGCCGGCGTAGAACCCGCTGGCCTTAACCGCGGCTCGGGCCTTGCTTCCGAGGTCGGCGTCGATCACGGCGAGGTCTCCGGCGGCTGCCAGATGGGCGTCGACCGCCTCACGCGCGATGAGCAGCCGCATGATCTCCGACGAGCCCTCGAAGATCCGGTTGATCCGCAGATCACGCAGCACCTGCTCGGCGGGTACGGCGCGCTCACCTCGGGCGGCGAGGGACTCCGCCGTCTCGAAGCCACGACCGCCGCGGATCTGGACGAGCTCGTCGGCGATGAGGCAGGACATCTCGCTCGACCACAGCTTGGCGAGCGCTGCCTCGATCCTGATGTCGTTGGTCTGCGCGTCGGCGAGCTGCGCGGAGAGGTCGAGGACCGCTTCCAGCGCGAAGGTCGTCGCAGCCATGAACGAGAGCTTCGTCGCGACGGCCTCGTGCTTGCCGACCTGGCGCCCCCACTGCACTCGTTCGGCCGACCACTCCCTGGCGATCTTCAGACACCACTTGCCGCCCGCCGTGCAGAGGGCGGGAATCGACAGCCGACCGGTGTTGAGCGTCGTGAGGGCGATCTTGAGGCCCTGACCCTCCGTGCCCAGCCGGTTCTCGACGGGCACCCTGACCTGGTGGAGGCGCGTCACGCCGTTCTCCAGACCTCGGAGGCCCATGAACGCGTTGCGGTGCTCGACTGTGACGCCGGGTGCGTCAGCCTCGACGACGAGGGCTGTGATGCCACCTCGCGAGCCGTCGCTCTTAGGCACGGCAGCCATCACGACCAGGAGCTCGGCGATGACGCCGTTGGTGGTCCAGAGCTTCACGCCGTCGAGAACGTAGGCGGAGCCGTCCTCCGTCGGAACGGCTGTGGTCGCGAGCCGAGCGGGGTCGGAGCCTACGTCGGGCTCCGTGAGGAGGAACGCGGTGATGGCGCCCGCAGCGCAGCGCGGAAGAAACGCGCGCTTCTGCTCCTCAGTGCCGAACATCTTCACCGGCTCCGGGACACCGATGGACTGGTGGGCCGAGACGAGTGCGCCGACGCTGGGGTGCACCGAGCCGAGAAGCATGAGTGCCTGGCCGTAGTAGGACATCGTCAACCCCAGCCCGCCGTACTCGCGCGGGATCTTCATCCCGAAGACGCCGAGGTCGGCAAACCCCTCGAGGTATGCGTCGGGTATCTGCGCCTCGCGCTCGATCAGTGCGCCGTCGAGGGTGTCGCAGTAGGCGCGCAGTCTGGCCAGGAACTCCTCGCCACGGGCGGCGTCGTCGGCGTCCGCCCGGGGGTAGGGATGGATGAGTGAGAGGTCGAACGAGCCGAGGTAGAGCCCCTTGGCGAAGCTCGGCCGGCTCCATACGGTCTCGCGTGCCGCCTCGGCCACCTCGCGCGCCTCACGCTCGCCCACCTCCACTGAAGGCGGCACGGTGTCGCTGTCATCGGTCACATCCACGCTCAAGGCAGCCTCGTCTCAGGTCCGGTCGATACAGCCTTATGTTACTCGCAAGTAGCGAGGCGATGAGGAGTATGAAAGACGGCGTGGAACGTCTGACCGATGTGCCGGGACCGGAGCTGGCAACTCTCACATCCGACACCTTCTCGTCCGCCGGCTGGTTGTTCGAGCGCAAGCTCGACGGCATGCGGGTGCTCGCCGAGCGCTCGGGCGACGGCATCCGTCTTCGCAGCCGCAGCGGTGCCGACGCCGGGACGAGCTTTCCCGAGGTCGCCGAGGCGTTGGAGAGCCAGCACACCCCCGACTTCGTCGTCGACGGCGAGGTGGTCGCGTTCGACGGCGACCGCACCAGCTTCGAAAGGCTGCAGCCGCGGATGCTTGTATCGAGCCCAGACCGGTCCCGCCGTAGCGGTGTGGAGGTCTTCTACTACCTGTTCGACCTCCTGCATCTCGACGGCCGCAGCACGCGGTCCCTTCCGCTACGGGCCCGCAAGGACCTCCTCCAGGACCTCTTCGACTGGCAGGACCCGTTGCGCTTCACGACGCATCGCGACACTGCCGGCGAGGCGTACTTCGACGAGGCCTGCAGGAGCGGGTGGGAGGGCGTTATCGCCAAGCGGGCCGATGCGCAGTACCGCTCGGGGCGCACTCGCGACTGGCTCAAGCTCAAGTGCGAGCAGGGCCAGGAGCTCGTGATCGGTGGTTGGACGGACCCGCAGGGGGCACGCGAGGGGTTCGGTGCGCTTCTCTTGGGCTACTTCGACGGCGACGGGGCTCTGGTCTACGCCGGGAAGGTCGGCACCGGGTTCGACCACTCGATGCTCAGGTCCCTAGGCCAGCGTCTGCGTGGTCTCCTGCGAGCCGACACGGCGTACGACGTCGCCACGCTCCCCCGTGGCGGCTCATGGCAGACGGGGGTCCACTGGGTGGTGCCGGAGCTCATAGCGGAGGTGCGCTTCACCGAATGGACGCGTGACGGCCAGCTTCGTCACCCACGGTTCCTTGGACTTCGCGAGGACAAGAGCGCACGTGACGTCGTCCGGGAAGCTCCGCGACCCTCCGCGATGCGGACGTCGCGACCTCGTCGCTGAGCCGGCGCTTTCGCACCAGAGGGACGCCGCGCCGCCTTCGACGCGGTGGTGTTTGCCAACCTGTGGGAACCCGCCTCAGCTCCCTACGAGGACTTCAGCCACTCCAGCGGCCACGACACTCCAACCCCAGCTGCGCTCGTGACCGGCTTGATCTACCCGAAGGCCATCGCGTCGCCGGGACTGATGTTGCCAAGAGCGCTGAAGGCGCTGGTTCGAAACATGATGGAGTGACCATCGACCACAAAGTCACCGGGAAGAACCGCAGACCGAGTGGTCCACAGATGGCCGCCCGGCCGACACCGCGTGAACCCAACTGTTGGACGCACCCTTGCTGGCTCACCTGCCGGGGCGCCGCCAGGGTGATCCTCACTCGCTTTCCTGTCGGCTCATCAAATCACCTCGCATACCTGGAGCTAGTTCGACGTGAGAAACGCCGGGGACGTTGAGGCGGGACGCGAAGCCACTGCGTAGCGCTCCTGTCTCGGCCGCCGGGGGGCTGGTTTACAAGACCGGGATGGCTGTCGCCGCTCGGTCGGCCAAACTGTCTGCGGTGTGGCGACACCTTGATCGGCTTGTGCTGCGGTACGCTCACGTGGGGTTATTGGAGGCCGCCATGCGTCTGACTAGAGCTCGATTCAGAATTGCATCATGATCGGCGTGGCCGCGATTTTGTCGGGTCCAGCGCATTTCCTGCATTGGGGCGTAGTGCAGATTTCGCTCGCAAATCTGCTTGTGATCGTCCTTATGGTGGTGCTGTTTCTGCTCGCCTTGGTGATTGCGCTTCCGCACGGTCACGACTCCTCGTCGACAGAAGGGGAGGGGCGAGGATGAGCTCCGCACCGCAGACGGGCGAGGGCAGTTGGACGGTCCGACTGCGGAACCGGCTCAGCCGAACGGTGCCGCCGGGTCAATTGCTCCCAGACCGCCAACCCGCCTATGTGACGTCTGGAATCTACATTTTCGGTGTCGCCAGCCTTGCGGCGCTGGTTTACGTCATAGCCTCGGGCCTGATCCTTGCCGTTGGCGGCGCACCCTGGTGGCACACATCGTCAATCGGTCACTTTGTGAATTCGACGCACCTGTGGAGCGTGGAGTTGTTCTTCATGTTCATGGTCGTGCACCTATGGGGGAAGTTCTTCATGGCCGCCTGGCGCGGTCGCCGTGGACTGACCTGGGTCACGGGAGCAGTTGCGTTCATCGGATCAATCGGAACTGCTTTCACCGGCTACCTGTCGCAGTCGAACTTCGACTCCCAATGGATCTCCACTCAGGCTAAGGACGGCCTGAATTCGGTGGCCATCGGCTCGACCTTCAATGTGCTGAACACGGGGCAGATGCTGTTGTGGCACGTGATGTTGCTGCCCCTGCTTGTCGGGGTTCTCGTCGTCATGCACATCATCTTGGTACGTCGGCACGGGGTCGTGCCTCCGTTCGACGCCGTCCCGCCCGGCCCCAATCACGCAGAGCGCTCGTTCGGGGCGGACGACGGTCACGGCAGGGACGAGCACCGACTCGACCCTGCGGAGTCGTCCGGCGGCCGACCGTGAGCACGACGGTGCGCTCACATGTGGGCGACGGCACCCCCGACGCGCATCTCTTCGATACCCGGCCGTACGACCTGGTGAAGGAGTTCGTCGCAGCGCTCGTTGTCGTCGGGGTGCTCACGGTGATCCTGTCAGCGGTGCTCTCTTCACCGGACCGCAAGGCGCTGTCTTTGGCGGCGTGGGCCGATGCCGCACCCGCCGATGTCGTCGCCACAGCGGCAGCCGAACTGGCCGGCACCAGCACCAGCGCCACCTACGGCCCTCCGTACAACAACGCCGCCGAAGGCCAGAAGGTCGGGCCGCTACCAGTGCAGAAGTGGGGCGGCGTCCGTATCCCCATCGACAGCGCGAACGACCTCGTGATCGCACCGCTTACCACCATCTCCGGCGATGCGGCTCTTGACGGCGCGCTAGGGACGTGGCAAGGGGCCTCCGACGCCCAGCGGGGCACGTGGGCCGGACAGTACTCAGACGCACTCTCGAGCGCACCGGACGGCGAAGCTGCCAAGGTCGCCTCGGGGGACTACGGCCCGGTCCCGGTCCTCACGAACAAGTTTCTGGCCCTGGCCAGCAGCGGAAGCCTAGAGGGTTTGTTGACCACCGGGGCTTCGTTCTACAGCAGCGATGAGACCAAGCCCCTGCTCCTGCTGGCTGACGGTGCCTACTTGGAAGACCAGGCTCGGGCGGAGCATCTGGGCGGGGACCAATGGGGAATGATGAACGAGACCGGAGACTATCCCGGCCAGCCGTGGATGTGGCTCTACACGTTCTGGTACCAGGTCAAACCGTTCTCCACATCGGAGAACGCCGACTCCTTGGTGTGGGTGCTCATGGCCATCCTCACGCTCGTATTCGTCTTGCTGCCATACATCCCAGGGTTGCGGTCGCTACCACGATACCTTGGCGTGCACCGCCTGATCTGGCGGCAACAGACCCGCTAGGTGGCGTCATCGGCATCACGGCCGATCCAAATGTCTCACGCAATGACAAAGGTGGCCGGAGGGGGTAACCATAGGCGATGGACCGAGTCCGGCGCCGGGTCGATGCGGCGTTCGCAGCCGCAGACCGTGCGGACTATCTGCCCGAGTCCGAACGCCGCCACGCCGGCGAGGACCGGCCGCTCCGGATCGGTTTCGGGCAGACGAACTCCCAGCCGAAGACCGTGCGGAACATGTTGCGGCTGCTCGACGCGCGGCTCGGCCACCGGGTGCTGGACATCGGAAGCGGGTCGGGCTGGACGTGCGCCCTGCTTGCCGAGATGGTTGGTCCCTCTGGTCGCGTGATCGGTGTCGAGGTAGTGCCCGAGCTTGCGTGGTCCGCTCAGGCCGCGCTGCGCGAGCACGCCCCGCCTTGGGCCACCGTGCAGGAGGCTGAACCCGACGTACTGGGCCTGCCGTCCGAAGACTCTTTCGAGCGGATACTCGTCTCGGCCGAGGCGGTCTCCCTTCCGGCGCCGCTGGTGAGCCAGCTGGCTCCCGGAGGGCGGATGGTCATCCCTGTCGCAGGCCGACTCACCGTCGTCGAGCGACAGACCGACGGCGTCATCGGCCTACGCAGTGTTGGCCACTACGCGTTCGTCCCCCTCGTCTGGCGGTCCTGACCCGCGTTTCGGCCACCGCCGTCTCGGATGGCAGGGCACGATGATGTGGTCATGCCAGTGAGCGCTCCGGATTCACTTCTCGCCCGGCTTCCTACTGAACCCGGTCCCGACGCACTCTTCGACGCGTTCGAGTCGTGGACGACCCAGCAGGGCCTGTCGCTCTACCCCGCCCAGACAGAGGCCCTGATCGAGGTGGTCGACGGCGCCAACGTGATCCTGGCGACGCCGACCGGCTCCGGTAAGAGCCTGGTCGCCACAGGTGCGCACTTTGCCGCGCTCGCGTCCAGTCGTCGAAGCGTCTACACCGCCCCGATCAAGGCCCTCGTCTCGGAGAAGTTCTTCGCGCTTTGCGCCACATTCGGCGCTGCGAACGTGGGGATGCTGACCGGTGACGCCGCCGTCAACCCGAGGGCGCCCATCATCACCGCGACCGCCGAGGTGCTCGCGAACCAGGCGCTGCGGCAGGGCTCGGACTCCGACGTCGGCCTGGTGGTGATGGACGAGTTCCACTTCTACGCCGAGCCAGACCGAGGCTGGGCATGGCAGGTGCCGCTTCTGGAGCTGAACCAGGCACAGTTCCTGCTCATGTCGGCGACGCTCGGTGACATGTCGCGTTTCCAGTCGGACCTGAACCGTCGTACGAGCCGGCGGACCACCATCGTCAGCTCCGACGACCGGCCTGTGCCCCTGCATTTCTCCTATGTCTCGACCCCTGTGCACGAGACCCTCGAGGAGCTGCTCTCGACCCATCAGGCGCCGGTCTACGTCGTGCACTTCACGCAGGCGGCCGCCTTGGAGCGAGCTCAGTCATTGTCGAGCATCGCCGTGGCGACCCGTGCGGAGCGCGACGCGATCGCAGCTATGATCGGCGACTTCCGGTTCTCCGCAGGCTTCGGCCGCACCTTGTCGCGACTGGTCAGGCTCGGTATCGGGGTCCATCACGCCGGCATGCTGCCGCGCTACCGTCGCCTCGTCGAGACTCTCACCCAGGCCGGACTCTTGAAGGTCGTCTGTGGCACGGACACGCTCGGGGTCGGCATCAACGTCCCCATCCGCACCGTCGTCTTCACCGGCCTCACGAAGTACGACGGCCAACGCACCCGCCATCTGCGGGCGAGGGAGTTCCACCAGATCGCCGGGCGAGCCGGGCGACCTGGCTACGACACGTTCGGCAGCGTCGTCGTCCAGGCTCCCGAGCACGAGGTGGAGAACGCCCGCCTGGTGAGGAAGGCAGGCGACGACCCCAAGAAGCTGCGTCGGGTCCAGCGCAAGAAGGCGCCAGAGGGTTTCGTCAACTGGGGGGAGAAGACATTCAACCGCCTTGCGGAGGCCGAGCCGGAGAGGCTCACTTCCAGCTTCGCAGTGACCCATTCGATGGTGCTCAACGTCATCGCCCGTCCGGGAAACCCTTTCAGGGCGATGCGAAGGTTGCTCACCGACAACCACGAGGACCCTACGGCGCAGCGTAGACACATCAGACGGGCGGTCGCGATCAGCAGGGCGCTGCTCGCAGGTGGTGTCGTCGAACGGCTGGCCGAGCCCGAACCAGATGGGCGAGGTGTGCGCCTTACCGTCGACCTCCAGCCGAACTTCGCCCTGGACCAGCCACTCTCGCCCTTCGCCGTTGCCACGCTGGACCTTCTCGACAAGGCGTCGCCCACCTACGCTCTCGACGTCGTGTCAGTGATCGAGTCGACCCTCGAAGATCCCCGGCAGGTCATGTCGGCCCAGCTGTTCAAGGCCCGTGGCGAGGCGGTCGCGGCCATGAAGGCAGAGGGGATCGAGTACGACGACCGGATCGAGCTGCTCGACGACATCACACCACCGCGACCGCTGGCCGAGCTTCTCGAGGCGGCGTACGCGTCATACGCGAAGGGCCATCCCTGGGTGGCGGACTACGAGCTGCGGCCGAAGTCCGTGGTGCGTGACATGTACGAGCGCGCCATGACGTTCGTCGAGTACGTAGGCTTCTACCGTCTCGCTCGCTCGGAGGGGCTCGTGCTGCGCTACCTCACCGACGCCTACCGCGCTCTGCGCCGCACCGTGCCTGCTGCGGCGCGCGTCGAGGAGCTCGACGACATCGTCGAGTGGCTGGGGGAGTTGACCCGGCAGGTCGACTCTTCGCTGCTGGACGAATGGGAGACGATGTCGTCCGGGGCGGACCTCGTCATGGCCGCGGCAGTTCGGCCCTGTCTGGATGAGCGCGCCAGGCCGGTGACGGGCAACGACCGGGCGTTCCGTGTCCTGGTGCGCAATGCGATGTTCAGGCGCGTCGAGCTTGCTGCCGGTCGGGACTGGGCGACGTTGGGAGAGCTGGACGGCGAGGCGGGCTGGACGGCTGAGGCGTGGCGCGACGCACTGTCGGAGTACTGGAGCGAACACGCCTCGATCCTTACCGACGCCGACGCACGGGGACCCGATCTCCTGCGAGTCGAGACGGGCCTGGGTGACGGTGCGAGCTGGACGGTGCACCAGACCATCCACGACCCTGAGGGATTCCACGACTGGAGGATCAGCGCCGAGGTCGACCTGCAGGCCTCCGATCTCGCCGGTGAGGCGGTGATCCGGCTGACCGACGTGGGGATGCTGTGAGGCGACTGGTTGAGCGCCTAGGGATTGGCGTCGGCGCTGCGAGTCGAGGTCGAGACGCCCCCTGTGTCTCAGCGCTCGTGGATGCGCTCGGCGGGATCCATCGCGGCGAGCTGGCGGACCAGCCTGGCCCATCTGCGATCGGCGAGGTTGCGCCGAATACCGCTCGCAGTAACGCAGACGAAGAGCAGCACCTGTAGCCCGGCCGCGAGATAGAGCAGGTCCGTCACCGCAGTCACCACTCCTGCATCGTTGAGCCGTCTGGCGCCTTCGTCAGCGATGCAGACGACCTGAATGCTTGTGACGACGACGCTCAGGACACCGAGCAGCCGGCTGAGCCGAGCGGCACGCCAGATGAACACCGCCAGCACGGCGGCCGTGAGGAACCACTGAACATGGAAGACCGACTGCACGGGAGTTGGCGTCCACGGGTCCGACGAGATCAAGGGCAGGGACAGCGCCCACGCAGCAGCATCACCGACGACGACGAGCGAGAACCAGCCGGCGGCAGCCCAGCCGGCCATGTCGCTCGAAGGGATGCGCGGGTCGTCGTACGGCACACGAGAATCATCACCCCGGCTACCGACCGTTCCGGGCGCCAGGGGCTAGATCGTGCTCGAATCTTGACCGAACACCCGAAGACGCCGCAGCCGTCCCGGGCAAGTACGCGTACGGCAGAGTAGCGACGTGGACCTCGACGATGTCACCGACGAGCTCTACGCCATGATGCCGGAAGAGTTCACCGCCGCTCGCAACGACCGGGCCAAGCAGGCGCGAGCCGAGGGTGCGCGGGAGCTGTCTCAGCGGATCCGCTCTTTGCCCAAGCCCAACACCGCAGCCTGGGTCGTGAACCAGCTCGTTAGGAGCCACCGCGACGAGGTCGAGCTGCTGCTCGACCTCGGCCGCGAGCTGCGCGAAGTGCTCGCTGACGTGGAGGGCGACGAGCTGCGGGAGCTGACGAGGAAGCGCTACCAGCTCGTCTCCGCTCTAGTCCAGCAGGCCCGCGCTGTCGCTCACGAGAAGGGTCGCCGACTCACCGACGAGGCGGCGCAAGCCGTGCGCACCACGCTCGAGGCCACGCTGTCGGACGACGAGAGTGCAGGGGCAGTCGCGTCCGCGCGGCTTACGGACACCTTGGAACCGACCGGCTTCAGCGTCACAGCCCACGGGGCCGGCCCCGGTAAGTCGGCGAAGCGACCTGCCCCAACGGACGCCACTGTCGCCGATCTCGACGCCGAGCGGCAGCGACGAGCGAGGCAACAGGCGGAGCGAGAGGTCGCGAGTGCCGAGAAGGGTGCCCAGCGAGCGCGTCTCCGAGCCGAACGAGCTGACGAGAAGCTGCACACCGCTCAAGGTGCCCGCGACGACACCGCTCGTTCGGCGGAGAGGCTCAGGCGAGAGCTCGAGCAGATGACAGCCGACCTCGAGACCCGCGATCGGATGCAGGAGGAGGCCGGTCGTGAGAGCGAGGAGGCGAAACAGGCGTCACTCGCCGCAGCAATCGAGCTGGCTGAAGCCCGTAGACGGCTGGAGTCGGCGACGTGAATCGTTGTAACCTTCGGGTCCTCCTCCTGCGGGCGGCGTCTGGCCTGGACCACCCTCCGGCTCCCGTGGCGCGGACGTGCAGCCGGCGATGTCTGGCACAGTTGCCGGATGGGACCGGACGCAGTGGCATCGACGCTCGAAGCGAAGCGTGCCCAACTGGAGGAGCAGCTGGCGACCATGAGCCGGCTGCCTGAGGAGCAGGGCAGCATCTCGTTCGGTAAGCGCGTCGGCGAGGGAACCAGCCAGGCGGTGGACCGGATCTCCGCCGTCCCCGCGCACGACAAGCTCCTTCTCATGCTCGCCGACGTAGAACGCGCTCAGGACAAGCTTGCCGACGGCAGCTATGGCGCCTGCGACGTATGCGGTGAGGACATCGGCGAAGGCAGACTGGAGGCGCGGCCCTGGTCGAACCGCTGCCTCGCCCACGCGACCTGAGCGGGAGCAGACCAGCTCCGACCTCGCTGATCCCCTTGAGGAAGCAGGTCAGCCACTGGTGCTCTGGAACTCGTGCCGGGCGACATACGCAGCGGCGCGCTGCCCCAACTGGTTGCCATCTTCCATTGCCGTGCGGAAGTGAAGTCCGAGCCAGATCCGGGCGTTCATGGTTTGCCTGTTGAGGTCGGATGCCTTCGCGAAGTGGCGCGTGGTGCCGGTGACGGTGGAGCTGACATCGAGGTCCAGATGACGCGCCCCGAAGAGCTGGCTGAGCCCCCTGGCCACAGACCCGGTCATGCACGCATGTCCGCTGGTGTACTCGGGGTACGGCGGCGTGGTGACCAGCGGTGTCCAGGAAGCGTCGCGCCTGGTGTCCTGGTTACCATCGCTCCCCGCCAGCTGGATGCCCGTGATCGGGCGCCAGAACGCCTGGTCATATTTCGTGCGCCAGCAGGAGATCATCGAGTCGGCGGTGCCCGTGTTCACCATCGCGAACATGCGCGCTCCTCGCACCAGTGCGAGGTTGCGGGTCGCGGCGATTCCGCGCATGGCCGCCTGGTACTGGGCGACGGAGCTGTCGTTCCAGAACAGGGCGGTCTCTGTCTGCGCCGGGGTGCGGACGGTGCTGTCCGCAGCGCCCATTCTCTTGACCTCACGGAAGTCTCGCGTATAGGTGTCACTCGTCAGGTCGGGCGGCCCGGGAAGTGCGATCTGGGTCGGTGACCGCAGCACCAGCGGCCGGACGAACCCGAGCCACGGCACAAGCATGGGCGCGAGTGCCGGAGGGGTAGGACGCCATACGCCGGGTGCGGGCACGGTGTCGAGAGTGACGGAGGCGTCTCGGCCGTCATCCACGCGTAGGTCGATGATCGCCTGCGCGGCCGCTTGACCCACCGAGACACCTCGGTCCCTGGCAGCGCCCGACGGGACCTGAGCAAGTGAGGCGGCGTAGTTGGTGTCGAGGTTGGCCGTCGATGTCGGGAAGTATGTCTTGAGCACCGTGTAGGCAGCCGTGACCGCCGCAGCCTCCGCAGACGCATGACGCGCGCCTGCCGGCCTGCTGCGGAGCGCATACGGCTCGAAGCCTCCCCTGATCGCGACGACCGCGTCGTACATGGCGATAGAGCTGAAGCTCAGGTACAGCGGAGCCACGGAGATCGGTGTCAGGTTCTCGGACACGATGGTCCGCACCGCAATGGCGTTCCACTGTGCGTTCACGCGACGTGCGGGGGCGGTGGCAGGCAGCCTCAGGGACACCTGCTGGCGTCCACCACCTACCGGCGCGACGGCACCGACGCTCGTCGACGCGGCAGCGGTAAGAGCCGGGACTGCGACGAGGCAGCCGACGACGAGAGCTCGCGTCATTGAAGTGGGGCGGCGCACAGACATTGTTCCTCCCGATTCGCGGCCGCGGCAGGCCTGCGAGTGGTCCTTGCCAACATCCTGCTCTCATCCATCGTGCGTTCGCCATACGTCGTTCTGCGTATGTCTGCACGAGACCTATAGGTCAGCGTGAGAAGGCATCGGCGCGGCAGTCGAGCGGCAAACCACTGGACGACCGGACGGATCAGCGCAACAGTGTGTGGGGTGAGTGGCCACCTCACCATCACCGCAGACGACCTCCGTAGCCTCGTCACCCTGCTGGATCCCGAGCGTCCGGGAGATGCTGACGAAGAGCTGCCGGCTTCGTTCGTGGCCGATCTCGCCGAGCTGGTGCCGTGCTCGTACGCCTCGTTCATCCTGATCGACGCGCGCAGGGACGTCTCGCACGTCCAGTCTGTCGACGTCGCGTCGGTGGATCCCTTCTCGAGCATGGCGCCTGACGTCCAGGAGGAGCTCCACAGACTGTTTTCCGAGGCTTACTGGGCGGAGGGAGGCTGCAGCTATGTAGAGGACACCGGCGATCGCAGCAGCGTGCTGCGGACATCAGATCTGATTTCGTCTCGCGACTTCTCGAGGACCCTGATGGGTGCGCTCTGTCATCAGGTGGGGATTCGACACGAGGTGATGGTGTCGCTGCCACCTCTCGGGACCATGGAGCGCCGGCTGATTCTGTTCCGGGACGAGGGCAGTGACTTCAGTGATCGCGAGGTGCTGCTCCTGACGATGCTACGTCCGCACCTGTTCGCCGCTCATCTCCGTCAGCGGCGTCGCCGCCACGGCATACCCCGACTCACCCCCCGCCAGTGGGAGATCCTGCGCCTGGTGGCCACCGGGCGCAGCAACGCCCAGATCGCCCGATCGCTGGGACTCCGGGAGGCCACTGTGGGCAAACACCTCGAGAATGTGTACGGGCGTCTCGACGTCGGCTCCCGGACGGCGGCATTGGCCAAGGTCGCGCCCGTCATCCACGCCGCCGGCAGGTGAGGGTCATCGGCCTTCGCGGCGAGCGAGCATCCGCGCACCGACCAGGTCGGCTGCCGCGAGCAGGTCCTCACCGAGGTACGTCCCGGGGACGGCGACACGGGAGTGCGGAGTCAGGAAGGCGTTCCCGGCGTAGAACAGGGTGACCCCTGTTTTCTCCGCCGCGCGCAGTGCCTCGACCGCCGACCGTCTGCCCACCGATAGGTGCGATGCCAGCACGAGCCCCACGGCTCCGGTGCCCTCCACGGCGGTAGCCACCGACTTCACCGGCGTACGGGCACCCAAGAGGCGGCAACCCCAGCCTCGGTGGGCAAGGAGGACGGCCATGGACTCCAGACCGAGGGTGTGGAAATCGCGCGGTCCGCAGGTCAGGATGAGAGTCTCGTCCTGCCACGGTGCCGGACCGAAGTAGAGCAAGCGGTTCAGCCATGCCCGCACTGCTTCTGTTGCGAGGTGCTCGTGGGCGACGTCGCATCGCCCGGTCTCCCACCACACCCCGATCTGACGCATGGCGGGCAGGAGCACGTCGCAGACCGCCTTCTCGAGCCCGAGCTGGTCGCGCGCTCGGTTGAGCAGAGCGTCGGCGCCGCGTGGATCGAGGCGGTACGCCGCCTGGAGAAAGTCGCTGATCAAGGGCTGGTAGGGCGACTCGGTGTCGCCCGCGGCGCGGACGATCGCGGCCGCGTCGGCAGCTCGGCGACCGCGAGCGATCTCGTCTCGCATCTCCCGCAGGGCGGACAGCTCGGCCGGAAAGTACCGCCGGTGTCCTCCATCGCTTCGACGCGTTGGCGGGACGCCGTACCGCCGCTCCCAGGAGCGGATCGTGGGGGCGGGAACGCCCAGCATGTCGCTCGCCGACCGGATGGAGAGCCCATTGCCCACGTCGGGTTCCTCGGGGGGCCGATCGGCGCCTGTCCGTTCGCTCACGCAGCCTCCTCGAGCATGATGCAGACACGGGTGCGGTATGCACAGGCGCCTTGGTTATCCACAGTCTGACACGGTGCTGGGTGATTGGTATACGCGGCAATATACTCATCGATCTTGCATAGACTCTGCTCTTCCATTGTCTTCTCTCTCGTGATGAACTCAGAATCGCTCCCAGTACGGCCGTAGGCCTGCTGGGAGCAGCCAGCGCCTCCGACCGAGGGCGCGAGCGCGTTCCTGGAGAGGCCAGCGATGAGAGAGCACAGGCATACCGGCCTGTTGTCCACATTGGAGAGCCCCGGCGACGACACGCTGTCCTGGCTGACGTACGCCGCCCGGACGATGCTTCCTGGCGTCGACTATGTGAGCATCTCGATCGCCAGGTCGGAGGGAGACCTCACGACGGTGGGGTCGACCGATCCGCTCGCGGTGAGGGCCGACGAGCTCCAGTACGAGCTCAAGGAGGGGCCGTGCTTCGACGCGTCCTCCGGAGCCCCTTGTGCACACACCGATGAGGTCGAGTCCGACAGCCGCTGGACGCTCTACGGGCCAGCAGCGGGGCGGCTCGGCATCCGCGCGCAGGCGGCCCTCAGGCTACGACGGGCCGGAGCGACCATCGGGAGCTTGAACCTTTACTCGACGCGGTCGGGATCCTTGGACGACGACGTGATGGCACGGGCTCGCACACTAGCGACGCAAGCGGCGGACGCCTTGGCGTACTCCCCCTTCGAACCCCTGACTGTCGCCCTCTCGTAGGCAGCCAGGCGGTGGAACCAACTCATTCGCCTGGCGAACGCGACAGATCCTCTCTCTCGCCCGGCGGCTCCGGGGGCCGGGCGAGCATCCACAGCACGAAGCCAATCCCGACGACGAGCATGGCGAGGCCACTCCATAACGAGATGTTCATGTCCCCGGCCTTTGCTATATCTGCATCGCTGGCTGACGCCCCTTCGAGGGTGACGACGACACCGAAGATCATGAACAGCGTGCCGATGAACGTGCGCAGGTCGAACAGCTTGGCGAGAAGCGCGAGACGCTGCTCGTCCGGCCTCCGAGTCTCTTCACTGTGGCTCATGCCAAGGTCCCCATCGCCACGTAGAGGAGGGCGCCTATCACGCAAACCCCCAGGCCCATCGGCACCGGCCGCCGATAGAACGGCTGAGGCGCCTCTTCCATATCCCTGAGCTCCATGCCGTACACCAAGCCTTTCAACTTCTCGACCGGTTTCGGTTCTTCGAACATAGACACCACGAAGATCGCGGCAGCGCCGGCCACGAAGCCGGCGATGCCACCCCAGAACGACTCGTGCAGGTCGCTGCGGAAGTGCAAGACGTCGGTCCACTTGTACAGCACGTACACGACGACGGCTGCCGTCGTGCCGGTCGTGATGCCCCAGAACCCGGCGCTCGGGCTGGCCCGCTTCCAGAACATGCCGACGATGAACGTGACGAAGAGCGGGACGTTGAAGAACGTGAAGAGCACCTGGAAGTAGTTGGCGATGTTGGTGAAGTTCGCGGCGATGAAGGCTGTCCCGATGCCGACGAGAACACCGACGACCGTTGCAACGCGCCCTACCCGGAGGTAGTGGGCGTCGTCCTGGTCGGGCTTGATGTAGTCCTGGTACAGGTCGTAGGTGAACACCGCGTTGAACGAGCTGATGTTGGCGGCCATTCCGGCCATGAAGGCAGCGACGAGTCCCGTTACTGCGACGCCGAGGGTTCCCGCGGGCATGTACTGGGCCATCAGCGCAGGGATGGCATTCGTGTAGTCGACGTCGCTGCCGAGTCCCTTCACAAGAAGGATGGCGGCCATACCCGGCAGGACAGTGATGAGCGGGATGAACACCTTGGGGTAGGCACCGATGATCGGGGTCATACGGGCGGCGTTGTTGTCGCGTGCGGACATGGCCCGCTGGACCTCGGCGAAGTTCGTCGTCCAGTAGCCGAAGGACAGACAGAAGCCGAGGCCCACCACGATGCCGAAGATGTCGCCGAAGGTGTTGGAGCCTCCGATCCCCGTACCCTGCCAGGCCGATGTGAAGGCACCGCCCTTCTGCGTGGTCAACGTGTCGAACAGGTGCTGGATGCCACCGACCTCGTGCACGGCGATGATGACCAGCGGAATCAGGCCGGCCAGGATGACGAAGAACTGCAGGACCTCGTTGTAGATGGCACTCGACAGTCCGCCGAGCAGGATGTATGTGAGTACGAAGCCGGCCGATAGCACGATCGCCCACACCATGGGGATCCCCAGGAGGGCGTCGATGACGGTTGCCAGCGCGAAGAGGTTCACCCCGGCGATGAGCAGACTGGCCAAGACGAACGTGATCGCGTTGACAAGGTGCGCCTTGGTGTCGTAGCGCAGCCGGAGGTACTCGGGGACGCTGCGGACCTTCGAGCCGTAGTAGAAGGGCATCATCACGATGCCGAGGAAGACCATCGCCGGCACGGCACCGATCCAGTAGTAGTGGACGATGGCCGCGCCGTACTCGGCGGCTGAGGCGGACTGCCCGAGGATCTCGATGGCACCGAGGTTTGCGGAGACGAAGGCAAGTCCGGTGATCCACGCTGGCAGTGACCTGCCGGACAGGAAGAAGTCACTGGACGAGTGCACAAGCCGTTTGAGCGCGAAGCCGATCCCGATCACGAAGACGAAGTAGATGAGCAGCAGCGCAGTGTCCCACGCGCTGAGGTTGATGTGAAGATCGACCGAACCCGCCGCCAGCATTGTCATTGAGGCACTCCGCATTGCCGCACCGATAGTGGTGGTCGGCAGCCTGCCACCGTCGGTCGTCGCGGTCGCGCGACACGCCCAGGCCAGGCGTTGACCGAACGTCCCGCCGTGTGGCCGCGCACAGCGGCTAACGTGAGCGAATGGCCTCTCTCGCACCCACCCTCGCCCTCAACGACGGACACCAGATACCGGCCATCGGTTATGGGACGGCGCCCCTCGATGACGATGTCGCTCCCGAGATCGTGAGCCTGGCAGTCGACACGGGCTACCGGCTCCTCGACACCGCAGCCAGCTACGACAACGAGGTCGGAGTGGGGCGCGGCATCTCCTCCTCAGGGGTGGCCCGGGACCAGCTGATGGTGACGACGAAGCTCCGGGGCGACGAGCACGGACGCGACGAGGCCCGTCGAGCACTGGAGGGTTCGCTGACTCGTCTCGGTCTCGACTACGTGGACCTCTACCTCATCCATTGGCCACTGCCTCGTGTGGACAGGTACGTCGAGAGCTGGCAGACCATGGTCGATCTGCGCGACGAGGGTCTGGTCCGCTCCATCGGCGTCTCGAACTTCCTGCCGGAGCACCTCGACCGGCTCGAGCGTGAGACGGGCGTCGTCCCGGCTGTCAACCAGATCGAGATGCATCCCGAGTGGACCCAGCAGGAGCAGCGCGGGTACGACGCCGCACACGGAATAATCACTGAGTCATGGAGCCCGTTGCGCCGAGGCGGCAGCGTCCTGGAGAGCACCGCGGTGGGCGAGATCGCCGCGTCACACGACGTGACCCCGGGACAGGTGGTCCTGCGGTGGCACGTGCAGTGCGCAGTGGTGCCGATCCCCTACTCGAGTAACACCGAACGGATCGCCAGCAACCTGGACGTGTTCTCGTTCGAGCTCAGCGACTCGGAGATGCAGTCGATCGCCGCGCTCGACACCGCCGGCCGCTTCGGTGGCGATCCCCGCACCCACGAAGAGTTCTGACAGATCGATGCCGCACCTCGTCGACAAGCGGTCATCCCACGGAGCCGGTTACGGCCTCACCATCTCCGCGCGCACGCCGAGCAGGCGAACCGGGCGGCCGTCGTCCAGTTTCGACAGGAGCCCGAGCGCTGCTACGCCGATAGGCTCAGCCTGGATGGTGGGCTCGGGTAGCGTCACACTTCGCGTGCGGGTGTCGAAGGGTGCGAAGCGCACCTTCACCGTGACGCGGACGGCTGGACGTGCCCCTCGGCGCAGGTCAGCTGCCACCTGCTCGGCCAGCCTCCGAACCTCGGCCCGAACTCTAGACCAGTCGGTGAGATCCTCTTGAAAGGTCGTCTCCCGACTGTGCCCGCGGGCGACGTACGCTCGACCGTCGACCGGCGAGGTGTCGATCCCTCTGGCCAGCTGCCGGTACCAGGGCCCCATGGTCGGTCCGAGGTCGGCGGCCAGCTGGAGGGGGTCCGCGTCTGCTAGCTGCCGCACCGTGGCGATACCGAGGCCGGCGAGACGCTTCGCGGTCTTCCTGCCGATGCCCCAGAGAGCATGGGTCGGCCGGTCCTGCATGTGGGCGAACCAGTTCTCGTCGGTCAGCCGGAAGACACCCTGCGGCTTGCCGAAGTCGGTGGCGATCTTGGCTCGTGGCTTGTTGTCGCCAATCCCTACCGAGCAGTGCAGTCCGGTCGCGGCCAGCACGGCCCCTTGAACCGCTCGCGCGTAGGCCTCGGGTTCGTCGTTGACGACACCGAGAAACGCCTCGTCCCAGCCGAGCACCTCGACCACGACACCAAGAGACCGAAGGGTGTCCATGACCGTCTCGGAGGCCCGTTCGTAGGTAGCGGCATCCACCGCGAGAAACACAGCGTGGGGGCACTTCCTGGCGGCGATTCGTAAGGGCATTCCTGAGCGGACGCCGTACTGCCGAGCCTCGTACGATGCCGTGGAGACAACCCCCCGCTCGGTCGGATCCCCGCGGCCCCCGACCACCACCGCCCGACCCGCTAGCTCGGGGCGGCGGAGTACCTCCACAGCCGCGACGAACTGGTCGAGGTCGACGTGGAGCACCCATGATGCCCTCATAGCCCAGTCCGTAGGCTCGCGCCCGTCCGTACCGAAGTCGTCAGCCGAGCGCAGCGGCGAGGTCGCTCAGCGCGGCGACCGTGATCTGGGGCGTGGTGAAGTAGTCGGGGTAGGGACGACCCGTCCGGTTGATCCACGCCGTGCCCATTCCGGCCCGGGATGCGCCGTCGATGTCCCAGGGGTGAACGGCCACAAGAAGCATCTCGGCCAGTTCGACGCTGCATTCCTGCGCACCGTACTCGTACGCGGCCAGGGCGGGCTTCCAAGCCGACGCCTGATCGACGGAGAGCAGTCGTTCGAACTCCTGCCGAAGCCCCGCCGCCGTGAGCAGCCCATCCGCTACCTCGGTCGAGCCGTTCGTCAAGGTCACCAGGCGCAACCCAGCCTGCCTCAGCGCCGTGACCCCCGCGGGGACATCAGGATGCAGCTGCAGACCCGCGAACCCGGCCATCACATGGTCGACCGCCTCGCCGATCGGCGGGCCTAGCGGCATGTCCGCGAGGAGAACCCGAAGCATCCCTTCCCCGATGGTCGAGAAGCGCTCCGGCGCGCCAGCGGCCGTCAAGGCGAAGCCGTCGCGCAGCAGAGACGCGAACCACAACGCGGCGAGGTGTTCGGGGACACCGACGTCTGCGAAACGGCCAGCCATGGGTGACATGTCAGACAACGTCTCGTTTACATCGAAGACGATGACCTTCGGTGTCGGGTTCATGCTCGCACCGCGTCCCTGCTGCCGCCCGGTCAGGCGACCCACCTGGAACTCTACAACCGCTCTGGTCAGGAGTACTCGGGCTCAGTCGCAGGGCACGGTCAGTCGCGACCACGTTTGCGGTTGCGGCTGTGGAAAGAGGCGCGTGTGTCCTTCGACAGGCGGCGCTCGTCATCCCACGACGCCCTGTCCTTCATCGCCGCGAGTTCTTCGGACTCCCTCGCCAGGTCTGCGTGCATTGCCGGGGGCGCGCCAATCGTCGCCTGGCAGAGGCTCGACTCGGCACCGGTGAGATAGTCGACGGCCGCGGCTCGGTCTCCCCGCTCCAGCGCCTCTGATGCCTGCTTCTTGGCCTGCTGCGCCTCCTGGAAGAGCACCTCTGTCTGCACGGCCGGATCGGCGATACGACCAGCAGCCTCGTCACCGGGGACGACATTGACGTGCACCGGCAACGTGACCACCTGCTCGATCACAGCAGGCAGCTCGACGTACCGGAGCTCGAGGCTGGCGATCTGCGCGAGGCCGAGCTGAGCCATGGCGGGCACCGCAAAGCGCAGGAGGAGCTTGCGGTGCTCGCTGGAGTAGAAGTCGCCGATCTCGACCAGGATCTTGCCCTCGGCGACCTCGGTCGCTGGCAGGTCGTTATAGAAGCGCATTAACGCCACGGCCGGCTCCATGCTGATGAGGAGGCTCGCCGCCTGAACAGACTTCGTCAGGAGCTCCCCCACCTCGGAGGCGATGGCCGCGCCGGCGGCATCCGGCTCCTCGGCGAAGTGATGGTTTCCGGAGCCACCGCGGGCCAGCGCCGAAAGCGCCGACTCGTCGTACCCAAGCCCGTATCCGAGCGTCGAAGTCACGATGCGCTCGCTCACGCAACCCGCCGCGATCTGTTCGAGCTGCGCCGGGTCGCTGATCCCCGCATTGGCGCGGCCATCGGAGATCAGCAGCAGCGTGCCGCCGCCGCCTGTTGCCACCCGCTTGAGCTCCTGCAGCCCGCGCAGATATCCGCCGGACAAGTCGGTCATCCCGCCAGAGGACACCCGCCTGAGCTCACTGGTCACACGCTCCTTGTCGGCAAGCGGACGAGCCGGTACGACGACCTGGGCGCTGTCATCGAACACGACGACTCCGAAGTTGTCTCGCTCGTCGAGCCGTGCGACAAGGCCGCAAAGCGCCTCGATCGCCCCTTCGAGGGGAGCGCCGCGCATCGAGCCGCTGCGGTCGAGCACGACCTGCAGGGTCACCGGCGTCCTCTCAACGCCCGTCGTGACGTGCGGTGACTGCAGATCGAGCATCAGCGACAGCTCACCTGTCGCTTCGACGGCAACCACATTGACATCCAACTGCGCGGAGAACTTCATTCGACCTACCCTCGGAAGATCCCGCCTGGACACAGGGAACTTCTGGCGACTAGGACAAAAGTATCGGCAGCCGCCGACAGTTTCGTCGGCGTCGCTCAGCCAGCCGAAGCGACCACAGACGGAGAACCTTCGTCACCCGCACCCAGACCGCTCGGGGCGGAAAGCCCGGCACCTACGGCTGGCCGACGGTCCCGCACATCGACTATGCAGGTGCGTCGACCCCGGTGCACCGGTGCCTCACCCTCACGACGACCCGGTCACGCTGAGGACGGTTTGGCGAGTGAGCACCATACGGACGTCGTGGTGACGTTGCGCCTGCTCGGCGCAGCGCGCCGCAATCTTTCCGAGGTCCCGGATGCAGACCAGATGGAATGGCCTACGGCGTAGCGCGGGGCCACGATCCCCAGGCAGCGGAGAGCATCATGGCGTCCTGCCTAGCGCTCGTAGGCGCGGTGCACTCTGGGCGGCTGACGGTCGTGTACGAGGGACAGTCGGCTGAACGACGACCCTCGGTGTTCACCTACGCCGGGACCCACGCAGGCACGCGCAGAAGCGTCGGCCGTGCACACAGGTGTCGCAGCTGTGCTTGGCCGAGGCGAACCTCTTCCGCTGTTCGTGGTGACGCTGACTGTGGCACTGCCAGTACGTGGCACCTCTTGCGCCTCAGACGCGGTCGGCCTCGGTCTCTTCGGCGCCAGGTGTGTCGAAACCACGTTGCCCGCCGAAGCGATCAGCCAGATCGTTGCCCACTTCGTCAGCGACCTTCGACATGTACGCAAGCATGTTTCTGAGATGCAGTGGCGCGAAGGGCATGGAGGGCAGCTGGACGGCGGCGAGCACAGAGGTGCCCTGCAGCGTGAACTTGATCATGTTGATGTCGCGGTTGAGCCCCGCGACGACCTCGGCCGCCTCCGCCTTGTCGTCGACGTCGCGAATCAGGGTGCTGAAGAGCTCGATCACTGGGAGCGTCTGATGAACGCAGACCAGCACGAGAGAAACGCCGCTGACCACAGGCACATCTCCGCCCGAGTCATGCCTGGGCGGATGCCCGAACGACGGGGTCAACGCTAGGTCGACAAGCTCGCGCAGATGCGCTGGGTCGCGTGGGACGACAGCGACCGCTTCGGCGGCGACAGCGTCTGGCTCGGGCGCCGGTCGAAGACCCGAGACGCTGTGATCCAGGGGGGCGAGCAGGCTTCCCGCCCTCAGGAACGCGGGGTGGGGTACGCCGAAGACCTCTTGCAGCACCTTCACAGCCATGACGGCAAGGCGGTCCGCGTGCCGCCGCTCCAGCTCGAGCTCGTAGTCTGTGGGCCTGGAATCTGCTCCATCGGGGTTCCTCACGAGGGCAGCCGCATGGTACCCGAGGGACTCCAGCGTGCCGATGTCAGCCGCACTCAGCGTGAACTGAGCGGCGAGGGTGCTGTTGCCCGGCACCTCGCAGCGAACCCGCTCGTTACCCCAAGCGCAGAACCGTACATAAGGAGCGACTCCCGGCCTGTCGTCGTCTGCGCCGCTCCTTGACTCAACGTCGACCTGGAGAGTCGATTCACCACTCATAGCCGCCACGTGGTCGGCCAGCCGGCTCCGGAACAAAGCCCAGGCTTGTGCGGTGGTCCGGTCCAGCTCGCAGCTTTCGACACTCGGCATTCTGACCCCTCAACCTTCAGCCAGTGATGTGGCACTCAGCGATCAATCGTTTACCCTCTGTCAATTATCGTCAGTGGTCCGGCTTCACGTCGTCTTTTGCGAAGATCGGCGGCGGGAGACCTGTGAGGCCGCGTGGTCGACTCGACTGGGCAGCGCCTGTTGCCGGTGCTATCGCGATGCGGTCAGGCCGATCGACGTGAGGTGCTCCGCTGGCAGACGAGGTGGCGCGCCTAGCAACGGATGAGACCATGGCGGAGTGCCGAACACGCGGCACCCATGTCTGCTCTCGAGAACAGGCTCACATATGTTCCCAGTGATCACGGTGGCTGGCGCTCCCCATGAGCGCGGCCGCCAGTACGGCTACCAGGCGCGTGAGCGGGTGCACCTCTCCATCACCGCCTACTCCCAGATGTTCGAGTACCTCGCGGGGTGGGACTGGGAACGCGCCACGTCGGAGGCCCTGCGTTTCCTGCCGCCGATAGAGCGGTTCGCTGCGTCGTACGTCGACGAGCTGGCTGGGATCGCCGACGGTGCCGGTGTCTCCTTCGCTGACATCCTGGCCATCAACGTGCGGACGGAGATCGTGTACTCGGCACGCGTCAGAGGAGCGATGGCGCTGTCTGCTCCCGCGGAGTGTTCGGCCTTCGCCAGTGTGTCTTCAGAGGGTCGCGTCCTGACCGGGCAGAACTGGGACTGGGCACCGTTCGCCCGAGACTCCGTTGTCGTGCTCCAAGTCGTCCCCGACGACGGCCCGTCGTTCGTTACGGTGGTGGAGGCCGGTCTGCTCGCGAAGTTCGGCGCCAACTCGGACGGTCTCGCCGTGATGACGAACGCGATGGCGTGCACGGACGACAAGGGAGAAGCGGGGGTCCCCTACCACGTCATGCTCCGTGCCCTTCTCGACTGCAGCACGACGCAAGAGGCGTTGGTTCGTCTAGAGCAGTCCACGCGGGCGTCGTCAGCGAACTACCTGCTCGCAGATCGAGGCGGGCATGTCGTCGACGTCGAGGCTCGTCCCGGTGGGCCGAACATGGTGCACCGGCTCGGGCTGGATGAGCGCGGGGTGCTCGTTCATACCAACCATTTCGCCTCACCCGACTTCGACAGGCTGGACTATGCAGACATGGTGCAGTCGACCAGCCGTTACCGGCTGGCGTGTGTTTCTAGGAGCGTCGCCGCCGCCGAGGATCCTCACGACCTGTCGGTGTTCGAGACGGCACTGACCGACCACGCCAACGCCCCCGACAGCGTCTGCCGCCACCCGGATCTGTCGCTGCCGGCTCCCGACCAGACGATGACCGTTGCGAGTGCAGTCATGGACCTGACGGAGGGCCGCCTCCGTATGTCTGAGGGACCGGCGTGTGAGACGGGCTACAAAGACCTCGACTGCTCTTGGCTCTGGAACTGAGCGCCGGCTGCCACCGGTTGGCACCTGGTCGAAACCCTGCTCGCGGCCAGTAGCAGCCGACCTCTACCTTGGTGCCCTCAAGGCACCCACGGGTGCCCTGGCCGTGGTCGCAAGACGTCTTGTGCTCCGCATCAGCGCTGGGCCTGAGTCCGTATCCTGTCGGCGAGCTCGGTACCACCGATCTCGGCCAGGTAGCCGGGGTCTGCGCAGACCACCAGTTCGTCTCGGGCGCGGGACAGACCGACGTACAAGCGCTCCTTCGCCCGGTCACGTGGGGAGGAGTCGTTGACGGCCAGCACCACGACGCGGCGTTCGAGACCCTTGAAGCCGAGGACGTGCCCGTAGAAGACCTGGTCGGTGTCCCAGAACGAGGTCCAGTACTCGTCTTGACCTTCCTCCTGCCGACTCGCCTGCTCGGGGTGCCGCGAGCCTGTCGTGAGCAACGCGATGTCCTCTGGCCGCCATCCGGACTCCAGGAGCTCGTCGACCAAGTCGTCGGCCGTGGTGACCGCCGCGTCGGACGAGCAGGCCACGAACCGCACCTCTGGGCCAAGGCCTCCGCGCGACCGCATCCGGGTCAGAGCCAGCGACTGGAACGTCTCCGAGATCTGCCGGGTGTTGCGAAGGTTGTGCTCCAGTACGAACACGGCCTGGCACTCGGGGATGCCGCCGAACCGGGCAAAGACGCGTTGCCCCTCATCGCTGAATATCGACAGCCGTCCTCGCTCCTCGTCCTTGAGCGCAGCGAGGACGGCAGGCCACCAGAGATCGGCGAAGTCCTGCGCCTCGTCCACCACGACAGCGTCGAAGTGCTTTCCCTCGGGGAAGCTCCGCGCGATGCTGACCATCTCGGCGGGCAGTCGCTCCTCCCAGTACTCGCTGTCGGCGTCCCCCTGAGGCGAAGGGGCGACGCCCCAGTAGTCGGTACCGAGACCGTGGAAGGTCCCCACGTAGGCGGGTGTCTCCCTGCGCGGCCAGCCGCTTGCCACCCGTCGGAAGTAGGAGGCCAAGCCGCGTGAGTAACACACGAGCGCGACACGCTCACCGCTGCGTTGGAGACGACGGGCCTGCTCCAGGGCAAGCCAGGTCTTGCCCGACCCTGCTCCCCCGCGGATCTCCATCCGTCGAACCAGCATTGACACCCCCAGGAGGAGCGCCTGCTGCTCGGTAAGGTGATCAGCGAGGGCATCCCGCTCCGCGGCGGCACCTACGACATCGCCCTGTGGAAAGCCGCGCCCGCGCAAGATTTCCGCTGCCACGAGCGCGTCGTCGGCTGTCGGGACCCGGCAGGCGTTCTGCTGTCGCATGGCGATGCCTGCCAGCGACTCAACCAGGCGGTCGAGGTCGCCACGCCCGAAGGCCATGTAGCGAGGGCAGTCCGGCATGGCGAAATCGGATGGCACCTCGGTGAACGGGAACACCACGGCGTGCGCCCAACGCACCCTCCCACGGCTGCCCCACCGGGGGTCACCCTCGATGTAGTCGCGCAGGCCGTACATTCCCTCTATCGCCTGCCTCACCGGATCGATCCGCTGGCTGGTGCCGTCCCGGCTCGTCTGCGTCCAGATCTCACCGTTGTAGCTGACTTGACCGCCCTTGACCTCCAGTACGACGAAACCGGCGCTCGGTAATGCCAGAAAGAAGTCGATCTCGGCGCTCTTGCGGTCGTCGGTGACCCGTTGGTTGGGCCACACGCGGTCCCCCTCGCGAAGCGAGTCGTCGATCAAGCCGGCGACGACCCGCTCAGCCACGGACGCGTAGGTGCCCGGTCCGCGTCCCTCAGCGCGCATGGTCCGCTCCCTTATCGCGCCCTGCCCCGGCTGGTCAGCGCCACGTGAGCGTAGACCTGCCAGCCGATATCAGCTGCAGCCGCTCGTCGAACCGCAACCCTCACAGACATAGCAGCTGCCAGCCGGTCGCATCTTGGTGCCGCAGGTCAAACATAGTGGCGAGTCAACCTCACGCCCGCTGATCACCTCGAGCAGCTCGGCGCTGGTCTGCGCGCCGCCGGGGACCGGCCTGGCGGTTTCTTCGACCAGCTTGGCCTCGTCCGGCGAGACTCCCGACGCCACTGATGCGTCAGCGACAACCGCCGCCGGAGCACTCGCACTCGGCGGCTGCGACGCCTTCAGGGACTCGGCCTCCGGAAGATCCGACTCGACCATGGGCTCGTACGAGCCGGTGTCGAGCTGGCGCTGACGCTCCTCGGCTGTGTAGATCCCCAGAGCCGCGCGTGCATCGAACGGAAGATGGTCGAGCGCAAGGCGACGGAAGATGTAGTCCATGATGGACTGGCTCATGCGGATGTCCGGGTCGTCGGTGAGACCGGCCGGCTCGAACTTCATGTTGGTGAACTTGCTGACGTACGTCTCCAGTGGCACGCCGTACTGAAGGGAGATGGAGATCGCCATCGAGAAGGCGTCCATCACTCCGGCGAGCGTCGAGCCCTGCTTTCCCAGCTTGAGAAAGACCTCACCCAGACCGTCGTCCGGGTAGGAGCCGGCCGTCATGTACCCCTCGGCGCCACCGACCGTGAACGAGGTGGTCCGGGACGGACGCGACTTCGGCAGCCGTTTGCGGACAGGGCGCTCGACCACCTTGACCACTTCGGCCACATCGTCAGCGACGAACGCCTTGTCGGCGCCCTTCGCCTTCGCGTCACTCAGCGGTTGCCCCACCTTGCAGTTGTCGCGGTAGACCGCCAGCGCCTTGAGGCCGAGCTTCCAGCCCTGCAGGTAGACGTTCTCGATCTCCTCGACTGTGGCTCTCTCGGGCAGGTTCACGGTCTTGGAGATCGCACCTGAGACGAATGGCTGGGTGGCCGCCATCATCCTGACGTGGCCCATCGGAGCGATGGCGCGCTCGCCCATCGCCGTGTCGAAGACCTCGTAGTGTTCCGTCTTCAGCCCGGGTGCGTCGATGACATGTCCGTGCTCGGCGATGAACTCGACGATCGCCTCGATCGTCTCCTGCGCGTAGCCAAGCTTCTTCAGCGCCCGCGGGATGGTCTGGTTGACGATCTGCATCGACCCGCCCCCCACCAGTTTCTTGAACTTGACCAGGGAGAAGTCGGGCTCAACTCCGGTCGTGTCACAGTCGAGCATGAAGCTGATGGTCCCGGTCGGAGCCAACACGCTGGCCTGCGCGTTCCGGAAACCGTTCTGCTCGCCGGTCCTTATCACCGAGTCCCATGCCTTTGTGGCGAACTTGCGTACATCGCGGTCGTTCTCCGTGACTGAGCGGATCGCGTCGGTGGCGGCGGCATGCTTGCGCATCACCCGCTTGTGGGCGTCGGCGTTGCGGGCATAGCCGTCATAGGGGCCCACCACGCCGGCCAGCTCGGCTGAGCGCTTGTACGACGTACCGGTCATGAGCGACGTGATCGAGGCGGCCAGCGCGCGGCCACCGTCGGAGTCGTATCCGAGACCCATCGCCATCAGCAGCGCGCCCAGGTTGGCGTAGCCGATCCCGAGCTGCCGGTATGCGCGAGTCGTCTCACCGATCTTCTCCGTCGGGAAGTCGGCGAAGCAGATCGAGATGTCCATCGCGGTGATGACCATCTCGACACACCTCGCGAACAGGGGTGCGTCGAACGTGTCGTCGCCGCGTAGGAACTTCAGCAGGTTGAGCGACGCAAGGTTGCACGAGGAGTTGTCGAGCGAGAGGTACTCGGAGCACGGGTTGCTTGCGGTGATCCGCCCGGTCTCCGGATTGGTGTGCCAGTCGTTGATCGTGTCGTCGTACTGGATGCCGGGGTCGGCACACTCCCACGCCGCCTTGGCGATCTTGCAGAACAGGTCGCGCGCATCGATCTTCTCGATGACCTCACCGGTCTGGCGCGCGCGCAGCCCGAACTCGCCACCGTTCTCGACCGCCCGCATGAAGTCGTCGGTCACGCGTACGGAGTTGTTGGCGTTCTGGTACTGCACGGACACGATGTCCTTGCCGCCGAGGTCCATGTCGAAGCCGGCGTCGCGAAGTGCCCGGATCTTGTCCTCCTCGCGCGCCTTCGTCTCGATGAACTCCTCGATGTCGGGATGGTCGACGTCGAGCACGACCATCTTGGCGGCTCGCCGGGTGGCGCCGCCGGACTTGATGGTGCCGGCAGAAGCGTCGGCGCCGCGCATGAACGAGACCGGACCAGACGCCGTGCCGCCGGACGACAGCAGCTCCTTGCTCGAGCGGATTCGCGACAGGTTGAGACCGGCGCCGGAGCCGCCCTTGAAGATGAACCCTTCTTCCTTGTACCAGTTGAGGATCGAGTCCATCGAGTCGTCGACAGCGAGAATGAAGCAGTTGTGGACCCTGAGGTTGCCGGAGAGGTACTCACCGCTCTCGGTCTGGATGTCGTAGACCTCCATCGCGCCGAGATGTTCGATCCGGTCGATTTCGAGTCGCTTGACCTCTGCCGCGCCGCGACCGGGGAGATCGAAGGAGAGTTCGAGCAACTCAGCCTTCGTGGGGTCGATGAAGCCGATCTCGTCGGCGAAGATCCGACGGTCGCCGGCGTTCTGGATGCGGAGCGTCCAGCAGCCGTTGCGATGGGCACGTGAGTCGCGCTTGTATACGACCCGCGCGAAGATTCCGAAGCGGAGCAACAGCGACTGCATGCCCCGGAGGTGCTTCTCGCCGACCGTGTCGACCTCGACGACGGTAGAGCTCTCACGAGCCGACACGGATCCTTCAGCGTGAAAGACGCTGCGGAGATAGGCAGCAACAACGGGAAGGGGCGCTTCGAACAGCTCAGGGGGCACCTCCACGTCGACCCCACGTGGATGAAGTCTCCAGCGCCCGACAAACTCAGACACTTCGCGGCCGTAGAGGCGTGTGCGACGGCAGTCAGGCAACGAATCCTCTGAGATGACAGCCCGCTCATGACGATGTACGTCCGGAAACACCTTGTCGAGAGCATCGCTCACCCATCGAAGCTCGGACGGAGTCACCGTGATGGCTTCGATGGTGGGTGACTCGTTGGTTCCGGCGCTGTACCGCCCGACCAAGCGCTCGCTCTGGAGCCAGCCGGCCAGAGCCGCTTCCGCCACCAGGCGAGGGTCTATCTCCGCCTCACCATGGGAGTCGCGCCGATGCCATTCGAGCTTGTCGCCGGGCCGTAGGGCACCGGCCTCGACGAATCGTCCCGAGCCCTTGTCGCCGGAGCTCCTCCACACGAGGTGGTCGGCTGTCACGTCGAGCGTGTAGCCCGCCATGAGGTGCACCCGAAGGACCTCCCTCACACCGTTGGCCTTCACGGCCAGGATCTTGGTCAGGCCCTCGGCGTCGTACACCTTCGTGCCGACGGCGTTGCCTTCGACCAGCCGACCGATCGGTACGAGACCCTGAGGGGTGCTCACCAAGGCGTCATACGGCTGACAAGCCGATACTTGTTGCGGGGACGCCGTACCTACGTTGAACCAGACCGGTGAGTTGAAGGCGAAGACCTGGTGCACGAGCATGTGGGTCAGCTCGTGCTCGAAGACCTCGGCGTCGTCTGGGGTCGCGAAGTAGCCGTGCTGCCTGCCCGCAGCCGTGTACGTCTTGACCACCCGGTCGACGAGCTGCCGCAGGCTCCACTCGCGCGCGTCGGTGCCAACCGCGCCGCGGAAGTACTTGGTCGTCACGATCGTCGACGCGTTGACCGACCAGAAGTCAGGGAACTCCACGCCACGCTGCTCGAAGACCGTCTGGCCCGTCTTCCAGTTCTGCTGGACGACGTCACGGCGCTCCCAGGTGATCGCGTCGTAGGGGTGCTTCCCGGCGGTCGTGAAGATCCGCTCGATCTTCAGGCCCTTGCCGGTGTCGCGCTTCGTCGCGCTGCCGCGCCGGCTTTCGGTCTCGGTCATGACTCTCCTACCTCGTCCCCGTACGGGACTTTCGTCTTGGCATCACGGTCGTGGTGTTGCGTATGTCACGAGCAATCTCAGTCGGCTTGGCGCTGCGCGCCGTGCGAGCCGGGTCAACCGCCTGGGGCTTGACCCGCAACGGCGGGTGCCTTCGTCAGCCCCGGCTCCTCAGCGGTCGGCGCACGCTCGGCGCGAAGAACCGCGATCTCCGCCTCGAAGTCGCCCGCGCACTCGAAGGCTCGGTAGACACTCGCGAACCGCAGGTAGGCCACCTCGTCGAGGTCCCGCAGCGGCCCGAGGATTGCGAGTCCGACCTCGTGGGCAGGCACCTCGGCCCAACCCGATCCACGGAGCGCATCTTCGACCTCTGAGCCCAACAGAGCGAGCTGGTCGTCGGAGACCGGCCGACCTTTGCACGCCTTGCGCACTCCGGCAACCGCCTTGTCACGGCTGAACGCCTCGGTCGCACCCGACCGCTTCACGACGGTCAACTGCATCGCCTCCACGGTGGTGAACCGCTTCTCGCACTCCGGGCATGAGCGACGGCGCCGGATCGAGGTACCGTCCTCGGCCACTCTTGAGTCGAGGACCCGCGTATCGCTATGACGGCAGTACGGGCAGTGCATGGTGCCGGCCGCCTCCCTGGGTGACGTTCATACGGATGTCCTATCCGGCCGGGCCGACAGTTTCCGCCGCCCGGCTGGGGACGAAACTGTGGATCCGCTGGGGATGCACATCGCGTGTCTGTGCAGTAGCAACCACAATCTGTGGAGAACTACACGACTGTAACTACTACATCTAGGGGTACCTTACGGTCAACACCGCATCGAGGGCAATCATTTCCCGAAGCTCTTCTGAAGTATCTGCATCGGCGCAGGTCAGCGCGACGGCTCACAACTCCGGCCGGGCGTGTCTATCCCCCGGCGCGTAGCCTCAAGTCCGTGCAAGGGGGAGTCAGGAGGCCTGAACACGTGTGTCTCACCGCCTGACGGCCGAGACCACGACGTACGGGTTGGCGAACTCCACGGTCCCGGCAGCCGTGCGGCGGGCGGCGAACGCACCCTCGAATGCGCGACGAAGGGCATCGTGGTCAGCCACCGGCACGGTGCTCAGGGCGGCGAGGTGCATCGGCGACGCCTCGAAGGCCAGCCGCATGGCCGCGACCACATCCGGGAACCGCCACAAGAATTCGCACCCCTCGGTCTGCACGTCGACGAAGCCGTCGGCAAGCCACGCGGTGAACTGATCGACGTCGCTCCAGTCGTGCACGCTCGGGGCGTCTGGCCGCGCTGCGGGAAGGAAGTCTCTGAGCGGTGCGCCGAAGGGGTTGTCGGGCCTGTCGCGCCAAGCCGTCCATGCGACGACCCCTTCGACCTTGAGCAGCCGCGCCATCTCCGCCACCGCCTTGGTTTGCTCTGTCACCATCATGACGCCGACGCTCGACATGACGACATCGAAGCTGCCCGCCGGTAACCCCGTGTCGGCGGCGTCCGTCAGCAACCAGGTCATGTCGAGGCCTTCCGCACTCGCCTTCTCTTCAGCCCTTCGCAGCAGTCCGGGCGCTAGATCGGCTCCCGTTACGGTGGCGCCTCGCCGAGCGGCTTCGAGGGCGGCGTTGCCGGTGCCGCAGGCGAGATCGAGGACCCGTACCCCTGGGAGTCGGCCCGTACGCCGCTCCACCGTCTCCACCAGCCGAACCGCCAGCTCGCTGATGCGCGACCCGATCTGCTCGTAGTCGCCCCGGTCCCAGGGGGACGGCTGGTCGGCGCCCGTCACTGACACGCTTCGCGTGATGACGGCCGACTCTGATGCACGGTCGCCGCGACGGCGGCGAGTCGGGTGGGGCCCACCAGACGAGAGGCGGTCGCCACTTGCCCGGGTCCGGCCTGCATCAGCTCCAGAACCCCTTGCCGGTCTCGAGCAGGCTCTTGAGGTCGCTGAGGACCCAGCTCCAACCGCCGCCAGCCCCCTGCGCCTCCATCCCACCGGCCACCAACGAGGCTAGCGCCGGAGCCCCCTCGAGCTCGTGCGTCACGGTGAGCTTCGAGATCCCCCCTTCGGTCTCCTGGATCTCGTAGGTGAGTCGCGTGAACCCCTCCTTGGCCGTCTCCTCGCCCATCAACATGCGCCATGTCGTGACGAGCCTGCTTGGGGGGTCGGACTCGACGACCTCGCCGTCGACGATCACATCCGGGGCTCCCATGGCCGCCATCGCCTTGCTCGCGTGCGCCCGGTAGGCGCCGCCGGGGCGAAGATCGTAGTCGGCTACCTCCCCATAGCCGTACCTCTGGGTCCACTCGGGCTTGGTGATGGCATCCCAGATCGACTGCGGTGTCGCCTTGATGTACACGCGGTACTCCTGGGTGGTGACGACGGTCTGGTCTGTGGTGGTCATGTCGTGTTCTCCAGTTCGGTCTTGAGTTCGGCAAGCGCCGAGACTCGGCGCTCGGTGTACTTGTCGATCCACCGGTCGTGGATCAACCGGATTGGCGCCGGGTTGAGGAAGTGCAGCTTCTCCCGGCCGCGACGACGCGAGACCACGAGCTCCGCGTCTTCGAGCACGCGAAGGTGCTTCATGACGCCGAACCGCGTCATGTCCACCTCCGACTCGAGCTGGGTGAGCGTGCGACCGTCACGGATGAAAAGCCGGTCGAGCAGCACGCGGCGAGTCGGGTCGGCCAGTGCCTTGAACACCCGGTCGTCGTCGGTCACGGGCATCAAAATAGGTGACCTATTAGTCACATGTCAAGAGACGGATAATCTTGGCTCCGTGCTGGTTGCGGGCGGTGGTGGCCCGATACTCAGTCGATACCGTCGGCGATCGTGCAGTCGAATCTGCTCAGCGCCAGCTGGTCACCTAGGCGTTCGACCCGGCCCACAGTCGGACGATGCCACAGCCAGGAGTCGAGATCCGCTGCGTCGCCGCTGAGCGTGGCTGCGGCATCGGCCCCAGCGTCGGTATCAGCGACCCGAAGGTCCGGCTCGTCGTGGTGCGAGCCTTCATCGGGGTCGACGCCGGTGAAGCGGCCCAGCGTCACGAACCACGAGTCACCCGTGTCTGTGGCCTCGAGGCGCAGTGTCGCCGCCTCGTCGGCTGTGAACGATCCCCAGGGCGGCGCTCCGCCGTACATGATGCGAAGCACCTCGTCGACTCCATCGGCGCTCAGGTCGCGATCCATGGGCGTGCGGCTGGCTGCGACGAGCTCGGCGTCGAGTCTGTGGATAAGTGCTTCGTGCGCCTGTCTCCTGCGGACGAAGCCGACCGTCTGCTCGTCCGACCATGTCCAGACGGCGGTGTCGGGCGGAGCGGCGGCGAGCGCCTGACCCAGCTCCTGGCTCACGCGCTCGTAGAACGCCACAAGGCCTGACCGGTCGGTCGGTCGGCCGGGCCTGACCTCTTCGGTCTGCGAGGGCTCCGACAGTCTCTCGCGGACTATCGTGCCCCAGAACCACTGCACCTCAGCGAGATGCCACAGAAGATCGTCGGCACTCCACTCAGGGCATGACGGGACAGCAGCGTCAGGCGGCGTGCCGCTCAGGGCCTCCGCGAATCGGGCGGACTCGGTGGCGAGGTGGTCGAGATAGTGCAAGTCTTTGCTCACGTGGGGAGGGTACTCGGCAGCGCGGACTATTCATGTCGCATGCTCATTCGGCAAAAACGCCGCAGCCCGAGAGGCGAGCCATGCGCCGTGCTGCCCTCAGAGCCCGGCCAATGCGCTGGTGAACAAGCTGCCGACCTCGTCCGCGGAGAGTGCGACGTACGAGCGCCCTCCGGTCACAGCCGCGATGCGACGCAACGTCGAGGTGTCCGCGTCGGCGCCGTAGGCGATCGTGAGGATCCGAACAGGGCGCACGCCGTCGTACCCGAGGCGCAAAGTCTTGATCAAACTTGACAGTGAGATGCTGCCGGGGCTCTGGTTCCGACCGTCGGTGACGACGATGACGGCATTGAGCCGACCGTACGTATAGTTCGCGAGAGCGGAATTATACGCCGCCGCGACGGTGTTGTAGAGGGGGGTTCCGCCGTTCACCACGGGGTCCAGTCCGCCGATTGCAGTCAAGAGAGTCTTCCGCCTGGTCGGCAGCGGCGAACCACTGACGGGCTGATTGATCGGTCCGATCGGTACCAGCTTGTCGGTGTCGCCGCGCGGAAGGCCGGTCGTGAACGACCAGAGGCCCATGTCGCTGTCGGGGGCCATCCCATGGACAACGCTGCGAAGGGACGCTTGCGCCAGCTCAGCCTTGGTGGCGTTGCCACCGGGCAAGGGCTCGCTCATAGAGCCCGAACGGTCCACCACCACCAAGACGTTGAACCGCCGACCAGAGGATGCCCATCCGTCGAAGACGGCCGAGACATCGACCGGCGCGGTTCTCGGCGGGTCGACCCAATGCTCGTGAGTCACGCCTTGCTGGTCGCCATACGTCACGTCGAGGTTTCCGAAGGCGTCACGCAGACCTGCTTTGGGCAGCAGGCCCTGACTGGCTGGATCGAGCAGCGCCTCACGCAGCACCGCGATCGCGTGCGTCGTCTGTGGCGAGACCAGCCCCTCGTCTGGCGTCACGGTCACCATCGGGAAGTTCAGTCCGCTGTTCAGGTGCGGGTCGTAGGCTGCTGCGACGCCCCTGCCTTGGGCTTGCCTGTTGACCAGGATGACGTCCTGCTCGGTCGAAGGGATCGCACCGACCTCACCATCGGCAACGGCCTGAGCGGCTGAGCGCTCACCCAGCATGGGGACTGTGAGCCGACGAGCCAAGCTGGCGATGGTCGTGGAGCTCTGCTTCAACAAGCTGAGGACACTCGACAGTCCCGCAGTGTCGACGCGCGGATCTGTCATCGCCAACCGCAGCTTGGACGTGTTCTTGCCCAGAAGTTGGCGCCAGCTCGGCTGGGTATCCGGCCAGCCCAAAGCCTCCGCACGAGACCGAGCCATCGCGATAACGACGGGGCTCGTGGCTACCGACACGGCCGCACCCGCCAGGCGTCGGGATCCGACATCGGAGGAGCGGGCAGCCGCGAGCCATAGCGACGAATCGGGAACCCAGACATCCGGTAGAGGCGCCGACAGCCCTTGCCCTGCTGGGCGGGCTACCTCAGATGCGGTCGTACTGGAGCTACTGGCCGTGACCACAACCTTGATGCACTCGCCGGCATTGGCCCATGGAGCCAGATCTGTGGTTGCATCGGCGAGAACCGGAGCGATCCTGGGATCGGCGGTCACCTGAAGCTCCTGGGTGACACACGCCGCCTGAGTGCTGTTCGTGCCGTTGCTCCCCCGCCATTGCGCCGTGGCGAATACGATCGCGACCACGACTGCGACGCACGCCAAGACGGCGGTCCCAACCCGCACCCATGGGCGGTACTGGTGACCGCCTTGCCTCGTGTCACTCAGGTGGGCCATTGGCAATGAGCCTCATCGGCGCGTCGCCGCCTGTCAACTTCGGCTCGGCTTGCCTCCTTCTGCCAGCGTGAGGTACCACGGACCGCGCCGGATCACGTACCCAAGGTCACCGTGTTTGCAAGTTCCGTCAAGCGGTGTACACAATCGCTGACATGCCGAGCGAACAGGGAGTACCTGGGAACCGCCGTTCACTCGGTCGGCGAACAGCGGGTGAGCTCAGTCGCCGCGGAGTGCTCGGGCTGGCTTTGGCCGGCGCCGCAAGTGCTTGTACCGGCGGAAGAGACTCCCCATCTCCGCAAGCAGGAGGCTCGACCACTGGCGGCTCCGGCAGCGACTCCGGCGCCATCGTGTGGGCGAACTGGCCGGACTACATCGATGTGGCCGGGTCCAAGCACCCCACGCTGGATGCCTTCGCCAAGCGGACCGGAGTGCAAGTGCGTTATCGAGAGGTGATCAACGACAACGAGGAGTACGTCGCGTCTATTAGGTCACCGCTGGACGCCGGGGACGCTGTTGGGTGCGACGTGATGACTCTGACTGGCTGGATGGCGGCGAGGCTCGTTCGGGACGACCTCATGCAGCCTTTGGGCCAAGTGCCGAACGCGACCAACTTGATCTCTGCCCTAGCGCATCCTGACTGGGATCCCGACAACGCCTACTCGTTGCCCTGGCAGGCTGGCCTGACCGGGATCGCGTACGACGCGCGAAAGGTCGATCGGGCCATCGGCAGCGTCAGCGAGCTCTTGAACCGTCCCGACCTCAAGGGACGGGTTGGACTGCTCACCGAATTCACCGACACGCTCGGGCTGACCCTGCTGGCTCAAGGACAGGATCTGACGGCGGTCGACGCCACGGGCGTCGGAGCAGCTTTGGACACGCTGGCGGAGGCGACGGCGGCCGGCCGGTTTGCGGGGTACTACGGCAACAACTTCATTGGCGCCCTGTCGAGGGGCGAAGTCACGGCCTGCCTCGCATGGTCGGGTGACGTGCTTCAGGCTCAGTCCAGCAACCAGTACCTCAAGTTCGTCGTTCCTGAAGAGGGCTTGATGATCTGGGCCGACAACTTGCTCGTTCCCAAGGCGTCGACTCATGGCACCGAGGTGGCCCAGCTCTTGAACTACTACTACGACCCGAACGTAGCGGCCAGGGTGGCGGCCTGGGTCAACTACATCTGCCCCGTGGAGGGCGCTCAAGCCAGTATGGAACGTATCGACTCCGACCTCGCGCTGAGCCCGCTCATCTTTCCCGACTCGACGATCCTCGACATCAGCTACCAGTTCCCGACCCTTCCGGCCACTGACGACGACGCGCTGCGCACGAGGTTCGCCGACATAGCGTCGAGCGTTTCCTCCTAGCTCGCCAGCTGGGTGCGGGTTCGCCCGCCAGTTGTGCTCGGCGCCACCTGGCTGTGGCTCACACCTCACCTCGGTTCTCACGCAGTTGGGCATGCCTACCGACCGAGTATCCGCGGTATCCCGCGAAATGAACCGCCGGAACTGGCGACTTCGGAGGTTGAGGCGTGTCCGGACGGACCGAGTGACGTGCCGCAACCAGCTCACTACGTAAAGGTGTTGCGATCCTTCCCGCAACTCCACGTTGGTCGATCTTGTCCACAGATCCGCGTCGGAGGGGTTTCGGGGGGAACGCACGATCCCCTACTTTGAACCCACGTCGTCGCGCCTAGGAGGAACGCCCGATGCGTCGTGCATTACGAGTCGCCCTCACTGGCGGGCTTTGCTGCCTGACACTCGTGGGTTGCTCGAGTGGCGATGTCGGAAGTCCTGCCGAGCCTCCGGGCAGCTTCACCAGCCTCATTACTACAACGCCACCGACCACAACGTCGACTACACCAACGACCCCTGGTCCGCCGGGCGAGGCCACCCGACCGGTGATGCCGGCGCTTGCCAAAGAGAAATCCACCGCTGGCGCGAAAGCCTTTGTCAGGTATTACATCGACGCCCTCAACTACGGATTTCACTCCAGCCATAGCAGGCTGCTCGCGGCTGCCTCAGCCGGAACCTGCTATGTCTGCCATAAGTTGGTGAGGGTCATCGATAAGAACCACCATCTAGGTGGCTATCAGGTTGGAGGAGATTGGATTCCAAAGAGATTTGTAACTGTACCATCTGAACCGCTTGAGGCTTCGATCATTCTAGTTGAGATTCTGATCGATCCCGGCTTTTACAGGGCATCCTCAACTGACACCCGGCATAAGATAAAGACTGGCCACGTGAACCATGAGTTTCGCCTTAGGTGGCTCCCCACAGGTTGGGTGCTGACGGATTTGAGGGATGCATGAGAATTGCCGTAGCTGCCGCGCTTGCTCTATTTCTGCTGCCTCATCCAGCACTGTTTGCGGTTGAGGGTACATGTGGCTCCTCACATGGACAGAGTGAGATTGTTGTGCATTGCAGCAGCAAAGAAGGTGAAACAAACCCGGTTGGAACAGCGCCAGGCACCCCAGGTAGCGAACTCATTCGTTATGAGTACACGTGGATTCCAAATTGTGCCTTGGCTAGCCCCTCGGATCCGGCAGCAAGTGCAATCGATTGCGCCGGATCCCATACTTGTGTTGATACGAGCCAGATTCTGCAGTCCTTATATGCACGGATGTCGATCGATGCGAGTGGACCTCCTGCTCAGGCTACCTGGCGGTACGTGAGGTCTGAGTGTCGCGGCCGCGACGCTCTAGGGCCGGTACGTCGTCAGTTGACATGGAGCGATGTGCTCGCGGCAATTCGCAGAGTTGGGATACCTCCGGGTGAGGTCCATGCGCCTCGGTACACCTTGGTCAACCTGAATACCACCTTCTATACCGATCCGATGCCTGTAGACAGAACCCTGCAGATCATCGGATACATGGTTGACGTCTCGATCGAGCCAGTCAGCTACACCTGGCATTGGGGCGACGGCTCGACCCAGACGACTCACGAACCCGGCCGCCCGTATCCCGCGAAGAATGTGACACATACCTACTCCCATGCTACGGATCCAGGTACGTCCCTGGCGCTGAGCGTCGACGTTACTTATGACGCCCGCTACCGAGTCGACAACGGCGGCTGGCTCGACGTCCCTGACTCCATCACCATCACTGGTTCGGCGACCACTCTTCCGGTCAAGCAAGCCAGCGCCGTATTGGTCACTCCTGAGTGAGGATGCGCCCGGCCGCCCCGCAGACGCGCCGCGCATCAAGTGCCGGCGGGTGCCGACCCGAGGAGAGGCGCAGGGTCGAGGCGGACGGCGGTTCCGCTCTGTCCCAGACGGCAGCGTCGGGCTTGAAGGGCGGCCCGAGAATGGCTCCGAAAAAGTAGAAGCGGGTCAGCCTCACCTCGAGGCTGACCCGCTCCCTTCGAACGTCACCGGGTCGAGGGGCGACGCTCAAACTCACTGCGCCGGGTCGAGGGGCGTCAGGTGAGATCTAGTGAAGAGGCACGTAAAGGGGTTGTCCGACCCGAATCGACCCCTCGTCGGTCAGGGAGTTGAGATCGACGATCTGGGAAATGACGTCTCGCGGGTCCTCGCTCGGTGCAACCGAGGCGGCGATGTCCCACAACGTGTCTCCCGGCTCGACCACGACAGTGCGCCCCTCGGGGTGGTGGGTCTGGTCTGTCGAGGCTGCCGGGGCTCCAATCAACATGACAATGCCGAAGACAGGCGCCAGCACGCCCATCAGCACAACCAAGCGGCCACGGCGAGTGAGCCGGACCTCTGGCGATGCGCAACCGGCAGCTGCTGAGCCGGCACCGCGCAGAGGTGGCGCCGCATTGGCTGGTCTGCAGCCAATCGACTCGCTGTAGACAACCATGCTGCTCATTGAGGACCTCCGGGGAAGAAGACAGGCTCAGGTTGAGCCGTCTCGCGTGTGCGTTGGGCGAGGACCTCAGATGTACCGCTGCCCGCCGACAGTTGCGGACAGCAGGCGCGGCGTAGTGCACGTGAAGCGCGGTGGTTGAGATCCAGGGATTCGAATATACGTTCGATCGAACACATGTGCGGACGCTAGCACCGCACGACCACGAAATCCAGCGGCAGTCGAATCTCTGTTCGATACCAGTTCGGTCACGCCGTCCCGGCACTTGCAGTTCGCAGAACTCGCGATCCGCGCACCGCGACGGGTCCGGTACGACCCAGACCGCCGATCGCGAGGTACCGTCGGACGGGTGATCATGATTCAGAGAACGGTCCTCGTGAGCCCCTCCGTCGAGCGTGTCTACACCTACCTCTCTGACTTCACCAACGCGGTGGAGTGGGATTCGGGCACCGTCGGGTGCACGAAGTTGAGCGGCGACGGATCCGTCGGCACCACCTACTCCAACACCTCGAAGTTCATGGGTTTGAAGACGGAGCTGACCTACGAGACGATCGAACTCGAGGACAACCATCTGGTCGTGCTTCGCGGTGAGAATGCAACCGTGCTCGCAACGGACCACATGTTGATCCAGAGTGTCGACGGCGGCACCGAAGTCCTGTACACGGCCGAGTTCGAGTTCAAGGGGCCCGCGAAGTTGCTGGAACCCATCCTTCGGTTTCCTCTCGAGAAGCTCGGCGACGACGCACAGAAGACTTTGACGCAGGCGCTGGCGTCGCTGTAGCCCTGCGGCACCTAGCCTGCTTCTAGCGTCCTGCCTCTCGGCGCAGGGAGCCCGGCCGGAGTATGCGCGCTGCCGCGACTTCGACACGCCTCGTCGCAGCCACGCATCCCGCCAAGGTCATCCACCTCCCGGAGCCGCGCAACACGCCGATTCGAACAGATGTTTGAAAGTGTCGGTCACCGGGTTTACGGTCTTGTCAGCCTAAGAGGCACCGACCTCTGGCACCGCACGCTCAGTTCCGCTCTACCGAAGGTGACCGATATGGCACGCGCCAGCGACGACTCCGCCGTACACGAGCTGCCGGACGGCCCCGCCGACTCTCAGGGTTTGACGGCAAGACAGCGGAGAGTCCTGGCGGTCATTCGTGACTCCGTCGAGTCGCGCGGTTATCCGCCCAGTATGCGCGAGATCGGCATCTCGGTCGGGTTGGCCAGCTCATCGTCGGTCGCTCACCAGCTTCGCGTCCTCGAAGGCAAGGGGTACATCCGCCGAGACCCCAATCGTCCGCGTGCTGTTGAGGTACTGCTACCGGGCACTTCCGCTGGAGGGACAAAAGGTTCCATGGGCGCCAGCCCGATCGACGAGACAGGGCTGGGTGACCAGCATCCAGAGGCCGTGATGGTTCCCGTTGTCGGGCGAATTGCCGCCGGCGGTCCGATCCTGGCGGAGGAGCGGGTGGAGCAGGTCTTCCCGCTCCCACGTCAGCTCGTTGGGGAGGGCACTCTGTTCCTCCTTGAGGTCGCCGGTGACTCGATGGTGGACGCTGCGATCTGCGACGGCGACTTCGTCGTAGTCCGTCAGCAGCCGAATGCAGAGAACGGCGAGATCGTCGCGGCGATGATCGACGGTGAGGCAACCGTCAAGACCTTCCAGCGAAGAGCAGAGCAGGTGTGGTTGCTCCCACACAACGACAACTACGAACCCATCGACGGCACACACGCCTCGATCCTGGGCAAGGTGGTCACGGTCATGCGTCGAGTGTGACGGAGAAGCCAGGCCGGCTAAGGCGCCTGAGAGCCGAACAGGCGATATCGCCGTCGTACGTGCTCCACATCGGTGCCAACGAGGCCCGCAGAAAGGTGCCGTACCGAGCGGTGGCCAGACGGGGGTCCAGGACCGCGACGACGCCGCGGTCCGACCGCGAACGGATGAGCCGACCGCTCCCCTGTGCCAACAGCAGCGCGGCGTGGGTGGCTGACACGGCCATGAAGCCATTGCCGCCCGCACGATCGGCCGCTCTGCTGCGTGCAGACATGAGCGGGTCGTCCGGTCGGGGGAAGGGGATCCGGTCGATGATGACGAGCTGGCAGGTACCACCCGGGACGTCCAGCCCCTGCCACAACGAGAGCGTGCCGAACAGGCTCACTGCCGGATTCGCTACGAACTCGGCCTGAAGGTGCGAAAGCTGGCCATCCCCCTGGCAGAGGATAGGCAGGTGTGGGAGTCCCTCCCGCACCGCCTCAGCAGCCGCCTCTGCCGCCCGACGTGACGAGAAGAGGCCCAACGTGCGACCCTGCGCCGCATCCACCAGAGACTGGATCTCCGCCGTCTGTGCAGGTCCGATGCCGTCTCGCCCCGGTGTCGGCAGGTGCCTCGCGATGTACAGGATGGCCTGGCGCGCGTAGTCGAACGGCGAGCCCACGTCGATCCCACGCCAGGGTAGGACATCCGAGTCTTCGCGGGTCGGCTCGCTGTCGCTGGCCGCCTGATGCAGGTCGCCAGCAGGTTGTCCGGGCTCGCCGCCCGCCCCCTCCTCCTCGTCGCCAGTCGCTTCTCGCGTACTGCGCCGCGGCGACGGTGAGCCGTCGCGCTTGATCGCGCCCAACGACGCCAGATCGCCGGGCGTGTCGATCGAATGGTCGATGCGCTCGGTCGGCCTGAGCCCTATCGAGGTAGCGACCGGCGTGAAGTCGCCGCCCAGCTTGAGGGTTGCAGAGGTGAACACCACGGTCTTGCGGGCCAGCAGCCTGTGACGCAGGGGACTCCAGACCTCGAGCGGAGCCACGCAAAGCTGGTTCCCTCCCCTTGACCTATCTCGCTCCGCCAACCACGTCACGTCATCGTCCTCGTGCGTGGCGAGCCGCTCCACGACCTTTCGGAGCTCGTCGACCATGCCCCGTGCCTGCTGCCTCGCCGCATCGGCATCCAGGTTGCTGGACTCCTTCGGAAACCCCGAGAACGCTGCCCTAGTGGCCGTGCGAAGCAGCGCCAAAGCGTCAGCCAGCGCGTCAGGCAGAGTGTCGAGACGGCCCGGTTCGAGGCCGTCTAGGACCATTCGAAGCGTATCGCCGGCGTGCGAGACCTCCTCGGCCTCGCCGGCCTCGAGGAAGTTCCGCGCTCGCCGGGCTGTGCGTTCGATCGCGGGTATCGACAGCTCGTCCGTCGCGGCCTGCGTCACCCGGGCCGCCAGCTCGTGAGCCTCGTCGACCACGACGACGTCATACTCGGGGATCATCGGAATCCCCTCGATCGCGTCGATCGCGAGCAGCGAGTGGTTTGTGACAATGAGCCTCGAGGACATGGCGCGCTCACGGGCGCGCTCGGCGAAACACTCGACGCCGTAGGGGCATCTCGACGCGCCGAGGCATTCGCGGTGGCTTACCGAGACCTGCTGCCACACGCGGTCGGTATGCGCCGGTGCACTGTCGCGGTCACCAGGTCCTGCCGCCTTCGACTCCTTCTCGGCCCAAACGCGAAGCTTGAGGACCTCGGAGCCCAGTGTCTGCTCCGGCATGTCGACGAGAGCCCCCTGATCGTCAGGGACGCCGTCGCGGACGCGATGCAGGCAGGCATAGTTGCTGCGGCCTTTGAGCACCGCGTATGACGGCCTGGCGCCCAGCAACTCCGCGGCAGCGTTAAGCAATGCCGGGATGTCGCGTTCGACGAGCTGGTGCTGCAACGCCAACGTGGCGGTGGCCACCACGACGCGGTCGCCGTGCATGACGGCCGGCACCAGATAGGCAAGCGACTTGCCGGTGCCCGTGCCCGCCTGGACCAGCAAGTGCTGGCCGGACTGCATCGCGGAACGAACCGCCAGAGCCATCTCGACCTGACCGGGGCGGTCCTCGCCAGCCAGGTTGCCGACTGCGGCGCGAAGTACCTCGCCGACAGTCGACTGCCGGCTGCGCCCCTGCGACTGTGGCCGAGTGTCTGCGGGAAGGCCCTGTAAGCCGCTCGGTGGCTCAGCCATCAGCGCTCATTGCCCGAGGTTAGCCGACCTCATCGCAGTCACGGGAAGGCCCTGCACAGGCACGGAATCGTCCACAGATTCGGCTGAAGCATTCCGCCGGCGCTGACCCAGGGAACGCCTCGGACGCACTACCTCACGACTCCCGCGAATACCGCGGTCGTCGCTCCAACGTCACACGGAGGGATCTTGGCGGCTGGTTGCGCCAGGAGACTCTCGTATAGAGCGCGAGGACGTCGACCTCCCGGTGAACACCGACGTCGGAGGTCTCGGACGCCCCTTCTATCGAGTTTCCGTCAGCTGCGAACCGACCGGTGTCCGCTGCGGGAAGTCGAGTAGCGTGGACGCTCGTGCGCCATGCGCCGGACTTTGACTGCCGAGAGGCCGCTCGAAGACCATCCGTCGGCAGGCACCTCCGGCAAGTCCGCATCCTCTGCCGTTGACCGCCGAACACCTCGAGCTGCTCGGGCGCATCTCTTCTAGCGGATCGGCCAGGTTGCACGGTGCATCCTAGGGGTTGTGACCACTGGCGGTTGAGGCGCCGAAAGGAGTCTTCTCACATCAGAGCAGCCCGCGAAAGAGCGTCAGCAAGAGCGGGACCGTCAGGCTGAGGAGGAGCAGCCAGGCTACGAAGCGGTGTGCGGGCTTCGTGGCGTCGAGGGAGCCCGCCATGCCGATCATCGCGCCCTCTTGGGTATGACGGTCGAGGCCCATCCGGACGGCGTCTTCGGGCAAGGCCTCGACATGGTGAAAGTGGACGGTCGGGTCGACGTCTCGGTCGCGGTCGTCCGGCAGGTACGCCATGCCGGTACTCCTTCGTGTCAGCCCGACAGGGTGACTGTAGCGAACTCTGCGAGCTCACCGGCCAGTCCGGGGTTGACCCGTGCCTTGAGATGCGACCCGTCCGCAAGATGCTCGATCGACAGCAGTTCACCATGCTCGTGAACCTTGTTGACCAGGTCACCGCGAGAGTAGGGGACGAGTGCGTCGATCTCGACGACCGGCCTGGGCAGGTCGGCCTCGATGGCAGCGACGACGTCGTCGACCCCGGCTCCCGTACGCGCAGAGACGACAACTGCGTGCGGTTCGCGGGCGAGAAGCCGGGCGACGACGAGTGGGTCTGCTGCGTCGGACTTGTTGATGACGATGAGCTCCGGCACCCGGTCGGCGCCGATCTCCGCGAAAACCTCGCGTACTGCTGCGATCTGGCCCTCCGGGTCGGGATGTGAGCCGTCGACGACGTGTACGACGAGGTCCGCCTGGGCAACCTCCTCCAGCGTGGATCGGAACGCCTCGACCAGCTGATGAGGAAGGTGTCGCACGAAGCCGACAGTGTCGGAGAGCGTGTAGATGCGGCCGTCGGCCGTCGTGGTACGACGCGTCGTGGGATCCAGAGTCGCGAAGAGCGCGTCCTCGACCAGGACGCCGGCTCCGGTAAGCCGGTTGAGCAGCGAGGACTTGCCCGCGTTGGTGTATCCGGAGATCGCCACGGCCGGGATTTCGCGGCGCACGCGCTCGGCCTTCTTGGTCACTCGGGCCGTCTGCATGTGGTCGAGCTCTCGCCGCAACTTCGCCATCCGGGTGGTGATCCGTCGACGGTCGGTCTCGAGCTTGGTCTCACCAGGCCCCCTGCCTCCGATTCCACCGCCCTGCACCCCGACACGGCCACCGGCCTGACGCGACAAGTTGCCACCCCATCCGCGCAGCCGCTGCTTCCCGTACTCGAGCTGCGCCAGCTCCACCTGGGCCTTGCCCTCCTTCGAGCGCGCATGCTGAGCGAAGATGTCGAGGATCAACGCGGTCCGGTCGACCACCTTGACCTTGACACGGTCCTCGAGGTTGCGCAGCTGCGACGGGCTGAGCTCGCCGTCGCAGATGACTGTGTCCGCACCTGTGTCGGCGACGACCATCCTGACGTGGTCGACCTTGCCCGGACCGATGTAGGTGGCAGGGTCCGGCTTCTGGCGTCGCTGGGAGAGCGCCTCGAGCACCACTGAGCCGGCGGTCTCCGCAAGAAGCTTGAGCTCGGACATTGAGTTGTCGGCGTCCTCGACGGTGCCCTCGCTCCACACCCCCACAAGCACGACGCGCTCGAGCCGGAGCTGGCGGTACTCCACCTCGCTGACGTCATCGAGCTCCGTCGACAGCCCCGCCACCCGGCGCAGGGCGTTGCGCTCGTCGAGCTCGTAGTCGCCTTGAACGAGATCGCCGTCAAGGTCCCTTCGCACGTCCTCCCCGGAGCCTGGTCCCGTCGCTCCGGGGGGTGTCTGGACGTCGATCTCACGATCGAGGGTGATCTTCGACGACGCGAGGCTGTCGCCGACTTCTTCGGAGCCAGTCCTGGCGGCCTCGGTTGCCGGGGGGCTGTCGGCGTACTCGGGTTTGTTCACTGTCATCGTCAGCCAACTGTACGTCGGACGGCCGAGCGCCTCGACCTGTTTTGTCGGCTGTGGGTGGAGCGTCGGGGCAACCACGACCGTCGCGCGCGGACTTCAGTGCAAGTGGACCTCTTAGTCGGGACGGCCAGACGCGCGCTCGGCGCGGAGCGCGAACTGCCTCGACGGCGGCGGCGATCCGAGCGACTGCGGTGACGCAGTCCAGGTGCCCTCGGCCACCAGAACCGCCGGACCCTTCAGGTGCACCACACCGGCGACGTCCATCGTGACCGCAAGTCGCCCCCCGGGAACCTCGACCTGGTACTCAACGGGGGGCCTCTCGCCGCGCTGACCCACCACCGCCGCGGCCGCTGCACAGGCTCCGGTGCCACACGAGGCGGTCTCGCCGACCCCGCGCTCGAAGACCCGCATCATGACGGTGTGGTCGCCTGCTAGTTCTACGAGCTCGACGTTGGCACCGCTCGGGAACTCCCCCGCGGGAAACTCTGGTGGCACCAGGAGGTCTCCGATCTCGGTGAGGGAGCCGACGATCGCGACCGCGTGCGGGTTGCCGATGTCGACCGCAATGGCGTCGAACGAACGGCCGCCGACGACGACCGTGGTGCTCCGGCCCAGTTTCGGCGTACCCATCTCGACGCTGATCTCGCCGTCGGCGCAGAAGGAAACGTACTTGACCCCGTCTCGGGTCTCGACTTCGAGGGGCTCGGAGGGGTCGACCAGTCCCGCCTCCTCGAGGTACCGGGCGAAGACGCGGATACCGTTGCCGCACATCTCCGAGGTCGAGCCGTCGGCGTTGCGGTAGTCCATCAACCATCCACCTTCGTCACCTCGGAGGACCCGCAGCACACCGTCAGCTCCGATACCACCCCGCCGGTCGCAGAGGGCGACGACCAGGGCTGGTGCCAGGTCGCCGTGCACTGAGCCGTCCAGGTCGGGCAGCACAACGAAGTCGTTGCGCGTGCCGTGACCCTTGACGAAGGGGAAGGTCACACGATCGAGCGTACGACGTTCAGCGCCGAGGTCGTCACGTCCAAAGCGTCGTAGGGCAACCACTGGATACGGGGGTCACGCCGGAACCAGGTCAGCTGTCGCCTGGCGAAGCGGCGGGTGAGCCGCACCGTCTCGCTGCGGGCGGTGGTCTCGTCGCTGGTGTGCGCCAGCATCTCCAGCACCTGGCGGTATCCCAGTGCCCGGCTCGCGGTACGTCCCTCGCGCAGACCGGCCACCTCGAGCCGACGTACCTCCTCGACGAACCCGGCCCTCCACATGCCGTCGACGTGAGCGGCAATGCGGTTGTCGAGCTCGGCTCGCGGCACGTCCATCCCCACCTGCACCACTGGTTCGAAGGCGTAGACGTGCTGCGGCAGCGTTGCGCGGAACGGCTGGCCGGTGAGCTCTCCCACCTCCAGGGCCCTGACGATGCGCCGCCCGTTTCCGGGAAGAATCGTCGCGGCGGCCGCCGGATCGAGAACACGGAGCCGATCGTGGAGACGAGTCGGCCCTACCGCTGCCAGCTCGGACTCCAGCCGAGCCCGTACGTCGATGTCGGTGCCGGGAAACTCGAACTCGTCGAGAACCGCCCGCAGGTAGAGCGCCGATCCCCCAACGACGATTGGAACGACGGCGCGTCGTCGACAGTCGGAGATCGCCTCCCGCGCCCATCCCTGGAACTCCGCAACCGTCGCCGGCTCACCGACGTCGAGGAGGTCGAGCAGGTGGTGAGGGACACCTCGGCGGTCGGCGACCGGCAGCTTCGCCGTACCTACGTCCATGCCGCGGTAGATCTGCATGGAGTCGACGCTGACCACCTCGCCGCCCAGCGACAGGGCCAAGTCGACGGCCAAAGCGCTCTTCCCGGCCGCCGTCGGGCCGACCACAGCGACGACGGGAGGAAGTCCGGATATCAACACGGGCTTCGCCCGCCTAGCGTCCAGCGGGGGCGGGTGTCCGGTCGGAGTCAAGCCACCGGTGCAGGAGGGTGGCGAACCTGACATCGGTCTGCCTCCGCAGCCATCGCGTGAACGTCCTCCGATCGACGGTCGCAGAGGCGTGGTCGGCGGGCCATGCCTTGGCGATCGACCTGAACGCGCGGTTGCCGACCCTCATCCTGATCGCGTCGAGCATCATCGCCGGGCCGAGGTAGACGTTGAGGTCCGCGAAGTTGTCGGGGTTGTAGTCCCCGGGAGGGCCTGACCTGTTACGCGACTGCTGGTCAAGACGGCGCCAGTGGAGGATGCCGCCGGCGTACACAGGTCGGCCCTGGTTGCGCTCGTACCACTGTTGCATGTACATCGCCCACCCTTCGTTGAGCCACAGTGCGCGCCAGTCGAGGGGAGTTACGCTGTCGCCGTACCACTCGTGTGCCATCTCGTGCTCGAGCACGGCGTCGGAGCGGCCGACCGCGGAACGGCTCATCGTGATCATCGTCTGCGTCTCCATGGCGCTGTCACCTCCGACGACCACGACCCCGAGTGTGGAGAACGGGTAGGGCCCGGCGTGGGCCTCAAGCCAGCGAAAGGCCTTCGCGCCCTCGGCCTCGAGTGCTGGGAGGAGCGCGGCGTCGCGCGGCTGCAGCCAGTAGGAGATGCGCATTCCGCTGCGCGTTATCGCGACGGTCCGACGGTACGGCCCTATCGCCAGGGTGACGAGGTACGACGCGGCGGGTTCTTCGAGGTGCCACCGGCTCACGGTCTTGTGACCCGTGCGACGGCGCTTCGCCAGCTCGCCGTTGAACACGGCAACGTCCCTGCCGTGTGTCGTGATGGCTGCGTCGTACAACGCCTTGTCGGAGGGATGGTCGTTGACCGGATACCAGGTGAAGGCGCCATAGGGCTCCTGGAACGTGTGCACCGAGCCGCGGGAGTCGACGTTCCAGCCCAGCCCCTCGGTGGCGTCCGACCGCGAGCTTGGAGCCGGTGTCGAGTGCGGCGTCCCCGCGTAGACGATCTCTACGACGTGCACCGTGTCGACCCTGAGCCGGTGAGTGTCCATCAGGAGACCTTTGCGCGACTGTCGGTAGCCGATCAGACTCCCGTCGAGCCTCACCTCGCTCACGTGAAGTGCACGCGACAGGTCGAGGCGTATGTGACCTGTACGCCTGGCCGCGCGGAAGGTCAGCGTGGTGTCGCCGGTCAAGGTCGAGCCACGCCAGTCGAGGCGCAGCTGGTAGTGCAGTGCGTCCACCTCGGGGTTGCTCGTCCCGGGATAGTAGGGATCTTCGACAGGGGTGGAGCGTGCTGTCCGAAGCTCTGCCGCGGTCGGCTTCCGCCGTCGGATGTTCGCCGTGGCGGTGGCGTCTACAGGAGGCTTTCCCTCCCCCGGGCTACGAGTGGCTGACGTCTGCAGGGACGGGTCAACGGTGCCACGGGAGTCGGCTCCGGTGGTCGCTGCCGAGCACCCGGCGACCAGCGAGAGCACGGTGGCGACGGTCGTGGTTGCGGCTGCGTAGGCCCAGCGGACAGGTGCCATGGCGACGTCCGTCCCCTTTCCATCAGGCGGGTGAGACGTCCACAGTAACGATCGAGGGGTCGACGCGGCTCCGCATCGGACTGAGTCGTGCGTCGCGGTGGGGTGGCCGAGGTGCCGGGACTGGTGACTGCCTTTGTCGGCGCGGTAGGACACAATGGGGCCTCGCTCACTGAGATGGAGGCAGACATGGGTTTCCTCGACAAGCTGAAGGATCAGGCTTCCGGCCTGAAGGACATCGCGGTGGACACAGCCGCGAAGAACAAGGACAAGATCGCCGGTGGACTGGACAAGGCCGGAGACTTCGTCGACAAGCAGACGAAGGGCAAGTACACGGACAAGATCGCCACGAGCAAGGTCAAGGCGAAGGAAGGCCTCGAGAAGCTCGATACCGCGGGCTCGAGCAGCGCGAGTGAGCCGACGTCGGCGGCAGGACCCGGCTCCTACGGCACCTCCCCGACACCCCCCGTCTCAGAGTTCGATCAGGCGATTCCGGCACCGGGAACGTTCGACCCTGCGCCGACCACCTCGGATACCTTCGGCACGACCCCTCCCCGACCGGCAGCCGACGAGCCGGACGCCACTCCGCCGCCCGTCTCCTGACGACAGTTCAACATCGCGGCCATGACGTTGGGCGGATACGCAGGCGCTGCCGGCCACCACGGGGGCTAAGACCTTAGACTGCGCAGTGTGACTGAACGATTCCGCGTGGTGCCTGCCGTGTACGTGGTGATGCTGCGCGCAGAGAGCGTGCTCCTCCAGCTTCGCGACAACACCGGCTATATGGACGGATACTGGGCCACGGCTGCGGCTGGGCACGTGGAGGCCGCCGAGTCTGTGTACGGCGCTGCGGTGCGGGAGGCGCAGGAGGAGCTCGGCGTCCTGATCGAGACTGAGGATCTGGCCCCACTCTGCGCGATGCATCGGACCCATGGCAACGGCAACCCGATAGACGAGCGCGTCGACTTCTTCTTCGAGTGTCGGCACTGGTTTGGAGAGGCTCACTTGGTCGAGGTGGACAAGGCAGCGGATCTGCGATGGTTCCCGCTCGACGAGCTGCCGGACAACCTCGTCCCCCACGAGGGACGCGTCATGCAAGCCCTACGGACACACACCGTCGAGCCGATCACCACGTTCGGCTTCTGACCGCTTCGACGACCGGCCGACCCGTCAAGAGTCGAAGCCGAGCCCAAGACGGTCTAACGCGCGGAGCCACATGTTCCGGCGGCCCTCATTGCGGTCGGCGGCTCTCAGGGCCGCTCGGGTGGCGGTGACACCGAGCCACGTCAAAGGCTCGGGAGGAAGGGGACCGGCTTGCTTCCTACCAGAGCCGTTCTCGTGCGCTCCGTGACCGCTCCGGACAAGAGGTCGAGCATGACGGCGGCTCCGAAACGGGTCGCGCCGACCCCTAGGCCAGTGAAGCCGGTGGCATAGGCGACCCGGCCGGCGTGTGATGTACCGAAGAAGGCACAGAACCGGCTGCAGAGGTCGACCGCGCCCCCCCACGCATGAGAGAAGCGCACGCCATCAAGCTGGGGAAACGTCTCGAAGAAGTGCCCCGTCAACAGCTCGAACGTCTCCCGCCGCTGGTCGAGGGCTGGTCTCAGCCCGCGGCCGAAGTGGTAGACGGCGTCGTACCCGCCGAACACGATGCGGTCGTCGGCGGTAAGCCGGTAGTAGTGGAACTGATTGGCCGTGTCGCCTATCCCCTGCCTGTTCCGCCAGCCGATCGCCGCCCGCTGCTCGGAGGTGAGTGGCTCAGTCGCCAGGGCGTAGTCGTAGACAGGCACGACGTAGGGCCGCACCCGCCTGACCAGCGACGGAAACGCATTGGTGCCGAGCGCAACCTGGGCCGCGGACACCGTGCCGCTCGTTGTCGACACCTCGACCCTGTCGCCACGCACGCGGAGGCCGGTCGCCCTCGTGTGCTCATGGATGCGGGCGCCCAGCGCCTCGGCCGCGTCGGCCAGTCCCCAGGCGAGCTTCGCCGGATGCACCATCACGGTGTCGGGACTCCACAGCCCTGCGTGGTACGTCGGCGAGGCGACCTCCGCCTGTACCGCGTCCCGCTCCAGGAAGCGGCCGCCCCCACGCTCGGCCTCGGCCCGCAAGCTCGCAACCTGGTACGCCTGCGTCGCCACGTTGAGCTGGCCGGTCGCCTCAAGCTCGCAGTCGATGCCGTGTCGGGCAACAGCTTCCTCGATCGCGCGGAGGTTGGCTTCTCCCAACCGCTCCAGCTCGTCGAACTCGTCGGGAAAGCGCTGGAGACCGTTAGCCGGTCCGTGGGTCAGGCTGGCCTCGCAGAAGCCACCGTTGCGGCCACTGGCGGCCCACGCGACGGACTCGGCCTCGAGCACGACGACGGTCCGAGTGGGGTCGGCCTCCTTTGCGAGGAGCGCAGTCCAAAGCCCGGAGTATCCCCCGCCGACGATGGCAAGGTCGCAACGCTGGTCGCCCTCGAGGTGTGGCCGCGGGCCGGGACGCGCAGGCGTGTCGAGCCAGAAGGGAACGCTGCTCACATCTGCGAGAGACGGGTAGGCAGTGGTCACGAGGTGGGACTGCAGCTCGCACCCACCGTCTGCTGCGACAGCGGAGGACCGATGGTAGGTAGCCCGAGTGGCACGGCGTCGGCTCTGTTGCTGCTGACGAAGTTCAAGGCCGTCCTCGCACTACGAGCCTGACCGATGTCGCCTGCGCGGGTACGCCGTAGCGCGGTGATTGCCACGTCTGACACGAGGTGGTGCGGCGCGGCGTACGTGATCGGTACGGTCACGATGTCGCCAGGTCGAGGGAGACCGCCGAAGCGCTCGGCTGGGCCGGGGCTGAAGTGGACAAGCCTGTTGTCGCGGGCGCGTCCCGACAGGCGCTCCGTCGCGGCATCCTTGCGCCCTTCTCCGGAGGCGACCAGGACCTCGACCTTCCGGCCCTCGAACGCCTGGTTCTCCTGCCAGGCGATGTCGTCGACCAGCGCCACGAGCCGCTCGTACCGGTCCTGCACCACCCCTCGGGGCAGGCTGGGCAGGCTGGCGGCAGGGGTACCAGGCCGCTTGGAGTACAAGAAGGTGTAGGCACCGCTGAACCGAGCCTCCCGAACCACTTCGAGAGTGTCCGCGAAGTCATCCTCCGACTCGCCCGGGAACCCGACAATGATGTCAGTGGTGATCGCCGCATCCGGCATCGACGACCTCACCCGCTCGAGGATGCGAAGGTAGCGGTCACGCCGGTAGGAGCGCTTCATCGCCTTCAGCATCGCGTCCGAGCCCGACTGCAGCGGCATGTGCAGTTGCGGCATCACGTTGGAGGTCTGCGCCATTGCCGCGATCACGTCGTCGCTGAAGTCGCGCGGGTGGGGAGAGGTGAAGCGGACCCGTTCCAGACCCTTGATCCGACCACAGGCCCGAAGCAGCTTGCCGAACGCAAGACGGTCGCCGAACTCGACGCCGTACGAGTTGACGTTCTGGCCGAGCAGGGTGACTTCGATGACCCCTTCGGCCACCAGAGCCTCGATCTCAGCGAGCACGTCGCCCGGCCTGCGGTCCTTCTCAGTGCCGCGCAGCGACGGGACGATGCAGAACGTGCACGTGTTGTTGCATCCGACGCTGACCGCGACCCATGCGGAGTATGCCGACTCGCGCCTCGCCGGCAACGTGGAAGGGAAGACCTCGAGTGCCTCGACGAGCTCGACCTGCGCCTCGCGCGCGACTCGGGCGCGCTCGAGCAAGACCGGCAGGGAGCCGACGTTGTGCGTCCCGAACACCACGTCGACCCAGGGCGCGCGGCGGGTGATCTCCGAGCGGTCCTTCTGCGCCAGGCAGCCGCCTACGGCGATCTGCATGCCAGACCTGGCTGCCTTGACGGGGGCCAGGTGTCCGAGGTTGCCGTAAAGCCGGTTGTCGGCGTTCTCGCGCACAGCACAGGTGTTGAAGACGACGACATCCGCGACGCCGTCTTGCTCGGCACGCACGTATCCGGCCGAGTCCAGCAGTCCGGCGATCCGCTCGGAGTCATGCATGTTCATCTGGCAGCCGTAGGTGCGGACCTCGTAGGTGCGGGGCTCGTCTGGCTGCGCGTTCGCAACGCTCCGCGCGGACCTGTCCATAGCAGCCAAGTATGACGGGTGGCGCTGACGTCTGGATCTCCTGACGGTTCCATGGGCCGGCCGGGTGCCCACTTGAGTGGTGGCCCGACGTCAGGGTGCTCGCCTCCGCTCCCGCAGGCGAGACCTCAGATCACGGTGACGGGGTGCCGTACGACGGCCCAGAACAGGTATCCCTCGGAGTTGAATGGCACGGTGTCGGGCTGGGTGCGGCCCAGCTTGTCAGTCGCCCGAGCGAGCAGTTCGTAGCTGCCGGGCCGTGGGACCCATGACACCTCCCAGCGGGCCCATGAGTGCTTGGCGTTCGGCCCGTTCAGGCGCGGTGTCTGCCACGTCTCCCCGCCGTCGACGCTCACCTCGACCCGCTCGATGGCCGCCGCCCCGGACCATGACCTGCCGGCTAGGGTGACCTGTTCGCCGGCCCTGAATACCGCATCCCAGGGAAGCTCGAAACTGCTGGTCACGGGTACATCGGTCAGGGGCGGCGAGTCCGCAGGGTAGTCGCCACCCGTCATCCTGTAGAACGTCGTGTTCCAGGGCGACTCGAGCCGCGTCGTCGATACTTCGAGCTGGCCGAGCCATTTGATGCTTGCAATGCCGACCCAGCCGGGGACGAACAGCCGTAGCGGATAGCCATGGTCGGGGCGGAGCGGCTCACCGTTCATCTCGACCGCGAGCATGCAGTCGTTCAAGGCTTTCGACACTGGAATCGGGCGACGCACCCTCCCGTAGTCGACGCCGTCGACAATGAAGGGGTCGTCGAGACCGGTGGCCATCACGTCGACGGCTTCCGGTCGTAGCCCAGCCAGTCTGAGGACCGACGACAGGCGCACACCACCCCACGTCGCCATTCCTATGCCGCCGAGGAGCCACGGTGTCCCCGGGACAGCCATCCCCTGCTGGATGTCGAACAACGCTCGACCGTTCCCGGTGCACTCGAGGAACGCGCTGATGCGGTACTTCGGCAGCGCGTTGATGTCGTCAAGCGACAAGATGACGGGCCGCTCCGCCGTCGGTCGACCGGCTAGTCCGTCGCCGTACAGCTCGAGGCGGTACGTGGCCGCGTCGACCAACGGCGTCCTCGTGTGGTTGCGAACGAAGAATCGGTCGTTGGAGGTTGCGAATCGCTGGTTTGCGGCGGACTCCCAGCGCATCTCCGCGTTGGTGTCATGGTCGACAAACCACTCGGCTGGCAGTGGCTTGACGATCCGATCCGCTCCCGCACGGCGCTCCGGCGACGCAGGTGCTGGTCGCGCTGACGGCATGGCGCGAGATTACCGGAGCGGGCCGGCTACATGGGGGCTCAGTCGAGCGCGGAGTCGTCGCGGATGACCTCGTCAAGCTCACCTGCGCTGCCATCTCCGATCGACCGTTCGTCGTCGGCGAGAGCCTCACGCACCACGGAGGTGCAAACACCGGGTGTGTACCCCTTGCGAGCGAGCGCAGCGGTGAGCCTCCGGAAGCGTGACTGACGATCGAGACGGCGCGTGCTCGCCAGTCTCTTGTCAACCAGGGCACGCGCCCGGCCCCGCTCCTCTTCCGGGTCGATCGTCGCGACTGCGTCTTGCACGAGCTCATCGTCGATGCCCTTGCGGCGCAGTTCGAGGGCAAGGGCCCTTCGTGACAACCCGCGGGTGGACTGCCGCGACTGCACCCATGCTTCGGCGAACGCCTGGTCGTCGACGAGACCGACCTCCTCGAACCGGTCGAGCACCGCTGTCGCTACCTCGATCGGTACGTTCCTCGCGTCAAGAGCCTCAGCCAGTTCGTGGCGAGAACGCGCCTGCCCTGTCAGCTTGCTGAGCAGAATGTTGCGAGCGACGGACTCCGGATCTGCTGCCGGTCCCAGCTCGCGATCATTCTCGGCGGGCTCTTCAGCGGCCCGTCGCCGACGGCGCATCAGAAATCGATGTCCACCGGCTCGGCAGGCGCGTCGATCGACGGCTCCGCCGTCAGCGTCGCGCCGATGCCCAGCTTCTCCAGGATGCGCTTCTCGAGCTCGTTGGCCAGATCAGGGTTGTCGCGCAGGAAGGTTCGCGAGTTCTCCTTCCCCTGACCGAGCTGGTCACCCTCGTAGGTGTACCAAGCGCCCGCCTTACGCACCAGTCCGGTATCGACGCCGACGTCGATCAAGCCACCTTCACGACTGATGCCCTGCCCGTACATGATGTCGAACTCTGCCTGCTTGAAAGGGGGGGCGCATTTGTTCTTCGCCACCTTGATCCGGGTGCGGTTACCCACGAAGTCCGTGCCGTCCTTGAGGCTTTCGATACGGCGCACGTCAAGTCTTACCGACGAGTAGAACTTCAGTGCCCGCCCGCCTGTCGTCGTTTCGGGAGACCCGAACATGACTCCGATCTTCTCGCGGAGCTGGTTGATGAAGATCATCGTGGTGCCCGAGTTGCTCAAGGCACCGGTGAGCTTGCGCAAGGCTTGGCTCATCAACCGTGCCTGTAAGCCGACGTGGGAGTCACCCATCTCGCCCTCGATCTCCGCCCTGGGAACGAGTGCGGCGACAGAGTCGATGACGATGATGTCGAGCGCGCCTGAGCGAATGAGCATGTCGGCGATCTCGAGAGCCTGCTCCCCACTGTCGGGCTGGGAGACCAACAAGGCGTCGGTGTCGACCCCGAGGCGTTGCGCGTAATCCGGGTCGAGAGCGTGCTCCGCGTCGATGAAGGCCGCGATCCCCCCACCCTTCTGTGCGTTGGCGACCGCGTGCAACGCGACCGTGGTCTTTCCCGAGGACTCCGGCCCGTAGATCTCGACAACCCGTCCCCGCGGCAGGCCCCCGATCCCGAGTGCGATGTCGAGCGCGATCGCGCCGGTCGGGATCACCTCGATCGGCGCGCGTCCTTGGTCGCCGAGCCGCATCACCGACCCTTTGCCATGGGACCGCTCGATCTGCGCTAGTGCGTTGTCGAGCGCCTTGGAACGATCTGCTACTGCAGCCATCTCTGCCATCCGTAACGTGTGAGGGGTTGGAGAACCCGTGACCTTCGCTGTCGTAAACACGACGCTAGACGTCGCCGCCGACACTTGCTATGGCCGCCGGTGGCCTGGGGAGAAGAGCGTCGAGTCGCCTGGTGATCTGGATAACGTATCCCGAACATGTGTTCGAAGCTTCCTCGACACGCCCAGCAATCATCCTCGACTGGACGTGAACCTTGCGGCCCGCTCGGCGGGACACTTGGCCCGCTCGGCCGACCATCTTCGCCCTCTCGGCGGGGCTGGGCGCGCGGCGGGGTCAGCGGTCCCGCATCGGCAGCTCGAGCACCCGCGATACCTCGCGCCAGATGGTCTTGGCGTCCCAGCCCGCGTCGAACGCCTGTCGGACCGTCATCTGGTCGAGTCCTTCCAGAACCTGTTCCTTCGCCCACGTGCTCGCGTACGACGACCCCAAGGCGGCGTCCATCCGAGCCCAGAACTCCGTGTGTCGCACCGTGACCTCGCTGTCGGTCCACCCGCTCGTTGCGCACACCCTACGTCGCCGGGCCTGGCGCTGTCAGCGCCTAGCCGGGCACCCTGCCGAGGGCCGAGTGTCGAGCTAGGCCGGCAGCCGCACCAGGAAACGGCACCCGCCGTCGACGTTGTCGACCTGTACCGAGCCCTTGTGTGCGTCGACGATGCCTCTGACGATCGCCAGGCCGAGACCCGAACCGGCCATCGCTCCCGGCGTACGCGCATGGCTGCCCCGCCACGCCACGTCGAACACCCGCGGCAGGTCCTCTTCCGGGATGCCGCCGCACCCGTCGCTCACGACTAGCTCGACCTCCTCACCTCGAGCCCGGGCGACCACTTCGACGACACCCTCGCTCGGGGTATGACGGATGGCGTTCGTGACGAGGTTCCCGAGCACTCGGCCGAGCTCACGGGAGTCGGCGAACACCTCGACTCCGGGCTCCGCGTACCCACCGAGCCTTACGCCGCTGGCGCGGGCCACGGGGTCGCTCACGGCGAGCGTCTCGCTGATCGCCTCCTCGAGCCGGACCGACTCGAGTGTGAGCTCGAACGATCCGGAGTGCAGCCGCGAGAGCTCGAACAGGTCGTCGACCATCCGGGTCATCCGGTCAACCGTCTCGCGCATCTGGGCGTGGTAGCGCGCCGGATCCTCGGCCAGTCCGTCCTCGAGCGCCTCGGCCATCGCCCGCAGACCGGCGAGCGGTGTGCGCAGGTCATGGGAGACCCACGCCACGAGCTCTCGCCTCGACGTCTCCAGCGCACGTTCGCGGTCTCGCGACTCTGCCAGCCGGTTCGACGTGTCCGCGAGCTGCGACGAAAGCTGCGACAGCTCCGACGATGTGCCCTTCGGAACGACGAACATGCCGTCCTCACCCAGCAGCCGGGTCGCCTCCTGCACGGCCCGGGACCCCCGCACAGCATGTCGGGCCACGATCAGCGCGAATGCCAAGGAGACCAAGCCCGCGGTTGCGGCCACCCACAGGACGACTCTGAAGTCGTGTCCGGACAAGAACATCGACCTCGCGGCGCCAACCACTCCGGCGACCAGACCCAGCACGGCGCTCAAGACGACCGTCGCAAACGCCCATCTCAAGGACCTGCGCCTGACCACATGCGCGACGACGAGACCGACGACGCCGACCGCAGCAGCCCATCCCGCCGCCATGGCGACGATAGAAGGAACGTCTTGACTCATGCCTGCGCCCATCGATAGCCGACTCCCCACACGGTCACCAGTCTGGTGGGTGTGGTGGGGTCCTCCTCTATCTTCTCGCGAAGGCGTCGGACGTGCACGGTCACGGTTGACTGGTCGCCGAAAGACCAGCCCCACACCTTCTCGAGCAGCTCGACCCGGGTGAACGCCACGTCCGGGTGCGACACCAGGAACCTCAGTAAATCGAACTCGCGAAGTGTGAGGGTCACGGGCGTCCCCCTGACGGTGACTGTCCGGCTCGGTCCGTCGACGACGAGCCCGCTGTCTCGGAGGACCAGCGGGTCTGGCGAAGCAGCCTCCCCGGCACGCCGCAGCACCGAGCCGATCCGCAACACCAGCTCGCGCGGGCTGAAGGGCTTGGTGAGGTAGTCGTCGGCTCCCAGCTCGAGGCCCACCACCCGGTCCGCCTCACTGCCGAGGGCCGTCAGCATGATGATCGGCACGTCGCTGGCCGCCCTCACACGGCGGCATACTTCGAGACCGTCGACGCCGGGCAGCATGATGTCGAGCACGATCAGGTCCGGGTGGTCGCGCTCGAACATGGTCAGGCCGGACTCCCCGTCGGCCGCCTCGCTGACGTCATAGCCCTCCGCCCTGAGGTAGGAGACCACGACCTCACGCACGGTGGGATCGTCATCGACGACGAGGACCCTTGTCATCGAGGAGCAGGCGCGTCCGGACCCGCCGTCACGTCCGGCCTGGCACCGATGGAGCGCCGCCGCCACGCTGTGACCGCAACGGCCAGCACCACGATCGCGGCGAACACCAGCCAGCCGGCCGTGTAATTGCGGTCGAGCAAGGTTGGGTTGTCCGCTAGAGCGCCGAAGCGCCCGAGGACGGGGACGGCAGCGACGGTTACCGTGCCGAGGACTACCAGCCCCGCCGCGGCTGGGGCGCGCATCCACCAGGGGAGGACTCGGGCGGCCAACACCACGAGCACAACGGTGACGGGTGCGAGCAGCGCGTCATGGGCGAGCAGGCCACCGACGAGCCACCGGAGCGCGGCGAGGATGTTGTCGAGACCCGACTGCAGCAGCTTCCACGCCCCGACAGCGCCGACGACGACACCGGCGGCGAGCAGCACGCCGCGCGCCAACGCCTCGCCGCGGCTACGGGAGCCCGGGATGCTCTCGGCGGGCCCCGCGGCGACGCGGCTCACGCGAGCACCGTCATCTTCGCCACCCACTTGGTCTGGAGGACCCCCGGTCGGTCCGGAGCGATGATTCGGCATGGATATCCGTGGTCGATGCTGAGTGTCTCGCCGTCGAGCCCGAGCGCGAGCAGCGTCAGCGGGTCGCGCGCGAACTGGCTCTGCAGCTCGGAGACCCGGTATCCCCCCGAAGGTTGCAGGGACTCGACCTCGATGTCGGCGTCGGCGGGCGCGCCGATGAGATCGAGCAGGTCGCTGACGCGCACACCGGTCCAGTCACCAGAGGCACTCCATCCCTCGACACACGCGATGGGCAACGTGGCTGTCGTCTGGGGCATCTTCTCGAGGTCTGCACGCGAGAGCTGAGTGGTCTTCGCTCCGTTGATCAGCGACAGCGTGTACGAAGGGTGCGTGGCCGGGCCAATCACCTGCGCGGCTACCGCGCTCTTGTTGATCGGGACACCCTGTGGCCCGTCGCCCGACCGGACACCGAATGCGGACACCTTGCGCAGAAGCGGCACCGTCGCGCCTGCCGATCCGAGAACCGCCACTCCGGTCGCCAGCCAGGTGGTGCGAAGCAGCCCACGACGGCTGAGGCCACCTGACGCACTTGTCGCGTCGGGGTCTTCGTCAAGGGGTCCGCCCAGGGCGGTGCGGATGAGCGGGAGCTTCACAGCGATGTGGACGAGCAGTGCCCCGATCACGACCCACGCGACGGCATAGTGCGTGCTACGAAAGCTGAACGACCAGGGATACCACTGGGAGGAGTTCGCGAGCCCGGTCGCGAGCTGGAAGATCGCCGCCGACACCAGGACGGCGATCGAACCGCGCTCGAAGAGCTCCAATGCCAGCACGCGGACGTCGCGCAGATGCAGCCGTTCGAAGAGCTTCGGGAAGACGGACCAGAGCTTGACGAGCAGGAGCGGGATCGCTGCCGTACCGGAGATGACGTGGAGCCCCTGCGTCACCCGGTAGAGCGACACCGGTCGGGTGGGAAACGTCAGCCACCCCGGGGTGTCCTGCGCGAAGTGGCTGATCAGGCCGGTCACGAACGCCGTGAGGAAGCAGATACCAAGCCATAGGCCGATGCGAGCGGTGACCTGAGGACCGCGCAGGCGAGAGGTGAAGTCCTGCTCTTGTGGGGCCTTGAGCAGCATTGTCTCAGCCCTGTCTTTCGAGCTGGGCGAACCATCGGCCCCGGTGGTCGACGAGTTCGAGGATGCGCAGCGACGTCTCGTCGGCGAGCAGCTCGAGCTGGTCGGCGGGGACGACCGCCCAAGGGAACGCCTGCGACGTCACCCCCCGCACCTCTAGCCTGATCCGGTGTACCTGGATCGGTCCCCCAGGCGGTGCTAGGTCGACCACGACCCGTCCCGACGGCTCAAGCAGGCGCTGCACTCTGCGCAAGAGCTTCACAGGATCACCACCTATCCCGATGTTGCCGTCAGCCAGCAGTGCCGTGGCCCATCGGCCTTCACCGGGAAGCGTCGAGAAGACGTCACGGTGCAGCGCCATTCCGCCCCGCGCGCGGGTCTGCGCGATGGCCTCCGCCACGACGTCGATGCCGAGCGCCATGACGCCCTGGGTGAGGAGTGCGTAGGTCATCCGACCCGGACCGCATCCGATGTCGACGGTCGCGTCGGCACAACGCCTCAGCAGCTCGAGGTCACCCGAGTCGGCCGTCGCGCGCCATCTGGCAGTGGGCAGCGACCGGGACGCGGGGCCGGGTCCGAGGACGCGACACTGCTCACCCCGCAGAGCTGCAGCGAACGCACGGGTCACCGAAGGGCAGTGGGCGCTGGGCAGGGCCTGTTCAAGGTCAGTCGTCATGCCGCGACCCCGACGCCGAGGTCGCCCACCGCTTGAGCGAATCGCGTCTCAGGGGCCTCGGAGGCGACTCGTATCGCGTCCGCCAAGGTGTCGACGTCGGACAGTCCGTGGGCGAGGCGGACGCTCGCTCCGGCAGCACGCAGCACCGAGACCGTGTCCCTGCAGGTGTCGGAGGTCGACATGCGCACATGACGAAGCCCGTCGGCGTAACCGGCCCCTCTCGTTGCGAGTGCCCACCATCCGCCATCGGAGGCGGGGCCGAGAACCGCGTCGACGCCACCACCCTCCACCCCTGCTATGTCGGACACCATCAGGTCGAAGTCCTTCGACGTCAGCTGAGGGGTGTCCATCCCGATCTGCACCACCACGGACTCGCGCCCCCAGAATGCCGCGGCGTCGTGGTGGGCGTGTGCCAGCCGAGAGGCGAAGTCCTCGCCTCGCTGGCCGATGACGCACCACCCGCTCAGCCTCGAAGTCAGCTCTCCTGAGTGCCGCGCCGCCGAGAGGTCACCCACCATCGCGATGAGTCGGCCCGATGCCGGGGCCCACGCCTCGACCGCGTCGAGAGTGTCGAGCAGGGCGGCGGCCGCGAGATCTGCTGCAGCCGTGGCTCCGACGGCGAAGGCCAGCCTGGTCTTGGCCAGCCCGGGCACCGGCGCCTTCGCCACGACGAGCACCCCCGGCGTCAAGGCAGCATCCTGGCGAAGTCTCGTGCCGTCTTGAGCGATCCGCTCACCGAGCCTGACACCTTCGACGTCGTACCTGCGGCACGCGGCCGGTAGCTGATGTCGCGTTCGCGGACGACCCAGCCGGCTCGCTGCGCCTTCACGAGCAGCTCGACGGGATAGCCGAAGCGACGGTCGACGAGGTCGAGTCCGAGCAGGTCCTCGCGCCCGCACACGCGCATCGGCGCAATGTCGTGGACGGCCAGGCCGGTACGCCGACGCAGCCAGGCGAGCACGAGCAGGTTGCCCAGTCTGGCGTGCCAGGGCCACGCGCCCAAGCTGACCGGGCGCCTTCGTCCGACCGACATCGTGGCAGCCCCGCTGCCCACGTCTTCGATCATCGCGACAAGCTCAGCGGGGTCCATCGACCCGTCACCGTCCATGACGGCGACGAGAGGCGCGGTTGCCGCCTCCACGCCGGCCTGGACCGCCGCTCCGTAACCTGGTCTGCTCTCCTCGACCACCGTGGCGCCGCAGCGGCTTGCGACGTCGGCGGTGCCGTCTCGGGAGCCGTTGTCGACGACGATCACGTGGAGTCCGGCCGGGACGGCCGAAAGAAGCGCGGGCAGAGCAGCCGCCTCGTCACGGCACGGAATCACCAGGTCACAGCGTGCTGTCACGTTGTCAACCCTAGACTTGGACGGCAGAAAACCTGGTATTGCCCCGCTTACGAAACTGTAACGTCCCGGTGGCCAAGGCTCGCCGCTCCCCTCGACAGGGTCCGGGCTGTCTATGCTCAGCCGAATGGTCGCCATCAGGTCGTCGGCTCGATCCGCCACGTCGGCGGCTCGGAACCAGGCGAGAGACGGCGACGCAGCGGCAGTGGGCCTGGCCGCCACGGTAGGTCTCATGGTGCTGGCGATGCTGGTGCCCCGGGTCTTCGGCTGGGACGTCCACGCGGAGTCCTACCCGCCGCTGGACTCCGAGTGGGATCCTCGCCTGGGTCCCGGGACGCTGCCCGCCGTGGCTCTCGCAATCGTCGCCGTGGTCTACGCCCCAAGACTGTTCGCAGGAGCGAGCTGGCCACGCGTCTTGGGACTGGCGCTCGCCTCGGGGTTGGCCTGGCTCACGAGCCTGGCGACAGTCGACGGCTGGGGCGGCATCGGTGACGTCCTGGGCAGGGACAACGAGTACCTGCAGACCGCACGAAGCATCACCGATGTCTCCGCGACCCTGCACGAGTTCATCGACCGGATACCGCTTGCCAGTCCCGACAACTGGTCGACTCATGTGTCGGCGCACCCGCCAGGGATCCTGTTGTTCTTCGTCCTGCTTGCCAGGCTCGGCCTCGGGAGCGGACTCGCGGCCGGGTTCGTCGTGCTCGTCACCGCGGCCACGACGCCGTTGGCTGTCCTGGTCACGTTGAGACGCCTGGGCGCCGAGACGGCCGCGCGTCGGGCTGCTCCCTTCCTGGTGTTCGGTCCTGCGGCGGTCTGGTCCGCCGTGTCGGCTGACGCCCTGTTCGCCGCCTGTGCTGGCTGGGGTCTGTGTTGTCTCGCGGTGGCGGCCACCTCCACGACCGGTCGCCGTACGGCCACCTGGGCTCTGGCCGCAGGTGTTCTTCTCGGGTACTGCGTGATGCTGTCGTACGGCCTTCCTCTGCTGGGAGTCCTCGCGGTGGCGGTGCTGTTGTCGGCGCGCACCGCCCGGCCGCTGCCCTGGGCGGTACTCGGTGCCGTTGCCGTCGTCCTCGCGTTCGCCGCGGCGGGCTTCGCCTGGTGGGAGGCCTTCCCGGTGCTTCGGCAGAGGTACCTCGGAAGCATCGCGATGGTCCGCCCGGCCGGCTACTGGGTATGGGGCGACCTCGCTGCATTCGCCTTCAGCGCCGGGCCTCTCGTCGGGGCCGGGTTGGCAGTCTCAGGGCAACGTCTCACCGCGACCTGGCGACGGGCCTTCGCAGACTCCGACCGCACCGTCGCCATATTGACGTGCGCGGCCGCGGTCACGATCCTGCTTGCCGATCTTTCCTTCTTGAGCAAGGCCGAGACGGAGCGCATCTGGCTGCCGTTCGCACCCTGGATGCTGGTGGGATGCTCGCTTCTGTCGAGCTCTTGGAGACGGTACGGGCTCGGCGTGCAGGTCGGCCTTGCGGTGGTCGTCCAAAGCCTTCTCTACACCCGGTGGTGAGCCGCGGCGCGAAGGGGGGCCGTGGCGAACGCGGCCAGACCCGCCACCGGGTCGACCGTTGCGGTGAAGCCGAGCTCGGAGGTCGCATGCCAGGGGCTGGCGACGACGTGGCGGACGTCGCCGAGCCGGAACTCGCCGGTCGTGACGGGCTCCAACACCGCCGTGCCCCCATCGGCGACGGAGCGACCGTATGCCACACCACGTGCGACGTCGGCGATCGACACGGGGCGTCCCGAGCAGACGTTGTATGCGGCGAAGCTGTCGGCCGGTCTGTGCACCACCTGCTCGACCGCCAAGGCGTTGGCAACGGCGACGTCGTCGACGTGCACGAAGTCGCGCATCTGACTGCCGTCCTCGAAGACTCGGGGCGGTTCACCTCTCTCGATCGCCGAGCGGAAGATGGCCGCCACGCCGGAGTACGGCGTGTCTCGCGGCATGCCTGGGCCGTAGACGTTGTGATAGCGCAGAGCGATTGCAGTACCGGACGACTGCCGCGCCCAGGAGGACGCGTAGTGCTCCTGGGCAACCTTGCTCGCCGCATAGCTGCTGCGTGGGCGAAGCGGTGTGTCCTCGTCGACCAGCTCCCACCGCATGCCGTTTCCGCAACAAGGACAGCCGACGTCGAACTGACCCCGTTCCAGGGCGGCGCGGCTCCGCGCGGGTGGCTGCTGCTCGCCATGATCGGGACATGCATAGCGGCCGTCGCCGTACACGACCATGGACGAGGCGAGTACCAGCCGGTCGATGCCGCGTGCGGCCATCTGCGCCAGGACGACCGCAGTACCGACATCGTTGTGTGAAGCGAAGAGCGGTAGGTCGGCAGCTGCCAGGCCGGCGCCCACCATCGCGGCCTGGTGGCAGACGACGTCGATGTCAGCCAGCGCGTCTCGCACCGCGTCGGCGTCCCTGACATCGACGCGGTCGGGGGGGCTTCGATCGGGACCGGCGACGCTGACCTGGTCCGCGTGCGCCTGCGGGATGTACGCGTCGATCCCCACGACCTCATGACCGCGCTCGACCAGCACTGCCCCCACAGCCTTGCCGATGAACCCGGCGGCACCTGTGAGCAGCACCCTCACGGCAGCTCGAAGGGGACCGCGAGGCCATCAAGCGACTCCGCGCAGTGGCAACCCTCACGAGTCACCGGCAATGACTCGATGACGCCTACCAGCAGATCGCGCAGCCGTTCGATGTTGCGCGCGAACTCTGCGAACACCTCGGCCTGGTTGACAGCCTCGACACTGCTGACCCCTGCGTCACGGTCGGTCACGAGGGCCATGGTGGCATAGCACATCGCCAGCTCCCGTGCGAGCACGGCTTCGGGGTATCCGGTCATGTTCACGAGTGACCACCCTTGTGCGGCGAACCACTGCGACTCCGCCCGAGTCGAGAAGCGGGGGCCCTCGACGACGACCATGGTGCCACCGTCGACGACGGTACGGTCCGCCGCGACGAGGGAGCCCCTGAGCGACGGGCAGTACGGGTCGGCAAATCCGACGTGTGCCGCCCCGGTGTCCATGAAGGTGTGGGTGCGCCCGCTCGTGCGGTCCACCAGCTGGTCGGGAACCACCATGGCGCCGGGGCCCAAAGCCTCCTGCAGGCTCCCGACCGAGCAGGGCGCCAGCACCCGGCGGACGCCGAGCGAACGCAGCGCCCACACGTTGGCCCGGTAGTTCACACGGTGCGGCGGAAGCTCATGGTGCCGGCCGTGCCGTGGAAGGAAGGCCACCGCGCGGTCGGCGACGCGTCCGACGGCGATGTCGGCGGAAGGGTCGCCGTACGGCGTGGCGACCGGCACGGTCTCGGGGTCGACCAGGAACTCGTAGAATCCCGATCCGCCGATGACGGCGAGCTCGGGACCAGCGGCGTCGGCCATGCCCGCCAGTGTGTCAGCAGGTCGACTGCCCCTCCCGCCCCGGCGGGGTCCCAGGCCATCGATGCAGTACTAGGGGCGTGACCCGACGGGTGCCACGGCACGGCAGAAGTCGACGTCTTCCGCCATATGTGGGCCCGCCAGCTGGAGCAGCTCGTCGGTGCCGAACCGGTACACCTTGTGCCCCTGGTTGCGGATGACCGATCCGACACTACGACGCTTCAAGATGCTTCACGTCCACGACCTCCGTGCGGCCGTGGAAGTGTCGGATGGTTGGGACAAGATGGCGTCATGAGCGACTCAGCAGAAAGGGCTACGGCGGGAGGTGCCTCGTTGCCCGGATTCTCGCCGACGACCCGCGCCTGGTTCGCCGACGCCTTCGCCGCACCCACTCCGTCTCAGCTTGGTGCCTGGCAGTCGATCTCGGCGGGTCGCAACGCCCTCGTCGTCGCGCCCACGGGATCGGGCAAGACCCTGGCCGCCTTCCTGTGGGCGCTCGACAGGCTCGCCACGACACCGGCTCCTGACGACACGAGGCACCGATGCCGGGTCCTGTACATCTCGCCGCTCAAGGCACTGGCCGTCGACGTCGAGCGAAATCTGCGAGCGCCCCTGGCAGGCCTGCAACAGACGGCGGCGCGGCTCGGTCTGAAGGTTCCCGACATCACCGTGGGGGTCCGCTCGGGTGACACCAGCGCCGCTGACCGGCGTCGGCTCGGTGTCGCTCCTCCCGACATCATCATCACGACCCCGGAGTCCCTCTTCCTCATGCTGACCTCCCAAGCGAGGGAGTCGCTGCGCTGCGTAGACACGGTGATCCTCGACGAGGTGCACGCCGTGGCGGGTACCAAACGGGGAGCGCATCTGGCTCTGTCACTGGAGCGGCTCGACGAGCTGCTCGTCTCTCCGGCTCAGCGGATCGGGTTATCTGCCACCGTACGACCCACGCAGGAGGTCGCCCGATTCCTCGGCGGCCCGAATCCCGTCGAGGTGGTGGCCCCGGAGTCGACGAAGCAGTGGGACCTCGAGGTCGTTGTGCCCGTCGAGGACATGACGGAGCTGGGCACGCTCAGCGACGACGTAGAGGGCCCGGCCGCGGGCAACGCTCGACGGGCCTCCATCTGGCCGCATGTAGAGGAGCGGATCGTAGACCTCATCGAGCAGCAACGCTCCACGATCGTCTTCGCCAACTCTCGGCGGCTCGCCGAGCGGCTCACCGCCCGCCTCAACGAGATATCTGCGGAGCGACGCGGCGAGCAGCTCGGCGAGGAGGGTCAACCCGCTGAGATCATGGCGCAGAGCGGGGCTTCGGCTGGTGCCACAGCCATTCTGGCCAAGGCACACCACGGCTCGGTGAGCAAGGAGCAGCGTGCCCTGATCGAGGACGACCTCAAGGCTGGTCGGCTTCCCTGCGTGGTGGCGACGTCGAGCCTCGAGCTGGGCATCGACATGGGCGCGGTCGACCTGGTCATCCAGGTGGAGTCGCCGCCGTCGGTGGCGAGTGGTCTCCAGAGGGTAGGCCGGGCCGGACATCACGTCGGCGAGGTTTCCCGCGGGGTCGTTTTTCCCAAGCACCGAGCCGACCTTGTCCAGACGGCCGTCACGGTCGAACGGATGCGCGCCGGCCAGATCGAGGCGCTGAAGGTGCCGACCAACCCGCTCGACGTCCTGGCCCAGCAGGTCGTCGCCTGCACGGCTCTCGAGACCTGGGACACCGACGCGCTCTTCGCGCTCGTAAGACGAGCAGCCCCCTTCTCGGCCCTGCCACGGTCGGCGTACGACGCCACGCTGGACCTCCTCGCCGGGCGCTACCCGTCGGACGAGTTCGCCGAGCTCAGGCCGCGTGTTGTCTGGGACCGCGTCGCCAACACGGTCACCGGCCGGCCTGGTGCCCAGCGACTGGCCGTCACCTCGGGCGGCACCATCCCCGACCGTGGGTTGTTCGGCGTCTTCCTCGTCGGCGAGAAGGCCTCCCGGGTGGGCGAGCTCGACGAGGAGATGGTCTACGAGTCGCGGATCGGTGACATCTTCGCGCTCGGTGCGTCGAGCTGGCGGATCGAGGACATCACCCATGACCGCGTGCTGGTCTCCCCCGCACCAGGACAGCCAGGGCGGCTGCCGTTCTGGAAGGGTGACGCGCTAGGCCGTCCAGCGGAGCTGGGGGCCGCAGTCGGCGCGTTCGTCCGGGAGCTCGTCAAGCTGAAGCAGCCGGCCGCGATCGAGCGAGCAGCTGCGGCTGGGCTCGACACATTCGCCGCAGCCAACCTGGTGTCGTTCCTCGCCGAGCAGGTCGACGACACCGGGTACGTGCCCCACGACCGCCAGCTGCTCGTGGAGAGGTGCCGTGACGAGCTCGGTGACTGGCGTCTCATCGTGCACTCGCCCTACGGTGCCGCCGTCCACGGTCCGTGGGCGTTGGCGATCGGGGCGAGGTTGCAGCAGCGTTTCGGCATCGACGCCCAGGCGATGGCAGGCGACGACGGCATCGTCATCCGCATCCCGGAGACTGACGCCGAGCCGCCTGGCGCGTCACTCGTCTTGTTCGAACCAGACGAGATAGACGACCTCGTGACAACCGAGGTCGGGGGTTCTGCGCTCTTCGCGTCGCGCTTCCGTGAGTGCGCGGCGCGAGCGCTGCTCCTCCCTCGTCGCGACCCGGGCAGGCGGTCGCCGCTATGGCAGCAGCGCCAGCGCTCGGCTGCCTTGCTCGAGGTCGCCAGCAAGTACGGCTCCTTCCCTATCGTGCTCGAAGCCGTCCGCGAGTGTCTTCAGGACGTGTACGACGTCCCTGCGCTGGTTCAGCTGATGCGTGACATCGAGTCACGTCGGATCCGCATCGTGGAGGTACAGACGACCACCCCCAGTGCCTTCGCCCGATCGCTGCTGTTCGGGTACGTCGCCGCCTTCGTCTACGAGGGCGACTCGCCCCTGGCTGAGCGCAAGGCCGCCGCGTTGGCTCTCGACCCTGGGTTGCTGGGAGAGCTGCTCGGTCGAGCGGAGATGCGCGACCTCCTCGACCCCGACATCGTGGACGAGACCGACCGCGAGCTGCAACGGCTTACCGCCGACAGGCTGGCCCGTCACGCCGAGGACCTGGCAGATCTCGTCCGTCTCCTGGGCCCGCTGAGTATCGCCGAGGTCGTGGAACGCGCCGTGCCCGGCGCCGATGTGGATGCGTGGGCAGTCACCCTGCGAACCACCCGACGGCTCGTCGATGTCCGCATCGCAGGAAGGACCTTTATGTCCGCCGTCGAGGACGTCGGACGACTTCGCGACGCCCTCGGGGTGCCCGTCCCCGTCGGGATCCCCGAAGCCTTCACCGAACCGGTCGGAGATCCGCTCGGCGACTTGGTCGCCCGATTCGCACGCACCCACGGCCCCTTCACCACCGGGGACGTCGCCGCTCGGTTCGGCCTCGGTCACGCAGTCGCCCAGGACGCCCTGGCCCGGCTGCTCGGCCAGGGCCGGGTCGCCGAAGGCGAGTTCAGGCCGGCGGCGCGCGGTGGCGAGTGGTGCGACACGGAGGTTCTCCGTCGCCTCCGCCGCCGCTCCCTGGCGGCGGCTCGCAAGGAGGTCGAGCCCGTCGCGCCGTCGGCGCTCGGCCGCTTCCTGCCGGCATGGCAGAACGTCGGGAGTCGCCTCAGGGGACCAGACGGTCTGCTCACGGTCGTCGAACAGCTCGCCGGTTGCGCCGTACCTGCCTCTGCCCTCGAGCCGTTCATACTCGCCAGTCGGCTGGTCGGCTACCAGCCGTCCATGCTTGACGAGCTCACATCCTCGGGCGAGGTCATCTGGGCCGGTGCAGGCGCCCTTCCGGGTACCGACGGATGGGTCTCGCTTCACGTGGCCGACACCGCTACCCTCACGCTGCCCGAGCTGGGCGACGAGGAGCCCACGGGTCTGCACCAGGAGATCGTTACCGTGCTGTCCGGCGGCGGTGGCTACTTCTTCCGGCAGCTGTCCGACTCCGTCGGCTCGACGAACGACACTTCGCTCACCCAGGCAGTGTGGGATCTTGTCTGGTCGGGGCACCTCACCAACGACACGATCGCCCCACTTCGAGCGCACCTGAGCGGGCGCGGGACACACCGCCCGCGGCGCTCGACTCCCAGGTCTCGGCTCGGGGCACGGCCGGGTTCCGGTCGGCATCTGGCCGGACGACCCGCGATGCCCGCCCGCACAGGCCCTCCAACCGTTGCCGGGCGCTGGTCACTGACTCCGTGGCGAGACGACGACCCCACCCGACGCGCGCACGCCATCTCCGAGGGGCTCCTCGAGCGGCACGGCGTGGTCACGCGCGGAGCCGTGTTGAGCGAGCGAACCCCGGGCGGCTTTGCGGCCGCCTACAAGGTGCTCTCGGCTTTCGAGGAGGCCGGGCGCTGCCGGCGGGGCTACTTCGTATCCGGTCTGGGTGCAGCCCAGTTCGGTACCACCGGTGCGGTCGACCGACTCCGGTCCGTCGCGCACGAAGCTGGGCTCCCGACGGGTGGCGAGGCAGCACAGACGCTGGTTCTCGCGGCCACCGACCCCGCCAACCCCTTCGGCGCCGCGCTCCCCTGGCCAGAGCGGTCTGGCGATGCAGCCAATGCCGGCCACCGCCCCGGCCGCAAGGCAGGTGCTGTCGTGGCGATCGTCGACGGTTGTCTGGTGTTGTACGTGGAGCGAGGCGGCCGCACGCTGCTGAGCTTCGCCGAGGACTCCACTGTCATCCAGCCCGCCGTCGACGCGCTGGCTCTCGCCGTGCGCGAGGGTGGACTCGGCAAGCTCACCGTCGAGCGCGCCGACGGTGGTCACATCCTCTCGTCGCCGCTGTCCGCAGCGCTCGAACAGGCCGGCTTCCATGCCACGCCTCGTGGCCTGCGGTTACGTCGCTGACCTCGCAAGCCGGCCACGAATGCATGCCGGTGGATCCGCTTCGGCCAGGAGAGGCCCGCTATGCCCGAGGGTGACACCGTCTGGCTGACCGCGAGGCGACTCGACCAGGCTCTCAGTGGGCGCAAGTTGACGGCGAGCGACTTCCGGGTGCCGCAGTTGGCAGAGCTCGACCTCTCGGGCCGCACGGTGACCGAGACCATCAGCCGGGGCAAGCACCTGCTCACCCGAGTCGGTGACGTCACCATCCACTCACATCTGAAGATGGAGGGGTCGTGGCACGTCTACCGGCTCGGCACCCCGTGGCGCTCCCCCGCATTCCAGGCCCGGCTCGTGCTGGCGAACTCGGAGCGCCGGGCGGTGGGCTTCCGGCTGGGCCGGCTCGACGTCGTATCCCGTGACCAGGAAGACACCATTGTCGGGCACCTCGGGCCAGACCTCCTCGGGCCGGACTGGTCCGCGGAGGAGGCGCTTCGTCGACTCCGCGCCCGGCCCGACGTGCCCGTCGGCGAAGCCCTGCTCGACCAGCGGAACCTTGCGGGAATCGGCAACATGTACAAGGCGGAGGTGTGCTTCCTGCTGGGCGTCCACCCGGGCAGGGCGGTCGGTGAGGTCCGCCTGCTTGCGGATCTCGTCGCCCGGGCTCAGCAGCTGCTGGAGGTGAACAAAACCCGCGCCGAGCAGTCGACGACCGGCGACTTACGGCGAGGTAAGGAGCTGTGGGTCTACGGCCGAAAGGGGCGACCCTGTCGACGGTGTGGCACGACCGTTCGGCGTGAGGTCCTCCCGGCGATCCGGGACGAGGAACGGCGAAGGTCCGGGAACGCACCCGACGCCCCGGACCAGGCCCGGGATAGCTTCTGGTGTCCTCGCTGCCAACCGGATACGCGTTCGAAGTCCGATGCCGGTGCTGTCTGACTGCGACGAACGGCCGACTACGGCCTGGAGCAGGTTGAGCAGTCGCGAAGTTCAGGCAGCGACGTCGCTGACGACGCCTCCGGCCAGCCTGCGAGCGGCCGGGATGGGCAACGGTGTCGGGGAGACCATGGCTGCCTCCTCGAGGGCCAGCTCGCCACTCACCTCCGCCATCACGACCGAGAGCGGGACACCGAGGGCCGCGCAGATAGCGGCGAGGCACTCCGATGAGGCCTCCTTTTGTCCGCGTTCGATCTCAGAGATGTATCCGAGGCTCACGCGTGCTTGGGCCGACACGTTGCGCAGCGTTCGCCCCTGCAACTGTCGCTGCTGACGCAGAACGTCTCCGAGCAGCCGCCGAACCAGAATCACGTGGCGCTCCCTTCTGCATACCTCGGCGAAGATGCCGACCTCGTGAACAAGGCTACCCGTCCGGCCGTCCCGTCACACCGTGTTGGCCTCAACGCGTTCTGCGTCGTGCTTCTTCCGCCCGAGCCGCCGTCGAGATGATCTCCGACTCCAGGAGGCCTATCAGAGCGTGAACAGTCGAAGCGCGGATGTCGTTGCGACCGCCCGCCAGCTGGAGGTACTCGCTTCGGAGTACCCCTGGACCGGCGACCGCGACGAACACAGTCCCCACATCGTGGCCCTCCTGCGAGTCGGGGCCCGCGACGCCTGTCGACGAGACTGCCCAGTCGCTGACGAACACACGGAGGGCCTGCGTTGCCATCGCCTCGGCGCACTCGCTGGAGATGACACCGAACCGGTCGACGAGGGCACTATCAAGGCCGAGGACACCGATCTTCACCTCCGTCGAGTACGCCGCGAGCCCTCCCCGCAGCACGCGAGACGCACCGGGCACCCCCGCGAAGGTTGCGGCCACCAGCCCGCAGGTCAGCGACTCCGCCGTCGACAGGGTCTCGCCGTGAGACTGCAGCAGGTTCAGACAGCGATCAGCCTGGCCCATCAGGAGGGCGACGCCGCGGTTGCCTGTCCCTCACGCCGAAGCTTCACGGCGTCGCGGACGTACTCCAGCCCAGTGGCGACGGTAGTCACCACGGCGGCGACCATCAGCCCCATCGCAACCCACCAGAGTCCGTCGCCCACAGTACCGACAGCCCCGTCCAGGTCACGGAACGGCAGGATGAGTCCGCACAACGCCACCGCCTGGAGCGCGGTCTTGATCTTCCCTCCGCGACTGGCTGGCATGACGCCATACCGGATCACCCAGAGTCGCAGGAGCGTGATTCCCCACTCCCTGCCGAGTACGACGAGGGTGACCCACCACCAGAGCTCCCCGATGATCGACAACCCCACGAAAGCCATTCCGGTGAGCGCCTTGTCGGCGATGGGGTCCATCAGCTTGCCGAAGTCGGTCACCAGGTTGCGCTTGCGCGCGATCTCACCGTCGATCTTGTCAGTGAGGATCGCAACGGTGAAGACGGCGAAGGCCCAGACCCTCAGGCCGGTGTCGCGACCGTCGTCCATCAGCAGGACCCAGCCGAACAGCGGGACGAGCAGGATCCGCAGCGACGTCAGCGCGTTCGCAACGTTCCAGTTGCTCGGCTCGGTGGGCTGCTCGGGCATATGCGACAACCTAGGGCTCCACGCAGGCCGCGTGGAGGTCGACACCCGAAGTCACGAATACCTCGGCGTCAACCAGATCGCCGACCTCGACACCCCCGGGGAGCCCGGTCAGCCTCGTGCAACCGTCGACCTCGGGGCCTTGACAGGCCGCTCGTCCTTCCGCCGTGTCGCCCATGACGTGCTCGACGAGAACTGAGACCCGTTCGCCGATCCTGTCCTCCGCGCGCTGCGACGTCAGCTCCTCGACGATCTGCGACACATGAGAGACCCTGGCGCGAATCTCGTCGTCGTCGAGGTGGCCGTCGAGCCCGACACCTTCTGTACCGTCCTCGTCGGAATAGCCGAAAATCCCCACCGCGTCAAGCCTCGCAGCACCAAGGAAGTCAGCCAACACCTCGACGTCGGCCTCCGTCTCGCCTGGGAACCCGACGATGAAGTTGCTCCGCACTCCGGCCAGCGGGCTGGCCGCCCTGATCTGCTCCAGCAGGACCGAGAATCGCTCCGAGTCGCCGAAGCGTCGCATGCGCCGCAGGACGGCCGCGGAGGCGTGCTGGAACGACAGGTCGAAGTAGTCGGCGACTCCCAGCGACGAGGCCATTACAGTGACCAACGTCGGTCGGACCTCGGCCGGCTGCAGGTAGGAGACGCGTACACGAAAGATTCCGTCGACCGCGGAGAGGGCAGGAAGCAACGACTCCAGCAGGCGTAGATCACCCAGGTCCTTCCCGTACGACGTGGAGTTCTCGCTGACCAGGAGAACCTCCCGCACACCGTGGGCCGCCAGCCACTGCGCCTCCTCAACCACCTCAGCGGGGTTCCGGGAGACGAACGAGCCTCGGAAGCTCGGGATGGCGCAGAACGAGCAGCGTCGGTCGCAACCTGACGCGATCTTGAGCGGAGCGGTGGGACCAGACCCCAGCCGGCGACGCGTCACGCGGGGACCGCTCGCGGGAGAGATCCCAGTCGGTAGGTCTGGTGCGGACTGGCCGTGCCCGGGCTGCGACACCGACGAGATACGGCTACGGTCCACGGGGGTGACAGGCAATAGGGTGCGTCGGTCGGTCGGAGAATGTGACACATGCCGCTCACCACCGAGGATCCCGCGGAGCCGGGACGCGATATCGGGGTAGTCGTCGAAGCCGAGCACGGCATCCGCCTCGGGAAGCGACTCCGCAAGCTCGTCTCCGTACCGCTCAGCCAGGCACCCGACGGCCACGACCGCCTGGGCGTCACCGTCTACCTTCAGCTGAGCCGCCTCAAGCAAGGCGTCGACTGAGTCCTTCTTGGCCGCCTCCACGAAGCCGCACGTGTTGACCACCACCAGCTCAGCGGAGCCGGCGTCCTCCACCAGCGCGAAGCCGCCGCTGTCGAGGCGCCCAGCCAGCTCCTCGGAGTCGACGTCGTTGCGGGCGCAGCCCAAGGTGACGAGCGCAACCCTCGGCCGCGCGAGCGGCTGCGCCGGGTCAGGCTCGACGGAACGGACCGCAAACGGCGTCGAACCCGCTGCTGGTGCACTCGTCTGTGTCGCGTTCTGGCTGCTCATAGGGTGGCACCAGTATGCCGCCAGGCCCGCTCAGCGCCCGAATCGTTTCGAGAAGGGCGCCGGTCGCAGCCCGTCCTCGACGGGATCAGTGATGCGGCATTGCGCGCACGAGCCGGTGCGCAGGGGTGCCCACGTCGCCAACGACTCCGAGGTCCCTCCCGCGGACGCTGAGGGAGATCACCCCGGCGTCTGCGGCCTTGACCCGGAGCGGCGCCTCACCTACGACCTTCTTGGCGGACCCGTTCGACAGCTTCCCGTGGAAGACGACGTGCCCCGACCCGTCTGTCACCATGACCCTGGAGTCACCTCCTGAAGCAAGCAGCCTCACATGGGCCTGGGGCGGCACCGGGGTCTGCGCTGGCGTGTCACGGGTCGGTGCGGCGACCGAACGTGGAGCTGTGGACGCCGTGGGGCTGTCCACTCCCGAAGCCGGCAGCCCGTCGGTGACGAGGCGCGCGACCCCCCAGACCAGCAGCAGGACAAGCACCGCGGCAAGCAGGCCTCCCCAGTTCGCACCCGACGACCCAGCCCTCACGAGGCCGGTGGACCCGGTTGCCAGCTCGACCTCGAACACGTCGCGAGCGTTGACCGGCCCGCTGGCGAAGCGTTCGTCGTACGCCTCAAGGAGTGGTCCGGCGTCGAGCCCGAGTACGCGGGCAAGCATGCGCAGATGCCCCTTGGCGTAGAAGTCCCCACCGCACGGCGCGAAGTCGTCCACCTCGATCGACTCGATCACCGACGCTCTGATGCGGGTGCGCTCGGACAGCTCGTCGATGGTGAACCCAAGGATGTCGCGTGCCTGCGCCAGCTGCCCTCCGATCACCGTGTTTGCAGCTTCGAGTTCGGTCGCTCGCAGGGTTCGCGACGCTTCGGGTCCGTCGGGCGTCCCGGCTCTCGACGTCCGTACCTTCTGCATCGCACGTGCGGACAGGTCCGTCGTAGCGTCGATGACGAGCGAGACGTTGCCGACGAGGCCGTCGTCGGGCAGCCGTTCCTGGGGCACCAGCCCACCGGGATCGGGCGAGCGACGAAGCTCCTGGATCTCGGGGAGCTGCGCGGAGCCCTCGGCTGGGTCGGACAACGCGAGGGTGCCGAACGTGGCAGGCTCTGAGCGCAGCGCGATCGTCACCTCCTCGCGTCTCGCCGCAGTGGTCGCCACGGCGACCCGTGGCGGCGTGCCTCCAGCCGCTGTCGAAAGCGGCCCGCGCGTCACCGGCTGCGACAGCCGGTCGGCGGCGACCGAAGCCGGTGCCTGTACTCGTTCGACCCCTAGTTCGACACCCGGCTCGTCCGCGTGAGGACCCGCAACGACGGGGGCACGACCGTCCGCCAGCCGTTCGAGTGACGCTGTCACGTCGAGCACGGAGACGCTGGTCGTGAGCCCGAACGGTGCAGCCAGCGGCTCGGCGTAGAGCCAGCGGTTGAGTGTGGCGGCCCACCTGGATCGCCACCCGGCCCCGCGGAGCACATCGACAGAGCGGTCGGCGAGCACGACCACCCGGCCGTCCCTGACACGGCCGCGCTCCTGGACCACGAGAGACTCGACCGACTCCCAGCGGACACCGGTCCAGGTCGGGCCGAGACGGATGCGGATACCTGTCGTGTCGGCGACGAAGAGCGGTGTCCGTGCATCCAGACACGCCCGCGCGTTGAAGGCAGCCAGAAGGCCGAGCACCATGGCGACGACGAGGTCGAGCGTGCTCTGAGTCGCCCAGAAGAGCCACAGGTATGCCGCGGCCAACCCGGCCGAGGCGATCGTGATGGTTGCCAGAAGCACAAGACGGCGGCGAACCACGACGGACTCGACCTCGGACATCATTCCCCCTGGAGTGTCGCGATGACGTCGTCGAGGTCGTCGGGCTTGACCAGCACGTCTCGCGCCTTGGAACCCTCAGAGGGGCCGACGATGCCTCGGCTCTCCAGGATGTCCATCAGGCGGCCGGCCTTGGCGAAGCCGACGCGGAGCTTGCGCTGGAGCATCGAGGTCGAGCCGAACTGGGTCGACACGACCAGCTCGACGGCCTGACACACCAGGTCGAGGTCGTTCCCGATATCGTCATCGAGGTCTCGCTTGGTTTGCTGCGGGACGGTGACGTCGTCGCGGTAGGTCGGTTGGAGCTGCTTCTTGCAGTGTGCGACGACCTTCTTGATCTCTTCCTCGGTGACCCAGGCCCCCTGCACGCGCGCCGGCTTGCTCGCGCCCATGGGCAGGAACAGCCCGTCACCCTTGCCGACCAGCTTCTCGGCACCCGGCTGGTCGAGGATGACCCGGCTGTCCGCCAGAGACGACGTCGCGAACGCGAGCCGGCTCGGTACGTTCGCTTTGATCAGACCTGTCACCACGTCGACCGACGGCCGCTGGGTCGCCAGGACGAGATGGATCCCGGCCGCCCGGGCGAGCTGGGTGATCCGGACGACCGAGTCCTCGACGTCTCGCGGCGCCACCATCATCAAGTCGGCGAGCTCGTCTACGACGAGGACGAGGTACGGATAGGGCGCCAGGACTCGCTCACTCCCTGCTGGCACCTCCACAGTTCCTGCACGCACCGCCGCGTTGTAGTCGTCGATGTGGCGGAAGCCGAAGTTGGCCAGGTCGTCATAGCGCTGGTCCATCTCCCGAACCACCCACTGCAGGGCTTCAGCAGCCTTCTTGGGACTCGTGATGATGGGCGTGATCAGGTGCGGGATCCCCTCGTACGCGGTCAGCTCGACCCGCTTCGGGTCCACCATGATCATCCGCACCTCGTCGGGGGTCGCGCGCATGAGGAGCGAGCACACCATCGAGTTGATGAAGCTCGACTTGCCCGATCCGGTCGCACCCGCCACGAGGAGGTGAGGCATCTTGGCCAGGTTGGCGAGGACGAAGCCTCCCTCCACGTCCTTGCCGAGTGCGACCACCATCGGGTGCTGCTCGTTGCGTGACTGACCGGCGCGAAGCACGTCGCCCAGGGACACGATCTCAGCGTCGATGTTGGGGATCTCCACACCGATCGCCGACTTGCCGGGTATCGGGCTCAGGATCCGTACGTCGGCGCTGGCCACGGCGTAGGAGATGTTCCTGCTGAGGGCCGTGACCTTCTCGACCTTCACGGCTGGGCCGAGCTCGACCTCGTACCGCGTGACCGTGGGTCCGCGTGTGTAGCCGGTGATCTGTGCGTCGATGCCGAACTGTTCGAGCACCTCCGTGAGGCGGTCGACGATCGCGTCCGAGGCTGTCGACCTCGCCTTGTGCACGCTGCCGGACTTCAGGACCTCGTTTCCCGGCAGGCTGTAGGAGATGTTGCCCGACAGGCTCAGCTGCTCGACACGGCGGGGTAGAGGCGTGTGCGGTGGCGGCTCGAGCGGCCCGCCTGGCTCACCGTCGACCGGTTCGCTGTCTGGACGGCCGTCGCTCGCGCTGGCTCCGTGAGCCTCTCGCATGGATGCGTCGAGAAGTACGTCGCCCGTCCCGACTTCGGAGACCGTGCCCACCAGGCGACGGCGCCGTGTTCGGTTGAGAGGCGCTGGCGCCCGGGGCACATCGTCGCCGCCGGCGGTGTCGGCCGAGGTGGTAGGTGTCGATCGACCGAGCGCCTTGTCGCGCAGCGCCGCCAGCTTGCCGGGGACCTGGTAAACGGGGGTCGCTGTGACCACCAGAACACCGAAGACAGCGACGAGCACGAGGAGCGGAACGGCGATGACGCTGCTCCGGAACAGGTCAGCGATCATCGCCGAGCCGACGTAGCCGACTGCACCACCGGCCGCACGCATGGCACCCATCCCACCGCTCGGCCGTGGCAGGCCGTCAGCGATATGGATGAGACCGAGCACGCCCAGAGCAACGGCGAACCAGCCGATGATGGGTCGGCCCGTCGGCCCGTTGAGCCACGGTGCCCGCATCGTGCGCCACGCGGCGGCGAGAAGCAACAGTGGAACGGCGTAGGCGGCGATCCCGACCGAGCCTTCCACGACCAGGCGGATCGCATCTCCGACGGCTCCCGGCAGCCGCAACCACACCGCCGCTCCGACGACGACGGCAGCACCTACGAGGGCGAGTCCGGCACCGTCTCGGCGCTGCTCCGGTTCCAGGTCGCGGGCCACGGAGCCGACGCGGCGAACCGTGGCCCCGATGAGGTGGGCGACTCCCAGCCAGACGGCTCCGAGCCCACGGAAGAGGCCGGCCGCGAAGCGGGCGACCGGACCAGGGCCGCTCCGGCGTGCGGACGAGGAGCGGGCCCGTGAGCTCCCGCTCGTGCGAGGCTTGGAGGTCGACGGCCCCGTCCTGCCACGCGGGCTGGACGCGCCGGCTCGGGAGGACCGCGACGTAGTGCTGCCGGTCCGTGAGCGCGACGAGGAGGACGTTCGGGTCGCCATGGTGCGACGCTACGCGAAAGCCCCAACAGTCTCACGCGTAACACGCGTCAGCCCGGGCGCCGAGTCGGCGAGGGTCCAAGCTGGCCAGCGACCTTACGCCTGTTGCGGTGAAGCCGGGATCAGAAGTACTCGAGCAGGTAGGCGCGGCGACCGCCGAAGGCCGAGTCGAGCCGAGCATGCGACTCCGGGTCGCCTCCCGCTGCCAGGCCCGCGACGACGAGAGTGCTCATCGGCGTCCCGGCGTACAACGCCGCGAGGCCGTTCGCTCCGAGCCTCACAGCGTGGGCGTCGGCCACGCCCGGGACGAGCTCGGCCGCCCCGTCACCGACTCGCAACCGGCCGGCCACTCGGTTGGCCGGCACCTGGGCATCCCCCAAGACGACGGGGACGTCGATGGAGACATCGAGGGGATAGCCGCGCTCCGAGATGGCGCCGACGACGTCCAGGCAACGCAGCATCCAGCGCTCCTGCCGGACGTCACGCGCGACGTTGTCGCTGACCAGCAAGAAGACAGGGTCGTCGGGCGCAAGGTACGCATGGACCTGTCTGGCGACCGACGATCCGGACCCGACAACCGACCAGAGTGCGCGCGCGGTGTCGGTGTCGCCCGCCTGGATCTGGTGAACGAGGAGATCGGAGCCGGCCCAGCTGTACAGAACGAAGCCCCCGGCGGCGACGTAGGCGAAAACCGAGTCATCGGCGAGCTGCTCGCGGAGCTCCGCCTCCGAGGTCTGCATCGGCCCACATGCTCGGCCCTCGGCATAGCGACGACGCATGACGTCGACCATGTGGCCGGCGTCGTCGGCTCGCGCCTCACGGACGCCCATCGAGCCACCTCGGAGGTCACGCAGGAGCCGGCTCTCGAACACCACCCTGTTCTGCGTCCCTGCGAACTCCCAGCCCTGCCTGCGATACACCGGCACGGTCGCTGGGTAGAGCACTGACAGCGGGTACCCAAGCTCGCGTCCACGGTCGATCGTGGCCTCCATGAGCGCTGTTCCGGCACCGCGTCCTCGATACTCCGGCGCCACCACCACGCCTGCGATACCTGCCATGGTGACCAGCCGACCACCCCACCACTGGGCGAACGGGCAGATGTTCGCGCGCCCTACCAGCAGGTCACCGTCGTACACGGCGACGACGCGGCCCTGCTCGATGGCGGCCCGGACGTCGGCCTCCCATTGTGGGCGCGCCTCGGCGGGCAGCGCACCGAACGACCGGGTGCGCACGTCGAAGGAGCGGTCGATATCCGCAGGGTCCAGTGACCGTGTTTCCACTGTCAGACCCTATGCGAGGCCGGGGTTGTGGGTTCAGAGCCGGTTGGTCGGCCACTGCGCGAGATCGACGAGCAGGAGCGGCCCGCCGGCGTAGAGGCCGCCGTCGACGGCAAGGGCCGTCCCGTTGGCGTACGGGAAGGGTGCCGTGACTAGGTGAGGCTCGGTGGACATCAGATCTGCGACGAAGCTGTGGCCGTGGACGACTCTCTTCCCGCCGAGCCTGCCGGTGACGTCTTGAACGGCTTGTACCCCGCCCTCGTCGATGAAGTCATAGCGATGCGTCAGCCTGTTCCAGCACTCCCACCACGCGTCTAGGTCCCCGATCAGCTCAGAGCCAATGGTTGAGTTGATCTCGTCGATGCCGTTGCCGTACGACAGGTAGAGCTTGGTGTCGGAGTGGAGCAGCAGGTCGTCGCCCACGAGGGCGACCGCGGGAAGGGCGTGCAACCAGGCCAGGTGGTCGTCGCCGAGCCGAAGCTGGTCCTCGACCCGGCCGCCGTTGACGTGCCACATCATCTGCACCCGGCTGGCGCGGGGGCCGGGCGAGGGCGAGGTGGCCTTCCCGAACCGGTGCATCCCCAGAGTGAGTATCTCGTGGTTTCCGAGCAGCGCTCCAACCGAACCGCCCTCGTCGGCGGCCTGGACCTGGAGCCGCATCACGAGCTCCACGACCCCGACCCCGTCGGGTCCACGATCGAAGAAGTCTCCGAGGAACCAGAGGGTTTCGTCACCCGCAGACCAGTCTCCGCGTCCGTCGACGAGGCCCTGCGCCGCGAGAGCCGCGACCAGCTCGACGCGATGACCGTGCGGATCGCTTACGACCCATGGCGGCCGGCCGGTCGTCACGGGGCCGTCGCGGGAAGAACATCAGGGGTGCGCTGCACGCATCGACCCTATAGCGGCCACAGTCAGGGTCAGGTCTGGCATCGACCCCCGGGACATCAGGACCAGGACACGCCGAGTGAATAGTCAATCGCAAAGCGTAGTGGAACCCGGCTAGAATTGGTCCTTCGAACAATGGCGCCCGCGCAAATCAGCGAGAGGGTAGGGGCAATGACCACGACGCTCGACAACTGCTGGCCCGCCGTGGTGGTGCGCGGCATCATCGTGCACGCGCACAAGCCGTCCGCCGACTGCAACAACCGGTGTCATGTGGTCGCGCGTCTCTCGGACGTCCTGCGCTGACTCCGCCGGCGAGGCGGCGGATCGACCCTTATGGTCGTGCCCTCTGCCTGGCGTCGGCCTTACGACGCCCTATCACGGGTGGCGAGCCCCCAGGAGCCGCCGAGCCGAGTATCCTGCCGCACGCCACCCAGGTAAAGGCTGCGGCCACACTCGCGCAGGCCGCGGTGAGACCCGCCCAGAGGCGCCCCGCGGCCTGCATCCCGTCGACGGTCACGGGAATGTCCCCTAGCATCGCCCAGCTCAGCGGTACCACGTCGAGCTGACCGAGCACGAGGGCACAGATCGCCGCCATCGCGATCCACCGCGTGGCCCGGGAGTCCGGCGCAATGACCCGAAGCGCACCGGCCATCACCGCCGTCGCCGCCGCCGTCAGCAGCGCGGTGGAGGCAGACATCGCCAGGGACCCTTCGGACATGGCCCAGACAGGGAGACATGACAGAGCGGCGACACCAAGGCCGAGCGGGATGACTGCCAATGGTCCCAGCCACCCGACCACGGCGCCGGCGGCACCCGCTGCGAGGAGCACGTACACGGCGGGCCAACCGAGTCGACCCGGCCCCGAGTCGGCGAGACCCACCGAGAAGGAGAGGGTCGCCGGCATCAGCCAGGTGACCGCGCTGACGGCGACATAGGCCAGACGCACCGTCACCGAGGGGAGCAGCAAGCCGACCAGAGCCCAACCCCCGGCTACGGCAGCCGTCGCCGCGATCACGACCGGGCGTGCCCAGACGGGTGAGATCGTCGGATCGAACCCTACGAGGGTTGCCAGCAGGGTGCTTACGGCGCACAACAGGAGGAGCACCGACCACGAGTCCTCCCAGCCTCTCCGGTCAGCCGGGCCCGCAGGAGGCACCGGCTCGACGAGCATCGACCCGAGGCTCCACACGATGATGGCTGTCGTCATGACGACGAGGAAAGCCTTGTGGGGATTCACCACAACATCGGGCAACCGACCGTCGCGTTCTGGCGCGAGCCTGGTCAGGAGCGCCCACACGCCAGCGACAGGAGCCGCCCAGGCCACGGCGGTCGCCGCAGAGTGGGTACCGGGGAGAGTTGACGACATACCGGCGCCACCGGCGAGAAGAGCACCGGCGGCCGAGCAGCAGGCCGCGATCGCCCAGGGGAGCTGTCCATGTCGCCCGATGTCGTGACCGAGGGTCAGACCGACCACCCCAGCTGCAGCCCCGAGCGTGAGAGGGGGTCCCGGCCCGATCCGTTCGACCGCGAGGAGTGCGACCGCGGCGGCCGCGATGCACAGCAGGGCCCCGGCCCCTACCCATCCCACGAACTGCGGATCGGTCGCTGTCAGCGCCGGGAGCGATCGCAGCACGCTACGGACATTGAGCAGACAGATGATGCCCATCGTCGAGGCGAGCAGAGCGATAGGCGGGGCAAGGCGGCGGCGGAGGCGCTCCATACGATCCGGCACCTCGATGCCGGTGTGGGACATCTGCTCAGGCCTCGAGCACGACCGGGATGATCATCGGCCGCCGACGGTGCGCGGCGTTGACCCAGCGTCCGGTCGTACGACGGATGACCTGCTGGAGCTGGTAGGGGTTGTCGTTGCCGTCGTTGATGGCCGCAACCAGAGCATCCTCGATCAGCGGTCGGACCTCCCGGAAGACGCTGTCGTCCTCCACGAACCCACGCGCGTGGATCTCAGGTCCAGCGATGATCTTGCCTGCAGCGGAGTCGATCACGACCATCACGGAGATGAACCCCTCCTCGCCGAGGATCCGACGGTCCTTGAGGTCGCTCTCAGTGATGTCGCCGACCGAAGAGCCGTCGACGAAGACATAGCCGCAATCGACCTTGCCACTGACCCGGGCCACCTTGTCGATCAGGTCGACCACCACGCCGTCCTCGGCGATGACTACCCGGTCGCGCGGGACCCCTGTCTGTACGGCGAGGTTCGCGTTGGCGACCAGATGCCGCGCCTCTCCGTGAACGGGCATGACGTTCGCAGGCTTGACGATGTTGTAGCAGTAGAGCAGCTCACCGGCGCTGGCGTGACCGGACACGTGGACCATTGCGTTCGCTTTGTGGACGACGTTCGCCCCGAGCCGGGTCAGGCCGTTGATCACCTTGTACACAGAGTTCTCGTTGCCGGGGATCAGGCTCGACGCCAACACCACAGTGTCGCCCGGCTCGATGTGGATACGGTCGTGGTTGCGGTGAGCGATCCGCGCCAGTGCCGACAGCGGCTCGCCCTGTGAGCCAGTCGAGATGATGACCACCTCGTCGGAGGAGTACTTGCCGAGCTCCTTCATGTCGACCAGCGTGTCGGGCGGCACCTTGAGATAGCCGAGCTCGCGGGCGACGCCCATGTTGCGCACCATCGACCGTCCGACGTAGGCCACCTTGCGGCCGCTCGACACCGCAGCGTCCATCACCTGCTGGACCCGGTGCACGTGAGAGGCGAAGCAGGCGACGATGATCCGCTGCCTGCTTCGTTGGAAGACTCGGTCGAGGACCGGCGAGATGTCCTTCTCGGCGGTGGTGAAGCCGGGCACCTCTGCGTTTGTGGAGTCGACGAGGAACAGGTCGACGCCCTCCTCGCCGAGCCGCGCCAAGGCCCGGAGGTCGGTGATACGACCATCGAGCGGCAGCTGGTCGAGCTTGAAGTCGCCTGTGTGCAGCAGCAGACCGGCACCGGTGCGCACGGCCACCGCCAGTGCGTCGGGAATCGAGTGGTTGACCGCGATGAACTCGAGGTCGAACGGCCCGAACGAGACCCGCTCGCCCTCTTTCACCTGATGCTTCGGAGCCCGGGTCTGGCGGTGCTCGCGGAGCTTCCCCTCGAGCAGGGCAAGCGTCAGCTTCGACCCGACGAGGGGGATGTCGGGGCGTTCTCGCAGCAGGTAAGGCACGGCTCCGATGTGGTCCTCGTGTCCATGGGTGAGGACGACGGCCTCGATCGCATCGAGGCGGTGCCTGATCGGCTCGAAGTCGGGCAGGATCAGGTCGACGCCCGGTTGAGTCTCGTCGGGGAAGAGAACGCCACAGTCGATGATGAGCAGCCGTCCCCGGTACTCCAGGACGGCCATGTTGCGCCCGACCTCACCGAGCCCTCCGAGCGGAAGGATGCGGAGCCCGTGGGCGGGCAGATCCGGCGGCGTCGTGAGCTCGGGGTGCGGGTGGCTCATCGGGCGTCCTCCACAAGCTCGGCGGTGACGAGGTCGCGGCGGAGCGCGGCGACCTGGTCGACGGTGGCGGGCAGGTGCGGCGCGCGGACGTGACGGTTGGGGAGGTGTCCGAGAATCTCGAGAGCGGCCTTGACCATGACGAGGCCGGGAGCCCGGCCCATGATCGCCTCCGTCGCGGGCATCACCGAGCGGTCGATCTCACGGGCGTACTCGAGGTCACCCTTGTCGACCGCCGCAACCATTTCGGAGAAGCGGTGACCTGCGACGTGTCCGACCACAGACACCATGCCCACCGCCCCGAGCGCCAACCACGCGAGGTTCAGCGTGTCGTCGCCGCTGTACAGAGCGAGATCGGTGGAGCGGAGCAGCCAGCTTCCGGCGTACAGGTCGCCACTCGCCTCCTTGACTGCCACGATCCGTGCGTGCTCGGCCGCTCGGGCGAGGGTGTCGGCACTGAGCTTGACGCCAGTACGGCCAGGAATGTCGTACACCATCACGGGCAGATCGGTGGCATCGGCCACAGAGCGGAAGTGGGCGAGGATTCCGTCCTGGGCGGGCTTGCTGTAGTAGGGCGTGACCACGAGCAATCCGTCGGCACCCGCTGCCGCGGCGTTGCGCGCCAGCCTGAGCGAGTGGGCCGTGTCGTTTGTGCCGGCTCCGGCAACGATGGTTGCTCGACCACCCACGGCTTCCACGACGGTCCGCAACAGGTCGCGTTGCTCATCGGGGTCGACCGTGGGCGACTCGCCCGTAGTACCCGAGATCACCAGCCCGTCGTGCCCGTGATCGACCAGGTGGCTGGCCAGGTGCGCGGCGGTTTCGAGATCGAGTGCGCCGGCATCGTCGAACGGTGTCACCATCGCTGTCAGGACCCGCCCGAAGGGCGCGTACGTCGTCGCGTTCATGAACCGAGGCTACCGGTCATGGGCTCACCTGGACGCGACGCGCGGGTGGTGCGGCGGGCTGTCGCGAGGAAGGGGCTGCTGGACGGTGCGGCTGCTTTGCGCGGATGGCGAAGCGGGTAGTGCGGCCGACATCCGCGGGGGTAGATGCTGACGCGACGCCACAACTGCGCGCCGCCGCCGAAACGACGACAAACGGCGGACGCGCACACGAAAGCGCCGCTACTGTCCGCTCGGGGGTCCGGACAGTAACGGCGCCTCTCAGCAGTATATCGGCGAGAGGCACCCTCGCGTTACACACGATCCAGGATTGCCCGCAAAATGCGTGACGAGCCGGCTTCGGGAGACCGTCGGAGACTGTTGCCAGCCGGTTCGCGGTGTCTGTCGCGGGACTCTGAATCAGTCCGTGGCGCACGGCTCCCGCTGTCCCCTGCCACAGGAATTTTGCACAGACCGCTTCGTCAAGGCGCGACGCGGCCGTTCTTCTCGAAGGCGGCATGCGTCAGCGGCATCAGGCGTGCCCAGTCGTTCTCCATCCGCTCGGCCACCATCTCGATCTCACGCTGTGGGAACGACTTGAAGTAGGAGTCATCGCGTTTGGTGCGCAGCGACAAGAAGTTCATCAGCGACCGCGCGTTCATCGTGACGTACATCGTCGAGAAGATGGTCACCGGCAACACGATGCGTGCCACCTCACGGGCAACACCGGCATCCAGCATCCGCTGGTACGCCGCGTAGGCCTCGCGGCACACCGCTTGAGTCTCCCGGGTCACGAGCTGGAGCTGCTCGGCCGTTCCCTCGACGAAGTCGTACGCCCCCGGCTTGCCCACCTGAATGAGCCTTCTCTCCGCACCTGGCACGTAGAAGACCGGACGCAGCTCGCGATAGCGGCCGCTCTCCTCGTTGTAGGACGCGATGCGATGGCGCATGAACTCCCGGAAGACGAAAATCGGTGCCGAAACGAAGAACGTCATCGAGTTGTGTTCGAACGGCGACCCATGACGGTCGCGCATGAGGAAGTTGATCAAACCGGACGACTTGCTCGCATCCGCACCGACGTCGTCGAGCGACAGCTCACCCTTTGTCGACACGCGGGCTGCAAAGAGCACATCCGAGTCGCTGGCAGACGCGCGCACGAGCTCGACCTCGACATCGCTGCGAAACTCGATCTCGGCCTGGGCGGTTGCCTGCTGGGGCCGACCGGATGGTTCTACGGACATGCCACACAGTCTTGCACCGCCGGCCGACAGTCCTGCCGCTGACATGAGCAAGCCGGGGCTCTCTCGGCGCTACCCGTCACAGGACGCTCGTTGATCCGCAGATGAAGCGCCTCACCTCCCCGATTCGGGGCCAAGCAGCGTTCGGTCGACCGCACGGACGAGACCACTACGCGCCGCGTGGCGGCGAAGGCTCACCCGTCGAAGTCGAGCGACAGCCTCTCCGTGACCGGGTGGCTCTGACACGTGAGCACGAAGCCCCTCGCGATCTCCTCCGGCTCCAATGCGAAGTTGGTATCCATCACGACCTCGCCCTCGACAAGCCTGGCACGGCATGTCCCGCACACTCCGCCTCGGCAGGCGAACGGCGCATCGGCGCGTACCTTCAGCGCAGCCTCGAGTACCGACACGTCGTTGCCCTTGAGCTTGAATGTGGATCGTCGGCCGTCGAGATTGATAGTCACGTCGGAGCCCTCACCCTCGTCGGCGACGGTCTCCCGACGCTCCGGCGGAGCGGACTCGACATGGAACAGTTCGGTATGCACGTGCCCGGCTTCTACTCCCTGCTCCAGCAGAGCCCCGCGCAGCTCGACGACCATCTCAAAAGGGCCACACAGGAACCAGTCGTCGACGGTCTCTATCGGCACGAGTGTCTCGTTGATCTTGGTGAGACGTGCGGCGTCGAGCCGTCCGGACAGAAGCTCGGCATCCTGGGCCTCCCGGCTGAGTACGTGGATGAGGTGAAAGCGGTCCTGATACCGGTCTTTCAGGTCTTCGAGCTCTTCGAGGAACATCACGCTTCGGCTCGTGCGGTTTGCGAAGATCAGCGTGATGCGGCTCTTCGGCTCCTGCTCGAGCGTCGTCGCCACGATCGAGTAGATCGGAGTGATCCCGCTTCCGGCGGCGATCGCGCAGTAGTGCTTCTCGTTGGCAGGGTCCAGAGGCGTATAGAACCGACCGGAGGGGGTCATCACCTCCAGCTCGTCGCCTACCGCCAAGCCTCCAGCCGCGAAGCCGGAGAAGTGACCGCCGGGAAGCACCTTGACGCCGATCCTGAGCCGGCCCGACTTCGCCGGCGCGCAGATGGAGTAGGTGCGGCGAACGTCGTCGCCGGCGAGCGAGGTGCGGATCGTCAGGTGCTGGCCCTGGATGAAGTCGTAGTCGGCCGCGAGATCGGGCGGCACCTCGAAGTCGATGCACACCGCGTCGTCGAGCAGCTCCTTGACGTTCGAGACCGTGAGGGAATGGAACACGGCGTGGCGCGGAGGGGTCATGTCAGATGGCCTTGAAGTGGTCGAAGGGCTCCCTGCATGTGGTGCATACCCACAAGGACTTGCATGCAGTCGAGGAGAACCTACTCAGCTCCCGACTGTCCGGTGAACCGCACTGGGGGCATCGCACGGAGAGCGCGATCTCGACCGCGCTACCCGTGCGTGGATGGGGGGGCGCGATGCCGTAGTCGAGGAGCTTCTGCCTGCCTACGGCACTCATCCAGTCTGTAGTCCAGGCAGGCGCCAGGACGAGGTGGACGCTCACGTCCGAAAAGCCCCGGTCGGCGAGTGCTCTGACAACGTCGGCTCGGATGGCGTCCATTGCCGGACAGCCTGAGTAGGTCGGAGTGATAGACACGTCGACGTGGCCGTCCTCCAGAACCGTCACGTCACGGAGGATTCCCAGATCATCGATGGTCAGCACGGGTACCTCCGGATCAAGTACCTCCGCGGCGATGGCTCTCACGTCTGCCTGCCGTGGCGCGGTCGCAGTGCTCACCAGCTTGCCCCGGGGTGGGACCGCGCGAGGTGCTGCATCTCCGCCAACAGATACCCGAGCTGCTCAGTATGGACGCCCTTGCGACCGCCGCTGTGTCGGACCGTGCTCTCGGGCCGTTCGAGCGTCGCTTCGGCCAACACCGCATCGACGTGCGCCCGGACGGGGTTCTCGAGCACCGCAGGGTCGACGGCGACGCCGTCCGCGGCCAGGGACTGGACGAGGTCGTCCGACTCGAAGAGCTCGCTCACATAGGGCCATACGTCCTCGAGCCCCTGCTGCATCCGCCGATGTGACTCCTCGGTGCCGTCTCCAAGCCGACGCACCCACTGGGTCGCGTGGTCGCGGTGGTAGTCGACCTCCTTGACCGCCTTGGCCGCCACGGCGGACAGGGTCGCGTCGGTCGAGTCCTTCAGCCGCGAGTACAGCGCGTACTGGTAGGTGGAGGTCACCAGCATCCGAGCAACGGTCAAGCCGAAGTCACCGTTGGCCAGCTCGAAGATCTGGGCGTTGACGAAGTCTCGCTCGTCTCGCAGGTACGCGAGGGAGTCCTCGTCTTGCCCTGTGCCCTCGAGGTCGGCGGCGTACGAAAGCAGAGCGCGGGCCTGCCCGAGTAGGTCGAGGGCGATGTTGCCTAGGGCGACATCCTCCTCGAGCTGGGGAGCGGCCGTGATCCACTCCCCCATCCGTTGTGCCGAGACGAGAGCGTCGTCGGCCAACCGGAGTGTGTACTGACAGGTCTTCCAGCGAGTCGAGCCGTCGTCCTGCGCGGCTTCGGACGACGCGTGCCGCGGGCGACCGTGCGCTGAGGTCATACTTGCTTGCGGCGCAACGCTGCTCGGCACTTTCGACGCCTCCACGTTCACAGGTGCTCGACACCCTCCGGAACGCTGTAGAACGTCGGGTGTCGGTAGATCTTGTCGGCAGCCGGGTCGAAGAACGCGTCCTTCTCGTCCGGGCTGCTCGCCGTGAGGTGGTCTGCTGGGACGACCCAGATCGAGACGCCCTCCTGGCGGCGCGTGTACAGGTCGCGAGCGTTCCGAACGGCCATCTCGGCGTCGGGGGCGTGGAGGCTGCCAACGTGCACGTGGCTGAGGCCACGTCTCGCCCGGACGAAGACCTCCCACAGGGGCCATTCGAGCCGGCTCCTCATGCGGCCGTCTCGGAGGAGCCTGACCCACGCTGTTTGGCGGCGTAGGCGGTCGCCGCGTCCCTTACCCAGGCGCCGTCTTCGTGCGCTTTGCGACGGCGGTCCATGCGCTGGGCGTTACAGGGTCCGTTTCCCTTGATGACGTCGAAGAGCTCGGTGAAGTCGATCTCTCCGATGTCGTAGTGACCGCGAGCGTCGTTCCAGCGCAGATCCGGGTCGGGAAGGCTGAGACCGAGCGCCTCGGACTGCGGGACCGTCATGTCGACGAAGCGCTGACGCAGGTCGTCGTTACTGAACCGCTTGATCCCCCACGCCATCGACTGCGCTGAGTTGGGTGACTTGTCGTCGGGCGGGCCGAACATCATCAAGCTCGGCCACCACCACCGGTCGACCGCGTCCTGCGCCATGGCGTGCTGAGCCGTGCTGCCGTGCGACAGGAGGTTGAGGATCTCGAAGCCCTGCCGCTGATGGAAGGACTCCTCCTTGCAGACCCTCACCATCGCCCGTGCGTAAGGGCCGTACGAGCACCTGCACAGCGGCACCTGGTTGACGATGGCAGCGCCGTCGACCAGCCAGCCGATCGCACCCATGTCGGCCCAGGTCAAGGTCGGGTAGTTGAAGATGGAGGAGTACTTCTGGCGTCCGGTATGGAGTAGATCGAGCAGATCGGCGCGGTCTGCGCCAAGCGTCTCTGCGGCTGCGTACAGGTACAGCCCGTGCCCGGCTTCGTCCTGCACCTTGGCCATCAGGATCGCCTTACGGCGAAGGCTCGGCGCTCGGCTGATCCAGTTCGCCTCAGGCTGCATCCCAATGATCTCGGAGTGGGCGTGCTGGGCGATCTGGCGGATCAGGCTTCTCCTGTACGCGTCGGGCATCGCGTCTCGGGGCTCGATGCGACCCTCCCCGTCGATGATCGCCTGAAAGTCGGCCGCCAGCCGATCAGCGTCCGGTCGGCCGCCGTCATTGGCAGGATCCGGCTGGTGCGTGGGGGCGGGCTGGTCGACAGAGGGGGCGGAGACGTCGGTGCCGTACATACCAGCAGCCTACCGGAGTATTACGTCTCCCTGACCGAAGTGCTGGCAGTTGTAACAGACCTCGGAGATCGGTCAGTAGATGGGTATGTCGACCGCTGCGCTGCCATGCACAGTGGCGGTGGCCGAGACACCCGGCACCTGGACGGGGAGCCGGTACGGGATCGCCAGGCTCACTTGGATCGTATGGCCGTCGACTCGCACGCCGACATCAAGGCCAGGGTATTCGGCATACGCACCCGAACTCTCGAGATAGGCGTCGACGGCTGCGAAGGCCGACTCAGAGTCGACGACGACGAAGCCGTGTTCGCTGCCCTGGTACACACCGGCGGATGCCGCCGCGTCCGATGCCGAGAGCGCCGCCCCGTCGGCGAGCGATGAGGCCGCCTGCCGGCGCAGGTAGCTCCCCGAGATGTCCGTGACAGCAATGATGGCAAGCAACAGACAGATGCTGAACAAGACGAGCATGGCCGTGATCTGGCCTGACTCGCCATGCACACTCGGTCGGCGTCGCCGCGGCATCACGAGCCGGCCTCCCGGAAGGTGCCGTACGGCTCTGTGTGCGACGCGTCAACCGACACACTCGCTGCCGACTGACCTAGCACCGTTGGCATGAGCGGCAGGCGTACGTCGAGAGTGATCGTCACCTCCACGGTCGAGCCGGGTCGCAGGCAGGAGTCGGGGGTCGGGTCACAGTTGAGGACCATCTCGCCTGGTTGCAATGTGACGCCCTGGTCGAGCATGGCGAGTCGTGCGGCGTCGTAGGCTCTGGTCTGCGCCGTCTGCAGGTCTGGAGCCAATGTGAACGCCCGTCCAGCCGCGCGTGCCGCCTCGGTCACCCCGTACGCCGAACGCTGGACGGTGACCAACGTGATCACCACGTAGACAAGCGGGATCAGCAGCAGCAGACCCAGCCAGGTGAGCTCCACGAGAGCGGACCCTCGGTCGTCACCTCGTCGCGGCCGAGGCGACCGCCCGAGTGGTACGCCGCACCCGGACCGCGCGAGCGAGTCTTGTGTGACAGCCGCTGGCCCGCCGAGGGGCGGAGTCACGGCAGGATCTCCTTCACCGCGTGCCCGGTGACCTCAAGGCTGATGGACGGACCCCAGAACCCCAGAACGGGAACGTCAGCCCTCACATCGACCTCGACCGCTGGCTGACCGTCGATCACCATGTCGCGTGCCGTAACGTCGTCGGAGAAGGCGGTACCGAAGACGTCGTCGATCACGTTGCTCGTGCGCTGCCCCCCGTCCCCCGCGCTCCGGTTAAAGGTTGCGCCGTAGTGAGCTCCCTCGGACGCCGCTGACGTGAGGGTGGTCTTGACATGCCAGATCAACGCGATCTGCAGGACGCCGAAGAACAATGGCACCAAGATCACCGACACGAGCGCGAAGTCGGCGATGGCGGAGCCACGCTGCGATCGCGCGGGAAGGCCGGCGAGCCGCCCGGTACGGCTCCCGATTCGCGCGATACGGCTCCAGGCACGCCCGGTACGCGCGAATGGCTGGTCCGGTCTCCTGGACACCTACATGTACTGATTGAGGGTGTCACTGAGGAACGTCGTCACCCGGTCCTGGAAGATGACCAAGATGGCTGAAGCGATGACGATCGTCATGACGGTGATCATCACCCAGCCGGGCACGTCGCCTCTCTCGTCTCGTGTGTCGAGGCGCTTCAGCAGTGTTCCGCGAAGTCTCATCGGTCCTCCTTAAGGACGGATCGAGCGGGGTAGGTCGGGTCCGGACTAGCCGAGGAACAGCAGGCCCCGAGCACGCCGACACATCCGCCTGATGAGGTCCGGCGCCCGGATCGCCTGCCAGGCCAGGGACCGTCACGCGCCCTGATGCGGCGCGCTGGCCCATTTCGCCCAAGGACGAGTTCCGAGAACCCGGAGGGCCTGTGGCCGTTAGCGGTTACGTGTGATCGCACCTCATCTGCCAGGTGGTGGCTCGAATGTCGCGTGGGTGACCGCATGAGCCCACTCATGGCGCTAGCAGGTTGAGTCCGACGACACCGGGAAAGAAGGCGAAAAGCAGTGTGACCGGCATGATCAGGAAAACCACTGGGACCATCATCGCGACTTCTTTGCGCGCACCGGTTTCGAGCAACGCGCGCTTCGCCGCCTCCCGTACGTCGGCTGACTGTGCCGCGAGCACGTCGACCAGCGGCGTGCCTCGTTCGATCGCAACGGCCAGCCCCTCCGCGAAGCGGGATACGACAGCAAGCCCGTTCCTCGCCGCAAAGGCATCCAGGGCCCGCGTGACGGGAACCCCAGTACGGGACTCGGCCAGGACGACGGCGAGCTCTTCGGCCATAGGGCCGCGACAGCTCTTCACCACCCGGTCGAGAGCGGAGACGGGGCTCTCTCCTGCGGCTACCGCCAGCGCAAGCAGATCGGCGACGACCGGGAACTCGGCCAGCATCTGCTCCTCGCGGCGCCGGACTCGCCGGGTGAGAGCACTGTCCCGCGCCAAGATCGCCGCGATCGCAGCCCCACAACACACGAGCAGCCAGGGGAGCGCTCGGCCCGGCTCCCGTGCGGGGCCGAGCAACCCGACGATGACAGCCGCCGCCAAGCCGCCGAGCCCCCAAAGGACCTGCGAGAGGCGAAACTCGTCCACTGTGATGGGTACGCCGGCGCGATCCAGACGTCGTCGGACGGACTCACGCCCCCCGAGAAGGCTCTCGAGTCGTTGAGCGCCGGAGGTCAGCATCGGCGCTGCAAGGGCAAGCAGCGCGGACGACGGCCGATCTGACGGAGTGACGCGGCGCCACGTGGCCCACACCGTCGGCACGTCGCGCGTGAAGGGTGCGACCCGGCTCTCCAGCGTAGGTCTGCGCGACACCAGCAACCGACCGACCGTGATGACGAGGCCGAGTCCGACCGACGCGCCGAGGACCGCACCCCACCAGGTGAGACTCATGCGAGGACCCGGCTCTCCTCGGGTAGCCGACCCAGCTGCACCATGAGTCGGTAGGCGACGAAGCAGACTGCGGCACCGACGACCAGCACGATGACACCGGCTGGTGAGCGGTACCGGCCGATCACTTCGGGTTGCATGGACAACGCGAGCAGGACCGCCCACGGTGAGGCGGCGGCGAGCCGAGCTCCGTTGACTACCCACGCCTGACGGGACTCGAGCTCCGAGCGAGTTCGGGCGTCGTCGCGCAGGAACCTGGACAGCGCTCGCAACATCCGTCCGAGGTCACCCCCACCGACCTCCCGCGCTATCCGCAGCGCCTCGATGACGCGGTCGCCGACAGGATCGGCCAGCTCGACCTTGAGCCGGTTGAGGCAGTCAGAGAAACGCCCCGTGGCCAGGTAGTCATGTCCGAAAGCGGAAAAGGCGTGTCGAAGCGGCTCCGGACCTCTATCGCCAAGCTGCGTGAGAGCCTCGGGCAGAGACAGCCCCGCTCGAATCGCCGAGGCGAGATTGTCCACCGCCTCCGGCCAAACCTCCGCGAGCTCACGCCTGCGCCGCCGCGCCCGCCCCTTGACTACCGCGATCGGGCCGTACGCGGCGAGCACCGCAAAGGCGGCAGCGACAGGCGGCGTCCTGGACATGGCAAGAACGGCCAACCCCGCTAGCAGTCCGCAAAGCCCCGCGAGCGATACGAGCCCCAAAGGAGTCACGCTCGAGATGCCTGCCGCTCGCAGGAGCGCCGCGACTCGCCGGGTCGCTCCTGGAGCATCACGGCGGACGCGTGGCGCAGTGGTCAAGGACCGCCAGACCAGCAACAAACCAATGCCCAGGGAAAGACCCACTGCGGCGCCCATCTCAGGAGCCACCGATCTCGACGAGCTGTACACCCTCGGCGAGAAGGGCATGTATGTCGATACCTTGCGTAGCGAAGTTCTCGAGACGAGGCGGCATCCCGTGAACACGAGCAAGCTTGCCGAGTTGGGACGAGAAGACGGGCTCGGTTTCGATGATGTCAGCCTCGACCCGCCCCGGCACGGCCACGATCTCCCGTACGCGTCGCTTGCCGTCGGCCTCGACGGCGACCTGAACCACAATGTCGACGCTGGATGCCACAGTCGGCACCACGAACCGAGACGAGATGTTCTCGCCGGCAAGCAAGGGAAGCGTGCACAGCTTGACGAGCGCCTCCCGGGCTGAGTTCGCGTGCACGGTCGCCATTCCAGGCAAACCGCTGTTCAAGGCCAACAGAAGGTCCAGACATTCCTCAGCTCGCACCTCACCGACGATGACGCGAGACGGCCGCATCCGCAGCGCCTCTTTGACCAGGTTGCGGAGCTTGATCTCTCCAGTCCCCTCCAGCCCCGCCTGGCGGGTCTGCATTGCCACCCAGTCGGGATGTTCGATCTTGAGCTCGTAAACCTCCTCTGTCGAGACGATGCGTTCGTATCCGGGGACGGCGGATCCGAGCGTGTTCAAGAGCGTCGTCTTGCCCGCCTGGGTCCCCCCCGATACGACGATGTTCAGGCCGGCGACGACGCAGGCATCGAGAAAAGAGGCAGCCTGGGCTGTCAAAGTGCCGAGGTCCACAAGGTCATGCAGCCGCCGAGCCTTGACCACGAACTTCCGCACATTTACTGCGCTGAACCCTCGCGTTATGCCGTCGAGAACGACATGCAGCCGATGCCCCGAAGGCAACATCGCGTCGACGAATGGACTCGAAAGATCGAGCCGACGACCCGACGTCTTCAACATCCGCTCGACCAGATCACGCACCTGCGACGTCGAGAGGATCGTCGTCGTCAGCTCATGGCGACCATCACGAGCCACGAACACCCGCTCCGGTTCATTGATCCATATCTCTTCTACGGCCGGGTCGTCCAGGTACCGCTGCAACGGGCCGAACCCGGCCACCCGAGCCACCAGCTCGTCGACCACCGCATCCGGGTCGTCTACCGGCCGCACCACACCCGACAGACTCCGCTGGTCATGCGCGGACACCGCTGACCGAGCGAACCGGCGTACCGCGTCGACATCGGTCAACGGATCGACACCGCTGCGACGCACCTCCAGACGCACGTCGGCGTCGAGCAACTCAAGAGCCGACGAGACCTCCAACGACACCACCGCGTTCCACCTGGCAGTCTTCACCTCGGACGAGGTACCGGGAGTCTTCCGCAGCCTCGATGCCTCGCACCAGACCACATGTGTGACCTGTGGACGACTCACAGTCAGGCCGCTGCGAGAGCCACAGGCGACGGCGCCGCGCCCGGGTGCCTGACGGCCGTCCCCTCAAAGTGCGCCTTTCAGGTGCCTGCGGTCCGATCCCTCGGAGCCGCCAGAAGTGTGGCGGATCGTCCTTGCCTGGCGCGGAGATCCGCCTTCAGCCTGGCATCAGGCCCTCCGTCCTACTTTGGAGATTCCTGGACCAGATCAGCTGGTCCGAGGACACAGACGGAGGAATTATGAAGCAACAGATAGCGACAGTTGGGGTGGCCCTGGCCGTGGTGGGGGCTCTAGCCTCAGCCCCGACCTCCTCTGCCGTGGGGCCGGCGCAGAACCAGACCACCAACTGCCCACTGCCGGTCTTCGGACCGGGCGCCACCTACGATCCCCACATAGACCCGGCGAACTTCACAGCTCGCGTCGACAACCAGCTGTTCCCGCTCAAGCCCGGGACGACACTGGTCTACTCAGGCACCAAGGACGGCAAGATAGCCCTCGACCTGTTCGCTCCCTCGCGACAAACCCAGGTAATCGACGGTGTGCGCACCCGGGTCGTTCAGGACCGGCTGTTCCTAGACAGTGTCCTGGAGGAGCGCACCCGCGACTACTACGCCCAGGACAGGTGCGGCAACGTCTGGTACTTCGGCGAGGACACTGCAGAGCTCGACCGGCACGGGAACGTCATCAGCACCGAGGGCTCGTTCCATGCTGGCCTCGACGGGGCCCAGCCCGGCGTGTTCCTCCAGGCAGACCCGCAACTCCACCGGAGGTTCCGACAGGAGTGGTATCGCGGACATGCCGAGGACACCTACAAGGCTGTGGACCTCTCGACTCCCAAGACCGTGCCGTACGGGTCCTTCCAGAATGCGTTGCGCACCGCTGAGACAACGGCCCTCGAGCCGAACGTCCTCGACAACAAGTGGTATGTCCGCGGCATCGGCGAGGTAGAAGAACTGGCGGTCCAAGGGCCGACAGAAAAGCTTGTCCTGATCGACGTTCTCTCCTGAAGCTCGCCGGTCTCACTCGGCATCTGTGCATTCAAGGCTTACCGACCACCGCTGGGCAGAGATAGCCAAGTCCCTGTGTCTGACGCGAGGTGCCCACGGAATTGGTCATGGGCACCTTCGCGTCACACTCACTCGCGGCCTGACCCCCGGCGAAGCGATGACACCGGGAGTCGGCGGGCTACTCGGGGTCGCTCGCACGGACTCCCAGAAGTGCCCACATGTGTTCCCGCCCTTCGGCGCAGGGGGACATCGGGTTGCAGCACGAAGCGTGGGACGACCGCTTGCGCCTCCGAGTCACTATCATCGTGGTCGGCGCTCACCGCTTACGAGGCGAGAACCCGCTCCTAGGATGGTCACGGCGAGCCGCGTTGCGCGGAAAGGACACGGCACGTCGGGTGTGCCAGGAATGCGCGGTTAGCCTTGGCTACTTCGATGCCTCCAGGCCCGAGCGATCGGCTCCGTAGATGACTTCCGCAAGCCGAACCACCGCAGGGCACGTTCACCCGCAGGGGTCGGGGCAGCATCGGCGGTGGTACGTCGAACACCGCCCATTCCTCTGTGCACTTCTTCTCGGCGCCGCGTTGCGCCTGGTTGTCCAGATTGCGTTCTCCCCCGGCCTGGTGTTCGCCGACGGGGTGTACTACCTGGGCTTCCTGAAGACATTCGTCCCTTCTCCCGACCGCCCGGACGGGTACAGCCTGGTGCTGCTGTATCCCTTGTCCCTGCTGACCAGCAAGGTCATTCTGGCCGCAGCCCTGGTGCAGCACGCGTTGGGGCTTTCGACAGCCGCGGTGTTGTACGCGATGCTGCGGCGTTGGGGCGTCGGCCGATGGCTGGCAACGCTGGCAACCCTCCCAGTGCTGTTTGACGCCCTCCAGCTGATCTTGGAGCAGTCGGTTCTCAGCGACACGTTGTTCGTGCTGCTGCTCATGCTGGTCTTCGCCGCGCTCGGGTGGCGCGAACGCCCGACCGCGGCTCTGGCCCTGATAGCAGGCTTGCTTCTCGGAGCGGCGGTAACAATCCGGCTGGTCGGCGAGCCCCTGATCATTACGAGCGTGGCGTTCTGTCTGCTCGTGGGGCAGGGCTGGCGGGACCGGTTCGTGCCGGCGGTGGCGCTCCTTCTCGGCTTCCTGGTCCCAGTAAGCGCTTACGCGAGCTTCTATCATCATGAGCACGGTGTGTACGCCTTGTCGCAATTCGGCGGGAAGTCACTGTGGCTACGGTCGACGACCTTCGTGGACTGTTCCCGCGTGTCAGTCCCGCCCTATCAGCAAGTGCTGTGCCCGAGCCAACCTCTCGGTCAGCGACTTGATCCCACGTACTACGGGTGGCACGACCCGCAGGCTCTAGCCCGCCTCAATCCACCAGCGGGCACCACGCCGTACCAGGCGATGGGCGAGTTCGCCCGTGCGGCTATCACGGCGCAGCCCTTCGACTACGCCCGCATCGCACTGCGCGACTTCGCACTCAACTTCGACCCTGTGCGGATTGATCGCTTCACATACGACACGGCATACAAATGGCATTTCAGTCACTACGTCGCCGGTTGGGCCGAGTCAGCGCGGCAGATTCGGCTCTATCGGGCGTACGGCGGTCAACGGCTCAGCATTCGTCAGCCGTACGCCAACGTGCTGGCGGGCTATTCGTGGGTCGGCTACCTCCCTGGGCCCCTACTGCTAGGTTGCCTGTCGCTCGGGTTGGTTGGCGGCTTGGCGGTCCGCAAGGCACGGACCTCGGGAAGTCGGTCGCTGTGCCTGCTCTTGACCGTTTCGGGAACAGTGCTCCTGCTGGTTCCGGACATGACTGCTGAGTTTGTCTGGCGCTACCAGCTGCCGGCACTCGTCCTTCTCCCCGCCGGCGCGGCCCTCGGGCTCAGCGCCCTGCGCGAAGATCGCCTTGTCAAAGCCGCCACGGGCAAGCCGTCAACTCCGACCGTAACGCTGGGATACCGCTGCACGGCTCCACGGAGCCCGACGGATCAGAGCCTACGGCCCAGAGAGCGGCCCTGACGAAAAGTGACGGCCCGAGGGGGTTGGAAACGCCTACAGGTCAGGGCATTGCCGGTGCCGGTCGTCGGGAAGCACTGCGCTCCCGATTCGATATGTCCCCGGCTGCTGGACCACTACCTCCGTCCAGGTGTGGTGGGGGCGCAAGCACGCGTCGGGACCAGTAAGCGTCAACCATTGCGACCAACGGACGCGTACGGCGACCGTCGCGGCAGCCGGGACGTGGAACGAGACTGAGACAGCGCCTTGAGACACCAACCGGCCACCGGTGACGGTGGCGGTGGCGTGCTTTACGCTGTAGACCGTCCAGTGCCGGCCGCTCCAGAGCTCGTGCAGATACGGCACTCCAGCGTTGATCAGCGTGGCCTCGACCGAACCGGCCTCCGCAAGCCTTGCGTCGGGTACTGCGACGTACTGGACGGCGTTGTCATGGAGCCACTTCCGGTAAGCCGTGGGGTCAATCACCGGGCCAAAGAACAATGGGTCATATCCCTCGTCGAGCTGGGTCATCCAACCTCGCGCGAGGGGGATCCTGGCGGCCGCGTACACGGATTCCCATCGTTGAAGCGTCGGCGGGATCTCTACCCGGCCGCTCAGCGGCAGTCTGTCCAACTCGGTCACCAGCCCGGCGTAGTAGAAGCGTTGGTTGCTGGGTTCGCCGATCGCCGTCACATCGTCGGCCGTGAGCGGAGGGACCATGCAGACAAGCAGGGCTACGGCCGGCACGAACATCCGTGCCTTCAAGCGAGATGTCGCCACCGCGAGTGGGGCGGCGAACAACTCCGGTAGCCGCACGGCGTTCATACCGACCTGGGTATGAACGGACAACGAGAGCACTATCCCGGCAGCCGCAAGGAACGCGCCGATCCGGATCAGCCGATAGCGGGTGGCGAACGCCAGAACGCAGCACGCGAGGACTCCTGCCACCCCTTTACCTAGGGGGGCAGGCATGTAGCCGGCGGGTCCCATCCAGACGGAGCCTGCCAGTGCAGCAAGAGCAGCCGAACTGAGCACGAGACCATCGCGGCCGCCTCGCCTCTGCAAGACTAGGGTGACGCCGACGAGGCCGAGGAAGAGCGCCGCCAGCGGGCTCGCTGCCCACGTGATCAATGGCCCGACGAGCAGGACGAGCCACCTCAACGGGTGCTTGCTGGTGAGCGCGATTAAGGTCGCCAACGACGAAGCGATTCCCACGGCGAACGTCAGCCGTCCGACGACGAGGTTGGCGAACAGGCAGAGAGCGCCCGCCACCGCCCCTGCCCTTGGTCGTGGGACCGCAGATCGGCTCATCAGCAGTCCCACCAGAGCAGCAGACGCCACGGTTGCGAGCACGCCGACGAGCCGGACCCCGACGGCCGCCATCAGGGGGGGAACGAGAACGCTGTAGCCGAGCCAGGACGCGCCGCCGAACCACTGCAAGTCCATCGGGTGCCACAGGTGGGCACCTGCGAACCGCGCGTGCGCCACCTGTGCAGACAAGTCACTGCCGGTGGGCGGGAGCATCAACCACACCAGGCTGAGCGCCGCTGCCATGCCAAGCCCCACAATGGCAGCCGGAACATGCCAAACGTGGCTTTCTGGTGCCGTCTCGCCGATGCTCGTCACGGTGGTCAAATGTATCCGCAGGCACCCGAAGTCCTGCTCCGGCACAGGGACTGCCGCTCAACGGCCTGGTCGTCCGGCGGTTGACAGGGTGGGGCTCAACGTCGCCGCATGACTCGGCGGTCGGCGCGGTCAATTGACCTGCGAGGAGCCGATGCCGTCCAACATGGCGAGGTCGTCGTCGGACAGGGCCACCTCCGCTATCTGCATGTTCTCCTCGAGGTGCTGGATCCTTGACGTGCCGGGGATGAGCAGAATGTTCTCCCGGTGCGCCAGCAGCCAGGCGAGCCCGACCTGCGCCGGGGTTGCACCCGTGCGCTCCGCAACGGCTACGACCGCCTCGTTATCAACGACCTTCGGCATACCGGGGAAGGCAGAGCCCAGCGGAAAGTACGGAACATAGGCGACACCATGGTCGCGACAATGGTCCAGCACGGGCCTGTCGCTTTGGTCGACCAGGCTGAAGGCGTTCTGGACGCAGACGACCCCGCTGGTATCGATGGCCGTCCTCACCTGGTCGAGCGTGGCGTTGGAGATTCCGACACCGTCGATCTTGCCCTCCTCGCGCAGCGCCACCATCTCCGCGAGCTGGTCCTCGAGGGCAACCCGCTGACGCTCGTCGTCCACCTCGTCCCCAGGCAACAGCCGGAGGTTCACGGCACCGAGACGCTCGACGGCCAGCGACCGCAAGTTGTCCGGCTCTTCACAGTTGAGGGTGTAGAGCGGGTCCGCGCGTCGGTCGCGGGGTAGGTGTCGAGGTCTCCCGATGATGGAAGTTCTGACACTGCCCATCTGGAAGACCTCGACGTGCCTGACGCTACCCCTGATGTGGGCT
>JBBRYJ010000001.1:0-625050 GCA_038237745.1 Propionibacteriales bacterium | reverse complement strand
GCGCCAACCCAGCCCGCAACGACGGGCTCCGCACCCACCGGGTCAACTCAGCACGATCCTCAGCCGGCATCTCCACCACAACAGTCAACGACATACCAAATCATACCGCGAGGTAAAACTACTTCATTCACACGACACTAGTACGCCTCAGCCTTGAGGGTCACGAGCGTTGCCTCCGGAGGGCAGCAGAACCGGTAGGGAGCGTACGGCGACGTGCCGAGCCCCGCGGACACATGCAGCCACGACTCCTTGCCTCCTGACCGGTGACGGTGCAGGCCGCGCGAGCGTCCTGCGTCGAGATCACAGTTGGTCACGAGTGCTCCGTACCCAGGTACCCGCAGTTGACCCCCGTGGGTATGGCCGGCGAAGGTGACGTCGTAACCGTCGCTGGTGAAGGCGTCGAGGACTCGAAGGTAGGGCGCGTGAGCGACGCCCACCCGCAGATCGGCGGTCAGGTCGGCAGGGCCGGCGACGTCGGCCAGCTCGTCATATCCCAGGTGGGGATCGTCCACCCCGGCGAACGCAATAGTGGTGGCACCGATATGCAGCTCTCCGCGTCGGTTGGTCAGGTCGACCCAGCCGACGTCGCCGAAGGCGGCGCGTAGGTCTCTCCACGGCAGCGCGGGACCGTGCAGACGCTTGCCGCCACCGTTGGGCAGCAGGTAGCGTAGGGGGCTCTTCAGCACCGGCCCCCAGTAGTCGTTGGACCCGAACACATAGACACCCGGTATGTCTCGGAGGTCACCGAGAGCGCGCATCAGGAGCGGGACTCCGCCGTCGTAGCTCACGTTGTCGCCGGTGTTGATGACCAGGTCCGGGTCCAGTGCGGTGAGGCCGCGCAGCCAGTCCTGCTTGCGCCGCTGAGACTGCGTCAGGTGGATGTCGGAGAGGTGGAGTACGCGCAGGTCACCCCTCCCGGGCGGCAGACAGGGGATCTGCACCTCCCTGAGCTGAAAGGCACGAACCTCGTATCCCGCCGAGTACGCGACGCCGCAGGCCCCGGCAGCGGCGACAGTGGCACCCGCCTTAGCCAGAGATCGCATTGGACAAGGCTGCCACACTGGGTGGCATGGCTTCGCTGAAGGACCGCCTCCGCGCCGAGCTCACTGCCTCGATGAGGGCGCGCAACGAGCTGCGCTCGTCAACCCTGCGGATGGTGCTGACGGCGATCACGAACGCGGAAGTGTCGGGTAAGCAGGCACGTGTCCTCACCGACGAGGATGTCATCGGCGTTCTGGCCGGGGAGGGCAAGAAACGTCGTGAGGCGGCTTCCGCATTCGACACGGCCGGTCGCCAGCAGATGGCCGCCAAGGAGCGGGAGGAGTCGGCCGTGATCGCCGAGTTCCTGCCTGAACCGCTCTCGGTTGACGACGTCTCGGCTCTCGTCGCGTCGACGATTGTCGACCTCGGTGTCGCCGGCGACGGGATGCGCGCCATGGGCCGCGTGATGGGCGCAGTCGCGCCGCAGGTCAAAGGCCGAGCAGACGGCGGCACGGTATCCGCTGAGGTACGGCGTCAGCTCGGCTGACCGCAGCAGTCTCTCAGCGGCGATTCTCCGACCTCGCACTCAGTGGTTCCCGTTCCCGTTCCCGTTCCCGTTCCCGTTACCACCGGGGTTACCGTTGCCCGGCCCAGGCTTTTGGTTGGTCGGGGGTGGCTGCGTCTGGGGCTGCGGTTGAGGCGTGGGCTGCGGTTGCGGGGCGGGCTGCGGTTGCGGGGCGGGTTGCGGTTGAGGGGACGGTTGCGGTGCGGGTTGCGGTTGAGGCGTGGGCTGCGGCTGCGGCTGGGGCGACGGGGCGGGGTTCGGCGCTGGCGCAGGTGCGGGAGCAGCACCGATCGAGGTGTAGATGAAGACATTCTGGCCGGTGGCTGCAGGCCCGCTAGGCGAGGTGTAGGCGACTGTGCCGTACGGAGCAGACGAGTACACCCCGCTGGAGATCTGCGGGTTGAAGCCCAGCGACGTCAGCGCCGCGGCCGCAGTCGAAGGGCTGTAGCCGTAGTACGAAGGAATAGTGACGGTCTGTCCCCGGATCGCAGTGGGGTTCGGCGAGACGAAGGACTTGTCGGGAAGCCACTGCTCGATGCCCGCCATCGCGTCGTGCCACAGCGGACCTGCCAGCGCGCCGCCACCGGCGTTGCTGTTGGTCAGGTAGGTGTTGTGCACGGTCAGCCCACGCAGGTCACGCTGGTTGCCGTTCTTCTGCTCACCTGCGACCACGGCAGCGGCAGCCATGTTGGGCGTGTAGCCCGTGAACCACACGGCCTTCGTGTCGCTCGTCGTCCCGGTCTTGGCCGCTGACGGCTGGTTGATGTTGTCACCGAAGGTGGCACCGAACCCGGTCGTCTGCACACCCTTCAGGATGTCATTGACGGCGTCGGCCTGCGCTGGCATGAGCACCCGGTTGCATTGAGGGTCCGGTGTGGAGATGAGGTCCCCGTTTCGGTCCCGGATCTCCAAGATCGGAGTGGCGTCGCAGTGCATCCCGCGTGCAGCGAACGTGGCGTACGCCTCCGCCATCTCGAGCGGGCTGACGTCGACCGTGCCGAGGGTGAAAGCGGGAACCCGGTTGTGGAGTGGGTCGCTGAGGTCGACCCCCATCGCCTTGGCGATCCGCCATGGCTGACACACCCCGGTTCGCTGCTCGAGCTGGGCGTAGAACGTGTTGACCGAGCTCTGGGTGCCCGTGTAGAGGTTGAACGTCCCCGCTCCGGTGGAGTTGTGGACCGGCCACGTCCCCACGTAGTGCGTTGCCCCCGGGCAGTTCTGGAAGGAGGACTGCTGCAAGGTCAGCTCGAAGGGGGCGAAGATCGAGGTGTTGAGTGGGATCCCCTGCTTGATCGCAGCGGAGAGGACGAAGGGTTTGAAGTTCGAGCCCGCTTGGAAACCGTTGGCGTCGCCGTACTGCTGGGGCACCGTGTAGTCGAGGAACGTCTCGCCAATGTGTCGTTTGTCGCCCATCGGCCTGGACTGGGCGAGCGCCCGAACGTAGCCCGTGCCGGGCTGGACCATGGCGACCGCTCCGATCGCGTGGTCGGTGGCGAAGACATGATGGGCGACGGCGCGGTCCGCCGCCCTCTGGAAGCGCAGGCTGATTGTGCTCTTGATGGTCAGCCCTCCTCCATAGACCAGGTGCTTTCGGTCCTCGACCGTCTTGCCGAGGGCCGGGTCTTGCAACAGGTAATGGAGCAGGTAGTCGCAGAACCACGGCGCGTGCGAGCTCACGCAGCCGTTGGAGGTGTAGCTGAGGTGGAGGCCAAGGGGTGAACGCTTGGCCCTCTGGGCCTTCCTCGTGGTTATGACATGGAGGTCGAGCATCCGGTTCAGGACGGTGTTGCGCCGGTTCAGAGCCGCCGACTTCGAGTTGGTCGGGTCGTAGCCGGTGGGGTTCTTCACGAGACCGGCAAGCAGGGCCGACTGGGTGAGATCGAGCTGCGCTGCCGTCGTCGAGAAGTAGTGGTGGGCCGCGGCCTCGATGCCGTAGGCTCCGTCGCCGAAGTAGGCGGTGTTCAGGTAGTGCTCGAGGATCTCGTTCTTGGTGAGGTGGTTCTCGACCCAGATGGCGTACCGGAGCTCTTCGAGCTTGCGCGCTTTGGTGTCCGCCGTGGCGGCGTCGCGCTCCTTGGCCGTGTTAGCATTCTCAAGCCGCGTGAGCTTGACCAGCTGTTGAGTGATGGTCGATCCGCCTTGGACCACCCCTCCACTGAAGAGGTTGACGACCAGAGCTCGTCCGGTCCCCTGCAGATCGATGGCCCCGTGCTGGTAGAAGCGGGAGTCCTCGATGGCGACGATTGCCTCGCGCATGGTGTAGGAGATCTGGTCGAGCGGGACGTACTTGCGGTTCTCGTCGTAGAAGGACGCCAGCCGCGTCCCGTTCGCGGTGACCACCTTGGTCCGCTCACTCAGGGCTGGAAAGTGGAGCGGAAGAGGGAAGCTCTTCACTGCCTGGGCGCTCGTCTCTGCACCCTTGTCGAGGAGTCCGACCCAGGGGAGCGCAAGACCGGCGATGAGGACACCCGACAGCGCGCTGACGACGATGATGACGACGAGCTGATGGATGAGTCCGGCCTCGAGACGGGCGCGGCGGGCGGTCCTGGGCATGAAACACAGGGTACGGGACTGAAGTTGCCTCGTCGCCGAGCCGACGTCCACCTGTGGAGTGCCACGACCGCCGATGCCCTGATAAGCGGTGTATGACTATCTTGTCATAGTCCAGTTGGACTAGAGCCTTCGAAGCGTTCGGCCCTGTCTATTGTCCTGGCACGGGTTTAGAGTGGAGATACCAAAAGGGCCAGGTTCTCGGACACTACCGTTGACGCTCTTCTCTCGGTTGGGATTCACACACATGATTTGGAATGAGCAGTGGGCGGACTCGGCCTTGTGTCGACAGAACCGTCCGGACGACCTCTTCGTCAAAGGGGCAGCACAGAACCGGGCCAAACAGATCTGCGGGCAGTGTCCGGTGCGTACGGAGTGTCTCAGCGAAGCCCTCGACAACAAGGTCGAGTGGGGTGTGTGGGGCGGTATGACGGAGCGTGAGCGCCGTGCACTGCTGCGCCGTCGGCCCAACGTCACGTCATGGAGGAACCTGCTGCAGGCCGCGCGCGAGGAGCACGGCGTGGCCGTGATGACCCAGGCAGAGGCCGGCTGACCTCACGCCGCCATCAGCTCTCCGATCTCGCGCAGCGACCCGAGGTCGTGTACGTCGGTGGCCAGGGCAGCCACGGTGGCTGTGGGCACCGCTGGGTGGGCCGCGGCAAATCGGCGTCGCAGGGCTCGTTCTCTGCTGACACGGGCAAGTCGCTCGGCGTGTAGCCGCAGGAGTGCCGACGTGAGAACGTTGTCGGCGTCGAGCTTCTCCGCCCCCGCGAGGGCAGCCTTTGCCGAAATGCTCGACGCGGCACTTGTCGCGACGCGGTTCAGGAGCAACCCCGCCAACGGCATACCGTCGGCCGCCAACCTCTCTACGAAGAACGCCGCCTCTCGCAGAGCGTCGGAGTCGGGGGAAGCGACCACCAGGAAAGCCGTCTGCGAGTCCTTGAGAACCTGGTAGGTCTTGTCCGCCCTCGCGCGGAACCCACCGAACAGCGTGTCGATGGCAGCGACGAAGGTCTGGAGGTCGCGGAGCATCTGTCCGCCAAGAACCTTCGCGACGGTGTTCGTCACCACAGTCATCCCCGCAGAGAACAGTCTGATTGGGCCCTTGGCCGGAGCGAGGAGCAGGCGTATCAGCCGGCCATCGAGGAACGACGCCAGCCGGTCGGGCGCATCGAGGAAGTCGAGCGCCGAACGCGATGGAGGCGTGTCGACGATGATGAGGTCCCATCGGCCGCTCCTCAGGGCTTCAGCGTGCAGCTGGCCGAGCTTCTCCATGGCCATGTACTCCTGCGTACCGGCGAACGAGCTCGAGAGCGCCTGGTAGAAGGGGTTGCCCAGAATTTGGCCTGACTTCACCGGGTCCGCATGCGACTCGACGATCTCGTCGAACGTACGTTTCATGTCGAGCATCATGGCGTCGAGAGTTCCTCCGCGGCTGTGATCGACGCCTGCGACTCTCCTCGGGAGATTGTCGAGCTCCGTCAGCCCCATCGACTGTGCGAGACGTCGTGCGGGGTCGATCGTCAGGACGACGACCTTGCGTCCCTGCTCCGCCGCCCGCAACGCAAGGGCAGCGGACGTCGTCGTCTTCCCGACACCGCCAGACCCGCAGCAGACGATGATTCGCACGCCGAGATCACCGAGCATGGCGTCAGGATCGAGCCGCGGGACGTCGGAGAGCCGACCGGCCAACGGGCCTACTCGGGGTCCTGCGCCGCGCCGCGCATGGCCACGAGCCCCGCGCGCGGTCTGTACCTTCCGGGCCACCTCAGAACTCCCCGCTCTCGCGTAAATCCTCGGCCAGGTCGTAGAGACCGCCCAGGTCGATACCCTCTGCGATGTACGACAACGAGACCACCGCTCGCGCAGACGCCTCGAGAAGCGAGCGCTGCTCGGCCTCGAGCCCGACCCGCTCGGCATGCTGGCGACCGACGAGGACAAGGCCTGCTACGGCGGCCTCGTCTGCGTTGATGCCCGCCTCTTTGAGGCCAGCCGCGACCAAGGCGACGTCGAGCTCGTCGTTCGTCACGGCGGCGAGGTCCTCTGCCGACAGCTCCGAGGGCCTTGCCATGTTGACGATCACCGTTCCGACGGTCAGCCCGATCTCGCCCAGCTGCGAGATCGCGTCGAGTGTCTCCTGCACCGGCATCTCCTCCAGGGTGGAGCAGATATGCACCCGGGTACGGTCGGACTCGAGCAGCCGCATGATGGAGCTCGCCTGGCTCTTGATAGGCCCTACCTTGGCGATGCCGGCGACCTCCGTGTTCACGTTGAGAAAGTGGCCGATCCTTCCCGTGGGAGGAGCGTCCAGGACCACGGCGTCGTACGTCGGCACCCCGTCGTCGAGACGCCTCGTAGCTTCGAAGACCTTTCCGGTGAGAAGTACGTCCCTTACGCCCGGCGCGACCGTGGTGGCGAAGTCGATGACTCCGAACCTGTCGAGTGCCTTTCCTGCTCGCCCGAGCCGGTAGAACATGTCGAGGTACTCCAACAGGGCCGCCTCGACGTCGATGGCGAGCGCCAGCACCTCCCCTCCGTCCGAGCCGACAGCGACCCGCCGCTCCTCGTAGGGCAGTGGGGCGACGTCGAAGAGCGATGCGATGCCTTGTCGACCCTCGACCTCACACAGCAGCACACGTTTGCCTCCGTAGGCGAGAGCCAGAGCCATCGCCGCCGACACCGTCGTCTTGCCGGTGCCGCCCTTTCCGGTGACGATGTGCAGCCGGACGCCCTGTTGATCGCTCGCTGAATCGCTCATCTGGTGTACCCCTCCGGCGCACCGATACCTCGCCGATGCGCGAGCATGGTGTACGTGGTCACCGAGTCAGCGTACGTGGGGAACCTTGGTATGACCGGCGTCCCATGGAGTAGGTTGCACCGGGGCAACGTCCCTCGAAGGATCCGAGCCTGACGCGCCACGGCGGCGTACCTCTCGGACCTACGACCGTGACTCGGCCAGGGGAGCAGTCGATGGACAAGGTGGTCCGCAGTGCCGCGGACGCGGTGGCAGACGTGGCGACCGGCTCGTCGCTTGCGGTAGGGGGCTTCGGTCTCTGCGGAGTGCCGAGCGTGCTGATCCAGGCCCTACTCGACGCAGGCGTCACCGACCTCGAGGCCGTCTCCAACAACTGCGGCGTCGACGACTGGGGACTTGGACTTCTGTTGCGCGACAAGCGGATACGACGCATGACGTCGTCGTACGTGGGTGAGAACAAGGAGTTCGAGCGGCAGTACCTTCACGGCGAGCTGGAGGTCGAGCTAACGCCGCAGGGCACGCTCGCGGAGCGGCTGCGCGCAGGCGGCGCGGGGATTCCGGCGTTCTTCACCGCCACCGGGGTCGGCACCCAGGTGGCAGACGGCGGCCTGCCGTGGCGTCACGACGACGCCGGCAACGTCGAGGTGGCGAGCAGTCCCAAGGAGGTAAGGGAGTTCGAGACCGCCGAAGGCCCGCGAGCGTTCGTGATGGAGCAGGCCATCGTCTGCGACTTCGGGCTGATCCGGGCGTGGCGGGGCGACCGTCACGGCAACCTGGTGTTCAGGGACTCCGCACGCAATTTCAACCCGCTCTGCGCCATGGCGGGGCGGATCACGGTCGCCGAAGTGGAGGAGCTCGTGGAGCCGGGAGAGCTTGCGCCGAACGACATACACCTCCCTGGTGTCTATGTCCACCGGGTGCTCCCGCTCACGGCGGAGCAGGCGGCGACCAAGCGGATCGAGAAGCGTACGGTCCGTCCGCGAGCGGGGCAGAGCTGATGGCCTGGTCGCGTGAGCAGATGGCAGCGAGGGCCGCGGCAGAGCTGGAGGACGGCGCCTACGTGAACCTCGGCATCGGCCTGCCCACCCTCGTACCGAACTACGTACCCGACGACGTCGAGATCGTGCTGCAGTCGGAGAACGGAATCCTCGGCGTGGGCGCGTATCCCTACGAAGGTGACGAGGACGCAGACCTGATCAACGCCGGCAAGGAGACCGTCACGTTGCGCCCTGGTGCGGCGTTCTTCGACTCCGCCATGTCGTTCGGGATGATCCGCGGCGGAAAGGTCGACGCCGCGATCCTGGGCGCGATGCAGGTGTCAGCCTCCGGTGACATCGCCAACTGGATGATCCCCGGCAAGATGGTCAAGGGAATGGGCGGTGCGATGGACCTGGTGCACGGCGCCAAGCGGGTCATCGTGCTGATGGAGCACGTCGCCCGCGACGGGTCGTACAAGATCGTGGACGAGTGCTCGCTGCCCCTGACGGGCCTCGGCGTGGTGCAGCGGATCATCACAGATCTAGCTGTCATCGACGTAACCGACGAAGGCCTGGTACTTCGCGAGCTGGCCACTGGTGTCACTCTGGACGAGGCGCGCGCCAAGACCGAGCCTTACCTCGAAGCGTGACTCGGCAGTGTCGCCGCCGGACGTGAGATCCGTCGCCGTCTCCAGGCCGTTGTCTGCGTGGCTGCTGCGTCCGCCCTCGTCGTCGGCGCCGTGACCGCTCTCGACGGACCGGGCAGCCTGTTCGACTCCAAAGGGGCCGACCCAGCGGACGGGAGCGGTCGAGTGGTCGAGCTCGAGAAGGCAACGCCGCGGGGCCTCGCTGCCGCGGTGATGTCACACACGAGCGACCTCGGTTCGCTGCTTGGGGTAGGAGCGCAGACCGGGGGAACACGTCGCCGGACGGCTCGGTTGGGGGGCTTCGGGCCACGGTCGAAGTCGGGTACCGGATGCGCAGTGGGGTGAAGGTGGACCTGCAGGTCGTGGCGTCCTCGCGGGCGCAGGTCCTGGACAGCGCAAGTCTCTGCCCTCGGCCGCAGCCTGAGGGAAGCACGTGCACCGACGAGACTCTGCCCGATGGGACCGTCCGAACCGTTCTCCGGGTCAATCCCGGGAACAACGCGGCTGTCCGCCGAGACGCCTCCGACGGGAGCCTGCTCGCCGTGGGTATCGTCCGACACGACCAGTTCGTGGTCGCGCTCGCGACTATGCCTCACTCGGACAGGTCCCCTCTCGGAGTCGATGAGCTGCAGGCGATCGCTGGTGACCCTGCGGTGGGGATCTGGACGACGCCTGCCTTCAACGCGAAGGTGAGGATATCCCCGACTTTATCGACGACGTGACGCGGGCGTCGGTCGGGTCTCCAGGGACGCCGCATGTGGTGCCTGCGCCCTCGGTACCGGCGGGCTCGGTCGCCGCGACCTTGGCGCCGACACCGTAGCCGGGGGGGCAGGACTCTCATCCGTTGGTCAGTGCCGGAAGGACGACCTCCTCGAACACTGGTGAGAGGGGGTCGATCAGGGCGAAGTGGTCGACCCCTGCGCATTCGACGTAGCGGAACTCGGCACCGTCGATGCGCGCAGCGAGCGCCCTGTTCATGTCGACGGTGACCTGCTTGTCGCTGGTGCCCTGAATGAGGGTCACGGACGGTCTCCCCGGGAGCAGAGGGACGACGTCGGCTTCGGCGTAACGGTCCGGGTACTCGTCGGGCCCACCGCCGAGAAGGTCCTGCACTGCTCCGTCCCCCATTCGCACGGCAGCGGCGTACCGCAGATCTGCCACGGGGGCGAGGGCGACGATTGACCGGACCCGATGCGGGTCGGCGCGGAGACCGGCCCACAGCGCGAGGTGTCCGCCGGCCGAGTGGCCAGCCAGTACGAGCGGCGCCGCTGGGTCTGTGTGGCCAGGAGCCACTTCGTCGAGAGCAGCTGGGAGGCGGGCGAGAGCATCGTCCACGTCCTGCCCAGTGTCCGGCCAGCCGCCAAGTCCGCCGACACGTCGGTACTCCGGTACCGCGACGACGAAGCTGCGATGGCGAAGTGCATCGGCCAAGGGGCGCATCTGCACCCTGTCGTACTCCTGCCGCCAGAAGCCGCCGTGGATCAACACCAACAACTGCCTGGGTTGCTCAGGGCGAGCCAGGCACGGGGGCAGGAAGACGTCGACCACAGCGTCGGCGTGCTCGCCGTACCGCAGCACAGCGTCGGGCGCCGGGGCATGTCGGCTCAGCACCTCGCGCGGGTCCACGAAGCGACGCTATCGTCTGCGCCCGGCTGCATCTCGCCGCCGAGGGGCATCTTCGCCCTTTCGAAGGGGAATCTTCGCCCTTTCGAAGGGTGGGTGCGCGCTGCCGGCCGGGCCACCGTCCGGGGCGGCGTTAGAGTCGCGGGATGACGACATGGGAATACATCACGGTGCCTCTCCTCGTGCACGCGACCAAGCAGATCCTCGACAACATGGGCGAGGACGGCTGGGAGCTCGTCCAGGTCATCCCGGGGCTGAACCCGGAGAGCCTGGTCGCCTACTTCAAGCGCCCGAAGGAGGCCTGACGTGTCGACGCCGGAGCGGCGGCTCGCCGACCTCGGCTTGTCGGTCCCCGAGGTGGCGAAGCCGGTGGCCGCGTACGTGCCTGCCGTGAGGACCGGCAACTACGTGTACACGTCGGGGCAGCTTCCGCTGCGGGAGGGCGCCCTCATCACGACCGGCAAGGTGGGAGCCGAGGTCAGCGCCGAGGACGCCACCGAGTGCGCCCAGCAGTGTGCCTTGAACGGCATCGCCGCCGTGAAGTCGCTGGTCGGCGACCTCTCGCGCGTCGTCAGGGTCGTGAAGGTCGTCGCCTTCGTCGCGAGCGCTGAGGACTTCACGGGACAACCCGGCGTCGCGAACGGCGCGAGCCAGCTGATCGGTGACGTCTTCGGCGACGCCGGACAGCACGCGCGTTCAGCTGTCGGAGTGCAGGTGCTGCCGCTCGACGCCCCCGTCGAGGTCGAGATGGTGGTGGAGGTCTCCTGACCTTGGACTCCACGCGCCGTGTGCCCGCGCACCTGATCGGCCGGATAGCGGAGCTTCTGTCCGGGGACCAAGAGGCGGCGATCGCCCGCGGGGCAGCGACCGTGGTCCTGCTGCGGGAGGACTCCGACGGGCTGGAGGTCTACGTGCTTCGGCGTCATCTCGACATGGCGTTCGCGGCAGGTATGTACGCCTTTCCCGGAGGCACCGTCGACCTGCGGGACTCTGACGCGGCGGTCGCCTGGGCCGGTCCCAGCCCGGAAGACTGGGCCAACCGCCTCGGCTGCGACCCGGCGGAGGCGCGGGCCCTGGTGTGCGCGGCGATGCGGGAGACGTTCGAGGAGTCGGGGGTCCTGCTGGCCGGTTCGACTGTCGACACGGTGGTCGCCGACACGACGGGAGACGACTGGGAGCTCGACCGCGCTGCCCTGGTCGACAGGCGCCTGTCGTTCTCCGACCTTCTCTCGCGACGGGAGCTGGTCCTGCGCACCGACCTGCTCGCAGCCTGGGCGCACTGGATAACCCCCGAGTTCGAGCCTCGACGCTACGACACCTGGTTCTTTCTCGCGGTCATGCCGCCGGAGCAACGCACTCGCGATGTGTCAGGGGAAGCCGATCACGTCGCCTGGGTGCGGCCGCTCGATGCCGTCTCAGCCGCCGACTCCGGCGCCATGCAGATGCTGCCTCCGACCTATGTCACTCTTGCCGAGATGGCCGCCTTCGACAGCCCGCAGGAAGCGGTCTCGGCAGCGGACTCCCGCGTGATCTCGACGATCATGCCCGGCGTCGAGGTCGTCGACGGTGAGTTGTTCTTCACCGACGACGGAGGGCCAGAGTCGTGACGATGGCTGCCTCGCCACCCTGGGCTGGCGGAGTGCTCGGTGACCGTGCGGTCTGCGTACTCGCGCCGAACGCGGGGCCAATGACGCTCGACGGCACCAACACGTGGGTGCTCCGCGAGCCAGGTGCGACGCGTTGCCTGGTGATCGACCCCGGCCCATTTCATCCGGGCCATCTCGCAAAGGTTGCCGCCGTGGCCCAGGCGGGTGGGGCGGTGGCTGCGGTTTTGTTGACACACGGGCACTCCGACCACAGCGAAGGCGCCCGCGACTTCGCTGAGCTGGTGGGCTGTGGGGTGAGAGCACTCGACCCGGCCCAGGTCTATGGCGACGAGGGGCTTTGCGACGGTGACGTGGTGGAGGTCGACGGACTCGAGCTGCGGGTGCTCGGCACGCCAGGTCATACGAGCGACTCGTTGAGCTTCCTGTTGCCGGCCGAGCGAGCCGTGCTGACCGGCGACACGGTGCTCGGGCGGGGGACAACGGTCGTCGCGCATCCCGACGGGGTGCTCGGCGCCTACCTCGACTCCCTGCGCCGGCTGCGCGACCTGGCGGACAAGCACGTCGTGGAGGCTCTCTGGCCGGGACACGGGCCGCCGCTCGGCGAGGCGGCGCGTGTGCTCGACCACTACCTCGCGCATCGCGCGGAGCGGCTCGAGCAGGTCCGAGACGCGTTGGCTGAAGGCGCCCGTACACCCTCCGCCGTCGTGCGGACCGTCTACGCCGACGTCGACGAGGCTCTATGGCCTGCCGCCGAGATGAGTGTGCGCGCCCAGATGGCCTACCTGGACGACCAGGAAGGGCCCACCGGATGAAGGTGACCCTGCGACCGGTGACGATGCGCGACGTGGATGTCTTCTTCGAGCAGCAGCGTGACCCCGAGTCCAACACGATGGCCGGGTTTCCGCCCCGCGAGGAGGTGGTGCACCGGGCCCACTGGGACAAGGTCCTCGCCGACCCCACGGGGGTCACCCGCACCGTCGTGGCCGACAGGGCCGTCGCGGGCAATGTGGTGAGCTTCGAGGTCGGCGGCGACCGCGAGGTCGGGTACTGGATCGCCCGAGACGTCTGGGGTCGGGGAGTCGCGACCCAGGCGCTGGCGTTGTTTCTGGACATCGAGCGGACCCGCCCTCTGTACGGAGCCGTCGCCTCGCACAACGCAGGCTCGATCCGGGTATTGGAGAAGTGCGGCTTCGCGAGGACACCGAACCTGTCCTTTACGGACCAGGTCGCCGCCGCCGATGTGGTTGCTCGTCCTGCGCTGAGACCGCTCAGACGTCGTACGCGGCCCCGTCGGACAGGTCGCGCAGAGTGCTGTCAGCGGGGCCGAACTCGGCGACGTGCATGAGATACGTCGAACGCCCGTCGTCGTTGAGCGCTCCGTCGTGGATCGGTACGAGCACGGGCGCCGGCACCGCGCGGACGAACTCGAGCGTCTCGCTCATCTTGCACCACGGTGCGCTGAGCGGGAAGGCGAGAACATCGACACCGTCCGGGGTGTCGGTGTAGGAGTCACCCGGATGGAACAGTGTCGGACCCCCCCTCTCCCGGATGAGCAGGCCGACGTTGCCGATCACCGGGACACGGTCGTGGTTGACGGCGTGCTGACCGCCGACTGCACTCACGCTGAGGCTCGCGAAGGAGCGAGTCTCGCCGACGCCGAACGGTTCGGCGGTGCGGAGGGCAAGGGAGTCGACTGTCTCCGGCTCGGCGAGCAGCAGAGCCCCGGGGTTCGCCTGCAGCAGGTCGGGTAGGGCCTCGACGTCGACGTGGTCGGGGTGCTGGTGGGTCAGGAGGACCGCGTCGAGGTCCCGCAGGGCCCGGTAGCCCGCCGAGAAGGTGCCGGGGTCGACCAGCAGACGCGTGCCCGAGGTCTCGACGAGAAGGCAGGCGTGCCCGAGATGGGTGATGCGCACGAGAGGTCAGCGAGCCCGACGCTTGAGGCGCTCTGCGTCCAACAGGACCACCGAGCGGGCCTCGAGGCGCAGCCAGCCGCGTGAAGCGAAGTCGGCGAGCGCCTTGTTGACGGTCTCCCGGGACGCTCCGACAAGCTGCGCAAGCTCTTCCTGGGTGAGGTCGTGGTTCACATGGATGCCGTCCGAGGCAACCCTTCCGAAGCGCGACGAGAGATCCAACAGCGCCTTGGCGACCCGACCGGGTACGTCGGAGAAGACCAGGTCGGCGACCACGTCGTTGGCCTTGCGCAGTCGCACCGCAAGCTGCACGAGGAGTGCGCGTGCCACCTCCGGCCGGCCGTCGAGCCAGCGCCCGAGCTCCTCGTGGCCAAGGCTCTGCATGGTGCAGTCGGTAACCGCTGTGACAGTGGCAGAGCGCGGTCCCGGGTCGAACAAGGACAGCTCGCCGAACATCTGGCCTGGCCCCAGGATCGCCAACAGGTTCTCGCGTCCGTCCCCAGAGGTGCGCCCGAGCTTGATCTTGCCCTCCGTGACGACGTAGAGCCGGTCTCCCTCGTCGCCCTCACGGAAGAGGACCTCGCCCCGGGCGAGCCGGTTCTGGACCATCGATGCACTCAGCGCCATCGCCGCCTCGTCGTCGAGTCCGCTGAAAAGCGGGGCCTCTCGGAGTACTTCGGTATTCAAGGTTCTCCTCCTAGTCCGTAACCGTCGGAGTGGCGTGAGTCACAGTGTGACCTATTGGCCGCATCCATGCCACGAACCGGGAGGGTCCGGATCGCGACAGGTCGGCGTCGGCAGGACGCCGTACGCTGGCGCCATGCCTGCTGTGGCCGAGTACGCCGAGCACACCGCGCCGCCCGGCCACACCGCACTCGTGCGGCGGGCGCGACGCATCAACCGGCTGCTGGCCGAGACGTATCCCGACGCCCGCTGCGAGCTCGACTTCCGCTCTCCCTGGCAGCTCCTCGTCGCCACCGTCCTGTCGGCACAGACGACGGACAAGCGAGTCAACAGCGTCACCCCGGAGCTGTTTGCCCGATTCCCCGGCCCGCGTGACCTTTCCGCGGCCGACGGCGCGGAGGTGGAGGCGATCATCGCTCCGACCGGGTTCTTCCGAGCCAAGGCAAGGGCCATCATCACGCTGGCCGCGGCACTGGAGGAGCGGTATGGGGGCGAGGTCCCAGGACGCCTGGACGATCTCGTCACCCTGCCCGGTGTGGGCCGGAAGACGGCCAACGTGGTGCTGGGCGATGCCTTCGCAGTGCCTGGCATCACAGTGGACACCCACGTGGGCCGGCTGGCCCGCCGGTTCGGCTGGACGGCTCAGACCGACCCTGTCAAAGCCGAGCCTGAGATCGGCAGCCTGTTCCCCAAGCGCGACTGGGTGATGCTCAACCATCACGTCATCTGGCATGGGAGGAGGCGCTGCCATGCGCGGCAGCCCGCCTGTGGAGCGTGCCCGTTGGCGCGCTTGTGCCCGGCCTACGGCGCAGGTCCCACCGACCCCGACGTCGCCGCCAAGCTCGTGAGAACCGAGGGCCGCGGATGACGATGAGCGTGTCGCCGCGGCGGGTGTCGGCGGCGCTCGTCTGGCTTGCGCTCTTGGCGGTGGGCTGTGGTGACAACCAGCCGCAGGCGTCGTACGTCTTCAGGCCGGGCTCCGCGAAGGTGGCGGTGAACACCCCGGCGCTACGAGCACAGAAGGCGGCAGCCGGGATCGCTAACTGTCCGCCGAGCGACGCGCACACACTGGCAGGCGCAGACAGCCTGCCTGACGTGACCCTGCCGTGCCTCGGCGGTGGCCGTGACGTCCATCTGGCCGGGCTCTCCGGCATCCCTTCGGTGGTCAACTTCTGGGCACAGACCTGTGGCCCCTGCAGGGACGAGTCTCCCCTCCTTCAACAGTTCCACCAGGCGGCAGGGGCCCGGGTGCGGGTCATCGGCATCGACTGGCAGGACCCTCAGCCCGACCGAGCCATCGCTTTCGCGCAGGAACTCGGCCTGACATACCCGCAGATCGCCGACCCCGACGCCGCCACCAGAGAGCCCATGCACATAGGGGGACTTCCGCTGACCGCCTTCGTCGACGCGTCGGGCACCATCGTGCATGCCAAGTACGGTCCGGTGACGTCGGTCGACCAGCTGGCCGGGCTGGTCTCGGACTATCTCGGCGTCCACGTTCGCGTGGCCGGTGGCCGTTGACCGACGCCCGACGCGACGTGCCCGAGCTGCCGGGCTGGCTGCGGGACCTGGCTGACGCCACCCGCGGTCTGGACAGAAGCACGCTGACGCCGTTCTCCCCGCCTGAGGGCGCCACGCCCCGACGCGCCTCTGTCCTGGTTGTCTTCGGCGAGGACGGGGACGGACCTCACGTGCTGCTTATCGAACGCTCGTCGTCCATGCGGTCGCACGCGGGCCAGATCGCGTTTCCGGGTGGCGCCCAGGATCCGGCCGACGCCGACCCGATCGCCGCGGCGCTGCGGGAGGCACAGGAGGAGACCGGTATCGACCCCGGTGGCGTCCGGGTGATGGCGGCGCTGCCGGCGCTGTGGCTGCCGCCGAGCAACTTCGAGGTGACGCCTGTCGTCGGCTGGTGGCACACCCCTAGCGCTGTCTGGGCGGTGGACCCCGCGGAGACAGCGTCGGTTCACACCGTCTCGCTGAACCGGCTGCTCGACCCGGCTCACCGGGCGACCGCGTGGCATCCCATGGGCCACCTCGGCCCAGCCTTCTACGTCGACAACCTGGTCGTGTGGGGATTCACTGCCCACCTGCTGTCCCGCCTGTTCGCCATCGCCGGGTGGGAACGTCCATGGGACGCCACCCTCGTCGTCGATCTGCCTACCGCCCCGGTGGGCGGCTCGCTACGCGACACCGGTCGGGTGGGCGGCTCTCGATGAACGCCCTCGACATCGTGCTGCTCGTGCTGGCGCTGGTCTACGCGCTGTCCGGGTACCAGCAGGGGTTCCTGGTCGGAGCCGCGTCGACCTGCGGACTGCTGGTCGGGGGTCTCTTCGGGGTGGAGATCACGCCGACGGTGCTCGACCAGTTCGACCAGAGCCTGTCGGTCTCGGTCCTGGCGCTGCTCGCCGTGCTCGTCTGCGCGTTCATCGGCCAGGGGGTGGGCGCGCTGGTCGGAGCGCGGATTCGGAGACGGGTCACCTGGCAGCCGGCCCGGGTCGTCGACGCGGTGAGCGGCGGGGCCCTCAGCGTGGCGGCGATGCTCGTCATCGCCTGGGTCCTCGGGGTGGCGGCGAGCGGAGCACAGATCGGGACGCTCAACAAGGAGGTCCGGGAGTCACGGGTGCTGGGAGCCGTCGACCGCGTACTGCCCGGCAGCGCCGACAAGGTGCTGACCACGTTCAGCTCGCTGGTCGACTCGTCGCGCTTCCCGCGCTATCTGGAGCCGTTCGCCTCTGAGCACATCGTGCACGTGGCGACCCCTTCGACACGAGTTGAACGCCGGGCCGGGGTGGTCGCCGCCCACGACAGCGTCGTGAAGGTCATCGGGTCGGCGCCTTCGTGCGGGCGCACTCTCGAAGGCAGCGGATTCGTGTACGACGCCGGACGGGTGATGACCAACGCCCATGTCGTGGCAGGTGTCAGCCAGCCGGTCGTCATTATCGACGGCTCGAGCTACCCCGCCGACATCGTTTTCTACGACCCCGAGGTGGATGTCGCGGTCCTGCAGGTCGCCGGCCTCGAAGCGCCCCAGCTGGACTTCGACAGTCACGCGGACTCTGGGGACGCCGCCGCCGTTCTCGGCTTTCCTGAGAACGGGCCCTTCGACGTCGAACCCGCCCGTATCCGGGCTCGACAGACGCTTCGCAGCCCGGACATCTATGGCTCCGACACCGTGCAGCGCGACACGTACTCGATCTACTCCCACGTGCGTCAGGGCAACTCGGGCGGCCCCTTGGTGGACTCTCGTGGCGACGTCATCGGTGTCATCTTCGCGGCCTCCCTCACCGACTCCAATACCGGCTACGCCTTGACGGCGGACCAGGTTTCCGATGCCGCCACCGAAGGCTCCAGATCGGATGGGCCAGTCAGCACCGGATCCTGCGCAATCTGAGCTCAGCCGCGCTTGAGAACCTGCTTGTTGCTCTTCATGGTGGCGATGGTCTGCTCGGGAGCGCGTACCTGCTTGACCTTCCTCAGGCCTACGAAAGCGAGGATGCCTGCGAGCAGGAGATACACCGCGAACACGATGAGGAACGCCACGGTGTCGCCGATATGTGGCAGTGAAGCGAGCGCGAATCCGAACGCGATGGACAGCATGATGACCGCGAGCACCGCCAGGAAGGCCGCTGCGGCGAAGAAGGCTGCCCCGATCCCTCCGGCCTTGACGCTGAACTTCAGCTCGGTCTTCGCAAGCTCGATCTCGTTGCGGACCAGCGAGGAGATATCGCTGGTGGTGTCGGCGATAAGTCGGCCGATGGTCGGCTCTCCCGAGGTGTCGGGATCGGGATCCAGCCTAGCGGCGGTGCTCATGAAGATCCTCTCCTCGCCCGGGTCACGGCAGGTGGCGCGCGTTCGTCGCGTCAACCCTACGGTGTCGGCAGCCGGTGTGCGATCTGCGGGGGACTACGCTGACGTGTCGTCGTCAGCGGGTACCCCGAACAGGGCGGTGAGGTCGTCGCGTCGGCGAGGGGCGGCCAGTACGAGAACCTCGTCGGCAGGCAGCAGCACCGTGTGACCCCGCACCGGTAGCAGCTCGCCGCTTCGGATGACGAAGCTGACCCAGATGTCGTCGAAGCTCACCGGGAGGTCCTCGACGGTGCTCCCGTCCGCCGGTGAACCAGGCGCGACCCGGTGCCGGTGAACCCCTTGTGGTTCGTCTCGCAGCCGTACGCCGAGCGCCCACGGCTCTGGCTCCAGGGTGCGCATGGGGACACCCAGCCGTCGGGCGACGGTGGGGACCAACCCTCCCTGCACCACCACGGAGAAGATGGTGACCACCACGATGATGGCGTAGACGCGAGGGGCGTCGGGCACGTCTGCACTCAGCAGGAATGTTCCCAACAGGATCGGGACCGCCCCCTTGAGGCCCGCCCACATGACGAACGCCCGCTCGTTGGCGGCGAGCCCGAAAGGCAGCAGCACGATGCCCGCCAGGAGTGGCCGCACGACGAACGCGAGGGACAGTGCGATCGCGAGTCCCACCGCCCATACGTCGCCGTGGAGCAGGACGCCGACATCGACCGTCAGCCCTAGGACGAGGAAGGCGACGATCTCGCCCAGACTGGCCAGAGCCGAGACGAACCGCTCGATCTCCCCCTTGTACGGCGCACGAGCGTCGCCGAGCACGATGCCCGCGATGAAGATCGCGAGGAAGCCGGAGCCGTGCGCCACTGTCGCCAGGCCGAACACCGCGAACCCCCCCGCCAGGGCGCGGAGCGGGTACAGCGCCTCGCTCGGCAGCGCGATCCTGCGCATGAACCACAGCAGCCCTCTACCTCCGGCGACCCCGACGGCCGTGCCTACAGCCATCTGGACGACGAACTCGACGGCGATCCCTCCGGCGCTGCCCACGCTGATGGCGCCGGCCGACAGCAGGCTTGCCAGGAGCGCGATCCCGACGGGGTCGTTCGCCCCCGACTCCCCCTCGAGTATCGTCCCGCTGCGCCCGGAGACCTCACGCCGGCCAAGCACCGAGAAGACGACGGCAGGGTCGGTAGGGGCCACCGCCGTACCGAGGAGCAGGGCAACCCACCAGTCGAAGCCGAACGCTACGTGGGCGAGGGCCGCCACGGCTGCGGCGGTGAGAAACGTCGCGCCTACCCCGATGGCGAGGACGGCGCCGATAGCGCCGCGCAACCGCGGCCAGCCGATGTGCAGACCACCATCGAACAGGATGGCGGCGACCGCAACTGTCACGATCCGCTCGACCGTGGTCTCGGACATCTGCGAAAGCTCGGGTCGAAGGTGTGACGCGACTGCCGCGCAGACCAGGAAGATCGCCGGGGCTGGTACCTGAACCCGCTCGCTGACCCGGTTGGACAATACGGCGAGCACACCCGCGGTAGCGACGATCAGCACGACGAGGCCGAACGGCTCGACGTCGTTCATCGCGTGACCGGCACTACGGGGGATCTCAAGGAGGGTGGCGGCAACATGTTCTCCAGCAAGGGAAGGGGCGCGGCTAGGGCGTTGCCGACCAGACTTCCCGGCGCACCAACCGTCAAGATACCGGCTGGCCGCCCGGTAGGTCACCAGCTGGCGTGTACCGGGCGCCCTTCGTCGTAGCCGGCGGACGACTGGACGCCGACCACGGCCAGCTCGCGGAACTCTCGAAGAGTCCGGGCGCCGGAGTAGGCGGCGCTGCTTCGGACTCCGGCTGTGATGGCGTCGATCAGGTCCTCTACACCTGGCTGCTCAGGGTCCAGGTACATCCTCGACGTCGAGATTCCCTCGTCGAACAACGCCATCCTGGCCCGCTCGAATGCGCCCGCGTCGCGCGTCCTGCTGGCTACGGCCCGGGCGGACGCCATACCGAAGGACTCCTTGAAGGCCCGCCCCTCACCGTCGTGCAGGAGGTCGCCTGGACTCTCGTACGTGCCGGCGAACCACGACCCGATCATCACGCTCGATGCGCCGGCGGCGAGAGCAAGAGCGACGTCTCGTGGATGGCGCACGCCACCGTCGGCCCAGACATGCCCGTCGTGCTCGGCGGCGGCCGAAGCGCACTCCAGGACGGCGGAGAACTGCGGCCTGCCGACGCCGGTCATCATCAGCGTCGTGCACATCGCGCCTGGGCCGACCCCGACCTTGACAATGTCCGCACCGGCGACGAGCAGGTCGTGCGTGCCGGACGCTGTGACGACGTTTCCCGCGACGATCGGCACGCGTCGCCCGCTCGATTCCCGGTGACTGTCGCGGCGCTCACGCACGAGGGGGAGTACGTCGAGCATCCGGTTCTGGTGCCCGTGGGCGGTGTCCACGACAAGCACGTCCACCCCGACTCCGAGCAGCGCAGAGGCTTTGGCGCTCACGTCTGCGTTGATGCCTACGGCTGCCCCCACCAACAAGCGTCCGGCCTGGTCGAGCGCAGGCGCGTACAGCGTCGATCGGAGGGCCCCGTTCCGCGTGACGACGCCGAGAAGCAGGCCACCCTCGGTGACTGCAGCCATATCGAGGTGGGTGGCAGTGAGCTCGTCGAAGACCTGCTCCGGCGCCGCGTCGGGGTCGACGACCAGCAGGTCGTCCGACATCACCTCGTGCACCTGCGCAAAGCGGTCGACGCCGCGACTGTCGCGTTCTGTCATCACGCCGAGGGGTTTGCCGTCCTGAGCCACGAGCACCGCGCCGTGAGCGCGTTTCGGCATCAGCGAGAGTGCCTCGCCCACTGTGGTGTCGGGCCGGACGACGATGGGGGTCTCGAAGACCGGGTGGGCCGCCTTCACCTGGTCGACTGCTCTCCGCACCACCTCGACAGGGATGTCCTGAGGGATGGTCGCGACTCCGCCGCGTCGGGCGACGGTCTCGGCCATCCGGCGCCCGGATACCGCTGTCATGTTCGCCACAGCCACCGGCAACGTCGTACCGACCCCGTCCGCCGTCGTCAGGTCGACGTCGAAACGGGACCCGACGTCGGAGCGGTTGGGGACGAGGAACACATCGTTATAGGTCAGGTCCGTCGTCGGAGGAAGGTCGTTGAGGAAGCGCACGTGAGACGAGATTACCGTTTCGGGCGGTCGAGAGCCGCATGTTCAGGCACAGGGGAACCTGCCGAAGTCCGCTGACTGCGTCGCAGGGAGGGCCAATGCAGTCTCCTAGCGCTGACCCGAACCCAAGATCCGCCGGCTTGGGTCAGGAGAAGTCGATCAGCAGTCCGTCGTCGGTCGGAGCCGCGGGCACGACATGCGCTGCGCCCTTGACCCTGGCTCGGTAACATTCCACGACCCACGGCATCAGCAAGCCGTCCGGCCCACGTCCGTAGCCGTCGTACAGAGCACCGGCCTCTGCCAGCAGGTCGGCGCGGTCGGCCGGGCCGAGACTGGCTGCCTTCGCGCTCGTGGCGACGAAGTCGACGAGAGTCTGTCTCTCGAAGCGCTGCCACTGACGAAACGACCGGTGGTCCGTCGCCGTGAAGAGTTCCGACGCCTCGAACGGGTCGTCGTCTCCCATAGACGATTCATCTCCTGTCAGCGCGAACATCTTCCTGACCCAGGGAATCTTCTGGTCGCCGCGGTTCCAGATCAGCGCGAGCACGCCGGCCCGGCCGAGCACCCGAGCGACCTCGGCCAGGACCCGGGCCGCGTCGATCGAGTGGTAGGCAGACCCCATGACGACCAGCTCGACCGACGAAGGCGCCAGTGGGATGTCATCGGCGCGGGCGACAGTCACACGAGCCTCGGGGAGGTGGGCAGTCAGGCGCCGGGCCACCTGAGGAGACGGGTCCGTCGCCACCACGTCATGGCCCAGTCGGCAGAGCTCGGCTGTGAGCTCACCACTACCCGCACTCAGCTCGAGCACTCGCGCTCTACCGCGGCCGACTGTCCACTCGACCGCGTTCTGGGGGTAGTCCGCGAACGGCGTTGCCTGGCCGGGCGAAGCGGCACCTCGTTCGCGGACTTCTCCGACGTCCATGGCATCGCAGGCTATCGGACCGACGCAGCGTCGTTGTCCGCACCGATGTCCGGGAGAGGCCCGCGCGTCTAGGCTCGCTGGCGTGCCGAGGCTGAGCGACGAGATTGCCGAGTCCGCTGCCGCCGAGGGAGTCCCGTCAGCGCTCGCGGCCGCCCGAGACGGTGTCGATGCGCTCCTGCGTGATCGCGGACTACGCCGAACGACACCCATGCTGACGGCCGAGTCGCTGCTTCGCGGAGCGGTCGCCTCGGCTCGCATCGACGGCAGCTCGACAGATGCAGACCGGCTGCGCCGCGGCGAAGGCGACGAGCGGGCAACGTCTGCTGCGCGGCTCAACGCCGGGCTGCTCGCCCTCGTACCGGTCGTCGGCAGGTCACCGCTCCAGGCTCTGGCACGTATGCACGCCTTGGCCGCTGTCGGACTCGTGGAACAGGAGGTCATCGGGAGGCCGCGTATAGACGGTGGCGTCGCGGCGCGGATGCAGGCCCTCGCGACCGGTCTTGTGTCACCGGGCCCTGTCCCTGCCATCGCCGTTGCGGCGGTCGCACATGCCGAGCTCGCCACCGCGCGCCCCTTCCAGCGGTGCAACGGGCTCGTCGCCCGCGCGCTCGAGCGGCTGCTTCTTGTCGCCAAAGGGGTCGACCCCACGTCGTTGCTGGTGCCCGAAGCGGGACACCTGGCGCTGGTGGAAGACTATCGGGCCGCCCTGGCTGCGTACGCCAGCGGCGGAGCCACCGGCAGGCGCGCCTGGCTCCTCCACTGCGCACAAGCCCTGTCCAGAGCAACAGAGCTCAGCCCACTGCGCTGAACCTTGCTGAGGACCGGACGCTCACGTGCGAGCGGCGCCCCCGAGAGGGCGCCGCCGCTGGCACATGAGGCGCTGGCTACCAGGCGTGCAATCTCATGATCGTCGCCTCGGGGTGACCCCGAGTCGCGACTGCCCTGTCGGAAGGGTGGTTCGCCGCGTGGGTACCTGGCTCATGTGCGGGTGTTCAGTTGTTGTTGTCTGTTGTACGCCGTTTACAGACACTTGGGAAGACTTGTGCGGCGCGGCGGGCTCACACGCGCCTGGACCGGCGCGACGCAAAGAGCACGGCGCCGGCGGCAGCCGCGCCAGCGCCGAGGGCGACTGCGGCGACTGTGGTCGTCCGGGTCTCGAAGGGGAGGCGCTTGCGGAGCCGCACCGGCCGGGTGAAGTCCAGGACCGGCCAGCCTCGCTCCAGAGCCGCCCGACGAAGCAGCTTGTCGGGGTTGACGGCGTGCGGGTTCCCGACCACCTCGAGCATCGGGATGTCGCTCACGGAGTCGCTGTAGGCGTAGGACTGAGCAAGGTCGTAGCCCGCGCTCTCGGCGACCTGCCGGATGGCCGTCGCCTTGTTCTCCGCATAGGCGTAGAACTCGATCTCGCCGGTGAACCGGCCGTCCACCTGCACCATCGTCGTGGCGATCACCCGGTCGGCGCCGAGCATCTCACCGATGGGTCCGACGACCTCGGCCCCTGACGTCGAGACGATGACGACGTCTCGACCCTTGCTGTGATGCAGCTCAATTAGGCCGACAGCCTCGTCATACACGAGTGGGTCGACGATGTGATGCAGGGTGTCGGCCACGATGTCCTTGACAGTCTGGACGTCCCACCCCGTCGCCTGTTCGGAGAGGTAGCGGCGCATCCGCTCCATCTGCTCGTGGTCCGCCCCTCCGAAGAGGAAGACGAACTGTGCATAGGCACTGCGGAGCACTGCCGTCCGGCTGATCAGGCCGCCCTGGTAGAACGATCGGCTGAAGGCCAGGGTGCTGGACTTGGCGATGATCGTCTTGTCGAGGTCGAAGAAGGCAGCGGGCCTTCCCGAGCTGGTGCCCACCGTCATGCACCTCCTTAGCGGCCCTGTACATCGAGGATACGACCGCAGGAGGGGCAGGTCGTGGACTTTCAGAGCTTGTACCGCCGATCACTCGACTGTGCCTAGCTCCCGTGCGTACGCCTTCTCGCGAGGCAGTCATGGCCACGGCGAAACTCAGCCGGTGGTGCGGGGCCAGGCTGCCTCCACGAGCCGGGTGGCCTCAGCAAGCGACATGCCGCTGCGTCGGGCCGTCTTCGTAAAGCTCATCGCGGCTGCGCGGGCGGCCGCCTCGCGATTGACCGAGGCATGTTGCTCGAAGAAGGTGCTGCGCACGAACGTCCCTCGGCGACCTTGAGTGGAGATGATGCCGTCGGCTTCGAGCTCGCGGTATGCGCGTGCGACCGTGTTCGCCGCCAGGCCTAGATCGGAGGCAAGCTGACGGACAGTCGGGAGCTTCTGCCCCGGTTCGAGCTCCCCGGTGACCGTCATCGCCGCGACCTGGGTCCTCAGCTGCTCGAGGGGTGGCACCACGCTGTCGTGGTCGATCGTCAGCAGTCTCATGTGCCGCCTCCCGCTGCGCCGAACCTTCGCAAGAGTCGGACGGTACCGACACCCCGTCCACAGCCAGCGTCTGGTGACCCGGATCTCCACAGAGTCCCCGTGGTACGGCCGGTCGACCACCGCCCGCTCCACCATGTGTGCATGGGTGAGAGCGTGGCAGCGACCGGTCCGCTGGTGGTGACGCGAGACACCGGCCTTCGCGACCAAGTCCTCCGCCTATGTGCTGCAGCAGCGGTGACGCCGGATGTCACCGGAGAGCCGAGACTCGCGCGGCGGAACTGGGTCGCGGCAGTCTGCGTCCTGGTCGGAGCCGACTGCGCCGACGAGGTCGCAGGACTCCAGCTTCCACTGCGTCCGAACGTCAGCCTGGTGGGCCACGCCCCCCAAACGGGGCAGATGTGGCGTGACGCCGTGGCGATCCGCGCCGGCAACGTCATCGTGGTGCCTGATGAAGACTCTGAGCTGGTGGAGCGCTTGGCCGACGCGGTCGACGGCAGTCCGACCCGCGCGACCACGGTGGGAGTGATCGGTGCCCGAGGGGGTGCCGGCGCCTCGACACTCGCGGCCGCGCTCGCGCTCACCGGCGCGCGGAGAGGTCCTGCGACCCTGTTGGTCGACCTCGACCCGTTCGGCGGAGGGATCGAGTTGGTCGTGGGCTGCGAGTCCGCACCAGGGCTGAGATGGCCTGACGTGTCGGCCACTCATGGCCGGGTCAGCGCCGGGGCTCTGCGTGCAGCTCTTCCTGATGCCGACGGTCTGGCAGTTCTGTCGTGGGATCGAGCCGACACGGCAGCGCTCGACCCGGCCGCCCTGGCGAGCGTGCTCGCTGCCGCTCAGCGAGGTTCAGGTGTCGTCGTCATCGACCTGCCAAGGGTTGTGGACGCATACACCACAGTGGCGCTTCTGGCCCTCGACACGTTGCTTGTCGTCTGTACGCCCGACGTGCGGTCCACGGCCGGGGCAGGTCGACTGCTGCGATCAGTGGAGGCAGTCTGTGGCGACGTCAGGCTGGTGGTCCGTCGTACGCGGGGTGCCGATCTCGACGCCGAGGCAGTCGCGTCGTCCTTGCGGATCCCGCTTGCTGCAACTGTCCCCACGCGACGAGGCGTCACACGCGCGATCGATACCGGTGTAGGACCACTGGCGCAGCGAGGCCTCTCCCGCCCCTGCTCCAGACTGCTCGCGGACCTGCTCGAAGCCGGTCCAGGGCGACCTGGAAAAGTCCGGAGAGCCCGGTGACACCGGTGGACGACGACCTGCTCGAGCGGGTCCGAGCCAGCCTCGCTGAGGGGGGCGGTGGGCTGACCCCGGCGAGGGTGGCGGATGTCTTGCGCACGGATGGTCACCTGGTGGGCGACTCCGCTGTCCTCGAGGTAGTGGATGCCCTTCGGCGCGATTCCGTCGGCGCAGGCCCGCTCGACGAGCTTCTGCGGCTCGACGGCGTGACCGACATCCTCGTCAACGGGCCTCGGGCCGTGTATGTGGACCGCGGCTTGGGACTCCAGCTCACCGACACGACGTTCACCGACGACGGGGCGGTGCGAAGGCTCGCCCAGCGACTGGCCTCGTCGGCCGGCAGGCGCCTCGACGACGCCTCGCCATACGTGGACGTCCGTCTTCGCGACGGCAACCGGTTCCACGCCGTTCTCTCACCGGTCGCACGTCCCGGCACCTGCCTGGCTATCCGGGTGCAGGCGCGTCGGGCGATGACGCTCAAAGAGCTCGTGGCAGCCCGCACGGTCGACCAGCGAGGTGCCGACCTGCTTCGCGACATCATCCGTTCGAAGATCGCCTTCCTCGTCTCTGGCGGTACGGGGAGCGGGAAGACGACGCTCCTCTCGGCATTGTTGTCGTATGTTCCCAGCCGTGAACGCATCGTGGTCGTCGAGGACGCCACCGAGCTGCGGCCCCGTCACGACCACGTCGTCTCACTCGAGTCGCGCCAGCCGAACGTCGAAGGTGCTGGTGAGATCACGGTGCGGGACCTGGTCCGCCAAGCACTCCGGATGCGTCCGGACCGTCTGGTCGTAGGAGAGGTTCGAGGCGCCGAGGTGGTGGATCTGCTCGCTGCCCTGAACACTGGCCACGAAGGGGGGTGCGGCACGCTCCATGCCAACGCTGGGCGCGACGTCCCAGCGCGCCTGGAGGCGCTCGGCGTGGCAGCCGGTCTCCACCGTGAGGCCGTGCACTCGCAACTGGCAGCTGCGGTCCAGGTCATCATCCATCTGCGGCGTGAGACCGACGGCATCAGGCGCGTCATCGAGATCGCCACCTTGTCGCGTCAGAGTGACGGCCTCGTAGAGGTCTCAACTGCGGTCCAGTTTCTGCGGAACGGGCCTGCATCGGCGGGCCCGTCCTGTGAGCTCCTCGAGCGCCTCATCGACAGAAGCAGATCATGACCGGATGGGCCGCGGCAGCCTTCGTGGCCGCGTTCGGAGCCGTCTGGACCTCGACCCGCGGCAGGGACACCCTGCACCGGATCTCCGTGGATGCCTCCCATGGGCCGCGCCTGGTCTGGCGCCCGTCCAAGCTGAGTGCGGCGGCGGGAGCGGTGATCGTCTGCGTCGGCTGGCTGGCGGTGGTCGGCACTCTGCTACCCATCGCCTTTGGCCTTGGGGGCTTGATGGCAGGCATCGTCCTGCGCAGAGTCGTCCGGGACGTGAGTATGCGGGGTCAGCGGCGGGCGAGGCAGGTGGCGGTCATCGAGGTCTGCGACGCGCTGTCAGCCGAGCTCCGGGCAGGGTTGCCGGCCCTACAGGTGTTGGAGCGTTCCTTCGTTACGCGGGCGGAGTGGGCGAGCGTCGTGTCGGCTGCCCGACTCGGCGGAGACGTTCCCGAGGCGATACGCCGGGCGGCAACGGCTCAGGGCGCTGAGGGCCTGCGTGCAGTGGCGGCCGGATGGGAGGTCGCCCACCAGTCTGGCGCCGCGCTCGCGACGGTGCTGGAGCGGATCGCCGCCGGCCTACGAAGCGACGACGAGGCTCGTTCCGAGGTGACCGCCTGCCTGGGACCACCTCGGGCGACCGCCAGACTCCTGGCGGTTCTGCCCGTCTTCGGATTGGCTCTCGGATCATCCATGGGTGCTCGACCGATCACGTTTCTCCTGTCCACGAATGTCGGGTTGCTGTGCCTAGGCCTCGGATCGGCTCTCGCGTGCCTGGGAATCTTCTGGGTAGAGCGGCTCGCCGCCTCGGCGGAGGGGTAGGGATGGTCGCCTTGCGATCTGCGGATGGAGAGCGGCTCGCCCCTCGGCGCCGGGATAGGTGATGGTCGCCGTGGTGGGCGGGAGCGTCTTCGCCCTGGTCTGGTGCCTCCTTGGTGGCGGCAACGGGGGCCGGCTGGCCCGGCTTGCGCCACAGAGCCCCGCCTCCGCCCCGAGCAAGACCGGACTCCGCTTGCCTGTCGACAATCCTCGTCTGCGCTCGGTGATGTGCGTAAGCGCCTGTTCGGCAGTTGGCTGGCTGTTATCAGGCTGGTTGTCGGCTCTTGTCGGCCTACCGGCGGGGCTCGCCTTGAGCTGGTGGGTCGGCCGGCTCGAGTCACCGGGAGCCGCGCGGGCCCGTGAAGAGATATCTCGTGACCTGCCCCTGGCTGCGGACCTGCTCGCTGCCTGCGCAAGCGTGGGCAGACCGGTCGACGACTCACTGCACCTCGTCTCTCGAGCGGTTGGCGGAACTCTGGGTGAACGGCTCGACTCGCTGACCTCCCGACTAGCGCTCGGTGCAGAACCGCTGAACGAGTGGCGACGTATCGCTGCCGACCCCCACATGAGCTCGCTGGCTCGAACCATGCTCAGGACCCTGGAGTCTGGTGCTCCGGTGGTTGACGGGCTCACTCGACTCGCTCAGGACCGCAGACGCGAGCGCCGGACCGAGACACAGCTTCGAGCCCGCAACGTGGGCGTCAAGGCCGCCGCACCGCTCGCCGCCTGCTTCCTCCCCGCATTCATGCTGATCGGCGTTGTCCCGACCATCGCTGGGGCGTTCTCCAACCTCGTGCTCTGACGCGTTCTCCCCAGCCACGATCCTTCGGCCTGGCTGTCAACAACATCGACGGCGCCGCTGGTTCGGCCGAGTTCCGCACCAGAGGCTGGACGCATCAACCACTCCAACTCTCGGGCCGACAGTCCGAGACCAGCGAAAGGCCGTCCGTCATGCCACACCCCGTCGCCCCCGCCGATGTCGCAACCCACCACCCACGCGGAGAGGGGGGAATGACCACCGCTGAGTACGCCGTCGGGACGGTGTCGGCCTGCGGCTTCGCGGGCCTGCTGTTCAAGCTGCTCACGTCCGACCTCGGGCGGAGCCTTCTCGAGGGCATCTTCTCGAGCATCACCGACCTGCTGCCCTTCTGACGACCAGGAGCGGGGGCGCGTCATGCCGACTCGCCCCGCTCGGAACGGATTGACCGATGAGGCCCGAGAGAGACCAACGCGGCACAGTCACCGCCGAGGCGGCGATGGTGCTGCCCCTGATTGCAGCGTTCAGCCTGGTCCTGGTCTGGATGGTCTTGCTGGGAGTCGCCCAGGTGCGAGCCGTTGACGCGGCGCGCGACGCCGCCAGAGCGTTGGCGCGAGGTGAGGACGAACAGGCTGCTGTCGCCGCCGCACGTCGTACCGCCCCCGGCGCCTCAGACGTGACCTTCGCCGAGTCAGCCGTGGGGGTGACGGTGACGGTGACCATCAAAGCGGTGGCTCCAGGCTGGCTGCTGCTGCCGATGCCGTCTACTACCGTCGCCTCCAGCTCCACCGTGGAGATCGAGGGCGGTGCCACCGATGGGAGTTGAGGCCCACACCCGTCGCGACGACGGGGTGGCGACAGTGTGGGGATTGACATGGATCTTCGTCACGGCGATGGTCGGCTGGCTCGGCGTGGTCGCAGCGGCCATCATGTCCGCGCAGCATCACCTTGATGGTGCGGCCGACCTTTCCTCGTTGTCGGGCGCGGCGCGGCTCCAACGTGGAGGTGACGGATGTGCGGTGGCCGCCGTCATCGCCCAGGCCAACGAGGCGGCTCTGAGCAGATGCCGACTCGAAGGGAGCGACGTGATCGTGACACTCACCGGGTCCATCGCTCTACCCTTCGGGCTCGACGGCTCCCTCACGTCGGCGGCGAGAGCAGGCCCTTGACCCGGCGAGAGCTGGCCGTTGACCCGGGGGGAGCTGGCCGTTGACCCGGCGGGAGCTGGCCGTTGACCCGGCGGGAGCAGACCCTGACCCGGCGGGAGCAGACCCGTGAGCAGCAGAGACGCTGCACTGACTAGGCGCACACCGAGAACCGATCGACGCGGATCTGATCGCGGTCAGTGGTCCCGGGGGGTCGTGTCGAAGTGGTCGTCCGGCCCCGACCGCTCCGCCGTGCCGGACGACCCGCCTGTGGTGTCGGTCGGGGGCCGGTTCGCGGGAACCGCTCCACCAGCCTGGGAGCCTGAGCCAGTCGCGGGGCCTGACTCCCCGGAGGAGCCGCCGGTACTCGCGGAAGACTCAGTAGCCTCGGCCCGGCTTCGCAGGCTCTTGGTCTCCTTGCGTCGCTTGCGGCCACGCTTAAGGCCCTCCCACAAGAGCGAGAGCCCGAACGCGACGAGCGCGAGCGCGACGGCACCCGCGAGAAAGACGAATCCTGCAGTGGTCTTGATGGTGAAGAAGTGCAGGTCGATGGTGACCGGATCGCCACCGCGAAAGACGACCGCGAGACTCGCAAGGCCCACGATGACGAGCACGAACACACCCAACGCGATCATGCCTCCGAGTGTCCCACGACACCGGCCCGCACGCCGCCCTCCTCGCAGCGACCCAACGGCAGGTAAGGAATCCAAGGGGTTGGGATGGGGAGCCGGAGACAGCACCCCGAGGACGACTGACCGAGGACAGCGGACCATGAAGTAGAGCAGTGTCATCAGCGCGCGGAACCGAGCAGGACGTCGAGGATCTTCACGGCGGCACCCTTGTCGAGCGGGTTGTTGGCGTTACCGCACTTGGGCGACTGCACGCAGGAGGGGCATCCGTCGGCACAACGACATGAGGTGATCGCCTCACGCGTGGCGCTCAGCCAGGACTCTGCCGCGGCGAAGCCGCGTTCGGCAAAACCCGCCCCACCTGGATGGCCGTCGTAGACGAACACCGTAAGCAGGCCAGTGTCCTCGTGCCTGACTGTCGATACCCCACCGATGTCCCAGCGGTCGCACGTTGCGAACAAGGGGAGGAGTCCGATGGACGCATGCTCGGCAGCGTGCGCAGCCCCGGGTAGGTCACGAGGGTCGACCTCCGACCGCGAGAGCTGCTCGGATGACAGCGTCCACCAGACGGCCTTCGTCACCAGGTCACGAGCGGGGAGGTCGAGCGGCACCTCTCCAAGCACTTCGCCGGTCATCGATCGGCGCCTCAGGTATGACACAACCTGCGACGACACCTCGACTGAGCCGAACGACAGGGTCGCCTCTCCCCACGCCTGCTCGAGATCGGCGTCGAGGATGCGGATATCGGTGATCTCTCTGGCCGTGGTCGCGTAGTCGACCCTGGCCGGCTCGAGCACGGCTACTCCCTCCTCGACGTCGAGTCGGTCGACGAGGTACGTCTCTCCCATGTGTATGTACACGGCGCCGTCGTGCACGGCTGAGTGCGCCGAGGCCGCGTCGACGGTCCCGACGAGGCGGCCGGTGGACCCCTCGACGATCCGCACAGGGTTTCCTCCGCTCGACCTGATGTCAGCAAGGTCGGCTGCGCGGTCGCGGCGGGTCCAGAACCAGCCGCGCGTACGCCGCCGGAGGTATCCCGCCTGCTCCAGCGAGGCGACGAGGTATTCCACGTCACCATCGAAGAGATCGAAGTCCGCAGGTTCCAGCGGCAGCTCCTGCGCGGCCGCGCACAGGTGGGGAGCCACGACGTAGGGGTTGGCGGGGTCGAACACCGTGGCTTCGACCGGAGCTCCGAGGAGCTGGTCGGGATGGGTGACGAGATAGGTGTCGAGTGGGTCGTCCCGGGCGACCAGTACCCCCAGACCGCCCTGGCCCTCTCGCCCGGAGCGGCCGATCTGCTGCCACATCGACGCCCTGGTGCCGGGGAACCCGGCCATCACGACCGCGTCGAGACCGTCGATGTCGATCCCCAGCTCGAGCGCATTGGTCGCCGACACGGCCAGCAGGTCGCCGGACTTCAACCGCTGTTCCAGCTCACGACGGTCCTCGGGGAGGTAGCCGCCCCGATAAGGCGCTACCCGGGTTGCCAGGTCCATGTCGACGGCGGCAAGTGCGGTCCGCGCCTGAAGCGCTACCGTCTCGGCACCCCGTCGGCTACGCACGAATGCCAGTGTGCGCACGCCGTCGGCGACCAGGTCGGCCACCAGTTCCGCCGTCTCAGACGCCGCCGAGCGCCGTACAGGTGCCGCGTTCTCGCCGTGCAGCGAAGTGAGCGGCGGCTCCCACAGTGCCAGCGCCGTGGGGCCGTGAGGCGACCCGTCCACGGTCACGGGGAAGACGGGTTCGCCGACCAGCCTGGTGGCACTCACGTCTGGCGTCGCAGCGGTCGCCGACGCGAGCACGAAGGTGGGCGAGGCACCGTAGTGGGCGGAGATCCTGCGGAGGCGGCGGATGATCTGGGCGACGTGCGCACCGAAGACTCCGCGGTAGTGGTGGCACTCGTCTACGACGACGAACTGCAGCGAGCTCAGGAACTGGGCCCAGCGCGCATGTCCGGGAAGGATCGACCGGTGCAGCATGTCGGGGTTGGTCAGCACATAGTTGGCATGGTCGCGCGTCCAGTCGCGCTCCTCCCTCGCGGAGTCACCGTCGTAGGTCGTGGCTCGGACACCCCGGACGGCCAAGGTGGACATAGCCCTGAGCTGGTCATGAGCAAGCGCCTTGGTGGGTGACAGGTAGAGCACGGTGTCACCGCGGGCGCCGGGCTTCTCGGTGCTGTGCGCGATGGACGACAACGTCGGCGCCAGGTACGCGAGCGACTTGCCTGACGCCGTCCCGGTCGCGATGACGGTGTGCCGACGGTCGAACGCAAGTGAAGCCGCCTCCGCCTGGTGCGTCCACAGCGCGATGACACCCGACGCGCGCGCCGCCTCGACCACCGCTGGATGCACCCACGACGGCCATTCCGCAGCCTGGGCGTCGCGACCTGGGCGCATCTCGAGGTGGATCAACCGGCCACGCCTGCCCGGCGGCGCAGCGAGCCGCAGCGCCGCCGCCTCCGGATCGAACACCCGCCCCGTCTGAGTCACGACTCGCCATCCTCGCACCGGCGCCCTTCCTTTGCGTGCAAGGGCGACATACGGTTCTATGGGGGTCGCCCTGTGGCGAGGGCGACGAACCAGTGCGAGAGGAGCCGCCGTGGATCTTTCGCTCAGCAGCACCTCTGTCGGGCACCGAACTGTAGTGGCTGTCGGCGGCGAGATTGACGTGTACACCGCTCCGAGGTTGCGCGACCACCTCGTCGAGCTGGTCAACAGTGGACACCACCACCTCGTCGTCGACCTCGAGGGCGTGGACTTCCTCGACTCGACCGGTCTTGGGGTGCTGGTGGGTGCCCTCAAACGGGTCCGCGCCCACCAGGGCTCGCTCGGGCTGGTGTGCACCCAGGAGCGACTTCTCAAGATCTTCCGCATCACCGGACTCGCACGCGTATTCGAGATCTACGACTCGGTCGATGCAGCCACAGCGGCCGACGGGTGACGCCCCGCGGCGGTCCTCGTGTCGCGACGACGCAGGAAAACGCTAGACTCCGGCGGGTTCGACCGGGCTGATGCGAGCCCACGGAGGGTTGCGACCGGCAGCCTGACTCGTCAGATGGTCGTCACGCCGAATGAGCAGCGGAGCTCAGTGGAGGTAAATCATGTCAGGGCTCACCCTCGCCCAAGGTGCGGACGTGTCCCTCTCCGGGGGGAACATCACCCTGGTGGTCGTCGTGGCTGTCATCGCCGTGGTGGCACTGGCCATGGCCGCTTTGTTCCGCCAGGAGGTTTTGAGCGCTCCCGAGGGCACCGAGAACATGCGGGCGATCGGCCAGGCGGTCGAAGAGGGTGCCCAGGCCTACCTCGCTCGGCAGTTCAAGACCCTCGCTGTCTTCGCGGCCATCGCCTTCGCGCTGCTCTTCGTACTCCCTGGCGATGCGTCGATCCGGATCGGCCGTTCGTTATTCTTCGTTCTCGGCGCGGGGTTCTCCGCCGCGATCGGATACTCGGGCATGGCGCTCGCGGTCAAGGCGAATGTGCGGGTGGCAGCCGCTGCCCAGACCGAAGGGCGTGACCCCGCTATGCGGGTGGCGTTCCGCACCGGCGGAGCCGTTGGTATGGCTACGGTCGGCCTCGGGTTGCTCGGGGCCTCGTCAGTCGTCCTCTTCTACAAGAGCAACGCCCCCTCGGTGCTCGAGGGGTTCGGTTTCGGGGCCGCCTTGCTGGCCATGTTCATGCGTGTCGGCGGTGGGATCTTCACCAAGGCAGCGGACGTCGGCGCCGACCTGGTCGGGAAGGTCGAGCAGAACATCCCCGAGGACGACCCGCGCAATGCGGCGACGATCGCCGACAACGTGGGCGACAACGTCGGAGACTGCGCCGGCATGGCGGCTGACCTGTTCGAGTCGTACGCCGTCACGCTCGTGGCCGCCCTGATCCTCGGGAAGGTCGCCTTCGGTGCCGAAGGTCTGGTCTTCCCCCTCATCGTGCCGGCCATCGGTGCGCTCACCGCGATCCTCGGTGTCTACATCACCCGGCCGAACCCGAACGAGGGCGGCCTGACGACGATCAACAGGGCGTTCTACATCTCAGCGGCAGTGTCGGCGGTGCTCTGCGCCATCGCATCCTTCACCTACCTGCCTGGCAGCTTCGCCGAGCTCACCGATGCGTCGTCCGGAAACGATTTCAGCAGCCGGATCCAGGGAGTGGCGAACAGCGGAACCGACGGCGACCCACGCGTCATCGCGTTGGTCGCGGTCCTGATAGGTATCGGGCTGGCAGCGGTCATCCTGGCTCTTACCGGCTACTTCACCGGCACGGAGCACCGTCCCGTCAAGGATGTCGGCAAGACCTCCCTCACCGGCGCGGCCACGGTGATCCTCTCGGGTCTGTCAGTGGGCTTCGAGTCCTCCGTCTACACGGCCCTCGTGATCGGCGCTGCTGTCTACGGGGCGTTCCTGCTTGGGGGTGGGTCGATCGTCATCTCGCTCTTCGCGGTCGCCTTGGCCGGGTGTGGGCTGCTCACCACGGTCGGCGTCATCGTCGCCATGGACACGTTCGGGCCGGTTTCAGACAACGCGCAGGGCATCGCCGAGATGTCCGGTGACGTGGACGAGAAGGGCGCCGCCATTCTCACCGAGCTGGACGCCGTGGGAAACACCACCAAGGCGATTACCAAGGGCATCGCCATCGCCACTGCCGTGCTGGCGGCCACCGCGCTGTTCGGGTCGTTCACGGACGCCGTCACCGGCGCGACCGGCGAGCTCACATCCCTCACGATCGGCCAGGTGACCGGCAGCCAGTTCCTGGACCTGAGTGGTGTCATCAACATCGTCGACCCGGCCAACCTTGTCGGCCTGCTGATCGGGGCAGCCGTCGTCTTCCTCTTCGCGGGGTTGGCCATCAGTGCCGTGGGGCGGGCCGCCGGAGCGGTCGTGTTCGAGGTACGTCGCCAGTTCCGGGAGATCCCGGGGATCATGGAGGGAACCGGGCGCCCGGAGTACGGCAAGGTAGTCGACATCTGCACCCGCGACTCGCTGCGCGAGCTCGCGACACCTGGACTTCTGGCGATCCTGGCGCCTGTAGCTGTCGGCTTCGGCCTCGGCGTAGGTCCGTTGGCGTGCTACCTCGCGGGGGCCATCGCCACCGGAACCCTGATGGCGGTGTTCCTCGCAAACTCCGGCGGGGCCTGGGACAATGCGAAGAAGCTCGTCGAGGACGGCGTGCACGGAGGCAAGGGGTCACCTGCCCACGAGGCGACAATCATCGGTGACACCGTGGGTGACCCGTTCAAGGACACCGCCGGACCGGCCATCAACCCGTTGCTGAAGGTGATGAACCTCGTCTCGCTGCTCATAGCGGCCGCCGTGGTGAAGATGACCTATGGCGGTGACGCGAACACTCCGCTGCGCCTGGCGATCGCGGTCGGTGCCACGCTGATCATCGCCGTCGCGGTCTACATATCGAAGCGCCGCCCGGTCGCGATCGGCGACAGCGACTCCGAAGCGGCTCCGGCCACTCCCTCGACCACCGTGTGACGTCGCAGGGTGGCTGAACAGAAGCGCGTCTTCATCCACATCGGCGCTCCGAAGACCGGGACGACCTTCCTCCAGCGGGTGCTCGCCCAGAACCGTCACGCCCTCGCCGAGGTCGGCGTCCTCTATCCCAAGCCGGGCCGCGAGGCGCACCACACCGCCGTTTGGGCGGTCAGGAAGACCTTCGAAGAGTCCGAGAAGGGCAGCGCCTTCGCCGACCACTGGACCAAGGTCGTGCGTCGATCGCTCGAATGGGGCGGCGACACGGTGGTGCTGTCGAGCGAGCTGTTCTGCTTCTCGCGCGGCCCGAAGATCGCCGAGATCCTCGCTGCGTTCGGGACCGCCGAGCTACACGTCATCTACACGGCTCGCGACCTCGTACGGCAGGTGCCGGCAGTCTGGCAGGAGCAGGTGAAGAACCGTCAGACGATGTCCTACCAGGACTTTCTCGTCGACGTCCTCGGTGAGCGGACCAGTGCCCTGTCACGAGTCTTCTGGGGTGGTCAGAACGCTCGGGCGGTCCTGGCCCGCTGGTCGAGGGGCCTCGACGCACCCCATGTCCACCTCGTCACGGCACCACCGCCCGGAGCACCGACGGGACTGCTCTGGGAGCGGTTCGCCAGCGTCCTCGGGCTCGACTCCTCCCGCTACGCGTCGGACATCCCCCCCGCCAACACGTCTTTGAGCATCGCGGCTGCGGAGACTCTGCGGCGGTACAACGAACGCTACGCCGAGAACCTCCCTATCCTCGAGTATCGCAAGATCATCCGGCGCCGGCTCGAACCTGCCTTCGCCGACGGCCGGAAGGATCAGTTGCGACTGCCGCTCACCCCCACTCAGCGCTCCACCATCCTCGACCTGTCCGAGCGCATGGTCGCACCGATGCGCAGGGCGGGCTACGACGTCGTCGGGTCGTTCGACGATCTACTACCTGCGCGACCAGGCCCCGACGAGCCGCCCCCGGAAAGAGGACCGGACGACCTCGTGGATGCGGAAATCGTGGCGGAGCTCCTGGACATCGTCGACTATCTGTTGCGGCGGGCCGGCTGAGGCTCACGGCGCAGCCCGGCCCTCCTCAAGAGACGTCCCACCGCACTCCTGGCCCGTCGGTAGCCGGATCTGAGCCGAGATCTCAGCCCGGACCGTTCGACCAGGGGGTCCAGGTCGTCACCCTCGGCCGTCTGCCGCAGCTCCAGGAGGCGCCGGCGCTGGCGTCCGCTGTGCCGGAGCAGACCGGTGGCGGCGCGGATCGCCGCGTCGGCCAGGTCGGCGTCGGTCTGTGCCGTCGGAGAGGCGTGGGGCAGATGGTCGGCGGCCCGCGGCATCAGCTCCTCAAGGTCTCCCTCCACCTGGTACCCGGCGTGGTCGAGTGAGGCGATGAGCCGACGTGAGCGCTCAGTGACCCAGTCCATGTGCTCTGTCGGAAGCGTGAGGCGCGGAGAGTTCCCACCGAGGATCTCCTCGGCGAGCAGCTTGCGGACGAGTGGGTCGTAGATGTCGGCCGGCATGCCTTGTACCTCGAGGTTCATCCTGCGCACCAGCTCGGTCTCGGCGACGCCCATAGACGTGTTCGCGCGTCTGGTGTCGGTGTCGTATGCCGCCGGCGAGAGCCCCGTGACGGAGCAGAAGCGGTTCCAGAGTGTGTCCGGCTCCGCGCCCGGTTGCGGAACGGTGACCAGGTGGATGTTGTCGACGGGGACGAAACGGGACCAGTGGGCGAGCACGTACTCCGCATCGTGCATCCCCCAGAACAGCTCGCCGAACGGTTCGGGGGCGTCGATGCCGAGCTCGACGAGGTCAGCGACGAATGTCTCGAGCGTCACGATGTGCTTGTGCTTGATGTGCTCCTGCCAGTCCGAGACCAGCTGCCTGGCAAGGTCCCGGGCGGTGAAGACGACATGCACCTCAGCAGTCCCCATGCCGCCGAGGCCGATCTCGATCCGCTCGGATGTGGAGCCACCGAGCAGCTCGTTGGAGATGATGACGCTTCGGCCCCGCCAGGCACGCGTACGGGCCGCCACCGCCTCCCACTCCCCGGCGTACTGACCAGCACGACTGCCACCCCAGCCTGCCCCGCGGAAGTCCAGCATCGAGCGGAACGGCTGACCCCTGTCGTCATAGGGATAGAGCACTCCGTCCGCGGCCAGCGCGTCACGGTTGTTGAACAGCACGTTCTGGAGGTAGGTCGTGCCCGTCTTGGGTGCCCCGACGTGGAAGAACACTCGGGTGCGCGCGGCTCCGCCTGCCGCTGTCACGACCCCCCTCGTCCCTGTCGAAGGCGCCCCAGGACCTTCTGAACGGTCCCGCCTTGGCTCTCTCGACCTGCCCGCCGGCGTTCGAGAAGGACGTCGGCGAGCATGCCTACGGCGGTGTCGGTGACCATGTCGGACGACACGGTCTCCACGGGCCCGAAGCCTGCGTCCAGTGGAACCAGCTCGTCCAGCCCCCCGACGATGTCGTAGCCGGCATCCGACAGCCCCGACCGCTGCTGAGCGGACAGTGCGAGGACACGCTCACGGTGTTCCGTCGGCACCCGTAGCCGGTCACCAGCCCGGCCGGAGTCCGCCCGGTGGTTGAACCAACGCTTGACGCTGCGCTCGTACGCCGGCCAGGGCAGGTCGTCCGGCAGAGTGTCGTTGAGCCTGCGGAGCAGCTCCGCGTCGACGCTGGTGAGCGAAGGGTTCGCCCTGGAGGTCTCGAGGTCGAAGCCCTCGGGAGATATCCCGAGCACCTGGCAGAACCTGCGCCACAGGGTGTCCGGGGCCGTCCCCGAAGGCGGAACGGTCACGACGTGGATGCGGTCCGCTGGCACAGCCTTCGACCAGCGGCCCAGCGTGGCGACGGCATCCTGAGCCCGCCAGAAGTGAGCCTCGCCCGGCGAGCCGTCGTCACCCAGGGTGCGCCGCAAGAAAGCGCGGTAAGTACTCGTGCGCCGGTTCTTCAGCGACTCCTGCCAGACGGCCGGAAGCTGTCGTGCGAGGTCGCGGGCGCCGTACACGACATGGACGGCGGTCCCGTCGAGGTCGGTGACCAGACGGACGATCTGCTCCTCCTCTGCCCCGGCGAAGACCTCATGGGAGATGACGGCTCGGCTGGTGCTGACAGCCAGCGTGTGCTCAGCCAGCCTCGGCCAGGCACCTCGTGTCTTGGGGTTCTCGAAGCCGCCGAAAGCGAGTTCACGCAGGTCGAGGGCCGCCTGGAAGTGGTCGCCTCTCGAACCGGGGCACGTCACGTCTGCCCTGACGAGCCGGCCGCGGTTCTGCCAGAGCACCTGCTGAAGGTACGTCGTGCCGGTCTTGGGGGGACCGATGTGCAGATAGATAGAGAGGGGGCGGTCGCGCACGAGCACATCGTAGAGGTCCGGCTCCGGAGATGACCATGAGCGGAGTGACGGCTGGTACCGTGACCGGGTTGTGACATCCACGTGCACGTGAGGACCAAAGCCTTGACCGAGATCGCCCAGTCGCCCGTCGACGAGACGAGCGGCGACGTCGATCCGCTTGCAGGCCGGCGAGTCGTCCAGCGCACGGTGCTGCGCCCCGACCAGGAGCTCGACATCCGGCCGCTGTACGTCAGCGGGCTCTCGAGCTTCAGCACCGGCGAGAGCACGGCACGCCAGTCCGGCGCCAGCGAGGACCGGGTTGCGCCCGCCGAGGGGGCGCCTTCAGAGGAGGCGGTCACCGAGAGCGACGAGTCGATGCGTGGCTACGGCACCATCTCGGAGTCGATCGGGGCAGTCGTCTCGCCCGAGCGCCGGCTGACGTTCGGCACCTACTTCAACGCCTTTCCCGCCAGCTACTGGCGTCGGTGGACCGACTTCGCCACCGTCCGGCTCGTCCTGACCCTCTCAGGAAACGGCACGGTCATCGTGTACCGGTCGACGTCGAAGGGTCACGTACAGCGCGCGGACTCGGGCGTCGTCGACTCCCCCGACGTGAAGGCTCTCGTCTTCGACCTGCCCTTGAAGCCGTTCATCGACGGTGGCTGGTATTGGTTCGACCTCGAGGCCGGCGAGACCCCGCTGAGTCTGGAGAATGCCGTCTGGGCGTTCGAGACCGACAAGTCTGCCTCGGGACGACTGTCCATCGGCATCACCACGTTCAACCGGCCGGAGTTCTGCGTCGACCAGCTCATCAAGCTCTCCCAGGAGCCGGCCGTCCTCACGCTGCTCGACGAGATCATCGTCGTCGACCAGGGCACCCAGAAGATCACCGACCACGAGCTCTACCCGGAGGCCGCAGCGTCGCTCGGCTCCCAGCTCCGCCTCATCGAGCAGGGCAACCTGGGCGGTTCGGGCGGCTTCTCGCGGGCGATGGACGAGGCAACCTCCAAGGGGGCTTCGGACTATGTGCTCCTTCTGGACGACGACGTAGTGTGCGAGCCCGAGGGGATCCTGCGCGCGGTGGCCTTCGCCGACCTCGCCAAGCAGCCGACCATCGTCGGCGGTCAGATGTTCAGCCTGTACGACCGCTCGGTCCTGCATGCCTACGGCGAGGCGGTGGCGAAGTACCGGTGGTTCTGGGGCGCGGCCCCCAACACTCTCCACGGGCACAACTTCGCCAAGAAGTCGCTGCGGTCGACGTCGTGGCTGCATCGACGGATCGACGTCGACTACAACGGCTGGTGGATGTGCCTGATCCCTACCAAGGTCGTCCGCGAGATCGGCTTGGCGCTCCCCATGTTCATCAAGTGGGACGACGCGGAGTTCGGCCTCAGGGCGGCCGAGGCGGGCTATCCGACGGTCACCCTTCCGGGGGTCGCGGTCTGGCACGTGCCGTGGCACGAGAAGGACGACACGATCGACTGGCAGGCGTACTTCCACCGTCGCAACCGCATCGTTGCGGCGTTGCTCCACTCGCCCTACGACCGGGGCGGCCGGCTAGTCCGTGAGAGCTTCGAGACACAGGTCCGCCATCTTCTGTCGATGCAGTACGGACCGGCCGAGATGGGGCTGATGGCGATCGAGGACATCCTCGAGGGTCCCCAGCGCATGCACCGCGACGTGCTCGAGCGGCTGCCCGAGCTCCGGGAGCTCCGCAAGCACTACGACGACTCCAAGTCCGCCGCTCAGCTCGACACGTTCCCAGCCGCCAAGCGTCGCAAGCCTCCTCGCAAGGGCAAGGAGCCGAGCGCCCCGACCGGCGCGCTCAGCCGAGCCAAGACCATGCTGGCCGGCAGCGTCCGCCAGGTTCTGCCGGTGCGGGAGACGGCGACGATCAACCCTGAGGCAAACGTCGCCCACGTCGACCTCAGCTGGTGGCTGCTCGCACAGTTCGACTCCGCCCTCGTGTCGTCGGCGGACGGCACAGCCGCGTCGTGGTACAAGCGCGACCCCGAGCTCTTCCGCGCGTTGCTGAAGCGTTCGGTGGCGCTCCACGCACGGCTCGCGGCCGAGTGGCCGCAGCTCGTCGAGAAGTACAAGACCGCACTGCCCGAGCTGGCCTCTCCTGCTGCCTGGCACGACACCTTCGAGACTTCCCTCAAGAAGGATGGGGCCTCTTAGCCGTCAGGCACAGTGCGTGACCGGCTGACACGACTGCGTTACCGTGAGCGGACCCGAGACGGGCGGTTCGCCTGCTTAGTTTCGCGAGCAGGCTACCGTTTTGTCCTGCGGACAATCGCCGTACGTACGAATGGAAGAGTGGGGAGTATCTCGCAGTGGCTGAGACCCGACACAAGCTGGTGATTGTGGAGTCGCCTGCCAAGGCGCGCACGATCTCGGGCTTCCTTGGCCGCGGCTATGTCGTGGAGTCCTCGATCGGCCACATCCGCGACCTGCCCAACAACGCCAGCGAGGTGCCGGAGAAGTACAAGAAGGAGTCCTGGGGACGGCTCGGAGTCAACGTGGACGACGGGTTCACGCCCGTGTACGTCGTCCCGGCCGACAAGAAGAAGCAGATCGCCAAGCTGAGAGCCCTGTTGAAGGACGCCGACGGGCTCTATCTGGCCACGGACGAGGACCGTGAGGGCGAAGCCATCGCCTGGCATCTGCTCGACGAGCTCAAACCCAAGGTGCCGGTGCACCGGATGGTCTTCCACGAGATCACCCCTGAGGCCATCGCAGCAGCCGTGGCCAGCCCGCGGTCGATCAACGACGATCTGGTCGAGGCCCAGGAGTCACGCCGCATCCTCGACAGGCTCTACGGCTACGAGGTCTCACCCGTGCTGTGGAAGAAGGTGATGAGTGGCCTGTCGGCCGGGCGGGTGCAGTCGGTCGCGACGCGCCTGGTCGTCGACCGGGAGCGGGAGCGGATCGCCTTTCGGGAGGCGGCGTACTGGGACCTCGAAGCGACCTTCGACGCAGGTGAGGCGAAGACCCCGCGGAGCTTCGCGGCCAAGCTGTGGAGCGTCGACGGGCGCAGGGTGGCTCAGGGTCGCGATTTCACGTCGTTGGGTCAGCTGAAGGAGGGTGCTGACGTCGTCCATGTCGACGAGGGACGTGCCGTCGCACTCGCCGAAGGGCTCCGCGAGCAGGCTTTCACGGTCAAATCTGTGGAGGCGAAGCCGTACCGCCGCTCGCCCTACGCGCCGTTCCGCACGACGACGCTGCAGCAGGAGGCGTCTCGGAAGCTCGGCTACGGGTCGGCGCGCACCATGCAGGTGGCTCAGAGGCTGTACGACAACGGTCACATCACCTACATGCGTACGGACTCGGTCACCCTGTCCGATACGGCGATCAGAGCAGCGCGCGCGCAGGTGGCCGAGCTGTTCGGTGGTGAGTACCTCCCGGAACAGCCACGCATGTATACGAGCAAGGTGAAGAACGCCCAAGAGGCTCACGAAGCCATCCGTCCGGCGGGCGACATGTTCCGCACTCCCGCGCAGACGGGTCTCAGCGGTGACGAGTTCAGGCTGTACGAGCTGATCTGGATGCGGACGGTCGCGTCGCAGATGAAGGACGCCCAGGGCCGCTCGCTGTCGGTGCGCATCGCTGCCACGGCGGCCAGTGGCGAGGCCTGCGAGTTCTCGGCGACGGGGCGCACGATCGTCTTCCACGGCTTCCTGAAGGCGTACGTCGAAGGCGCCGACGACCCGGAGGCCGACCGCGACGACCGCGAGAGCCGGCTTCCCGACCTCGCGGAAGGCGACGCGGTGACTGTGGAGGCTCTCGACTCCGCGGCACACGAGACCCGGCCACCGGCGCGCTACACCGAGGCGACCCTGATCCGGGAGCTCGAGGAGCGCGAGATCGGGCGGCCGTCGACATACGCAGCGATCATGGGCACCATCCTCAACCGTGGCTATGTCTACAAGAAGGGCACAGCTCTCGTCCCCGCCTGGCTTGCCTTCGCGGTGGTGCGACTCCTGGAACGGCACTTCGGCAGGCTTGTCGACTACAACTTCACCGCCGCCATGGAGGATGTGCTCGACGAGGTTGCGGCCGGAAGGGCCGACTCGACGACTGAGCTGGCCGCCTTCTACTTCGGGACCGGCGACCAGGCCGGGCTCAAGGCTCTGGTCACCGATCTCGGGGAGATCGACGCGCGTGAGCTGTCGACGTTCGGGCTCGACGACACCGTGGCCGTGCGGGTGGGACGCTACGGCCCGTATGTCGAGGACTCGGCAGGCAACCGGGCGAACGTGCCCGACGACCTGCCTCCTGACGAGCTGACACTCGACAAGGCGCACGAGCTGCTCGCCAGCCCGGCCGGAGCCGAGCGGATCCTCGGGCCAGACCCTAAGACCGGCCGAACGATCGTCGCGAAGAACGGCAGGTACGGCCCCTACGTGACCGAGGCGCTGGGCGACGACCCGCCAAAGGGGGCGAAGGCGAAGACGTCGTCGCTGTTCGACACGATGTCGCTCGACACCGTCACCCTCGACGACGCACTGCGCCTGTTGACCCTGCCCCGCCTGGTCGGGTTGGACCCCGCCTCCGGTGAGGAGATCACCGCGCTCAACGGCAGATACGGTCCGTACCTAAAGCGTGGCACCGACTCGCGCTCGATCGACTCCGAGGAACGGCTGCTCTCGATCACACTCGACCAGGCGCTCGCCATCTACGCCGAGCCGAAGCAGCGCGGTGGCCGGGCGTCGTCCGGACCGCTACGCGAGCTCGGCCAGGACCCGGTGTCGGACAAGGCAGTGGTGGTGAAGGACGGACGGTTCGGCCCTTACGTCACCGACGGCGAACTCAACGCCACCTTGCGCAAAGAGGACACCGTCGAGGCGATCACCCTCGAGCGGGCCGCCGAGCTGCTCGCTGACAAGCGCGCGAAGGGACCGGCACCCAAGCGCACCGGGGTGAAGAAGTCCACGGCGAAGAAGTCCACGGCAAAGAAGTCGGCAGCCACGAAGAAGTCAACAGCCACGAAGAAGGCGGCCTCGGCGGCCGCCGGTGCGACGAAGACGGCCGTCAAGAAGACGAGCTGAGGCCGACCGGGTGGCTGACGTCTCGCTGCCGCGCGCGCCGGGCAGCGTCTTGCGGATCACGTCGTTCCGGCGCCTCTGGATCGGCCTGGGGCTCTCCAGCCTCGGTGACTGGCTCGGCCTGCTGGCGTTGACGGCGATGGCGAGCTCGCTCGCCTCGGACACGTACGCGAGGCAGAACTTCGCGATCGCGGGCGTACTCTTCCTCCGCGTGCTACCGGCGGTCGTTCTCGGGCCGCTGGCGGGCTATGTCGCGGACCGCCTCGACCGGCGCTCCACGTTGGTCGTGGGCGACGTACTGCGCGGAGTCGTATTCGCGACCATCCCGGTCGTCCACACCCTGACGTGGGTGTTCGTCGCGACCATCCTCATCGAGGCGATCAGCCTCGTCTGGCTGCCCGCCAAGGACGCGACGGTGCCGAACCTGGTGCCGCGCGACAGGCTCGAGGCGGCGAACCAGGTCTCGATAGCCACGACCTACGGGTCCGCCCTCCCAGCAGCGGGACTCTTCGTCCTTCTCTCGCTGCTCACGAAGGGCCTCCACGCCTCCCTCGGCTGGTTCGACGACCCGGTGAAGCTGTCCTTATACTTCAACGCTGCGTCGTTCGTCGTGTCCGGCCTGGTGATCGCCTCGTTGCACGACATCCCGCGCGGTCCGGCGATCGCCCTCGAACATCGCCAGAGCATGTGGCGGGTCATCGCCGAAGGATGGGCGTACGTGGCGCGGACACCCCTCATTCGGGGCCTGGTCATCGGGATCACCGGCGCGTTCGCGGCGGGTGGCGTCGTGGTCGGCCTGGCGCGTGTCTACGTCGCGGATCTCGGCGGCGGCGACCCTGGCTACGGTTTGCTGTTCGGGTCGGTGTTCGGAGGGCTCGCCCTCGGAATGTGGCGGGGGCCGCGCTTCCTGGCCGCCATGTCCCGCCGCCGACTCTTCGGGTTCGCGCTGGTGAGCGCAGGTCTCGTCCTCGGCGCGATCGCGGTCATCGCCAACCTCGCTGTCGTGACCTTCCTTGCGGTTGCTCTCGGCTTCTTCGCCGGGACTGCCTGGATCACCGGCTATACCTTGCTCGGGCTGGAGGTGGAGGACTCTCTGCGAGGGCGCACGTTCGCCTTCGTGCAGACCCTCATCCGCCTGGCGCTCGCGCTGGTGCTCGCCCTGGCGCCGCTGACGGCCGGTGTCATCGGTCGACACCGCTGGCGCCTCAACGGGAACGCGGTCCTCGACTACAACGGGGCGTCGATCACCATGTTCTTCTCGGCCCTCGTCATGGTGGCTGTCGGTGTGCTCTCCTACCATTCCATGAACGACTCACCAGGCACGTCGATCAGGAGCGAGCTGAGGAAGTCACTGATGCCAGCCAGCGGGGTCTTTTCCGACCGAGGCGTCTTCGTCGCGCTGGAGGGCGGTGAAGGGGCCGGGAAGTCCACGCAGTCGAGGCTGCTCGAGGAGTGGCTGACGGCCGAGGGATACGCGGTCGTTGTCACCCACGAGCCGGGAGACTCCGCCGTCGGACACAAGCTCCGCCAGATCCTGCTCGACCCTCTTACCGGCGCTCTTGACCCGCGGGCCGAGGCGCTGCTCTACGCAGCAGACAAGGCCGAGCACCTCGACAAGGTCGTCCGCCCCGCGCTCGCCCGAGGCGCGGTCGTGGTCACCGATCGGTACGTCGACTCCACGCTGGCCTACCAGGGCGCCGGCCGCGACCTCCTGCCGGCCGAGGTCGAGCGCATCGCGCGGTGGGCGACGGCCGACCTACGCCCTCATCTGACTGTGCTGCTCGACGTCGATCCCGAGTTGGGACTTCGACGCTCCGGCGCTTCCGACAGCGGTTTCAGTCCTGAGCGGCAGCCCGGCTCGGCGCCAATACAGCAACCCGACCGGCTGGAAGCCGAACCGGTGGCCTTTCACCAGCGCGTCAGGCGGTCTTTTCTCGCGCTCGCGGCCGAGGACCCGCAGCACTATCTCATCGTCGACGGCCGAGGAGACCGAGACTCGATTGCCCGGCTGATCCGCGACCGGCTACGGCCCCGACTGGAGCTCGCTGATCGCCAGGTCGGGGTCGACCGATGACGGTCTGGGGTGACCTGGTCGGACAGGCCGAGCTCGTCGAGCGGCTGGAGACGGCTGTTCGAGCCGCGAACACCGCCATGGCCGCCGCCCCTGTCGTCGAAGGTGTCGACGGTGCGGTGGATCGCGCCGACGCCGCCGGGAGTGGCGTCGACGAGGCGGGGATGACGCATGCGTGGCTCTTCACCGGTCCACCAGGTTCCGGGCGGTCCAACGCCGCCCGGGCGTTTGCGGCCGCCCTGCTGTGTCACCAGGGTGGCTGCGGGGAGTGCCTGTCGTGTCGCACGGCGCTGTCCGGCTCGCACGCCGACGTCACGCCGGTCGTCACCGAGCAGTCCGTGATCACAGTCGGGGTGGCCCGCGAGACCGTCCGGCGGGCGGCCTTGGCACCGGCGGGGGGGCGCTGGCAGGTGATCATCGTCGAAGACGCCGACCGCTTGCACGAGAGGGCCGCCGATGCTCTGCTGAAGAGCATCGAGGAGCCTCCGCCGCGCACGGTGTGGTTGCTATGCGCACCGACGATCGAGGACGTCGCACCGACGATTCGTTCGCGCTGCCGGTCGCTGGTACTTCGTACCCCGCCGACCGCCGATGTGGCGGCACACCTGGTGAGCCACGACGGCGTCTCGTCCGCGGTGGCGATGTTCGCGGCGCGCGCCTCACAGGGTCATATCGGGCGGGCACGGGCACTGGCGCTCGACGAGGCGGCTCGCAACCACCGGCGTGACGTCCTGCGTCTGACCGGCCAGCTCAGCGACCTCGGCTCGTGCATGACGGCCGCTGCAAACATCGTCGACGCAGCTACCGAGGATGCCCAATCGCGCAGCCGGTCGCTCGATGCCCGAGAGGCCTCCGACCTCGGGCTTGCCTACGGCGCCGGTACGCGTGGCGTCAAGACCACCGGTCACGCTGCCGCTTCGAAGGAGCTGGAGCGTAACCAGAAGCAGCGTGCCCGCCGCTTCGTACGCGACTCGATCAACAGGTCGCTGCTCGACCTTGCCTCCTTCTACAGAGATGTGGTCGCCGTCCAGCTCGGTTCACAGCTCGAGCTCATCAACGAAGAGATGCGGCAGGACGTCGCTACGATGGCGCGAGGCACCACGGGGGAGGTCTCCGCCCGACGACTCGATGCCATCTTCGCCGCTCGCGAGGCTCTCGAGGGTGAGGTGTCACCGGTGCTCGCCCTCGAGTCACTGATGATCTCGTTGAGAGGTGCACCTCATGAGTAGCCCGTCCGGAGACGGTCCAGATGACGGGGGCCGACCGCTGGGTCACCGTTGCGACAGCCGCGGTCGCTGGCCGAGTCGCCGTCGAGCTTTGGCGTGTGTGGCGGCATTCGCATGCGCGGCGCTGGTGGCGGCGTGCAGCTCCGACAATATTGCCGCGACGCCACCGGACTCTGCCACAACGGCGAGCAGCGCGACCACAGTCGAGTCGTCCGGCACCAACACCGAGACCGGCAATTCGGCTGCCCCGACGGGCGGAAGCACTGACAGTGAGGCGGACAAGCTACCCGACGGCTTCGGCGCCGGTCCGCCGGGCGACGGCCTGCAGCAGTTCTACGACCAGCAGATCCGCTGGGCCGACTGCGGTGGCGGTGACACGTGCGCCGATTTCTGGGTCCCGCTCGACTATGCGGATCCGAACGGCCCGGCGATCACTCTCAAGGCGAAGCGCAGCCCGGCGGCCGACCAGGCGCACAAGGTGGGCTCGCTGTTCATCAACCCTGGCGGCCCCGGGGTGTCAGGCATCGACTATCTGAGCTTCGCCGGCTTCGACAAGGCCGTCACGAACGTGTACGACGTCATCGGCTTCGACCCTCGCGGCGTGGGCTCCAGCACACCTGTCAACTGCCTCGGCGACTCCACCCTCGATGCATTCGTCGCGTCCGACCCGTCGCCCGACACGCCTCGTGAGGTGGCCCAGCTGCGACGCATCTGGGCGCGCTACACCGCCGGATGCGTGGCCGACTCCGGTCCCCTGCTGCAACACGTGTCGACTGTCGAGGTGGCCCGGGACCTCGACGTCATGCGATCTGTCGTCGGCGACCGGACCCTGCACTACTTCGGGGCGTCCTACGGCACCTACATCGGCGCCGTCTATGCAGCGCTGTTCCCGCAGTTCGTGGGGAGGATGGTTCTCGATGGGGCGGTCGACCCGCTCGCCAGCCCTCATCGAACGTACATCGACCAGGCGGTCGGCTTCGAGACGGCGTTGACGGCCTACCTTCGTGACTGCGTCGGTACCGGTACCTGTCCGCTCGGAACAGACGTGGACACCGCCCGCACCAAGCTGATCGCCTTCCTCACAAGCCTCGACTCGAGTCCACTTCCGACGTCGAGCGGCCGCCAGCTGACGGAGGGGCTGGGGTTTCTGGGGGTGGTCGTGACCCTCTACAGCCGAAGCGCCTGGCCGACCCTCAGCCTGGCGCTCGACGCGGGGTTGAAGGGTCAGGGAGACGTGCTGCTGGCGTTGGCCGACCTCTATGTACATCGTCGACCTGATGGCACATACGCCGGTAACTCGATCGAGGTGCAGTCGGCCGTCAGCTGCCTCGACCACCCCGAGCACGAGTCTCTCGCTGACATCGAAGCCGGCGCTGCGGAGTTTGACCGAGTGGCTCCGGTGTTCGGTCCCGTAGCGACCTGGTACTCCTACGGCTGCTCCAACTGGCCGGAGCCGAGGATCCAGCCAGTCCCCGACTTCTCGGCCAAGGGTGCTGCGCCCATCGTCGTCGTCGGAACGACTCGGGACCCCGCGACGCCATACGCCCAGGCAGTGAAGCTCGCCGAAGAGCTTGACTCCGGCATTCTGCTCAGCAGGGATGGCGACGGCCACACGGCCTACAACTCCGGCAACGTGTGCATCGACTCCGCGATCGACACCTATCTCGCTGACGGCACAGTGCCTGCGGATGGCACGCGTTGCTGAGCCGGCTGAGAGGAAACAGGCCTTGAGCTACGTCGGCGCCGGCAACGACACGATCGAGCTGCGCACCTCTTCGGCCTCTCGAGCGTTCCTGCTCGGTGGTGCGCCGTTCGCCGCAGATCGCTCCGCCCAGCCCACGACACGATTGAAGCCTCGAGGTCGCCAACGAGGCCAGAGAAATTTGGGAGGCACAAGCGCGGCTTGGTACCCTCTGCCGTCGGTCCAGCAGCCGCACCGGACCCACGCCGCCTTAGCTCAGTCGGTAGAGCGTCTCACTCGTAATGAGAAGGTCATCGGTTCGATTCCGATAGGCGGCTCCAGACCGAAAAGCCCTCTGACCTGGGCCAACATACTCGGAGCCAGAGCGTCCCATCCGTGTCATTCGCCGGTCCGTCCCTCCCGCGCACCCCCGGCGCCCCCCCGAGTGTTGAGACGGTCCAATCCGGCGCGATCGGCGGAAGATCCGAGGTGATGCAGATAGATGTTGGTCGTGGCGATTGACTCGTGCCCCAGCCACGCCTGTATCGTCACGGGGTCGACTCCCCGGGCGAGCCACATACAGGCAGCAGTGTGCCGCAGGTCATGGATCCGACGACCCGCTGCGACCGTCGACCAGGCCACCGAACGCTTGACCGGTGAGGCATGCAGCTTGTGTCCTGTGCTGGTGGTAAACAGCAGATCATCGGCACCCCTGCCCTTCGCACATACTTGCAGGATCGGCAGCACCCGGTCTGCTACCGGCACCCGGCGGTCCTTGCCCGACTTAGTTGACTTCGCCTCCACACCCTCAGGCGCTGCCCGGCTGATGAAGAGCACCGGCATCGGGAGGCGGGCAAAGTCTCGTACCCGCACCTCCCGCAGTTCCGACCACCGCAACCCCGTCCACGCAGCGACCAGCAGAACGTCGGCCAGCCGTTGGTCCCGAGCCGACACCGCCGCGTGAAACAACTCCAGCTCGTCCTCCGTGAACGGCCGGATCACTGCGCGCACCCCGCGACCCTTGGGGACTCGCGTCCCGGTCACTGGGTTGGAGACGATCAGCCGCTCACGGACCGCCCAGCCGAAGAATGCCGAGAGCGAGGCCCGGAACCGCCTCACCGATGACTCGGCCAGCCCGGACTTGTTTAAGGCAATAAGGGCGTGGGTGACCTCGCGGTCCGTCACGACGCCGATGTGCAGGGCGGCCAGAGCCGGCGGCGTCAGTCTGCGCAGGGACGAGTCTGATATGTACGTCTTTCGTGACACGGAGTGCTCCCGCTCCGCCAGCCACTCAGGCAACAACAGACGAACGGTGCGCCTGCCCGCACGGGGATCTACACCTCCGGCCAGGGCTGCTCGTTCGCGAACCACCCAGGAGTTGGCTTGTCCTCGGGTGTCGAACGTCTTGCTGGACACCTGCTCGCGCCCGGACTTCACGACCCCGCGCCACCGACCACCCGAGGTCTTTCGGACGGTCATGCCGCGTTCCGATCGAGCCAGTCGATGACGTCTTCCTCGAGGTAGCGCGGACACGACTTGGCCAGCCAGTAGACGCGCGGCCCGATCCCCTGAGCGCGCCAGCGACTTAACGTGGACGGGTTGACACCGAGCGCCTGGGCGACCTGCGTCGAGTTCAACATCTTCGGAAGCCCCGCATTGTCGGCGGTCTCATTGTTTTTTCTCATCGCCTTGTCCTTTCTGCCGGTTGCCCTCCTGGAGTTGGTCTGCGTTGCTGTGCTTTCCATTGGGCGTATTCGCGTGCTCGTGCGGCGGCTGCGGTGGCGAGGACGGTTTGGGCTTCGGTGGCCCAGCCGCTGCCGGCGTACTGCCAGTGGCCGATGACGAGGGTGGTGTCAGTGTCGTCGTCGGCGAGGAGGTCGGCCTCGAGCGCGGCCAGGTCCAGCGGTCGCCCGGTGTTACGGGATTCGGCGATCAGGGCTTGGGCTCTACAGCGGGCACGTCGGAGGGCGCTGAGGGTGACGGAGTAGCGGCGGGACTTGGACGCGAAGTGGCCGCGGAACCCGAGCATGTGCACCCACTTGTCGAGTAGCTCGTAGGGCCCCTCGTCGTGGTTGGGCGACGCAGCGCGCGCCCGTCGAGCGAGGTGGCGGGTGGTGGACCGGATCCGCTGGTGGTGAGGGTTGGCGGTGACGCTGCTGTCGTCGGCGGACTTTGTGGCGTACTTGGCCAGGTAGCCGGCGACCTGCTCCGCGGTGAGGCAGCGGTCCGGGTCGTCGGTGCGGCGACTTGTGTTCACGGGCCGGGTGTCGAGCTGTCGGCCGAACGCCAGCACCCTGGTCGGGTCGTCGGTGTCGACGCCGGGCACGGTCAGCCGCACCGACACGGCGGCGTCGCGGACCAGGGCGGCGAGCATCTCTGCGTCGATACTGACCGGGGCGGGTGCGAACCCCGATGCGGTGCGGGGGCCGTCGAGGCGGACCAGGGCGTGGAAGTGGACAACGCCGCGCAGCTGGTACTCGGCGACCTTGGCGTACTGCACCGTCGCCACCTCACCCAGCCGGGGGGCTGGAACGCCGACGGTGTGGGCGACCAGGCGTCGTAGGGCGATGGTGAACCGGCGCCACAAGTCCGGTGCCCACCACTGCCACACCGCATGGGAGGCGTAGTCGTAGCAGTCCGGGCACAACGGCTGCCCCAACAGTGGGTCGTCGGCTTGAGCATGCACCGCCTGGCAGGTCACGAAGCGGCCATGCAGGCAGAACCGCCGCCCTCGGCTGACCGGGTGGCAGCGGGCGTCGTCGTCACGGCGACCATGCACGGTCCCGAACGACGGCGCGGTGACGGTGGCAAAGACCAGCGGGTTGTCCGCGACCGTCTCCGGGACCGTCTTGCCGCCGCTGACACCAGCACGGATCAGGTGGAACATGTCCGCGGCGTACAACCGAGAACACGACGGACACACCTCGGCACGACGGTTCCCGCACCGAATGTGAGTAACCCCGAGCGACTCACTCGCGCTGCTGTAGGAGCCGACGATCTCGCCGGTACTTGTGTCGACCCTCTCCGAGAAGCCGTGCAGCCGGATCGGCTTGACGCAGTTCCCGACCCGGGCCAGCGCCTCGGACCAGGCGTCGAAGTCACCAGAGACCAGCAGGCCGCCGATCTGCCTCTCGACCCGCGCGGTCAGCGGCGGCAGATCCAGCGGCGCGCTTTCACTGAACCCTGGGAAAACAGTGGGAGCAGGGCAGGCAGGGTGTCGTGGACCGCATGCTGGGTCTGGGTACTCACGGTTCTCACCACCCCAAAGGGTGTGCCACGCGGCTAAGTGTGATCCCCTCCGCGCGGCACACCCCGTCTAGGGGAAACCGAGATCCTGCCGGAGCTGCTGAACGCCTCGACGGCGGGGGAATCACGAACGCCGCCAAGACATAACAAACCAACTGCGCGGACGATGCTGCTCAGTTCGTGTCTTGAAACGGCGTTCTGTAGATGGCCTCTGGCCAGGGTGGGGAGCCGACTCCCGGGATATACCCACTCACTTGTTATATGAAGGTGTCCGCTACAAAGAGCATGACCCCCACCACCGACAGTTCACAACACGACGCGCCGGAGCCGCAGCAACCCTGGATGCCGGCGGCACCGAGCGGTACTCAATCCGAGAACCAGACGACGCACGACTCGAGGAGATGCTAGCCGAGGTCGGCGAGATCGCCGCCCAACTCGAAACTGACTGCCCGCGGTGGGCCACTACATTTTGACCGGAGGCTGCGGCGTCAACGTCACCCATCGTCGTGCTTCCGCTCATGAGTGACGACGAGGGCCGAAGGTGGGAGAGCGCGTAAACTCCTTTCCGCGCGATGACCTGACCTGCGCCGCCGCGTCGACCAGCCGCAGAGAAACAGCTCCCGGCTGGTCGGCGCAACAACCAAGGCCTACCGATGGCGAGCAGAGAGGCACCACCTGCCGGGCCTCAAAGGTGTTTTCTAGGCGGGACCCGAGGAGCGCACCTGGCCTCCGGGATAGATGACTGTCTCGCAGTCGTCGGCGACCACGTCGTTAGGGTCGACGCGCACCGTGTCGTTGCCGGGTCCGCACACGAAGGTGACGATCGCCGGGCTCTGCCAGGCGTTGAGCTGGTCGTCACCGGATCCGAGGTCGACGGTGTCGGCTGCGCTGTCGTGCTGGTTGTTGAGCACGACGAAATCGTCACCGGCGTAGGTTCGCACCGTGTCGCCGCCGCCCTGTTCGGCGTCGACGAAGTCGTTGTACGGCGTGCCGTCGACATTGTCGTCGCCCTCAGTGCCGAGGAAGGTCACGAAGACCGTCTCGCAGTCGGCGCGGACGGGGTCGGTGGGATCGAGGTAGACCGTGTCGGTGCCGTCGCCACACACGGTGCGGTTGGGCACGTCGTAGGGATCCCCGCCACCCCAAGCGTCGATGACGTCGTTCCCCGCTCCGCCGTGCAGGGTCGCGGTGCTCCCTGCGTTTGCCGTCAGCGCGTCGTCCCCCGCGCCTCCGAACGCCTTGCCAGGGCCCCCGCTGAAGGTGATCTGGTCGTTGCCGACGCCCCCGACGTCGCGCATCCGACGACTGGACTCGCTCCGCATCACGTCGTCGCCCGCGCCACCGCGCAGCAGCCAGCGGCCGGCACTCACAGAGAGGTTGTCGTTGCCGTTGCCGCCGTAAACCTCGCCGCCGCCGGGCTCTTGGACGTAGAACCCGTCGTTCCCGGGTCCGCCGAAGGCGGTGTCATGACCCTGCAGCACCAAGGAGTCGTCTCCTGGGCCACCATGAAGGACATCGTGACCGAGCTCGCCCAACAGCCCGTCGTTCCCTGAGCCGCCCCACAGCAGATCGTTCCCGGCATGCGCAATGACTGCGTCGCTGCCGCCGGCGGCGTGCACAACGTCGTCACCCGCCTTGGCGTAGAACTTCTCGTCGGCGTTCGTGCCGACGAGGTAGTCGGGTCCTTGAGTCCCGGCGATCACGATTTTCGACCCTGCGTGGGCCGTCGTCCCGACGAGGGTCAGGGCGGTGACCGAGCCGAGCGCGACGCTCAAGAGGCGGACGGAGACTCGGGTGGAGGCAGTGGGCATGAAGGCTCCTTGTGAGTGATCTTCACACCCTCTCGCGGCTCCGGCGTCAAGACAATGCCTGTGGGCCTTAGATGCTCGAACGGCCGGAGCCTTTCTCGCGGCTGCGTTTGATCTCGTCGAGGGGCTCTAAGCTAAGCAGGCTTCTGCCGGGGGCTGTTTGGCGGGCCCGGTTCTGGTGGCGGGTGGCGACTCAGCACTATTGGGCTCTGATCCTGGAGTGGAGGGCTCGGAAGGCCGTGCGCCCGCTGGTCGTAGCAGGCGCAACCGCAGCTGGGATGCGTTGTCTGTGGACAGACCTACGCTGGCACATGCGACTCGTCCACCCGCCGAAGCTCGTCCTGGTGCGCCGCGACGACCGCTGGCACCCCGGCCAGCTCCGCGCGTGGCGCCGCGACGGTGTCGGTTGGCTCGGGTTCGTCTGCTACACCGTCGCGGTCGGCGCACGCCACCTCGAGTGGGTCGACGCGGACCGGGTGCGCGAGGCCCAAGGTTTAGGGCCGGGTGGGCTTTGGTTCGGACAGATTCGATCGGTCCTGCCGGGACAGGTTCATGCAGTTGTCCGGTGATGGTTTCGCACTCGAACGTGACGACGGGGGCGTCTGGTTCGATGCCGGGTACGTTGCCGAGCCAGTCGATCGACTCCGTGACCGAAACTTCGGTGACCCGGAGCCATCCCTCGGCTTCGAGGTCCGCCCCCATGTAGATGACGTGGTCGTTCTGGTGGTAGCGCCACGGGCTTCCTTCTTGGATTGCTACGGCGTGGTCGGCGCAAACCGCTGCCTCCACCCGGCGAGGACTTTCCTGCACCGTGAGGACGATCCCGTGTCCAGACTACTGGTCACACTTCAGAACATCACACATAACGCCCATGCTGCCGGGTGACACAAGGCATCCCAAGCTAAGCGCGCTCGACGAACTGGTGACGACTCCTTCACAAGAGGTAATGGCTCAAGAGCTTGTCCCGATCGCAGTGTTCATCACCCGGCTCGGCTGCCCGACGCAGCGCTCGGATCGCGGCAGAAGCGGACATTGGTCGGGCGATGGCGACTCTGAGGTCTGGACGGTCATCCTCCGGCGGCATCCCGATCGACCTGGTCATTGCCCTCGATCGCGGACAGAAGCCGCGTCTCGACAATGACCCCGTTCACCACGCGATACACGGCCAGCCAATCAACGGCCTTGAGGAACGGGGTCTGCAGCCCGGCCCCACGCTCGTTGCGAGCCACTGTCCCTCGCGCATGGGCGCGAACCGCGACCCACTCACCTACTTCAACGGTCTCCCGTACGTCGATATGCCAGTCCGGACGCAGAGTTGCCTGCGACTGGTAGAACGCTCGCAAGCCGTCGCGGTCGCTGGGCCAACCCGGCCCGCTGCCCAGCTAGTCAGCCGACACCATGTCGTCGACAGCGGTTAAGTCCCGCTCATTGACAACTCGCTGGAGGTAGGTACGAACGAACTCTCTCAGAACCTCGTCGGCCATGAGTCGCATGCTTCCATGAATCGCCCATGAGCCGAGACCGGTGCCCAACCGGACATAGCGAATCGCAGATCCGGGTAAGGCCGCGGAGCGGCACGCTATCTGCGGCAGATACGGACGTCGTCATGTTCGTCAGCCGGCCGGGAGACCGTTGTCGTTGCGGTAGGCCCGGACGCCCGTGATGATGCCGTCCTTCACCGTGAAGATGTGACACATCATGCTGACGTGGCGACCGCGCTGATCGGTCACGGTCGACATCTGCTCGATCATCACGTCGTCTCCGGCAGGCTGCGCGTTGCCGTTCTCCGTTGTGAGCACAGAGGCACTGTTGATCGGTGCCTGCAGTCTCTCGATGACGGCATCGGCCCCGGTGAACAAGACGCGCCACGGCTCGTCAGTCCACGGGCTGGCCATCTTGATCACGACCTTCGGAGCGAGGAGCTGCCGCACCGCGTCCCAATCGGCCGTTGGGCCTCCCGCCCGCGCGCGCTGCACCTCGTCGATGTAGTTCAGCACCAGAGCAACCGGGTCGCCGTCGTCCATGTTGCACCTCCCTTGGAGGAGGCTCGCACCTCTCGCGCGACTCGACAATGCGCCGAGGCACTCGACCTCACATCGGCCTGCGCGGACGGTGTGCTCTTGAGCTTGGTCGCATCTCGCACACGTGGCTGCGCATAGTTCTGGGTCGATGTTTGCCCCGGCCTCAATGCTTATCACCCGCCTCGGATGTTGGACCTATGATCGGATCGCGGCAGATGAGTGCTTACCGGTTGCCCTTGTGAAGCGCCACCATGCAGGAGGAGCCTGTCAATCATGTCCCATGCATTCATTGTTGCGCCGGAAGATCGGCCACGTCTGGATCTGGGCCACACCCGGCTCACGGTCCTCGCCACGTCGGTTCAAACAGACGGCGATTTCACTCTCATGCAAGACCACACAGAACCGGGGGGCGGTCCACCCCTTCACCTGCACCGTGATGCGGCAGAGGCGTTCTATGTGCTTCAAGGCGAGTACTTGATGTATATTGATGATCACCAGACTCTTTGCCCAGCGGGGACCTTCGTGTACGTCCCACGAGCCACGCCGCACACCTTCAAGGTGGTGTCGGACACGCCTGGCAAGAAGTTGAACCTCTTCTCGCCCGCCGCGATGACCGAGTTCTTCGAGGAGATGGCCGCCGTGCAAAAGACAGGATCCGTGACTCCCGAACTGCTGCGCGAGATCGCAGCCCGTTGTCACATGGAGGTCCTCGGTCCAGTTCCGGATCGCTCCCTCTGAGAAGTCCGCTCATCGGCTACTTAGAGCGGGCGGTGTGCAGTCGAGGTGGTCGTATCTGGCTCATGATGGCTGCGGCATAGTCCTGGCTCGGTGATGGTCCCGGTCGCCGTGGTCATCACCCTGCTCGGCTGCCGACGCAGCGCTCGGATCGCGGCATGTGCGGAGGTTCGTCGGCCGCGCCTGCGACCATTTGATGGACGAGCACCGCGCGGCGCAGTCTTAGCTTAGCCCGGTCCTTGAAGAGCTGGACCGCTACGGGTTTCGCGTCCCGCGAGTCTGTGGTTTGCGGCACGCTGTGCTCATGTCTCCCACCAACCAAGAGCGTTTCGAAAATTTCCTTCGTGCCGCCACCAGTCGATGTGGTCGACAGCGGCGCTGATTATGGCGATCCGTGGCTCCGGCTCCACACAGGCGCGAGCGGCGGCCGCGGAAGTGCTTCGCACCATGCAGCTCGACAGATCCTCCGATCTCGGGCCACTGGATCTCGACGTGGTGGCGTCACAAACGGCCGCGTCCACGCTTCAAGTCGCCGCACTCGTCCGGAGCGAGGGGCAGCTGTGGGCGAGCCAGTCCGACGGGGCCCTGCTCGCGCAGGGCCGAGCCAGCGCGCAAGGAGCTGCGCAGCTAGCGCGGCAAGGCCTGGCCCTGCCGGGGCTGGCGGAAGCCCCTGGGCACTGTTGACCAGCCCCGGGTGCTGGATGTCGGCACCGGCGTCGGGGCGATGGCCGTTTTCTGGGCTAAGCAGTACCCGCACATCACGGTAGTAGGCATCGACGTCCTCCCCCGCGTGCTCGCGCTTGGCGCGAAGAACGTGAGCGAGAGCACCGCCCGAGACCGCGTCATCCTCAGAGAGCAGGACGTCAGCACGGTGGATGAAAGGGAGACGTACGCGTTCGCCTGGATGCCCGCCCCGTTCATTCCGGAGCAGGCCCTTCGCGATTGCGTCCGGAGAGTCGCCGACGCGTTGGTCCCTGGCGGCTGGTTGACGATGGGGCACGGCAAGTTCGCCGGTGACCCGCTGGACGATGCATTGAACCGCCTCAAGACCATCGCGTACGGGGGGACGGCCCTGGACTACGAGCAGGCACAGCAGCTCCTTCGCCGGAGCGGACTGATGGAGATCGCCACCGTCCCAACTCCACCGGGCTTCCCCGCCTTCACCATTGGACGAAAGACCGCCGCTGGCTGACTGTGCTCGCACCGGCCGGCCCGGGCTACCGCCCGTGTGCCTACTAACACCCTCATCTCGGCAGGAGGGGTCAGATTCGCCAAACTTGACTGTCCCACGGAAACCCCCGAACACACAGTGTCGATCACGGATGGTGTCGCACATCACCCGACGGAGCACAGTCACGTGCTCTTGTGTGATCCCATCCGGCGGTTACAACTTTCTTTGCTGACTCAAGACGCGCCTCCGGCGCGAGGGCGCGCTGCGGGTGGCGCTGGCGCGCCGTCCTCGCGCTGCCAGAGAGCACGTCCGCCGAAGGGCCAGCCGTCAGCACGAGCTCGACGCGCGTGGGTGCTGGCCCGATCTCGACTCACCACCGAGTCGTCGACCCGATCAATGACGATCTGCACGCCACCATCCAGGGTCAAGGGCGCCATGCGTCGCTGCGCGATGACCTCCGGTCACCCTTGACCCCGAATGGCGACGAGCACCAGGGCTAGTGAAGGGCCGGCGACTCTCCCACGGCCGCTCCAGATCACGCACCCCCGGCGCACCCCGGAAATCGCCCTGCTCGCAACGAATGCACTGCGTCAAGGCTCAGCAGACTGAGCCGGCAAGCGCAGACATGCTCTCGTAATGAGAAGGTCATCGGTTCGATTCCGATAGGCGGCTCGCAAGTCTTGTCGCTGAGAAATCAAGCGGCGTTCTGTGCGGCGCAGCCGACCTTCGCTCGTCCTACATCGCTGGTCTCCATCGCGACTTTCGAGCGCTCGCCACTAGGAGGCGAGCGAACCATGTGCTCTCTCCACGGCAGCGTAGAGGGGTCCCGCGTCGCGCGCGAGCCCCATGCACGATTCATGTGCAGCAGCGCCCGGACTGACCGCTCCATCACCTTGATCCTGGCGAAGGCGCGGCTAAGTCCCATCACGGATCGTAATGACACGCTGCCACTGAGTTACATTTGCGGGATTTTGATGGTCAGCCACTTTAGTATCTAGTGCACGGGAGATAGCAGGTGGAGGGAAGCTCATGTCGGTGTGGATGATCGTCGCGGCGATGTTCGACCTAGCCCTCTTCGCTTCGCTGTGGTTCGTCCTGTGGACGCTGTCGCTGCCCTTAGTCGCAGCTGCTCCAAGAGTGCCGGGCCGCCCCGCCAGGAGGACTAGGAGCTGGGCCGCCCTGGCATTGCTGAGGCGTGTCCGACGTCTGGGTCTCCCGCATCGCCGAGACCAGATGACCGAACAGCAGCCGCTTGTAGACCGGCGGTTGGCGAGCTTGGGCCACGCCGAGGAAGTCACTCGCAAGGTGTCATGACCTGCCGCTACTCAGGGATCCGGCGGCAGGTGTCAATGCTTGGGGCGCCGAGGCGCCGTCCTCGGCTTAGTCCGATCTGACCTCGGACGTCCCGTAGATCAGCGAGCGGACCAGCCGCCGTCGATGGTGAGGGCGGAGCCCGTGATGAAGGAGGCGCTTGGACCGCAAAGGAACGCCACGACTTCGGCGACTTCTGTCGGCTCCACCAGTCTCTTGATCGCCGGCTCGGTGAGCATCACCCGCTCGAGCACCTCCTCCTCGGGGATGTCGTGTGCCTTCGCTTGTTCGACGATCTGGCCCTCTACGAGAGGCGTTCGAACGTAGGCGGGGCACACGGTGTTCGACGTGACGCCATGCTCGGCGCCCTCGAGGGCGACGACTTTCGATAGCCCCTCGAGCCCGTGCTTGGCGGCCACGTATGCGGCCTTGTAGGGAGAGGCTCGCACACCGTGCACAGATGAGATGTTGACTATCCGCCCGAAGCCGCGCCTGTACATACCGGGAAGCGACGCTCGGGTCAGCAGGAAAGGCGCCTCCAACATGACCCGCACCATGGCGGAGAAAATGTTCGGTGGGAACTCGTGTAACGCCGCAACATGCTGGAAACCGGCGTTGTTGATGAGCACGTCGACGTCGAGCGTCAAGTCCGCCAAACCCGCGGTATCGGCGAGGTCGACCTGCCAAGAGTCGCCTTGGACCTCGGCTGCCAGGGAGCCGGCGCGTTCGCCGTCCAGGTCGGCGATCGTCACCAGTGCGCCGGCCTGGGCCAACCGGCGGGCACATGCCGCTCCGATTCCACTGGCGCCTCCTGTGACGAGGGCCCGCCGTCCCGAAAGATCCGTCTCCGACACGGTCGGTCCTCTCCTGAAGCATGTGGAGGCGACTGCCAGAGGCTGGTTGCGCCAACGCGGGTACGGCTGCCAGAGTACAGAAGCTAGACCGAGCGGTGAGTCCGGTGATGCGCGATTGAGTAGAGCAGGGCGTGGTGGACCTCGGCAGAACAGGCTACGACACGTACGACGAGGCTGGATCCGGCTTCGATGTATGGCATCGTCACCAGTCCGGGGTACTCCGTTTATGAACTATGGTCTTTGCCGCAGCCCCATCCACCGGCTAAGAGGTGACCAGGATGTACCAGCAAGTTCTCAACGCCGTCAGCGATTCGTACGCTCTGACCTCAATCTTCGCTGTGCTTCCCATCCTGATCCTGTTCGTGCTGCTCGGCGTGCTCAAGGTCCGGGCCTGGGTCGCGGCCCTGACCTCTCTTGGCGTGGCGATCCTGGTGGCGTTGATCGTGTATTCCATGCCGATCGGCCAGACGCTCCTGTCGGCCTCAGAGGGTGCCACGTTCGGCTTCTTCCCGATCTTATGGATCGTCATCAACGCGATCTGGATCTACAACCTGACAGTGGCGACCGGACACTTTGATGTGCTACGCAGGTCTTTCGAGGGAGTCAGCCCAGACATGCGCGTGCAGGCGATCATCATCGCGTTCTGCTTCGGTGCACTGCTCGAGGCGCTCGCCGGATTCGGGACCCCTGTCGCCATCAGCGCTGTCATGCTCATTGCGTTGGGCTTTCCGCCGCTGAAGTCCGCAACGGTCGCTCTGATCGCGAACACTGCGCCGGTCGCCTTTGGTGCGCTGGCGATACCGATCGTGACGCTCGCCGAGGTGACTGCAGGGGTGAGCGACGATCCCCGGCTGACCGTCGACACGCTCGGCTCGATGGTCGGGCGGCAGACGCCGATCCTCGCGGTATTCGTACCGCTAGCCCTCGTCGCTGTGGTCGACGGTCGTCGCGGGCTGCGCCAAACGTGGCTTCCCGCGCTCGTGGCAGGCGGAGTATTCGGCGCCGCGCAGTTCATTGCTTCCAACTATATTTCGGTGCTGCTGACCGATATCATCGCCTCTCTGCTGTCTCTTGGCGCGCTGGTACTGCTCGTCCGAGTCTGGAAACCGGTGGAGTCACCGCAACTCGAACACTCAGCAGACGGCGATCCAGGCAACAACGAGATCGGCGGCGAATCCGTAGGTGCCGCACCCGAGCGTGCCGCTACCTCGACGCGGGTCGACCGCGGACCAGCCACTGGCACGAGCCGCGACTCCGGTAGCGAAGTCGCCCGCGCCTATGCGCCGTACATCATCATCGTTGCGATCTTCTCGATCGCGAACATCACCAGCGTCAAGGCAGCTTTGGAAAAGGCGCCCTGGTATCACGAGTTCCAATGGCCGGGACTTCATGTCACCAACACGGGCGGCGACCCACTGTCGTCGCTCACCTTCAAATTCAACTGGTTGGAGGCAGCAGGCACACTGCTAGTACTGGCTGGCATCCTCACCTTGCTGGTGCTGCGAATCTCCCCCGGCCGAGCGCTGAGAGCCTATCTGGACACGCTCATCCAACTGCGCACCGCGATCGTCACGGTCATGGCGGTGCTGGCCTTGGCCTACGTGATGAACCAGTCTGGGCAGACGACCACCCTAGGCTTCTTCGTAGCCGGGGCAGGGGGTGTCTTCGTCATATTCTCACCCATCCTCGGATGGCTAGGCGTGTCGGTCACCGGCTCGGACACATCTTCCAACGCCCTATTCGGCGCTCTACAGGTTCAGACTGCGACCAAAGCCGGCCTCGACCCGGTGCTTCTCGCTGCTGCCAACTCCTCCGGCGGTGTAATGGGCAAAATGATCTCCCCACAAAACCTGGCAATTGCTGCCGCAGCCGTCGGTATGGCCGGCCGCGAGGGCGAGCTGTTCCGCAAAGTCCTCGGCTGGAGCCTCGTCCTGCTCTTCCTCATGTGCGTCCTCGTGGCACTCCAGTCCACTCCCGTACTGAGCTGGATGGTGCCTGGATAGCTCCATCGACCGCAGCACAAGCGTCTGGATACCTGCCATCAGGCACTCCTCACACGAAAGGGCAGCCTGAACCCGAAGGGTACGTTTGCTTCTGACGAGAGGACCATCATGGCCAACACGCCTGCGCTAGTTGCCTTGACCCGACGGCTCGAGTCGTCCAGCGCTCTCGATCCGGTCGTTGGAGCCGCGCGGCCACTAGCCGCGGCTCTGGTATCCGACCCGTGGCGCCGAGACGCACTCCGCGGCGCCTGGCTCGGCCACGCCCTGCACCCGCTTTTGACCGACCTACCTATCGGCCTGTGGACTTCGGCCCTAACCCTGGACCTGGTCGGTGGACCTTCGGCACGCCCATCAGCGACACGCCTCATGGGGCTAGGCATCCTGGCGGCCGTCCCCACAGCGGTCACCGGATGGGCCGAGTGGTCAGGCACGGGCCCACGCGAGGAGCGGGTTGGCGTTGTACATGCCGCGTCGAACATCGTGGCTCTGTCGCTGTTCGCCCTGAGCTGGCGAGCCCGACGGCGCGACGCGCACGTACGTGGCAGGGTCCTGGGCCTGGCGGCGTCCTCGGCGCTCGGCCTCGGCGGCTACCTTGGCGGTCACCTCGTCTCCGCTCGCAAGGTGTCGAGCCGGCACCCGGAGTTCGCGAAGGGCTAGGCCGCGCGGGTCGTCGGAAACAGCCACTCGAGAGCCGGCTCCTTCCGCCTGATCGCCACCGTGACATGCTGACGACATGGAGAGGCTCACCAGCAAGCAGATCCTCGACGCCGGCGTCGATGACTGGCGAATGCTCGCGCAGGCCCTGCATGCGCGGTTTCTTACCGGCGACTTCGTCACGGGGCTCAGTTTCGTCACCGCCGTCACCGAGGCTGCTGAGCGAGCCAACCACCACCCAGATGTCGCACTGACGTACCCGTTCGTGGACGTGAAGCTGATCAGCCACGACGTCTCCCAGGTAACCCAGCGCGACATCGACCTCGCCGGGCGGATCAGTGAGATCGCCCGCGAGCAGGGGATCGGGGCAGAGCCGAGCGCGATCACCGAGCTCGAGCTCTCGTTGGACACCGGCGAACTCGCCGCCGTGGGACCTTTTTGGGCCGCGTTGCTCACCGGAAGTCCCGACTCACTGTCGGGCGACGATGTCGTCGATCCCGGTGGGCGGGTGCCGTTGCTCTGGTTCCAGCACACCGACGCGCACGAGACTCCGCGTCAGCGCTTTCACATCGATCTGTGGGTGCCGCATGACGTTGCCCAGGAGCGCATCGCGGCGGCGGTCGCCGCCGGTGGGCGCGTGGTAGACGATGAGCAGGCCCCGTCGTTCGTCGTGCTGGCCGACCCTGAGGGCAATAAGGCCTGTGCGTGCACGTTTCTCGACCGTTGAGAACCTAAGCCGGCGACAGCCGCCCAGGCTTGGTCTCGGTTCAGAGCTCGGTATGTGACAGCGGCCCCACGGGTACCTTCGGCCCATGGGGAAACCGACGCTCGTTGTCATCTGCGGTCCGGGTGGAACGGGCAAGACCACTCTTGCTCACCGGCTCGCGCCCTTGATCGGTTGCCCAGTCGTCTCCAGGGATGAGATCAAAGAGGGCATGGTGCATGCGAGTCCCGGGTTTGTCGCCAACCCAGATGACGAGTTGACGCAACGCACCCTCGGCACCTTCTTCGAGGCGATCGACGTGCTGATCCGGGCCGAGGTGACACTTATCGTCGAGGCGGCATTCCAGCATCATCTTTGGCGCCCTCGACTGCAGCCCCTGCTGGCGCGGGCGCACGTCCGGGTGATTCCCTGCTTTACGGAAGGAACCGTCGCGAACAACCGTCAGGTCCGTCGCCTTCGAGAGAACCCCGTCCGTGCCGCGCATGCCGACGCTGATCAGCTACGCGTGTCAGCCGTGGGCGTCGCCACCGAAGACTTCAAGACGCTCGCTCTGGACGTGCCGACCCTGCGGGTTGACACCACGAGCGGCTATCGGCCGCGACTCAACGGGATCGTCGCATTCGCGGAGGGGCGATCATCTGCTGAGCCGTCCCGCCAAGAGTCGTCAGACGAGGACATCGCGACGGTTGAACCACCAGGCGCTCAGTAGTAGCGGCGGGATGGCGTAGAGCGCGCTGACGCCGAGGGCATGACGAAGGGGGCCGCCGTCGATGGTGGTGCCGAGGGCGGCCTGCCAGGCGGTGAACTGGTCGGTGAGAAGCCATTGTGTGACCGACGTCGAGATGTTCGGTAGAAAGCCGATGATCTGGTTGGCGAAGCTGAACACCAGCATTCCCACGATGGAGGCGGCGCTGTTGCGGCTGATCGTGGACAGCATGAAACCCCAGGCACTCACGGCCAGCAGCGGCGCGGCGTATACCAAGAGCACAATGAGAAGCCGGCCCAGGATCGCCGCCACGCTGATGCTGGGAGCCTTCAAGATGAAGCCCCCTCCAAGTGGCACGCCGCCAATCGTCACCGGGTTGGCACCGGCGGCCAGCGCGCCGATCACCGTGCCGCTGATCCCGAAGAGCAGCAGCACCGTCAAGACGTAGGTGGCGGTGGCAGCGGCCTTGGCGAAGAGCAGCCGTAGTCTCGAGGTAGACCTGGTGAGCACGGTCTTGAGGGTCTGGTTGCCGTCCTCGGTGGCAACGATGTCGCCTGCAACAAGTCCGGCAAGCAGTGGCAGGAGAACGAGCGAGGAGAAGAAGAGCGCGATGAACGGCAGCACCAGACCGCTGCTGTTGTAGGCGAGCGCGAGCACATTGTCCGGATCAAGGTTCTTGATGCTCGTCGTTTGTTTCGCGGGGCTGACGGCGAGACCGATGGCGAACCCGGCTGGTATCAGCGCCGCGGCAATGAGCCCGACCAGGGTGCGTCGCTGGGCAGCGAGCTTTCGCATCTCCCACAGGTAGACCCTCATGCGGCTGCATCGTCACTGGCGGACGATCCCTCGGTCAGGTCGAAGAAAAGGGCCTCGAGCGAAGGCGCGTCGGGCAGCATCGAGTAGATGCCGACGCCGGCACGGCCCAACCGCACCGTCAGCTGGGCAGCCCCGTCGGCGTCGGCGTCCACAAGCAGCTCGCCGGACTCGCTGATGGAGACCTTCACATCCGGAAGGTCGCCGCACGCTGCCCGCGCCCGACGGGCGTCGGTGACCCGCAGCCGGTAACCGGATCCGCCGTGGCGGTCCCGCAGCTGCGGCAGTGTGCCAGCGAACCGAATTCGTCCGCGTGCGATCACGGCAAGCTCCGTGCACAGTTGCTCGACTTCCACCATCAGGTGGCTCGACAACAGCACCGTCAGGCCAGTCGAGGCCAGATCGGCGACCAGCCGACGCATGTCACGCATGCCAGCCGGATCTAGACCATTGGTCGGTTCATCGAGCAGCAGCAGCCGAGGTCTTCGCAGCAGTGCCCCGGCGAGTCCGAGCCGTTGGCGCATGCCCTGGGAGTAGCCCCCCACCTTGTCATCGCCGCGGTCTGCCAGCTCAACCACGGCGAGCCCCTCCTCCACTCGATCATGACCGCCGCCGTCAAGGTCGGCCAGCAGGTGCAGATTCTGCCTCCCGGACAGGTACGGGTAGAAAGTCGGCGCCTCGACGAACCCCGCGACCCCTTCCAGGGCGGCAACACCCTCCCGGACCGGATCGCGGCCGAAGAGCTCCGCTGAACCATCCGTCGGGCGTATCAGCCCAAGCATGATGCGTAACGATGTCGTCTTTCCGGCGCCGTTGGGGCCGAGGTAGCCGAAGACGGAGCCAGTGGGGACGGTGAGGTCGATACCGTCCAGAGCCACGATATTTCCGAACTCCTTCCGCAGACCGCGAAGACGGATGGCAGGAGCGTCTGGTAGCGGCTGGTTCACCTCTAAAGTCTGCCTCGGTGCAGCGCCGAACCCTCAATTGCCTCAGCATTCTCTAGGGATCGGTTTCGACGTACGGGCGCGGAGAGGTCCTCGCCTGGGCCGAAGTTGCCGAGTAGTGAATGCTTCATGTCCAGCACAAGAACGACCGCTTTACAGACCATCTGCAGCGCTTGACAAGCGTGCGACCTCCTGCTGGTCTAAACCGTCCGCTAGGTCGACGAGGAAGCTCCCGGTGATGATGTTTGATTCTTACGGACTCCGCCTCCTGACTCGACGATCGTTTATGAAGGGTGCCGCTGGCACAGCTGGTGTCATAGCCGCGCGTTCATTCTTTCGCATGGACACCGCTGACACCCCTGAGATAATCGCGAGCGCATCCTCAGCTGCCGAGGACTGGTGGTTGGGTCCTGACCTATGGGCCAATCGCTTTCAGGACTGGGCACTGCGAGGCGGTCGAATCACCTGTGTGGCCACCGACCCCAAGAGTCTGCAAGTCCGTACTGCATCTGTACTCACTCGCTGCCTCACGGGAAGGAATGGCATTCTGAGCGTCCGAACCGGCACGGAGACGACCGGTAACGGTTTCTCCGGCTTCCTGATCGGTACGGGCGAGCCAGGCACCGACTACCGTCGGGCTGCGTTGGTCGGGAGCGCCTCCGGCACGGCGGGAGGTTTGTTGGGTGTATTCGGTTCTGATGGAAGGGTGCGTTTCCGCCGGCACACAGATGAGATCAGGCAGTTTGCGTATCCGATCATTCCGGCCACCATGAGCGGCGGCCGGCCGACGGCTCGAACGGTCACCGAAGACGTCATTCTGAGCCTCGAGGTTGCTGAGCAGGCGCCGGGAAGGCTGTCCTTGACGCTGAAGGCCGTCCAGGCAGCGACCGGCCTCCTGCTCTCCCAGGCCGTCCTGGTCGACGTGGTCCCTGAATGCGTGACGGGTGGGTTCGCGCTGGTCTCCTCAGGGGCTCCGAGCCCCGGGGCGACGTATTGGTTCAGTGACTTGAGCACTTCCGGTGCCGGTGTGGATCTGCATCCGGAACGGAGCTTCGGACCAGTGGCTGGAACGCTCTTCAGCGTGTCGGGCTCCACCCTCAAGATGACGGCCCAGCTGATGCCGATGCTGCTTCAGCCCACCGACACCGTGACCCTTGAGATCTATGACGAGACCTCCCTCGCTTGGGTGCAGCGATCGGTTGCTTCCGTCGGAGGCGGGTTCACGGCACTCCTACGCGTCGACGACTGGGACGCTATGCGCGGATGGGACTATCGGGTGAGCTTCTCTCGCGGCGGCGCCTTCGACGGACATGTCCCCGCTGAGCCGACCGGGAATCTCCTGGTCGCGAGTCTCTGCTGCACGAAGGCGTCGCACCGCCTCGTCGACGGGGTGACGTCGGGTGATCCACGGCTCGCTGGGGAGGAGCTTCTAGGCCTGTACACCTCCCAGAACGTCTGGTTCCCTTACGAGCAGTTGGCCGGCAACATCGCGCGTCAGCAACCGGACATGCTCGTCGCCCTCGGCGACCAGTTCTACGAGACGGCCCCCACCGTGAAGGACGCCGGCGCAGCACCCGAGCTGGACTTCCTCTACAAGTACATCCAATGGCTGTGGGCGTTCCGCGATCTCACCCGCCGCATCCCCTGCATCGTCGCCGTGGACGATCACGACGTGTACCAGGGCAACCTCTGGGGCGAAGGTGGTGTTGCGCTGGCTGCGGGTGCGCCTTACGACAGCGGTGGCTATGTGAACTCCCCCGAGTGGGTGAACATCGTTCAACGGGTTCAGTGCGCGCACAACCCAGACCCTGTGGATGCCACTCCCATCGCTCAGGACATCACGGTCTACTTCACTGGCTTCAGCTACGGAGGAGTTCGGTTCGTCCTCCTCGAGGATCGCAAGTTCAAGACCGGTGGCGACGGTCGCGACCCCTATGGAAATGTGTTGCCACCGGCCCAGCTCGTACTGCTCGGTGACAGGCAGGAGGCGCTGCTGAACTCCTACACTGACGACGGCTCACAGGGTCCGACGGTGATCCTGACCCAGACGCTGTCTGGTTGCCTCCAGACGAAGGCAGACGGCTCGCGTGCCAAGTACACAGACAGCAACGGCTGGCCGCCGCTTGGCCGGAAGCGCGCGCTGCAGCTGGTCAAGAATGCGCGTGGCGTGATCTTGTCCGGAGACACCCACGTGGCGTCCCTCGTGAGGCATGGAATCAACGCACCTCTGGACGGCCCGCTCGAGTTCACGGCGCCGGCCGGATCCGCCTCCTACCAGCGGTGGTTCGAGCCCGCGTCGCCGCTACCGAATGGCACTGGCCAGCCCTATACAGGAGACTATGTCGACGGCTTCGGCAATCACATGAGGGTCCTTGCCGTCAACAATATGCATTTCACCCAGAAGGAGGTGGTCACCGCCTACGGCAACTCTCAGTATGGGCATCGAGAGTTCAAGGAAGAAGGTTACGGGCTTCTTCGGATCGACCGCACGCAAAGGACGCACACCTTCGAGGCCTGGCGATGGAATGTCGACCCCGGTAGCTCCTTAGCAGCACCAATGTCCGGCTGGCCATATACCGTCTCCTTCGACCAGGTGTGACAAAGGCGGCTGAACGCCGACCCGCCTAAGCGAACTCTTGCAGCACTGGGTCCAGCATTCCTGGCCTTCAGTCCCAAGTCACCTGGGTCACCTTCGCCGTGAAGGCAGGGGTCTCGCCACCGAAGAGCAACGCGCGCTTCCCCGCCTGGACCCACGGTGCGTCCGCCAGGGGGAAGGGCAGCCTGCCGGCGTGGCTCCACGCCCCGCTGCGCGTATCGAACCACCACATCCGATCGGTGACTGTGTCCGGGCCGGTGCGGCCGCCCATCACCAGCAGACGGTCGCCGACGACGACGACAGCTTCGTGTCCGAGAGGGTGCGGCATGCGGCCGGCCCTTGCCACCGCGCCCGTTCGCGTGTCGATGCTCAGCACCTCGGTCAGCTCCCGGTGGTCGACCTCGCCGCCGAGGAGCCACACGGTCCGACCCGACCGTGCTACGCCGGCGTAACGGACGCCTGCGGGCAGGTGGCTGATCACGCGGAAACGCGAACCGTCACGGCTTCGGAGGACGGCTGTGGGGGACCGCGCCCCGTCGTACCCTCCGAGGACGAGCAAGCCGCGCCCGGCCGGGGCGACCGAAAGGTCCGAGCGTGGGCCCGGAAGCTGTCCGACCACACGCCAGCGCCCGGTTGCGCCCCGGCGTTGCACGTCGGGGAGCTCGGTCGCCCCACCTCCACCGACCAAGGTCGGGCGGCCGGCGACCACTGCGCCGGCTGAGTCGTGCACGGGCTCCGCGAGTGCACCAAGACGTCCGGTGACACCGCCTTGGAAGCTCAGCTCGAGCACCTGGTCGGTCGACTGGTCGCCCGGCTCGAGGCCGCCTGCGAGCAGTACACCGCTGCGGTACCTCATCGCGACCTCCCGGCTGACGGGGTTGGGTAGCCGCCATGAAAGCACCGTCGTGGTGACGCTTGCGGGGGCGGCGCGGCTTGTTGAGGTCGGCGCAGCAGACGTCACTGTGGTCGTCGTCTCCGAGGACTCGGGCGCAGACGTCGCCGCAACCGGATGACTCGAGCCTCCCGAGCAAGCGGACAGAGCCACGCTCACCGTCCCAGCGGCCGCTGCCGCCAGGAACCTCCTCACCGCATGGTCCCGGTGTGCCCCATTGAGTACCTCCCCGGTTGCGGCCATACACAGAGCCCGTGCGGGCTGCCGGGAACCTGCACGCGAGCAACCAGCCTGCCCGTACGGGTGTCGAACGCGTAGACCTCGCTGTCGTAGCGCCCGGAGAGCCAGAGCACCTTGCCGTCCGCCGACAGACCACCCATGTCGGGACTGCCACCGCCCGGGACCTTCCAGGTGTCGACGATCCGGTGGGTCCGGAACGACACCACACTCACCTCACCGGCCTCGCGGTCGGAGACGTACATCACCCGCCCGTCTCGACTGGGGTACAGGCCGTGCGGGTTGCTCGGCATGTCGATGGACCCCACCTGTCTGAAGCGCTCGGCGCTGATCAGACGCACCTGGTCGGTGCCCATGTCGGCCACGTAGAAGGTCTTGCCGTCCGGGGAGATCCGGACGTCCTGCGGCATGCTCCTCGACCGGAAGCGGAGAACCCCGAGGACTCGGTGGCTCGTGGTGGACACCTTCACCAACGCCCCGGAGAACTCGCACGTGATGACCATGAAGCGCCCGTTCGCCGAGAAGTCGGCGTGGTTGGGCCCAAGGCATCGAGGAACTCGCACGTCCTCGCGCTTCTTAAACGTCTCTGGATCCGAGAACCGGATGATGTTGTGCTGCTCCACCATGACGACCGCCTGTTTGCCGTCGGGGGTGAAGTAGAGGTTGTACGGCCTGGGCACGGAGACGCGGCGGGTGGCTCTTCCGGTCCGCGGGTTGATCCCCACCAACTTGTTCGACTCGCTCGAGTTCGCGTAGAGGTGGCGCAGGTCGTACGACGGTGTCACGTGCTGGGAGAGGTGCCCGACGTTGAGGGTCCTGACCACCTTTTGGGTCTTCTGGGAGATCACGGTGACCGTCGAACCGTATGGCGACGAGTCGGGTACGTAGACCAGCGCCGGGTCCCGGCGGACCTGAGGAGCGAGGTCATGGATGGCTGCGCCGGCCTGCCCGTAGACATCTCGGCCGAACACCCGTGGCATACCGGGTAGCGGGTGGCGAAACTGTCTCGGGACCTGCTTCGGTGTCCGCGGCGTCGGAGTTACGGCGGCACTGAGGGACGGAGTGGCGCTGGTGGTCGCGGACTGCGGCGCCGAGACGGTAGGGGCCGACCTACAGCCCGTCCCGAGCAGGGGGACGAGCAGAACGAGCGCGCCGGCGGCTGCGCGATGCAGAGTTCGGGGAAGGGTCATGTTGCGTCGAGCCTATAAGTTGCCGGGTAGGCGCCCCCTCCGCTGGTTGGGTCCTGTCGCAAAGCGATAGATAGAGGGCGATCTGACCTGTCGTCGCCCGCCTAGGTTCTGGGTCCCGCAAAGATGATCAAGCGACTGTCTGAAGCAAGACGTAACGTACCTGCATGCTGGAGACCGTCGGTGAGCTCACCACCTTGCAAGGGCTCCTGGACGCCTCTCACGCGTCTTCGACGGACCACCTGAGAAGCATCATCGACGAGGATCGCACTCTGTCCGCCCGCCAGCTCGTGGACCTGCTGACGGGGATGAGGGTGATCACGGTCGCGACCGTCACTGCTGGCGGTGAGCCCCGGATCAGCGCGTTGGACGGTCACTTCCTTCACGGCACCTGGACCTTCAGCACCAGCGGTAGCGCCGCAAAGGCTCGGCACATGCAGGCCCGGCGTTCCGTCAGCGTTGCACATGTCGACAACGAAGAGCTCGGTGTGTTCAGCCACGGCCGCGCCGAGCGAATGCGTGACGACGAGCCTGACTGGGAGGAGACCCTTGGCCATTGGACGGCTCACTACGGCAGTTCGCCGCTCGAGTGGGGCGACGACATCCGCCTCTACCGATTCCGCGCCCGTAGGATGGTGGGTACGCCTGGAAGCGCACCGAGCTGCTGACGGGTCGAGGCGTAGAGCCATGACGGCTCAAGACCAGGCGACGACATCCGCCCTGGCACATCCATGCGGGCGCGGTTGGCCGCTCCCCGCTAGTCTGCATGGACCCCCATTGCTCACGAGCTAGGAGCACAGTGTGACCTCGCGTCTCAACCCGTACATCAGCTTCACCGGTAACGCGCGCCAAGCGATGGAGTTCTACGAGGGCGTCTTCGGCGGCACGTTGGCCTTGAGCACGTTCAGCGAGTTCGGTGCGCCCGACTCCCCCGACGCCGACAAGATCATGCACGGCATGCTCGAGACGGAAAGCGGCTTCTCCTTGATGGGAGCCGATACCCCGACTGGGACGGAACACAGCCCGGGCAACAACATCACGGTGAGCCTGAGCGGGGACGACTCCGAAGAGCTGCATGGCTACTGGGAGAAGCTCTCCGAAGGCGGCACCGTGTCGGTCCCGCTCGAGAAGCAGATGTGGGGCGACGAGTTCGGCATGTGCGAGGACAAGTTCGGCATCGCCTGGATGGTCAACATCGGCCAGCCGCAGACCTGATTCGGGAAGAGCTCGGATCAGCCGCCGGCAGCGAGGTGCTTCGCGAGGAACGCAAACGCGTCGAGCGTGTGATCGTTCCAGTAAACACGGCCGTGGACACCATGGGAGTACGACGCGATCGACGGCGGCGAGGGAAGCCTGGTGACGAACTCCTGGGTCGGCTGGTAGTAGGAGTCCTCGGTCCCACACCAGACTCCCAACGACAGGCCGCCAAGGGCGTCGACGTTGTCGAATACCGCGTCCTGCTCGCTCATGGCTGGGCTGAAGGCAGCTGCGGCCCTGGCCCAGCTCGGGTGATCCTCCGCGATGTTCAAGGTCCCGTAACCGCCCATCGACCAACCCCAGAGGGCGCGTCGCGTGGCCTCGTACCCTCGGTCAGACAGCCAGCCGGGCAGCTCCTCGACCACCATGCGCTGCGGGTCGTCGCTGCTGGTGGGGTCCTTCTCCCAACGTAGGACCCCACCGTCGGCCCCCGCGAGGACGAAGGGCTGGGCTCCGTCGCGCACCGCCTGCGTGAGAAACCGGCCGAAGCCGTACGCGCGGTAGTCGGCGGCCGTCGCACTCGCTCCGTGCAGGATCACCACAACGGGCAGCCCGGCCCCGTCGCCGTACCCTTCGGGCACCGCTGTGAAGAGGTCGACTTGCTTGCTGCGTGCCTGGGACATGACCGACTCGAGGTTGACCTGTCCTTCCGGCGCATCAGGGACGAACGGGTCTGGGCCGAGGCCAAGACGCGACTTGAGCCTGTCAGGCGCGAACGCGTACCCCAAGCCGCCGACCGTTGCGACGCCGCCCGCGGCCGCCGCGCCGAGCAGGAACCGGCGACGCGTGAGGCCGGGCGGCGACGGCGGCTCATCGGTCATCCTGCCATCCTGACAGACGGCTGCCCTGGACAGACCGGGGTTTGCGCTCCCGCCGCTCTCGGCACGAGGGCGCTACCACAATCATCGTGGCAGCTCCGGCCTGATCCAGACCCTGCTACGCGCCGACCTCGTCGACGAGCTGCGTGCGGCTCATGGTCTTTCCCGTTGTTCTGGGAGAGGGCAAGTGGTTGTTCGGCGATGGCGCGACGGCAGGCGCCTGGATGCTGGTCGCCTCCTCGACGCGCGGCACGGGTGTGCAGACGCTGACGTACCGGCGCGACGGGCAGGTCAGGACCGGCTCGTTCGAGCTCGAGGACTGACGCAGCTTCTGGGCCGCTGCATGGATCGGCGCAGCCACCCTTTCGGGTGACTGCGCCGACGTAGTGGCCAAGGAGTGCTCGGGCTAGCTCATACTCCGGATCACGTCACCGTCACGCCTCGGTACATGCCCATCAAGAAGTGTGGCAGACCGTGGTTGTCGGCGTCCGGCCAGAAGCAGAGCAGGACGTAGTGCCCCTGCGGCTGCGAGTAGGTCCCGGTCATCGTCGAGTTGGGGCTGAGCACACCGAAGGAGAACTGGTGGCTGCCCAGCGGCGGACGCGTCTGCGCCCCTTGGTTCACCCAGCGGCGGAAGTCGCCGATGCTCTTGCCCGGGAGGAGCTTGATCATGACGAGTAAGTGGTTGTCGCTGGAGTCGTTGGTGAACGTCAGCATTCCCTGCCGGGGAATCTTGCGAGGCATATGCGCCCAGCGAATGGCTCGCACGGCACGGACCTCGGGGATGCCCTGAAGGGGTGCTGCGTCGACCCTTCTCTCTCCCACGTGCACCGTGAGGATCCGACGTGCCGTCGCGTCGGCGTTCGTCTCGACCGCCCACATCTTTCCTGAGTGCATGACCCGCCACAGGTGACCGGTGTGCCTCGGACCCTCGCTCACGCCGCCAAGGAAGCGCATGTTTCGTTCGACCCGGCGGATCGCCCTGACATCACCGTTTCGCTGGAACGCCGCGCGGATGTCACGGGCGGCCTGGACCTTGGAGTAGCCAGGTGCCGGCTTGATCAGCTGGAAAGCGGAGTGGTGCGCAGCGTTGACGACGAACTCACGCCTCGCCGAGGGGATGTGCGAGGGCATCCGTATTTGGCTGTTCTGGGTGATGAACACACGGGTCACGGGAATGGCAACCCGTTAAGAAGACCCGCCTGCCTGGGCGGCGGGGGGTAACGCGACCAGCGCGGTCGCGGCTGCGGTGGCTACTGCGGCTGCGAGAGCGACAGAACGACGTGCTGTTTCCATGGTCCCTCCACAGGAAGAGGAAGTGGCGCGGGGGTTTTCCGCTTAGACGAGAATGTGGACCCGCGTCGATCGCTTCGGAAGGGGGTTTCAGAGGGAGCAGACCTGTTTCAGGGCAGCGTATTCGACCTTCGTGCGGCTGATCGCGGTGTCGAACATCGCGCGGTCGTGATGCGACATCGCGGTCGAGAGGTCGGCGAACGCCAGTGCACTCGCGTGCACGGCGGCTTGGACGCCTTCGGAGGTGGCCTGGTCGCCTTCGACGGCCAGGTCGTTTGCGAAGTGGAGGATCTCCGTCTCGGCCTGTGGGTCGAAGGGCTGTGTCTGGGGGGACCACTTCGCCGTCGCCGCCGTCAAGCGGCTGATAGTGGTGCCCACAGCATCACATGCCAGTGCGTCCTCGGCCTGAAGAGCAGTCGTCGTGGCGCTCGACTGCGCCAACGGCTGCGTGGCGTCCTTGGACGAGGTGCACCCGGCGAGCGTGAGCGGTAGGCAGAGAGCCGCTACTACGACCCACATGCTGTGTCTTGGCATCTTACGAGCTCCTAGCCAGGCGGAGGTACGAACAACCTCCACGGTGACATGGCTTCGTGAAAGATACGTGAACGCGAAGAAGTGAGTCGATCCCCGGAGGAGACTTCGCGGGATCGAGGTGTCCGCTCCCCGCGGGGTGAGCAGCAGATGAATTGTCGATGGCCGATCCGCTCCGCCGGGCGGCGGGCCCCTACGTTGGGTCCATGGCGACGTACCAGGTGACCCGGGTGAAGAGTGAACCATGCGCTGTCGACGACCACAGTAGGCACATCCTGGAGGCGGAGCTGCATGGTGCTGACGGTGCTCACCGGGTGGCGACGCCCGTCGTTCGGCTGATGTTGAGCGCCGGAGACAACATCGTCACCCAGTCCGCCCAGTCGGGTACGGAGGCCGACGTACGCAAGGGCAAGTGCATCTGCGGAGTCAAGACGATCCGGTCGGTCAACGGCACGCGTACCGACGACGACATGGGTTCTCTGCCCGTCTACAGCTGACCCCGGTCGTCTGCAGCCTCCTTGGGTGTGATCCTTGACGCCGTGCGTACCCATCGGTACGGATGGTTCTGGTGAGTGCACGCGGGGAGGCACCGTGGTGACGTCGAAGCGGCTTTCGAGCCCCAGCCGACCCCTGGCGGTCGGGATGATCGGCTATGCGTCCATGGGTGCCGCCCACTCCCAAGCCTGGCGGACCGCGCACCGGTTCTTCGACCTTCCGGTCGTCCCCGAGATGAGGGTGGTGTGTGGGAGGACGCCCGGCGCAACCGCGGATGCTGCTCACAAGCTCGGGTGGCAGTCCTGGGTGACGAGCTGGCAGGAGGTGGTCGGGCGGGACGACATCGACGTCGTCGACATCTGCACCCCCGGTGGGAGTCACCTCGAGATCGCCGTCGCGGCCCTCGAGGCAGGAAAGCATGTCCTGTGTGAGAAGCCTCTCGCCAACACCGTCCCTGACGCGGAGGCAATGGCAGTGGTAGCAGCGCGGGCCGCGGAGGTCGGGGTGTGGGCTTCAGTGGGCTTCAACTACCGGCGCGTGCCCGCGATTGCGCTTGCCCGTCAGCTGATCGAAGCGGGTCGCCTCGGACGCGTCCGGCACATCCGGGCGCAGTACCTCCAGGACTGGCTCGTGGACCCCGACTATCCCCTGGTCTGGAGATTGCGTAAGGACGAAGCCGGCTCAGGCGCACTCGGCGACATCGGTTCGCACATCGTGGACCTGGCGCAGTTTCTTACCGGTCAACACTTGGTGCAGATCTCAGGGGCACTAGACACCTTCGTGACGCAGCGACCCTTGCCCCACGGCAGCCCAACCTGGACAGATGGCAGCGAGGGCAGTGACGGCATGGGCGAGGTCACGGTCGACGATGCCGCGGTCTTCTTCGGAAGGACTGACGAGGGGGCGCTTGCGACCTTCGAAGCGAGCCGCTTCGCGACCGGCCGAAAGAACTCGATCCGCATCGAGGTGAACGGCTCGCGTGGAAGCTTCTGGTTCGACTTCGAGTCCATGAACGAGCTACACGTGTACGACGGGACGGTTCCGGCAGCACAGGCGGGATTTCGTCGCATCCTGGTCACCGAGGCCGAGCATCCGTACATCGGTTCATGGTGGCCGCCAGGCCACGGACTCGGCTACGAGCACACGTTCACGCACGAGATCGCGGACTTCGTCCTCGATGTCTCCGCCGGCCGGCAGCCTTCACCGTCGTTCGCAGACGGCCTGGCGGTCCAGCGTGTCCTGGCGGCCGTCGAGACGTCGTCGCGAAACGCCTCGCGGTGGACGCCGGTACAGGGTGCTGGGGCATAACCGACCTGCGGACGTCCCGTCCACCACGGTGAGTCAGCGGATCACAGGAGCAGAGTCTCGAACAGGTCGACGTACTGGCGCAGGTGCCGGTCACCAAGGAACTCCGAGCGGACCCGCGTCCTCGCGGCGGCGCCCATGTCTGCTGCGAGATCTGGGTCTCCGAGCAGCGTTCGCAGTGCCGCTCCGCACGCCGACAGGTCGAGCGGATCGACGAGGATGCCCTCTACATCTGGCGTGATCTGGTCCGGGATCCCGCCCACGCTGCTCGCTACGACCGGGCGGGCCTTCCACATCGCTTCGGTGACGGTCAACCCGAACCCTTCCGCGATGCTCTTCTGCACCACGATTGCTGCACGGCGCTGAAGGGCGTTGACGATCAGTGCGTTCTCGTCGAGGTCGTCCATCGGAACCTGCACCAGATGGACTCGCCGGCGGACTTTTGAGGGTAACCGCCGCCATCGGTCTGTGCACTCGGCAAGGACATCAGCCCCTTCGGGGTCATCCGACACTCCCGCCACCGCGGGACCGACCAGAAGCAGGTGGGCGTCCTGATGCTCCGTCGCGACGTGGTCCACGAACGCGGTCATCACCCCTGCCATGTCCTTCAACCGGTCCCAGCGGCTGACCTGCACGACAAGGGGAGCGCCGGCCGGCGGCGGCTCGCCGTCGATCAGGTCGTTGTGGCGTCGCACGACGCGAGACGAGCCGTCACGACCGAGGAACGTCACCGGCACTTCGGACTCGCCATCGGTGGAGAGCCCCGCCAGGGCGACTAGGCGGTCGACGACCCTGTCGTCGAGGTCCCGGTTCTTGACCGCAAGTGGGTCGATGGACGGTGCGATGACGTGGAGGCGGTCTTGCGGCACCCACTCGGGCGCATACTCCGGGCGCGTGAAGACGAGGGCGCCAGCCTTCTCCACGAACGGTCTCAGGAACGCCCAAGCCGCTTCGCTACTCGGTGTCACGGCGTTAGAGCCGATGTGGCAGCGCCAAACCGCGTGAGCGCCGGCCTCCTGCACCAAGTCGACGAGACCCGCGGTCTGCGGGTCGTGGAGCAGGACGACGTCTTCCGGTCGGATGCGCCCGAGGAGGTCGTCGCGCTGGCCGGCCAGGACGGAGACGTAGTGGGCGCGCTCTGGGGTACCGAGAGGTCCTGCGTCACCAGTAGCTCCGTGGAGCATGTTGTGAAGCCGCTTGGTCAGGACGAAGAAGTCGGGATCCCCCTCGATAACCAGCCATCGCGTGTCGACGCCGACCCCGCGTCCGTAGGCGAGCAGCGTCTGAAGCATCTCGGCGACTCCACCGCCGGACGCGGTGGAGTTGATGTTCCAGACCACCTTGCCCTCGAGGAGTTCGCGGCCGCGCTTGGCCGTGGCCGTCAGTTCGTCCGAGCGCCCAGGCAGCAAGAGGGGTTGGAGCCGGTCGAGCGCCATCGGACTGATCATGACCTCGCGCACGTGCATCCGGACATCGTATTCACGGGGACAAGGCGCCTGGTCGCACGCCCCGGCTCAGCCTGAGAGGGGTCGGATCACCGGCGAGCCGGTGTTGTGCTTCAGGTGTGGCAGGTCCCTGACGACGCGTCGAGTACGTGGCCCGCTGCGTCGACGAATGTCGTGCTCCAGCTGTTGAAGGCGAGCGTCATACGCATGTAGCCGAACGTCTTCACCTTCACCAAAGGAGCAGGTGTGGCGCTGAAGGAGCTGCCGACGAGGTCCTCACCGCCGGTTCCGATGATGTACTCGGTTATCCCCTTCGCCGGATCTGATCCCCCGCCGGGCGCCAGCGGAGGGAAGCGCTGGTAGTTGTGGATGTGGCCATTCAGTACAACGTCGGCACCGGCCGCGTACAGCGCGTTCCACCAGGGCCGGTACGTCGCCACGGTGTTCGTGCCGGTGAACAGTGGTTGGTGCCAGAACGCTGCGACGCAGGGTGCGCTGCTGGCTGCCAGGTCGCGCTTGAGCCAGGAGGTCTGGGGGCTGTTGGTGCCACAGCCACCGACTCCTGGCTGGCTGCAGTTGGCGTTGAGGGAGACGAAGTGCCAGCTGCCGAGGTCGAAGGAGTACTCCCCGGCCGTGGCCTCGTGCGCCGCCGTCCCGAAGTACGAGTAGTACGTGGGTAGGCAGAAATAGTCGTGGTTGCCGAGCGCGGGAGCGATGAGCGGGTTGAGTCGGCCCCAGCTGGGGCCGTACGAACGTGCGTACGCAGAGGACGCGCTGCAGCCATACTGGTAGTCCCCCAACCCGACCATCTTGACGATGTTGAAGGTTGTCTCGTCGCTGACCAAGCGGTCCGACGTTCGCTTCTGGGCGCACTCGCTGGCGGTTCCGTTCCCGCCATTGAAGCTCGGGTCCGAGGGCGAACACGCCATGTCTCCGACGACGGCGATCACTGGAGTTGCGACGACGACGGTCGCGGGCGAGGTAGCGGCCGCCGCCGTCGGCAGTAGGGCGACAGCCACCAGGTTCAGGCATACCAGCGCGCGGCGGGACATGTCGAACAACGTTTCTCATCCATCTGGTCAGGCCGATGAACACGCGGTCATCGCACTGAGGCGAGTGGGTGAACACTCCAGCACGAAGTTGGCAAGGGTAAGGGCGAGTCGGCGCTCCCGCGTGCGTCGAGTCATCGGGGACCGAGCGTATGGTGACGGAAGGCGCTGGAGTGCTCGGATACGCATCAGGAACGGCGATTACTCGGCCGTGGCGTCGGCGCCTGACCGACGTGCGCCGCTCGGCTGTTGCAAGTTCAGGATGTTGACCCACCCCCCCGTACCCGAAGGGACCGATTCATGTCTCGTATCCTCTGGGCTGCTGCTGTCGGGGCGCTCACTGCCAGCCTCAGCGCCTGCGGGAGTGGGGGTGGGACCGCATCCCCGACTGTCAGTGTCTCGACCGTGGTCGTCACGACCACCCTGTCATCGCCTACTCCTGGCAGCGAAGGTACGTCGAGTTCCGGAGCGACTGCGGCGACCCAGGTCCCGACGTCGTTCCATGTCGGAGACACGATCGACGGCAAGTACGGCACTGTCACGCTGTTGCAGGTCATGGACCCTTACACGCTCCATGGCGAAAAGCGCGTACCTGCTCCCGGTCAGCGCTGGTTCGGGTACCGAGTGGACATCTGTGTCAACTCAGATGCTCCGCAGGCGTTCCAGAACGACTGGAGCCTGTGGTCCGTGAGCGGGCCACACGACACTGTGTACACCGCCTCAGCGAACGCCTACGCGGACTTCCCGCTTCCGCAGATTCCTTACACGATCAAGATCAACCCCGGGGAGTGCGTCAACGGTTGGATGGTGGATGCCGTCCCAACCCGCGTGGTGCCGAAGAGCTTGAAGTTCTCGCCGCTCGGCACGGAGGTATGGAAACTGTGACGAAGCGTGCGACCGGAGGACGCGGTCAGAAGTTGATCATGTGGCCCGAGATACCGTGCACCGCTTCTTTGAGCGCCTCGCTCAACGTGGGATGGGCATGAATATTGCGTGACACCTCGGTCGCCGTGAGATCCCATTGCTGTGCGAGCGTCAGCTCAGGGAGCAGCTCGACGACATCGGGACCGACCAGGTGGGCGCCGAGGAACTCGCCGTACTCGGCGTCGGCCACGATCTTCACGAAGCCCCCTGAGTCGCCGAGACCGTGCGCCTTCCCGTTGGCTGCGAACGGGAACTTGGACACCTTCGTCTCGTGTCCGCGCTCCTTGGCCTGTGTCTCGGTGTAGCCGAAGCTGGCGATCTGCGGCTGGCAGTACGTCGCTCGCGGGACCATGGCGTAGTCGATCTCCATCGTCTCCGCACCGGCGATCGCCTCTGCTGCGACGATGCCCATCGCCTCAGCGTTGTGGGCGAGCATCAGCTTCGCAGTGACGTCACCGATGGCGTAGATGCTTGCGACGTCGGTGCGCATAAGACCATCGATCTCGATGGCGCCCCGCTCGGTGAGAGAGACATCGGTGGTCTCCAACCCATAGCCCTCTACGCGAGGAGCGAAGCCGATCGCCTGGAGAACCTTGTCGGTCTCGAGCGTCTCCTGCTTGTCTCCACGCGTCAGCGTCACCGTGACCTTCGCGCCCGTGTCGTCGATGCCATCGACGCGAGTCGACGTCAGCAGCTTGACTCCCATCTTCTTGTAGCGCTTCGCGAGCTCGGCCGAAACCTCCTCGTCCTCCAGTGGCACGATCCTGTCGAGGTACTCGACGATCGTGACGTCGACTCCGTAGTTGGCCATCACGTAGGCGAACTCGACGCCGATCGCTCCCGCACCTGCGATCACGATGGAGCCGGGCAGCTCCTCGGTCATGATCTGCTCTTCGTAGGTCACCACCCGCTCGCTCAGCGAGGTGTTGGGCAGCAGGCGCGTCTGGGCGCCTGCCGCGATGATGCAGTTGTCGAACGTCACAGTCTCGTCGCCACCCGCTCCGAGCGTTACCTTCAACGTGTTGGCGTCTGTGAAGGTGCCCCGGCCCTCAATCTCGGTGATCGCGTTCTTCTTCATCAGGAAGTGAACGCCTTTGACCCGCCCCTCTGCGACCTTGCGGCTGCGCGCGAAGGCGACACCGTAGTCGAAGCTCACATCACCGGAGATCCCGAACAGGGCGGCGTCTGCCGAGAAGATGTGGGCGAGCTCGGCGTTGCGTAGCAGTGCCTTGCTCGGGATACACCCGACGTTGAGGCAGACACCACCCCAGTACTTCTCCTCGACAACAGCCACCTTGAGCCCCAGCTGCGACGCCCGGATGGCGGCGACGTAACCACCTGGTCCTGCACCGAGCACGACGACGTCGAAGTGAGAGCTCATGGACTCAGCCTATTGGCTCTGGCGGGCGCCGGACGCGGCGTCCTCGTTGGCCTCTCCGCGAAAGCGGGTCACGCTGTAGACGAGGAGACCAAGCGCCACAAGGCCTGATAGGACGATGCTGCTTCCGGTCGGCCATCCGCCAAGGGGAAGGCTTGGTCCCAACGGTCCGACCTCCGGAATCTCGGGGTCGAGGCTCCACCAGACGCCGACTGCGACGACGGCTGCACCCCCGAGCGCACTCAGTGCGATGCGCGGATACGACGCGACACCGGCCCTGGCGACGTCGAACGCCTTCTCCTTGACCGGCTCGACGCGGCACTCAGCCCACTCGTACTCCTGGGAGAGCACGACGAGGCCGGCCAGCAGCAGGAGGAGTCCCGGTCCGGGCAGGATCAGCGCCACGATCCCGGCAAGGATGAGGAGCCATCCGACCACCGTCACCGATGTCTTGCGCATCGTGGCGAGCTTCTCCTCTGGTCGGTCGACGTTGCCCACCAACAGTACGCGGGCGCAGTACCCGGCCCTGCCGTCTCGCCGCCTGCGGCTACCCACAACCTCGCGATCGCGGCAGGATAGGGCCGAGGCGCCCACTCGACGCCGTTCCCCGGCACGGAGGACCCCATCATGGCGCGGTACGTGTACGACTTCTCCGAAGGCAGTGCTTCACAGAGGGACCTCCTCGGTGGCAAGGGGGCCAACCTCGCGGAGATGACGAACATCGGACTACCGGTTCCGCCGGGCTTCACGATCTCGACCGACGCCTGCCGCGCCTACCTCGAGACCGGGGCGGAGCCGCCCGAGCTCGAGGCGGAGGTCGACAAGCACCTGGCCGCTCTCGAGGACGCGATGGGCCGCACGCTCGGTCAACCCGACCACCCTCTGCTGGTGTCGGTGCGGTCGGGCGCCAAGTTCTCGATGCCAGGAATGATGGAGACGGTCCTCAACGTCGGGCTGAACGACTCCTCGGTCGAGGGCCTGGCCGCGATGTCGGACAACCCGCGGTTCGCCTGGGACTCGTATCGCCGGCTGCTCTCGATGTACGGGAACACCGTCCTCGGCGTCGAACGGTCGAAGTTCGACGAGGCGCTCGACGCTCTCAAACACGAGCGGGGCGTCGAGTCCGACGTGGATCTGACCGCTGAGGACATCCAAGAACTCGTCGTGGCGTACAAGAAGACGATCTCCGAGCACACCGGCGACGGCTTCCCCCAGTCCCCCCGCGAGCAGCTCGACCTTGCCGTGCGAGCAGTCTTCTCCTCGTGGAACACCGACCGGGCCAAGATCTACCGACGGCAGGAACGCATACCGGACGAGCTGGGCACAGCGGTCAACATCTGCTCGATGGTCTTCGGCAACCTCGGCGACGACTCCGGCACCGGTGTCTGCTTCACCCGCGACCCTGCCTCGGGTCATAGCGGCGTTTACGGCGACTACCTTCCGAACGCCCAAGGAGAGGACGTGGTATCGGGCATCCGCAACGCGCTGCCCCTGACGTCACTCGGTGAGACGGACCCGGAGTCCTACGAGGAGCTACTTGCGGCGATGTCGAAGCTCGAGTCGCACTTCAAGGACATGTGTGACATCGAGTTCACTGTCGAGCGAGGCAAGCTCTGGATGCTACAGACGCGGGTCGGCAAGCGTACGGCGGGTGCCGCGTTCCGGATCGCCGTACAGCTGGTCGACGAGGGTGTCATCGACATGGACGAGGCTCTGCGCCGAGTCACGGGGGCGCAGCTCGCACAGCTGATGTTCCCTCAGTTCGACAAGGACGGCGACCAGGGCGTCATCGCGAAGGGCATGGGGGCAAGTCCCGGGGCCGCCGTGGGCAAGGTCGCCTTCGACTCGGCGACCGCTGTCGACTGGGCGGCCAAGGGCGAGGACGTGATCCTCGTCCGTCGAGAGACCAACCCTGACGACCTCAGAGGCATGATCGCCGCCAAGGGCGTGCTCACCAGCCGAGGCGGTAAGACATCGCATGCGGCCGTCGTGGCCCGGGGGATGGGGCGCACCTGTGTCGTCGGTGTCGAGGCGCTGAGGGTGGACCCGCAGCGCAAGGAGGTGCAGGCTCCTGACGGGCTTCACATCACCGAAGGGGACACCATCTCGATCGACGGGTCGACGGGCGAGGTCTTCGCCGGCGCCATGCCGGTCACCGCCAGCGCCGTGATGGAGGCTCTGTCGGCAGCCTCTGCCGCCGCCGAGGAAGGCGATGAGGACCCAGAGCACGCGGAGCTCGTCGAGGCCGTCGCCCGCGTCATGAAGCATGCCGACGAGGTCGCGCGTATGCATGTACGGGCGAACGCCGACACCCCCGAGGACGCCCAGCGCGCTCGTGACTTCGGGGCTCAGGGGATCGGGCTGTGCCGGACCGAGCACATGTTCCTCGGGTCGCGCCGCAGGCTCGTCGAGCGTGTGATCCTCGCCCGCAGCGACGAGCAGCGAGCGGCGGCCCTGGAGGAGCTGCTGCCGCACCAACGCGCCGACTTCCTTGGCATCTTCGAGGAGATGGACGGGCTGCCCGTCGTCGTACGCCTTCTCGACCCGCCGCTTCATGAGTTCCTGCCCGACCTCACGACGTTGTCGGTGAAGGTCGCCGTGGCGGAGGCGCTCGGAGAGCCCGACAAGGTGGCCGTCGAGCTGCTGAAGGAGGTGCAGCGGCACGACGAGCAGAACCCCATGCTCGGCATGCGGGGGGTGCGTCTCGGGCTCGTCGTCCCCGGCCTGTTCCTGCTCCAGGTACGCGCGATCGCCGAGGCCGCCGCGGAGCTGAAGAAGCGCGGCCTCGACCCTCGTCCGGAGATCATGGTGCCGCTCGTGGGAGATGTGAAGGAGCTGGCGATAATCCGCGCCCAGGCGCTCACCACGATCCAGGAGGTCGCGGAGGAGACGGGCTCGGACCTCAGCTTCCTGATCGGCACCATGATCGAGCTGCCTCGTGCGGCGGTGACGGCTCACGAGATCGCCACCGAGGCCGAGTTCTTCTCGTTCGGCACGAACGATATGACGCAGACCACGTGGGGATTCAGTCGCGACGACGTCGAGGCGGAGTTCTTCCCGCAGTATATCGAGGCGGGCATCTTCGGGATCAGCCCGTTCGAGACGATCGATACGGCGGGCGTCGGTCGGCTCATCTCGGTCGCTGCCTGGGAGGGCAGGGAGTCTCGTCCTGGCCTGACGCTCGGCATCTGTGGCGAGCACGGAGGAGACCCAGCCTCGATTCACTTTTTCGAGTCGATAGCGCTCGACTACGTGTCCTGTTCGCCATTCCGGGTGCCGGTGGCCCGGTTGGAGACCGGCCGGGCGACCTTGATGGCAGCCGACGGGTCGACCGAGTAGCGGCGTGGGCGCGTCAGCGGCGGCGCAGGAAGCCGGTGATGCCGAACCGCAGACCGCGAGCGTAGTGGTGTGCGCGGTAACGACCGGACGTCATGTGCCGTGAGTCGACGGCGTTGCGCATGTTGCCGAGCTCGACGAGCACGATCGGCACGTTGCTCCAGTTGAGGGTGCCGAGGTCTCCGCGCACGTCGAAGCCGTCGCCACCGTAGCCGTTTGAGACCCGCACCCTTGCCCGAACCAGACCTGCCTTGACGTGCCTGGAGTACCGGCGCGACACCCGGAAGATGTCATGGGTCCAGCCTCGGCGGTCGCTGGGCCTGATCACGAAGAACCCGCGCGTGCCGGAGTCCGCACCGTCGCCGTGGATCGACACGACGGCATCGGCGTGCACCTTGTTGCCCTTGCGGCCACGAACGTCGATACAGGGACCCCAGTCGGCGTAGGAGTTGCTGTGCCGGGTGAGGTAGACGGTCGCGCCCCGGGCCCGAAGCTGCCTCTTGAGCGACTGCGCCACCCGCCAGTTCAAGGTGGCCTCGGGGAAGCCGCCGTTGGTGGACGTCCCCGTGGTGTTGCATGCCTTCATGAAGCCGCCGGCGTCTACCAGCCGGTTGATCTTGCGTGGGTGGGTCGAGTTGCCGAGCTGGTGGCCGGGGTCGATCACGACCGTCTTCCCGCGCAAGGGTCGCGACGCCCGCTCGGCGCCGATCACCGACGTTGTGTCGGTAGCTCTCGCCGGGGCGACGGAATGTACCACCGCGTCGTGCGGCTGGGCGGAGCAGCCGAGGAGGGCCAGCCCGACGGCCATTGCGAGAAGGAGGGTGGCGCTCTTCTGCTTCACGATCAGTCAGCCTATGCGGACAGCTCGTTCACCCAACGAGCCAGGGAAGTACCGCCAGTGCCACAGCTACTGCCACCAGGAAGGAGTCACCCGACCGCCAAGGAGCGGGCTCGGCCCACGTACGGTCGGCCGCTGCGGCGAACCCGCGCGCATCCATCGCTGTCGCCAGCTCCCCGGTATGCCGCATCGTCACGACCAGCAAGGCGAAAGCTCCCCCGGCCGAACCTCGGAGGCGCCGACCCACTCCACCGTCGATACCGAGGCCGCGGGCCCGGCGGGCGCGCTGGACCTGCCCCCACTGCTCCCCGATCGAGTCGAGACGCTGGAGCCCTGCTGTCGCCGCCACGACAGTCCGGGCGGGCAGACGAAGCCGTTGTGCGAGATGGTCGCCGAGCTCGGCAGGCATCAAGCGTGGGGTCAGCAGAGCACTTGGCGTCAGGATCGACAACACCCGCAGCGCGGCAGCCGCCGCCTCCTCGCCGGAGTGGCCGCCGTACAACCAGGTGGAGATCATGATCGACACCGCCGCCATCGAGCCGAGGGCCAGCCGCCGACCCGTCGACCTGAGGTCACTCGCCAGTCCGCCGAGTGACAATAGCTCGGACGCCAGTACGAAGACACCGGTGCGGGCGGAGTCGATGGCGACGGCGCCACAGACAGGCAGTAGGCAGGCTGCGAGCAGGGAGATCGGCCCGACGTGCGCTCGCGGCTTCACGAGGCCATGACCCCGTGGTCGAGGACCACCCGGTCGTCAGCGAGCGCGTCGACGGCGAGCGCGTCGTGACTCGCGAGGGCGATACCGCACCCCGCTGATCGAGCCGACGTCAGCGCGCCGACGACAGCTGCCCAGGTGTTCATGTCCTGGCCTACCGTCGGCTCGTCCAGCAGCACCGCGACGGGGCCGTGCACCAGGGCGGCCGCGAGCATCATCCGGCGCTGCTCACCGCCGGAGAGGTGGTAGGGGCTCGCCTCGCGGAGGTGGCCGAGCCCGAGGCTGTGGAGAAGCCCGTCTGCACGCTGCCGGGCCCAGTCTGGGTCACGGCGACACGAGCGGCCCGATGCCGCCAGCTCGTCGCCGACCGTCGCCGCGACCACGCCGTGCTCGGGGAGCTGGGGCACCCACGACATCCGGGACGCTAGATCGCGCGAGCTCCAACGCCATGGCTGTCGCCCCCTTCGTGTGGCGAGGCTGCGGGCCGCCAGCACGTCACCGGAGGTCGGCCTCATGAGGCCGCCGAGGACCGACACCAGCGTCGACTTGCCGGCACCACTCGGCCCACTGACCGCGAGTGTGCGACCGGCTGTGAGCTCCGCGCTGACGTCGTCGAGGGCGACGGTGACTCGGCCAGCGACCCTTCCCCGGCGCTCCCTCTCATGAGTATGCAGCTCGACCGTGAGATGTTCAGCACGCATCAGCTCTCCGGTCACAGGGGCGTAGGGGCCCACCAACGCGGCGTCGAGCTCGACTGGCTGAGGCGGTCCCCAACCGGGGACCCAGACGCCCAGAGCCGCCAGCGTCCGACCGTGCGTTCGCAGGACGTCGCGTGGTGCACCGTCGGCCACCACCGACCCGCCCGGTCCCAGCACGACAAGCCTGTCGGCGAAGTCCAGCCATGGCTCGAGGTGGTGCTCGACGATGAGGGTGGTGCTGCCCCGTTGTGACGCGTCACGTCGTACGGCAGCACGCACCGCCTCGGCACCGACCGGGTCGAGCATCGCGGTCGGTTCGTCGAACAGCATCACCTGGCTTGCGAAGGCGAGGCTGCCTGCCAAGGCCAGCCGCTGCGCTTCGCCACCCGACAGCGCCGCCGTCGGATGGTCGACGTCGTAGGGAAACCGGGTTTCGCGCAGCGCGGCTCGAACGCGGTTCCAGATCTCGGTGCGCGGCACTCGCTGGTTCTCCAGACCGAACGCGACATCGCGACCGACGGTCTCCGCGACGACGTTCGCGAACGGGTCCTGCAGAAGCAGGCCCACCCGCCCCGCCTGGCTGGGCCCCCTCCCAGGCACCTGCGCCTGACGGCCCACCTGCACCGTCCCGGTCAGGTCGCCGAGTCCTGGCCGCTGCAGCAGCAGGCCGGCGACTGCGCGCAGCAGACTCGACTTGCCTGCACCGCTCGGGCCAGACACGAGCACGCGCTGCCCCGCCGGGATGAAGAGGTCGAGGGCGCGGAGCACCGGCGTAAGGCGTCTGGCCGGCCGCCAGGTCAGGTTCTCGACGCGAACGTCGGCGCCGCCCTCCAATGCCTTACCTCGCGTGGGCAGCCGCTGACTCCTGGCCCGCAGGCAGGGCGTCGATCGCACCGCTCGCGGCTAGCGCCCGGGTCAGCAGCCACCCCCCGATACCCGCAACTGCTGCCCCAGACAGCGCAAAGAACCCGAGGTACTCGAAGCGAAACATCACCGTCGTGTCTTGCCAGTACGCCTGCCACTCGTAGCCGAACTCCAACAACGCGGCGAGGGCACCCCCGAGAGCTGCCGCCGGCCATCCGAAGCGCCGGAACGCGAAGATGGCGAACGCCAGCTCGACGCCCAGTCCCTCGAGGCTGCCGGAGATGAGCGTCGTCCAGCCCCATTCGTTGCCCAGCAGAGCCTCGACTCCCGCCGCGAGGAGCTCCGCGAACAGTGCTGCTCCCGGGCGCCGGATCGCGAGACCGCTCACTACTCCCGCGATGAGCCAGGGACCGCCGAGCAGCCCGACCGACGGGCCTACCAGGTTGGTGAGCGGGGTGCTGAGCACCGTGTTCGCCGCCGACCAGGCCCAGTAGACGACACCGAAGGTGACTCCGATCAGCGCGGCCGTCATCAGGTCCACTGTGGCCCAAGGTCCGAATGCGGTTGCGGGCCTTGTGTGAGTACTGGTTGTCATGAGTCCTCCCAAGGATGGGAGGGGAAGCAGACACATCGCCTGCTCGAGCTCGACTCCCTCCGCCGGTGCTAGCCGGATCAGGTTCGAGGGTCTGCGGGAGGTCCGCACTCTCAGCGCTCGAAGGCGCTCCCCTGTCGTGTCGTCCAGCCTACTCCCCAGGCTCTGCCGTCCCTGGTCTTGGTCGCCTCGAGGCGGGCCGTCATCCGTACCCTCGGGTCTACGATGGGGAAACTCACTGTCGAGCGGTCGCCCGCGTCCCCGAACGAGGGCTCACAGATGCGAGGTGGCTCCATGACGCGACGGGCCTACGGGTTTGCAGTCGCGCTCGCTCTTGCCGTCGGCATCCTGACCTGGTTCGCTTCCTACCGCTACCACCTGCCCCTCCGCGACCCCGACGGTATCGCGGGTCCGTCGTACGTCCGGCTCCCGCTCGTGGTGCTGATCTTCTACCTCGTCGACGTCGTCCCGAGGGCGCTGGTCGCCAACCGAGGCTTCCGCTCGTTCGGTGCGACCGTGGGGGCCTACTCACGGCAACGCTGGACGCGGAATCGGGTGGCCCTGGTCGTCGTCGGCCTGCTCAGCTTCTACGTGGTGTACGTCGCCTACCGGAACCTCAAGGGATTCCTGCCCATCGCTCGCTACCACATCAGGTACGACACGGTGCTGGGCGACCTGGATCGGGCGCTGGCGTTCGGTCACGATCCGGCGGTGGTTCTCCACGACGTGCTCGGTATCGGCATCGCCGCGCACGTCTTGGCATACATCTACGTGTTTTTCATCTTATTCGTGCCTCTGAGTCTCGGGGCCGCCCTGGTGTGGTCCAAGAATGTCGCGACGGGTTTCTGGTACGTCACGGCGCTATGTGTCAACTGGGTGCTCGGGGTTGCCAGCTACTACTGGGTGCCGTCGCTCGGGCCCTTCATCTCCAATGCCAAGGCCTTCGTCGACCTGCCGGATACCGCGGTCACCAGCCTGCAGGCAGCCCTGCTCGAGGGACGGCAGAGCTACCTCGACGACCCCCACGCGACGGACTCGGTACAGAGCGTCGCGGCATTCGCCTCACTGCACGTGGCGGTCATCTTCACTGCTGCTCTGATCTGTCACTACGTCATCCCCAACCGGACCGTCCGATGGGTGATGTGGGTCTACTTCGTCCTCACTGCCATCTCGACGGTCTACTTCGGGTGGCACTACATCCTCGATGACATCGCCGGTCTTGCGATAGGCCTCCTCGCCGTCTGGATCGGCGCTAAGGCGACAGGGCATCCGATGAGCAAGCAGCGCCACCTCGCGGACACCGGAGATGGAGTTCTCGGCGTCTTCCCGCCGGGCTCCGACCCCGCGAAAGTCGATGTTGAGGCCACTTCGGCGGTAGTCGAGCCGACACCGGAGGCCGCACTCCTGCGGCCTGACGGCGCGTCCGAGAACAGCACCAAGGATACAGCGCCGGCATGACCGCGGGCACGACCCCTCAGCGGTCATCGGAACCGGCTCCCGGAGGCGTCGTGCACATCGCTCATGGTGGGGACGTCGCCACGATCACTCTGGACTCACCGCACAACCGCAACGCTCTGTCTCGAGAGTTGGTCGCGGACCTGACCGAGTGCCTTCATGCGGCTGATGCGTCGCCTGATGTCCGCGTCATCGTCTTGACTCATGCGGGCAGCACGTTCTGTGCGGGAGCCGACCTGGTGGAGGCCGCCGAGTACGGGATGGAGGAGGGGACGCGGGCTCTCCTCGCCCTGCTGCGGCACATCGTTCAGCTTCCAACCCCGGTTGTTGCCGTGGTGCGGGGGCACGCGCGCGCCGGCGGGGTTGGGCTGGTCTCCGCGTGTGACCTCGCGGTCGGTACCGACACCAGCACCTTCGCCTTCACCGAGGCCCTGCTCGGGCTCGCCCCGGCCATCATCTCGCTGACGACCAGCGGTCGGCTCACGTCTCGAGACGCCGCCCGCAAGTACCTCACGGGCGCCACGTTCGATGGGATCGAGGCAGCGCGCTCGGGCCTGCTCACCTTGTCGGCGCCGGAGGAGACACTCGAGGCCGCCACGTCCGAACTGCTCCAGGATCTTACGAAGGCGTCGCCCCAGGGCCTGCGGGAGACCAAGCTGCTCCTGAACGCACCGGTGCTCGAGCGCATGGATGCCGAGGGGGAAGCACTCGTCGCATTGTCGGCGCGGCTCTTCGGTTCCGACGAGGCGCACGAGGGGATGTCAGCCTTCCGCGAGAGGCGCTCCCCCCGGTGGACCGCGGATCAATGATGCTGCGGTAACTGCTGCGGACCGCAGCGGAAGCCTTCGCGAGAGTACCTAAACCGGTAGAAAACTACAGGAAGTTAGTTACACGTCTGTAGTTTGTCAAGGAGACACGCCGTGAAACTGGAGGTATTTATGTGAAAGATGTTTCACGTGTGGTCAATGGTGACTAGCGTCCTCTCCAGTGGGGCTAGTCCGCGCGCCGCGACGGCGACGGAGAGCCCGGACGGAGGACGACTGTGCGGACACGAGGGATCACCAGAGCGCTCGCGGTGTTGTCTGCCGCCTCCGTTACGGTCGCACTCGGCCCTACCGCATGGGCTGGCCACCACGACGTCACCATCCCGAGCCGCAAGCAGGTCGAAGAGGCCCAGCAACGCTATGCCTCGGCACAGCGGTCCGTCAGTGCCATCGAGGCTGACCTCGCCGCTGCCGACCGTCAGCTCGAAGACCTTGGCGTGGCGGCCGAGCAGGCAACAGAGGCGTACAACGGGGCACTACTCGGATGGCATGACGCGGAGGCTGCCGCGTCGGCCGCTCGTGGCCGAGTGCGGCTCGCGGAGCGGAGGGCGGCCGTCGCGCGTGAGCAGCTGGCTGGCTACCTGGTCACAGCGGACAGCTCCGCGTCCGACTTGGCCTCCTTCAGCACGGCCCTGACCTCGGACGGTCCGCACCGCCTGCTTCGGGACATGTCTCAGAGCGACGCGTCGACGCGGACGCTCGAGTCGCAGATGCAGAGATGGCGGGCGACCTCGCAGCTCGTCCAAGTCTACCGCGTCGACGCCGAGGCCGCTCTCGCGGACGCAAAGGGCGCCAAGCGGATCGCCGATGAGGCGAACGCCGCAGCCCAAGCCGCCGTCACCGCCCAGCGCGCTGCCGTGGCCAGCTTCGGAGCGCGGCGGGCCACTCTGCTGTCCGAGCTCGCCTCGGCCCAGACCATCTCGGTGTCGTTGGCCACGCAGCGCCAGCGTGCGCTCGAGCAGCGACGGGAGGAGCGGCGCCTGGCGCTTCTGGCTCAGCAGCGACGCGCCGAACAGCAGCAGCAGCGTCAGGCACAGCGCGCACGCGAGGCACAGCGTCAACGAGAGGCGCGCCAGAGCCGCGAGGCGTCACGCCAAGGGCAACACACGGGTCCGTCGGATCACACGGCGCCGCCTGTGACTGTCACGCCTACCAACCCACCTCAGGGGTCGGACGCGACACCTACGCCGAACCCGACGCCAGCGCCGAACCCGCCACCCACGCCGAATCCGCCACCGCCACCGCCTCCGCCACCGCCTCCGCCTCCGCCTCCGCCTCCGCCTCCGCCTCCGCCTCCGCCTCCGCCTGACACCCACGGCGCGCAAGCCGCTATCGACTTTGCGTATGCACAGCTCGGCGAGCCGTACGTATGGGGGGCTGCGGGTCCTGACTCGTGGGACTGTTCAGGTCTCACCATGGGGGCCTGGGCGAGTGCGGGCGTCTACCTACCGCACTACTCGGTCGCCCAGTACTACAGCACGACTCCCGTGTCGTACGGCGACCTGCGGCCGGGTGACCTCATCTTCTGGGCGAGCGACTCGTCGAACCCGGACACGATCTTCCATGTCGCGTTGTACATCGGCAACGGGAAGATGATCCAAGCGCCTCGCACCGGTCGCAACGTCGAGATTCAGGACGTCTGGTACTGGGAGCCACCTGACTTCTTCACCCGCCCATGATCTTCGTCCGCCGGCCGGATGAGGCATCGAGCGGGGTTAGGGGTGTTCTCCTTCGAGCTCGTCACGCCGTCTTCGCGACGCCATGATCTCGGCCTCTGCATCCACGCGACCCACCCAGGTCGCGCCTTCGACGGACTTGCCAGGCTCGAGGTCCTTGTAGACGGCGAAGAAGTGCTGGATCTCTAGCCGGTCGAACTCCGGGACGTGGTGGATATCGCGAAGGTGCTCCTGACGGGGATCAGTGGCGGGAACACAGAGCACCTTGTCGTCGGCACCCTTCTCGTCGGACATGCGGAACATCCCGATGGCACGAGCCCGGATGAGACAGCCGGGGAAGGTCGGCTCCGACAACAGCACGAGACAGTCGAGGGGGTCCCCGTCCTGGCCCAGTGTGTCGTCGATGAAGCCGTAGTCGGCTGGATACTGGGTCGACGTGAACAAGGTACGGTCGAGCTTGATCCGGCCAGTGGCGTGGTCGAGCTCGTACTTGTTGCGCTGCCCTTTGGGAATCTCGATGGTGACATCGAAGTCCACACTGCACGTCCTTGTCGTCGTCGTCGCTGCCGTCTGACCGGGGCAATGCCCGTGTTGCCGATCGGACCCGAGAGTTAGTGTCCCCTACGTGAGCCGCTTTGTGCATGTGGCGGAGGCAGACGTCCGAAGCCCGGACGCCATCGCCCGTCGCCCCCAGGCCGGGGGGGTGTCTCTTAGGCTGCTGCTGTCACTCGTCGTCCTATTGCTTGTGGCCGCAGGAGTGGGCGCAGGCGCATGGCGGTACTTCGGCGACGCACAGGACACGTCCGGTAGTCCCGACTCCACGGTCGACTCAGAACCTGCCGACGTGGCGGCGCCCGCGCCGCCCTCGCCACAGCTGAGCCTCAGGGAGCCGACCGTTGCGCCGCCCGTGCTGGCTGGGATCTACAGGTCGCGGGCTGTCTCCGCCGCCGAGCTCCGGTCGCTCGTGACTCCGGAGCTGCGCTCGAGCCGCCTCGGTCGCCACGTCGGCTTCACCGTGGCCGCCTTGGGCACGAGACCGTTGTTGATGAGCTCGGGGGGGCCGGACCCCGTGACTCCCGCCTCGACGCTGAAGCTACTGACAACCTCCGTAGCACTGTCCGAGCTAGGCCCCGAGCACCGGTTCGTGACCTCCGTCGTCGCGGGAGCGAACGTAAGGAGACCGACGTCGGCGAACCGGCAGAGCATCGTCCTGGTCGGAGGTGGCGACCCGCTTCTCACCGAGCACAGCCCGACGGCGACTACGTCCGCGTCGGCGTACCCACAGCCCGCCACTTTGGAGCAGCTGGCGGCGAGAACGGCTCACGCGCTGAAGGGCTCCGGCGTCCAGGACGTGACGCTGGGGTACGACGACTTTCTCTTCGCTGGTCCTGCGATCAACCCACACTGGAAGCCGTCGTACGTGCCGGATTCGGTGGTGAGCCCCATCAGCCCCCTGTGGGTGAACGAGGGCCGTCGGCAGCCGGGGTTCCTCGCCCGGGTGGCAGACCCGGCGCGTGACGCTGCTGTCCGCTTCGCATCCCTGCTCACGGAGCAGGGACTGGCGGTCCACGGTTCGGTGATGCGCGTGCATGCACCGCGGCATCCGGCGACCTTGGCAGAGGTGAGATCCGCCCCTCTCGCCCAGATCGTGGAGCGCACGCTCGAGCTCAGCGACAACGAAGCAGCAGAGGTGCTGCTAAGGCAGGTTGCGATCGCGTCGGGGCGCCCAGGCTCGTCAGCGGTCGGCGTACAGGTCGAGAGGAGAACGCTGACTGGCCTAGGCATCGACATCCAGGGGGCCGTCATCGAAGACGGTAGTGGTCTGTCCCGGGACGACCGGTTGCCGGTCGACGTACTGGTCCGGGTGCTCCAGCTCTCTGCTGAGCCGGGTCATCCGGAGCTGCGTGCCGTGATCTCGAGCCTTCCCGTTGCCGGCTTCAACGGAAGTCTGGGATACCGGTTCGTCTCCGGAGCGCCGGCCGGTCTCGGAGTCGTTCGGGCCAAGACCGGCACCCTGACGGGAGTTCATGCACTCGCAGGTACCGTGTCGACGCGAGCCGGCAAGATCCTCGTCTTCGCTGCGGTGGCCGACCAAGTGCCGGTCGCCAAGACGCTCCCCGCCCGCGCGCAGTTGGAGCGCGTCGCCAGCGCGCTCGCCGCCTGCGGTTGCTGACACGGGATCCGCCCCACCGCGTGGCGACCGGATCCGCCCCGCCGCCGACCAGACACCGGCCAACCCCGGAGCGGGGATGGGCTCGTTTCGCGCCATAAGCGGTGTTCGGTCGTCAGGGGGAGCACGTACGGTGGACGACATGGCAGCCCGACGTGACACCGCTTCCGGGGACGACGCTACGGCGGATCACGGGGACGACGCTCCGGCGAACGGCGACCTGGTCGACTGGGACCTGGCCGTGTCCACCGCCAAGCGCCTGATGCGGCCCGGACCCGACGTAGGCCCTGACCGGGCCGCGGCTGCCGTCGACGAGCTCCACCGCGCGGCGTCGCAGGCCGAGGAGCATGTCCGCGGCTTCACCCAGCTGCGCGCCGAGTCCGCGACCGCGCCGGTCCTCGTGATCGACAGGGGCGGTTGGGTCCAGGCCAATGCCGACGGTCTCAGGGAGGTGCTGCGCCCGCTCATCACCAAGCTGCGCGCCAAGCGCGGCGATCCTGGCCGGGCGGCGACCGCGATCGGGTCGCGCGTGACAGGCCTCGAAGCCGGCGGCCTGCTGGCGTACCTGTCCAACAAGGTGCTTGGACAATTCGACCCGTTCTTCAACGGTGACAGGGGGGCGACGGCCCACGGCGGCCGCCTGCTCCTCGTGGCTCCCAACATCGTCCACGTCGAGCAAGAGTTGGGAGTCGACCCTTCCGACTTCCGGCTCTGGGTCTGCCTGCACGAGGAGACGCACCGGGTCCAGTTCACTGCCGTGCCCTGGCTCCGCCCGCACCTGCTCGGTGAGATGAGCGGTCTGCTCGAGAGCGCCGATCTGGACCCCCAGAGGCTGGCAGGGATGGTCCGTGAAGGCATCGACCGTGTCGGCAAGATGGTGCGCGGCAAGGAGGCTTCGCTTCTCGATGTGCTCCAGACGCCTGAGCAGAAGGTCGTGGTCGAACGGCTGACAGCGTTGATGTCCCTTCTCGAAGGGCACGCCGACGTGGTGATGGACGGTGTCGGTCCGGACGTCGTGCCCTCGGTCGAGTCGATCCGTCACAAGTTCACCGTCCGCCGAGCCGGTGCTGGTCCTCTCGACCAGCTGGTCCGCCGGCTCCTCGGTTTCGAGGCGAAGTTGCGGCAATACCGCGACGGCGCAGTGTTCGTCCGGGGGGTGACGGCCAAGGTCGGCATCGAGGGCTTCAACGCCGTGTGGACCGGCCCCGACACCCTGCCGAGCAAGGACGAGATCGCCGATCCCGGCGCCTGGGTCGCGCGCGTCCACGGCTGAGCTGCGACTGTCATGGCCGCACGTCTCGATCCCGCGGTCGCCACTGTGCGGAGGGCGGTACGCCTGGCCTGCGCCGATCTCGATCCAGGGCGGAGGGTTGTCGTGGCCTGTTCCGGCGGCCGGGACTCGACTGCACTCGCCGGCGCCGCGGTCTTCGAGTCCCGGTCCACGGGTTGGCTCGTCGGTGCAGCAGTGGTCGACCACCGGCTCCAACCCGGCTCTGCGAATGTCGCCGGCGGCGTCAGCCGCCGCTTGAGCGAGCTCGGGTGCGATCCGGTCGAGATCCTGACAGTCTCGGTCGTCGGAGACGGCGGTCCGGAGGCGGCTGCCCGCCGGGCCAGGTACGAGGCTCTGTCCCGCACTGCTGCGCGTGATGACGCGGTGGTCCTCCTCGGACACACGAAAGACGACCAGGCGGAGACGGTCCTGCTCGGTCTCGCCCGGGGTAGCGGGACCCGGTCGCTCGCGGGAATGGCCCCCGCGTGGGGGTGCTTTCGACGACCGCTGCTCGGAGTGTCGCGAGCCGACACGCGTCGAGCGTGTGAAGCCATGGGTCTCGAGGTCTGGGACGATCCCCACAACAGCGACCCCCGGTTCGCCCGCGCACGGGTCCGGGCGTGCGCTCTTCCCGTGCTCGAGCGCACGCTCGGACCCGGTGTGGCCGACGCACTGGCGCGTACAGCGGAGCTGGCCCGAGATGACGCCGACGCCCTCGACGCGCTCGCCGAGGACCTGTTCACTCGCGCCACAACGGACGTCGGCGGGCTGGCTGTCGACGTGTTGGCGCAGGCGCCGAACGCCCTGCGCCGTCGGGTTCTTCGTTCGCGGGCCCTCGCCGCCGGCTCACCGGCAGGTGAGATCTCGGCGGAGCGCATCGAGGCGGTCGACCAGCTGGTCACCCGATGGCGTGGCCAGAAGGGTGTGGAGCTGCCCGGCCATGTCGCGGTACGCCGAGAGCAGGGCGAGCTCAGGTTCGCCTCGAAAGGGCAGGCTCCCGAGGTCGCCCCTCGTCTGTCGGGAACATTGTGGGAGGCTGACCCGCGTCGGTAGACCAGCCATGATCCGGAGTCGCCAGTGGACGACAGCCACGTCGCGCAGGACCTTTCGAAGACGTTGATCACCGAGAGCCAGATCCAGGACAGGCTGCGTCAGCTGGCACGCCAGATCGAGTCCGACTACGAGGGGAAGGACCTGCTCATCGTCGGAGTCCTCAAGGGCGCCGTCATGGTGATGGCCGACCTGGCCCGCTGCCTCGACCGCCACGTCTCCATGGACTGGATGGCGATCTCGTCGTACGGCTCCGGCACCACGTCGTCAGGAGTCGTACGAATCCTCAAGGACCTCGACACCGACATCACGGGTAGGCACGTGCTGATAACCGAGGACATCATCGACACGGGGCTGACCCTCTCGTGGCTCGTCGCAAACCTCAGGTCTCGCGGCCCGGAGTCGGTCAACATCTGTACGCTGCTACGCAAACCCGACGCCCAGCGGATGTCCGTTGACGTCCGGTACGTCGGCTTCGACATACCCGATGAGTTTGTCGTCGGATACGGCCTCGACTACGGCGAGCGGTACCGGAACCTCCGATCAGTGGCCACCCTGGCTCCGCACGTGTACACCTGACGCATCCTCGGCAATCGCCGCATTTGAGCCAGGGGTCTGCGGCTGTCAGACTTGGCTCTCTTCGGACTTTGGTTCCAGATGCGCGCAAGTAGGCGACAATGGAACCTACCGTGGAAACCGACTGGCGGGAGGAACGGGGCTGCGGCTCCGGTAGATGAGTGTGAAGCGTTGGTTCCGTGGGCCCTGGCTGTGGGTCGTCCTGTTCGCCATTGTGATCCTCGTCGTGCTCGACGTCGTCTCGTCGCGCGGCGGCTACCAGGATGTCGACACGTCGACGATGGTGCAGACCCTCAAGGGCGGTGACGTCAAGAGCGTCGTCTTCGTCGACGGGGACCAGACGGTCCAGGCAACGCTTCTCGACGGCAGCAAGATCTCCTCGCAGTGGCTCGGCAACGAAGGCGTCAAGCTTCTCGCCGTCGTCCAGAGGCAAGAGGCACAAGGCAACATGACTGGCGGGTACGACGTCCAGGTGCCCCAGCCGAGCCTGCTCTGGGGGTTCATCTCGACCGTGCTGCCGTTCATCTTGATCGTGGTGATCTTCATCTTCTTGATGAACAGCATGCAGGGTGGCGGAGGCCGCGTCATGCAGTTCGCCAAGTCGAAGGCGAAGATGGTCAGCAAGGACACTCCGAAGACGTCGTTCTCCGACGTGGCCGGCTGTGACGAGGCGATCGAGGAGCTCGGCGAGATCAAGGAGTTTCTCCAGCAGCCAGCGAAGTTCCAGGCCGTTGGCGCGAAGATCCCGAAAGGCGTGCTTCTCTACGGTCCTCCGGGCACCGGGAAGACGCTGCTCGCGCGAGCGGTGGCAGGCGAGGCCAGCGTGCCGTTCTACTCCATCTCCGGGTCTGACTTCGTCGAGATGTTCGTCGGCGTCGGCGCGTCCCGGGTGCGTGATCTGTTCGAGCAGGCCAAGGAGAACGCACCCGCCATCGTCTTCATCGACGAGATCGACGCAGTCGGGCGGCATCGTGGTGCCGGTCTCGGCGGCGGTCATGATGAGCGGGAGCAGACGCTCAACCAGCTGCTCGTCGAGATGGACGGGTTCGACGTGCGTGGTGGCGTCATCCTCATCGCCGCGACGAACCGACCCGATGTGCTCGACCCTGCCCTTCTGCGGCCCGGCCGGTTCGACCGCATGATCGGCGTCTCCGCACCCAACATGGACGGGCGCCACAAGATCCTCCAGGTCCACTCGCGCGGCAAGCCAATCGCTGCCGGTGTGGACCTGCTCGCCGTGGCGCGTCGCACGCCTGGCTTCACCGGTGCCGACCTCGCCAACGTGCTCAACGAGGCCGCTCTGCTGACCGCCCGCAAAGACAAGAAGCTCATCGACGAGTACTTCCTCGACGAGGCCATCGACCGGGTAAGCATGGGCCCCCAACGCCATTCGCACATCATGAGCGAGCAGGAGAAGCTCATGACGGCCTACCACGAGGGCGGCCACGCGCTCGTCGCCGCGGCGCTGCCGGGCACGGACCCGGTCACCAAGATCACCATCCTGCCGCGAGGACGCGCTCTGGGGTTCACCCAGGTGCTGCCCGAGGGCGACAAGTCGTCGGTCTCACGGAACGAGCTCCTCAACCAGCTCGCTTTCGCCCTCGGTGGGCTGGCCGCCGAGCAGCTGATCTTCCACGACCCGACGACGGGTTCGTCCAACGACATCGAGAAGGCTACGAAGGTGGCTCGGGCGATGGTGACCAGCTACGGGATGAGCGACCGGCTCGGCGCCGTCAAGCTCGGTGAGGACAACGGCGAGCCCTTCCTGGGTCGTGACATCGGGCACATGCGGAACTACTCCGAAGAGATCGCCGCGATCATCGACGAAGAGGTCAACCAGCTCCTCACCAACGCCCACCAGGAGGCGTTCGACATCCTCGTGTCCAACCGGGATGTGCTCGACGAGCTGGTCAGGCAGCTGCTCGACAAGGAGACGATCGACCGCAAGGGTCTCGCGGCGATCTTCTCCGCAGTGCGCATGCAGGCCGAGCGGCCGGCTTGGACAGGTTCCGACTCGCGGGTGCCGTCGAAGATCCCACCCATCCAGGTCCCCGCGGGCCTCAACGGCCGTCCGGAGCCCTCGTCCGAGATCACCGTCTCGCCCGGGACCGAGACCTCGCAGAGCCCGCTCGCAGGTCCTTCGTCCCTCCCCCCGACTGGCCCCCCCGGCTCGCCACCGCCAGGCCCCTCCCTGGGTCCGCCGATGACCGACCAGCAATGACGTGGTCGACCCCCTGACCGGGTCCGAACCCAGCGCACTGCCACGCTTCGACCACCCGCGGGCGGAGGCGGCTGTGAGGGAGCTGCTCATCGCCGTCGGCGAGGACCCCGACCGCGAGGGGCTGAAGGAGACACCGGGTCGAGTCGCGCGTGCCTATGCCGAGCTCTTCGCCGGTCTTCGTATCGAACCGGCCGACGTCTTGTCGACCACGTTCGACATGGGGCACGACGAGCTCGTGCTGGTCAAGGACATCGAGGTCTGGTCACACTGCGAGCACCATCTGCTGCCGTTCACCGGCGTCGCGCACGTGGGTTACATCCCGAACGCGGACGGGCGCATCACCGGACTGTCCAAGCTCGCCAGGCTGGTCGACGTGTACGCCCGCAGACCGCAGGTACAGGAGCGGCTGACCACGCAGGTCGTCGACTCGCTCATGCAGCACCTGCAACCCCGTGGGGTCATAGCTGTCTTCGAGTGCGAGCATCTGTGCATGACGATGCGAGGCGTTCGCAAGCCCGGTTCGCGAACCGTGACGAGCGCCGTCAGAGGCCAGCTCCACGACCCAGCCACACGGGCCGAGGCGATGAGCCTCATCCTCGGCTAGCGCGTGCCCTCCGGTACGCCGCTCTCGGTCCAGGGACTGCCCGCGCCTGGCCGGTGCCTCGTGATGGGGATCCTCAACGTCACTCCCGACTCGTTCTCCGACGGCGGTAGGTGGTTCGCGGCAGACCGCGCGATAGAGCATGGAACCGCCCTGCTGGACCAGGGCGCGGATATCGTCGACGTCGGTGGCGAGTCGACCCGTCCCGGCGCTATGCGCCCGGACCTCGACGAGGAGCTGCGCCGCGTCCTACCCGTGGTGTCAGAGCTCAGCCGGACCGGGGCCGCCGTCACCATCGACACGATGCGCTCCGAGGTGGCCCGGGCCGCTGTCGGGGCCGGAGCGGCGGGGATCAACGACGTCTCCGGCGGACTTGCCGACGAGGCGATGCTGACGACTGCGGCGGACCTTGACGTGCCCTTCGTCTGCATGCACTGGCGCGGCCACTCCACCGGCATGCAGGACCTGGCAGTGTATGACAACGTGGTCGCCGACGTGCGCCGCGAGCTCGAGGCCAGAGCCGAGGCGGCTATGCTCGCCGGCGTCGCCGCGGAGCGGCTCGCCCTCGATCCCGGACTAGGTTTCGCCAAGACGGCCGACCACAACTGGGCGCTGCTCGCTGAGCTCGACGAACTCTCCACCCTTGGCTTCCCGTTGGTCATCGGATCCTCTCGGAAGGCCTTTCTCGGCTCGCTGCTCGCTGACGAGACGGGCGCACCGCGCCCACCGGACCGGCGTGACGATGCGACGGCGGCGACGACCGCTCTCGCGGTCGCGCACGGCGTCTGGTGTGTGCGTGTCCACGACGTACGCGGCTCCCTGGACGCCATCACGGTCGCGACCCGCTGGATCAGGGAGGCTCGGACGTGAGCGGCGACGTCGATGACGTACTTGCTCTTCACGAGCACTTCTACTTGGCGTTCGAACGGTCCGACTTCGATGCCATGCAGGAGCTGTGGGCCGACGACGAGGGCGTCGTGTGCGTGCACCCCGCCGCTCCGCCCATTAGGGGGCACTCAGCGGTGATGCGCTCGTGGATGGCCCTGATGGCCAACTCTGCCTACCTCCAGTTCTTCCTCACAGACGTCGACGCGGCCGTGGTGGGCGACCTCGCGTCGGTCACCTGTACCGAGAACGTGCTCTCGGCCACGCCTGAGACACCCGATGGTGTCTTTGCTGGTGGGAGCGCCGTCGCGACCAACGTGTTCCGGCGCACTCCGGCCGGTTGGCGGTTATGGATCCACCACGCTTCCCCGGTACTCTCAGCACCGGAACTCGACCAGGCCGACCCCGACGAGGGAGGTGCGTGATGACGCACGCGGAGGAGCGGCCGACCGATCGGCTCAGGCTTCTTGGCCTGCGCGCCTTCGGGCATCACGGCGTCCTCGAGGCCGAGCGGCGCGATGGTCAGGAGTTCCTGGTGGACGTCGAGCTGGCCCTCGACACCAGGCGGGCTGCCGCAGGGGACAGGCTTTCGGACACCGTCCACTACGGTGATCTCGCCGAGCGTCTGCACGACGTCATCGTGACCGATCCGGTCGACCTGATCGAGACGCTGGCGCAGCGCCTGGCGGACGTGTGCTTGGCCGAGCCACCCGTCGCGTGGGTCGGCGTCACAGTCCACAAGCCCCATGCACCGATTGAGGTGGCGTTCGATGACGTCAGCCTCACTATTCACCGGAGCCGAGATGACTGAGACGCCGAACCCGAACATCGACCCCGACACCCTGACCGGTGAGATGCGGCCGATCCGACCAGCGGTCCTGTCCCTGGGGAGCAACGTCGGTGAACGGGCGGCCAACCTCCAGGGCGCCATCGAAGCTCTGGCGGACACACCCGAGGTGCGTCTCGTCACCGTTTCGTCGGTGTACGAGACGGCGCCCGTCGACGGGCCTGAGGGATCACCCGACTTCCTCAACGTGATCTTGCTGGTCGACACGACCTTGTCCGTGGCCATGCTGCTCGACCGAGCACAGGCCGTGGAGTCGGCGTTCGGACGCGAGCGGGGCGACGACAACGCGCCGCGGACGCTCGACGTCGATCTCATCGTGGTGGGCGATCGGATCTCTGACACCGACGAGCTCACGCTTCCGCACCCCCGCGCCCACGAGCGTGCCTTCGTCCTCGTGCCCTGGCACGAGATCGACCAGCGGGCGCAGATCCCCGGCAAGGGCAAGATCGCCGACCTGCTGACCAACCTCGACACGGCCGCCGTCGTACGCAGGGACGACCTCAGGCTCGAGGTATAGGCCCCGTCGCGTTGGCTGACAAGATCGACCCGGACCAGGCGACGATCGGGCCCACCCGCTTCCGCTTCCTCGTAGTCGCGTTCGTCCTGGGGGCCCTGGTGGGCTACACGCTCGTGCCGTTGAGTGAGCAGCTGCACGGCACGGCTCCGACCATTCAGTGGACCTCCGTCGGGGTCCTCGCCGTCATCGCGGTCGTCCTGCTGGCGCTGGCCTACTCGACGTATCGGACGCTGCATCGAGAGCGCCGCAGGATGGAGCCTCATCGTGCGGTCAACTTCTTGATGATGGCCAAGGCCTGTGCCCTGGTCGGTGGCTTCCTGGCCGGGGGCTATGTCGGGTTCGGTGCGCAGTTCATCGATCAGATGGACGTCGTCCTGCCGCGGGAGCGTGTCATCAGGTCGTTCGCCGCTGCGGGGGCAAGCTGCGCGATCGTATTCTGCGCCCTGCTGCTCGAGCGCGCCTGCAGGGTTCCGAGCGACCCCGAGAGCTAGCATCGGCGCCATGTCCGGTCGCCGGAGGGTTCAGCGCAGTGTGCGGGTCACCGTGGCATGTGTGCTGCTCGCCACTTCGGCTGCGACTGTCGTCCTTGCGGTGGCAGCCTCGACTGCGGTGGGGGCGGCCGCCGCCCTAGCCGTGCTCGCAGGAGTGGTCGCGGCGCGTATGACGTACTCCGAGGTTCTCCAGACCAGACGTGCGGCCGCCCAAGACCGCGCGACCCAGGCCAGAGCGTTCGGGGCCGTTGTCCGCACCATGCGTGTCGAGACCGCTACGGCAACGTCGGTGTTGGGGGCTGGTCTGCTCGACCGCGACCGCCGCATCGTCGAGCTCGCCAGCGCAATCAGGTTCGCCGACAAGCGCGCGCTCGCGGCCGAGGCGAGGGCGGCCCGTGAGGCTCGGCGCGCCGACGACGCGCAGAGGCGACTGTCCGGGCTGCTCGACCAGGTCCTGACCCAACAGGTCGCAGAGACTAAGTCCTCCGACGCCACTGACACCCTCCCGTCAGTCGTCGACCTGCTGGCCTGGGAGGCCCGGAGCGGCGAGGCGAAGGCGGAGAGCGGGCGCAGGCAGGCCTAGCGGAGCGCAGACGCGGTTCGTGAGCGTCGCGGCCGGGCCACGGACCCCCGCATCTGGGGCGTCGCCTTGAGTACTTTTCGTCTGCTCTGCTTGCCGTCGTCCACGGCCTGGACCGTGCGCTTCACCACCGTGGCCACCAGCTCCTCGACCGGCCAGCGGTAGGTCGACAGGGGCGCTGTGAGCAATCGTGAGACCGGGTGGTCGTCGAAGCCGATGACGGAGATATCGCGCGGCACTTGAAGGCCGAGATCGAGTCCTGCCGCATAGACCCCGTACGCGATCGAGTCGGCCAGGCACAAGAAGGCTGTCGGCGGGTCGACAGAGGAGAGGACCCGGGTGGCCACAGCGCCGGCTCCGTCCAGGTCGTGGGGGGACGAGTACAGCGTGGCAGCTACCCCGAGTCCTCTCGCCACCCGCGCGACGACGCTCTCCGCGGGTCGGTCGGGGGTCGAGACCCCTACCGACGTCAGGACGGCGATTCTTCGGTGTCCGACGTCCGCCAGCCGGGTGAGGGCGTCTGTGACGGCGCCCGCGTTGTCGAAGACGACCTCTGCTGCGGTCTCGGCGTCCGGCAACCCGTCACCGATCGACACGAGCACGGCCTTCTTCGCGATGTCTGCCCAGTGCACGCCGCGGGGATCGACCGGCAGGCAGATCAGCGCGTCGACACGCTGGTCGACAAGTCGTTGTGCGAGCGATGCCTCCATGTCCGGGTTGTTGGATGCGTCGACGATCATCGCGCTTCGTCCGGCTTCCATGAGCCCGCGCCCCAGGGCAGCCGCGACGCCTTGCTGCCAGATGTCCTGGAGCGACCCGCACAGCACCCCCACATAGCCTGTGCGTCCGGACACCAATGCCCTGGCGATCGGATCGACCTGGTATCCGAGCCGATCAGCGGCCTCCTTCACTCGCTTCTGCGTCTCCAGCGGCACCTGGAGGCCCCGCAGGGCATAGGAGACGGCAGCCGAAGACAGGCCGGTCTCCTCTGCGATGTCGCGCAAGGTGGGGCGTCGCTGCCGCTGCGGCACACGGCCAGCGTATCGAGATGGGGTGACAAGACCTCGCGAACCGACCACGAGGCACAAGCGGGCGCCGATGTGCGTAGGCGGTCTCGCGTAGCGCTACAGCAGCTCTGCGAGGGCAGGAAGGACACTCTCCGCGGCCTCGATATCGGGGCTGAGGTCGCGGTCCTCGACGCTGGTGGGAAGGCTGACGCACAGGTGCAGCGCCCTCTGCAGCCCCCTAGGAATCGGCCGCCGCTGGAAACGCAGAGCCCGCATCGCGGCTACGAGCTCGCACGCCACCAAGACGGTCAGAGCGGGAACCGTGCCGGCCAGCTTTCGGGCGGAGTGCGAGGCGAAGCTGGCGTCCTCCTCGACGCCACGAGAGAGCACTACCGACTGTGCTCCCGACGGCAGGGCGGCAAGGCGTAGATCTGCGAGGGCAGAAGCGGCGACATACTCGAGCATCATCGCCCCCGACGCACCAGGAGTGCCGTCGCCCAGGAAAGGCTGTTGTCCGGTCAGCGCGGGCTCGTTGAGACCGGACAGCCGGGAGAGCACCAACGTGGCGGACTGCCCGGCGGCGTTGCCGGCGGCGTCCAGCGCGATGCCGAGGTACGCCGCATGGAACCCTCCGTGGTGGGCGAGCTTTCCTTCGACTCCTCCCTCACCCGGCAGCACCACCGGATTCTCCGCGGGGGCGTTGGCGAGGCGGACGGCCACGTCGTCCACCCTGCCGAGCGCGTCGAGAAGCGCCCCGTGCACCTGAGGCATCGTCCTGAGCCCGAAGGAGTCCTGAATTCTGGCGGGTGCTCTGTCGACCTCAGTGAGTGACCTCATCCAGCGGCACACCTGCTGAGACCCGGCGAACGGGGTGACCCGCTCCACGGCCTCGGAGAACGCCTCCGGGTTGCCCTGCACAGCTGTGAAGGTCAGCCCAGCGACGACGACACCGGCTCGTGCCACCATGTCCAGATCGGCGCACGCCAGCGCGGAGTCGCCGATCACCCCTGCGTTGCTGCTCATGAAGGACAACGCGTCGTGCGCACCGAACCGGACAGCGGGCAGGGCGGTTGACGTCGCTGTCTCTCCCGCGAGCGCGAGGGCGATGGTCGCAAGCGCTGGGAGGTCGCCCGTACCGATGCTCCCGAGTTCTCGGACGGCCGGCAGCGCATTCGCCGAGAGCATCTGGACGAGGCTGTCGAGGAGAGCAGGCGACGCTCCGCTGCCGCCGGCAGCCAGCTGGTTGAGACGCACGACGAGCATCGCCCGCACTCGCTCCGGTGCACGTGGCCGCCCTGCCGACGTCGCATGACTGCGTAACAGGGCAAGCGCCTGCCTCGATGTGCCGTCGAGCCCCACGTCGCGGTTGGCACCCACTCCGGTCGACCTGCCATAGACGGGGCGAACCGCCGCGATCCGCTCCGCCAGCTCGTTCGAGCGGGTGGCCCGCAGGCGAGCTTCGGCTGTGAGAGCCACCTGTTCACGGGCACGGGCAACCGCGACGATGTCGGCGCAGCGGAGCAGGACTCCGTCGATGTCGATCACACGGTCTCCTCACCAGCGCTCTGCGAGTGGCGCAAGTGTCTCATCGACATGTTCTGCGAGCCGGGCGCACCGTCGTCGCCCATTTTCGGCGGCGTCCCCAATAGGGGTGTCGGCGATTGGAACAGCGGGTGGCCAGGTGAAACGCATCAGCACGTGTGTGAAACGCATAAGCGGTTGAGAACAGCGAAGCGTAAGCACATTCGTGACCTTTGACCACGACGGGATAGGTCACAATAGGTCGGCGCACGGCGATGAGGTCGGGCCGACAGTCACAATGGAGGTGGCCGGGTGATCCGGTTCGATTCCGTGTCGAAGAGGTACCCAGACGGCACAGTGGCCGTCGACGAGCTGGACCTGGTGGTCCCGTCGGGGCAGATCACTGTGCTGGTCGGACCGTCGGGGTGCGGTAAGACCACGTCGCTGCGCATGGTCAACCGGATGATCGAACCGACCTCCGGCACCATCTGGCTCGACGATAAGGACACCGGGACGTTCTCGGCCTCGGAGCTCCGGCGCGGGATGGGGTACGTCATCCAGCATGCGGGCCTGTTCCCTCACCGCACGGTGGTCGACAACGTCGCCACAGTCCCGATCCTGCTGGGACAGGACCGTCGAGAGGCCCGTGCGCGTGCGATGGAGCTGCTCGAACAGGTCGGACTCGACACGCGGTTCGCCAAGCGCTATCCGGCCCAGCTCTCGGGTGGTCAGCAGCAGCGGGTGGGCGTTGCTCGGGCGCTGGCAGCGGACCCACCCGTCATGCTGATGGACGAGCCCTTCAGTGCCGTCGACCCGGTCGTACGGAGCCAGCTCCAGGACGAGTTCCTGCGGCTCCAGTCGGAGCTGCGCAAGACCATCGTGTTCGTCACCCACGACATCGACGAGGCGGTCAAGCTCGGTGACGAGGTGGCGGTCATGCAGGTGGGCGGGAAGCTTGCCCAGCTCGCGCCTCCGGGGGAGCTGCTCACCCGGCCCATCGACGCCTTCGTCGCAGGGTTCGTCGGGAAGGACCGCGGCTACCGGGCCCTGAGCTTCGAGTCGGCGGGCAGGCTGACGACCGCCGACGAGCCGACGGTGCGAGTCGGCTCGGACACGACTGCCGCCGCCGACGCAGCCACGGACGGCTGGGTGCTGGTCGTGGACGACGGGCTGAAGCCTCAGGGCTGGCTTGCACCGGCGTTGTCGCCACCCGGTCGGATCGACGCCGCGGGGCTGCACCGCGGTGGCACCCTTGCCGAGGAGGGGGGGAGCCTTCGGGCGGTGCTCGACGCGGCTCTGTCGTCGCCGTCCGGACGTGGGGTGATCGTCGACTCGGACGGTCGACTGGTCGGATCGGTCACGGCTTCTCAGGTAGTCGAGCGCATCGATCACCAGGCGTCGCTCAACCGCGCGGCCGATAGGTCGTCCGCCGTCTCGGTGAGAGCCGACAATTGAGATGGTGACCTACTTCGACCAACACCGCTCCGAGATCCTGACCTGGCTCGGCTACCACGCGTGGCTCTCCGCCCTGCCGGTCGTGCTCGGCCTGCTCATCTCACTCCCGCTCGGCTGGTTGGCGACCCGTAACCGATGGCTCTACCCGCCCCTTGTCGGTGCCGCAGGGCTCCTCTACACGATCCCGTCGATCGCCCTGTTCGTCGTGCTACCCGACATGCTGGGCACCAAGGTCCTCGACCCGATCAACGTCGCGGTCGCCCTCACCATCTACACGGTGGCCCTTCTGGTCAGAGTGGTCGCTGACGGACTGAGCGCAGTGCCGGACGAGGTGGCCCAGGCTGCGACAGCGATGGGGTACCGGCGCTTCCAGCGGCTGATCTCGGTGGAGCTCCCGATCGCGGTGCCGGTCATCGCGGCCGGTCTGAGGGTGGCGGCGGTCTCGAACGTCAGCCTCGTCGCCGTCGCAGCCACGATCGGGGTGCCGGAGCTGGGGCAGCTGTTCACCACCGGGTTCCAGCTTTCGTACTTCACGCCCATCATCATCGGGATCGTGCTCTGCGTCGCGCTTGCGCTCGTCTTCGACACGGTGATCGTGACGACGACCCGACTATTGACGCCCTGGCGAAGGGCGGTGAAGCCCTGATGATCTCCGACATCGGCTCCTACCTCTTCGCCTCCGAGCACTGGCAGGGTCCCGACGGGTTCCCCACCCGTCTTCTCGAGCACGTCCAGTACTGCGCCATCGCACTGCTGATCGCCCTCGTCATCGCGCTTCCGCTCGGTCTGCTGATCGGGCACACGGGCAAGGGAACCGCCGTCGTGGCTGGGATCGCGAACTCGCTGCGAGCTCTCCCCACGATCGGGCTGCTCATCTTCTTCGTCGTCCTCATCTCGCCGCACATCCAGGGCAAGGGTGATGCGGCGTACCTCATCCCGTCCGAGATCGTGCTGGTACTGCTGGCCATCCCGTCCATCTTGAGCAACACCTATGCGGGCGTGCAGAACGTCGACGCGGCGGCGCGAGACGCGGCAAAGGGGATGGGGATGACGGGGAGCCAGGTGCTGTTCAAGGTGGAGCTGCCGTGCGCGCTCCCCTTGATCATGTCCGGGTTCCGCAGTGCGACCCTGCAGGTCGTCGCCACCGCCACCATCGCCGCATACGTCTCGCTCGGCGGGCTCGGCCGCTATGTCTTCGACGGACAGGCGCAGCAGGACTACCCGCAGATGGCCTCCGGAGCGTTGGTCGTCGCCTTGCTGGCGATGCTCGCCGACTTTGTGCTGGCGATGGTGCAGCGGGGCATCGTGTCGCGAGGCATCTCGGGACGGTACGCCAAGAGGGACGGGGCGTCCGTCGAAGAGCCGGCTGACGGTGTCGAGCACGTCGAGGCACCCGAGGTGACGTCGCAACGTCGCAGGGTGACGTCCGCGAGCTAGTCCAGGCGGAGCGTCATGCAGGGGCTTCGTCAGCAGTGAAACCGCAAGAGAACCGACAGAGGAGAGAGCATGAAACGCACCAAGCTGGTTTTTGGAGCGGTACTCACCGCGACCGCCCTGGCCGCCACGGCCTGCGGGAACAGTGACCCGACCACGACCGACACGGGGGGGCAGGCACCGTCCGACACGATCGTCGTGGGCTCCGCCAACTTCCCCGAGAACGTGCTGTTGGCGACGATCTACGCCGAGGCGCTCAAGGCGGGCGGTGTCAAGGTCTCGACCAAGCTGAACATCGGAAGCAGGGAGGCCTACATCCCTGGCCTGAAGGACGGCTCCATCGACCTGATCCCCGAGTACAGCGGCGTGCTGCTGCAGTACTTCGACAGCGGGGCGACCGCGGTCAGCTCCGACGATGTCTTCACTGCTCTCCAGGACGCCGTACCCTCGGGCCTCGTCGTGCTCGACAAGTCCAGCGCCGAGGACAAGGACGCCATTGTCGTCAGCCAGGACACCGCGTCGCAGTACAACCTCACGTCCATCGCCGACCTGAAGCCGGTCGCTGGCGACCTCACGTTCGGTGGGCCTCCGGAGTTCAAGACCCGGCCGGACGGTATCCCCGGTCTGGCGAAGAACTACGGTGTCACGTTCGGCTCCTACAAGACGCTCGACACCGGCGGACCCCTGACCGTGAGCGCGCTGAAGAACGGCCAGGTGGACGCCGCCGACCTGTTCACGACGGACCCCTCGATCCCGGACAACAACTTTGTCGTCCTCGAGGACCCCCAGAACAACTTCGCAGCGCAGAACGTGTTGCCGCTCATCAACGAGACCAAGGCGACCGACCAGGTGAAGACCACGCTCAACGCCATCTCGGCCAAGCTCGACACGCAGACCCTCACCGACCTGCTCAAGAAGGTCTACGCGAAGGAGGACCCCACAACGGTCGCGACGGACTGGTTGTCGTCGGTCGGCCTCGGCTGACCCACTCCCGCCGAACTGCCTCCCGGTTCCGGTGTCGTCGGCGCCTGACCCGGGACGGTGGGAGCGCGCCCTACTTGTCGATGTCGCCCACGACGAAGAACATCGAGCCCAAGATGGCCACCATGTCGGCGACCAAGCATCCGGTGAGCAGCGACGGCAGCACCGCGATGTTGTTGAACGACGCCGACCGCAGCTTCAGCCGCCAGGGTGTCTTCTCGCCACGCGAGACGAGGAAGTAGCCGTTGATACCGAGCGGGTTCTCGGTCCAGCAGTAGGTGTGGCCCTCGGGAGCCTTGACGATCTTCGGCAGTCTGACGTTGATGGGTCCCGTAGGGAGTTCGCCGAGCATGGCGATGCACGCGTCGGCGAGGGCGAGCGAGACCTTGACCTGGTCGAGCAGTAGGCCATACCGGGCGTAGCAGTCTCCTTCGTGGCGGACAGGGATCTTGAGGACCCCGGACTCGATCAGCGCGTCGTAGGCGAGGTAGGGGTCGTCGCGCCTGAGGTCGAAGTCGACACCCGAGGCGCGCGCGATGGGGCCGCTCACGCCGTACTGTGCGATCGCCTCGGGGGACAAGATGCCAACGCCACGAGTGCGAGCCCGGAAGATCTCGTTGCCGAAGATCAGGTCCTCGATCTGCGGCAGGCGCGAGCGGACGGCGCCCACGGCCGCCGACGTCCGTCCGAGCCAGCCGGCCGGGAGATCCTCCTTCAGGCCGCCGACTCGGTTGAACATGTAGTGCATCCGGCCGCCCGAGATCTCCTCCATCACCTCCTGGATCGTCTCTCGCTCGCGGAAGGCATAGAAGATCGGCGTGATGGCGCCGATCTCGAGAGGATAGGACCCGAGGAACATCAGGTGGTTGAGCACCCGGTTGAGCTCCGCCAGGAGCGTCCGCGCCCAGACCGCACGGGCCGGGACCTCCATCCCGAGCATGCGCTCGACGGCCATCACGACGCCGAGCTCGGACGAGAAGGCCGACAGCCAGTCGTGGCGGTTGGCGAGGACCACGATCTGGCGGTAGTCGCGAACCTCGAACAGCTTCTCGACGCCTCGGTGCATGTACCCGACGATGGGCTCGCAGGTGACGATCCGCTCTCCGTCTAGGAGCAGCTTGAGCCGGAGCACTCCGTGGGTAGCAGGATGCTGCGGGCCGATGTTGAGGATCATGTCCTCGGTCGCGAGCTCGCTACTCTGCCCGGTACCTCCGCGCTCGTACCCCGCGAAGCCCGTTGCTCCGGCCCCGAGGCCTACGACACGCTCCTCAGTCACGCCAGCCATGCTCGCATGCCGGCTCTTCGGCCTGGTATCTGCTGGGAGTGACGGCAACGGACGGCTGTGGATGCCTCTGGGTTGTCACCCAGTAGTGGCCACCGAGTCCAGCCACATCGGTGAGCTCGACGGCACTACTGGCCGAAGCCAGCGCGCGCACGTACGCCGACGGGTCGCTGCTGGCCAGCCGGTGGGCGGGGCGCGAGCCGGACACGCCCAGCCCCTGGAGCACGTCTCGCTGCCTCGTCAGTGCCCCATCTACTGCTGCGGCAACGGCGTCCACCGCAACGGCGGCCGTGATGTCGCAAGTACCGTCGAGGGTCAGTGGTGTCTGGCGTCCCGATCGGTAGGACGACAACGTGGCAGCCATCGGGCGGTTCTCCCGGACGTGGCCGAAGTCGACGGCGATGCACACTCCATCGCGCACGTGGCCGCAGGCAGCCACCCACGTCTCGTCGCGTGTCACTCCGACCTCGGCTCGCTGGCCCGGCTCTGCAAGCGGCCACCAGCGGTCGACCCACTGCGCCGCCTGGTCGCTCACCTCTGGGCCCAGGCGTTCGCTCCCGGTGCCTGGCTGCACCTCGACCTGTCGCAGCCGCCCGGCCGGATCCCGCTCCACCACGTCACAGGGAATGTTGTCCAGCAGCTCGTTGGCGACGAGCAGCCCCTCGATGCCGTCCGGAAGGGTGTCGCGCCAGCCGATACTACGGTGCAGGTTCGTCGGCCGCGAGCGGAGCTCGACCCCGACAAGCTCGACATCTGGCTCGGCGGTGTGCAGCTGTCGAAGTAGCTCACCGTCACCGGCGCCTAGGTCGACCACCGCACCTAGGCCACTGTTTCGCACCAGCCTCAGCAGCGCGTCGGCGAACAACGGGCTCGCATGAACCGATGTACGGAAGTGTTCGACGGGGCGCGCCCAGGTGTAGAAGCCGCCCTGGGAGTACAAGGCCTGGGACCAGGCCTTCCGCAGCGGTTGCCAACTGCCGAGGTCCACGGCGCCACGCTAGCCGCTCAGCAGTCTGCGATACGTTCCCAGGATGCTGTTCGGCGTCAACATCCCACCCTTCACGGAGCCGGCCAAGATCCTCGAGATCGCCAGTGACGCCGAGAAGGCCGGTTGGAACGGTGTCTTCCTGTGGGACCACCTCCGATGGGCAACGCAGAGTCCTCCCGACGTCCACGACCCCTGGGTACTGCTCGGCGCGATCGCGCAGGTCACGGAAGTGGTCCGCATCGGGACGCTCGTCACACCGCTCTCGAGGCGTCGGCCCTGGGTGGTGGCGAAGCACCTGCTCACGCTCGACCACCTGAGCGGAGGTCGCGCGGTGCTGGGTGTCGGGCTCGGTGAACCGGCCGATGCGGACTTCGAGGCGTTCGGAGACGAGGCCGACCCACGGGTCCGTGCAGCCATCCTCGACGAGGGCTTGGACGTGCTCGACCAGCTACTTCGGACTGGACACGCCAGTCACGTCGGTGTCCACCTGCACGTCGAAGCAGACGTCCGCCCGGCCCCGGTGCAGCGGCCCAGACCTCCGATCTGGGTGGCTGGCGTCGCGCCGAACCGACGACCGCTCCGAAGGGCACACTCGTGGGACGGGATCGTTCCCATCGGATCGGAGGAGCTGCTCACCCCCGACATGCTCTCCGGATACCTGGCTGGTGACGTATCCGACGGCTGGGACGTCGTCGCGCCATGGGCCCCGGGTGTGCCTGCAGGAGAGTATGCCGACGCCGGAGCCACCTGGCTGATCCAGTCCACGTGGCCGGTCGACGACTGGGTCGGGGAGTTCCACCGACGGGTGCGGCGCGGCCCCGTGCTCGACTGAGACCATTGCCGTCCTGGGCGATCCCGGCGACAGCGCCGGCTACTCGGAGAGCTCCTCGGCCGTGAGAGCCCGCAGCACACAGAACTCGTTTCCTTCAGGGTCCGCGAGCACCACCCAGGTCTGCTCACCCTGCCCGATGTCGACCTCACGGGCCCCCAGCCCGACTACTCGCGCCACCTCCGCATCACGGTCCTGCGGCCGAAGATCGAGGTGGAGGCGGTTCTTGACCGACTTCTCGTCCGGCACCTTGAAGAAGAGGAGGTCCGGTGCGACACCGTCCTGCTGACTTCCTTCAGGTGGCTCGAGCACCCATTCGTCGTCGGTTTGGTATGTCACCCGCCACCCGAGTACCTGCTGCCAGAACGTGGCGAGCGCGGCTGGGTCATGGCAGTCGAAGCTGATTGTCTGAATCGTCAGGCTCATCCGCCTGACGCTAGGTGCACTCTCGTCCGCCTGCAAGAACGTTTCTCCCGGTGACTCGCCACCCGCTGACCGCGTGGTCGGTGTGAGACATTGCACGCCTGGCGGCGACAGTCGGGGCCGACTCCAGCGGCTATGGTTAAGGTGCGACCGGGTTAGGTCGCTCAAGCGCACAGACGTCTGGTACCTCCGAGGAGGACTGGAACGGAAAGGCGGGTCACCATGCACGCTGCCAGGTACAGCGTCGGCGTCATCGGCGCCGGTCGGGTGGGGGCGGTGCTGGCGGCGGCCCTTCGCTCCCAGGGTCACGAGATCACGGCAGTCGCAGGCGAGTCGGCCGCCTCCCGCACGCGCATCGAGACGATGCTGCCGGGCGTCCGGGTCCTGAAACCCACGTCGGTCGCCAAGTCCGCCGAGCTCCTACTCCTCACTGTCCCAGATGACGTGCTCGACAACGTGGTCCGGATGCTCGTTGCCTCCAAGGCGATTCGCCGCGGGCAGCTCGTGGTCCATACAAGCGGCCGTCACGGACTGGCTGTGCTCCAGCCGGCTCTGAATATCGGCGCCAGGGGTATCGCGATGCATCCGGCCCTGACCTTCACGGGAACCGACGTCGACCTTGAGCGCCTGGCAGGGTGCGCATACGGCGTGACCTCTGCGGTCGACGAGTACACCACCGCGCAGGCTCTTGTGAACGACCTCGGTGGCACTGTCGTGAGGGTGGCGGATCACGACCGCGCGCAGTACCACGCGGCGCTCGCGCATGGAGCCAACCATCTCGTCACCTTGGTGTCGCAGGCGATGGACCTTCTGCGTGAGACGGGAACGGACGACCCGGCCGCAACGCTCCGCCCGCTTCTGACTGCGGCGCTCGACAACGCGCTGACGTACGGCGATGCTGCCTTGACAGGTCCGATCGTGCGCGGCGACGTGCAGACCGTGGCAGAGCACCTCCGGACCCTCACGATGTCATCCCCGGCGACCCTCGAGTCCTATGTCGCGATGGCTCGGGCCACGGCCGGCCGTGCTGTTCTTGACGGTCGGCTCGAACCACGACGCGCTCGTGCCCTGCTCGAGACCCTCGACAAGGCCCTCGACCGGTCTACCGGGTGATCGTTGCCGAGACCCGCGCCGAGCTGCGCGAGGCACTCGGTACGGCCTCGGTACCCGATGCGTCCGGTCCAGACCGAGAACATCCCACCGCTCTTGTAGCGACCATGGGGGCGCTTCACGAGGGACACCTCCACCTGTTCGGCACTGCCGCGTCCCTCGCCCGCACACTGGTCGTGTCGATCTTCGTCAACCCGCTGCAGTTCGGGCCTGGGGAGGACCTGACGCGATACCCGCGACCACGCAAGGCCGACCTGGACATATGTCGGGAATCCGGGGTCGACGTCGTCTTCGCACCAGAGGTACCTGCGATCTACCCGGTTGGTGAACCTCTCGTCACTATCGACCCCGGACCGTTGGGGGGGATCCTCGAAGGAGCGAGCAGGTCGGGACACTTCCGCGGCATGCTCACCGTCGTCTCGAAGCTCTTCGGCCTTGTGCGGCCCGATGTGTCCGTCTTCGGCGAGAAGGACTACCAGCAGCTCGTCCTGGTCGGGCGCATGGTCGACGAGCTGTGCTTAGGGGTCCACGTGGTGGGCGCGGAGACCATCAGAGACGCCGACGGACTGGCTCTGAGCTCGCGGAACCGCTATCTGTCGGAACCGGAGCGGCGTACCGCCCTGACTCTGAGCAGGGCGCTCCAGGCGGGCCGGGGTGCAGGGTCTGCCGGTCCCGCCGCAGCGCTGGAAGCGGCTGAGGGCGTGCTGTCCTCGGAGCCGGGGCTGGCGGTCGACTACCTCACCGTGACGGCGGCCGATCTCAGCCGTCCTCCCGAGCGCGGGAACGGCAGAATACTGGTCGCCGCTTGGGTTGGCGCGACCCGACTGGTCGACAACGTCGCGGTCGAGCTCGGGGCCGCCAACGCCTCGTCGCCGCACGCAGCATTCTGGGCATCGTGACCACTCTGTGTATCGCGGTGCAGAACTCGCAGACGATGATCGGCAGCTACGAGTCTTCGGAGCCCGCGGCCCGGTGGCGGGTTACGACCGGCGACCGTCGTACCTCCGACGACTGGGGGCTGCTCATCTCCTCGCTGCTCGCTCGCCGGCACAGCGGATCCCCCGTGGACGGTGTGTGCCTCTGCTCCGCCGTCCCGGCGGCGCTTCGCGAACTGCGGGCGGCTCTTGCCGGTTATCTCCCGGGGGCCAGAGTGGTGGTCGTCGGGCCGGGCGTCAGGAGTGGCCTGCCGGTCCTCACAGACAACCCCCGCGAGGTGGGGACGGACCGGATCTCGAACGCTGTGGCGGCTCTGGACCGGTTCGGAGCTCCCTGTGTCGTAGTCGACGTCGGCACGGCGACAACGTTCGACGTGGTGGACGTCGGCGGCAGCTATATCGGCGGGGCGATCGCTCCGGGCGTCCAGATCTCGCTTCAGGCGCTCGACGCCCAGGGCGCGCAGCTTCGGCAGGTCGAGCTGGTGGCGCCGAGGTCGGTGATCGCCAAGAACACCGTCGAGGCCATCCAGTCCGGCGCCGTGTACGGGTTGGCGGGCCAGGTAGACGGCATCGTGACCCGGATCATCGACGAGCTCGGGTGCCTGCGCGGTGACGTCGAGGTGATCGCTACCGGTGAGCTGGCCGGCGTCGTCCTGGGTCACTGCGAGACGGTGACGCACCAGGAGCCCTGGCTCACGCTCGAGGGACTGAGGCTCATCTTCGAACGGAATGCATGACGGCCGGCGCGCTGAAAGGCATCGGGAGAGCAGCCGCGTGATGCCGTAACCTCTCGCGCATGCCCGACACCCCTGACCTCCCGCGAGGCGTTACCGGCGCCGACGACCTGCCGGAGCAGATGAGGGTTCGCCGGGAGAAGCGGGACACCCTGATCGAGCGGGGGCTGGAGGCGTACCCGGTCACCGTCGAGCGCACACACTCCCTACGCCAGGTCACGACGGACTACGACGCCGGCGAGCTCGGCCCCGATGCTCGCACCGGGGCCGTGGTCGCGGTGACCGGCCGTGTCATCTTCCTCCGCAACACCGGCAAGCTCTGCTTCGCCCGGCTCAGAGAGGGCGACGGCACCGAGCTCCAGGCGATGTTCTCGCTGGCCGACCTCGGCGAGCAGCCGCTCGCAGACCTCAAGGCGCTCGTCGACATCGGGGACCACATCGCAGTCCGGGGCGAGGTCGTCACCAGCCGACGGGGGGAGCTCTCCGTCCAGGTGCAGTCATGGCGGATGGCCGCGAAGACGTTGCGTCCACTTCCCAACGACCACACACCTCTGTCCGACGAAGCCCGGGTGCGGTTGCGCTATGTGGACATGATCGTGCGGCCAGAGGCGCGCTCGGTTGTCCGTGACAAGGCGGCGGTGCTGCGAACTCTCCGAGCCACCCTCGACGCACGGGGCTACGTCGAGGTGGAGACTCCCATCCTCCAGGCGACCAACGGTGGTGCTGCGGCTCGGCCGTTCCGCACGCACCTCAATGCCTTCGACCAGCAGATGCTGCTTCGCATCGCTTTGGAGCTCGACCTCAAGCGCGCAATGGTGGGCGGGGTCGAGCGCGTCTACGAGATCGGGAGAACGTTCCGCAACGAAGGTCTGGACTCGACCCACGCGGCGGAGTTCTCGATGCTCGAGGCTTATGACGCCTATGGCGACTATCGGAGTATGGCGCAATTGCTACGTATCCTGGTGCTCGACTCGGCACAGGCCATCGACCGCACAATGGTAACTGTGCGTGACGGGTCTCGGATCGACCTCACCGCCGAATGGCGCTACGCCACCTTGCTCGAGCTCGTGTCCGACAATTTAGGGGAGGAGATCACACTCGAGACGCCGGAGCTGGCGTTACGGTCCCATGCTCAAGAACGCGATGTCGTCGTCGGGCCCGAGATGACCGTCGCTCACATCATCGTGGAGCTGTACGAAAAGCTGGTGGAGCATACCCTGCTCACCCCGACATTCGTCATGGACTATCCCGAGTCGGTGTTTCCGCTGGCAAAGCCGCACCGCACGCAGCCAGGGATGGTCGAGGCCTTCGACCTTGTGGTCAACGGGGTTGAGCTTGCGACCGCGTACTCGGAGCTGAATGATCCCGTGATCCAGCGCCAGCGCCTCGTCGAGCAGTCGCTCTTGGCTGCAATGGGTGATCACGATGCCATGGAACTGGACGAGACATTCCTGCAGGCGATGGAGTTCGGTATGCCTCCCGCCGGAGGAATGGGTATGGGCATCGACCGGCTGGTGATGTTGCTGTATGGGGTCGGAATACGCGAGACGATTCTCTTTCCGCTGCTGCGACCGCAATAGCGGCAGTTCGGTTCGCTTCGCGACACTACGTTCTGTTACTTTAGAGCTTCATCACTTCTCAGGAGGAATTGCAGTGGCTAAGCGTACGCACACCGTCTTGGAAGACGACCTCGACGGCACGAGCGCCGAGGAGACCGTGACATTCGGGCTCGACGGCACGACGTATGAGATAGACCTATCCACGAGGAACGCTTCCGCCTTGCGTGACGCCTTGGCAATCTATGTCGGGTCCGCGCGGAGGACCTCTGGGCGGCAGTCGTCTCGGCGGTCGTCGCGTGGGAGGTCCGCTTCCGGTCCGAGCCCAGCGGAGATCCGCGAATGGGCCCGCGCGCAGGGTCGCGAAGTGTCCGACCGCGGCCGGGTGCCAGCCGACATACGCACCGCTTTCGACATCGCACACTGACTCTGCGACGTCTCGCCGCATCGGGTTGCGGCCTCGAGGCACCGCCCGACCCAACGTGGCCGGGTCGGGGGGTGCGTTCGCCTCCGGCGTAACCGGTCGGCACTACAGACGGGAACATGTCGCCCCCGTGTGAGGTTGCCTTGGTCGCACCGTGATCACGGACGAGCCGTGCGTGTGTGCGACTACCATGGTGAGGCACGCACAAGCAAGGAGCGATGAGTCATATGTTCGAGAGGTTCACTGACCGCGCGCGGCGCGTCGTCGTCCTGGCCCAAGAAGAGGCCCGGATGCTGAGTCACAACTACATCGGCACCGAGCACATCCTGCTCGGCCTCATCCACGAGGGCGAGGGAGTGGCCGCCAAGGCGCTCGAGAGCCTCAACATCTCACTCGAAGCGGTGCGTGCACAGGTCGAGGAGATCATTGGCCAAGGACAGCAGGCGCCGAGCGGCCACATCCCGTTCACCCCGCGGGCCAAGAAGGTGTTGGAGCTGAGCCTTCGCGAGGCCCTTCAGCTGGGGCACAACTACATCGGCACCGAGCACATTCTTCTCGGTCTCATCCGCGAGGGCGAAGGCGTCGCCGCACAGGTGCTCGTCAAGCTGGGCGCCGACCTCAACCGGGTCCGTCAACAGGTGATCCAGCTGCTCTCGGGGTACCAGGGTAAGGAGACCGCGAGCGCGGGGGCTCCGACAGAGGGGGCGCCTTCGTCGTCGCTCGTGCTCGACCAGTTCGGACGCAACCTCACCCAGGGCGCTCGAGAGGGCAAGCTCGACCCGGTCATCGGACGTGGTAAAGAGATCGAGCGGGTCATGCAGATCCTGTCCCGCCGCACCAAGAACAACCCGGTTCTCATCGGGGAGCCCGGTGTTGGCAAGACCACGATCGTCGAGGGCCTCGCCCAGGACATCGTCCGCGGCGATGTGCCCGAGACTCTCAAGGACAAGCAGATCTACACCCTCGACCTGGGTGCCCTGGTGGCTGGCTCCCGCTACCGCGGTGACTTCGAGGAGCGCCTCAAGAAGGTGCTCAAGGAGATCCGCACGCGCGGCGACATCGTGCTGTTCATCGACGAGATCCACACTCTCGTCGGAGCCGGCGCAGCGGAGGGCGCCATCGACGCCGCAAGCATCCTCAAGCCGATGCTGGCGCGAGGCGAGCTCCAGACCATCGGGGCCACCACGCTCGACGAGTACCGCAAGCATCTGGAGAAGGACGCCGCGCTCGAGCGGCGCTTCCAGCCCATCCAGGTGGCCGAGCCCTCGATCGCCCACACCATCGAGATGCTCAAGGGGTTGCGCGACCGATACGAGGCGCACCACCGGGTGACGATCACAGACGAGGCGCTCGTTTCCGCAGCAACCCTCGCCGACCGCTACATCTCCGACCGGTTCCTGCCCGACAAGGCCATCGACCTGATCGACGAGGCCGGCGCCAGGCTGCGTATCCGCCGGATGACGGCCCCACCGGACCTGCGCGAGTTCGACGAGAAGATCGCCGTCGTGCGCCGCAACAAGGAGGGCGCGATCGACGCCCAGGACTTCGAGCTGGCGGCCTCCTTGCGCGACGAGGAGAAGAAGCTCATCCTCGCCAAGGCCGAGCGCGAGAAGCAGTGGAAGGCCGGCGACATGGATGTCGTGGCGGAGGTCGACGAGGAGCTCATCGCAGAGGTACTCGCGACAGCGACCGGCATCCCTATCGTCAAGCTCAGTGAGGCCGAGTCCACCCGGCTGCTGAAGATGGAAGACGAGCTCCACAAGCGGGTCATCGGCCAGGACGAGGCGATCAGGGCCTTGTCGAGGGCCATCCGGCGTACCCGCGCAGGCCTCAAGGACCCAAAGCGGCCCGGCGGCTCGTTCATCTTCGCCGGCCCGTCAGGTGTCGGAAAGACGTGGTTGTCGAAGACGCTGGCCGAGTTCCTGTTCGGTGACGAGGACGCGCTGATCCAGCTCGACATGAGCGAGTACTCCGAGAAGCACACGATCTCGCGCCTGTTCGGGTCCCCTCCCGGCTATGTCGGCTACGAAGAGGGCGGCCAGCTGACCGAGAAGGTCCGCCGCAAGCCGTTCTCGGTCGTCCTGTTCGACGAGGTGGAGAAGGCTCACCCCGACATCTTCAACTCATTGCTTCAGATCCTCGAGGAGGGGCGCCTCACCGACTCGCAGGGCAGGGTCGTCGACTTCAAGAACACCGTGATCATCATGACGACGAACCTCGGCACCCGCGACATCGCCAAGGGGGTGAACCTCGGGTTCCAGCAGTCGAGCGACACGCAGGGCTCCTACGACAAGATGAAGGCGAAGGTGTCCGAAGAGCTCCGGCAGCACTTCCGTCCAGAGTTCCTCAACCGTGTCGACGAGATCATCGTCTTCCCGCCGTTGACGCAGGACGAGATCATCTCGATGGTCGACTACATGATCGATGCCGTGGAGATCCGGATGAAGGACCGCGACATGGGTCTCGAGCTGACCCAGGCGGCCAAGGAGCTGCTGGCCCGGCGCGGGTTCGACCCGGTGCTCGGAGCGCGGCCGCTGCGGCGGACCGTCCAGCGCGACCTCGAGGACACCCTCGCCGAGAAGATGCTGTACGGCGAGGTCGGGCCGGGTCAGATCGTTCTCGTTGACGTCGAAGGTGAAGGAACGGACGCACACTTCACGTTCGCCGGTACGGCGAAGTCCGAGCTCCCGGACGCCCCCCCGATCGAAGAGGCATTGCCACCGACCTCCTGACCGACACCGGCCTCCACCGCCGAGGCGACCCGGCCGGACTCGTGACGGCGGTCTGCTCCCCGAGGGGAACAGACCGTCGTCGGTCCCTTGTCAGCCCGTCGCCACAGACTTGCCCCCCTTCAACGAGGTCATGGCAGGGCGACCGCCCCGCCGCCCGAGTCGACGACGAGACCGTCGCAGATCAGGGACGCCAGGGCACGTTCGAGCTGCGCCGTCTCCTTCCACACCATGTTGACCTCCTCTTGCGAGACTGGCCCCTCCCGGTCCCTGAGAAGCGACAGGATGCGTCCGCGGCACTGACGGTCGGTGCCGGCGTAGGACTGGCTACGGCGGGGTGGTCCGTCGTAGGCCGGGTAACCCCTGGACCTCCATGTGCACAGGTCTCGCACCGGGCACTCGCCGCACCTCGGTCGGCGGGCAGTGCAGACCAGTGCCCCCAGCTCCATCAGCGCGATGCTCCAGCGGGCAGCCTCCGCGCCGTCGTCGGGGATGTGATGGTCCGCCACCCGCCGCTCCGCGGCTGACAGACCAGGCGGGGGATACTCGGCACCACCGAAGAGCCGGGTGAGCACCCGTCTGACGTTGGTGTCGAGGATCACGGTTCGCCTGCGGTGGGCGAAGGCCGCCACAGCCGCGGCGGTGTAGTCGCCGACGCCCGGAAGAGAGCGAAGCGCCTCGTACGTCGACGGGACCGAGCCGTCGAACTCCGCGTCGATGGCGGAGGCCGCAAGCCACAGCCGGCGCGCGCGACGCGGGTAGCCCAGCCGTCCCCACAGCCGTACCGCCTCCCCGACCTGCTCTCGGGCGAGGGCCGACGGGGTGGGCCACCGACGTAGCCACGTCTGGTAGACCGGCAGAACCCGCGCGACAGGGGTCTGCTGGAGCATCACCTCGCTGACCAGGATTGCCCATGCGCCCGCATCTGGTCGGCGCCAGGGGAGATCGCGTGCGGAGCGCTCGTACCACTCGCCCAGCAAAGACTCGGCGGGAGAGCTAGGCATGTCGTGGCGATGATGCCATGGATCAGTCCAGGCGGCCGTTAGCGTGGGCTCATGAGCAGCGTCATCCGGCCGTCGGGGCCGTTGCCACCTCGGGTCTACTGGGTGCGTCGGATGGCGCTCCTGGTCGCCGTGGTGCTGGTCGCCGCTGCGTTGTGGTGGGTGCTCAGCGGGCTCGGAGGCTCGCAGCAGCCGAGCTCCGGACCTCCGAGCGGCTCCACGTCGGCTTCCACCACCTCATCCGCCGCCGCCACCACGCCGACACCGGCTTCGGCCCCCGGCAGCCGGTCCTCCCACCACCCCAAGGCCCAGCGGGCGGGTACGACCGGTTCCGGTCGGCCGTTGCATCGCCAGGGTCGACCCGGGCACCGACAAGTTCCGGCTCTCGCGCAGCCGACGGGCGATTGCCAACCTGCCGACGTCGGTATCGAGATAAACGTTGCGGACGCCACAGCCGGGCAGCCCGTAGAGGCCACCTTGTCGCTGACCAGTCTCGCGACGGTCGCCTGCACGCTTCAGATCACGCCGGACTCACTCGTGCTACGAATCACCTCCGGATCTGACGTGGTGTGGAGCAGCGACGACTGCCCTGACTCGGTGCCTGCTCGGCAGCTGGTAGTCAGGGCCGACCCGGCGACGACCTACGGCTTCACCTGGAACGGCAGACGGTCGGTGCAGGGGTGCCTGTCCCCGGGCGCGATGGCGACTCCGGGCGGGTACTGGGTCGAGGCTGCCCTGGTCGGCGCCGACATCCACAAGGCCTACTTCGACGTGACCGCCTAGGCGCATCGCGAGGGTCGGTGAGCTGCATGCCGGGCCCTGTCAACAAAGGGTCGGTGGGCAGATCAGACGTAGCGTTCGAGGATGCTCGACTCGGCCAGCCTGGACAGGCCCTCCCGCACCGAGCGGGCCCGAGTGTCGCCGACCCCGTCGACCGTCTGCAGGTTGTCGATGCTCGCGGCGAGCAGCTTCTGCAGGCTGCCGAAGTGGTCGACGAGCCGCTCGACCACCGCGCCAGGAAGGCGCGGTACCTTCGCCATCAACCGGTACCCACGCGGGCTCACGGCTGAGTCGAGGTTCTCCGGACCGCCGAGCCCGAGAGGCTCGGCCACGACGGCGATGTCCAGAAGATCGGTGGCCGACAACGCGTCAACCTCGGCGAGGACCACCGGTGCGTCCTTGCCGCGCCGCCCATTGGGGACGTAGTCACGGATCACGAGCTCGCGCTCTGCGTCGACCCCGGCGACGAGCTCGTCGAGCTGGAGGGAGAGCAGTCGTCCGTCGGTGCCGAGCTCGAGCACGTAGTCCTTGATCTCGTTGGCGATCCGCAGCACCATCTCGAGCCGCTGCATCACGGACGCGACGTCCCGGACCGTGACGAGGTCCTCGATCTCGAGCGCCGACAAGGTGCCGGATACCTCGTCCAGACGCATCTTGTACCGCTCCAGGGTCGCGAGTGCCTGGTTGGCGTGCGACAGGATGGCGCCGGTGTTCTCGAGGACGTATCTCGTGTCGCTCACGTACAGGGCGATGATGTTCATCGACTGCGAGACCGAGATGACTGGCAGACCCGTCTGACGCGCAACCCGGTCGGCGGTGCGGTGTCGGGTGCCTGTCTCCGCGGTAACGACCGTCGAGTCGGGCATCAGGTGTACGCCCGCACGAAGGATCCGGTGCGCTTCACGGTCACAGACGATGGCCCCGTCCATCTTCGCGAGCTCGCGAAGACCGGTCGCGCTGAACTCGATGTCGAGCGCGAAGCCTCCAGTACAGATGGACTCGACCGTTTTGTCGTACCCGAGGACGATCAAGGCACCGGTGCGCCCGGACAGGATGCGCTCGAGTCCTTCGCGCAGATCGGTGCCCGGTGCGACCGCCGCCAAGGTGGCGCGCAGCCCAGGATCTGCCGCCTGTCGATCGCCGGTCGCCACTCGTGCCCCTCGTTGAACTCCGGATGTGCGCGTTCAGTGTAAGGGCTGGGACGCTCAGTCGCCGTCGCGGCGCTTCTGCGCTATCAGGTCCCACGCCTCTGTGAGGCCGGGCGGCGCCGGGTGCTTGGACCTGTGACCGTCACCCGACCACCTGAAGGTCGGACCGCGGGCGGTGAGCAGCGGCCGGCATCAGCTGGAGGGCGACCAGTGCCGATCGGAGGTCGTCGCACTGGACGACCTCGAGCCCGCTCTCGGCGGCCGACCGGGTCTTGCTGGGAGCCGGTCCAGGGTCTGACGGCACCACCGCAGTGGTGAAGCCGAGCCGGGAAGCCTCCGACAAGCGCTGCGCGATGCTGGGGACGCGGCGAAGCTCACCGGCGAGTCCGACCTCGCCGATCGTGACGGTGCCGGCAGGTACGACGACATCGAGGGCGGCACTGGCCATCGAAACCGAGACGGCAAGATCGGCTGCTGGGGCCCGCAGCAGCGCTCCGCCGACTGTCGCGGCATAGACGTCGCGGTCCAGGAGGTCGAGCCCCACCCTGCGGTGGAGAACCGCGATCAGCATCGCGAGGCGTGAGGAGTCGAGCCCGCTCACGGCCCGGCGGGGATGCGAGGCCTCCCTCGCGGTTACCAGCGACTGCACCTCGGCGATCAAGGGGCGCCGGCCCTCGAGGGTCACGGTCACGCAGGTGCCGGACATGGGCACCGGATGCCGGGAGATGAACAGCCCGCTCGCGTCGGCTACCTCGACGATGCCGTCGTCGCAAAGGTCGAAGCACCCGATCTCGTCGACCGGCCCGAAGCGGTTCTTCACTGCCCGCAGCACCCGGAGTCTCGAGCTGCGCTCGCCCTCGAACTGCAGGACGACGTCGACGATGTGCTCGAGGGCCCGGGGTCCGGCGATCGAGCCGTCCTTCGTCACATGGCCCACCAGCAACGTCGGTAGGTGGCGCGCCTTGGCGACCGCCACGAGCGCAGCGGTGACCGCGCGGACCTGGGTGACACCTCCGGCGATACCGGCCACGTCGCTGCTCGCGATCGTCTGGATCGAGTCGATCACCAGCAGGTCAGGGCCAACCGCCTCGATGTGGCCGAGCACCGCGCCGAGATCGGTCTCGGCGGCCAGGTAGAGCTGCGGTTCGAGGCCACCCGTCCGCTCGGCTCGAAGGCGTACCTGCGACGCCGACTCCTCACCGGAGACGTAGAGAGTCCGGGTGCCTCGCCGCCCCGCCTGCGCTGCCACCTCGAGCAACAACGTCGACTTGCCGACCCCTGGCTCGCCGGCAAGCAGCAGCACAGCGCCGGGGACGATGCCACCCCCCAGGACCCGGTCGAGCTCGGCGACCCCGCTCGACCGGGACACGGTCGCCTCGGCTCCCACGTCGCAGATGGAGAGGGCTGCGCGCGTCACGGGGCCGGGGGCCAGCGGTGCCTTCATCGGCCCGAGGGCCTGGTCGACCGTCCCCCACGCCAGGCACTCACCGCACCGACCCACCCACTGCATGCTGGTCCAGCCACAATCGTCGCAGCGGTACGTCGAGATTCGGATACCTGTGCTCTTGCTCATGACTGCACGTTAGGGCGCTGTGCCGACATCGGCCGGCTCCCACGCGAATCGTCCACAGCCTCGCGGCGCCGCGGAGGACCGCGCCGTCCGCGCGTGTCGGTACCGCTGGTCCGCATCGCCGGTGGTCAGAGGTGGCGTACCTGTATCGTGACGGCGCTGCGCCGTACGGAGGACCAGCCGGGCCGGGAGAAGCGGCCTTGGAGCTCTGCGGCGTCGTAGGCCGGGAAGGCGAGAGGAACAGCCGCCGAAGGTGCTTCGGGTGATGTCGTTGTCGACGGCGAATGCGAGGCCTCTCGTCTGTCGACCCGGTCGAGCTCGCGCGGCTTCCTGCCCCTTGCGTCAGATCCGCACGACACCGTCGGCGGTGGCGAAGCTCGCGGCGATGATCCCTGGCCTAACGTCCTTGGAGCCCACCCACTCGACGTCCACGCCCCCGATGGGATCGGCGGAGGGCACCCCGAGCCACTCGGCCGCACTCTTTGGGTCTCCTGCGATCTCGAGGGTCTCCAGTGAGACACGTCCCGTCGCTGCCTTCGAGGGATGGTGGTCGGGGCTGGACTCCCAGTGGATGAAGAAGGGAAGCTGCGGGTTCGACACGAGCTGGTTGACGCCGATCTGACGCCACAGCAGCTCCACCCCGTCGGGCCGGTGCCGGTTTCCGGGTTCCGAGTTTTGGTGCAGCCTCGACGCCACCGGCGCCATGTCGTCGACCGCGATCACCCAGCCGAGCCAACCGCCGCCGGCCTCCGACCTCGACCGCACGGCCTGCCCGTAAGGAGCCTTGTCGGAGGCGGGGTGGTCGAGAACCTCGACGACCTCGAGGTACTGTCCGCCGACCAGTGGCAGCACTCTGTTGCGCGTCCCGAAGCGGGGGTGGACCCCTCCGTCCACGAACTCCTCGCCGAGCAGCCCGGACAGTCGCTCAGCGGTCTCGTCGAGGCCGGCCGGACCGGCGGCAAAGGAGACATGGTCGAGGTGCATGTGAGTCATTCTGGTCGGCATGGGCCAGCGTGCTGTCGGCGGGTGCGTTGCGCAGAGTTTCCGATCTACTGGCGTCGGTGGGTCCGCGGGTCTGCGGGATGGCGGGTCTGGAGTGACCCGTGGCGACTGAACTCGGCACAGTGGGCAGCCAGGACGTCATACGCCTCCGGTCCCATCATCTCGACGAGCTCTCGACGGTAGGAGACGTACACCGGCTCAGACGCGATGTGCGCCTCGGTGTTTCCCGAGCAGTACCAGTCGAGGTCGTGGCCCCCAGCGCCCCATTGGCGGCGGTCGTACTCGGTGATGGTGACCTCGGTGTACGTCGTGAGGTCGGAACGCTCGACCTGTCGATACGTCCGCCGGACCGGGAGCTGCCAGCAGACGTCGGGTTTGGACTCCATCGGGTGGCGGTCGTTGCGAACGGCCCAGGCGTGCAGGGCGCATCCGCCACCCGCAGCGAAGTCCGGACGGTTCAAGAAGATGCATCCGCCCTCGCGCACCGCAGTCTTGCGCTCCCCGTCGCCGTCGGTCCCGACCCAGGCGCCGGTGCGGTTGCCGACGTCGTGGAACTGCCAGTCCTCCGGTCCCAGAAGCTTCACGAAGGTACGAACCCGCTTCTCGTCGGCCTTGTCGGAGAAGTGAGCTCCGAGCGTGCAGCAGCCGTCGTCAGGACGGTCGGAGTAGACACCCTTGCATCCGGCGCCGAAGATGCACGCCCACCGCGAGGCGAGCCAGGTGAGATCGCACCGGTACCTCTGCGCCTGGTCACCTGGGTCGTCGAACTCCACCCAGGATCTCGCGAAGTCCAGCATCACCTCGGGCACGTCGACAGCGTAGGCGTACCTGTCCGCGTCGACCCTGCCAGTGCCGACGTCTTGCAGGCCAGGGTGAGGACGGTCGCTACGGGTGCGGCGGGCATCGGCTCCTGCACCAGGGTGGGGTTGCCTGACGCAGATAGCCTGCTGCCTATGAGAGAAGCCGTCCTCGACATCGGATCGAACACCGGTCACCTGCTGATCGTCGACGCTCACCGGGGGGCCGCGCCGCTTCCGGCTTCGTCCAAGAAGGAGCCGCTTCGGCTCGCCGAACATCTGACTCGCGAGGGCGCACTCTCGCAGAAGGGCGTCGATGCTCTTGTGGCTTTCATCAAGTCGGCCCTGGTGGAGGCGGAGGACCAAGGCTGCCAGTCGGTGACGGCCTTCGCCACGTCGGCCATCCGTGGGGCGAGCAATGCTGACGAGGTGATCGCGCTCGTGGCGACGCAGACCGGCGTCGAGCTCGACATCTTGTCCGGCGAGGACGAGGCCCGCCTGACGTTCCTTGCGGTCCGGCGCTGGTTCGGGTGGTCGTCGGGACGGCTGGCGGTCTTCGACATCGGAGGAGGCTCTCTCGAGATCGCGGCCGGCAGCGACGAGCGCCCCGATGTGGCGCGCTCATTCGAGCTCGGTGCGGGGCGGCTCACCCGGGACTGGTTCGACGGGGAGGTGCCGACGGACGACGAGTACAAGGCGTTGCGTAAGTATGTACGGGCACAGATAGCTCGCGAGGCGGGGTCGTTGTTGCGCGCAGGCATCGGCGACCACACCGTCGCGACGTCGAAGACCTTCCGGTCGCTGGCCCGGGTCTGCGGTGCTCCGCCTTCCGACGAGGGCAACTTCGTCCGCAGGAGACTGCCGCGAGGAGAGCTCTCGAAGCGGCTCCCGAAGATCGCCAGGATGTCCAGCCAGGAACGCTCGGACCTGCCGGGGGTGTCGGTAGCTAGGGCCCACCAGCTCGTGGCAGGTGGCCTCGTGGCGGAAGCCGTCATGGACCTCTTCGCTATCGACACCTTGGAGATGTGCCCCTGGGCGCTGCGCGAAGGGGTACTCCTGCAGAAGCTGGACGCCATGTGACATCCCCCGGAAGTCGTGCCCCGCGGCCTAGGCTTGGATGCGTGAGTGACGAGTCCTCGGGGAGGGCGGTGAGCCCGGTCAGGGTGCCCTCGGCGCGCATCGCGCTGTCGACGGCGTCTGTGTACCCGGAGTCGGCCGCGACGGCATTCGAGCTCGCTTCCCGGCTGGGCTACGACGCCGTCGAGGTGATGGTAGGGGTCGACCCGGTGAGCCAGAACCTCGAGACGATCAAGAATCTGGTCGAGTACCACGGCGTGCCGGTATGCGCGGTGCACGCTCCTTGCCTGCTGATCACGCAGCGGGTCTGGGGCACAGAACCCTGGGCGAAGCTGCACCGCAGTGCCGAGATGGCTCGGGCGCTCGGTGCCGACACCGTCGTGGTGCATCCGCCGTTTCGCTGGCAGCGGGACTATGCCGCAGGCTTCGTCGAAGGAGTCGCGCAGTTGGAAGCCGACACCGGCATCGCCTTCGGGGTCGAGAACATGTACCCCTGGCGGGCATCGAAGCGCGAGCTCCAGGCCTACTCGCCTGGTTGGGACCCGAGCGGCGGCGACTATGCCAATGTGACGCTGGACCTGTCCCATAGCTCGACCGCCGGCAGCGACCCCCTCGAGATGGCGGAGAGGCTGGGGACCCGGCTCAAGCACGTGCATATGACCGACGGGACGGGTTCGGCCAAGGACGAGCACCTGGTTCCCGGCCATGGCGACCAGCCGTGCGCGGAACTTCTGGAACGGCTCGCGGGGCGAGGCTTCGGCGGCAGCATCGTGGTCGAGATCAACACCCGCAGGGCCACCACCCGGGCGGCCCGGCAGGGCGATCTCGCCGAGTCACTCGCCTTCACCAGACTGCACTTCGCCGCCCCGGATCCCGACTTCACCGCTGCGTCGCGACCCCGCCGCAGGACGAGGGGCCGTTCAGATGGAAGGTGACCCGGCTCCACCGGCCGGGCGTCGGGAGGAGATTCACGAGCGCAGCCAAGGTAGGGCTGGCAGGAGGCCGGGCAACCCCGATACCCGGGCCACGATCATCGCGGCGGCCGAAGCGGAGTTCGCCGCGAAAGGATTCGACCGAGTATCGATGCGGGGGATCGCGAAGGTCGCTGGTGTCGACCCGGCGCTGGTCCATCACTACTTCGACTCCAAGGACGATGTCCTCCTTGCCTCTCTCGACGTCCCCTTCGACCCGCGCGAGGTCGTGCCCTCGATGACGCGTGAGGGCGTCGATGGTCTGGGCCTGCGCATCGCGTCGCGCTTCGTGTCCATCTGGGACGACAAGGATGCCCAGCCGCGCCTTGTCGCGATCCTGAGGGCGTCACTGAGCAGCGACGTCGCCCTGGACATGCTTCGGACCGGCCTTGTCCGGATGATCCTCGGACCGATCAGCGAGGTTATCGATACCCCCGACGCCGTCCTGAGAGCCCAGCTGGTCGCCTCTCAGCTGTTGGGGCTCGGGATGACGCGTTACGTGCTCCGGATCGAGCCGCTCGCATCCGCCTCCTCGGCGGACGTGGTGGCGCGCATCGGTCCCGCGCTACAGCGCTACATCGAGGGATACTCCGCGCTGGGTACTTGACGCCATCGCTACCCGGAGCAATAATTCATCACATGGTGAATTCTGGCAGAGCGGATCACGGCTACCAGGCGTCCGGCGTGGCAGCCGTGGAGATCGCTCGTCTCCGAGTCTCCCGGGGTGGGCAGGACGTCATCCCGGACCTGTCGGCAAGCATCCGAAGAGGCGAGATCACCGGGCTCCTCGGGCCGTCGGGGTGCGGCAAGACCACGCTCATGCGAAGCATCGTAGGCGTCCAGCGCGTCGCCGGAGGTACGGTCCAGGTGCTCGGCAAGCCTGCGGGCAGTGCCTCGCTTCGGCGCCGGGTCGGCTACGTCACCCAGGCCCCGAGCGTGTACCCCGACCTGACGATCGACGAGAACCTTGCCTTCTTCGCCCGCGTGGTCGGCGCCCCTCCGGGCTCGGTGGAGCAGACGCTGGCCACGGTCGGCCTCGAGGCGGCAGGTGACCGCGTCGTCGGCCGTCTGTCCGGTGGGCAGCGCTCGCGCGTCTCGCTCGCGGTGGCCATGTTGAGCGACCCAGACGTGCTCGTGCTCGACGAGCCCACAGTGGGGCTGGACCCGGTACTGCGCAAGCAACTGTGGGCCACGTTCGCCGCCCTCGCCTCGCAGGGAGCCACCATCCTCGTGTCGAGCCACGTGATGGACGAGGCCGAGCGCTGCGACCGCCTCCTCCTCATGCGCGAGGGTGTCCTCATCGCAGACGACAGCCCGCCCGCCCTGCTCGCGTCAACTCACACCTCGGACATCGAGTCGGCTTTCCTGTCACTGGTCGACGTGGAGGTGTCGTCATGAACCCCGGCATCACCCTCGCCGTAGCCCGGCGGGTCCTGCTCCAGCTTCGACGGGACCATCGGACCGTCGCGATGCTCCTGCTCGTGCCGTGTGCGTTGCTGACGCTGCTCTGGTGGATGTTCGACCGGGACGTGAGTGCCTTCGACCACCTCGGGCCGCCGCTCCTGGCGATGTTCCCATTCATCGTGATGTTCCTCGTGACGTCCGTGACGACGCTGCGGGAGCGGTCGTCCGGAACTCTGGAGCGCCTGTTGTCGATGCCCGTGGCCAAGCTCGACCTGCTCCTCGGGTACTCGATCGCCTTCGGGGTCGTTGCGCTCGTGCAGGCGATGTTGGCCGTGGGCCTGACCGTAGGGCTGCTCGGGCTCGAAGTCGCAGGCCCCGTCTGGGCATTGGCGCTCGTGGCAGTCGCAGACGCCGTACTGGGCACGACCCTAGGGCTGTTCGTGTCGGCATTCGCCGAGACGGAGTTCCAGGCCGTGCAGTTCATGCCGGCTGTGGTGATCCCGCAGATCCTGCTGTGCGGCCTCTTCGTGCCGAGGGGAGCCCTGCCCGACGTCCTGCACGGAGTCTCGGGTGTGCTGCCGCTGAGCTATGCCGTCGACTCGATGCAGCGACTGCAGGAGTCGGCGAGTCTCACGGGCGACTTCTGGTACGACCTGCTCGTGATCAGTGCGTTCGTCGTGGCCGCAATCGCTCTGGGAGCGGCGACCCTTCGTCGTCGTACCGCCTGAGTACGTCAGGCATGCTCCGGTTCGGGGGGCTTGGGTCAGTCCTCGTCGATCTGCGCAAGCAGGTCACCCTCGGTGACAACGTCGCCCTCATGTACGGCGATCTCGAGAACGGTACCTGCGACCTCCGCAGAGACGGGGATCTCCATCTTCATCGACTCCAGCAGCACGAGCGTGTCCTCGGGGCCCACCTTGTCGCCGGCGCTGGCGACGATCTTCAGGACATTCGCGACGAGCTCGGCGTTGACTGAGTGAGTCATGGCTCTCGCTTCCGTGACCGTCGAGCACAACGCGCGACGTGATGCCCGCCGGCCGCTGACGCGACGATCCTACGTGCAAGGGAGCGAAGGCTCGGCTTTCAGCCGCACCGTTCCGGCCTTGGCGCTGTACCTGGACGCAAGCTGGTTAGGCCTGCCAACCGGGCCCGCCGAAGCCCCGACTGAGCACTCCTGAAGCACCCACTAGGCCCCTCCTGGCAGGGCCGAGCCGACCACACCGCCGCAGCGAAGAGCCGCCTTACGGCGTAGCCTGGAGCGCGCCGACTCGCCAGAGATCGGCCACGGCCAAGGAGGATCGGTGCTTCGTCGCTCGCTACTGATGGTGTCGCGAAGCGACCAGATCAAGCACCTCGTGAGCGCCATGCCGGTCTCGAGCGGCATCGTCTCCCGTTTCGTGGCCGGCGAGTCGGTCGACGACGCCGTGGCAGCCACGAAGATGCTCGCCGAAGACGGCCGGCTGATCTCCCTCGACCACCTCGGCGAGGACACGTTCGACCCTGAGCAGGCCGATGCGACGGTGCAGGCGTACCTGACGCTGCTCGAGCGACTGTCGGACAGTGGTCTTACTCATGTTGCGGAGGTCTCCGTCAAGCTGTCCGCGGTCGGTCAGGCCCTGGGCCCGGACGGGCCGCGGATCGCGCTCGACAACGCACGGAGGATCTGTCAGGCCGCCAGCAACGCCGGCTGCGCCGTGACCCTCGACATGGAGGACCACACCACCACGGACTCGACGCTGGGGATCCTGGGCGAGCTGCGGCAGGACTTCCCCGATACCGGCGCGGTGGTCCAGAGCTACCTGCACCGCACCGAGCAAGACTGCCGCGACCTCGCATACGAGGGCTCTCGGGTGCGGCTCTGCAAGGGCTCGTACATGGAGCCGGAGTCGGTCGCGTTCCAGGACCGGCGCGCCGTCGACCTCTCCTACGTGCGCTGCCTGAAGGTGCTGATGGCCGGCCGAGGCTACCCGATGGTCGCGACCCACGACCCGACGCTGATCGCGATCGCCGGAGCTCTGGCCCCGCGCTACGACCGGGGCAAGGGAAGCTACGAGTATCAGATGCTGTTCGGGATCCGGCCGGACGAGCAGCGGCGCCTGGCTGCCGCGGGCGAGAAGATGCGGGTCTACACCCCCTACGGCGACCAGTGGTACGGCTACCTGATGAGACGCCTGGCCGAGCGGCCGACCAACCTGGCATTCTTCGCAAGGTCCCTACTCAGCAAGAGCTGACTCGACAACCGGGAGGACAGCGATGACGGTCGCGATCCTGGGCGCCGGGGTGATGGGGGAGACGGTCCTCTCGGGTCTGGTGCGAGCCGGTCGCCCTGCCTCGGAGCTGATGGTGAGCGAGCGGCGTAACGACCGGGCGGCCGAGCTGCGCGAGCGGTACGGCGTCGACGTCGTCAGCAACGTCGACGCAGCGACGAAGGCCGACACGCTGATGCTCGTCGTCAAGCCACAGGACATGGCCGACGTGCTGGTCGAGATCGCTCCGGTAGTCCGTCCTGGCCAGCTCGTCATCTCCCTGGCTGCCGGTATCACCACCGCCTCCATCGAGTCCCGACTGCCGGACGGGGTGGCCGTGGTCCGGGTCATGCCCAACACGCCAGCGCTCGTCGACGAGGGCATGGCGGCCATCTCACGAGGTACCCACTGCGACGAGTCGCACCTGCTCGAGGCGGAGGAGCTGCTGCGCGCGACCGGTCGGGTGATCAGGGTGCCCGAGAAGCAGCAGGACGCGGTCACGGCCGTCTCCGGCTCGGGACCGGCGTATCTGTTCTTCGTTGTCGAGGCGATGATCGAGGCCGGGGTGCACCTGGGTCTGCCGCGGTCGACTGCCACCGAGCTGGTGGTCCAGACGATGGTCGGGTCGGCCAAGCTGCTCCGCGAGACGGGCGAACACCCCACCGTGCTCAGGGAGCGTGTGACCTCGCCGGGCGGCACGACAGCCGCCGCCGTACGCAAGCTCGAGGACCACAAGGTCAGGGCGGCCTTCATGACGGCTCTCGAGAGCGCCCGGGACAGGTCGCGGGCGCTGGCCCGCGGCGAAGACGAGTAGGGCCCGCTCGGCTGCACCGGCTAGTGTCGCGCGGGTGAGCGCGCCAGTCTTCGCGAGCGGTGACGACGTCGCACGCCGGCTCGGCCTGCGCCGAATGCGGGCGGTCGCGCTGGGCCTGCTGGTACTCGCGGCCTGCGTCTACCTGCTGACCTTGCACGTAGACGGCCCATGGCCCTACGTGCACGCGACTGCTGAGGCAGCGATGGTGGGAGCGATCGCAGACTGGTTCGCGGTGACCGCGATCTTCCGGCATCCGCTGGGTATCCCGATCCCGCACACGGCGATCATCCCTACGCGCAAGGCTTCGCTCGCACGCAGTCTCCAGGACTTCTTCACCGACAACTTCCTCGCCGAGTCGGTCATCCGGACAAGGGTCGCTGATGCGCAGGTCAGCCAGAGGATTGGGCAATGGCTGACCGATCCGGAGAGCAGCACGTGGCTCGTCGAGGAAGCCTCGACACTTGTCTCCACCGTGCTGGGGAACATCCGCGACGCAGATGTGGCGGTCCTGATCGAGACGGAGCTGCTGCCACGACTCGCGGACGAACCGCTGAGCGAGGTCGCCGGCCGGCTCCTGCAGGACGTCGTGACGGAGCAGGCGCACCACGGACTGGTCGACCTGGCGCTCACCGAGGCACATCGCTGGCTGAGCGGGAACGAGGAGACTGTCGCCCGGGCGCTGAGTACCCGTGCTCCCTGGTGGACCCCCCAATGGCTCGACGAGCAGGTCACGCGGAAGATCCACGCCGAGGCGCTGGCATGGGTCGGCGACATCCGGGACGACCGGGCCCACCCCGCCAGGCGCGCGCTCGACGACCTGCTCACCCAGCTTGCCCATGACCTCCAGCACGACCCCGACACCATGGAGAGAGCCGAGCGTCTCAAGCAGCGCGTGCTCAGCCAGCCGCAGGTCGCGGTGACGGCCACATCGCTGTGGAACGCGGTCCGACGGGCCCTGCTCGAGTCCCTGGCCACGCCGGAGAGCGCTGTAAAGGCACGAGCGGTGTCTAGCCTCACCGCGTTCGGCACCAGGATTGTCGGCGACGTCTCCTTGCGCCTCAGGCTCGACGGGTACGTCGCGGATGCCGTCGCCTTCCTCGTCGACCGCTACGGCGCCGAGCTCAGCAGGGTCATCACCGACACCATCGACCGGTGGGACGGCAGGGAGGCTGCGGACAGGATCGAGCTGTTCGTCGGGCGCGACCTCCAGTTCATCCGCGTGAACGGCACGATAGTCGGAGGGTTGGCGGGGCTGTTGATCTACACCCTCTCCGTCCGCCTGTGAGCACGGATAGGGTCCGATCATGACGGGTCCGGGCCTGGTGGTGTACGACGACGACCTCACCGGCTACGACTTCGGTCCGAGCCACCCACTCGCTCCGATCCGCGTCGATCTCGCCGTCAGGCTCGCTCGCTCGCTGGGCGTCCTGGACCTGCCCGGGATGTCCGTCGTCCCGGCACCCAGCGCGTCGGACGACGAGCTCGCTCTGATCCACTCGTACGCCTACATCGAGGCCGTACGACGGGCCGGCGACTCCCCACACCTGACCGACCTCGTCCACGGGCTGGGTAGCGAGGACAACCCCGTCTTCCCGGCGATGCACGAGGCCTCGGCCCACATCGTGGGGGCGACCATCGAGGCAGCGCGCTCGGTCTGGGAGGAGGAGTGTCTCCACGCTGTGAACATCAGCGGCGGTCTCCATCACGCCATGTCCGACTCGGCGAGCGGCTTCTGCGTCTACAACGACCCTGCGATCGCGATCGCGTGGTTGCTCGCGCAGGGCGCATCGAAGGTGGCCTACGTCGACATTGACGTCCACCACGGCGATGGTGTGCAGGCAGCCTTCTACGACGACCCGCGCGTGCTCACGATCAGCTTGCACGAGACCCCGCAGACCCTGTTCCCGGGCACCGGCCACGCTTCGGAGTCCGGCGGCCCGGGTGCCGAGGGGATGTCGGCGAACGTCGCCCTGCCACCGGGGACGGCGGATGCGGGCTGGCTGCGCGCGTTCCACGCCGTCGTTCCGCCGCTCCTTCATGAGTTCGCGCCCGACGTGCTCGTCACCCAGCACGGCTGCGACTCGCACCGCGACGACCCACTGGGGCACCTGATGCTCAGCGTCGACGGCCAGCGCGCTGCCCACCTGGCCCTCCACGACCTTGCGCATGCGGTGTGCGAAGGCCGGTGGCTGGCGACTGGTGGGGGTGGCTACTCGGTTGTCGACGTCGTGCCCCGCGCGTGGGCTCACCTTCTCGCGGTCGTCGCCGGTCGCCCCTTGGATCCCGAGACAGCGACCCCGACGAAGTGGCGCGACCACGTGCTGGCCGTCACCCGTCGGAGGGCTCCCACGTCGATGAGCGACGGGCTCGAGCCGACCTACATACCTTGGTCGAGAGGCCACGACCCCGACTCGTGGCTCGACCGTTGCGTCGAACAGTCCCGGAAGGCGGTGTTTCCGTGGCACGGCCTGGACCCGTCCTACTGAGCGATGCCTTGCGGTTTGGCATCAAAAGCCCAGTTGACTTCCCCATGTGTCACTCTTGCCACTACTGTTCCGTCAGCGCAGCGAGCAGTGGTAGTTCTCGAGACAGCGACAAGCGTCTGCGCCGGAGGTTGGTAACCCATGGCAGGAGACACGACGGGAGACAACATCTCCGACGTCAGGTTCCTCACGGTCTCAGAGGTCGCGGCCGCCATGCGGGTGTCCAAGATGACCGTCTACCGGTTGATCCATTCCGGTGAGGTGTCTGCGGTCAGGGTCGGACGTTCCTTCCGTGTTCCTGCCGTCGCAGTGGACGAGTACCTCCGCAAGTCGTTCTTCCAGACCGGCTGACCGTTCGGGTCGGTCTGCGCCGACGGCGAGGACAGGCGAGGGGCCCACGCCGGCCGAAGGCAGGTGCCCGTCTCGGGCCGCGCCGTTGATTGGGGCGGTGAAGCGCCGGACGCTAGGCTGGCCCGGTCATAGAGCGCAAACGTCCTGGACCGATAGCGGGCAATCCGGTCTGATGGGTCACCCGAAAGCTGCCCCCCGAAAGGCACACTGTGGGCTCAGTCATCAAAAAGCGTCGCAAACGAATGGCGAAGAAGAAGCATCGCAAGCTGCTCAAGAAGACGCGCATTCAGCGTCGCCGCCAAGGCAAGTAATCCGGCTCGCCATGGGTCGCGTCGTGCTCGTCACCGGCGTGAGCCGAGGTCTCGGCGGCACGCTGGCCCGCCGTCTGGCGGGCAGTCCTGATGTCGAGCGCGTGATCGGCGTGGACGTCGTCTCGCCCGATGAGGACCTGGGCGACGTTCTCTTCCGCCTCGCCGAGCAGGGCGACGCCGTCGTCAGCGAGATCATCGAGACCGAGGGCGTCGACACCATCGTCCACCTCGCAGGCGGCGCCAGATGGCTCGGCGGGGGTCTCGCGTCGATCGACCGGAGCAGCGTGGCGGGCTCTCTCGAGCTGTTGAGGGCGTGTCAGCAGGCACCCGATGTCCGGCGTGTGGTGATGGCGTCGTCGACCCGCGTGTACGGGTCGACTCACCGGGATCCCGCCATGTTCACCGAGGACATGGTGACGCGGGATCGGCTCGGTGCATCGTCGGCGAGGGACTATGTGGAGGTCGAGGAGGCCCTGCGTCGCTTCGCCGGTCGGCGCCCCGACGTCGACGTGACGGTGCTCAGGCTCGCAAACCTCGCAGGCCCGACGGTCGAGACCGCCCTGACCCGCCATCTCCAGCTACCCCTCGTCCCCACCGTCCTGGGGTTCGACCCGCGACTCCAGTTCCTCCACGAGGAGGATGCGCTCGCAGCTCTGGGGCAGGCCGCCCTCGGTGACGCCGAAGGCACGTACAACGTCTCCGGTCACGGAGCGATGATGCTGTCCCAAGCACTGCGGCGACTCGGCCGGCCCAGCGTTCCGCTCCCTGGCCGAGCGTTGTCCCGGTTGGGCTCGGCCTCCGCGCGTATGCGTCGCTCCGGTGTGTGCTCGGAGCCGATCGCCTTCCTGTCCTACGGGGGCTGTGTCGACACCACGGCGATGCGCCTGGTGTTCGGCTTCGAGCCGGCATTCACGACAGCCCAGGCCTTCGACGACTTCGCACGCAGCGTGAGCCCGGGCGCTCTAGGCGCTGAGCGTGTGGCCGCAGTCGAGGAGCGGATTCGCTCCGTTGTGATGGCGGCCGGAGCGGATGGCCGCTGACGTCGACGGCGACATCGACGGCATGTCACGCTCGGCGCGGCGCCTCGAGGAGGCGGTACTTTTCCTGAGGGGCCGCCTCGCCGGAGAGTACGAGGTCGACGACTTCGGCCTCGACACCGATCTCGCCGAGCGGATCCTGTTCCCCGCCCTTCGACCACTCGCCGATACATGGTTTCGGATCGAGGTCCAGGGAGCCGAGAACCTCCCCGTTGATGGTGGAGCGCTGGTGATGTCGAATCACTCCGGCACAGTGCCGCTGGACGCCGTGATGACGGCGTTCGTCGTCCACGACCGCACCGGGAGGTTCCTCCGCCCGCTCGGAGCCGACCTGGTCTTCAGGCTGCCCTTCGTGGGTTCATTGGCCCGTAAAGGCGGGGCCACTGTGGCCAGCGGCTCGGACGCAGTACGGATGCTGACCCGAGGTGAGCTGGTGGGTGTCTGGCCCGAGGGTTATCAGGGGTTAGGGAAGCGATTCTCGCAGCGCTACCGGGTGCAACGGTTCGGTCGAGATGGCCATGTCTCGGCGGCCGTGCGTACCGGGGCGCCCATCGTGCCCTGCTCGGTGGTCGGAGCGGAGGAGATCTACCCTCTCGTCGGCGACGTCGCGTGGCTCGCCCGGTTGTTGGGACTGCCGTACGTACCAATCACGCCGCTGTTCCCCTGGTTCGGCGTGCTCGGGTTGGTGCCACTGCCGTCGAAGTGGTTGATCGGCTTCGGTGAGCCCATTGCCACTGACTCGTACGGCGCGGCTGCGGCGGACGACCTGGATCTGGTTCTCGAGCTCACCGAACAGGTCCGCGACACGATCGGGCGCACTCTCGTCGACCTACGTCGCCAGCGCGGGGACGCACTCGGCTGACGTCAGGGAAGGGTCGGCGTCACGAGCTGCCCGGAGTCCGACGTCGCCTCTGTCGCCGCGATGGGAACCGACGACGGCATGGTGGTGTCGGTGATCTCCGTCGTAGGCAGCGTCGCAGGCGTCGGCGTCGTGACTGTCGACGGAGGGTCGACGGGCGTCGTCTCGAGGGTGGGTGGTGCCGAAGAGGTGACCGGAGGAGGGCCGGAGTCTGTCGTCGGGTCGACTCCGCTCGTCGCTGCATGCGTCTGTTCGGGGGTCGTCGCTCCGCCGTCGCTCGGAGCACCGCCGCCAGCAGGCGCCCCGTCGGTCATCGTCGGTGCCGGCCCCGCACTCGTCGGGCTGCTCCCCGACGTGACACCTGCTCCGGACGTCGGCGCGGTTGACGAAGTCCCCGTCGAAGGACCCTGCGTGTCAGGGGTGGTCGTGGTCGCCGGCGGACCGACTTGCGTGGGTCCGTCCGGACCGGGCAGCTGGTCACCCACGAGTCCCGGTGGGAGCTCCAGGCCGCCCAGATCGCTGCAGGTGGGGCATGCCGACATCGCCTGGGAGTCCAGGTCGGTCATCAGCTGTGCTGCCGAGCTGACGTCGGCGAACACGTCACCCGGCACCGTCCTGCTCAGCTCCGCAAGCGATCCGACCGACTCTGCGGTGAAGGCCCTGAGGTCCACGATCGCTTGGAGGTCGCCCTCGTCCGTGTAGGCCGTGATGAGCGACGAAGCGCCGCTGCGCGACTGCTCCGAGAAGTCCTGCAGCGTGCTGCTCAGCAGCGGCGCCGCCGCCGGGTCACCAGCCGACTGGTCGACCAGTGCTGCCACCTCGGACAGCCGGGTGCTGGCCTGGCTCAGCTGCTCGCGACCTTGGTCTGCCAACGAGCCCGCTGTGGCCACCTGCAGACGTTCGAGGGTCTTGAGGACCGGGTAGAGCGGGTCACCTGGCAGGGCCGACTGGCTGGCGTAGCCGACACCGACGCCGGTGCCCAGTACGAGCGCTGTTGCGGCAGCCACCGTCAGGCGCCCCCGAGGCGTTCCACGGGAGGACTGCCGCGGGCCAATCGTCGCGGCGGGTGCCTGGTTGGTCGAGACGAGGAATGTCGGGGCCGCTGCGAGCAGACGCGACCGGAGGTCGGCTGCGAAGTCGGGACGCATCAGCGGAGTCTGGATGCTGCTCAGCGCTTGGGCGAAGGCGACGAGGGCGGCGGTGCCGTCGTCCAGCTCCGCCGCGACTGCGCCTCCTTCGAGGCATGCGGCGAACGTTGCTGCGCGTCGGTCGGGTAACGCCCACGTCATCGTCTACTTCTCACTGCTTCTGCTTGGGTGTGACCACGTAGAGTCACTTTCACGGTGCGAAACGACCTAGACTGGGCATAAGTTACGGTCCTCGACCGGCTGTGAGAGAAGAGTCTCATCGCAGATCCGGCGGCATCAGGCGAGCCAGGTTCCGGACCGCTCTCAGTTGGAGCTGCTTCACCGCTCCTTCGGACCGCCCCAGGACCTTGGCCGTCTCAGCGATCGACATCGAGTTCAGGAACCGCAGCACCAGGCACTCCTGCTGCTCTGCCGGCAGCTCGGCCAGCTTGGACCGCAGCAGGTCATGGGTCAGCGACTCGACGACGTGCTCCTCCGGGTTCGCTGCGGTCTCCTGCCGGTCCGCCAGCTCCGAGGTAGGGCTTTCGAGCCGGCTCCGAGCCGACTTGTAGTGGTCGACGACGATGTTGCGGGCGATCGTCATCAACCAGGCACCGAAGTCCTTGCCTTGCCACTGGAACGAGGTGATCGAGCGCAGGGCGCGAAAGAACGTCTCGCTGGCCAGGTCCTCCGCCAGCGCCTGCGACGAGACGCGGTAGTAGACGAACCGGAAGACCGGACCATTGTAGTGGTCGTACAGTCGCCCGAACGCATCGCTGTCGCCCTGTCGTGCGAGGTCGACGAGCGCGGCCAGGCGCAGCGACTCCGCCGAGTCGGCGGCCGGTGGGCTCGAAGAGCCGTCGGGGCCGGAGGCGCTTCGGCCGGGGGAACGTGTCCCTGCTGACGCTGTGATCTCGTCCGACGGGCGTACCGACCACTCGCGGCCGTCGGACCCCGCGCCGGGTGTCGGGCCCACCGCCAGCAAGGGCTCGCCGCGCAGGCACGCCTGCACGACGCGACGCAGCGCGTCATAGCCCGCCCCGGATGGGCGACTGGCCCGTGTCACAGTTGAGCCTCCCGCCGACGCGTGCACCGGTGCCGGTGAGCGTACGCCGCGGCGCGGCAGAGGTCCGCCCATCTGGTGGCTGAGTGTACGTCCGAAGCAGACTGTGCGCAGACCGAGCGAAGTGCCCGTGGTCGGGGGCCGGCTCCCAGCTCAGGGCCACCGCTGCACGAGGCCTGTGCCAGACTCCTCCGAGTGACCGCCGTGGCCAAGATGCCGGATCCGTCGCCTCGAGTCCGGCTGCTCAGCAAACCCGGCTGCCACCTCTGTGACGACGCCAGGGCCGTCATCTCAGCGGTGTGCGAAGACATGGGCGAGACGTTCGACGAGGTCGACATCAGGGGCGACACACTACTCATGAGCGAGTTCGGCGAACAGATCCCTGTCACGTTCGTCGATGATCGCCAGCACGACTTCTGGCGGGTTGACTCAGAGCGTCTACGCAAAGCCCTCGTCAGGCGACCCTGAGTAGCAGACGGGCCCTCGCGAAAGCCGTTCGCGCGACCCCTGAGCCTCCTACTTCACGCCGGAACAGGCGTCACCGCGACGACCGGCAGCGACGTCGGGTGACCTGGGTCACGATCTGTGGGGAGTGGGCGAGCATGATCTTGTTCTCGCGTTCACAAACTTCTACAGTGGCCTCCTACGCTGGCTGCAGGACCGCCTCGACGGCCGATGCCCACTCCTGTTCCGGCGCGTCAGGGAGCACCGTGACTGCTGGAAGCCGCAAGAGCGCCCGTTCGCACGGCGAGCGTGCCGGACGCGGTATACCCGAGGCGACTGTGGCAAGGCTCCCCATCTACCTGCGCGCCCTCACGGCGTTGGCCGACCGGGAGGTCGTCACTGCGAGCAGCGAGGATCTCGCCGGTGCCGCAGGAGTGAACTCGGCGAAGCTGCGCAAGGACCTGTCCTACCTCGGCACCTACGGGACGAGGGGGGTCGGGTACGACGTGACCTACCTTCGCTACCAGATCGCCAGAGAGATCGGACTCACCCAGGACTGGTCTGTGGTGATCGTCGGGATCGGCAATCTGGGGCACGCCTTGGCGAACTACTCGGGGTTCGTCTCCCGGGGCTTCCAGGTCGTCGCCCTCATCGACAACGATCCTGCGCGGCTGGGGGAGCGCGTCGGCGACCTGGCCATTTCATCGATCGACGACCTCGACGTGGTGGTACGCGAGGCGTCCGTCGCGATCGGCGTCATCGCAACCCCTGCCGGTGCGGCACAGGCGGTGTGTGACCGGTTGGTGGAGGCCGGGGTGGGCAGCATCCTGAACTTCGCGCCGGCAGTGCTGACGGTGCCCGACCATGTCGACGTGCGCAAGGTCGACCTGTCGATCGAGCTGCAGATCCTTGCCTACCACGAGCAGCGCAAGGCTCACGGCCTGGCGCTGCTCCATGCAGACGACGTGGTCCGGGCCGGTGCGGTGTGAGCATCCTCGTCATCGGTGCGTCCTACCGGACGGCCCCGGTCGAGCTTCTCGAGCAGCTCGCCTTCGATGCTGCCAAGCTCCGCCGCGCAGCTCTCGACACCGAGCACGTCTGCGAGGCACTGGTGCTGGCGACCTGCAACCGGGTCGAGATCTACGCAGAGGTCGACCGGTTCCACGGCAGCGTCGAAGACCTGACGGTGCTGCTCGCAGACCAGGCCCAGGCGGGTATCGACGACGTCATCGCTTCGCTCTACGTCCACTACGACGAGGCTGCGGTGGCCCATCTGTTCGAGGTGGCGACCGGTCTCGACTCGATGGTCGTGGGTGAGAGCCAGATCCTCGGGCAGGTCCGGGACACGCTGCGTCGGGGGCAGAGTGACGAGTCCGTCGGCGCCTCCCTCAACTCCCTCTTCCAACAGGGCCTCCGGGTCGGCAAGCGGGCTCACTCGGAGACCGACATCGACCATGCCGGACAGTCCGTGGTGTCGGTGGCTCTCGGCGAGGCCGCGGAGGTGGTCGGACCGCTCGAGAATGCTCGGGTGTGCATCGTCGGCGCCGGGTCGGTGGCAGCTCTCGCCGCTTCGTCCGTACGGAGGTCCGGGTCCCGCGACGTCGTCGTGGCGTCACGCACCTTCACCCACGCCGAGAGACTGGCCGCGGTCGTCGGGGGTCGCGCAGCGCCCTTCGGCACCCTTGCCGAGCAGCTCGCGCGGGCTGACGTGGTCATCTCCTGCACCGGGTCGGTCAAGCCGGTGATCCCCGCCGACCTTGTTGCGGCCGCCGTTTCCAGCCGAGGCCCGCATGCGCCGCTGGCCATCGTCGACCTTGCGCTGCCGCGCGACGTCGAGCCGACGGTGTCGGACATCGAGGGCGTGACGTTGATCTCGTTGGGGGCGCTGGCCGAGTCCGTGCACAACGGTTCGGCGCACGAGGATGTGAGCGCTGTGAAGGCGATCGTGGCCGCTGAGGTCGCCGCGTTCTCGACCGCTCGCGACGCTGCCCGGGTGGCGCCGACCGTCGTCGCTCTACGCTCGATGGCGACGGGAGTGGTCGCGGCAGAGCTCGACCGGCTTTGGGGTCGCCTCGGCCCGCTGACCCCGGCAGAGCGCCAGGAGATCATCCGCACCGTCACCCGGGTCGCGGACAAGCTGCTGCACGAGCCCACGGTGCGGATCAAGCAGTTCGCAGGCCGTTCGCCTGAGTCGTCGTACGCCGACGCCCTGGCCGAGCTCTTCGCGCTCGACGGCGCCCAGGTCGAGGCCGTCTCCCGGGCAGGTGACGTCGGATGACGGTTCTTCGTGTCGGTACCAGGGCATCCGCCCTTGCCCGGGCTCAGAGCGAGGAGATCGCCTCGCGGCTGCGGACTGCCATGCGCGTGACGGTCGAGCTGGTGCCGGTGGTCAGCGAGGGGGACAGGAGTGCAGCTCCGCTGACCGAGATCGGTGGCGCCGGGGTGTTCGTGGGCGCCGTCCGTGACTGTCTCGCCGCCGGTCGGGTCGACCTGGCGGTCCACTCCCTGAAAGACCTGCCGACAGTGCGCGACGACCGTGTCGTCCTGGCCGCGGTACCCCCCCGCGGCGACCCACGCGACGCCCTGGTCGCGCGCGACGGTCTGAGCCTGGGTGAGCTGCCCGTCGGTTCGAGCGTAGGCACCGGCTCGCCGCGCCGCGCCGCCCAGCTACGGGCTCTTGGCCTCGGGGTCCAGGTTGTCGAGATCCGAGGCAACGTCGACACCCGCCTCGCAAAGGTGGCAAGCGGCGCAGTCGACGCCGTTCTGTTGGCGCGTGCCGGCCTCGTCCGGCTCGGACGCGACAACGAGATCACCGAGAACTTGGACCCGATCCAGATGCTTCCTGCCCCCGGCCAGGGTGCGCTCGCCGTCGAGGTGGCGGCCGGTTCGACGGCGCTGGCCCGGGACATCTCGGACGCTCTCGACGACGACGACAGCAGAGCCGAGGTAACGGCCGAGCGTGCGCTGCTGCGCGCCCTGGACGCCGGCTGTCTGGCACCCGTCGGCGCGCTGGCCGACGTGGTCGAGGGCGATGACGGCCCGGAGATGTGGCTCCGCGCGGTCGTCGCCGCGCACGACGGGAGCCACGTCGTCCGGCTGTCCGCGGTCGGCAGCACGACCGAGCCTGAGGCCCTGGGGCAGGCACTCGCCGACCAGCTGCTGACCGAGGGTGCCGGCCCACTCATGCAAGAGCGCGCCTCGTGAAGCAGGAACCCACTCGATCCCAAGAACCCACCAGCCCTCGAAGAGCAAGACGGTGAAAGAGAACATGCCGAAATCGGCTGCAGCCAAGACATCGAACCGGACGGCCTCCGCGCCGTTCGACCACACCAGCGCTGCTCAGCGGCACAGCGGTTCAGTGGCCTTCGTCGGCACCGGCCCCGGCGACCCGGGGCTGCTGACCGTGAGGGCGACTGAGCTCATCTCGGCAGCCGACGTCGTCATCACCGAGGTGGCGGAGCACGCGGCGCTGATCGAGAGCCTCGTCGGGAGCCGCTTCTGCGACGTCGTCGTGGTCGACGGTGGCTACGGCGAGGACGGACAACCGCTGACCCACGCGTCGCGCGCCAAGCTCGTGGTGAAGTACGCGCAGGCCGGCGGCAACGTCGTCCGGCTGATCTCGGGTGACCCGTGGATGTACGCCACCGGCGCCGAGGAGGCGTCGGCCTGCTCGAAGGCAGATGTGCTGTTCGAGATCGTTCCCGGCGTGAGCTCCGTCACCGCCGTACCTGCGTATGCCGGTGTGCCGCTGACGACCCGGACCTCGCGCGAGGTGACCGTGCTCAACGTGTCCGACAGCCGGATCGACTGGACGGGGTATGCCGGAGCGCAGACCCTGGTGCTGCTGGCGGCCGCCGCCTCGATCGGAGAGGTCGCCGCGGCGCTCGTGGCGGCCGGCCGGCCCGCCGGGACCCCTGTAGCGATGACGGCAGTGGGTACCACAACCGCCCAGAAGACCGTGGTCTCCACGCTCGCGGACATCGCCGTGGACGCGAGCGAGGCAGCAATCACCGAACCGGCCGTCACTGTGGTTGGCGAGGTCGTGATGCTGAGGGAGGCGTTGTCGTGGTTCGAGACGAAGCCGCTGTTCGGGTGGCGCATCCTCGTCCCGCGTACGAAGGAGCAGGCGGGTTCGCTTTCGGCTACCCTGCGCAACTTCGGCGGTGTGCCCGAGGAGGTGCCGACGATCTCGGTCGAGCCACCGCGCAACCCCGTGCAGATGGACAAGGCTGTGCGGGGACTCGTCGAAGGTCGCTACGAGTGGATCGTCTTCACGTCCGTCAACGCGGTCAAAGCGGTCCGGGAAAAGTTCGACGAGTACGGCTTGGACGCGCGCGCGTTCAGTGGGCTCAAGGTGGCAGCCGTGGGTGACAAGACCGCGGAGACAGTCGCGGCGTGGGGCATCCGGGCCGACCTGGTCCCTTCCGGGGAGCAGTCCGCCCAGGGCCTGCTCGAGGACTGGCCGCCGTACGACGACCTGCTCGACCCGATCAACCGCGTCTTCCTCCCCCGCGCCGACATCGCCACCGAGACGCTCGTCGCCGGTCTGCACGGACTCGGCTGGGAGGTGGACGACGTGACGGCGTACAGGACCGTCCGGGCGGCCCCGCCACCTGCCCCGACGCGCGACGCCATCAAGTCCGGCAAGTTCGACGCGGTCGTCTTCACGTCGTCGTCGACGGTGCGCAACCTCGTAGGCATCGCAGGCAAGCCGCACGCGTCCACGGTCATCGCGGCGATCGGGCCGGCGACCGCCAAGACGTGTGAGGAGCACGGACTACGAGTCGACGTGCTGTCCCCCAAGCCGTCCGCCGAGGCGCTCGCGGCGGCACTTGCCGACTTCGGTGCGGCCCGCCGGGTCGCGCTCGTCGAGGCGGGCGAGCCGGTGACCAAGCCGTCCGAGCGGCGCGCCCCCACTCGCCGTCGAGACTCCTGACGCCATGGGCTTCCCCCGCTCGCGGCCCCGCAGGCTGCGCTCGTCGGCGGCCCTGCGCAGCCTGGTGTCTGAGACCTCCATGGCGCCGCGCCACCTGGTGCTGCCGATGTTCGTCGCAGAGGGCCTGACCGCCCCGGCTCCCATCTCCAGCATGCCGGGGGTGTTCCAGCACTCGCGCGACTCGCTGCGCAAGGCAGCGGCCGAGGCAGTGGCGGCTGGTGTCGGCGGACTCATGTTGTTCGGTGTCCCGGCGTCGAAGGACCCGGTCGGACAAGGTGGCCTCGACCCCGGCGGCGTCCTCAACGTGGCAATCTCGGACGTGGTGACCGAGGTGGGCGAGTCCGCCGTCGTGATGAGCGACCTGTGCCTCGACGAGTTCACTGACCACGGGCACTGCGGCGTCCTCGCTCCTGACGGGTCGGTCGACAACGACGCGACGTTGGAGTGGTACGCGGACATGGCCCTAGCCCAGGCGGCGGCCGGCGTAGCGGTTGTGGCGCCGAGCGGGATGATGGACGGTCAGGTCGGCGTGGTCCGAGACGCCCTGGACTCCGCCGGTCACGCAGGTGTGTCCATCCTCGCCTACTCCGCGAAGTACGCGTCGGCTTTCTACGGTCCGTTTCGCGAGGCGGTGGCATCGTCGCTTCGGGGCAACCGGCGTACCTACCAGCAGGACCCGTCCAACGGCCGTGAGGCGTTGCGTGAGGTGGCCCTCGACCTGGCGGAGGGCGCAGACATCGTGCTGGTCAAGCCGGCTCTCGGGTACCTCGACGTGGTTCGGGCGGTCGCGGAGGTGTCCGAAGTACCGGTTGCCGCCTACAGCGTGTCGGGTGAGTACTCGATGGTCGAGACGGCGGCGGCGGCCGGCTACCTCGACCGGGAGGCAGCGATCCTGGAGGTGCTCACCTCCATCCGGCGGGCGGGCGCCGACATCGTCTTGACGTACTGGGCAACCGAAGCTGCCGAATGGCTCCGCTAGGCGCCTAAGCCTGAGGCACTCGCCGTTGGGGCGACAGCGCCGGCAGCAACCGTCCTGCGTCGAGTCGGTGTGCCGAGAGCGTAGAACAGCAAGCCCAGCCCGATGATGAGCGCCAGCGGGATGAACTGGCTCAGCTCGTACAGACCGCGGTCGTGCTTGAAGCCGGCAGGGAGGCTCGCATCACCTCGCTCGCCGATGAGTGAGTCGAAAACGCCCGGCCACATCAGCGCGATCGAGGCCACAAGAGCCCACAGCGTCGTAAGGGCGCTGATCACGAGCGCACCTGTGGCGCCGAACGGCACGGAGTAGGGCCGCTCGACCGAGCCGCGTTTACGCCTCAGCAGGTAGAGCGACGGAAAGATGAAGAGGTACGAGAGCGTGGTCGTGGAGATCGCCAGGCCCAGCACGGCACTGAAGTACTGCGCGGCCGTCCCGCTCAGCTTGAACGCCAGCAGCATCACGGCCGTGGACAAGATGCCGGACGCAAGGTTGACCGCAATAGGCGTGCCGTACCTCTTGGAGAAGATGCCGAGCCATCTCGGTCCAGCCCCGTCGTAGCACGCCACCGCCTGTGCGCGGTCGGCCCCCATGATCCAGGTGGCACCACTCGACAGGAGCGCCCAGATGAAGCCGATTGCGGCAAGTCCCCCGAGGAGCGACCCCCAGCCGGTGAGGTCGGCTGTCACCGAGCCGTCGCCCTTTGTGACCACGCTGCCGCCGTAGACAGTGAACACCGTCTTGATCGCATCCACGAAGCCGCCGAGGCTGGTGATCTGGGCGGACGGCAGCACCAACAGGATCGACAGGATGGGTACACCGTATGCGAGCACCGCCACCAGCCACGCCCGCGCGATAGTCACCGGGACGTCCTTCTGAGGGTCCTTCATCTCGTCGCCGGCGGAGCTCGGGAGCTCGAAGCCGACGAAGTTGAAGAACAGGACCGGCACTGCGGCGAAGAAGATCGTGCTCGTCGGCGAGAAGTCGCCGGTGGACACGCCGTGTACGCCGTACTTGACCGCATACAGCACGACGGAGATCGTGAAAGCACTGAGCAGCAGGACGCGCACCCACGCCCCGATCGTCGGGATCCACTTGCCGATGCCGAACGACAGGATCGCCGACCAGGTAGCCACCCAGATGAAGGCCAGACCGAAGATGATCTGTACCGTCAGGACTCCGTTGGCCCCGAGGTGCGCCGAGGGGTCGTAGAAGAACTGCGTGAAGACCTCGTAGGCGGTGATCGTCAGGGTGCCACCCAGCCAGATCGGGTTGGACAGCCAGTACAGGACGGAGTTGACCGAGGCCGGCAGCCGTCCCATCGCCAGCTTCACCCAGACGTAGGGACCACCCTCTTCGCGGAACGTCGACCCGAGCTCAGCGGTCAGCATGGCGTACGGGAGGAAGAAGAAGAAGCTCATGAAGACGAGCCAGACGAAGGCCTGGGCGCCGTAGCTCGAGACGGCCCCGAGGGTGTCGAGACCGACGATGGTGCAAATGAGGAAGAAGAAGATGTCGAAGCGGCCGAAATGCTTGCGCAGCTTGGCCTTCTCCTCGGCCTCCGCCATCGTCGTAAGCGAGTCGGGAAGCTCTACCACCGGTGCTGCACTCATCGCGGAGCTCCTCACAACTCGAGCGAGCGGGACCTACGCATGGTGATGCCTGTGTGAGCACAGAGTCAAGACCATCCGCCCGGTCGAAAGGGGTGGTGTGGTCGCCGAGAGGCCTCGGGGGGAGGGGGATTCGGTGACCGGATGGGTCTCGGTGACAATGGGGGCGTGACACCTCTCGTGGAGACAGAGCCTGCGACAGCCGGTTCCCGCGACCTGTTCTCCCGCGCCCTCGAGGTGGTCCCGGGAGGGGTCAACAGCCCGGTCAGGGCGTTCCGAGCCGTCGGGGGGACTCCCCGCTTCATGGCGAGGGGAGCCGGCCCGTACCTGTACGACGTCGACGGCAACGAGTACGTCGACCTGGTGTGCTCCTGGGGCCCACTCATCCTTGGCCACGCCCATCCCGAGGTGGTCGACGCAGTGCGGCGGGCTGTCTCGTCGGGTACGTCGTTCGGTACTCCCTCGCGACCCGAGCTCGAGCTCGCCGAGGAGATTGTGGCTCGTACCCCGGTCGAGCAGGTCCGCCTGGTGTCCTCCGGGACCGAGGCGACGATGTCGGCGATCAGGCTGGCCCGCGGCTTCACCGGGCGTGACGTCGTGGTCAAGTTCGCCGGCTGCTATCACGGTCATGTCGACAGCCTGCTGGCCGCGGCGGGCTCCGGTGTCGCGACGCTCGGTCTGTCCGGCTCGCCTGGCGTGCCTGCCGCCTCGATCGCCTCAACCCTGGTCCTGCCGTACAACGACGTCGAAGCCGTGAGCGACGCGTTCGACCGGTACGGCGACCGTGTCGCCTGCGTCATCACCGAGGCTGCCGCCGGCAATATGGGCGCTGTCGCACCCGTCGACGGCTTCAACGCCACCTTGGCCCGGCTCTGCCGCGAGAACGGCGCTCTGTTCGTCAGCGACGAGGTGATGACCGGCTTCCGTGTCAGCACGTCCGGTTACTGGGGTCTCGACGGTGCCGCTGAGGGCTGGGTACCGGACCTGATGACCTTCGGGAAGGTGATGGGGGGCGGCTTCCCCGCCGCAGCCTTCGGAGGCCGGGCCGACGTGATGGCCTTCCTTGCCCCCGTCGGTCCCGTCTACCAGGCCGGCACGCTGTCCGGGAACCCCGTCGCGACGACTGCCGGTCTCACGACTCTGCGGCTCGCGACCGGTGAGGTGTACGACGCGCTCGACAAGGTCGCAGACGTCGTCGCCCGGCTCGTCGACGAAGCCCTCGACAGCGTCGGGGTCCCGCACGTCGTGCAGAGCGCCGGGAACCTGTTCAGTGCCTTCTTCGTCGACGAGCACGCGGCGACGGCCGATGGCGCCCCGGCAGGCGGTACCACCTCCGTCCGCAACTTCGACGAGGCGTCGCGACAGGCGCAGCACCGCTTCCGGGCGTTCTTCCACGCCATGCTCGAGCAAGGCGTATACCTGCCACCGAGCGCGTTCGAGGCCTGGTTCGTCAGCGCAGCACACGACGACCGGGCGGTCGACCGCATAGCCTCGGCGCTCCCTCAAGCGGCAGCGGCGGCAGCCAGGGCACGACCCGACGACGAAGGGCCAGCATGAGCTCGCCAGGCAAGGCCGAGACCGTCCTGCATCTGCTCCGCCACGGTGAGGTGCACAACCCGGACGGGGTGCTGTACGGACGTCTCCCGGACTTCCATCTCAGCGAGATCGGGAGGCAGATGGCCGAGCGTGTCGCCATCACCCTCAAGGGTCGCGATATCACCCACCTCGTGGCCTCGCCGCTCGAACGCGTGCAGGAGACGGCGCAGCCGGCGGCGGCGGCCCTCAGCCTCGACATCGTCACCGACACGCGCGTCATCGAGGCGGCGAACAAGTTCGAGGGCAAGCAGTTCGGCGTCGGCGACGGCTCACTGCGAAACCCGTCGTACTGGAAGTACCTGTACAACCCGTTCCGGCCGTCGTGGGGTGAGCCCTACAAGGACATCGTGGTGCGCATGCTCGCCGCCATGCACGACGCCCGCGAGGCCGCGACCGGCCACGAGGCGCTGATCGTGTCGCACCAGCTGCCCGTCTGGATCGTGCGGTCGTTCCTCGAGGGAAGACGGCTCTTCCACGACCCACGCAAGCGCCAGTGCAGCCTCGCGAGCCTCACCTCGTTCGGCTACAGCGGCGACAAGGTCGTCTCCGTCGCCTACTCGGAGCCGGCCGCTGACCTGGTCCCTGTCAGGGCGACCAAGAAGTTCACCGCCGGGGCCTGACCTTGTCGGTCACACGGTGGATCTCACGTCACAGCTCTCGGCCGGTCGCCCGAGCCGCAACGGCCGTACTCATCGGCTTGGGCTCTGCGGCGGCGACGAGTGCCTGCACGACGTCGGGGCCGTCGAGCGGCAACACCGGCTACATCACCGGCGACGGCGTCGTGACGACCGTCGCGGCCGCCGACCGGGTTAACCTGCCCGACGTGAGCGGTGACGCGCTCGGCGGAGGCACCGTCGACCTGTCAGACCACCTTGGCGAGATCGTGGTCGTCAACGTCTGGGCATCCTGGTGCCCGCCGTGCCGCGCCGAGGCTCCCGAGCTCGTCAGGGCTGAAGGGCAGCTGCCACAGGCCGCGTTCATCGGCATCGACACGCGCGACGCCAACGTGTCGGCAGCCGAGGCGTTCGTACGCGAGCAGAAGATCCCCTACGACAGCATCTACGACTCCGACGGCAGCGCGCTCCTGGCTTTCCACGGGCTGCTGTCACCGAGTTCGCTGCCCTCGACCATGGTCGTCGACACCGAGGGCCGCATCGCAGCCCTCGTGCTCGGTCCGGTCACGGCTGACACTCTCGTCGGCCTCGTCCACGACGTCGCAGCGGACTCATGACTCTGGCGCTCCTGCTGCCCGCCGCCTCGGTCGGCTCGTGGTTCCAGCAGACCACGCTCGACGGGTCGATCCTGCTGGCCGTCCCCGTCGCGCTGACGGCCGGAGTTGTGTCCTTCTTCTCGCCGTGCGTACTCCCGCTCCTGCCGGGCTACCTCTCCTACATGACCGGGCTGTCGGCTGCCGACATATTGGCGAACGGCAGCACCGGTGTGCGCGGCCGGATGTTCGCCGGCGCGCTCCTGTTCGTGCTCGGCTTCTCGCTCGTGTACGTCGCGATCGCTGGCGCCTTCCAGATCGGCTCCCAGCTGCTCGACCACCAGGAGGCGCTGACGCGCATCCTCGGCGCGCTGACGATCGCCCTCGGCCTGGTGTTCGCCGGTGTCGTGCCCTGGCTGCAGCGAGACGTCCGCATCCACCGCGTACCGGCAGTCGGGCTGGGAGCCGCTCCGCTGCTGGGGGTGCTGTTCGGCATCGGGTGGACGCCCTGCATCGGCCCGACGCTGGCCGCGGTGCTGAGCTTGACCACCACCCTGAACCCCGATGGAAACGCCGGCCGCGGGGTCCTGCTGGCCTTCGTCTACTGTCTTGGTCTCGGCATTCCCTTCCTTGTGACGGCCCTGTCGTTCCGCAAGATGATGGGGGCGACGGCCTGGGTACGCCGCCACCAGGTGTGGGTGATGCGTCTTGGGGGTGCGATGTTGGTCGGGGTAGGCATCTTGATGCTGACCGGGGTTTGGACATCCTTGATCGCCCATCTCCAGCTCTGGGTGGTGGGGTATGTGCCCCCCGTCTAGCCGCCGCCCACACGACTACGCAGGTCCAGTCGACCAGCTCGAGCCACCCGAGCCGGTCGACGTGCTCGACGAGAGCACCGCTCAGTCGTCCGGCAGACCACCGGCACTGAGGCCGCTCGAGCTCGTCCGCTGGACCTGGCGACAGCTCACCTCGATGCGCACCGCGCTCATCTTGCTCTTCCTGCTCGCGGTGGCGTCGATCCCCGGGTCACTGATCCCGCAGCAGCGGGTCGACCCGTCGGCCGTCATCGCGTTCAAGACCAGCCATCCGGCACTGGCCCCGATCTTCGACCGCGTCGGCATGTTCACTGTCTACAGCTCGGTGTGGTTCAGTGCGGTCTATCTGCTGCTGATGGTCTCCCTCGTCGGCTGCATCGTGCCGCGCGCCCGGGTCTACGCCAAGAACGTCGGCGCGCGCCCACCAAGGGCGCCGCGCAACCTCAGCCGCTTCCCGGCCTACGCCACCTGGAGGAGCGACGAGCCTCCCGCGGTGGCGGCAGAGCGGGCACGTCGGCTTCTCGAAGGAGAGCGCCGCCGCGTGGAGACCTACGCGTGCGACGGCGATGTCGTCGTGAGCGCTGAGAAGGGGTACCTGCGCGAAGCAGGAAACCTGCTGTTCCACGTGGCTGTGCTCGTCGTGCTCGTCGGGGTGGCGATCACCGGGCTTTACGGCTTCAAGGGCTCGGCCGCGGTGGTCACCGGGACCGGGTTCTCCAACACGCTGACGCAGTACGACGACTTCACGCCAGGGTCGAAGTTCGACGCCGCGAACCTTGCGCCCTTCTCGTTCACAGTCGACGACTTCTCCGTCTCGTGGCAGCGCAGCGGTTCGGGGATCGGCACACCCCTCTCCTTCGACGCACACGTGTCGGTGTCCGCCCATCCGGGTGCGACGCCGTACCCGTACGACCTGAGTGTCAACCATCCGCTCGTCGTCGACGGCACCTCGGTCTTCCTCGTCGGACACGGGTACGCCCCGATCGTCACGGTGCGAGACGGCAAAGGCGACGTGGCCTTCTCCGGACCGGTGGTGTTCCTCCCGCAGGACAACTCGTTCACCTCCTTCGGAGTCATCAAGGTCCCCGACGCGGCACCCACGCAGCTCGGGTTCGAGGGGTACTTCTTCCCCACGGGAGCCCTCACCGACTCCGGTCAGCCGTACTCGGCGTTCCCCGACGCCGACAATCCCGTGCTGTCGCTCGTCGCCTACAGCGGCAACCTCGGGGTCGACAGTGGCCTGCCCCAGTCGGTGTACGTCCTCGACAAGACCGGTCTCAAGCCGTACACGATGGATAACGGCGCGCCTCAGCCGCTGCTGCTCCGGCCAGGCAAGACAGCCAAGCTGCCGGGCGGCGGGGGAACGATCAGCTTCGACGGTTACCAGCGGTGGGTGAAGCTCCAGATCTCGCGCTCCCCTGGCAAGATCGTGCCGCTCCTGGGAGTGCTCGGTGCCATCGTGGGTCTGCTGGGGTCGCTGTTCGTCAGGCCGCGTCGCACCTGGGTCAGGGTGCGCCAGGAGAGCGGGCGTACGGTGTGGGAGGTCGCGGCACTGGACCGGGCGTCCGGCGGCGATCCCGCAGCGCACGTCGAGCAGCTGGCGACACGGCTTGGAAGAAGCGGCGAGGACGAAAGCGAGCATCGGTGACCGAGACACTGGCCCAGATCAGCAACAACGCCCTTTACTCCGCAACGGTGGTCTACGCGCTCGCTATGGTCGCGCACATCGTCGAGTGGGCGATGGCCCGGGACCTCACCGCGGAGGCGGTGCCGCGAGTCCACGCCCTCGTCGGTGCAGGAGCCCCTGACTCGCCGGCCTCGGGACAGCCTGTGCCGCCGGCTCCGGTCCCCAGCGTGGACGACGAGGAGCGCTCCGACCGTTTCGGCCGGATCGGGCTCTCACTGACGGTTCTCGGCGTGCTGCTCCTCGCGGTGGGTGTCGTCGCCCGCGGGCTTGCGGCGCATCGAGTGCCGTGGGGAAGCATGTACGAGTTTTCGATCACGGGCTCGCTCACGGTCTCGGTCGCCTACCTGTTCCTGGTACGCCGATACAGCGTGCGATGGCTCGGGCTGCTCGTCACGGGCTTCCTGGTGACAGTGCTCGGGCTCGCTGTGATCGTGCTCTACCGGCCGGTGGCGCCACTCGTACCTGCGCTCCACTCGTACTGGCTGCTCATCCATGTCTCGGCCGCTGCGACCGCCGGGGGCGCCTACACCGTCGGTGCCCTGGCGTCCGTGCTCTACCTGCTCCGCAACAGGCTGGAGGAGAAGGCGCTGGCCGACCCGAGCGCTCCGCGCAGGGGTTTCCTGTGGCGGACGCCTACTGCCGAGGCGATCGACCGGGTGGCCTACCGGATCCACGCCTTCGCCTTCCCGCTGTGGACGTTCGCGGTGATGGCCGGGGCGATCTGGGCGCAGTACGCCTGGGGCCGCTACTGGGGCTGGGACCCCAAAGAGGTGTGGGCCTTCATCACGTGGGTCGTCTATGCGGCCTACCTGCATGCTCGGGCAACTGCGGGGTGGAAGGGCTCGGCGGCGGCGTACGTCGCCCTGTTGGGTTTCGCCACCTTCATCTTCAACTTCGTCGGGATCAACCTCTACGGGTCGGGTCTGCACTCCTACTCCGGCATGTGACCCGCCCACCGATGGCGAGTGCCTCGCCACCGGTGTGTCAGGCGAGACCCTCAGGCGGCTTCGGAGGGCGCTTGAGGCTGCGAAGGAAGTCGGGGTCGTCGTCGGGCGCCACCATCCGGGGGCGGGGTTTGGGAGTCGGCTGACGTACCTCGGTGCCGTTGGGTCGGCCGGTCGCGAGCCAAGCGAGCGGCCCGACGAGTGGGGCGAGCACGATGAGCGCCCACAGGCCACGCGACAGCTGACGGACCTGGCGAGGGTCGGACAGGACGATCTCGACCCAGCAGTAGATCGCCAGCACGACAAGCAGGATCATGGGCAGATACCTCATGGCGCGCAGTCCTCGAGTCCGTGCATGCCCCTAGGGTAATCCGGCCCACAAGTCGGCGCGGGGCGTTGCCCACTTCTCTCGTATCGTCGAGGCCATGGAGATTGACGGGCTCGTAACCCGAGCCGACATCGAGGCGGCCGCCGCCCGGCTCACGGGCTCGACCTACCGGACCCCGTTGGTCCCTACCTCGCTCGGCCGGCCCGACGCGCCGCTATTCCTCAAGGCGGAGTGCCTCCAGCCGGGCGGGTCGTTCAAGCTCCGCGGGGCGCTCAACGCCGTGTCCCTCCTCGACGCCGACGAGCGAGCGCGGGGAGTCGTGACCCACTCTTCCGGGAATCATGGGCAGGCGCTCGCCAGGGCTGCCGCAGCAGCCGGCATCCGGGCGACGATCGTGATGCCGAGCCAGGCCGCTGAGGTCAAGCGACTGGCGACCGAGGCGCAGGGAGCCACCGTCATCCTCGTGGACATGTCGGAGCGGGCCGCAGCCGTGCAGGAGATCCAGGCCGAGACGGGAGCCGTCTTCGTGCCTCCCTACGACGACCCGGCCGTCGTCGCGGGGCAGGGCACCGTCGGGCTCGAGATCCTCCAGGACCTCCCTGACGTTGCCACTGTGCTGATCCCCGTGAGCGGAGGGGGCCTGCTGAGCGGTATAGCCGCCGCGCTCGCGTCAGCCCCGTCCCCGGTCCGGGTCGTGGGTGTCGAGCCGGAGCTCGCCGGCGACCTCGCCGAGGGCTTCGCGCGCGGCGAACGGGTCAGCTGGGACACGGCGCTGACCGGTCGCACGATCGCCGACGGGCTGCGTACGACGTCGGTCGGAGAGCTCAACTGGCGGCACATCACGGCACTCGTCGACTATGTGGTCACCGTGAGCGAGGTCGACATCCGCTCGGCGATGAGGTCGGTGCTGCTCGACGCCCGCCTGGTGTGTGAGCCGAGCGGAGCCGTCGCCGTCGCCGGGTACCTCACCCGCCCCGACGTCGTCGCAACCGGGCCGACGGTGGCTGTGGTGTCGGGCGGCAACGTCTCACCCGACCTCTTGCGGGACGTCCTGGCCGGCTGACCTACGCTGGCGGCTCACGGTTCGCCGCGGCTCGGCCAGGAGGGCCTCGATGAGGAGCTTCATCCTCTACACCTTGGCCCGGGCGGGTCTGTTCGTCGCCTGCTACGCGGCGATCTGGCTCGTCATCGGGTGGTGGGTGACGTGGGACTCGTTGAACGCGCTGTCGACGGCGATGCTGGCCCTCGTCGTCTCGTCAGTGCTTGCGCTCAAGCTCCTGACGCCTCTTCGTGACCGCTTCGCCGCTCACGTCGCTGCCCGGGCCGACCGGGCGAAGGCCGCGTTCGATGCGCGCAGACGCGCCGAGGACGTCGACGACGGCTGACGGGGAGCACCGCTGCCCCTGGTCGCCGGCCGGTCCCGCCCGGCGGCGGTGAGCCATGTCAGAAGCGACAGCGTTCACCCATGGGTACCGATCGCCAGTCCGGCGAGCAGACCCACCGCGTAGACGAGCTCAGCCAGGCCGGTGTCTCTGAGAGCCGGGACGAGAGCCCTACCGGTGGAGCGGCGTACGACGCGCACGGCTCGCCACGACAGCGGCAGCGACCCGAGCGCGAGCAGCGCCCACCAGCTCACCTGCGACGCGACGAGCACGGCGAAGCCGGCGGCTATGAGGTGCAGTGCAGTGAACAGCACTCGCGTGGCTCGGTCGCCGATGACGACGGCCAGCGTCCGCTTGCCGACCTCGGCGTCGGTCGGGATGTCCCGCAAGTTGTTCGCCACCAGGATCGCGCAGGCAAGGGCGCCGACGCCGCACCCCGCCAAGACGGCCGCGGCGGTGACCTCCTCGGTCTGGACGTACGTCGTACCCACCACGGCGACGAGTCCGAAGAACACGAAGACCCCGGCCTCACCCAAGCCGTGGTACCCATAGGGGGTCGAGCCTCCGGTGTAGAACCAGGCAGCGAGCATGCAGACGGCCCCGACGACGACCAGCCACCAGGCCGTGGTCGCGGCGAGGACCAAGCCTGCCGCGGCGGCGACCCCGAAGCTTGCGAAGGCGGCCGCCTTGACGCGGTCCGCGCTCGCGACGCCGGAGCCGACGAGGCGAAGCGGTCCGACCCGTTCGGCGTCGGTGCCGCGGATACCGTCGGAGTAGTCGTTGGCGTAGTTGACGGCCACCTGCAGGGCAAGGGCCACCACAAGAGCGAGAGTCGCTTTCCACCACACGGCCGAGTGCGCGGCGATCGCCACCCCGCTGCCCGCGACCACGGGAGCGACGGCCGCGGGCAGCGTACGGGGCCGGGCTCCCTCGATCCATTCGGAGGTGGTGGCCATGGTCAGTAAGTCTCGCAGCCGTCCGTCGCCTCACACGTCGCCTCGTCCCCGAGCGCGTCGGTGACCTCCGGATGCCGAGGGCTCGACCTAGGGTGGACAGATGTCCGCGCTGTCACGGCCGCTGGCGGGGGCGCCTCGCGAAGTCGAGCGACAGGTCACCGGCTGGCTGGTTGACGGTCATCCCGAGCCACTCGTCGTGCGCACGTCCGGCTCGACAGGAGAAGCCAAACAGGTGGCGCTCTCAGGGTCCGCGCTGCGATGGTCGGCGGTATCGACGCTGGCACGGCTCGGCGGCCCCGGCGGCTGGGTGCTCGCCCTCCCGGCCCACCACGTCGCCGGGCTCCAGGTCATCGTGCGGTCGTTTCTCGCGGGCCTGTCACCTGTCGTGTTGTCCGAGCACAAAGACCTGGCAACGGCGACCGGTGCCCTCTCCACCGACCTGCGCTACCTGGCGGTCGTCCCCACCCAGCTTCACCGGTGGATGGCAGAGCCGACCCAGCGGGAGGCGCTGCGCCGGTACGACGCCGTGCTCGTCGGAGGGGCCGCGGCAGACCCCGAACTGGTGAGGGCGGCACGCGGTCGAGAAGTGGCGGTCACGACGACATACGGCATGACCGAGACCTCCGGCGGTTGTGTCTACGACGGCTGGCCACTCGACGGTGTGCGCGTCGACGTAGGCGAGGACGGTCGCATCCGGGTGGCCGGCCCCATGCTCTTCGACGGGTACATCGGCGACCCCGAGCGGACGGCAGAGGTTATGGAGGAACACTGGTTCCGCACCTCAGATCTCGGCAGCTTCGACGCGAACGGCCGCCTCGAGGTGCTCGGCCGCGCCGATGACGTGGTGATGTCCGGCGGAGTCAGCGTCTCGCTCACGGCGGTGGAGCGCAGCATCACCGAGATGGCGTCCGTGGCGCAGTGCGTCGTCGTCGCGCAGCCGGACGCAGAGTGGGGCAGCAGGCTCGTCGCGCACGTGGTGGCCGCAGCCGGCACTCGGCCGCCGGACCTGGCCGAGGTCCGCGACTTCGTGTCAGCCACCCACCCTCGCAGCTGGGCACCGAAGCGGCTGGTGGTCGCCGAGCACCTGCCGCTTCTCGAGTCGGGAAAGATCGACCGCCTGGCGCTCGCGTCGTTCGGGCCTCCGGCACCGGGTAGTTCCCGCCCTTCTCCGTAGGCTGACCAGGTGACATCGCCTCCGCAGTCGGTCCCGGCCTGGCCGGACCGCCTGCTCGGTAGGAGGGTCGAGGTCTTCAGGCTCCCGATGAGAGTCCGCTTCCGTGGGATAGAGCGACGCGAGGGCGTGCTGATCTGGGGTGCGGCCGGTGTGGGCGAGTTCAGCCCCTTCGCCGAGTACGACGACGAGGAGTCGGCGTCCTGGCTCGCGACTGCCCTGGAGGCGGCCGACGAGCCCCTCCCCCCGCAGGTACGACGCTTGGTGCCCGTCAACTGCACGGTGCCGGCTGTCGACCCCGTACAGGCCGCCGCGATGGTGCTCGCCGGGCACGGCTGTCGGACGGCGAAGGTGAAGGTTGCCGAACCGGGCCAGTCGCTCGACGACGACGTGGCGAGAGTCTCGGCAGTGCGAGATGCCATCGGCCCCACCGGTCGGGTGCGGGTGGATGCCAACGGCGCCTGGTCCGTCACCCGCGCAGTCGACGCCGTCGCCGAGCTCAGCTCGTTCGACCTCGAGTACGTCGAGCAGCCGGTGGCGTCCGTGCAAGAGCTCGCCGAGGTGAGGCGCCGCGTCAGCGTGCCGATCGCCGCGGACGAGTCGATCCGCCGCTCGACGGACCCGATGCGGGTCAAGCTGTCCGAAGCGGCCGACATCGCCGTGCTGAAGGTTCAGCCGCTCGGCGGAGTACGGTCCTGCCTCCGGCTGGCCGAAACGATCGGGCTGCCGGTGGTGGTGTCCAGCGCGCTGGAGTCGTCGGTGGGTATCGCGTCCGGGCTCGCGCTCGCGGCCGCACTTCCGAGCCTGCCGTACGCATGCGGGCTCGCGACGACGTCGATGCTGACGTACGACGTCACCAACAGCCCTCTGGTCGCCGAGGGCGGCGTGATGACGCCGCGCCGGGTACTACCGGACGACGACCTCCTGGAGCGGGCAGCTCCAGGCGACGCCACGGTGAGGAGCTGGCTCGGCCGGCTGGCGCGGTGCGCGGCGCTGCTCACGGAGCGGCGGCTGTGACCGAGTCGACGGCACTCGCTGCATCGGTGGTATCGGCCCTACTTCGGGTCGGCGTGACCGAAGTGGTGCTCACGCCGGGCTCCCGCTCGACGGCGCTGGCGCTGGTCCTTCACCGAGCCGACGCCGAGTCACACCTGCGCCTCCACGTGCGCATTGACGAGCGGACCGCAGGCTTCTTGGCTCTCGGGCTCGCCAAGGGGTCGCGTCGGCCGGTCGCCGTGGTGACCACGTCCGGGACGGCGGTGGCGAACCTGCACCCGGCCGTGCTGGAGGCCAGCCACGTGGGCGAGCGCCTGCTCGTGCTGTCGGCCGACCGGCCGGCCGCTCTGCGGAATACCGGAGCGAACCAGACCACCGAGCAGGCCGGCATCTTCGGCGACCGCGTGCCATGGGCGGACATCGCCCCGGGAGACTGCGCCGCTGCCGTCGAGGCGGTCGCGCGTGCGGTACACCGGAGCGGGCCGTTCCAGGTCAACCTCCAGTTCGACGACCCGCTCCTGCCCAGCGAGGGAACTGGCTCGCCTGAGCCCGCCACACCGCCCTCAGCCGGCGAGGCCGGCGACTCGTACAGACGCCCGCAGCTGGCGCAGCCGGACGGGTCGGTCCGCCTCGAGGCCGGGCCCCGCACAGTCGTCGTGGCGGGTGACGACGCCGGCCCGGCCGCCCGGATCCTGGCTCAGGAGGCCAACTGGCCGCTGCTGGCAGAACCCACCTCTGGGGCGCGAACGGGAACGCACGCCCTCCGCACCTACCGGTTGCTCCTCGCCGGAGAGCTGGGTGCCCTGGTCGAGCGGGTGGTGGTGACCGGCCACCCCACCTTGTCGCGATCCGTGACGCGGCTCATCTCCAGGTCCGACATCGAGGTGGTCTCCGTCCGGACCGCCGCCGGGGTGTGCACAGACCCCGGACGTGTCGCCCGCCATGTCGACTCGGTACCGGTGGTCGCCTCGGCTGTCGACGACCGGTGGATTGACCGGTGGCGGGCGGCCGACCTGCGGCTCAGCCAGGCTGTAGACGACGTCGCAGCCGACGAAGGGGGCCTTCCGCTGCGAGCGGCGGCGGAGGTCGCCGACGCGGTAGTCCCCGGCGCTCTGCTCATGGTCGGGTCGTCGCAGCCCGTCCGCGACCTCGACCTGATGGCGGCGCCGTACCGGGTCGGGCAGCGCCGGCTGGTGATCGCCAACCGCGGTCTGGCAGGTATCGACGGGACGCTGTCGACCGCCATCGGGGCGGCACTCGCCCGCGGCTCGTCGCGGGCGCTCGCCTATATGGGGGACCTGACGTTCCTGCACGACGCGAACGCCCTCGTACTCGGTCCCGACGAGCCGCGTCCGGATCTCTCGGTCGTGTTGGCCAACGACGACGGGGGGGCCATCTTCTCGACCCTGGAGCAGGGTGCGCCGGCCTTCTCCGGAGCGTTCGAACGCGTCTTCGGTACCCCGCACGGTGTCTCCATCGAGGGCTGGTGCACTGCGACCGGCACGCCGTACGAGCGAGTCGTCGACGCGGCAGGCCTTCGCGCCGCGCTCGGCGTCGAGGCTAGAGGAATCCGCGTCATCGAGGTGCCCATCGACCGCGGACAGCGGCGACGCCTCGAGGAGCGCGTCCGCGCACTCTCCCCGCCAGCCGGATGAGGCCACCGAGAAGGAGGTACCGGTGCTCGGTAGGTGGCCGGGAGCGCACGGACAGCAACCTCGATCAAGCGGCGAAGAGCCGGTAGGGGGAAGACTCAGGCTCATGAGGCGGATCTCATGAGTTCAGGGAGCGACACGTTCACCCACTTCGTCGACACCCTGGCGCAACATCTCGACGACCACGAGGCGCGTGGGGAGGACCTGGCCGCGCGGGCATACCTCTCGCGCTACCACTTCGACCGGGTCGTGCTGGCGACGGCGGGGGAGACGCCGGCCAGGTTCCGCCGCCGGGTGCTGCTCGAGCGCTCGGCGTACCGCCTGGTGACCAGCGACCTCGGCGTGCTCGACATCGCCGTCGAGGCCGGTTACTCCTCCAACGAGGCGTTCACCCGGGCGTTCCGACGGGCGTACGGGTATGTGCCGTCGTCGTGGCGCTCGGCGCCCGGGCGCATCCAGCTCGACACTCCCAACGGTGTGCACTTCCACCCACCCGGCGGCCTCCGGCTGCCCGCACGAACGAAGGTGACCTCAGTGGACCTCATCGTCAAGATGGTCGAGCACCACGTCTGGATGGTCGGCGAGATGGTCGACCGGGCGTCGACACTGTCGGACGAGCAGCTCGACACGCCCACGGGGACGGGGATCGAGGACGAGCCGCAGACCATGCGCTCACTGCTCTCACGCCTGGTCGGACAGATGGACATGTGGAACTGTGCGATCGCCCTGCGCGACTACGACTGGGAGAAGGAGAACCACGAAGGCATCTCGTCGATGCGGGCCCGGCTCGCGGAGGTGTCGCCCGTCTTCGTCGGCCAGGTCAACGAGGTGGCCGAGCAGGGGAGGCTCGACGAGACGTTCGTCGACGCCTTGTGTGACCCGGCCGAGGTGTTCACCTACGGCGGCATGATCGCCCACGTCCTGACCTTCGCGGCGTACCGCCGAACCCTCGTCGCGGGGGCGCTCGACGAGGCCGGGATCAAGGAGCTCGGCTGGGGAGACCCGATGACGTGGGTGGACGGACCCACCTCCCCCTCCCCCCGACCAGACACCCTCTGACCCCCGAACCGGGCCGCTCAGGGGCTCCGTTCACGGGCTGAGCGTTGTCCGGTCGGGGTCGGGGTCGGGGTCGGGGTCGGGGTCGGGGGTCGGGGGAAGTGGCCGTGCCCGTGCCCGTGGCCCGGCATCGCCAGCAGCGGGCGACGTAGGGCAGGTCGAGGGTCGGACTGCCCTCGGCCGCCTCGTCGAAGAGGCGGCCGATCTCGTCGAACAGCCGGAGGCGTCGCCCCTCGTCCAGCCCGATGACGTACGACCGCGAGGCCGCGAGCCCGGCCAGCCCGCCGCGGTCGATTCGCTGTACGAAGGGGAAGTCAGCAGCTTCGAGTGGCCCGAAGCCGGGCGACCGCTCGACGGAGGCGACCGAGTCGGTGCCCCAGTCGCCCCAGTGGAACGCCGTTCCGACTGTCACCGCGTCGAAGCAGGCGGGGGCGAAGGGGAGCGCCTCGGCGGACGACGCTACAGCGGGAACCGACGAGCCACGCGATGCGAGAGCCTGGAGCATCGCCATGCTCGGCTCGGCGACGACGACCCGGTGGCCAATGGCGGCCAGCTCAGCCGTAAGCGATCCGGTTCCTGCTCCGAGGTCGAGCACGTCGCGGGCGACGTCCCCGACGAGCCATCTGGAAGCCTGGGTCGGGTATGTCGGGCGATGGGCGGCCTACGCCGTCGTGCCCTCGCCGAAGCTCGAACCAAGTCTCCGCCGGGTGCCTGCATCCACGACGACCCCCGTCAGCAGGAGAGGGCGTCGCGCACCGGTACGAACTTGGCGGCCGCCTCGGCCAGCTCAGCCGGCGGATCGGAGTCGGCAACGATCCCGCAGCCCGCGAAGAGCCGGACCCGCCGACCCTCGTACTCGGCAGAGCGCAGGGCGATGGCCCATTCGCCGTCGCCGTCGGCGTCCATCCAACCGACCGGTCCCGCGTAGCGCCCCCGGTCCATCTCCTCCAGCTCGGCGATGAGTGCGACCGCTTCGGCTGTCGGTGTGCCGCCGACGGCAGCGCTGGGATGCAGTGCCGACGCGAGCCCGAGAGACGACGTGCCGCCGTGCAGTACGCTGGTGACGTCGGTCGCAAGGTGCATGACGTTGGGGAGGTGGAGCACGAACGGGCTCTCGGGCACATTCATGCTCGAGCAGTGCGGGGCCAGGGCTTCGGCGACCGAGCGCACGGCGAACTCGTGCTCCTCGAGGTCCTTCGACGACCTGGCCAAGGTCGCGGCGAGCGCGAGGTCGGAGGCATCGTCACCGGTACGACGGATCGTCCCGGCCAGCACCCTGCTGGTGACGAGGCCGCGTTCACGACGCACGAGCATCTCCGGCGTGGCGCCGAACAGGCCGTCGACGTGGAAGGTCCAGCACGAGGGGTAGCGGCGGGCCAACCGCGCAAGGGCAGCGCGTACGTCGAGCGGCTCGTCAAGCTCAGCGATCAGGTCACGCGCCAGTACGACCTTGTCGAGCCGTCCCGCGCGGATGCGGCGGACCGCAGACGCGACGGCCACCTCCCAGCTGGCTCCGCTCATGGCCCCGTCGGAGAAGACCGCACCGCTCGGCGTCGGCGGCTCGTCGGTGGGGCGCACGACCGGGGTCGGTAGGAGGCTGCCGACAGAGATCCTGGTGACCCAGGCCCTCGAGTCGCGGAGCCCGACGACCACCTCCGGCACCACGAGCACGGACCGGCCGGGATGGTCGGCATACGCGAACGAGCCGAAGCACACGAGGCCGCTCCCCGGCACGTCGGCCTCGTCGCGCACGACGCTACGGGCGGATACGTCCCGCCACCAGCGCTCGGCGGCCGCGAACCGACCCGGACCGTCGCACTCGAACCGCGCCGTCTCGCCCCAGGCGACCAACCCGGCCCCTCGATGCACCCAGGAAAGCGGGCTCTCGGCAGGCAGGAGTGGGATCAGGGACTCAGGAGCGTCGATGCTGATGCTCCTGACCACCAGTGGCGCACCCTCGGGCGCCGCGGTCGCAACGCTGGTCACGGCTCAACAGCCTAATGGGGCGGCCCTGCGAGGAGGCGTGCGACTCTGTGTCCATGAACCGCGCGAGCCTCGACAAGCAGCCGAGCGAGGTTGCGGCGATGTTCGACACCGTCGCGAGCCGCTATGACATCACCAACGACATCATGTCGCTCGGACAGGATCGACGCTGGCGCCGTGCGGTCGTGGCCGCCACCGGAGTCGGCACCGGCGACCTGGTGCTCGACCTTGCCGCCGGTACGGGCACGAGCACGGCCCCGTTCGCCGACCGGGGTGCCTGGGCCGTCGCCTGCGACTTCTCGATCGGCATGCTTGCGGCCGGCCGCCGTGCGCGGCCCCAGGTCCCGTTCGTTGGCGGCGACGCCACCAGCCTTCCGTTCCCTGACGAGACCTTCGACGCCGTGACGATCTCGTTCGGCTTGCGCAACCTGGTCGACGCCTCGCTAGGACTGCGTGAGATGCGCAGGGTCACCAAGGGTTCGGGCACCCTCGTGGTCTGTGAGTTCAGCTCACCGACCTTCGGCCCGTTCCGCAGCATCTACCACGAGTACCTCATGCAGGCGTTGCCGTTCCTGGCGAGGAAGGTGTCGTCGAGTCCCGACTCGTACGCGTACCTGGCCGAGTCGATCCGGGCCTGGCCCGACCAGCCGGCTCTGGCGACCGTGATCGCCGACGCCGGTTGGCGGAAGGTCGAGTACCGGAACCTCTCGGGCGGGATCGTCGCACTCCACCGGGCCCTGCGCTGAGCCTCTGTACCGATGGGAACCGATGCGAACCGATGCGAACCGATGCGAACCGGGTAGTCGCTGCCGTCTCCGCAGCGAGTCCTTAGCTGAGAATCTCGCATCGGATGATCGCAGGAGCTCCGACACAACGGTCGGTACCAGCGCCTCCGTCGATGTTGTCATCACCATCGCCCCCGGTGTCGATGTCGTCGTCGCCCCTGCGTCCTTCTATGTGGTCGCTGCTGGAGGAAGCCCTGATCGTGTTGGACGCCTTCGAGCCGATCACGTTCGCGGAGCCCACATAGCTGCCGACAATCACGTTCTCCACGCCGATCATCTGACCGTGGAACGGATCTGTGAGGGCGCCGTTCGTTCCTAGGCTCAGCGTGAGCGTGCTCGCGATGAGGTATCCGGCGTTGAGGAGGTCAGTCCCCTTGCCGCCGGAAACGTTGAGGACGATGCCGTCGGCGATCGGGCCGGCGGCGATGCCGAAGCCCAAGGTGTCCTGCCCGGCTCCGAGGACGATGTCAGTCGAGCCTGCTCGATGGAACCCGTTGAAGTTGACCACGTCGGCTCCCGCCCCGGCGACGACCGAGCCCTTCTGGAAACTGACCTCGTCGTTCCCCGCGCCAGTGCGCAGGGTGACGACACCGTGACCGACGATCGAGTCCCGTCCTGCTCCGGTACGCACGCGCGACCTCCCTCGCACATTGACGAAGTTGCTGCCCACGAGGTCGATGACGTCATCCGCCCCGCCGCCCCCGAACAACTGGTCGTTGCCGACCTGGCCGCGTAGCACGTCGTCGCCTGACTCGCCGAACAGCCTGTCCCGGCCGTCACCACCGCGAATGACGTCGTGGCCGTTCCCACCGGCTAGCGTGTCGCGGTGGTCTCCTCCGATGACGAGGTCGTCACCGTCGGCACCATCGAGACTGCCCAGGTCACCCCGCCCGATGAGCGTGTCGTCGTGGTGTGACCCGACGGCGTACTCGAAGCCCATCACGTGGTCGACCACGCTGCCGGTGTAGGCGCGTTCGCGGCGCAGGTTGAGCCTTACCGGCACCGATGAGCCGAGATAGCTGATCGTGTCTCGTCCCTTCCCGCCGCCTCCGAAGACGCGATCGCTGCCCTCTCCCGGACTTGTCCGGTCGGTGCCGCCGCCCCCCAATAGCCTGTCGTCGCCGTGTGCGCCGGCGACACGATCGTCCCCCGTTCCGGCGCAGACGAGGTCCCTGCCGCCGCGGGCGAGAACCACGTCTGGTCCGCCGCTGGCGACGATGACGTCCCGGTGCCCCGTGCCGAGGATGGTGTCGGCCGACTCTGTCCCCACGATGGTGGCCGCCACCCCTTTGCAAGTCTCTGCCTGGGCTTGGTGGCCAACCGGAGTTCCTAGGGCGGGAGGTAGGGGCAGCATCAGGCCGGACGCGGCAGGCCAGGCGAGCAGGCTGCTGAGGAGGTAATAAGGTCGCTTCATCGGGTCATCTCGCATCCGGTCGGTGGTCCGGGACCAGGCAGGGGCTGTGCCACCGCCGTTGCACATGCCGCCCGGAGGCATCCTCTCACTCCACCGGGTCGAGTGCTGACCGTAACAAGTCCGGGCACCGCGTCGGCACGGCTCATACTGGTCGCATGACGATGGACCGCAAGCTCCTCGACCTGGCCGCCAGCCGCGAGCTCGGCGTCCTCGCCACGATCAAGGGCGACGGAAGGCCGCAGCTGTCGAACATCAACTTCCATCTCGATCCCGAAGCGTTGCTGGCCCGCGTCTCCGTGGTCGACGGGCGGGCAAAGGTGGCGAACATCCGCCGTGAGCCCAGGACATCTCTGCTGGTGTCCAGCGAGGACGGCTGGTCGTACGCCGTCCTCGAGGGGACTGCCGACCTCACCCCTGTCGCGCGGGAGCCCGACGACGCCACTGTCGACGAGCTCGTCGAGGTCTACCGGCTCATCAGGGGCGAGGACCACCCGGACTGGGACGAGTACCGCACCGCCATGGTCGACGACCGTCGCCTGGTGCTCAGACTCACCGTCGAGCACGTCTACGGCCTGTCCGGATCGTAAGGTTTCCCGGGGTAGGACCGCGGCGGGCGGCGGTCTACTATGGACCCGCACCACCGCTCGTGAAGATTTTCACGAGCGGGTCACTCGTTGCCTTGCGCTCCGCCTGGCAGGAAGGTCCGCACCTTGCCCGAGCCCTCGGCCTCAGAGCGGCGGGCCGACGTCATCGTCGTCGGCGCCGGCCCCGGCGGTTCGACCACAGCGGCGTACCTCGCGCAGGCAGGCGTCGACGTCGTGCTGCTCGAGAAGACGGCTTTCCCGCGGGAGAAGGTCTGCGGCGACGGACTCACCCCTCGAGCCGTCAGGCAGCTCGTCGCGATGGGCATCGACCTCGACGAACCTGGCTGGGTCAAGAACCACGGTCTGCGCATCGTCGGGGGAGGGCACCGGCTCGAGCTGCCCTGGCCCGACCTGGCGGAGTTCCCCAACTACGGGCTGGTGCGCACCCGCCTCGACTTCGACGACATCCTGGCGCAGCACGCCCGCAAGCTGGGGGCCCAGCTTCACGAGCGCACTGCGGTCACCGGTCCGGTCCTCGACGACACGACGGGCCGGGTCGTCGGTGTCACCGCGCGACCGGTCGACGACAACGGTCGCAAGTCGGGTGGAGACATGGTGTTCAGGGCACCGATCGTGGTCGCGGCCGATGGCAACTCGACCCGGTTGAGTCTCGCCATGGGACTGCAGAAGCGCGACGACCGCCCGATGGGTGTCGCCGTACGCACCTACTACACGAGTCCCCGCCACGACGACGACTGGATGGAGTCCTGGCTCGAGCTCTGGGAGGGTGAGCCCGGCCGGAGCAATCTGCTTCCCGGCTACGGCTGGATCTTCGGTGTGGGTGACGGCACCGTGAACGTGGGCCTCGGGATACTGAACACCTCGTCGGCGTTCCAGCACGTCGACTACAAGGACTTGCTCAAGACCTGGCTCGACCACACTCCCGAGGAGTGGGGTTTCCGGGAGCACAACCGCACGGCGCCGATACGCGGCGCTGCCCTGCCGATGGGCTTCAACCGCAAGCCCCACTACGCCGGCGGCCTGCTGCTGGTGGGGGACGCCGGCGGGATGGTCAACCCCTTCAACGGCGAGGGCATCGCCTATGCCATGGAGTCAGGCGAGATGGCCGCTGAGGCGATCACCCAGGCACTGGGCCGAACCACCGCTGATGGCAGCGAGCGGGCACTCCAGGGCTACGTCGGCGCCCTCGACAGACGCTACGGCGGCTACTACACGCTGGGCCGCGTCTTCGTACGGGCCATCGGCAACCCGCACGTGATGAAGCTCGCCACGAAGTACGGGCTGCCTCGGCCAACCCTGATGCGTTTCACGCTCAAGCTGCTCGCCAACCTGACCGAGCCCACCGGAGGTGACGCGATGGACCACCTGATCAACGGTCTGTCGAAGGTCGCTCCCGCGGCCTGACGGCGGCGGTCCTATGATCAGTCGACCCCGGTGCGACGAGCGCTCCGGCAGCGTAGAGGGGAGCCAGCCGAAGTGAAGGAGTACATCCCCATCATCGGCATCGGCGTGCTCGCCACGCTTTTCGCCGTCGGGTCCGTCGCGGCAAGCTCGCTCATCGGACCGAAGCGCTACAACCGCGCCAAGCTCGACTCCTACGAGTGCGGGATTCAGCCGACACCGCAGCCGGTCGGGGGTGGCAAGTTCCCCGTCAAGTACTACATCACGGCGATGCTGTTCATCGTCTTCGACATCGAGATCATCTTTCTGTTCCCGTGGGCCGTCTACTTCGACTCCATGAAGATGTTCGGCCTGGTCGAGATGGTGCTGTTCATCGGTACGGTCTTCGTCGCATACGCCTACGTCTGGCGTCGCGGCGGACTGGAATGGGACTAGCCCGGAGGGATTGGCATGGGCATCGAGGAGAAGCTGCCGTCGGGGGTCATGCTGTCGACCGTCGAAGGGCTCGCGGGTTACTTCCGCAAGGCGTCGCTGTGGCCCGCGACGTTCGGGCTGGCGTGCTGTGCCATCGAGATGATGACCTCAGGCGGACCGCGCTACGACCTGGCGCGCTTCGGCATGGAGGTGTTCCGGGCGTCGCCGCGCCAGGCCGATCTGATGATCGTGGCCGGCCGCGTGAGCCAGAAGATGGCTCCCGTCCTCCGGCAGATCTACGACCAGATGGCCGCCCCGAAGTGGGTGCTGGCGATGGGCGTGTGCGCCAGCAGCGGCGGCATGTTCAACAACTACGCGATCGTGCAGGGCGTCGACCACGTCGTCCCGGTCGACATGTATCTGCCCGGCTGCCCGCCCCGTCCGGAGATGCTGATCGACGCGATCCTCAAGCTCCACGACGACATCCAGCACTCGCACCTCGGGTCGAACCGGAAGGCCGAGATCCTCGACGAGGAGCGCCTGGCCCTGGCCGCCACGCCTACCTCCGATCGAACCGGACTGCTCAGGTGAGCGACGAGGCGCCGGACGGTCCTCCGCCCACCGGCCAGCCGAGCGGGGTGCCCGAGAAGCCGACGGGCGAACGCTCCCTCGACGACAAGCCGCACGAGGAGCGGTCCGTCCAGGACAAGTCGCAGCAGGACCGCGAGATGGTCGTCAGCGACGACCCCGGTCCGCTGCCGCCGCACCAGGACCTGGACGTCATCGACGTCCGTGAGGGGATGTTCGGCGTCACCGGCACCGGCGACACGTCGGGGTACGGCGGTCTCGTCCGCCCAGTTGCGGTCCCAGGCTCCACGCAGCGTCCGTACGGCGGCTGGTTCGACGCGGCCGCCGACCGGCTCGACTCCGGTCTCGAGGCGTCGGGTTCTACGGGCGCGGTCAGCAAGGTCGTGGTCCACCGCGGCGAGATCACGTTCCATGTGCACCGCACTCACCTACCGGCGGTCATGCAGAACCTGCGCGACGACCCCGAGTTGCGCTTCGAGTTGTGCAGTGGCGTCAGCGGGGTGCACTACCCGCACGACACGGGTGCCGAGCTGCACGCGGTCTACCACCTGTTGTCGATGACTCACAACAGGCGGGTCCGGGTCGAGGTGAGCTGTCCCGACGACGACCCGCACATCCCCTCGGTGGTTTCCGTCTACCCGACCAACGACTGGCACGAGCGGGAGACCTATGACTTCTTCGGCATCGTCTTCGACGGACACCCGGCGCTCACCAGGATCGAGATGCCCGACGACTGGCCGGGCCACCCACAGCGCAAGGACTACCCGCTCGGCGGCATCCCGGTCGAGTACAAAGGGGCGACGATCCCGCCGCCCGATCTGCGGAGGTCGTACAACTGATGACGGAGACGATTCGCGACCCTTACGCGACCGAGCAGCAGACCACGGCGGGCAAGGTGTTCACCGTAACCGGGCAGGACTGGGACTCCGTGGTGTCGGGCCTCGACCTTGAGGCCGACGAGCGGGTCGTGGTCAACATGGGGCCGCAGCACCCCTCCACCCACGGTGTGCTCCGCTTGATCCTCGAGATCGACGGCGAGACCGTCACGGAGTGTCGTTGCGGGATCGGCTACCTCCATACCGGCATCGAGAAGAACATGGAGTACCGCAACTGGACGCAGGGCGTGACGTTCTGCACGCGGATGGACTACCTCGCGCCGTTCTACAACGAGGCCGCGTACTGCATGGCAGTCGAGCGGCTGCTCGACATCGAGGCCGACGTGCCCGAGAAGGCACAGGTCATGCGTGTCCTCCTGATGGAGATCAACCGCATCTCCTCCCATCTCGTCGCGATCGCGACAGGCGGCCTGGAGATCGGCGCCCTCACCGTGATGACCATCGGTTTCCGCGAGCGCGAGCTGTGCCTCGACATCTTCGAGCTGGTGACCGGCCTGCGGATGAACCACGCATTCATCCGACCGGGTGGCGTGGCGCAGGACATGCCGCCGGGTGCACTCGAGAAGATCCAGGAGTTCGTCGCGCTGATGAGGAAGCGGCTGCCGGAGTACGCCGCTCTCTGCAACGAGAACCCGATCTTCAAGGGACGGCTCGTTGGCGTGGGGTACCTCGACCTCGCGGGCTGCCTCGCGCTCGGCGCCACCGGACCTGTATTGCGCTCCACCGGATATGACTGGGACCTGCGGAAGAAGCAGCCGTACTCGGGCTACGAGACCTACGACTTCGACGTCATCACGAGAGACACCGCCGACGCGTACGGCCGCTTCCGTATCCGGGTCGACGAGATGTGGGAGTCCCTCAGGATCGTCGAGCAGTGCGCTGAGCGGCTGCAGGGACTCGTGGGTTCCCCGATCATGGTGGGCGACAAGAAGATCGCCTGGCCCAGCCAGCTCGCGGTGGGCTCTGACGGCATGGGCAACTCGCTCGACCACATCCGCCACATCATGGGCGAGTCGATGGAGGCGCTCATCCACCACTTCAAGCTCGTCACGGAGGGCTTCCGGGTGCCGACCGGGCAGGCCTACGCCGCCGTCGAGTCCCCGCGAGGCGAGCTCGCCGTCCACGTGGTGTCCGACGGCGGAACCCGGCCTTACCGAGCCCACTTCCGCGACCCGTCGTTCGTCAACCTCCAGTGCGCTCCGGTGATGAGCGAGGGCGGCCAGATCGCCGACGTCATCGTCGCCGTAGCCAGCCTCGACCCCGTCATGGGCGGGGTGGACAGGTGACGGAGCTGGAAACCTTCACGACGTCCCCGATGCCGGGAGACGCTGGTCGCAGGCTGCCCGAGACGACGATCGTGGAGCTGCACGAGCTCGCCGGGCGCTATCCGCTCGCCCGGTCGGCGCTGCTGCCGATGCTCCACCTCGTCCAGAGTGTCGAGGGGTACGTCACGCCGACAGGGATCGAGACCTGTGCGGAGATCCTGAAGCTGACCGCAGCTGAGGTGTCGGCGGTTGCGACGTTCTACACGATGTACAAGCGACGCCCGGTCGGCAGCTACCACGTCGGCGTCTGCACCAACACGTTGTGTGCCGTGATGGGTGGCGATCTGATCTTCGAACGACTCAAGGCCCACCTGGATGTCGGCAACGACGAGACGACCGGCGACGGTGCTGTCACTCTCGAGCACATCGAGTGCAATGCCGCCTGCGACTATGCGCCGGTGGTGATGGTCAACTGGGAGTTCTTCGACAACCAGACCCCGGACTCGGCTCGTCAGCTCGTGGACGACCTGAGAGCCGGCCACGAGGTTCAGGCCACCCGAGGCGCTCGCGTGGTGAGCTGGCGTGACGCCGAGCGCGTGCTCGCCGGCTTCCCTGACGACCGCGCCGACGAAGGACCTGCCGCCGGGCCAGCGACCCTCGTAGGGCTGCGGCTGGCGCGCGAGCGTGGGTGGCGTGCGCCCGAGCCTGGCTCCGGAGATCCCCCCGCGACAGACGGACACCCGGTCGAGGCGGCTCAGCGGGCAGACACCTCTCGTGCGGAGTCCGAGGCCGAAGTGGAACACTCGGCCGCTGACACCGCGCCTGCCGCAAAGCCGTCGTCCGAAGGAGCACCCGAGGCCGACACCGATCGGAAGGGCTCCTGATGGTCGACACCCTCACGCCGGTCCTGTCCGACAACTGGGACACCGACCGTGCCTGGACGTTGGCCGCCTACGAGAAGGCTGGCGGCTACTCCGCTCTTCGCACAGCACTGGACTCAGAGCAGGACGACGTCATCCAGCTCGTCAAGGACTCGGGTCTGCGGGGTCGCGGCGGCGCCGGCTTCCCGACCGGCATGAAGTGGGGCTTCATCCCGCAGGGCGACGACAAGCCGCACTACCTGGTGGTGAACGCCGACGAGTCGGAACCGGGCACCTGCAAGGACACTCCGCTCATGTTGGCCAGCCCACACACGCTGGTGGAGGGTGTGATCATCTCGGCTTACGCAATCCGGGCGAGCCACGCCTTCATCTATGTCCGAGGTGAGATCCTGCACGTCGTGCGACGCCTCCAGCGGGCCGTTCAGGAGGCATATCTCGCCGGTCACCTCGGCAAGGACATCCACGGTTCGGGCTATGGGCTGGAGATAGTGGTCCACGCGGGAGCCGGGGCCTACATCTGCGGCGAGGAGACGGCGATGCTCGACTCGCTCGAAGGCCGACGCGGCCAGCCACGCCTGCGACCGCCGTTCCCCGCCGTCGCGGGCCTCTACTCCTGTCCGACCGTGATCAACAACGTCGAGTCCATCGCGTCGGTGCCCTGCATCGTCTCCAACGGCGCCGAGTGGTTCAACGGCATGGGCACAGAGAAGAGCAAGGGGATGACGCTGTACTCGCTGTCCGGCCACGTCACCCGACCGGGTCAGTACGAAGCCCCGCTGGGCATCACGCTTCGCGAGCTTCTCGACCTGGCGGGCGGGGTGCGGGCCGGGCACGAGCTGAAGTTCTGGACGCCGGGTGGCTCCTCGACGCCCATCCTCACCGCGGAGCACCTCGACGTGCCCCTCGACTACGAGGCGGTCGGAAGCGCCGGGTCGATGCTTGGCACCAAGGCGCTTCAGATCTTCGACGAGACGACGTGCGTCGTTCGTGCCGTGCTCCGTTGGACCGAGTTCTACAAGCACGAGTCGTGCGGAAAGTGCACGCCCTGTCGAGAGGGCACCTGGTGGCTCGTGCAGACGCTCGAGAGGCTCGAGCATGGCGAGGGTAACGAGGGCGACCTGGAGGTGCTGGTCGACCTCTGCGACAACATCCTCGGAAGGTCCTTCTGCGCGCTCGGCGACGGCGCGACGTCGCCGATCACGTCCTCGATCCAGTACTTCCGCGACGAGTACATCGCCCACCTTGCGCAGGGAGGCTGCCCGTTCGACCCAGCGGCGGCCATGCTCTTCTCGACCGACGAGCCGGTCCTGGCGACCGCAGGAGCAACGGGATACACAGCGGGAGGTGTCGTATGACGGCTGACCTCGCGACCGAGCAGGCGACCAAGACGGTGACGCTCAGCATCGACGATGTCGAGGTCACCGTTCCGGAGGGCACCCTGGTCATCCGGGCCGCCGAGCGGATCGGTGTGCAGATCCCCAGGTTCTGCGACCATCCTCTGCTCGACCCGGTCGGAGCGTGCCGGCAGTGCCTGGTCGACATCCCCGATGCCGGCAACGGCCGGCCGATCCCCAAGCCGCAGGCTTCGTGCACGCTGACCGTCGCAGAGGGAATGGTCGTACGCACCCAGCACTCCTCGCCGGTCGCCGACAAGGCGCAGCAGGGCAACATGGAGTTCCTGCTGATCAACCATCCCCTCGACTGCCCCGTCTGCGACAAGGGCGGGGAGTGCCCGCTGCAGAACCAGGCGCTGTCCAACGGACGTGGGGAGAGCCGGTTCACCGAGACGAAGCGCACCTTCGTCAAGCCGATCAGCATCTCCGCCCAGGTGCTGCTCGACCGCGAGCGCTGCGTGCTCTGCGCCCGCTGCACCCTTTTCAGTGAGCAGAACGCCGGTGACACGTTCATCGCTCTCATCGAGCGGGGATCCTTCCAGCAGGTCGGGATCTACGAGAAGGAGCCGTTCGAGTCCTACTTCTCGGGCAACACCATCCAGATCTGTCCCGTCGGCGCGCTCACCTCGGCGGCGTACCGGTTCCGGTCACGCCCGTTCGACCTCATGTCGAGTCCGACCGTCTGCGAGCTCTGCGCCTCAGGGTGCTCTCTACGCACCGACCACCGGCGGGGCAAGGTCATGCGCCGGCTGGCGGGAAGCGACCCGGACGTCAACGAGGAGTGGAACTGCGACAAGGGTCGCTTCGCCTTCCGGTCGACCAGACTCGACGACCGCCTCACCGTGCCGATGGTGCGCGACGACGACACCCGCGACCTGCGCCCGGCATCGTGGCCGGAGGCCTTCGCCGTAGCGGCTCGCGGGCTGACGGCCGTGCAGAGCTCCGTGGGAGTGCTGCCGGGTGGTCGTTTGACGGCCGAGGACTCCTACGCCTACGGCAAGTTCGCCCGTGCTGTGCTGGGGACGAACGACGTCGACTTCCGAGCGCGGCCGATGTCGCACGAGGAGGCTGCCTTTCTCGCGGCACGGGTCGTCACCCGACCGGCGCCGACGTATGAGGCTCTCGAGCATGCTCGGGCGGTCGTCCTCATCGGGCACGAGCCCGAGGACGAGTCGCCGATCATCTTCCTGAGGCTGCGCAAGGCTGTCCGAAGCCACGCAACGCGCGTGTACTCCATTGCCTCGCACTCGTCTCGAGGTCTGTACAAGCTCGGTGGGACGCTGCTCCGGTCCCGTCCCGGGGCGGAGGCTGACGTGATCGCCGCTGCCGCCACCAACCCGGACGTCGCCCTGGACGCGGGTGGGGTCATCCTCGTCGGGGAGCGGATGGCCACCTCGCCGGGCGCCCTGAGTGCGGTCGTCTCCCTTGCTGCCTCGACAGGTGCGCGCCTCGCGTGGGTCCCACGCCGCGCTGGTGAGCGAGGTGCCCTCGAGGCAGGCCTGCTGCCCAACCTGTTGCCGGGTGGCCGGCCGCTGTCGAATGCCGCCGCGAGGGTCGACCTGGCGGCCACCTGGGGGCTCGACCTGGTCTCGTCTACCCCTGGCCGCGACACCGAGGCGATCCTGTCTGCCGCGGCCTCCGGTGACGTGAAGGGTCTCGTTGTAGGGGGCGTCCACCTCGACGACCTGGCGGACCCCGGCGAGGCGGTCAGAGCGCTCGACGCGGCCGAGTTCGTCGTCAGCCTCGAGGTGAGGGCCTCAGCGGTCACGGCTCGTGCGGACGTCGTTCTTCCGGTCGCGCCGATGGAGGAGCGGTCGGGCTCGTTCGTTAACTGGGAGGGCCGGGTCCGCCCCTTCGCACGTGTACTCGACTCCAACGCGCTCAGCGACATCCGTGTGCTGTCCGGAGTCGCCGACGAGCTGGGTCGACCACTCGGCCTGCGCACCGCCGCAGACGCCATGGCCGAGATGTCGGAGCTCGGTCCCTGGGACGGTGAGCGCCCGGAGTTCGTCCCCGCAGCCGCCGAGCCCGCCGACGACGGCTCACCCGTCGTCGGCCAGATGGTGCTGTCGACCTGGCGCACGCTTGTCGACGACGCCCGGGCCGTCGACGGCGAGCCGCACCTCGCTGCCACCGCACGACGTCCCGTCGCGGTACTCTCGGCGCCGGCGCTCGGAAGGCTCGGTGTCGGGCCGGGCGACCACGTGCGGGTGTCGACGGAGTCAGGGTCGGTGACCGTCCCCGCAGTCCTCGGAGACACGGCCGACGACGTCGTCTGGCTGCCGGCGAACAACGGCGGAGTCAGCCTTCAGCGAGACCTGAGAGCTCGAGCCGGGTCTCGCGTTCGAGTCGAGAGGGACGGTGCCCGATGACGACCATTCCGATGGCCAGCGGGGAGATCGCCGGCTTCGGCGAGGATCCGTGGTGGGTCATCATCATCAAAGTAGTCCTCGCCTTCGGTGTTCTGCTCGTGTTCACGCTCTTCAACATCTGGCTCGAGCGTCGCGTCGTCGCCCGTATGCAGCACCGCCTCGGCCCAAACGTCCACGGACCGTTCGGTCTCCTCCAGAGCCTCGCCGACGGCGTCAAGCTGATGCTCAAAGAGGACCTCGTCCCCAAGTCCGTCGACAGGTTCGTCTACGTGCTGGCGCCTCTGCTCTCCGCGATTCCTGCCTTTATGGCCGTCGCAGTGATCCCGTTCGGGCCGGTGGTCAAGGTGCCGTTCAGTGACGTGCACACCCCCCTTCAGCTCACCGACCTGCCCGTGGGCGTGCTCTACATCCTGGCTATCGCCTCTGTCGGCATCTACGGCATCGTGCTAGCCGGTTGGTCGTCCGGGTCGACCTACTCTCTACTCGGGGCGCTGCGCTCGTCGGCCCAGATCATCTCGTACGAGGTGGCCATGGGGCTCTCGCTGGTCGCCGTGTTTCTCTACTCCGGCTCGATGTCGACCTCGGGAATCGTCGAGGCGCAGAGGCACCTCTGGTACGTCGTCATCCTGCTGCCGTCCTTCGTGATCTACATCGTCTCCATGGTCGGGGAGACCAACCGCGCGCCGTTCGACCTGCCCGAGGCTGAAGGTGAGCTGGTCGGCGGTTTCCACACGGAGTACTCCTCCATCAAGTTCGCATTCTTCTTCCTGGCCGAGTACATCAACATGGTCACGGTCTCGATGCTGGCGACGACGATGTTCTTCGGCGGCTGGCGCGCCCCGTGGCCGCTGTCGCTCTGGGCCGGCAGCAACGAGAACTACTGGCCGGCGCTGTGGTTCCTGGCCAAGGTGCTCGGGTTCGTCTTCTTCTTCATCTGGCTTCGCGGCTCGCTACCGCGCATGCGCTACGACCAGTTCATGAAGCTGGGCTGGAAGGTGCTCATCCCGGTCTCGCTGCTGTGGATCCTGGCGGTAGGCGTCATCAGGGCCGTGAGCCTGGAGGGTCCGATCAACAGGACGTACCTCATCGCCGCCGCGGCGATCGCGCTCGTGCTCTTCGTGGGGCTCGGGTTCCTCCCGGAGAGCCACGAGGACGAGCCGTTGCCGGCCGAGCATGATGCGTTCGCCGGCGGCTATCCGGTGCCGCCCATGCCCGATGCGGCGCCGACGTCTGAACGGGAGACAATCCGTGGCTAGCTTGAAGGAACAGATGTGGGATCCGATCGCCGGGTTCGGCGTCACGTTCCGCACCATGTTCAAGAAGGTCGTCACCGAGGAGTACCCGTTCGAGAAGAAGCCCACGGCTCCACGGTTCCACGGCCGCCATCAGCTGAACCGCTGGCCGGACGGCCTCGAGAAGTGCATCGGCTGTGAGCTCTGCGCCCGGGCATGCCCAGCCGACGCGATCTACGTCGAAGGCGCCGACAACAACGACGCCACCGGGCAGCGCTTCTCTCCCGGGGAGCGGTACGGCCGCGTGTACCAGATCAACTATCTGCGCTGCATCCTCTGTGGCCTGTGCATCGAGGCGTGCCCGACGCGGGCGCTCACGATGACCAACGAGTACGAGCTCGCCGACACCTCGCGCGCGGACCTGATCTACGAGAAGAAGGACCTGCTCGCGCCGCTGCTGCCCGGGATGGAGGAGCCTCCGCACGCCATGCGGCTCGGAGACGACGAGGTCGCCTACTACCGCGGCGCAGCGGCCGTGACGGCGCCCTCTCCCCACGAGGGTGAGGTACCGGCGTGATCGCGTTCTGGGTCCTGGCACCTGTGATGGTCGTCTGCGCCGTCGCCATGGTGCTGGTGCGCAAGGCCGTCCACTCAGCCCTGTTGCTCGCCGTCGTCATGGTGAGCCTTGCCGTGCTGTACGCAGCACTCGATGCGCCCTTCCTGTTCGCCGTGCAGATCATCGTCTACACGGGCGCCGTGCTCATGTTGTTCCTGTTCGTCCTCATGCTCGTGGGCGTCGACTCCTCCGACTCCTTGGTGGAGACCTTGCGCGGACAGCGCGTTGCCGCGTTGCTGCTGGGAGTCGTCTTCGCCGCGCTCCTGACCGCCGGAATCGCCCAGACGACGTACGGCGCGGCGACCGGCTTCGACCCCACTGTCGACAACGTCCCAGGTGTCGCACAGCTGCTGTTCAGCCGGTATGTGTTCGCGTTCGAGGTGACGAGCGCGCTGCTCATCACCGCGGCGCTCGGCGCCATGGTGCTGGCTCACCGGGAGCGGTTGACGCCGAAACCCACGCAGCGCGACCTGGCACTGCAGAGGATGCGGGACTACGCCGACCGGGGCATCCACCCCGGCGCTCTGCCGAACCCGGGCATGTTCGCGCGCCACAACTCGGTGGACACCCCGGCGCTCCTGCCTGACGGAACGCCGTCGGAGCTCTCGATCTCTCCTGTCATGCGGGCCCGTGGCACCGTGCGCGACGTGACCCCCGACATAGCCGTGGAGCGAGAGCTCGAGGTCGAGACCAGACAGATCGAAGGAGGCAAGCGATGAGCGCCACCCCCTACCTGGTGCTGTCGGCACTGTTGTTCTCGATCGGTGCGATGGGCGTCCTGGTGCGACGCAACGCGATCGTCGTCTTCATGTGTGTGGAGCTGATGCTGAACGCCAGCAACCTCGCCTTCGTGACCTTCGCCCGGCAGCTCGGCAACCTCGACGGCCAGATCGCGGCGTTCTTCGTGATGGTGGTCGCCGCTGCAGAGGTGGTGGTCGGTCTGGCGATCATCATGACCATGTTCCGGACCCGTCGGTCGGCATCTGTCGACGACGCAAGCCTGCTCAAGTACTGAGGAGACGACCCCAGTGAGCCTGCTGTACCTGATCATCGCGATCCCGACGGCCAGCGCCGCCGTGCTGCTGCTGGGCGGCAAGGTGACCGATGCATGGGGTCATCTGCTCGGAACAGCAGCCTCGATCGGCTCCTTCGTCGTCGGCGTGATCGCGTTCCTCGACCTGCGGAGCGGAGATGCCGAGTCACTTCGTCAGCATCTGTTCACCTGGATCGACGTCAACGGGTTCCATGTGGAGTTCACGCTGCTATTCGACCCGCTGTCGGCACTGTTCGTGCTACTCATCACGGGCGTGGGCAGCCTCATCCACATCTACTCGATCGGCTACATGGAGCACGACGACCGGCGGCGGCGCTTCTTCGGCTATCTCAACCTGTTCATCGCCGCCATGCTCCTTCTCGTCCTGTCGTCGGACTACCTGGCCCTGTTCCTGGGTTGGGAGGGAGTCGGTCTCGCGTCGTACCTGCTCATCGGGTTCTGGCAGTACAAGACCTCGGCGGCAGTCGCCGCGAAGAAGGCGTTCGTCGTGAACCGGGTCGGCGACGTCGGGATGGCGCTCTCGATCATGTTGATGTTCAAGACGTTCGGGACGAGCTCGTTCGCCGGCGTCGACGCCGGAGTCGGCGCCGCCTCCGATACCGCGCAGACCATCTTGGGGCTGTTGCTTCTCCTTGCCGCCTGCGGGAAGTCGGCGCAGGTGCCGCTCCAGAGCTGGCTCCTCGACGCCATGGAAGGCCCGACACCGGTGTCCGCCCTGATCCACGCCGCCACCATGGTGACCGCCGGCGTCTACCTGGTCACGAGGTCGCACGCCGTCTACGCGGTGAGTCAGCCGGCTCAGACCGCAGTCGTCGTCGTAGGTCTCGTCACACTGCTGTGGGGTGCCGTGATCGGGTGTGCGAGGGACGACATCAAGAAGGGCCTGGCCGGCTCCACTATGAGCCAGATCGGCTACATGATGCTCGCCGCCGGGATAGGTCCTGCCGGGTATGCCTTCGCGATCTTCCACCTGCTGACCCACGGCTTCTTCAAGGCCAACCTGTTCCTCGGCGCAGGCTCGGTCATGCACGCGATGAACGACGAGGTGGACATGCGCAGGTACGGCGCCCTGCGACGGGTCCTTCCCATCACGTTCGTCACCTTCGCCTGCGGCTACCTGGCCATCATCGGGTTCCCAGGATTCTCCGGTTTCTGGTCGAAGGACCGCATCATCGAGGCTGCCTTCGGTGACAATCTCGCCGTCGGTGTCGGAGCTCTGCTCGGTGCCGGCATCACCGCCTTCTACATGACGCGGATGATGATCATGACCTTCGTCAGCGAGAAGCGCTGGGCCAAGGACGTCGATCCGCACGAGGCGCCGCTCGTGATGACGGTTCCCCTCATGGTGCTCGCAGTCCTGTCGGTCGGTGGTGGCGTGCTGCTGCTCAACTCGTGGATCGTCGGCTGGCTCGAACCGGTGGTCGGCCCGGAGGGTACGCAGGACCTCCCGATCCCGGCTGTCGCTATCACGGTCCTGGTCGCCGTCGTCGTGCTTGCCGGGGCTGTGATCGCCTACCTCGGCTACGCGCGGGGCCCCGTCCCGGTCGTCGCGCCCGCGAGCGTCTCCCCACTGACGAAGGCTGCCCGTCGCGACCTGTACGGTGACGCGCTCAACGAGGCGGCCTTCATGCGACCTGGTCAGTACCTCACGAGGTCCCTGGTCTACCTCGACAACCGCGGTGTCGACGGTGCGGTCAACGGTGTTGCTGCGCTCGTAGGGGGCACCTCGGGGCGCGTCCGCCGATGGCAGACCGGTTTCGTGCGCTCGTACGCGTTGTCGATGCTCGCCGGCTCGGCGCTCGTCATCCTGGCGCTGCTGGCGGTGAAGCTCGGATGACCGGTGTCGAGATGTCTGTACCCTGGCTGACGATCCTGGCGGCCGTTCCCCTGCTTGGAGCGGTCGCGGTCATGCTCATGCCGCGCAGTGCGGCGGTCACGAAGCAGGCCGCTCTCACGGTATCGCTGGTGACCCTGTCGATCTCGATCGTGATCGGGCTGAAGTACGACGTCGGCGACAGCAGGTTCCAGTTCGTCGAGAACCACGCCTGGATACCCTCGTTCGGCGCCCGGTATGCCGTCGGGCTCGACGGTCTCGGCCTGGCTCTGGTGCTGCTCACCACCATCTTGACGCCGGTGGTCATCCTCGCGTCGTGGAACGACGCTGACGGCGCACGTTGGGGCTCCAGCTCCTTCTTCGCATGGATCCTCGGGCTGGAGGGGCTCGCCATCGGCGTTTTCGCCGCCACCGACGTGTTCTTGTTCTACGTGCTCTTCGAGGCGACGCTCATCCCGATCTACTTCCTGATCGGGGGCTTCGGCGGGGCTCGTCGCTCGTACGCTGCCGTCAAGTTCCTGCTGTTCAGCCTTTTCGGCGGGCTCCTCATGCTCGCCTCGGTGGTGGGACTGTACGTCGTCACGTCCAACTCGGCGAGTGGGCCGTCGTACCTGCTCGAGGACCTGATGAACGCCTCGATGTCGCAGAGCACCGAGCGGTGGCTCTTCCTCGGATTCTTCATCGCGTTCGCCGTGAAGGCGCCGATGTGGCCGGTGCATACGTGGCTCCCCGAGGCCGCCAGCGAGGCGACGCCCGGCACGTCGGTGTTGCTCGTGAGTGTGTTGGACAAGATCGGCACCTTCGGGATGATGCGCTTCTGCCTGAACATCTTCCCGAACGCGTCCCAGTGGGCCGCCCCCGTCGTGATCGCGCTGGCCGTCATCTCGGTGCTGTACGGCGCCCTGTTGGCGATCGGGCAGAACGACATCCGGCGGCTCATCGCCTACACCTCGGTGAGCCACTTCGGTTTCATCGTGCTCGGGATCTTCGCCTTCACGAGCCAGGCGCAGGCGGGTGCCGCCCTCTACATGTTCAACCACGGACTCTCCACCGCGGCGCTCTTCCTCGTGACCGGCTTCTTGGTCAGCCGTCGCGGCTCGAAGATGATCAGCGACTACGGCGGGGTCGAGAAGGTCGCCCCGGTCTTGGCTGGTGTCTTCCTGGTAGCCGGACTCTCGAGCCTGTCCCTACCGGGCCTTTCGCCGTTCGTCAGCGAGTTCCTCGTGCTGGCCGGCACGTTCACGACGTCGGTCACCGCAGCGGTTCTCGCGACGCTGGGCATCGTGCTGGCGGCGCTGTACATCCTGCTGATGTACCAGCGCACCATGACCGGCCCGTTGCGCGAGTCGACCAAGAATCTCGTGGACCTGCGGCCTCGCGAGGTCGCCGCACTCGCGCCGCTTCTCGCACTCATCCTCGTACTCGGGTTCTACCCCAAGCCCGCGCTCGCGGTCCTCACACCGACCGTCGACACACTGTTGCAACACGTCGGAGTCACCGACCCCGCGCCGACCGTTGCCGCCGTGCAGGAGGGATCGCCGAAGTGATGCTGCTCGCCGATGCCACGTTCCACGCCCCCGACATCAACTACGACAAGCTGTACCCCCTGCTCATCGTCTTCGTCGTCGCCCTCCTCGGCGTCGTCGTCGAAGCGTTCGTGTCACGGGAGCGCCGATACCTCGTGCAGACCGTGCTGGCCCTTGGAGGTCTTGGGGCAGCGCTGGTCGGGGTGGTTCTGGTCGCGCGCGGTGCAGCCTCACAGGCGGGCGGATCAGCCCATGGTTCGGTGGAGGCGATGGGTGCCATCGCCGTCGACGGGCCGTCTCTGTTCATCTGGGGGACGCTGTTGGTCTTCTCGATCATCAGCGTGATGCTGTTCGCGGAGCGCCGTCTCGAAGGCGGGGTGACCGCGTTCGCCGGACAGGCGGCTGCGATCCCGGGCACTGAGGCCGAGCGTGAGGCGTCGTCCCTCGGCATCGAGCACACCGAGGTCTTCCCCCTCACGATGTTCGCCATCGGCGGCATGATGCTCTTCCCCGCCGCCAACGACCTGATCACCATGTTCGTGGCGCTGGAGGTGCTTTCGCTGCCGCTCTACCTGCTCTGCGGGCTGGCCCGGCGGCGTCGGCTCATCAGCCAGGAAGCCGCGATGAAGTACTTCCTGCTTGGCGCGTTCTCGTCCGCGTTCTTCCTCTACGGCATCGCGTTGATCTATGGGTTCGCCGGGAGCGTTCAGCTCGCCGACATCGATGGGGCTGTCTCGTCGCGGGTCGGCGCGAGTGGTCTGCTGCTCACCGGAATGGGACTGCTGGCGGTGGGCCTGCTCTTCAAGGTCAGCGCCGCTCCGTTCCACGCCTGGACGCCCGACGCCTACCAGGGGGCGCCGACGCCCGTCACAGCGTTCATGGCGGCGTGTACCAAGATCGCCGCCTTCGGTGCCCTCCTGCGGGTGTTCTACGTCGCCCTCGGAGGAGCCCGTTGGGACTGGCAGCCCATCATGTGGATCATCGCCGCCCTGACGATGGCGGTGGGGTCGGTGATCGCCATCACCCAGACCGATGTCAAGAGGATGCTGGCGTACTCTTCGGTCGCCCATGCCGGGTTCCTCATCACCGGCTTCGTCGGCGCTCACCAGGCTATCGAGGTTGCGGGCCAGGAGATCACCAGCCTGCAGGCCGTACTCTTCTACCTCGTCGCCTACGGCTTCACGACCATCGGTGCCTTCGCGGTGGTGACCGTGGTGCGCGATGCGGGGGGAGAGACCACGCACCTGTCCCGCTGGGCGGGGCTCGGGAAGGAGGCACCCGTCGTCGCGGGTGTCTTCGCCTTCTTCCTACTGGCCTTCGCAGGCATTCCGCTCACAAGTGGGTTCACCGGAAAGTGGGCGGTCTTCACCGCGGCCTGGTCCGGGGGAGCGTGGCCTCTGGTCGTGGTCGCCGTCGTGATGAGCGTCGTCGCGGCGTTCTTCTACGTCCGTGTCATCGTGTTGATGTTCTTCTCCGACCCGGTCGGCGACGGGCCCTCTGTCGCGGTCCCCAGCATCTTGACTACTGCCACCATCACGATCGGTGCGACGATGACCCTGATTCTGGGCGTCGTACCCTCGCCTGTCCTCGAGCTGGCGCGCCAGGCAGGGGAGTTCATCCGTTGACGGAGGCACCGACCATGGCACCGACATCGCTGGGCCTGCCGTTCGTCGACGAGGCGCTGGAGTCGCGGGTCCGGGCGAGGCTGACGGAGGTTGAGTACGAGCTCGGCGTCGCTGTGGCGTCAGGCAACGAGTTCCTCGACACCGCCGCCCGGCACTTGCTGGACGCGGGCGGCAAGAGGTTCCGCCCTCTGCTCGTGGTGCTCGCGTCCGAGTTCGGCGACCGCGAGTCGGCCGGCGTCGTACCCTCCGCACTCGTCGTCGAGCTGACGCATCTGGCGACGCTGTACCACGACGACGTGATGGACGCGGCAGACCTTCGCCGGGGAGCACAGAGTGCGAACGCGCGCTGGACGAACTCCATTGCGATCCTCACCGGCGACTACCTGTTCGCGCAGGCGTCGGGGATCGTTGCCGAGCTCGGACCCGACGCCGTCCGCATCCAGGCCCGCACCTTCTCGCGGCTGGTGCAAGGGCAGATCCGGGAGACGGTAGGGCCGGCCGTGGGAGAGGACGCGCTCTCGCACTACCTGTCCGTCGTCGCCGACAAGACGGGTGCTCTGATCGCGACATCAGCACGGTTCGGTGCACGGCTCTCTGGCGCGGCACCCGACGTCGAGGAGATGCTCACCGACTACGGCGAGCAGATCGGGACCGCTTTCCAGCTGTCGGACGACATCATCGACGTTGCCAGTGACACCGTCGAGTCGGGTAAGACGGCCGGGACCGACCTGCGAGAGGGGATCCCGACGCTACCCACCTTGATCGCCCGAAGGTCCCTGCGCGACGCCGACCCGCGGCTGCTCTCGCTCCTGTCAGGTCCTCTCGTGAGTGACGACGAGCACGCCGAGGCCCTCGAGCTGCTCCGGGGCAGCCCTGCGATGACGATGGCGCGCGACGAGGTGGGAAGCCGCGCGGAGTCAGCTCGCGCGCTGCTCGGCGACCTTCCCGACATCCCCGCTCGGGACGCTCTCAACGCCCTGTGCGACCTGGTGACCACCCGGACCTCGTAGGTCACCCTCGGCCACGGCGACATGGCGGCGACGGGCTGCCACGGAGTCCACGGTGAAGATGGTGAGCGCCACCCAGACGAGCGAGAAGCCTACCCAGCGGACCGGTCCCATCGGCTCGTCGAACAAGGCGACTCCAAGAGCCAGCTGGATCGTGGGTGCGATGTACTGGAGAAGACCCAGCGTCGTGAGCGACATACGGTTCGCGGCTCCGGCGAAGCAGAGTAGAGGTGCGGCCGTGACGACTCCTGTCAGGGACAGCAGGGCCACGTGGTCGACGCCGTGGGACCAGGCAGTGGCCTGGCCCACGACGGAGAGCCATACCAGGTAGCCGACGGCGACCGGAGCGAGCACCAGCCCCTCGAACGTGAGCCCCTCAATCGGGCCGACCGCTACCTGCTTCTTCACCAGGCCGTACGTACCGAAGCTGAAGGCGAGCACCAGAGAGATCCAGGGCGGATGCCCCACTTGTGCGCTGAGCACCAGAACGGCGACGAGTGCGAGCCCGAGGGCGAACCACTGCCACCTGCGCAGCCGCTCCTTGAGGACGACCACACCGAGAAGCACGGTCACCAGCGGGTTGATGTAGTAGCCGAGCGACGTGTCGACGACGTGCCCGTGGTTGACGCCCCAGATGTACGTGCCCCAGTTGAAGCAGATGACCACCCCCGCGACCATCATCGGGTAGCGCACCCGAGGGTTCGACCACATCGCGCGCAGCGCCCCGGTGCGCCGCGTCGTGACCAGCAGCCCTGCGGTCAGCAGGAGCGACCAGACGATGCGCTGCGCCAATATTTCAGTCGCCGAGGTCGGTTTCAGGAGGGGCCAGTAGAGGGGGAACAGCCCCCACATCCCGAACGCCGCGGTGCCTAGCCACAGACCCCGGCGTTCTTCCGTCATGTGCCACAGCCTAACTCAATGTCAGGACCATCCCCATCCCTTGGTCCTGACATTGAGGACGCCGCAGACTGCCCGAGTTTGTGTTCGTCCAGTCCGCCGCCTAGCGTGCAGGGCAAACCAGCGGCTCGGAGCCGATTCGACGGATATGTCTGGGTAGCCATCTGAATGAACAATGCGCGCTCCATCATCGCCGGGACAGCCGTGGCCGGCCTGCTCGGGCTGCCGTTCGTGGCGGCTGCCACGGCTCCTGCGCAAGGCGCTTCGACGCCACCGGCCGACGCGGCCCCGCTCGCGGCTGGTCGCCACGCCACGGATATCCGTTTCCTCGACTTCGACCACACCCGTGAGTACGGGAACACCACGGTCATCCGCGGCCAGGTCGCGGTGCCGTCACTCGGTGGCGCAGCCAAGGGCGTACGCGTCAAGCTCTACCGCAGGCTCCAGGGCAGCTCTCGCTGGAACCATCTCGACACGAGGTTCACGTCGCACAGCTCGTTTCCCAAGTTTCGTTTCACCGCCGGTTCGCGAGCGAACGCCGACTACCGCGTCGCGTACGCGGGTAACAACAAGCTGAAGCCGTCACGCAGCTCGACCGGCGTGTCCGTGTACAGACGTATCCGGGCCAAGCTCGAGGACGGCACCGGCCGCTTCCACGGCCATATCGCCCCCCACTATGCGCATCGGACGGTCTACCTGGACAAGCGCAGCTGCGGGAGCTGCGGCTGGCACCAGGTCAAGTCCGACCACACGGGCCGCCGAGGAAGGTTCAGCTTCACCGTGGGAGCCCCCCGTCGCGGCCGGTCCTTTTGGCGGGTGGCGACCCCCGCCAGCACGAAGTTCATCCAGTCGTTCAGCTCGGTGTTCACGACGAGGCTTCGCTGACGGTCCAGGTGTCGCTGCCTGCGAGCAGGGCGGTGAGGTCGCCGTCGCCGAACTGCGACCTGGCCTCGGCGATCTGGCCACGAGCCAGGTCGTCGTACGTCGGGCGCTCCACCTGACGGAAGATCCCGATCGGGACGTGCGCCATCGTGCCGTCGTCGAGGCGCGAGATCTCAAAGGCTTGGGCGGGGTTTTCGGCATGTGCGTCATGGGTCCACTCCCGCTCGCCGATACGGACGGGTTGTCCGTGCTCGAGCCGGACCAGTCGCGCCTCCGACTCCTGCGCGTCCTTCAGTACGTCGAAGGCGCCGTCGTTGAAGATCGGGCAGTTCTGGTAGATCTCGACCAGGCTGGTGCCGCGATGTCCTGCTGCCGCCTGGAGTACCGAAGTGAGGTGCGCGCGGTCTGAGTCCAGGGTGCGGGCGACGAACGTCGCTTCGGCGCCGAGGGCGAGGGAGACCGGGTTGAAGGGCCGGTCGATGGACCCCATCGGCGTCGACTTGGTGATCTTGCCTGGCTCGGACGTCGGGGAGTACTGACCCTTGGTGAGGCCGTAGATCCGGTTGTTGAACAGCAGAATGGTGAGGTTGACGTTGCGCCGCATGGCGTGTATGAGGTGGTTGCCGCCGATCGACAAAGCGTCACCGTCGCCGGTCACCACCCATACGGAGAGGTCTCCACGGGCTGTGGCCAGCCCGGTTGCGATGGCAGGCGCACGGCCGTGGATCGAGTGCATCCCGTAGGTCTCGAGGTAGTACGGGAAGCGCGACGAGCATCCGATCCCCGAGACGAAGACGATGTTCTCCCTGCGGAGGCCCAGCGACGGAAGGAACCCCTGGACCGCAGCGAGGATGATGTAGTCGCCGCAGCCCGGACACCAGCGGACCTCCTGGTCGGACGTGAAGTCCTTACGGGTGGCCGGGGCGTCGGCGTCGGGAACGCCACGCAGTCCCGGCATGTCGAGTTCGGTAGTCATCGTTGCATTTCCTCGAGGGTGGTGGTGAAGGCGGCTTCGAGCTCGGTGGCTGTGAATGGGAGCCCGCGGACCTGGTTGTACCCGATGATGTCGACGAGGTACCTGGCGCGCAGCAGCAGGGCGAGCTGGCCAAGGTTCATCTCCGGGAGCACCACCCGCTCGTATCTATCGAGCACCTCGCCCAGGTTGGCGGGCAGCGGGTTGAGGTGGCGAAGGTGCGCCTGCGCGATGTGCTGCCCCTGGTTGCGCAGCCGACGGCAGGCCGCCCCGATCGGACCGTAGGTCGAGCCCCATCCGAGGACGAGCAGCCTGGCGTGTCCACTCGGGTCGTCGACCTCCACCGGCGGGACCGTATCCGCGATGCGGTCGATCTTCGCTTGACGCGTTCGCACCATCAGGTCGTGGTTGGACGGGTCGTAGGAGATGTTTCCGTGGCCGTTGGCCTTCTCCAACCCTCCGATACGGTGCTCGAGCCCCGGTGTACCCGGAATGGCCCATGGCCGAGCCAGAGTGTCGGGGTCTCGTTGGTACGGCCAGAACTCGTGGTCGCCGGTCTCCGTCTCGTGGTTGGGCCCCGTCGCGAAGGCCGGGTCGATGGTCGGCAGCGCGTCGGCGTCCGGGAGCTGCCACGGTTCGGAGCCGTTGGCAAGGTAGCCGTCGGAGAGGAGCATGACAGGTGTGCGATAGGTGATGGCGATCCGAGCTGCTTCCAGAGCTATGTCGAAGCAGTCGCCCGGCGACCGCGGTGCCACGATGGGAACTGGAGCCTCGCCGTTTCGTCCGAACATGGCCTGGAGCAGGTCGGACTGCTCGGTCTTGGTCGGCAGCCCCGTGGAGGGGCCACCGCGCTGCACGTCGACGACGACCAGAGGGAGCTCGAGGCTCACGGCCAGCCCGACAGTTTCGCTCTTCAAGGCGATGCCAGGCCCTGACGTCGTCGTCACCCCTAGGGCACCTCCGAAGGAGGCACCGAGAGCGGCACCGATCCCGGCGATCTCGTCCTCGGCCTGGAAGGTCGTGACGCCGAAGTGCTTGTGCTTGCTCAGCTCGTGCAGGATGTCGGAGGCGGGAGTGATCGGGTACGCGCCGAGGAACAGCTGCAGGCCTGACTGCACCGAGGCCGCCACCAAGCCGTAGCTGAGTGCCAGGTTTCCGGAGATGTTGCGGTAGACCCCACTGCGCATAGGCGCCGGCTTGACCTCGTAGGACACCGCGAACGACTCCGTGGTCTCGCCGAAGTTCCACCCAGCCTTGAAAGCGGCGAGATTGGCGTCCCGTATGTCGGGCTTGCTGGCGAACCGTTTGGCCAGGAACGTCCCTGTCGCGGAGACCGGACGACCGTAGAGCCACGAGAGCAGACCGAGTGAGAACATGTTCTTGGCCCGGGAGGCGTCCTTGCGACTGAGGCCGAAGGGCTTGACCGACTCGATGGTCATCGCTGTGAGGTCGACCTGGTGGACGCTGAAGCTGTCGAGCGACCCGTCGTCGAGAGGGTTGTCGGTGTACCCGGCCTTGGTGAGGTTTCGCGCGGTGAAGTCGTGGCTGTCGACGATGACGGTCGCCCCCGCGGGGAGGTCCTTGACATTGGCTCTAAGCGCGGCCGGATTCATCGCGACGAGCACGTCGGGAGCGTCCCCAGGCGTGAGGATGTCGTGGTCGGCGAAATGGAGCTGGAACGACGAGACGCCCGGCAGCGTCCCGGCGGGCGCGCGGATCTCCGCGGGGAAGTTGGGGAGCGTCGACAAGTCGTTGCCGAATGCCGCCGTCTCCTGCGTGAAGCGATCGCCCGTCAACTGCATCCCGTCACCGGAGTCACCCGCAAATCGGATGATGACTCGGTCGAGCTGCTTGACGTCCTTTGTCACTGCGTCCTCACTTCGCCGCACTTCTCTTGATGATTTGTCGCGAAATCGAGTCTACGCCGATGGTTTTACGCCCGCAGTCACGTCCGGCTGGCGAGTCTCCAGGTCGGGTGCGCCGCAAAGGGCGGTGCCGGGCCCGCCCTGACCCGCTCATACCGCACGGCTCGCGGCAAAGACGACATAAGCCGCTCACGCTCGCACAACCGCCGTGGCCGCAGCATGATGGAGCGAGGCACGCACGCGTGGCCTGCCCAGTATCGGGTCCGCCCGCCATCTCATCGAGGAGACTCGTATGTCCGATGCCGCCCCACCGCCGCCACAACCCCAACCGGAACCCGGCGGAGCGACGCCTGCCGGGTCGAGTGGCCAGCCGATGCCCGGTGGGCAGCCGCCCCCTCCGCCTGACCAGTCAGTGTCGGGTGGCCAGCCCCTGTCCTCCGACCCGGCAGAGTCGGGTGGGCAGCCGCCGCCGGCCGACCCGTCGACGTGGAGCGGTCAGCCCGCTCCCGGGACGCCGTCCACGTGGAGTGGTGAGCCGCCCCGAGAGGGCCAGCCTGTGCAGAGCGGCTCACCGAACATCTCGATGAGCGGCGACCAGGTGAAGCGTGCCGTGCAGAGCGCCCACACTTACGACCTCGGCATCATGGCCGCAGGGCTGCTGGCGTTCCTCTTCTCGTTGTTCCCGTTCTACAGTTACGGGCTCAACCTCGGCGGACTGACCGGCGGGATCAGCGGCCTCGAACAGTCCACCAGCGTCACCGCCTGGCACGGCTTCTTCGGGTGGTTCGGTGTCCTGCTGGCACTGGCCGGTGCCGTCGTCGTCGCCCTGTCGGTCTTCGGGATGAGGCTCGGCATCCCCACCCGGCTCGCGGCTCTCGGCGCGTTCGCCGCCGCGACCCTCTGCCTTCTGCTGGCCTTGTTCGTCATTCCCGGCAAGGCCGACTGCCAGGGCATAAGCGCGTGCGAGGGCGCAGTGAGCTACGGCCACAGCTTCGGGTACTGGGCCACGCTCCTGGTGGTCATCGGTGGACTCGTCCTGTGCGTGCTTCGCAGGGAGGCCCGCGCCTGACGTTCCTCGTCCCACCGGTCCGCCCGATTCAGGCAACCAGCGAGACCGGGTCGGCAGGGGGCACACGCCTGCCGCTAGTTTAAGGTCATGAGCGACAGGTACTCGGCATACGTCGTGTCGTACGCGCCGCTGCTCGCCATAATCGTCATCGGCGCCGTGCTGGTCACCTCGATGTTGCTCGGGAACAGGCTCCTGCGGCCTTCCCGGCCGTCGCGTGAGAAGAGCCTGACGTATGAGTGTGGCGTCGACCCGGTCGGGTCGGGGTGGGCACAGATGCACGTGCGGTACTACGTTTTCGCCTACCTGTACGTCGTCTTCGCGGTCGACGCGGTCTTCTTGTTCCCGTGGGCAACCGTCTTCGCCGGGCTGGGCTGGGCCACGGTCTCCGAGATGGGTGTGTTCATCGGGGTCGTCGTCGTCGGTCTTGTGTACGCCTGGCGAAAGGGAGTCCTCTCGTGGACGTGACCCATCCACAGCGCGAACTCGTCGATCTGCCCTTGCCTCGAGTCGGCCCGCTGCAGAGGCTGGCTCCCGAGCCGGCGCGATATGTGCTCAATTGGGGCCGCCGATACTCGTTGTGGGTATTCAACTTCGGGCTGGCCTGCTGCGCGATCGAGTTCATCGCCACGTCGATGGCGCGCCACGACTTCATCCGGCTTGGTGTGATCCCGTTTGCCCCCGGTCCGCGCCAGGCTGACCTGATGGTCGTTTCGGGCACCGTCACGGACAAGATGGCGCCCGCCGTGCAGAGACTCTACGAGCAGATGCCCGATCCGAAGTACGTCATCTCGTTCGGCTCGTGCGCAAACTCGGGCGGGCCCTACTGGGACTCGTACTGTGTCACGAAGGGAGTGGACCAGATCATCCCCGTGGATGTCTACGTACCAGGCTGCCCTCCGCGACCGGAGGCGCTTCTCCAGGGGATCGTCAAGCTACAGAACAAGATCGCCGGAGAGTCGTTGGCCGAGCGGTACTCCTCACCGGAGGTCGAGAGGCGGTCGCTGGTCTCGAGGTTGACCCGTCCGCTGCTCGGACCTCCTCCGGCGTCGACGTGACCTGGCTCGACGAGATCGCCTCGTCGTACGACGGCGTACCCGACCCAGGTTTCGGTCCACCTACCGTCGACGTGGCGGCTGAAGGCTGGGTGGAGGCGATTGCCGGTGCACGCGACGGCCTGGGTTGTGCGTTCTTCGACTTCCTCACCGCTGTCGACGAGCTGGACCAGGGTTTCTCGGTCGTCGTTCACGTGGCTCGCCATCGGGTCGGGACGACCGAGTCGGTGCTTCTGCGGACTCGGGTGGCCCGCGACAACCCCACGCTCGACACCGTCCGTCATCTGTACGCAGGGGCCTCCTGGCACGAGCGGGAGACCCACGAGATGTTCGGCATCGACTTCATCGGGCACGACGCGCCGGCGACGTTGCTGCTTCCGGACGGCTTCGTCGGCAACCCGCTACGGAAGGACTTCGTCCTCGCCTCCCGAGTCGCGAAGCCGTGGCCCGGGGCCAAGGAACCGGGTGAGTCCGAGGCCGGGGCAGCGCCGAGCAGGCGTCGCACTCGACCGCCTGGGGTGCCTGACCCCGACGAGTGGGGACCCAGAGCCGGGGAGTCAGGGGCCGCGGAGGCCTAGCCTCCGGAGTGGCGTCGCGCGCAGCCACCCAACATCTAGGGACGGCGTCGCCCGTACCGTGCAGATCTCGGATCGGTCGCCAAACGCTCGTGCACCAAGACCGGCCGACGGGGCGGCGAATGCGCGATGGCTAAGGTGTCTGACGTCAGCTTGTGGTGAACGCGACGACAGTGGGCGGCTCGTGATCGACTGGTGGGTCCTGGCACTCCGGATGGTTGTCGTCGTCGCGGCCTTCCTGGTGTTGCCGTTGCTCGTAGGTCAGGCCGAGCACAAGGTCATGGCTCACATGCAGTCACGGGTCGGCCCGATGTATGCGGGTGGTTTCCACGGCTGGGCGCAGCTGGTCGCCGACGGCGTCAAGTTCGTCCAGAAGGAGAGCCTGGTGCCGGCGGCCGCGGACCAGTCCGTCTTCAGGCTCGCCCCGGCAGTCGCGCTGCTGCCCTATCTGGTCGTGCTGCTCGTCATCCCGATCGGGCCAGGTATGTCATCGTCCCTCTTCAACCCCACGCTGTTCTTCGCGCTGGCGGTGATGAGCGTCGGCGTCCTTGGCTCGCTCATGGCGGGCTGGTCGAGTGCCAACAAGTTCTCACTCTTGGGTGGGCTGCGCGTCGCCGCCCAGCTGATGTCGTACGAGCTTCCGCTCGTCCTGGCCGCCGTGTCTGCCGCGATGGCCGCAGGTACGCTGTCCCTCGACGGGATCGTGCTGGCATGGACACCGTGGTGGCTCCTGTGGCAGCTGCCTGCCCTTGTGGTGTTCTTCGTCGCCGGACTCGCTGAGCTCCAGCGACCGCCGTTCGACATGCCGGTGGCCGACGCGGAGATCATCTTCGGGCCGTATACCGAGTACTCGGGGATTCGCTTCGCGCTGTTCCTGCTGGCCGAGTACGCCGGCATCGTGGTCCTCGCCGCCCTCACGACCGTGCTCTTCCTCGGTGGCTGGCACGGTCCGCTGCCGAACCAGCTCGGTTGGCTGTGGACCCTCGGCAAGACCGGCGCGGTGTCCCTTCTGGTGATCTGGGCGCGCGTTGCCTACCCGAGGCTGCGTGAGGACCAGCTCCAGAAGGTGGCCTGGACCGGTCTGGTCCCGGTGGCGCTGGCCCAGCTGGCGGTCACGACTGTCGGCGTGGTGGCGACGTGAGCGGCTTCGGGCGCGGGTTGCTCACCGGTCTCAAGGTGACACTTCGGAGCCTCACCCAGCGCTCGGTCACCGCTCACTACCCCGATGCGCTCCCGGAGCTGCCACCGCGCTCGCGGGGCGTCATAGCCTTGATGGAGGAGAACTGCACCGTCTGCATGCTGTGTGCGCGCGAGTGCCCCGCCTGGTGCATCTACATCGACTCGCACAAGGAGAGCGAGCCACCGGCGACACCGGGCGGCCGCGAGCGCAGCCGCAACATGCTCGACCGTTTCGCCATCGACTTCTCGCTCTGTATGTACTGCAGCATCTGTATCGAGGTGTGCCCCTTCGACGCGTTGCACTGGTCACCCGAGTTCGAGTACGCCGACATCGACATCCGCGAGCTGACCCACGAGAAGGATCGGCTCCAGGAGTGGATGTGGACGGTGCCTCCGCCTCCCGCGCTCGATCCCGGCGCGCCAGAGCCGAAGGAGGTCGGGACGGCCGAGAAGGCGACTGCGCGGCTTCTGGCCGCGTCCGCCGACGAGGAGGAGGCCGGCGCATGAGCCTGGTCGCAACGCTCTTCGTGCTGCTTGGCGGCGTCGCCGTCGGCTCGGCCCTCTTGGTGGCCGTAGGCACGAACCTGGTGCACTGCGCGCTGTGGCTGGTGGTGTCTCTTGGCGCCCTCGCCGGCTGCTTCCTCCTGTTGGCCGCTGAGTTCGTGGCGTGGGTACAGGTACTCGTCTATCTCGGTGCCGTCGTCGTTCTCCTGCTCTTCGCGCTGATGCTCACGCGGGCGCCGACAGGGTCGGTGCCCGACCTGACCGGCCGCAACCGGGTGACAGCCGCGCTCACTGCGGTCGCTGCGGGGGGTGGGCTCATCGTCTGCTTCGCCGCCGGCTTCGGAAGTGCCCGTATCGATGTCAGAGGCTCCGACATCGGCTCGCCCTCGTCCGTCGGGTCGACGCTCTTCGGGTCCTGGGTACTGCCGTTCGAGCTCCTGAGCGTCGTGCTGCTCGCTGCCCTCGTCGGAGCGATCGTGGTGTCGAGGCGCCAGGAGCGGGACTGATGCCGATTCTCTACCCGCTCGTGGTGTCATCGCTACTTTTCGCCACCGGGACCTACGTGGTGATGGCCCGTCGCCACGCGGTACTCGTGCTCATGGGTGTCGAGCTGATGCTCAACGCGGTGAACCTGAACCTGGTGACCTTCGACGCCTACTGGCACGACAGCCTCGACTCGGGGCAGGTGCTCGCTCTCTTCACGATCGCCATCGCCGCGGCAGAGATCGGGTTGGGTCTTGCGATCGTGCTTCTGGTGTTCAGGTCGCGCTCCTCCATCAACGTCGACGAGCTGCGTGAGCTGGCCGATCGCGACGAGGCACCGACCGCGTGACCGCACTGCTCGTCGTCGCCCTGCCTTTGCTGGGCGCCGCTGTGGCCCTCGTGGGAGGTCACCGCAGGCGGCTCGTCGCGCCGGCAGCCGCCTGCGTGTCATGCGGTGCTGCCTGGGTCTGCTCGCTGTTGGTCGCCGCTGCGCACCTCGGCGACGCGGCGCCCGCCGTCGTCGGCCCCTACGTGATCGGCACGGGCGGCATACCCTTACAGGCCAGCCTGTACGTCGACCAGCTCAGCGCGTCGATGCTTCTGCTCGCCACGACGGTCGCGGTCTTGGTACAGATCTATTCGGTGGCCTACCTCCGCGGAGACCCGCGTTACCCGTCGTACGCCGCTCTGGTGTCGATCTTCACCGCATCGATGGCGCTCGTGGTGGTGGCGGACGACCTGTTCGTCCTGCTGGTCGGCTGGGAGGCGATGGGCGCCTGCTCGTACTTCCTGATCAGCCACCACTGGGAGCTCGAGGAAGCGCGGGCAGGCGCGGTCAAGGCCTTCGTGATGACACGTCTCGGCGACGTCGGCCTGCTCTTCGGCATCTTTGTCGCCGGGGACGCCGCCGGCAGCTACCGCATCACCGACGTGGTCCAGGCCGCCTCGTCTGGTGGGATCGGTCGGACTCAGGCGACCGCCGCCACCTTGCTGCTGCTGTGCGGGATCGTCGGCAAGTCGGCACAGTTCCCGCTGCACTCGTGGCTTCCCGACGCGATGCCCGGTCCTACGCCGATCAGCGCGCTGATCCATGCCGCGACGATGGTGGCCGCCGGGGTGTACCTGCTGGCCCGTCTGTTGCCTCTCTTCATGCTCTCGGCGACCACGATGACGGTGTTGGCAGTCATCGCCGCGGTCACCATGCTCGGGGGCGCCTTGATGGCGCTGGCCGCCGATGACCTGAAACGGGTGCTCGCCTGGTCGACGGTGAGCCAGCTCGCCTACATGTTCGCTGCCTTGTCCATCGGGGGCTACTCGGCCGGGGTGCTCCATCTGCTGTCGCACGGAGCGTTCAAGGCCTTGCTGTTCCTCGCAGCCGGCTCGGTGATACACGCCGTCGGCAGCCAGCGGCTCGACTCGATGGGCGGGCTGCGATCGAGCATGCCCGTCACGTTCGCGACGATGACCGTTGGGTTCGCCGCGCTCGCCGGACTTCCTCCCTTCGTCGGGTTCTTCTCCAAGGACGCCGTCCTGGGAGTGGCGGGAGAGGCAGCCTTCCACGGTGACGCACAGGCCCGTGCGTGGCTGGTGCTTGTCGTCGGCCTGGTGGTGGAGGTGCTGACAGCCGCCTACGCGACACGTGCCTGGCTCATGATGTTCTTCGGCCGTAGGCGCTCGGACGTCGCGAGGGCCGAACCGCACGAGTCCCCCTGGTTCATGTCGGGACCGCTCCTAGTCCTCGCGATCCTGTCGACACTCGGCGGCGTGGCCGTGGTGAGGCCGGGCTTCCTCGGTGTCGCGCCGGAGCCGTTCCATGCCGCCACGGCGCTCGTGAGCTTGCTCGCCGTCGCTGTAGGTGTGGCATTCTCCGCGTCGGAATGGTGGCGGCTCGACGGACACGATCCCTCGCGCCGCCTCGGCCCGCTGCGGCCTGCGCTGGCGGCCGAGCTCGGGTACGACCGGGCGCTCATGTCAGCGGTCCTGAGCCCGGTCCGGGTCGCGATGCGCACGGTCGTGGCCAGCGAGTCCGATGTCGTCGAGCCGTACGCCCGCGGGGTGGGCACTGGCGCTTCCTGGGCGAATCGCTTCCTTAGGTGGCTGCACAACGGCGACCTCCAGCGCTACGTCACTGCCATCGTCTTCGGCGCCGTCGCCGTCGCCGTCGTCGTCGGGATCGTGCAGTGAGCTCCCTCGTGCTCGACGCGCTCGTCGCGTTGCCCGCTCTGGGGGCGCTCCTGGCAGCAGCGGTTCCTGCCAGTGGCCACCGGTTGGTGTGGTTCTCGCTGGGGCTGTCGACCGTCGTACTGGGGTTGTCCATCGGCGCATGGGTGGCAGTGGTCGACAGCGGGCCGGGTTTCCACTTCGAGTCCGACGCCAGCTGGATCGAGCCGATCGGCGTTCGCTGGACACTCGGGCTGGACTCTCTGTCGGCGCCGTTGGTCGTGGTGACCGCCCTGCTCTCCTGGTGCTGCCTGGTCTCGCTGGTGCGGCGTGCTCCTGACTGTGGAGGGTCCCGGCAGCTGGCCGCGCTCGTGCTGCTCATCGAGGCCGGGAGCATCGGCACGTTCGTCGCACTCGACCTGATCGTGTTCTTCGTGTTCTTCGAGCTCGTGTTGATCCCCATGTGGTTCGTGATCGCGGACTGGGGCGACTCTCACGACGCCGAGGGTCGGCGACGGGCGGCGACCCGTTTCCTGGTGGTCACGGTGGTCGGATCGGCTCTCGTGCTGGTGGCCTTCTTGTTGCTTCGGTCCGAGACGGGCAGCTTCGACCTCACGGTCGTCGCCGACCGGGTGCGCAGGATCGATCACGGCCGACAGGTGGCGATAGCCGCCCTCCTGCTCGTCGGCTTCGGAGCGAAGGTGCCGGTATGGCCTCTGCACTTCTGGCTTCCCGATGCACACAGCAAAGCTCCGACCGTGGGGTCTGTGCTGCTTGCCGGTGTGTTGTTGAAGCTCGGCACCTACGGCCTGCTGCGCTTTTGGTACGACGTCGTACCGGCCGGCGCGCTCGAGGTGGCGCCCTATCTCGGGGGGCTCGGCGTCGTCGGCATCGTCTACGGCGCGCTGGCATGCCTGGCCCAGCCCGACTTGAAACGGATGGTGGCCTACTCGAGCATCGGGCATATGGGGTTCGTCGCGCTGGCGATCTCGACCATGACTCCCCAGGGGCTGCTCGCTGCCAACTTCGCCAACGTCGCCCACGGTGCGATCACCGGTCTGCTCTTCTTCCTCGTCGGCGGGCTGAAGGACCGGCTGGGGGGCACGACCTTCGACACCATCGGGCGAGGGCTGTACGGCCGCGCGCCGCGCCTCGCCGCGCTGTTCGCCGTCGCGGCGATGGCGAGTCTCGGCCTGCCGGGCTTGGCTGGCTTCTGGGGCGAGATGCTGACGATGCTGGCGGCGTTCTCCCCGAACCCGGCGCTACCCCAGACGACGTACCTCGTCCTGATGGCACTCGCAGGGCTCGGCGTCGTGCTCACGACGGGGTACTTCGTTGTCGCGGTCCGGCGGATCTGCCAGGGCGTCGGACCGGGAGACTCTCTGAGTGACGTCGCATCGGACGAATGGCTGGCGTGGGCGCCCCTGGTGCTCGTCACGGTCGGTCTCGGTGTGGCTCCGATGGCCATGTTGTGGTCCGCCGACGGCGGAGCCTCCTTGGTCTCCGCGGTGCTGAGCCGATGACCCAGGCCGTCGACTGGTGGGCGATCGCCGCTCCGGTGTGTCTGGTGGCCGCCGCGGTACTGGCACTGCTCCTGGACGCCTTCGTCCCCAAGCAGTCCGGCGCGCTTCCCTGCGCCGTCACCCTGGCCGGGGTCGCCGCCGCCCTTGCTGTCACCGCAGCGTTACGCGACTCCGAGCGAGCGGCCTTCTGCCTGCCGTCGCGGCTGGAGGAGCCCGTCGACTGCTCATGGGTCGTCGACCGGGTCGCTCTGGTGTGGTGGGTGGTCGCTCTGGTGGCTTGCGGCCTGGTTGCCCTACTGCTTGTGCCGGCGGTCAGCGAGGGAGAGATGCCAGGTGGTGAGACCTACTTCCTGTTGTTGTGCTCGACCGCGGGCGCCTTGGCCGTGGCTGCGGCCCATGACCTGGTCACTCTCGTCGTGGCGATGGAGACCGTGTCGTTGCCGTCGTTCGCCTTGGTGGGACTGCGACGTCGACCGCGCCGCGGGGCGGAAGCTGCGCTCAAGTTCTTCGTCACGTCGGTCGTGGCCACCGCCATCACTCTGCTCGGGATCTCGATGGTGTACGGCGCCACGGGCTCCGTTGCGGCCGGTGCGGTGGCGACTTCCGTGGCCACCTCCTCGGCCGTCAGGCCGCTGATCGGGGTCGGAATGGTGCTGACCCTGGTCGGGCTCGGCTTCAAGGTGGCGGCGGTCCCGTTCCAGGCATGGGTCCCCGACACGTACGTCGGCGCCCCGGTCCCGGTGGCGGCGTATCTCTCGGTCGTCAGCAAGACGGCCGGACTGGCAGGCGTCACCATCGTCGTGGTGCGGTTCTTCCCGCCGTATGCCGACGTCTGGTCGCCGATGCTGGGGGTTGCGGCCGCAGTGACCATGACGGTGGGAAACCTTGCCGCGCTTCTACAGCGGCATGCGGTCCGAGTCCTCGCCTGGTCGTCCGTGGCCCATGTGGGCTTTCTCCTCGTCCCGTTGGCCGCGGGGGGTGGCGCCGCCGATGTCGGCGCGCTCCAGACGTACGCGGCGATGTACGCGCTGGTCAACCTGGGCGCGTTCAGCGTGGTCGCGGCCGTCTCGGCGCGTGGAGCGACCTTGGTTTCCGACTACGCGGGTCTTGTCCGGCGGGAACCCCTGCTCGGCCTCGCCCTCGCCTTCGCCCTGCTCTGCCTGGCCGGACTCCCGCCCGGCATCGTTGGGCTCGTCGCGAAGGTGGTCATCTTCCGGAGCGCTGTCGACGGTGGCGTCACCTGGCTCGCCGTGGTCATGGCGGCCAATGTGGCGCTCGGGCTCGTCTACTACCTGCGGTTCGTCGCCACCCTCGTCGCGCCCGGGCCTGAGGGTGCCATCAGCTCTCCGGGAGACGACCACTTACATGGGCTAGTGCCGGCATCAGTCGGCTTCGTCATCTCGGCGACGTTGATCGGGTCGGTCGCCCTGTCAGTCTGGCCGGCCCCGCTGTTCGCGGTGCTTGCGTGAGCCACGCGAGCGACTGCAGAAAGGGAAGGTCGACGTGAGGCGCGTGGACGGGGGGTCGAGCCGCACCCCCCAAGGCCGACCGATCAGCCGATCTCGATGATCTTCAGATCCCCTGAAAGCGCCAAGGACATGCTCGTGGTGGCGGGATAGGTGGCGATCGGTGTGGAGCTCAGGGTGGGTTGGTAGACCGCGCAGGTCCGCGCTGCCGTCATCTGAAGGCTGAGCGAGACGGGGGTGACTGCGACCGGTGACGCGTCCGGGTAGTTCGTGCACACCTGAACGTCGCGCCATAGCAGGAGGTAATGTCGCCCGTCACGCTTCTGCAGGAGTAGCTGTTGCAGATCGCTGCCACCACCGGTGACGCTGACGTTGAGAGCGGCGGGAGTGAAGCTACCGCCACGGTCCGACATGAGGCCCAGCAGGTTCTTGGTGGCGTAGAATTCGGGCTTCTTGCGCCACGTGTCAGGCGTCGAGGTGGCGATGGTGCTCGTCGTCATCGCGACGAGGCCGAAGTGCGCCTGTCGCTCCGCGGTCCGGTTGATGGACGACTGGCTCGTGTAGTCGATCACGTCTGGGTCGTCGAGCAGTTCGAAGCGGCAGTACGCCGTGTTGCGCTTGAAGAAATCACAGATGCCACGCACCACATAGGTGGCCGAGGCCGACTCCGGTACGGTCTTGCCCTTGTTGTCCTGGGGTGAGTTGTTGTAGCCCGTCTCGGTCATGATCCAGCGCGTCGCGTTGGGGAACACGGGGTTCAGGATGCTCAGGTGCTCGTCGATCTCGCCGCTCGGGCTTCGGCCCTTGTTGTACAGGTGGCCGTTTCCCATCTCGGAGATTGCCGAAAGGTCACCGAGGGCCGCTGCGCGGGCCGGCGTGAAGTCGGTGCGCGTCGAGGGACCCGCAACCGGGACGTTCCACGTGGCCGAGTTGGCCTTGGCCTGCTTCCACAGGGCGGCCTGCATGATGCGGGCATGGGCCGCCCAGTCCGGGCCGTTGTTCGTCACGTTGTCGACCTCGTTGCAGCCGCCGAACGAGTGCATCAGGGCGGACAGGTCGCCACCCATCCGAGGGGCGTAGTAGGAGGCGAGGAAGTCGACGGCTTGCTTGTTGACGCTCGTCGCGTTCTGCCAGTCTGTGACATTCCCGACGGTGCCGTGCCAGCGGCAGCCGGCCGCTGCGAGCACCGGCATCGCGTACTGCTGGTTCCTGGTTCCGATCGACTTGCCCACGGTGACATGCTCACGGATTCCGCGCGCACCCAGCTCCTTGAGCAGGTCGATGACCGCGTCGGTGTGCTTGTACACCTTGGTCGCATAGAAGAGCTTCGTGTTGATCAGGTACGAACCGCACAGGTCCTCAGCCATCCGAGCAGGCACAAGGGGAGGTGTCACGTCGGCGAAGGCGGGTTGAGAAGAGCCGAGAGGACCTCTCATCCCCGTGGTGGCAGACACCACGGCCAAGCTCCCGGCGGCGAAGCCCGTCCGCAAGAAGGCGCGGCGGGTGTGATGCGTGGGTGAGGAGACAGTGAGCGACATGACGAGGACTCCGGCGAGTGAGGATCATCTCTGGTCTAACGATCTGTAATCAAATAATTACATAGAGTAAGACCGAGGATGGTCGTTTTGTTCGCGGAAGTTCTCAGATGACTGCGATTGGCCTGCCGGTGATCATCGTCGAGCACACGGAGCCCGGAGACACTCACCAACGACTCGTGGCTGGGTTCAGCCGTCCAGGTCGAGAGCGGCGAGTGCGCTGTCGACGACGCGCCGATCTGCGTGAACAGCCCAGATCAGCGGTAGTTGGTGAACTGGACGGCGAAGTCGTACTCCTGGGCCTTGACCAGGGCGATCACGTCCTGCAGGTCATCGCGCTTCTTGCTGGTGACGCGCAGCTCGTCACCCTGTACCTGCACCTTGACGCCCTTCGGTCCATCGTCCCGGATCAGTTTGCCGACCTTCTTGGCCTGCTCCTGGGTGATTCCCTCCTTGAGGTCGATGGCGATCTTGACCTCCTTGCCGGACGGCCGAGGCTCTCCGACATCGAGGATCTTGAGCGACTGTCCACGCTTGATGAGCTTCTCCTTGAGGACATCGACGACGGCGAGCGCACGTTCGTCGGCGTTGGCGGCCACCTCGATAGACGCCTCGCCCAGCCGCTTCACGGACGCGCCGGTGTTCTTGAAGTCGAATCGCTGGGAGATCTCCTTAGCCGCCTGGTTGACGGCGTTGTCGACCTCTTGGTGGTCGATCTTGCTCACGATGTCGAATGACGAGTCGCCGGCCATGAAATGATCCCCTCTTAGTGCTGTCGCCCCTCGGCGCTGATGCCCTGGAACTGCCGCCCCGGCGACCAGGTATCGTAGTCGCTCGCTGCGGCGCCTTGTCGATAAGATGCGTCGCTCATCTGGCAGGTTGCCCGAGTGGCCAAAGGGAGCAGACTGTAAATCTGCCGGCTCAGCCTACGTTGGTTCGAACCCAACACCTGCCACCGAGACGCCCAGTCCTGCAGGGGCTGGGCGTTCTTCGTGTGACAGATTCCTGTCCGGTCCACCGGCGAGCCGGTGGCGGCCGCTGAGTCGCTCGGCGGGTACTCTCGCCGTTGATCCCGGTCGGTCACCCCGCGTTCTGCTCATCCCGCCACGCGACCCAGTCCCGCAGCCGAGAGACGTCGAAGTTTGGTCCACCGGCGCCGACCGTGAACAGCCGGGTGCCCGCCTGGAGGAGCGGTGGCCCGACCTCGGAGGGGTCACCATCGGGCACGCCCGCCGACCGTTCGATCTCGCCTGGATCGCGGCCCACCCTGGCACACCATTCATCGAGCACGTCGTGCTTGTGCGTGACCGTGTCGACGTCGCCGAAGCCGTGCCAGATGTCGGCATGTTCAGCCACCATGCGTAGCGTCTTCTTCTCGCCGCCACCACCGATGAGCACCGGAATGTGCCGCGTCGGCGCTGGGTTGAGGCGGCTGAGCCGCCGTTCGATCCGTGGCAGCGACTCACTGAGGACATCGAGGCGGCCTCCCGCGGTGCCGAACTCGTAGCCGTACTCGTCGTAGTCCTTCTCGAACCAGCCCGACCCGATCCCGAGGATCAGCCGGCCGCCGCTGATGTTGTCGACGGTGCGGGCCATGTCGGCGAGAAGCTCCGGGTTCCGGTAGCTGTTGCAGGTCACCAGCGCACCGATCTCGACCGACTCGGTCGCCTCGGCCCAGGCTCCCAACATGGTCCAGCACTCGAAGTGCTTGCCTTCAGGCTCGCCGTAGAGAGGGAAGAAGTGGTCCCAGTTGAACAACACGTCGACGCCGATCTCCTCAGCTTGTGAGGCGGCTCGTCGTATGTCGGCGTAGTCAGCGTGCTGAGGCTGGAGCTGGAATCCGATGCGTATCGGCTTGGCGGAGTACGGGCGGTCTGGAGTCTGCTCGGAAGTCATTCGGCGAGGGTACTTCCGCCTTCGAGATGGCACCGCGGCAGTCCTCGAAAGCCGTCTCGCCACTGGATGACGAGGCCGGGGCACGCCTACACGAGCACGTTCGACCGATTAACGCTCGCTGCCGCTTGCTGTGTATTCTCATACGTCGCTTGCCCCAATAGCTCAGTCGGTAGAGCGTCTCCATGGTAAGGAGAAGGTCTACGGTTCGATTCCGTATTGGGGCTCCGACGTCGGACCTCACCTGCGAGCTCGGGTGAGGGACCGGCGCAGACGGCGGGGTAGCTCAGGTGGTCAGAGCACACGGCTCATAATCGTGGTGTCGCGGGTTCAAGTCCCGCCCCCGCTACCAGTTCGACCCGGCATCGCCCTGGCAACACCATGCAGCGCTGACAGAGAAGGTATCCCGTGGCCAGCAAGAGCACTGACATCCGCCCCAAGATCACCATGGCGTGCACCGAGTGCAAAGAACGCAACTACATCACGCGCAAGAACCGGCGCAACGATCCCGACCGCCTGGAGCTGAAGAAGTTCTGCCCCCGCTGTCGTTGTCACCGTGCCCACCGGGAGACCCGCTGAGGTAGTGACGAGCTCGACGTCTCGTCCTCACCTCCCAGACACAAGGGCGAACGGTCGGGTGCCGAGTCGCCGCTTCTCAGGTGACCGGAGAAGCCTGACAGGGTGCCTTGGCGTCTTACTTCTGACCCTGACCCTGACCTCTCTCGCAGACTCGGCGGAGCCCTCGACGCGGCTGGTCTCACTGTCCGCGAGTCGCAGCCCCATCAAGCACGTGGTCATCATCTACCAGGAGAACCACTCCTTCGACGAAGTCCTCGGGGTGGTCTGCAAACGACGTAAGGTCGGCTGCAACGGGTACTCCGGGAGGGTCACCTTCGCCCACGGAGCGACTGCCCCGAACATCGTCGAGCCGGACATCGTGCCCGTCGTCTCGCATGTGCCTTCTGCGCAGCTTCTCGCCGCCCAGAACGCCTGGAACAAGCTGCCCGGTTGCAGAAGGCAGCCACACATCTGCGTGACGCACCACCGTCCCAGGAGCATCCCCAACCTCGCCGCCCTGGCGACACGTTTCGCGGTGTCTTCTGCGACGTTCGCCTCGAGCGACACCGCTTCGTTCGGAGCTCACATCACGTTGGCGGCGGGGACGATGAACGGCTTTGTCGGCAAGAACCCCCACTACGCCTCAGGTGTCCCGCACCAGCGCGGCTGGGGTTGCGGCAGCAACCGGGTGGTGAGGTGGTCGCCACGCCGCGGCCGTCCGGTCCTGGTGCCTTCATGCGTCCCGGACCGAAAGGGGGACGGTCCGTTCCGCCAGAGCCCGGTGCGGTACACCCCGACGATCATGCAACGTATGGAGCAGCGCGGCCTGAGCTGGCACATCTACCAAGGGCTCACGAACCCGGAGCCGATCACGAACCTGTGGTCCATCTGCGACTACTTCTTCTGGTGTGGGGATCATCGGTTGCGGCCCGCGTACGACTCTCGGACTCCCGAGTTCGTTCAGGCAGCACGTGGGGGAGATCTTGCCGCGCTGTCGATACTCCTGCCGCTCGGCGACTACTCCCAGCACAACACCTCGAGCATGAAGATCGGGGACAACTACATCGGCCGGATGGTCCGAGCCGTGCAGAACGGGCCGCAGTGGAAGAGCACCGCCATATTCATCACGTACGACGACTGTGGCTGCTTCTACGACCACGTGGATCCGCCAGGCAAGCTGGGGATACGCGCGCCAATGGTCATCGTAAGCCCATGGGCCCGGCATGGCTCGACCGACCGGGAGACCGCAGTCCTCCCCTACTCGATGCTTGCGTTCGTCGAGCGCAACTTCCGGCTCGCACCGCTGAGTCGACACGTGACCAACGCCTATGACTACCGGGGCTCGTTCAACTATCGCAAGCCAGTCATGCGTCGCGTCATGATGACCCGGAGCCGGGTGTCCGACAGGGAGCTGAAGCGGCTCGCCAGGATGCCGAGCGTGCGGGACGACCCGACCTGACCTGGTCCGTCGCCACGGTGAGATAGCGTCGCTGCATGGCGCTTGACGCATCTCTTTCCGGACGCGCGTTCGCGCCTACGCCGCCATACACGGCGAGCCGGGAGAAGATCGCCGAGTTCACCGAGGCGACTGGCGCCGAACCGATCGACGGTGGTGAGACAGCGCCCTTGACGTTCCCGATTCTCATAGCGTTCAAAGCCATGACCGCGCTTATGACAGACACCGAGGTTGGGATCGAGCTCCACAATGTGATCCACGGAGAGCAGCGGTTCGAGCAGACTCGACCAGTGCGGGCGGGGGACGAGCTCACCGGCACGCTGACCATCGACACACTGAGGACGGCGGCGGGGACGGACATGATCGGCACCCGCACCGAGGTGACGACCACTAGCGGCGAGCACGTCGCGACGGCGTTCGCACTGCTGCTGCACCGCGGAGCGGGAGCGTGAGCTGGGCAGCGGGGCACGAGCTCGGTCCAGAGTCGTACGTCGTCACACGCGCGGAACTGGTGCGGTACGCCGGTGCATCCGGAGACTTCAACCCCATTCACTACAGCGACCGGGTCGCCACCTCGGTGGGCCTGCCGGGCGTGGTCGCGCACGGCATGTACACGCTCGCACTGGTTGGCCGAGCACTCACCGGGTGGGTAGGTGACCCTGCTGCGGTCCAGTCGTTCGGAGCTCGCTTCACCAAACCCGTGGAAGTGCCCGACGACGACCAAGGCACCAGGGTGGAGGTGACGGGTGTGGTGAAGGAGGTCGACGGCGAGTCGGCGACCCTCGAGATCACCGTTACGAACAATGACACCAAGGTGCTGGGCATGTGCAGGGCAGTGGTGCGGTGCTGACGAGGACGGCAGAGCCGCTCTCGCTCTGGACCACGCTCCGCCTCGGGGGACCGTCCCATGACTTCCTCGAGGCGACCACGAGAGCGGAGCTCTACGGAACCGTCGCGGTCGCAGACGCCGCAGGAACTCCGGTGCTTCTGCTCGGTGGTGGCAGCAACCTGCTGGTCGCGGACGACGGCTTCAACGGCACCGTCGTGCACATCTCGACCGCCGGGGTGGCCCTCGGCCGTGCACAGTGCTCCGGCGTCGAGGCGACCGTGGAGGCCGGCGAGAGCTGGGACGAGCTCGTCGCCCGCGCGGTCCGCGAGGACTGGATCGGGGTGGAGGCGTTGTCGGGGATCCCGGGCACGGTGGGCGCCGCGCCGATCCAGAACGTCGGCGCGTACGGCCAGGAGGTGTCCGACACCGTCTCCCAGGTCGAGGTCTACGACCGGGTCGAGCGCCGTACCCGCACCCTCTTCGCCTCCGACTGCGGCTTCGGCTACCGCACCAGCGTGTTCAAGCGGGACCCCGGACGCTATGTCGTGGGCGCGGTGACCTTCCAGTTCCGGTCCGGCGACATGGGGGTGCCAATCCGGTACGCCGAGCTGGCCCGCACGATGGGCGCGGGACTGGGTGAGCGCCGGCCGTCGCGGGACGTTCGCGAGGCTGTTCTGGCGCTCCGCGCGCGTAAGGGCATGGTGCTGGACCCCGATGACAGGGACACCTGGAGCGCCGGGTCCTTCTTCACCAACCCGTTCGTCGCGCCGGCCGATCTGCCTGCCGGGGCTCCGGCGTACCCGCAGAGCGACGGCACGGTGAAGACGAGTGCAGCGTGGTTGATCGAGCGGGCCGGCTTCGGCAAGGGCTACGGCAACGAGCGGGTCAGATTGTCGTCGAAGCACACACTGGCGCTGACGAACCGCGGAAGTGGCTCCACGGCCGACATCGTCGCGCTCGCCGTGGAGATCCGCGACGGCGTCCGGGAGAGGTTCGGCATCGTGCTCCTGCCGGAGCCGGTCTGCGTCGGTTGCGCGGTCTGAAACCGGTCAGGATGCGCCGGTGACCTCACGGCTGAGCCAGGCATCCACCCCGAAGAGCATCGACCTCCTCACGTCGTCGGGGGCGGCGGAGCCCCGGATGGACATCCTCGCCAGCTCGGCAAGGTCGGCGTCGCTAAAGCCGTGCACATGGCGGGCCGCCTCGTACTGGTCCAGCAGACGCGAGCCGAACAGCAGCGGGTCGTCCGCGCCCAGCGCGATCGGGACGCCTGCGTCGAACAGCTCTCGAACGGGGACCGACGAAAGGTCGGTATGCACCCCGAGCGCGACATTCGACCGGGGGCAGATCTCTAGGGTGACCCCCGCCTCGGCGAGGTGCGCGACGAGGACGGGATCCTCGACCGAGCGGACTCCGTGGCCGATCCGATGCGCACCCAGCCCGTCGAGACACGACCACACGCTCTCGGGACCTCGCAACTCGCCGCCATGGGGACAGCACAGCAGGTCCGCACGTCGAGCGATGTCGAAGGCCTTCGCGAAGGCAAGCGCCTCGCCGCGTCGCTCGTCGTTGGAGAGCCCGAAGCCCACCACCCCTCTTCCTGCGTATTGGGCCGCCAGCCTGGCGAGGGTGCGGGCGTCGAGCGGGTCGCGGATGCGGTTCGCGGCGACTATGAGCGAAACCTGTACACCGGTCACCGACGTCGCCTCCCGTGCGGCGTCGAGCGCGAGCTCGGTGAACGCCGTGATCCCCCCGAAGTGTGCTGCATAGCCACTCGGGTCCACCTGGATCTCCAGCCAGCGCGAGCCCTCCGCGGCCTCGTCCTCCGCGGCCTCCAGCAGCAGACGCCGGACAGATCCCTCTGTCCGGATCACAGCCCGGGCCAGGTCGTAGAGCCGTTGGAAGCGGAACCACCCCTTCTCGTCGGCGGCCGACAGCTCCGGTGGCCAGCCGTCGGTCAGGGCGTCCGGTAGCCAGATGCCCTGCTGCCGGGCGAGGTCGACCACCGTGATGTGCCGCATGGAGCCGGTGAAGTGCAGATGCAGATGCGCCTTCGGAAGGTCGGCCAACGCGCGTACGGGCAACCTCCGGTCAGCTCAGCAGCTTCTGGATCCGTGCCACGCCCTCGGCGAGGTCATCGTCTCCCAGAGCGTAGGAGAGCCGCAGGTAGCCAGGGCTGCCGAACGCCTCGCCGGGGACGACAGCGACCTCGACCTCGTCGAGGATCAGCTCGGCCAGCTCGGCCGACGTCTCCACGGCTCGACCCGCGACCTCGCGACCCAGCGCACCCTTCACCGAGGGATAGGCGTAGAAGGCGCCCTTGGGCTCTGGGCAGACGAACCCCGGCACCTCTTCGAGCATGCCTACGATGGTCCTCCGGCGTCTGTCGAAGGCAGTTCGCATGCCGTCGACAGCGCTGAGGTCACCCGACACCGCCGCCAGTGCCGCGCGCTGCGACACGTTCGACACGTTCGAGGTGAGGTGCGACTGAAGGTTCGTGGCAGCCTTGACCACGTCTGGCGGCCCGACCAACCAGCCGACCCGCCAGCCGGTCATGGCGTATGTCTTCGCGACCCCGTTCACCACGACGCAGGTGTCGGCGAGCTCGGGCACCTCGACGACGATCGAGCTGAACCGGGCGTCAGCGTAGACGAGGTGCTCGTAGATCTCGTCAGTGACGACCCACACACCCTTCTCGTGCGCCCACCTCCCGATCTCCCTGACCTGCTCGGGGCTGTAGACGGCACCGGTCGGGTTCGACGGCGAGCAGAAGAGCAGCACCTTCGTCCGGTTCGTCCGGGCCGCTTCGAGCTGCGGGACAGTAACGAGGTAGTCCTGGGTCTCGTCGGCGAGCACCTCCACCGCGACGCCACCCGCCAGGCGGATGACCTCCGGGTAGGTCGTCCAGTAGGGAGCAGGGAGGATCACCTCGTCGCCCGGGTCGAGCAGGGTGGCAAAGGCCTGGTAGACGGCCTGCTTGCCGCCGTTCGTCACGAGCACCTGCGAAGCTCGGACCTCGTAGCCGGAGTCTCGCCGGGTCTTGTCGACGACCGCCTCCTTGAGCTCCGGCAGACCTCCGGCGGGCGTGTAGCGGTGGTTCCGGGGATCTCTGGCCGCCTCGACGGCCGCCGCCACGATGTAGTCGGGGGTGGCGAAGTCGGGTTCGCCCGCGCCGAAGCCGACCACCGGTCTGCCTGCCGCCTTGAGGGCCTTGGCCTTGGCGTCGACCGCCAAGGTGGCGGACTCGGCGATTCCGTCGACGCGTCGGGAGACCCGCCGATGCGGTCTGGCGTGCTCGGCGTCACTCATGCGGCTATCCTCGCACTCCCGACCGCCTCGCACCCGCTCGGTTCGACCCCGCGGGTGCCCACCCCGTACACTCGAGTCCTTGGTGGCGTCGGCACCTAAGTTCGCGATGCTTTGCCTTGGTTGTGTCCGGAGCCAGCGCCACCGGAGGGCAGTGGCTCAATTGGCAGAGCACCGGTCTCCAAAACCGGCGGTTGGGGGTTCGAGTCCCTCCTGCCCTGCGGCGAGACGACCATGAGGAGGCAGCACCGTGACGGAGACACGCGCCACGAGCTCGGCGAGTGAGAGTCGGCCCACCCAGAAGGGTCGGACAGGTCTCGGTCTCTTCCTCCGACAGGTCATTACGGAGCTGCGCAAGGTCATCTGGCCAACGCGAGAGCAGCTGATCACCTACTTCATGGTCGTGCTGGTCTTCGTCCTCTTCATGATCTTGTACGTGTCCCTCCTGGACTACGGCTTCAACACAGCCATGTTCAAGATCTTCGGCTGAAGCGCCTCGCCTCAGCTACCGAGCCGCGGAAGTATGTGAGTTGACAACATCATGACCGAACAGACAGTGACCGAGCCCGCTGACGTCGTCGAAGGCCCACAGGTCGAGGACGGGCAGGTCGAGGACGCAGATGTCGACGCCGAGCCGGTCGTAGACCCGCTCGATGAGTTCCGCGAAGCACTTCGCGCGAAGCCAGGCGACTGGTTCGTCGTGCACACCTACTCCGGCATGGAGAACAGGGTCAAGACAAACCTCGAGAACCGGATCACCTCACTCAACATGGAGGAGTTCATCTACGAGGTCCACGTGCCGCAGGAGGAAGTCGCCGAGATCAAGAACGGCCAACGCCGCATGGTCCGCCGCACCGTCCTGCCAGGCTATGTGCTGGTACGGATGGACCTGACTGACGAGTCCTGGTCAGCCGTCCGACACACTCCGTCCGTCACCGGCTTCGTCGGACACAGCCATCAACCGGTCCCGCTGAGCCTCGCCGAGGTCGAGGCGATGCTTGCGCCGGAGGTCATCGTCGAGTCCGAGAGTCCTCAGCAACAGAAGCAGAAGAAGGTCGAGTTCACCGACTTCTACCCGGGAGACTCGGTCATGGTCGTCGACGGGCCGTTCGCCACGCTGCACGCGACGATCACGGAGATGAACATCGACGCTCAAAGGGTCAAGGCACTTGTCGAGATCTTCGGCCGCGAGACCCCGGTCGAGCTCAGCTTCACGCAGATCGAGAAGGTCTGACACCGGTCACACGCACTCGCGACGCCATCCACCACCGCACCTGAACACTGAGCAGCTAGGACAACAACCATGCCTCCGAAGAAGAAGAAGATCGCAGCACTCGTCAAGGTGCAGCTACAGGCCGGCGCGGCCACTCCCGCGCCACCTGTCGGAACCGCCCTCGGCCCGCACGGCGTCAACATCATGGAGTTCTGCAAGGCCTACAACGCCGCCACGGAGCCGATGCGTGGCAACGTGATCCCGGTCGAGATCACGATTTTCGAGGATCGCACCTTCACCTTCGTCACGAAGACTCCGCCGGCCGCCGAGCTCATCAAGAAGGCGGCCGGGCTCGCGAAGGGCTCGCCGACACCACACACAGACAAGGTGGGGAGGATCAACCGCGACCAGGTCCGCGAGATCGCGACCACCAAGCTCCCCGACCTCAACGCGAACGACATCGAAGCCGCGATGAAGATCGTCGAGGGGACCGCCCGGTCGATGGGTATCACTGTCGGCGCGTGACGGTCGTACCACGTGGAAGGGCCGCGCTGGCCCGCTCACCACACCTGGTCACTCTGAGAAAGGAACCAGCTCATGCAGCGCAGCAAGGCCTATCGGGCCGCAGCAAGCAAGATCGACGGTGACACCGCATACGCACCGCTCGAGGCCATCAAGATCGCCAAGGACGCCAAGGCGACCAAGTTCGACTCCACCATCGACGTGGCGATGCGCCTCGGCGTCGACCCTCGCAAGGCGGACCAGATGGTGCGGGGAACCGTGAACCTCCCACACGGAACAGGCAAGACGGCGCGTGTGCTCGTGTTCGCCAACGCCGGGAAGGCGGAGGAAGCCAGAGCGGCAGGAGCCGACTTCGTGGGGGGTGACGAGCTGATCGACAAGGTCAACGGCGGCTGGCTCGACTTCGACGCAGTCGTCGCCACGCCGGACATGATGGGCAAGGTCGGCCGGCTCGGACGAGTCCTGGGGCCGCGTGGGCTGATGCCCAACCCGAAGACGGGCACAGTCACCCCTGATGTGACGAAGGCGGTCACCGACATCAAGGGTGGCAAGATCGAGTTCCGCGTCGACCGGCACGCCAACCTTCACTTCATCATCGGCAAGGCGTCGTTCTCGACGGACAAGCTGGTCGAGAACTACGGCGCGGCGCTCGAGGAGGTCCTGAGGCTGAAGCCGTCGAGCTCCAAGGGCCGCTACCTGAGAAGGGTCACGCTGTCGACGACGATGGGCCCCGGCATCCAGGTCGACCCCAACCGCACTCGCAACCTGATGTCGGACGAGCAGGGCTGATCTCCCGTCGTCCAGCAGCTCTGTGCCGCACTGTTGGCCGTTCGGGCGAACTCATCGCCATCGGGTCGAAAGGTCTAGCCTCGCCACGTAGTCTTGTGCTAGGCGGCCGACGACCGGAGCGGCCACATGGAAGGCTTGAGCTATGAGTATGCGTGTCACCGGTGTGCGGCGGATGGCCGCTGGAGTCTTGGCAGCAGGCTTGTTGGTCAGCCTTTCGGGATGTGGCAGCGATACGGCTGCCACCAATGACAACGCCGGCGGAAGCAACGCTCCCATGACGCTGAGCAAGGCGAACTTCAGCTCGGCGATGGCGGCTGCTCAGGGCGATGTCCAGTCCTCGCACTTCAACGCCACAATCAAGGCGATGGGCCAGTCGGTGTCGATGTCTGGAGATGTCTCGGGCTTCGGCGACCCGGCCAACATCTCGATGCAGATGAGGGTTGACGTGGCAGGCAAGCAGGTGGAGATGAGACTGGTGCGCAAGGTGATCTACGTCCGCAGCGCAGGCCTGCTCGGTACGGGAAGCAAGCCGTGGGTGAAGGTCGACCTGGGCGACGCCGCCAACCCCTTCTCGCAGATGCTGAAAAACGCCAACCCGGCAGACTTCGGGGCGTACCTCAAGGCCGTGAAGAGCCTGAAGGACAAGGGCCTCGAGACGGTCGACGGGGTGTCGACCCACCACTACACGCTGACTGTGGACACCGCGAAGGCGATGGCTGCCGGGCACGCCATGCAGGGTGGGGGCATGTCGAAGATGCAAGGTCAGGGCATGTCGCAGCTCGGGGTTCCCGCGCAGATCGCGGTCGATGCCTGGCTGAACGGCGACAACCTTCCGGTGAAGATGACGGTCGACCTGGGCAAGACTGCCTCGATCGAGGCCCACTTCTCCAAGTACGGCAAGCCCGTGTCGGTGCAGGCGCCTCCCGCCAAGCAGGTCGGCACGTTCAGCCCCGGTTCCTTCGGTCTCGGCGCTTGATTTGGTGAGCCGCGTGACCTCGACGTAGGGTGGGTTCACCAAAGACCGCTGGTTGTCGATCGAGTCCCATCGATCGGCCGAAGGCCCGAGGATGACACGGGCAGCCCGCGCAGGTGACCGGAAACAGGCGTGATCCATCGATCCCTCCTCGCCCCGTGCGCACCCTGCACGGGGCGATCTTCTGTTTCGTCGAGAGGAAGCACATGGCGCGCCCTGACAAGGCGGCGGCCGTCGCAGAGCTGGCGGGCGAGTTCCGTGACTCCGTCGGCGCTGTGCTGACCGACTACCGCGGTCTCACCGTCAAACAGCTGCAGGAGCTGCGGCGAGTGCTCGGTGACGACGCCAGCTACGCCGTCGTGAAGAACACCCTCACCATGATCGCCGCGGCGGAGGCAGGCGTCCAGGGGTTCGACGACCTGCTCGTCGGTCCGACAGCGATCGCGTTCATCAAGGGTGACGCAGTCGTGGTCGCGAAGGGTCTGCGCGACTTCGCCAAGGCCAACTCCCCGCTCGTCATCAAGGGCGGTGTCCTCGACGGCAAGACGCTCACCGTCGACGAGATCGCCAAGATCGCCGACCTCGAGTCTCGGGAGGTTCTGCTCGGCAAGCTCGCGGGAGCGCTCCTGGTATCCCTTCAGAACGCCGTATTCTTGTTCAACGCTCCGCTGGCCCAGGCCGCGCGTCTGATAGGCGCGCTACGCGACAAGGCGCAGGAAGATCCCTCGGTTCTTCCCGCCGGCTCTGTCGAGGTGCCTGCGACGGACGGCACGTCTGAGGCGGTGGTCGCGACGGACGACACCTCCGACGTCCTTGAACCGGCGACAGCCGACGAGACGGCAACCGACGCCTCCGACACTGCACCGACAGGCGTAGCCGACGCAAAGACAGCCACGGCCGACCAGCCGGCGGCCGACATGGCAGCCACATTCGACGACGCCCCGGGTGCCGTCGACACCACCACGCAGGGCTGACGGCCCTCCAAGCAACCGGAAGGAACGCCACCATGGCGAAGCTCAACAGCGACGACCTCCTCGACGCATTCAAGGAGATGACCCTCCTCGAGCTCAGCGAGTTCGTGAAGCAGTTCGAAGACACCTTCGGGGTCACGGCGGCCGCCCCGGTGGTCGCTGCCTCCGCGGCTCCCGCAGGCGTTGGCGACGCCGCGACCGAAGCCGTGGAGCAGGACGAGTTCGACGTCGTACTGGAAGCGGCCGGTGAGAAGAAGATCCAGGTCATCAAGGAGGTGCGGACCCTGACCAGCCTCGGGCTGAAGGAAGCCAAGGACCTCGTCGAGGCGGCTCCAAAGGCGATCCTGGAGAAGGTCGCCAAGGACGCGGCCGACAAAGCGAGGGAGGCTCTCGAGGGCGCCGGCGCCACGGTCAGCGTGAAGTAGATCTGACCGCCGCACGAGGCGCCTGCGAGCGGCGTCAAGGGCAATTCGGCGTTTTCGCTTGACTCGGCCCGCTTGTTTGGGCATGCTCAGTGCAGTTGCGGCCCGGATCGGGTTGAGCGGCGTTCAGCATGCCAGCTCCCTGATTCGACAGGCAGTCCGCTCGTGGGGTAAACTGCACGTTTGCGCTGCCTCCCCTCCCTCGACCCGTTGCCGGGTGACTTGGCATGCGTATTTGGGATCGATTCCGCGAGCCATCGGAAGGACCACTCTTGGCCGCCTCGCGCAACGCCAGCACCAACTCTTCAGTTCGCCACAACAGTGATGTAGACCGCACCGGTCGGGTCTCATTCGCAAAGATCGCCGAGCCCCTCGAGATCCCTGACCTCCTCGCCCTTCAGGCCAACAGCTTCGACTGGCTGGTGGGCAACCCCGGGTGGCACACCCGCATAGAGCAGGCAGCGGCCGAGGGACGAGAAGGCGTCCTGACGAAGTCCGGTCTCGAGGACATCTTCGAGGAGATCTCCCCGATCGAGGACTTCTCGGGCACCATGAGCCTGTCCTTCCGTGACCACCGGTTCGAGCCGCCGAAGAACACGGTCGAGGAGTGCAAGGAGCGCGACTTCACGTACGCCGCGCCCTTGTTCGTGACGGCCGAGTTCATGAACAACGAGACTGGCGAGATCAAGAGCCAGACCGTCTTCATGGGCGACTTCCCGCTGATGACCGACAAGGGCACGTTCATCGTCAACGGCACCGAGCGTGTCGTCGTCTCGCAGCTCGTGCGCTCTCCCGGTGTCTATTTCGAGCGCAGCATCGACAAGACATCTGACAAGGACATCTTCACCTCGAAGATGATCCCGTCCCGCGGAGCCTGGCTCGAGTTCGAGATCGACAAGCGAGACATGGTCGGCGTTCGTCTCGACCGCAAGCGCAAGCAGAACGTCACAGTGCTGCTCAAGGCGCTCGGCTGGACCGAGGCGCAGATCCTCGAGGAGTTCGGGGAGTTCGAGTCGATCCGGCTCACGCTGGAGAAGGACCACACGTCGGGTCAGGACGACGCGCTCCTCGACATCTATCGCAAGCTCCGGCCGGGAGAGCCCCCGACCCGCGAAGCGGCGCAGACGCTGCTCAACAACTACTACTTCAACCCCAAGCGCTACGACCTGGCGAAGGTCGGTCGCTACAAGATCAACAAGAAGCTCGGCCAGGACGAGGCGTTCGACCAGCAGACGCTGACCGTCGACGACATCGTTGGTGCGATCCGGTACATCGTCGCTCTTCATGACGGACGCACCGAGATGCAGTCTCCGCGGGGTCCCGTCGTGGTCGAGGCCGACGACATCGACCATTTCGGTAACCGTCGCCTCCGCACGGTCGGCGAGCTGATCCAGAACCAGCTCCGCACCGGGTTGGCCAGGATGGAGCGGGTGGTCCGCGAGCGGATGACCACGCAGGACGTCGAGGCGATCACGCCGCAGACGCTCATCAACATCCGGCCGGTCGTCGCGGCGCTCAAGGAGTTCTTCGGTACGTCGCAGCTCAGCCAGTTCATGGACCAGATCAACCCGCTGGCGGGCCTCACCCACAAGCGTCGGTTGTCTGCACTCGGTCCCGGGGGTCTGTCGCGTGAGCGCGCCGGTTTCGAGGTGCGCGACGTCCACGTGTCCCACTACGGCCGGATGTGCCCGATCGAGACACCCGAGGGGCCCAACATCGGGCTGATCGGGTCTCTCGCGACATTCGGTCGCGTCAACGCGTTCGGGTTCGTCGAGACGCCGTACCGCAAGGTCGTGGACGGTGTCGTCACTGACCAGATCGACTACCTCACCGCCGACGAGGAGGACCGGGTCGTCATCGCCCAGGCCAATTCACCGCTGACCGCCGACAACACGTTCGAGGACGAGCGGGTGACGGTCCGGGAGCGGCGTGGCGAGGTGGACTACATCCTCGGCAACGACGTCGACTACATGGACGTCTCTCCTCGGCAGATGGTCTCGGTCGCCACGGCGCTGATCCCGTTCCTCGAGCACGACGACGCCAACCGTGCGCTCATGGGCTCAAACATGCAGCGTCAAGCCGTACCGTTGATCCGTGCCGAGGCGCCGCTCGTAGGCACCGGGATGGAGTACCGCGCCGCTGTCGATGCGGGCGACGTCGTGGTCGCCAAGGCTGCCGGGGTCGTCACCGAGGTCTCCGCCGACTCGGTGGACGTCATGGAGGACGACGGACACTACGAGACCTACCGGCTCTCCAAGTTCCGCCGGTCCAACCAAGGCACCTGCGTCAACCAGCGACCGACTGTGGCCGAGGGCGACAGGCTGGAGAAGGGCGACCCCATCGCCGACGGTCCCAGCACCGACTTCGCCGAGATGGCGCTCGGCCGCAACCTCCTGGTGGCCTACATGCCGTGGGAGGGACACAACTACGAAGACGCCATCATCCTGAGCCAACGTCTTGTGCAGGAGGATGTCCTCACCTCGATCCACATCGAGGAGCACGAGGTCGACGCCCGCGACACCAAGCTGGGGCCGGAGGAGATCACGCGTGATATCCCGAACGTCTCCGACGAGATGCTGGCCGACCTCGACGAGCGCGGGATCATCCGCATCGGCGCAGAGGTCGTGCCGGGTGACATCCTGGTCGGCAAGGTCACGCCCAAGGGCGAGACCGAGCTGACGCCTGAGGAGCGTCTGCTGCGGGCCATCTTCGGAGAGAAGGCGCGCGAGGTTCGCGACACCTCCTTGAAGGTCAAGCACGGAGAGAGCGGCATCGTCATCGGTGTGCGGGTGTTCGACCGTGAGGAGGACGACGAGCTTCCCCCGGGGGTCAACCAGCTCATCCGGGTGTACGTCGCCCAGAAGCGCAAGATCTCCGACGGCGACAAGCTGGCCGGGCGACACGGAAACAAGGGCGTCATCTCGAAGATCCTGCCTGCGGAGGACATGCCGTTCCTCGAGGACGGGACACCCGTCGACATCATCCTCAACCCGCTCGGAGTCCCCGGGCGGATGAACATCGGTCAGATCCTCGAAGCTCACCTCGGGTGGGTCGCGAAGAACGGCTGGCAGGTCGAGGGCGACGACGCCGAGTGGAAGCAGCGCCTCGCCGACATCGGGGTCAGCCAGGGGTCCGCGAACACCAACGTTGCTACGCCGGTGTTCGACGGAGCCCGCGAGGACGAGATCTCCGGCCTGCTCGCCGCCACCTTGCCCAACCGCGACGGGGATCGTCTGGTCAAGGGCGACGGTAAGGCGATGCTCTACGACGGTCGCACCGGCGAGCCGTTCCCCGCGCCAGTCTCGGTCGGCTACACCTACATCATCAAGCTCAACCACCTGGTCGACGACAAGATCCACGCTCGTTCGACTGGCCCCTACTCCATGATCACGCAGCAGCCGCTGGGTGGTAAGGCACAGTTCGGGGGCCAGCGCTTCGGTGAGATGGAGGTCTGGGCACTGGAGGCGTATGGCGCCGCCTACGCCCTCCAGGAGCTTTTGACGATCAAGTCCGACGACGTCCTAGGCCGCGTCAAGGTCTACGAAGCCATCGTGAAGGGCGAGAACATCCCCGAGCCGGGCATTCCGGAGTCGTTCAAGGTGCTGGTCAAGGAGATGCAGTCGTTGTGCCTGAATGTCGAGGTGCTCTCCAGCGATGGTGTCGCGATGGACATGCGCGACACCGACGAGGATGTCTTCCGCGCCGCCGAGGAGCTCGGCATCGACCTGGCCCGGCGTCCCAACGAGGGCATCAGCAGTGTGGAGGAGGTATGAGGCGGGCAGTCCTGCCTCACCTTCCCTCGATGTAGCCGAAGCCAGCACCCAGGCAGTGCCTCAGGGCCCAGCCGGTCCGGACAGCACGGACGACGACTGAACAGAACAACCGGACAAACCCAGCGCAACACCAGACGAAGGCAGCATCTACAAAAGGACGTGTCTTGCTAGACGTCAACTTCTTCGACGAGCTTCGAATCGGCCTGGCCACCGCTGACGACATCCGCCAGTGGAGCCATGGCGAGGTCAAGAAGCCCGAGACCATCAACTACCGCACGCTCAAGCCGGAGCGTGACGGCCTCTTCTGCGAGAAGATCTTCGGTCCCACCCGTGACTGGGAGTGCTACTGCGGCAAGTACAAGCGCGTGCGCTTCAAGGGCATCATCTGTGAGCGTTGCGGGGTAGAGGTCACCCGGTCGAAGGTCCGGCGTGAGCGCATGGGCCACATCGAGCTGGCTGCACCCGTCACCCACATCTGGTACTTCAAGGGTGTCCCCAGCAGGCTCGGCTACCTGCTCGACCTGGCGCCGAAGGACCTCGAGAAGGTCATCTACTTCGCCGCATACATGATCACCGAGGTCGACGACGCAGCCCGCCACCAGGACCTGGCCTCGCTCGAGGCCAGGATCGACGTGGAGCGCAAGCAGCTCGAACAGCGCCGCGACTCCGATGTCGAGACTCGGCTGCGCAAGCTCGAGGAGGACCTCGGAGCACTCGAGGCCGAAGGAGCCAAGGCTGACGTCAAACGCAAGGTCAAGGACGTCGCCGAGCGAGAGGTCAAGCAGCAGCGTGACCGCTCGCAGCGCGAGCTCGACCGCATCGAGGAGGTCTGGAACTCGTTCCGGACCCTCAAGGTGCAGGACCTGATGGGCGACGAGATCCTTTACCGGGAGATGAAGCTCCGCTTTGGGAAGTACTTCGCCGGCGCCATGGGTGCAGAGGCGATCCAGAAGCGGCTGTCGAGCTTCGACCTGGAGAGCGAGGCCGCCTCGCTTCGAGAGACCATCCGCACGGGCAAGGGCCAGCGCAAGACCCGCGCGCTGAAGCGACTCAAGGTCGTGTCGGCGTTCATGCTGACCACGAACAGCCCCGACGGGATGGTGCTCGACTGCGTCCCGGTCATCCCCCCGGACCTGCGCCCGATGGTGCAGCTCGACGGTGGCCGCTTCGCGACATCCGACCTCAACGACCTGTACCGGCGCGTCATCAACCGCAACAACAGGTTGAAGCGCCTGCTCGACCTCGGTGCACCCGAGATCATCGTCAACAACGAGAAGCGCATGCTTCAGGAGGCAGTCGACTCGCTGTTCGACAACGGCCGCCGCGGTCGGCCCGTCACAGGTCCCGGGAACCGCCCGCTGAAGTCCCTGTCCGACATGCTGAAGGGCAAGCAGGGAAGGTTCCGCCAGAACCTGCTCGGCAAGCGCGTGGACTACTCGGGTCGTTCGGTCATCGTCGTCGGCCCGCAGCTCAAGCTCCACCAGTGCGGTCTGCCCAAGCAGATGGCTCTTGAGCTGTTCAAGCCGTTCGTGATGAAGCGGCTGGTCGACCTCAACCACGCGCAGAACATCAAGAGCGCCAAGCGCATGGTCGAGCGGAGCCGCCCGGTGGTGTGGGATGTCCTCGAAGAGGTCATCACGGAGCACCCGGTCCTGCTCAACCGCGCGCCGACGTTGCACCGGCTGGGCATCCAGGCCTTCGAGCCGCAGCTCATCGAGGGCAAGGCCATCCAGATCCATCCGCTCGTATGCTCGGCGTTCAACGCGGACTTCGACGGTGACCAGATGGCGGTGCACCTGCCGCTGTCGGCGGAGGCTCAGGCCGAGGCGCGGATCCTGATGCTCTCGACCAACAACATCCTGAAGCCGGCCGACGGCCGCCCGGTCACCATGCCGACCCAGGACATGATCATCGGAATCTACTTCCTCACCCTGGACCGCGACGGTCATGTCGGTGAGGGTCGAGCCTTCACGTCGGTGGCCGAGGCGCTGATGGCCCTCGACCGTGGCGAGATCGCCCTTCAGAGCAAGATCCGGCTGCGGTTCGCCGACGTCGTCCCACCGGTCGGCCACCCGACTCCCGAAGACTGGGAGCCCGGACAGCCGCTCACCTTGGAGACGTCACTCGGGCGTGCGATCTTCAACGAGGCGCTGCCGTGGAACTACGCCTACGTCAACGGAGAGGTCGGCAAGAAGGAGCTCGGGGTGATCGTCAACGACCTCGCCGAGCGCTACACCAAGGTCGAGGTCGCCACCGCTCTCGACGCGCTCAAGGACGTCGGCTTCTACTGGGCGACGCGCTCCGGTGTCACGATCTCCATCGAGGACGTCGTCACGCCGTCGGAGAAGCCCGAGATCATGGCGAAGTACGAAGCTCAGGCTGCGAAGGTGCAGCAGCAGTACGAGCGTGGCCTCATCACCGACGAGGAGCGTCGCCAGGAGCTCATCGAGATCTGGAACAGCGCGACGATCGACGTGGCCAAAGCCATGGAGGCAACGTTCGAAAAGACCAACCCGATCTACATGATCGTCAACAGCGGGGCGCGCGGAAACATGACGCAGGTACGGCAGATCGCAGGGATGCGAGGCCTGGTCGCCAACCCCAAGGGCGAGATCATCCCGCGTCCGATCAAGTCGAACTTCCGTGAGGGGCTGTCGGTGCTCGAGTACTTCATCTCGACGCACGGCGCTCGCAAGGGGCTGGCCGACACCGCTCTGCGGACGGCCGACTCCGGCTACCTGACGCGTCGCCTCGTCGACGTCTCTCAGGACGTCATCATCCGTGAGGACGACTGCGGCACCGAGCGCGGCCTCAGCAAGGTGATCGGCGTGCGCCTCGACGACGGTCGGGTGACGAAGGACGAGTACGTCGAGACGTCGGCCTACGCCCGCAACCTGGCGGTCGACGTCGAGCATTCCGAGACGGGCGAGGTTCTCGCACACGGCGGCGACGACATCGGGGACGTGCTGATCAACAAGCTCGTCGCGGCGGGTATCCACGAGGTCAAGGTCCGCTCGGTCCTTACCTGTGACGCCAAGACGGGCACCTGCGCCAAGTGCTACGGCCGCTCGCTGGCGACGGGCAAGCTCGTCGACATCGGCGAGGCCGTGGGGATCATCGCCGCGCAGTCGATCGGCGAGCCTGGCACCCAGCTGACGATGCGTACATTCCACACAGGTGGCGTGGCATCCGCCGACGACATCACCGAGGGTCTACCCCGGGTCGTGGAGCTGTTCGAGGCGCGTCAGCCGAAGGGCAAGGCGCCAATCTCGGAGTCGGCTGGACGAGTCCGGATCGAGGACACCGACAAGACCCGCAAGATCGTCGTCGTACCCGACGACGGGTCCGAGGAGGTGGCCTACCCCGTCAGCAAGCGCACCCGGCTGTTGGTTGAGGACGACGCGCACGTCGAGGTCGGGCAGCAGATGACGATCGGCAAGGCCGACCCCCAGGACGTCCTGCGTGTTCTCGGGCCCCGAAAGACCCAGGAGCACCTGGTCGACCAGGTACAGGAGGTGTACCGCCGCCAGGCGGTGGCGATCCACGACAAGCACATCGAGATCATCATCCGGCAGATGCTGCGCCGGATCACGGTGATCGAGAGCGGGGATTCGCTCCTCCTTCCTGGGGAGCTCGTCGAGCGAACCCGCTTCGAGACGGAGAACCGTCGAGTGGTCGCTGAGAGCGGCACACCCGCCTCAGGGCGACCCGTCCTGATGGGGATCACCAAGGCGTCTCTCGCCACCGAGTCGTGGCTGTCTGCCGCCTCCTTCCAGGAGACGACCCGGGTGCTCACCGATGCTGCCATCCACGGGAAGTCCGACTCGCTTCGAGGGCTGAAGGAGAACGTCATCCTGGGCAAGCTGATACCTGCCGGCACGGGCCTCGAGCGCTATCGCAACATCCGGGTCGAGCCGACCGAGGAAGCCAGGGCGCAGGCGTTCTCCATCGACTACGACACCTACGACTACGACTTCGGTCAGTCGACGGGCCAAGCGGTGGCACTGGACGACTTCGACTTCGGCTCCTACCGGAACTGACCTCGGTCTGCACAACAGCAGGGCACAGCATGGCGGACGGCGCCGGGAGGGATCCTGGCGCCGTCCGCTTGCGTGTGCGGTGCCCGGTCCAAAGGATGGTCCTTGGGTTGAGTCAGCAACACTGTAATCTTGATTACATGACTACTACTCAGCATGAGAGCGACATCAGGGCCTGGTTCACGGGCCGCCTTCCACAGGACTGGACACAGCACCAGCCTTCACTCACCATCGACCGTGAGGAGATCACGGTGCGCCTCGAGCTCGACCCGGTCGAGCTCGACAGCGCAGCGTCCGAGGACGCCAGGTCGGAGGCGGCGGCGGGCAGGATCTCCGCCTGGCGCGAGGAGACCCGCGAGGCTCGGATGACGATCGCGAGCGAGGCGCAGCGGCGCTTCAAACGCACAGTGTCGTGGGCAGCGACGATCGGCGACCGGAACGCGACGTTCACCCATCTCGCCGTGCCGGTGATGACGCGCCTTCGGCAGCCACAGCGACAGGTGCTCGACACCCTGGTCGACGCCGGGGTCGCCCGCTCGCGAGCCGACGCGCTCAAGTGGTGCGTGCGCCTCGTCGGCCAGCACAGTGACGAGTGGCTGCAAGAGCTGCGAGCGGCGATGGAGAATGTGCAGGCCGTCCGCGAGCAGGGTCCAGCCGCCTGAGCATCTCGCTGGGGGTTGGCACCTGGCGCGGCAGGGTGCCGGCCACCGGCTGGGCTGCGGCCGCTCGTTTTGACCAGGCTCTGACCAGCCGGTAATCTTGGTCCCTGTGCCTGGAGCGTTCCAGGTCTGCTCGTCCGCCCACCGGCGCGTCGTCCACGGGGTCGCTCCGCTCGCGCAGCCAGCCGGCAGGCCTCGAGGTTCTGTGCAAGGCCCACCGCTCACCAGGTCAGCTCTTCTGGTGACGCGACCTGGGATCGGGAGACACGCCCGACCAGGGGGGTCGTCACAGGTGCCCATAGTGTTGCAGCGCCCCCAGTGTGACCGACAGGAAAGAGATCGACGCGGTGCCCACCATCCAGCAGCTGGTCCGCAAGGGCCGCCAGGACAAGGTGTCGAAGACGAAGACGCCGGCGCTGAAGGGATCCCCTCAGCGTCGCGGCGTGTGCACGCGTGTGTACACGACCACGCCGAAGAAGCCCAACTCTGCGCTCCGGAAGGTCGCACGAGTCCGCCTCACCAGTGGGATCGAGGTCACGGCCTACATCCCCGGCGTGGGTCACAACCTTCAGGAACACTCCATCGTGCTTGTCCGCGGCGGCCGGGTGAAGGACCTCCCGGGGGTGCGCTACAAGATCATCCGCGGTTCGCTCGACACCCAGGGCGTCAAGAACCGCAAGCAGGCTCGCAGCCGGTACGGCGCGAAGAAGGAGAAGAGCTGATGCCACGCAAGGGGCCTGCCGCCAGGCGGCCGATCGAGATCGACCCGGTCTACGGCAGCCCGCTGGTGACGCAGCTCATCAACAAGGTTCTGGTGGACGGCAAGAAGCAGGTGGCCGAGCGCATCGTGCACACCGCGCTCGAAGGCTGCCGCGACAAGAGCGGCACCGACCCTGTGGTGACCCTCAAGCGGGCGCTGGACAACGTGAAGCCGACCCTCGAGGTTCGCCCCCGACGAGTCGGTGGGGCTACCTACCAGGTTCCGGTCGAAGTTCGCGCAGTGCGCTCCACGACGCTGGCTCTACGCTGGCTGGTCCGATACTCCCAGGCCCGCCGCGAGAAGACGATGTCGGAGCGTCTGATGAACGAGCTGCTCGACGCGTCCAACGGGCTGGGCGCCGCCGTCAAGCGCCGCGAGGACACCCACAAGATGGCAGAGTCGAACAAGGCGTTCGCCCACTACCGCTGGTGAGAGCGACGACACCCGTCAGGCATGTACCTGGCCGGCTCGGTGTTGCTTCTCGTTGCACCACACCCACCCACCGAAACTGACCGTGAGAGAAGTGCCAACCGTGGCAATCGACATCACCACCGCCTTGGGCAGAGTCCGCAACATCGGCATCATGGCGCACATCGACGCCGGCAAGACGACGACGACCGAACGGATCCTGTTCTACACCGGCATCAACTACAAGATCGGTGAGGTGCACGAGGGCGCTGCCACGATGGACTGGATGGAGCAGGAGCAGGAGCGCGGCATCACCATCACCTCTGCCGCGACGACCTGCATGTGGCACGACCACACCATCAACATCATCGACACGCCCGGCCACGTCGACTTCACCGTCGAGGTCGAGCGTTCACTTCGAGTGCTCGATGGCGCTGTCGCCGTCTTCGACGGTGTCGCAGGGGTGGAGCCCCAGTCCGAGACGGTCTGGAGGCAGGCGGACCGCTACCTGGTCCCGCGGCTGTGCTTCGTCAACAAGCTGGACCGCACGGGAGCGGAGTTCCACCGCTGCGTCGAGATGATCGAGTCGCGCCTCGGTGCGGTTCCGCTCGTTCTCCAGATCCCGATCGGCACGGAAAGCGACTTCATCGGTGTCGTCGACCTGGTCAACATGCGCGCGCTCACCTGGCGAGGCGAGACGGAGAAGGGCGAGGACTACGACATCGAGCAGATCCCCGCGTCGCACGAAGCCGCTGCGCGCGAGTGGCGTGACCGCCTCCTCGAGACGATCGCCGAGGCCGACGACGAGATGATGGAGCTCTACCTGGAGGGTGAGGAGCCCTCGGTCGAGGCTCTGCAAGCCGCGATCCGCCGGGCGACACTTGCCGCGAAGCTGACCCCGGTACTCACCGGCAGCGCCTTCAAGAACAAGGGCGTGCAGCCTCTCCTCGATGCCGTGGTCGCATATCTGCCGTCGCCGATCGACATCGACGCGGTCGAGGGTCACTCCGTCAAGGACGAGTCGGTCATCGTCGAGCGGCGCCCGAACGAGGACGAGCCGTTCTCGGCACTGGCGTTCAAGATCATGGCCGACCTCCACCTTGGCAAGCTGACGTACCTGCGGGTCTACTCCGGGCGCCTCGACACCGGCACCACGGTGCTTAACCCCACCAAGGGTCGCAAGGAGCGCATCGGGAAGATCTACCGCATGCACGCCAACAAGCGCGAGGAGATCGCGTCAATCGGCGCAGGTCACATCGTCGCCGTCATGGGACTCAAGGACACCACGACCGGTGAGACCCTGTGTGACATCGCCAACCCGGTGGTGCTCGAGTCGATGACGTTCCCCGCACCCGTCATCCACGTCGCGGTCGAGCCCAAGTCGAAGGGCGACCAGGAGAAGCTCGGCACCGCGATTCAGCGGCTCTCCGAAGAGGACCCGACGTTCCAGGTCCGCACCGACGAGGAGACGGGCCAGACCATCATCGCCGGAATGGGCGAGCTGCACCTCGAGGTGCTCGTCGACCGCATGCGCCGCGAGTTCCATGTCGAGGCCAATGTCGGCAAACCGCAGGTGGCCTACCGCGAGACGATCCGCAAGGCTGTCACCAAGATCGACTACGTCCACAAGAAGCAGACCGGTGGGTCGGGCCAGTTCGCCAAGGTCATCATCGACATGGAACCCACCGGAGGCGGCGACGGCGGATACGAGTTCGTCAACGCGGTCAGCGGTGGCCGGATCCCGCGTGAGTACATCCCGCCGGTCGACGAGGGTATCCAGGAGGCGATGGAGTTCGGCATCCTCGCCGGGTACCCGATGGTCGACCTCAAGGTGACGCTTCGCGACGGCGCCTACCACGACGTGGACTCGTCCGAGATGGCCTTCAAGATGGCCGGCCGGATGGTGTTCAAGGAGGCTGCGCGCAAGGCCGACCCTGCGCTGCTGGAGCCGATGATGGCCGTCGAGGTCACCACGCCCGAGACCTACATGGGCGAGGTCATCGGAGACCTCAACTCTCGTAGGGGTCAGATCCAGGCCATGGAAGAGGGCCTGGGGGGTGTCAAGCTCGTCAAGGCACTGGTCCCCCTCTCCGAGATGTTCGGCTACGTCGGAGACCTGCGATCGAAGACGCAGGGCCGGGCGTCGTACTCCATGCAGTTCGACTCGTACGCCGAGGTTCCCCGGAGCATCGCTGACGAGATCGTCCAGAAGGTCCGCGGCGAGTAACATCACTCGGCGTACCGCGTAACGAAACGTTCCAACCTAGGAGGAAGTCCAAGTGGCGAAGGCCAAATTCGAGCGGACGAAACCGCACGTCAACATCGGCACCATCGGCCACATCGACCACGGGAAGACCACTCTTACCGCGGCGATCTCGAAGGTGCTGCACGACAAGTACCCGACGTTGAACCCTCAGTGGGCCTTCGACGACATAGACAAGGCACCCGAGGAGAAGCAGCGCGGGATCACGATCTCCATCGCGCACATCGAGTACCAGACAGAGCAGCGTCACTATGCGCACGTCGACTGCCCCGGACACGCCGACTACATCAAGAACATGATCACCGGCGCGGCGCAGATGGACGGTGCCATCCTCGTGGTCGCCGCGACCGACGGACCGATGCCGCAGACGCGTGAGCACGTGTTGCTCGCCCGTCAGGTGGGTGTGCCGGCGATCGTCGTCGCCCTCAACAAGTGCGACATGGTCGACGACGAGGAGCTCATCGAGCTCGTCGAGCTGGAGGTCCGCGAGCTGCTCTCGCAGTACGAGTTCGACGGCGACGAGACCCCCGTCATCCGGGTTGCCGCCGCCCCGGCGCTCAACGGCGACGAGAAGTGGGGCGCGTCCGTCGTGGAGCTCATGGACGCCGTCGACTCGTTCATCCCGCAGCCCACGCGAGACACCGACAAGCCGTTCCTCATGCCTGTCGAGGACGTCTTCACGATCACCGGACGAGGCACGGTCATCACCGGCCGGATCGAGCGGGGTGTCGTCAAGATCAACGAGACGGTCGACATCATCGGTATCCGTGAGGCCAAGCAGAGCACGACCGTCACAGGTATCGAGATGTTCCGCAAGCTGCTCGACACCGGCGAGGCCGGCGAGAACGTCGGGCTGCTGCTTCGTGGCACGAAGCGTGAGGACGTCGAGCGCGGCATGGTCGTGATCAAGCCTGGCTCGACGACACCCCACACCAACTTCGACGCCAACGTCTACATCTTGTCGAAGGAGGAAGGCGGCCGGCATACGCCCTTCTTCAACAACTACCGTCCGCAGTTCTACTTCCGCACGACAGACGTGACTGGAGTCGTGACCCTGCCCGATGGTACCGAGATGGTCATGCCTGGAGACAACACCGAGATGGCCGTCGAGCTGATCCAGCCGATCGCGATGGAGGACGGTCTTCGCTTCGCAATTCGTGAGGGCGGCCGTACGGTCGGCGCCGGTCGTGTGACCAAGATCAACAAGTAGGTCCAGCGGTCCTTCCGACCTCTTCGGGGGTCACATCGACCCTTGTGAGGCCCCGGTCCGGTAGAGCTCGGACTGGGGCCTCACTCGGTCTCCGGGACCGGTGGTTGAATCGCCTCATGGCTCGAGATCGCAAGGCCCTGCGGTCGGCCAAGCGGACCGACCGCCGACCCGGTGAGACGGAGGAGGAGCGGCTCGACCGCAACTACAACGAGCTGCTCCAAGAGATGCGCGTGCTGCAGGCGGGCATGCAGATCCTGTTCGCCTTCCTTCTCAGCCTGGCGTTCCAGTCGCGATTCACGTCGGTCACCGATTTCCAGCGAGACGTCTACCTGGCGACGCTCGTGTCGGCGGCGCTCGCGACCGCGTGCATCATCGGCCCCGTACCCTTCCACCGCATCATCTTCCGGCGTGGCATGAAGGACGACCTGATCCGCGCGGCCAACCGATACGTTGCGGCAGGGCTTGCGCTGCTCTTCGTGACCATCGTCGGGGCGATGCTTCTTGTCCTGGACTTCTTGATACCCCGGACGGGTGCATTCGTCGTCTCTGGCGTCCTGGCAGGCGCCTTCGTGGTGCTGTGGATCGTGCTGCCTGTGATGGCGCGAGTCAACGAGACCGACGACGAGCGGGATCGGCCGTGACAGCTGTCGGTGGTTCGAAGGGCAGCCGCACAGTACCGTCGACCAGGGCGCGGGTTCACGGTTCCCCTGCGCGATCCGGAGGGCCATGCTGATTGCACTGCTGCGCACGTATCTGCGCCCGTACAAGGCACCGATGGCCGTCGTCGTCGTGCTTCAGTTCATCCAGACCCTCGCCAACCTGTATCTGCCCGGTCTGAACGCCGACATCATCGACCGTGGCGTCGTCACCGGGGATACCGGCTACATCGTCCGCACCGGCGCAGTCATGCTGGCGATCACTGTCGTCCAGGTGCTGTGCGCTGTTGCCGCTGTCTACTTCGGCGCGCGCACGGCGATGGCCCTGGGCCGCGATCTTCGTTCCGCCGTGTTCGCGAAGGTGGAGACGTTCGCTGCCCGTGAAGTGGCGACCTTCGGCGCCCCCACGCTCATCACCCGCAGCACCAACGATGTCCAGCAGGTGCAGATGCTCGTGCTGATGACCTTCACGTTCATGATCGCTGCCCCGATCATGTGCATCGGTGGGATCGTGATGGCGCTGCGACAGGACTTGAAGCTGTCGTGGCTGTTGGTCATCGTGGTCCCGACCCTGGCGGTGGGCGTCGGCCTGATCGTGCGGGAGATGCGGCCACTCTTCCGGTTGATGCAGGCTCGGATCGACACGATCAACCGCGTCTTCCGTGAGCAGGTGATGGGAATTCGGGTGATCCGGGCGTTCGTCAAGGAGGGCTACGAACGGGACCGCTTCGGAGTCGCCAACCATGACAACATGCGGGCTGCCATCGCCGTCGGACGCCTGATGTCACTGTTCTTCCCGCTAGTCCTGCTCGTGATGAATGTCTCGGTCGTCGCGGCCACCTGGTTCGGCGGTCACCGGATCGCAAGCGGAGACCTTCAGGTCGGCACTCTGACGGCATTCCAGAGCTATCTGATCCAGATCTTGATGGCGGTCATGATGGCGACCTTCATGTTCATGCTGTACCCACGCGCGGAGGTCTCGGCCGAGCGGATCAGCGAGGTGCTGGACACGCCTGCCAGCGTGGTTGCCCCTCGACATCCGATCCTTGAACCCGTCCAGAGCGGACGAGTGGACATCCACCAGGCCAGCTTCTCCTACCCCGGAGCCGAAGAGCCCGTTCTGTACGCGGTCGACATGGTGGCTCGCCCCGGTGAGACGACCGGGATCATCGGCTCGACGGGAAGCGGCAAGACCACCCTGCTGAGCCTGATTCCGCGCCTCTTCGACGTGTCGGCCGGGGCGGTCTCCATCGACGGGGTCGACCTGCGGCAACGCCCACCAGACCATGTCTGGGCAGCCATCGGGCTCGTTCCCCAGCGCCCGTACCTCTTCACCGGCTCGGTGGCGAGCAACCTTCGTTATGGGCGCCCGAACGCCGCCGCCGACGCGCTCTGGGAGGCCCTCGACATCGCCCAGGCCCGCGAGTTCGTCGAAGCGATGCCTGGGCGTCTCGATGCGCCGATCGCGCAGGGAGGCACCAACGTCTCGGGCGGCCAAAGGCAGCGGCTGGCAATCGCCCGGGCTCTTGTCAAGCGACCGAGGATCTACCTCTTCGACGACTCGTTCTCCGCGTTGGACTATGCCACCGACGCCGCGTTACGGAGGGCGCTGCGACCAGTCACTGCCGATTCTGCGGTTGTCATCGTCGCTCAGCGCGTCAGTACGATCCGGACCGCCGAGCGGATCGTGGTACTGGAGCGCGGTCATGTCGTCGGGACCGGGACGCACGGGGTGCTGATGGACGCGTGTCCGACTTACCGTGAGATCGTGCTCTCCCAGCTCAGTGAGGAGGAGGCCGCGTGAGCGGGCGCAACCCTCTCGGTATGGGAGCCCCGCCAGCCCGGGCCAAGAGCTTCCGGACGACTGCTCGCAGACTGCTGGCATACCTTGGTCGCGAGCGCCACTTGACTGCGATGATCGCAGTCCTGGGCCTCGTCGCAGTCGGCCTGAGCGTGGTAGGGCCCAAGATCCTCGGGCACGCCACCGACCTCGTCTTCACCGGCTTCGTCGCGAGCCGGCTTCCCGAGGGCACCAGCAAGGCTGAGGCGGTTGCCGGTCTACGCTTACAGGGCGACGAACGAGTCGCGAGCATGGTCCAGGCGCTGGATCTACATCCCGGGCAGGGCATCGACTTCCGGTCCCTCGGCTGGGTGCTCGTCCTGGCACTCGTCGTCTACGTCGCCTCGAGCCTCTTCATGCTGTCCCAGGGCAGGCTGACGACTGTCGTCGTTCAGCACACCGTCGCGCAGCTGCGCCAAGAGGCAGAAGACAAGCTGTCGAGGCTCCCGCTCGCCTACTTCGACGGGCGCCCACACGGCGAGGTGCTCTCCCGGGTCACCAACGACGTGGACAACATCGCCCAGTCGCTTCAGCAGACGCTGAGCCAGCTCCTGACATCGGTGCTGACCGTCGTCGGGGTGCTGGCCATGATGGTGGTGATCTCGCCCCTGCTCGCGGTGGTCGCGCTGGTGACCGTGCCGGTGGCCGCGCTGCTGGCCCGAGCCATCGCCAGGCGGTCGCAACCCCAGTTCGTGACGCAGTGGGCCTCGACAGGGCGGCTCAACGGCCACATCGAGGAGGTCTTCACCGGCCACGAGGTCGTCAAGGTGTTCGGGCGGCAGGCGGAGGCCAGGCGGACATTCGACGCGCACAACGAGGCGCTGTACGAGGCGAGCTTCAAAGCACAGTTCATCTCGGGGATCATCCAGCCCACGATGATGTTCATCTCGAACCTGAACTATGTCGCCGTAGCCGTGATCGGAGCGATCCGGGTGGGGTCGGGAACCATGAGCATCGGCGACGTCCAGGCGTTCATCCAGTACTCCCGCCAGTTCACCCAGCCGCTTACGCAGGTGGCGTCGATGCTGAACCTGCTGCAGTCCGGTGTCGCGTCGGCGGAGCGGGTCTTCGAGCTTCTCGACGAGGACGAGGAAGCCGCCGACACCATCTCGGCCCGGCCCGGCGCACCGGTGCGTGGTCGGGTGGCCTTCGAGGACGTGTCGTTCGCCTACAAGCGCGACGAACCGTTGATCGAGCACCTGGACCTGGTCGCCGAGCCCGGTCAGACTGTCGCCATCGTGGGCGAGACCGGTGCCGGTAAGACGACGCTCACCAATCTGCTGCTGCGTTTCTACGAGGTGGACGGTGGCCGGATCACTCTCGACGGTGTCGACATCTCCCACATGGCCCGCCCGGTCCTGCGTGACCACTTCGGCGTTGTCCTTCAAGACACCTGGCTCTTCGGTGGAACGATCCGCGACAACATCGCGTACGGCGCCGAGGCTGCCGACGACGACGCGGTCGTCCGCGCAGCCGGAGCGGCCTACGTGGACCACTTCGTCCGTACTCTTCCCGACGGCTACGACACGGTGATCGAGGACGAGGGCAGCAATGTCAGCGCCGGTCAGCGACAGCTGCTCACGATCGCGCGTGCATTCCTGGCCGACCCGGCCATCCTCGTGCTGGACGAGGCGACCAGCTCGGTCGACACGCGCACGGAGTCCCTCGTACAGCAAGCGATGGAAGAGCTGCGGGTGGGCCGCACGAGCTTCGTGATAGCCCACCGGCTCTCCACCATCCGAAATGCCGACCGCATCGTCGTGATGGACCACGGGCACATCGTGGAGCAGGGCACGCATGTCTCACTCGTCAGCGCGGGCGGCGCCTACGACCGGCTGTACGCAGCCCAGTTCGCCGGAGCCGTCGCCTGACCGCACCGCTGTGTGAAGGGGCACTGCCGTCGAGGCCCCTCTAGGGTTGCCCCTATGCCGGTCCCGCCGTTCGTCCTGCGACTTCGCGAGAAGGTGGGCCATGACCGGCTCTGGCTCACGGGAGTATCGGGGGTGGTCCTCGACGCCGACAACCGGGTGCTGCTGACCCAGCGCGGCGATGACCTCCGGTGGTCGGTCGTAAGTGGGATCTTGGAGCCCGGCGAGCAGCCGGCGGTCGCCATCGAGCGAGAGATCCTCGAGGAGACGGCGGTGGTGGCACTCGTGGAGCGACTGACGAGCATCGTCTCCGAGCCCGAGATCACCACCCTCCCGAACGGCGACCAGTGTCAGTACCTCGATCTGGCATTCCGCTGCCGATACGTCGCCGGCTCCGCGCGGGCGGCGGATGACGAGAATCTTGAGGTCGTCTGGTTCGACCTCGGCCGGCTTCCAGACCTCAGGTCCCAGGATCGGGACCGGATCGCGTGGGCACTCCGTCCGGACCTCCAACCGGTGATGATCCAACCGAGAACGCTCGAGCCCGGATAGGGCAGAACCGCAAGCCCTCCAGGGATGAGAGCCGACGCTTGAAGGACCTGCCTGATTTGGCAGGGCGCGGGGCATCTGGCAGACTATCGGGGTTGCTCAGGCGGATCGCCGGGGTGAGCCGAGTCCAGTTCGCGCGTGGTGTGCAGGCGTCACCACGGCAGCACAGGTCCGGCCCGCCGCACCGGAGACCCCGCCGACCCGACACCGCGCGCGGAAGTCGGGGGTGGCGCAAACCTCGCTCGTCATCGGCCTTCGGCGAACGGTGTGGCACGTCCAAGAGACGAGACACACCCGACCTCGGGGGTCGGCGAGACGGCTTGGGCTCGTTCCCGCTCCGGGGGACCAGCACGCATCTGCAGTTCGAGTGAAAAGGACGAAGCGAGAGCATGGCGGGACAAAAGATCCGCATCCGGCTCAAGGCCTACGACCATGAGGTCATCGACTCGTCGGCGCGCAAGATCGTCGACACGGTGACGCGCACTGGCGCCAAGGTCGCAGGCCCGGTGCCGCTTCCGACGGAGAAGAACGTGTTCTGCGTGATCCGGTCGCCCCACAAGTACAAGGACAGCCGCGAGCACTTCGAGATGCGCACACACAAGCGCCTCATCGACATCATTGACCCGACGCCGAAGACTGTCGACTCGCTCATGCGTCTCGAGCTTCCGGCCGGCGTCGACATCGAGATCAAGCTCTAGGACGCCGAGACCCATGAGTGCTGTACGAAACGTTCGCGGGCTGCTGGGCACGAAGCTCGGCATGACCCAGCTCTGGGACGAGAACAACCGCGTCGTGCCGGTGACGGTCGTCTCCGCTGCGTCGAACGTCGTGACCCAGGTGCGCGACGCGGGCACCGACGGCTACGCCGCGGTTCAGCTCGGCTTCGGCGAGGTCAAGGCGTCCAGGGTGACCAAGCCTCTCGTCGGTCACTTCGAGAAGGCAGGCGTCACGCCGCGCCGACACCTCGTGGAGATCCGCACCGCGGACGCAGCCAGCTACTCGCTGGGCCAGGAGCTCAACGCCGACCTGTTCACCGCAGGCGAGAAGATCGATGTCACCGGGACGAGCAAGGGCAAGGGCTTCGCAGGCGTCATGAAGCGACACGGGTTCCACGGGGTCAGCGCCTCCCACGGCTCGCACCGCAACCACCGCAAGCCCGGGTCCATCGGCGGGTGCGCCACGCCGGGGCGGGTCTTCAAGGGGATGCGGATGCCGGGGCGGATGGGTGTGGAGACCGTGACCGTCCAGAACCTGACAGTGCACGCCATCGACACCGACCGGGGCCTCATCCTCATCAAGGGCGCTGTCCCTGGTGCGCGCGGCACGGTCGTCATCGTGCGGAGCGCCGCGAAGGCGAAGGGAGCCGAGCAGTGACCACCATCGACGTGCTCGACGCGGCTGGTGAGAAGTCCGGAACCATAGAGCTCCCCGCCGACATCTTCGACGTCCAGGTCAACATCCCCCTGATCCATCAGGTCGTCGTCGCGCAGCAGGCAGCAGCGCGCCAGGGAACCCACTCCACCAAGTCGCGCGGCGAGGTCGCCGGTGGCGGTCGCAAGCCGTACCGCCAGAAGGGCACTGGACGCGCCCGCCAGGGGTCGATCCGGGCGCCACAGTTCGCCGGCGGCGGGATCGTGCACGGCCCGACCCCGCACGACTACGTGCAGCGAACGCCGAAGAAGATGAAGGCCGCAGCCTTGCGTGGAGCCCTCTCCGACCGTGCGCGTGACGGCCGGGTGCATGTGGTCGAGGCACTCGTCGACGGCGACAAGGCATCGACGAAGTCGGCGATCGCCGCGCTCGCCAAGATCACCCAGCGCCCCCGGACCCTGGTGGTCCTCGACCGAGGCGACGACCTTACCTGGCTGAGCCTGCGAAACGCCGATACCGTCCACGTCCTCAACGTCGACCAGCTCAACACCTACGACGTGTTGGTGAGCGACGACATCGTGTTCCTGAAGCCGGCCTATGACACCTTCGTCGCTGGCCGGACCGCCTCCGAGCGGACAGCCGAGGTCAGCTCCGAGACAGTGCCGGAGCCCACCGACGCAGAGACAGCCGCAGAGACAGCCGCTGAGACCGACGGCCCTGATGCCGGCGGATCAACCCGTATCGAGGAGGCCGGCGAGTGAGCAACCTGTACAAGGACCACCGCGACGTCCTGGTGTCGCCCGTGGTGAGTGAGAAGTCGTACGCGCTCCTCGACCAGAACAAGTACACCTTCCTGGTCCGACCCGACTCCAACAAGACCGAGATCAAGATCGCCGTCGAGAAGGTGTTCAACGTCAAGGTCACCAGCGTCAACACACTCAACCGCACAGGCAAGCGCAGGCGTACCCGCTCCGGCTGGGGAAGCCGCCCTGACACCAAGAGAGCCATCGTGAGCGTCGCCCCCGGTCAGCGCATCGACATCTTCGGGGGTCCGGTCTCCTGACCGGGCCGGACGAGGAGGACTGAGAACTCATGGGTATCCGCAAGTACAAGCCGACGACACCGGGCCGTCGCGGCTCGAGCGTCGCCGACTTCGTCGAGGTCACGCGCTCGACCCCGGAGAAGTCCCTCGTCGTGCCGCTGCCGAAGAACGGCGGTCGCAACAACCAGGGCCGCATCACGACGCGCCACCAGGGCGGTGGGCACAAGCGTGCCTACCGCATCATCGACTTCCGTCGCTACGACAAGGACGGCGTACCGGCCAGGGTCGCCGAGATCGAGTACGACCCCAACCGCACCGCCCGCATCGCACTCCTGCACTACGCCGACGGGGAGAAGCGCTACATCATCGCCCCCAACGGCCTCACCCAGGGAATGCATGTGGAGAACGGCGCCAGGGCAGACATCAAGCCGGGTAACAACCTGCCGCTGCGCAACATCCCCGTCGGCACCACCGTCCACGCGATCGAGCTCCGTCCCGGAGGGGGCGCCAAGATCGCCCGCTCTGCTGGCGCATCCGTGCAGCTCGTCGCCCGCGAGGGCACTCGGGCACAGCTGAGGATGCCGTCGGGCGAGGTCCGCTACGTCGACGTGCGCTGCCGTGCGTCTGTCGGGGCCGTCGGCAACGCCGAGCAGTCCAACATCAACTGGGGCAAGGCCGGACGGATGCGGTGGAAGGGCAAGCGGCCGACCGTCCGCGGTGTCGCCATGAACCCGATCGACCACCCGCACGGCGGTGGTGAGGGCAAGACCTCCGGTGGTCGTCACCCGGTGACGCCGTGGGGACAGCCCGAAGGCCGCACCCGGAAGCGCAAGGCCAGTGACCAGATGATCGTCCGACGCCGCAAGTCCGGCAAGCGTAGATAAGGCGGAAGGCAGATGCCACGTAGCCTGAAGAAGGGCCCGTTCGTCGACGACCACCTGCAGAAGAAGGTGGACGTCCAGAACGACAAGGGCACCAAGAACGTGATCAAGACCTGGTCGCGTCGCTCCATGATCGTACCCACCATGATCGGCCACACCATCGCGGTCCACGACGGCCGCAAGCACGTGCCGATCTTCGTCACCGACTCGATGGTCGGGCACAAGCTGGGCGAGTTCGCCCCCACCCGGACCTTCCGTGGCCACGAGAAGGACGACCGAAAGAGCCGGCGCCGCTGACGCGGTGACCATGAACTCCGAAGAGAAGTGAGAAACGATGAGCGTCACTGAGCGCAGGCGGGTGAGCGGCCGCCGCGAGAGCCTCCTGGGCGACCAGGTCGGGGCCTTCGCTGTCGCGCGCTTCGTCCGTGTCACCCCGATGAAGGCACGGCGGGTGGTCGAGATGGTCCGCGGTGCGCGGGTCGACGACGCTCTGGCCACTCTCCGCTTCGCTCCGCAGGCTGCGAGCGAGGTGGTCTACAAGGTCCTCGAGAGCGCCGTCGCGAACGCCACCGGCACCGAGGGACTCGAACGAGCCGACCTCGTGGTGAGCAAGGCAATGGTCGACGAAGGGCCCACCCTGAAGCGGTTCCGACCGCGCGCACAGGGTCGTGCCACCCGAATCCTCAAGCGCACCAGCCACATCACGCTGGTCGTCCAGCCCGTCGAGGCACCTGCCGCAGGCACGGCCGGCAGACGCACTTCCACGAGAAGCGGAGGGTCCCGCTAATGGGCCAGAAGGTGAACCCGAACGGCTTTCGCCTCGGCATCTCCACGGACCACAAGAGCCGTTGGTATGCCGACAAGCTGTACAAGTCCTATGTCGGCGAGGACGTCGCGATCCGCAAGCTGCTCACCAAGGGCATGGACCGAGCCGGAATCAGCCGGGTAGAGATCGAACGCACCCGCGACAGGGTCTCGGTGACGATCTATACCGCACGCCCTGGCATCGTCATCGGACGCCGCGGTGCTGAGGCGGACAGGATCCGCGAGAACCTCGAGACTCTGACCGGCAAGCAGGTCAAGCTCAACATCCGCGAGGTTCTGAACCCCGAGATCGACGCCCAGCTCGTCGCACAGGGCGTGGCTGAGCAGCTGTCGAGCCGGGTGGCCTACCGGCGCGCGATGCGCAAAGCGATCCAGACGTCCATGCGGTCCGGCGCCAAGGGGATCAGGATTCAGTGCTCCGGCCGTCTGGGTGGCGCCGAGATGTCGCGCTCCGACTTCTACCGCGAAGGTAGGGTCCCGCTCCATACTCTGCGCGCCGACATCGACTACGGCTTCTACGAGGCCAAGACGACGTTCGGCCGTATCGGCGTCAAGGTATGGATCTACAAGGGTGAGGTCGCCGGGACCCGCGCCGAGCGCGAGGCCCAGGCCGCCATCCTCGCTCAGGCCGGGAACCGCAACCGTCCGACCACGCGTGGCCGGCGTAACGAGCGGCCAGACGCGCCGGCGGCACCGGCCGGTGTCGGGGTCCCCACCACCACGGCGGCCCCGGTGGAGACACCAGCGGCTCCTATTGGCACGGACTCCCCGGCCCCGGCTCCGGAGACATCGGCTCCGGTGACATCGGCCGCTGCGACCACCGGACAGGAGGCCTGACCATGCTGATACCCCGCCGGGTCAAGCACCGGAAGCAGCACCACCCGAAGCGCACAGGTGCGGCGACGGGCGGTACCTCCCTCAACTTCGGCGACTTCGGCATCCAGGCCATTGAGCCGGCGTACGTGACGAACCGTCAGATCGAGTCGGCTCGTATCGCGATGACCCGCCACATCAAGCGTGGCGGGAAGGTATGGATCAACATCTACCCCGACCGCCCCCTCACGAAGAAGCCTGCCGAGACCCGGATGGGCTCCGGCAAGGGGTCCCCCGAGTGGTGGATCGCCAACGTCAAGCCGGGCCGCGTCATGTTCGAGCTGTCGGGTGTCACCGAGGACGTCGCCCGCGAAGCCATGCGCCGCGCGATCCACAAGCTTCCGATGAAGTGCAAGTTCGTGAGCCGTGAGACGGGTGGCTTCTGATGAGTGACGTCTCGACCGCAGCAGAGCTGCGCCACCTCGACCACGAGATCCTCGAGGAACGGCTGCGCGAGCACAAGGAGGAGCTGTTCAACTTGCGCTTCCAGTCCGCCACCGGGCAGCTGGAGTCGCACGGCCGGCTTCGGGCCGTCCGGCGCGACATCGCCCGCATCTACACCATCATCCGCGAACGCGAGCTCGGCATCACCTCGACTGTTGACAGCGATGACGAGGAGGAAGCATGACCGAGACCGCGTCATCGAGTGAAGGATCGACAGTGACCGAGGCTGCGAGCAGCGTCGAGACTCCGGAGCGGAACCGCCGGAAGGCCCGCGAGGGTCTCGTCGTGAGCGACAAGATGGACAAGACCGTCGTCGTGTCGGTCGAGGACCGCGTCAAGCACGCCCTCTACGGCAAGGTGCTGCGCCGGACCAGCAAGCTCAAGGCACACGACGAGCAGAACCAGTGCGGCATCGGCGACCGGGTGCTGATCATGGAGACCCGCCCCCTGTCGGCGACGAAGCGCTGGCGCGTCGTCGAAGTGCTCGAGAAGGCGAAGTAGGAGCTATCTCATGATTCAGCAGGAGTCGCGGCTCAAGGTCGCCGACAACACCGGTGCCAAGCAGATTCTGTGCATCCGGGTGCTCGGTGGCTCTGGCCGTCGGTACGCGGGAATCGGCGACGTGATCGTCGCGACCGTGAAGGACGCCATCCCCGGCGGCAACGTCAAGAAGGGCGATGTGGTCAAGGCGGTCGTCGTGCGCACCGTGAAGGAGCGCCGCCGCGCTGACGGCTCGTACATCCGCTTCGACGAGAACGCCGCGGTGATCCTACGGCCCGACGGCGAGCCACGCGGGACCCGTATCTTCGGCCCTGTCGGCCGGGAACTGCGTGACAAACGCTTCATGAAGATCATCTCTCTCGCACCGGAGGTGCTGTGACATGCCGCGCAACCTGACCATCAAGAAGGGCGACGTCGTCCGCATCATCGCCGGGAGCGACAAGGGTGCGGAGGGCAAGGTCATCGCCGTGCTTTCCGCCCAGAACCGGGTGATCGTCGAGGGCGTCAACCGCGTCAAGCGTCACACCAGGCTCGTCAACCAGGGCGGCCGAGCCGGTACGACAGGCGGCATCATCACTCAGGAGGCCTCGATCCACGCCTCGAACGTAATGCTGCTGACGGAGGTCGACGGCAAGAAGGTCCCGACCCGGATCGGCGCGAAGCGGGTCGAGGTGTCGAAGAAGCGGGCGGACGGCTCGACGTATCCCTCCCACCGGAGCGTCCGCGTCTCCACCAGAAACGGTGAGGAGATCTGATGACGACCACCACCGAGAGCTCGGAGCAGGCGTCGGCGGACACTGCGCCGACTCCCGTGCGGAGCATTCCACGCTTCAAGACCCGATACCGCGACGAGATCTTGCCCGCACTCAGGCAGGAGTTCGGCTACCCGAACGTCATGCAGGTGCCAAGCGTGACCAAGATCGTCGTCAACATGGGAGTCGGCGAGGCAGCCCGGGACTCGAAGCTCATCGAGGGCGCCGTGAAGGATCTCACGATCATCACGGGCCAGAAGCCTCAGGTGACGCGTGCGCGCAAGTCGATCGCTCAGTTCAAGCTGAGGGAGGGCATGCCGATCGGAGCCCATGCCACCCTGCGAGGTGACCGGATGTGGGAGTTCCTCGACCGCCTGCTCACCTTGGCGCTGCCACGCATCCGAGACTTCAGAGGCCTCTCACCCAGGCAGTTCGACGGCCGAGGCAACTACACGTTCGGCCTCACCGAGCAGGTCATGTTCCACGAGATCGACCAGGACAGGATCGACCGCCAGCGCGGCATGGACATCACCGTGGTGACGACCGCGACCAACGACGACGAGGGTCGCTCGCTTCTCAAGCACCTCGGCTTTCCCTTCAAGGAGAACTGATGGCCAAGACATCCCTACGGGTGAAGGCGGCGCGGAAGCCTAAGTTCGCCGTACGCGGATACACCAGGTGCCAGCGCTGCGGGCGACCGAAGACGGTCTACCGAAAGTTCGGCCTCTGCCGGATCTGTCTGCGTGAGATGGCTCACCGCGGCGAGCTTCCTGGCATCACCAAGAGCAGCTGGTAACCCACCGACCACGAGTCGCCGAAGGTCGGCTGCCCCACACAGAGGTGACAGCCGAAACCACAGCGAGAGAAGAGGCCATCGGCCATGACGATGACAGACCCCATCGCGGACATGCTGACCCGTCTGCGCAACGCGAACCAGGCATACCATGACACCGTAAGCATGCCCTACAGCAAGTTGAAGGCCGGCGTTGCTGACATCCTCCAGCAGGAGGGCTACATCGGGTCGTGGAAGCTCCGTGAGCCCGCTGAGGGTGTCGTCGGCAGACAGCTGGTCGTCGACCTGAAGTACGGCCCAAACCGGGAGCGTTCGATCTCCGGAATCCGCCGGATCAGCAAGCCTGGTCTGCGGGTATACGCGAAGGCGACGGCGCTGCCGAAGGTGCTGGGTGGCCTCGGGGTGGCGATCATCTCGACCTCTACGGGGCTGCTCACCGACCGGCAAGCCAAGCAGAAGGGCGTAGGTGGGGAAGTCCTCGCCTACGTCTGGTAGCCGGGACGAGGAGGAGGAAGACCATGTCACGAATCGGCAAGCTGCCGGTCCCCGTGCCGTCCGGGGTCGACGTCGCAATCGACGGTCAGACGATCACGGTGCAGGGACCTCGGGGCACTCTGTCGCATGTCGTCCGGGAGCCGATCGCCGTCGAGAAGTCCGACGACGGCACGCTAGCGGTGCGAAGGCCCGACGACGAGCGTGAGAGCAAGGCCCTGCACGGCCTGTCACGCACGCTCATCGCCAACATGGTGACGGGTGTCACCGACGGCTACGAGAAGCGCCTCGAGATTGTCGGCGTCGGGTACCGCGTGGTCCCCCGCGGCCCGACATCCCTCGAGTTCTCGCTCGGCTACAGCCACCAGATCACGTTCGACGCCCCTGACGGGATCACCTTCACGGTCGACGGCCCCACCCGGTTCTCGGTCCAGGGCATCGACAAGCAGGCGGTCGGTGAGGTGGCAGCGAACATCCGTAAGCTCCGCAAGCCCGAGCCCTACAAGGGCAAAGGCATCCGGTACGCCGGAGAGCAGATCCGTCGCAAGGTCGGAAAGGCTGGCAAGTGATGGCCATCGCACTCAAGGTCGGCAAGCACACGGCTGCCAGGACCTCCTCGCGCGCACGTCGCCAGCTGCGAGGCCGCAAGAAGATCCAGGGGTCGGCCGAGCGGCCGCGCCTCGTCGTCACGCGGTCGAGCCGGCACGTCTTCGTGCAGGTCGTCGACGATCTGGCGGGGCAGACGCTTGTCTCCGCGAGCACGATGGAGGCCGACGTGCGCGCGCTCAGTGGCGACAAGACCGCCCGGGCGCGGAGGGTCGGCGAGCTCGTGGCCGAGCGGGCGAAGGCTGCGGGTGTCGGCTCGGTCGTGTTCGACCGGGCGGGCAACAAATACCACGGCCGGGTGGCCGCTCTGGCCGACGGCGCCCGCGAGGGTGGGCTGTCCCTGTGAGCACTCCTCACGACGTACAAGAGAGAAGGTACTTCGAATGAGCGGACCCCAGCGCCGCAGCGGCGGTGCCGGTTCCGGCCGCGGACGCGATGACCGCCGCGGCTCGGCATCGGAGAAGACCGCCTACATCGAGCGAGTCGTGGCGACGAACCGGGTTGCCAAGGTCGTGAAGGGTGGTCGGCGCTTCAGCTTCACCGCTCTCGTGGTCGTCGGCGATGGCGACGGCCGGGTCGGCGTCGGCTACGGCAAAGCCAAGGAGTTCCCGGCGGCGATCGCCAAGGGAGTCGAAGAGGCGAAGAAGTCGATGTTCAGCGTCCCCCGCATCCAGGGCACTATCCCCCACCCGGTGCAGGGCGAGAAGGCGGCCGGCGTGGTCCTGCTGCGCCCCGCCGCTCCAGGTACTGGTGTCATCGCCGGGGGCCCGGTGCGTGCGGTGCTCGAGTGTGCAGGCATCCACGACGTTCTGAGCAAGTCGTTGGGGTCGGCGAACGCTCTCAACGTCGTCGGCGCCACCGTCGCCGCCCTCAAGATGCTCCGAGACCCCGAGTCCGTCGCGCTGCAGCGTGGGCTGACCGTCGAGCAGGTCGCTCCTGCAGCACTGCTGCGGGCGCGTGCGGGGGTGACCGAGTGATGGCTCAGCTCAAGGTCCAGCAGATCCGGTCCAGCATCGGTCGGAAGAAGAACCAGCGAGACACGCTCCGCAGCCTGGGCCTCAAGCGGATCGGCGACGTCGTGCTGAAGCAGGACCGGCCGGAGATCCGCGGGATGCTGGCCACCGTGCCGCATCTGATCGTCGTCGAGGAGGTCGACTGAGATGACTCTCAAGCTGCATCATCTGCGCCCCGCGCCGGGCGCCAAGACTGCGAAGACGCGGGTCGGGCGCGGCGAGGGAAGCAAGGGCAAGACGGCAGGCCGGGGCACCAAGGGCACGAGCGCGCGCTACCAGGTGTCGGCTGCCTTCGAGGGTGGTCAGATGCCGCTGCACATGCGCCTGCCCAAGCTCAAGGGATTCAAGAGCCCGTTCAAGGTCGAGTTTCAAGTGGTCAACCTGGACCGGCTGAGCGAGCTCTACCCCGACGGCGGAGAGGTGTCACCGACGAACCTGGTTGACAAGGGGGCCGTTCGAGACAACGCACCGGTGAAGATCCTGGGCGGCGGTGACATCAGTGTCGCGGTGCAGGTCAGCGCCCATGCCTTCTCGGCGTCCGCGAAGGAGAAGATCACGGCGGCTGGTGGCAGCGTCACGGCGCTTTGATGTTGCACCGGTCCGCCCGGCGGAGCCGGGCCGCGGCTGCAACGAAGTCAATCGTCCCCACGTTGGGGGGGTAGAGGAACTGTTAGAGTCCGAACGCACGCGCAACTGAGGCGCTGTCGTTTCCGCACGAGACATGGATGAGTCTCCCGACCGGGGGATTGCTGGGAGGACTTGGTGCTAGGCGCCTTCGTCAACGCATTTCGAACCCCCGACCTACGCCGCAAGCTTCTCTTCGTGCTGTTCATGATCGGCTTGTTTCGGCTCGGGTCCACGATCCCGGCGCCCGGTGTCGACTATGCCAACGTGCATACGTGCATCGACTCGGTGAAGGCCGAGGGTATCTACGGCCTGATCAACCTGTTCTCGGGCGGCGCGCTGCTGAAGCTGACCATCTTCGCGCTCGGCATCATGCCCTACATCACGGCGAGCATCATTCTCCAGCTGCTCACCGTCGTCATCCCGCGGCTGGAGACGCTGAAGAAGGAAGGACAGGCAGGCACCGCCAAGATCACGCAGTACACGCGGTACCTGACGCTCGGCCTGGCGATCCTGCAGTCCACCGGCATTGTGGCCCTCGCGCGCACGGGGCAGATCTTCCGCGGCTCCTGCGACGTGCCGCTGCTCGTGAACAACCGGGTGCCCACGTTGCTCCTCATGGTCATCACCATGACCGCGGGAACCGCCATGATCATGTGGCTGGGCGAGCTCATCACCGAGCGTGGCATCGGAAACGGCATGTCGATCCTGATCTTCACGTCGGTCGTGTCAGCATTCCCGAGCGCGCTGTGGGGCATCAAGAACCAGCACGGTTACGACGTCTTCGCCATCGTGATCGGAGTGGGCCTCGTCATCATCGCCGCGGTCATCTTCATCGAGCAGGCACAGCGCCGCATCCCGGTGCAGTACGCACGCCGGATGGTGGGTCGCAAGATGTTCGGCGGCACCTCGACGTACATCCCGCTGAAGGTGAACCAGGCCGGCGTCATCCCGGTGATCTTCGCCAGCAGCCTGTTGTACCTGCCGGCGCTCGCAACTCAGTTCAACCAGACGGCGTCATGGTCTGCCTGGGTCAACGGCCACCTCGTCCGAGGTGACCACCCGTACTACATGATCTTGTACTTCGCGCTCATCATCTTCTTCACCTACTTCTACGTCGCGATCACGTTCAACCCCACCGAGGTCGCCGACAACATGAAGAAGTACGGCGGATTCGTGCCCGGCATCCGAGCCGGGAAGCCGACGGAGGACTATCTCGCGTACGTGCTGTCACGCATCACGTTCCCCGGCGCGCTCTACCTTGGGCTGGTGGCCCTCGTGCCACTCATCGCGTTCGTCGTCATCAACGCCAACCAGAACTTCCCCTTCGGTGGTACCTCGCTGCTGATCATGGTCGGAGTCGGGCTCGACACGGTCAAGCAGATCGAGAGCCAGCTCCAGCAGCGGCACTACGAAGGCTTCCTGCGCTGATGCGGGTGCTGTTCATGGGCGCACCGGGAGCGGGGAAGGGTACGCAGTCGGCCCGGGTCGCCGAGCACTTCGGCATCCTGCACCTTTCCACCGGCGACATCTTCCGCGCCAACGTCGCGGCCGGTACCGAGCTGGGGCTCAAGGCCAAGCGCTTCATGGACTCCGGGGAGTACGTCCCTGACGAGGTCACCAACGACATGGTGAAGGCCCGGCTGGGCGAGCCCGACGCAGCCGGTGGCTTCCTGCTCGACGGATACCCTCGCACCGTCGACCAGGTCGCAAGGCTCGACGAGATGCTCGAAGAGCTCGACACGTCCCTGGACCGGGTGATCGTCCTCCAGGTGGACCCCGAGGAGCTGCTCGCGCGACTGCTCGAGCGCGCCCGCACAAGTGGCCGCACCGATGACACCGAAGAGGTCATCAGGCACCGCCAGCAGGTCTACACCGACCAGACGGCACCGCTGCTCGACGAGTACTCCACCCGCGACATCGTGGTCGACGTAGACGGGACGGGCACCGTCGACGAGGTGTCCCAACGCATCTGGGCGGCGCTGGAGATGCAAGACGCGGACGAGACCTGACAGATGGCGCTGCGCGACCGGCGGATCGAGATCAAGACGCCCGACGAGATCGGCGTCATGCGCAGAGCCGGGGTTGTCGTCGCCGAGACCCTGGAGCTGTTGCGCGAGGCCGTCGCCCCCGGGGTGACGACCCTGGAGCTGGACGCACTGGCCGAGCGGCACATCCGCGGTAGTGGGGCTACGCCGAACTTCTTGGGCTACCACGGCTTCCCCGCCACGATCTGCACGTCGGTCAACGACGAGGTGGTCCACGGCATCCCCGGTGACCGCGCCCTGCTCGAGGGCGACCTCGTCTCCATCGACTGCGGCGCCATCGTCGACGGCTGGCACGGCGACGCGGCGATCACCGTGGCGGTGGGAGAGGTCCGTGACGAGCTGGCCGGGCTGGTCCGGGTGTGCGAGGAGAGCCTGTGGAGAGGTCTCGGCGCAGCGACGCTGGGAGGTCGGGTCACCGACATCTCCGCCGCCATCGAGGCGCACGTCCGCGCTCAGGGATGCTACGGAGTCATCGAGGACTACGTCGGTCACGGGATCGGCTCGGCGATGCACATGCCGCCGAGCGTCCCCAACTTCGGGCGACCCGGCAAGGGCCCGAAGCTGGTGCAGGGGATGGCGCTTGCCGTCGAGCCGATGGTGACGCTCGGCACCATCGACACCCACGTGCTCGACGACGACTGGACCGTCGTGACCGACGACGGTTGCTTCGCCGCCCATTTCGAACACTCGTTCACCCTCACCCCACGTGGTGCTCTGGTCCTGACGGCGCTCGACGGTGGTGCCGCCAAGCTCGCCGAGCTCGGCGTCCCGTGCGCCGCCTGAGGCAGGCAGCCGCGCTCAGGCTTGCACGGGCGGAATGCCCGCTTTCCTAAGGCCGTACGCTGGCCAGATGGCTGACGACAAAGACATCCGGAGCCACATCTCGGACCTGGTCGCCGAGGAGCGCCTGCTCAGAGACCAGCGCTCACGCGCCGAGATCGCTCCCGACGACGAGCGTGCGAGGCTGCGTGCTATCGGCGTCGAGCTCGACCAGGCGTGGGACCTTCTGCGGCAGCGAGACGCACGCCGGGAGTTCGGCGACAAACCCGGACCGGGCTGATGTCAGGTCCGAGGATGTCGTCGAGCACTACGAAGGCTGAGCGGCTGTCGGCACCTCGCCGCCGGATAGAGGCGCCAATTTCAGGATTCCGCTGCGATGCGCGTAAACTCGGGGGTCGGCCCGCGTCCGGGTCCGTCCTGCCTTGCCCTGCGGCTGCCTGGTGGTTTCTGATCACGAGGAAGGGCATGCGTACCGGCGGGTTCTCGCTGACCGAGACCTCGTGTGTCTGCTCGTCGGCTCACGAACGTTCGTCCATCACCGACAGATTGCGGAGGACATGCCGAAGAAGGAAGGGGTCATCGAGATCGAAGGCACCGTCGTCGAGGCGCTCCCGAACGCCATGTTCAGGGTCGAGCTCAACAACGGGCACAAGGTTCTCGCCCACATCAGCGGCAAGATGCGCCAGCACTACATCCGTATCCTCCCCGAGGACCGGGTGGTCGTCGAGCTGTCGCCCTACGACCTCACCCGCGGACGAATCGTGTACCGCTACAAGTGATTCGACCAGCCCTAGCCAGCCGTCAACCCGCGGTCCGCACGCAGGCGCTCAGCCCGCAGGCGGCACGCCCACATGGAGAGCTCCATGAAAGTCAACCCGAGCGTCAAGAAGATCTGCGACAAGTGCAAGGTGATCCGCCGCAACGGGCGGGTCATGGTGATCTGCGACAACCCGCGACACAAGCAACGCCAGGGCTGACCGCACTCACCACCAGAGGCCGGCCAGCGCCGGACCTCACCGAAAGCGTGACCGCTCATCGTCGTGCCCCAGGGGACCACGACGATGTCGCCTCCGGACCGAAGGCCGGGGCCCTGCCGACGTACGGCGATCTGCTCTCCAGCGAGAGCGGACCGTCATTGCGAGAGGCCGGCAGGGATGCGACACGCCAGACACCTTCGACGAACGAAAGGTTCACCGCCTGATGGCACGCCTCGTCGGTGTCGACCTCCCGCGTGACAAGCGCGTCGAGGTCGCCCTTACCTACATATTCGGCATCGGCACGACCCGAGCCCATGAGCTGCTCGACGCGACAGGAGTCGACCCGAACGCCAGGGTCCACGAGCTCGGTGATGAGGAGCTGGTCAAGCTCCGCGACTACATCGAGGTCAACTTCCAGGTTGAGGGTGACCTGCGCCGGGAGGTGACCGCGGACATCCGCCGCAAGGTCGAGATCGGCAGCTACCAAGGTCGCCGTCACCGCCAGGGCCTCCCCGTACGCGGTCAGCGCACGAAGACCAACGCCCGCACCCGCAAGGGTCCCAAGCGCACCGTTGCCGGCAAGAAGAAGGCCGGCAAGTGACCGTCTCCCCCGTTGTCAGGAGTTTGTAGAGCATGCCTCCCAAGAGCCGTCAGGCCGCCGCCAAGAAGGTGCGCCGCAAGGAGAAGAAGAACGTCGCCGTGGGCCACGCCCATGTGAAGAGCACGTTCAACAACACGATCATCACCATCACGGACCCGACGGGCGGGGTGATCGCCTGGGCAAGTGCCGGCACCGTCGGCTTCAAGGGCTCGCGCAAGTCCACGCCCTACGCCGCGCAGAGGGCCGCCGAGGCGGCCGGCCGACGCGCCATGGAGCATGGAATGAAGAAGATCGACGTCTTCGTGAAGGGTCCTGGCTCCGGACGCGAGACGGCGATCCGCTCTCTCGGTGCGGTGGGCCTGGAGGTCGGGACGATCCAGGACGTCACCCCCAGCCCGCACAACGGATGCCGCCCTCCCAAGCGGCCCCGCGTCTGAGCCCCCGAGCCTACGAAGGAGACTGACTCACGATGGCCCGATACACCGGACCCATGACGAAGAAGTCGCGTCGCCTGGGGGTCGACCTCATCGGTGGCGACGCGGCATACGAACGCCGTCCCTACCCGCCCGGCCAGCACGGCCGCGGTCGGATCAAGGAGTCGGAGTACCGCAACCAGCTGCTCGAGAAGCAGAAGGCCCGTTACACGTACGGCGTGCTCGAGCGCCAGTTCCGTAACTACTACCAGGAAGCCAGCCGGCGCGCCGGCAAGACCGGTGACAACCTGCTGTCGCTGCTCGAGGGTCGCCTCGACAACGTCGTCTACCGGGCCGGCTTCGCCCGCACGCGTCGACACTCGCGTCAGCTCGTCGTGCACGGCCACTTCCAGGTCAACGGCCACAAGGTCGACATCCCGAGCTACCAGGTTTCGGCGCACGACGTGATCGACGTCCGCGCCAAGTCGCTCGAGATGACGCCCTTCATCATCTCCCGGGAGACCCATGGCGAGCGGGTCGTGCCGGCGTGGCTCGAGGTCATCCCCAACAGGATGCGTGTTCTGGTGCACCAGCTCCCCGTGCGCCAGCAGATCGACGTCCCGGTGCAGGAGCAGCTGATCGTCGAGTACTACTCCAAGAAGTAACCGCCAACACGAACACCACATCCGCAAGCTGCGTCATCACATGAAGGTTGGCGTAGGAAGGAAAATACTGTGCTTATCGCCCAGCGTCCGTCCCTGTCCGAAGAGGTCGTCGATGAACACCGCGCGCGGTTCTCGATCGAGCCGCTTGAGCCGGGCTTCGGCTACACCCTCGGCAACTCACTGCGCCGCACCCTGTTGTCGTCCATCCCGGGTGCGGCCGTCACGTCCATCCGCGTCGACGGGGTCCTGCACGAGTTCTCCACGATCCCGGGCATCCGTGAGGACGTCACCGAGGTCATCTTGAACCTCAAGCAGATCGTGGTGTCCTCGGAGCACGACGAGCCGGTCACCATGTACCTGCGCAAGCAGGGACCGGGACAGGTCACCGCCGCCGACATCGCGCCGCCCGCCGGCGTCGAGGTCTATAACACCGACCTCGTCCTCGCGACCCTCAACGACAAGGGCAAGCTCGACATGGAACTGGTCGTCGAACGAGGTCGCGGCTACGTCTCGGCGGTACAGAACAAGGCCGGCGACACCGAGATCGGCCGGATGCCCGTCGACTCCATCTACTCTCCGGTCCTGAAGGTGACCTACAAGGTCGAGGCAACCCGCGTCGAGCAGCGTACCGACTTCGACCGGCTCATCATCGACGTGGAAACCAAGCCTTCGATGAACCCGCGCGACGCCCTCGCATCGGCAGGCAAGACGCTCGTGGAGCTCTTCGGGCTCGCGCGCGAGCTCAACGTCGAGGCAGAGGGCATCGACATCGGTCCTTCCCCTGTCGACGAGCAGCTCGCCGCCGACCTGGCGCTGCCCGTCGAAGACCTCAACCTCACCGTCCGGTCCTACAACTGCCTCAAGCGCGAAGGCATCCACACCGTAGGTGAGCTACTGTCGCGCAGCGAGCAGGATCTGCTGGACATCCGCAACTTCGGCTCCAAGTCGATCGACGAGGTCAAGGCGAAGCTCGCGGAGATGGGACTCGGGCTCAAGGACAGCGCTCCTGGTTTCGACCCGAGCCAGGTCATCGACTCCTACGACGATGACGACGACGTCAGCTTCGCCGAAGACGAGCAGTACTGAGACGAGGAGATTAGATGCCCACCCCCACGAAGGGTCCGCGTCTCGGTGGCAGCCCTGCGCACCAGAAGGCCATCCTGGCCAACCTGGCGACCAGCCTGTTCGAGCACGGCTCCATCACCACGACCGAGGCCAAGGCGCGTCGGCTGCGGCCGTTCGCCGAGCGACTCATCTCTAAGGCGAAGCGAGGCGATCTGCACAACCGCCGCCAGGTGCTGTCCGTCATCCGTGACAAGACCGTCGTGCACGTGCTGTTCACGGAGATCGGCCCCCGGTACGCCGAGCGGCCCGGCGGCTACCTGCGCATCACCAAGATCGGCCCGCGCAAGGGCGACAACGCACCCATGGCTGTGATCTCGCTGGTGGAGGCGGAGTTCGTCTCCAAGGTCCGTTCGACGAGGTCCGCTCCGCGATCGACCACCGAGACGACCTCGACCGTCGCAGTCGGCGGAGCCACGGCCGACGTTGTGGCCGCCGACGGGTCGAGCGTGGAGCCGGCCGAAGAGCAGGTCGACGAGCAGTCCGCAGGCAGTGTCGGCGGTCACCTGGACGCCGAGGACGAGCAGGTCGGCGCCCAGGACGCGGTCGCGGCGCAGGAGTCGATCGGTGAGACGGTCACACCGGTAGCCGATGTCACCTCGGGGGCTTCAGCCGCAGAGCCAGAGGTGTCTGAAGCGCCGTCAGAGGGGGCTGCGGCCATCATCTCGGAGCCTTCACACAACGACCTGGATGCGCCTGTCCCAGCCGAAGAGGCCGACGAGACCACGTAGCACTGAAGGGTCGCTGCTGCCATGGTCCCGACTGGGCGCGACGGCGTCGTACGACTCCGGATGGATGTTTCCTACGACGGCCGAGACTTCTCCGGGTGGGCCGTGCAGCCTGGCCGCCGCACGGTTCAAGGGGTCGTCGAAGCCGGGCTGGAGACCATCCTTCGGCTGTCGACGACTCGGCTGACTGCCGCGGGACGCACCGATGCCGGCGTACACGCCCGCGGCCAGGTGTGCCACGCCGACGTACCGCAGGAGTCGTTCGCCGCCTTCGGACCCTCCTGGCTGGTATGGCGGCTTGCCAGGCTGCTGCCGGCAGACGTGGTGGTGCGCCGTGTCACTGTCGCCCCCGACGGGTTCGATGCTCGCTTCTCGGCGATCTGGCGGCGCTACGCATACCGACTCTGTGACGACGTGCTTGGCGTCGACCCGCTCATGCGCCGCCATGTCGTGTCCTGGCCACGCCGGCTCGACGAGGTCGCGATGAACGCTGCCGCCGACCTGCTTCTCGGGGAGCACGACTTCGCAGCGTTCTGCAGGCGGCGCGAAGGTGCCACGACCATCAGGACGCTGCGTCGGTTCGAGTGGCGACGAGCCGGCCACGTGCTCACGGCCTGGGTCGAGGCTGACGCCTTCTGCCACACGATGGTGAGGTCTATGGTCGGCGCGATGGTCGCGGTCGGCGAAGGTCGGCGGCTGGTCGGATGGCCCACGCAGGTGCTCAAGGCGTCCGTGCGCGACCCGGGCGTAACCGTGGCGGCCCCTGCGGGGCTTACGCTCGAGGAGGTCGGCTACCCCGCCGAGCACCTAATGCAGGCAAGGGCCGTAGAGGCCAGGGCGATGCGGACGTCGAGATGAGCGACCACTACTTCTCCGGGAGCCCCGCCTCGGCGGAGAGACGTCGCGGCGTCAGCGTGTCCGTCTGGGGCCAAAAGCTCGATCTGCAGTCGTCGGCGGGCGTCTTCTCAGCCGGTCGCCTCGACATCGGGACGGCAGTGCTCTTCCGCGAGACCCAGCCTCCCATCGTGGAGGGCACCTATCTCGACTTGGGCTGTGGCTATGGCGTGATCGCCTGCGCCATAGCCGCGTCCGTACCGACGGCCGACGTGTGGGCTGTCGACGTCAACGAGCGCGCCGTTCGGCTCGCGCACGACAACGCGCTGGCATGCGGGCTCGGTGGACGCCTCCACGCTGCCCTGCCGGGCGACGTGCCGGAGAACCTGACCTTCGACGAGGTCTGGTCGAACCCACCGATCCGGATCGGCAAGCCGGCACTGCACGGGCTGTTGCTCACCTGGTTTGCCCGCATCGCCCCCGACGGGCGAGCCGTTCTGGTCGTGGGCAGGAACCTCGGCGCCGACTCGCTCCAACGCTGGCTCGACGGGGAAGGGTGGCGGTGCCGCAGACTGGCGTCGGCGAAAGGGTTCAGGGTCCTCGAAGTCAGGCGCTGACCGACGCTGTTGACGAGGGCGTTGTCGAGCGATGAAGGCGCTGCTGGCTGCCCGAACGGACGCGCCTCACCGCAGTGCATGGGACGAGACGATCATCGCCACGCCGGTGGCAGCGACCCCCATCGCGGCGAAGAAGACAGCTTCGGACCGAGGGTCCTGCCGTGCGACGAGAACGCCAATGCCGCCTAGGCCGGCCGCCGTGACGGCGAGAACCCAGAGGATTGGAGTGCTGCCGGCGGCCTCCATCACGACGGTGAGCACAGTGGCGGAGAATGCGGCTGAAACAGCTGCCAGCGACGAACCGGAGCGTCCGAGTCGCTGGGGTATGCCCGATACCCCCGTGCGTCGGTCATCCTCGAGATCCGGCAGCACATTCCCGAAGTGGGCCGAGACGCCGATGAGGCCTGCGGCGACCAGGGTCCAGATCGGTGGCAGAGCGTGGGCGGGCCGGGCCAGCGTTGCAAGGGCTGGTAGCCCGCCGAAGGCGAAAAGGAAGGGTAGCGGCGACAGTACCGTCGACTTCAGGCACCAGTTGTACAACCCTCCCCAGGCTACGACCGACAGCTGGACGAGCCCGGATCGCCAGCCAAGAGCAAGGGAGAGCGGGACCGTCGCGAGGGCGGCTGATGCGGCAGCCGTCCAGACCGCGTGCCGCGAGAGCAAGCCCTGAGCGACGGGTTTGTCGGTGCGCCCGACCTCGCTGTCCCTGGCAGCGTCGAGGGCGTCGTTCGACCAGCCGATCGCGAGCTGGCCGGTCAGGATCGCCGCTGCCGCCACGGCGCACGTTTCTAGACGGTTACCGGCGGACGCCACTAGCACGGTGGCGAGCACCGTGACAGCTGCTGTCGGCACCGGATGGCAGGAGGCCGCGAGCGCGTACCCGGTGGTCCTCCTGCTCCCCGCCATTGCGTCATGGTGCCAGGCTGGGCGTCTGGTCTCGATGCTCACTACCATGGGGGTCTCGTTTCCGACTCGTTTTTGCAGGGGACGAAGACCGGGGAGCCGGCCGCCATGTAGGAGGAGTCGCCAGTGAGCAGCGAAGTCGATGTCGTTGTCGTCGGTCTAGGACCAGGGGGGGAGGCGGTCGCCACCGAGCTTGCCGTCGCGGGTCTCGAGGTTGTGGGCGTCGACCGGCACCTCGTCGGTGGCGAGTGCCCGTACTACGGGTGCGTCCCCAGCAAGATGATGATCCGGTCGGCGAACCTGCTGGCCGAGGGTCGCCGCATCTCCGAGATGGCCGGGACGAGCACCGTGTCGCCCGACTGGACGCGGGTGGCCAAGCGGATCTCCGAGGAGGCCACGGACGGCTGGGACGACAAAGTGGCCGTCGACCGTCTCGTGTCCAACGGCGTGACGTTCGTCCGTGGACAGGGCAGGCTGGCCGGTCCGCGCACAGTGGCGGTCGGTGATGAGACGTTCGTGGCCAGAAGGGGCGTGGTGCTCAACACGGGCACAGAGCCCGCGTTGCCACCGATCCCGGGCCTGGACGCGACGCCGTACTGGACGAACCGCGACGCCGTGCAGCTGGAGCAGCTTCCCGGCTCGCTCATAGTGGTCGGTGGCGGCGCAATCGGGGTCGAGCTGGCTCAGGTGTTCTCGCGGTTCGGTGTCGAGGTCACCGTGGTCGAGGCGGCCGACCGCATCCTGGCCCTCGAGGAGCCGGAGTCGAGCAAGACCGTCACGGAGGCGTTCGGCGCCGAAGGCATCCAGGTCCTCGCCGGGGCGAAGGTCACGGCCGTCGAGTACGTCGACGGCCACTTCTCCGTCACCGTCGGCGAGCAGGAGCTGCGCGCCGACAAGCTGCTGGTAGCGGCCGGCCGCCGTACGAATCTCGGCGACCTCGGACTGGAGACGGTCGATCTTGACCCCTCGGCCAAGATCTTGAGTACCGACGAGCACATGGTGGTGGCGCCCGGGCTCTGGGCCATCGGTGACATCACCGGTAAGGGTGCCTACACCCACATGTCGATGTACCAGGCCAACATCGCGACCAAGGCGGTGCTCGGCACCGCAGACGCACCGGAAGCCGACTACCGTGCTGTGCCGCGGGTGACGTTCACCGACCCTGAGGTCGGTTCGGTCGGCTTGACGGAGCGGCAGGCTCGCGACGCGGGGCTCGCCGTCCGGGTCGGTTACACCGACATCACGACGTCGACACGAGGCTGGATCCACAAGGCGGGCAACGCGGGTCTGGTCAAGCTCGTCGAGGACGCCGACAGGGGAGTGCTCGTCGGAGCCTCGGCCGTAGGGCCGAACGGCGGAGAGGTTCTCTCGGCGCTCACTGTGGCGGTGCACGGTGAAGTGCCCACGAGGCAGCTCAGGTCGATGATCTATGCCTACCCGACCTTCCACCGGGCGATCGAAGACGCTTTGAAGGATCTTGCTGGTGACTCCGACTGACGACAGAGCTCAACCAGACGGCAAGCCTCGAGCTGCGGAGGGGCGAGCGACTGCCGAGGGGAAGCCGCCCCACGAGGTCGACGTGGTCGTCGTCGGGCTCGGGCCCGGTGGGCGGTCGGCCGCCGGCGATCTGGCCAAGGCCGGTCTCGAGGTCGTGGGGGTCGACGAGCATCTGGTAGGGGGAGAATGCTCCTTCTACGGATGCACCCCCACCAAGATGATGACCCGGGCGGCCGAGCTTCTGGGCGAGACGCGGCGTGTAGCGGGCATGGCCGGCGCCAGCACGGTCGTCCCCGAGTGGGCAGATGTCGCCGAGCGCATCGCGAACGAGGCGACCCACGGATGGCACGACGACGCTGAGGTCGACCAGCTGACCGCGAGTGGGGTCACGTTCGTCCGCGGCCACGGGCGTCTTGCGGGGTCGCGGTCGGTCACCGTCGACGGCCAGACTTTCGTCGCGCGGCGCGGTGTCGTGCTCGGCACAGGGACCCGTCCGGCTGTGCCACCGATCGAAGGTCTGGCGGGAACGCCGTACTGGACGAACCGCGACGCGGTGAAGGTATCCCGGCTTCCCGAGTCGATGATCGTCATCGGCGGCAGCGCCATCGCCGTCGAGCTCTGCCAGGTCTTCGCGCGCTTCGGGGTGACTGTGTGTCTTGTCGAGGTGGCTGGGCGGATCCTCGCCCAGAGCGAGCCGGAGGCCAGCGCGCTCATCACCGAGGCGTTCGCCGCCGAGGGGATCGACGTGCACACCGGCGCTGACATCGTCGGCGTGACCCACGCCGAGGGACGCTTTCACGTCGAGCTCGGGGAGCAGACACTCGAGGCCGAGAAGCTGCTCGTCGTCGCCGGACGCGCCAACAACCTGTCGGACATCGGACTCGAGACCGTCGGCCTGGACCCGGAGGCTGCTGCACTCGACACCGACGACCGGATGCGCGTCAGGGACGGGCTTTGGGCGATCGGCGACATCACCGGCGAGGGTGGGTACACCCATGTCGCCCACTACCAGGCCGGGATCGTGACGGCGGCGATACTCCGTGGCGACAACGGCCCTCGAGCCGACTACCGGGCCGTTCCCGACGTCACCTTCACCGACCCCGAGATCGGTTCTGTCGGGGTGACCGAGGCGCAAGCGCGAGACGAGGGACGGCGGGTACTGACCGGATTCGCCGACCTCGCCGCCTCACCTCGCGGGTGGACCCACAAACGCGGGAACAGCGGCTTCGTCAAGGTGGTGGAGGACGCCGACGAGCAGGTGCTCGTCGGCGCCACGGTGGCCGGGCCGAGAGCTGGCGAGCTTCTGGCGCACCTGACCCTCGCGATCCATGCCCGGGTCCCTACCGGCTCACTATCGACGATGATGTACCCCTTCCCGACCTTCACTGAGACGATCGAGGCGGCGCTGTCCGACCTACGGGAGGCGTCCTAGCCTTCCGTCGTGTGTTGGGGCAGGGAAATGGGGTGCGGGGGGTGTGCCGGTGCGAGAGCATGGGACGTTTCCGCCCTCTCGAGGGGCATATCTGGCCTTTCGGCGAAAGGGGTGGGCAGGCGTGGGTCACGTCGACGTAGCCGGCGTCAGGTTCGAGCTCCCGGACGGCAGGGTGCTGCTCGACGACGTGTCGTTCCGGGTCGGCGAGGGTGCCAAGGTCGCGCTCGTGGGCGCGAACGGTGCCGGGAAGACGACGCTGCTGCGCATCGTGACCGGCGACCTGCAACCTCACGCCGGAGCCGTGGCCCGGTCTGGTGGGCTGGGGGTGATGCGGCAGATGGTGACCCAGGGCAACGAGGGCACGACCGTGCACGACCTGTTGCTGTCGGTCGCCCCTCCACGCGTGCGGGCCGCGGCCGGGCTGGTCGAGGCCGCGGAGGTCGCCATGATGGAGACCGATGACGAGAAGAACCAGATGGCGTACGCCGGGGCCCTGACCGAGTGGGCCGACGCGGGCGGCTACGACACCGAGGTGCTCTGGGACGTCTGCACCACCGCAGCTCTGGGCACCGCGTACGACAGATGCCGGTACCGCGAGCTTGCAACGCTGAGCGGAGGGGAGCAGAAGCGGCTCGTACTGGAAGCCCTCCTGCGTGGGCCCGACGACGTCCTGCTCCTGGACGAGCCCGACAACTTCCTCGACGTCCCGGGCAAGCTCTGGCTCGAGGAGCGCATCCGAGAGTCGCCGAAGACGGTGCTCTTCGTCAGCCACGACCGTGAGCTGATGAGCAACACCGCGACGCGCGTGGTGACGATCGAGCTCGGTGCGGCGGGCAACACGGTGTGGGTGCATCCAGGTGGTTTCGCGACGTACCACAAGGCTCGCCGCGACCGGTTCGCCAGGCTCGAGGAGCTGCGGAAGCGCTGGGACGAGGAGCATGCGAAGCTCCGGGCGCTCATGCTGATGTACAAGCAGAAGGCGGCCTACAACGACGCCATGGCCTCGCGCTACCAGGCGGCTGTTACCCGGTTGCGCCGCTTCGAGGATGCCGGGCCGCCGGAGAACCAGCCCAGGGAGCAGAACGTCAAGATGCGGCTCAAGGGTGGCCGCACCGGCAAGCGTGCAGTGGTCTGCGAGCTCCTGGAGCTGGCTGGGCTGATGCAGCCCTTCGACCTCGAGGTCTGGTATGGCGAGCGGGTCGCGGTGCTGGGATCGAACGGCTCCGGCAAGTCGCACTTCCTGCGGCTCCTCGCTGCGGGAGGATCCGACCCCGAGGTCGAGCACCGCCCCGTCAGCGAGGTCCCGATCAAGCCGGTCGAGCACAGCGGCCGCGCCAGGCTCGGCGCCCGCGTGCGCCCCGGCTGGTTCGTGCAGACGCACGAGCATCCCGAGCTGGTCGGGCGGACGCTGCTGGAGATCCTGCACCGCGGCGACCAGCACCGAGACGGTATGCCGCGGGAGCAGGCCGCCCGGGCGCTCGACCGGTACGAGCTCGCGTATGCCTCGGAGCAGAAGTTCGAGTCGCTCTCCGGTGGGCAGCAGGCGAGGCTGCAGATACTGCTGCTCGAGCTGTCTGGAGCGACGCTGCTGCTGCTCGACGAGCCAACGGACAACCTCGACGTCGAGTCTGCGGAGGCTCTCGAGGAGGGCCTCGAGAGCTTCGACGGGACTGTCGTCGCCGTCACTCACGACCGGTGGTTCGCGCGCGGGTTCGACAGGTTCCTCGTCTACGGCGCAGACGGCTCGGTATACGAGTCCGACGGCCCGGTCTGGGACGAGGGCCGGGTCGTGCGCTCCCGCTGAGCCGGCACCCGCTGGTGGCCGAGTCCCGCCGTGGAGGCTGACCGGCCGCCCTGACGGGCCTTACGACCAGCGTTCCGACGCGGGCGTGAAGTCGAGGGTGCGGGGGCCGGTGTATATCTGCTTGGGGCGCGCAATCTTCTGGTCGGGGTCCTGGACGAGCTCGAGCCACTGCGCGAGCCAGCCCGATGTGCGAGGGATGGCGAACAGGACGGTGAACATCTCCGGGGGGAAGCTGAGCGCCTCGTAGATGAGCCCGCTGTAGAAGTCGACGTTGGGGTAGAGCTTGCGCTTCACGAAGTACTCGTCCTCGAGAGCGATCTTCTCGAGCTCCACAGCAATCTTCAGCAGCGGGTTCACCCCGACCACCTCGAAGACGTCGTCGCAGGCCCTCTTGATGATCGTCGCGCGGGGGTCGTAGTTCTTGTAGACCCGGTGGCCGAAGCCCATCAGCCGCTCGTTGCCGTTCTTCACTCCCTCGATGAAGTCCGGCACCTCGTCGAGAGATCCGATGCGGCGCAGCATCTTCAGCACCGCCTCGTTCGCACCACCGTGCAGCGGCCCGAACAGTGCGCCGATGCCGGCCGCGACGGCCGAGTAGGGGTCCACCTGCGACGAGCCGACCGAACGTACGGCGTTGGTCGAGCAGTTCTGCTCGTGGTCGGCGTGGAGGATGAAGAGCACCTCGAGGGCCTTGACGAGGCGCTCGTCGGCCTCGAACTTCTGCTCGGACATCTTGAACAGCATCGACAAGAAGTTGGCGGCGTAGCCGAGGTCGTTGTCGGGGTAGATATACGGCTTGCCCTGCGCGTGGCGGAAGGCCCAGGAGCCGAGCGTCGGCATCTTCGCGATGAGCCTGATGATCTGCATCTGGCGGACGTTCTCGTCGCTGATGTTGCGCGACTCCGGGTAGAAGGTCGAGAGGGCCCCCACCGAAGCCAACAGCATCCCCATCGGGTGAGCGTCGTAGCGGAAGCCCTCCATGAAGCTCTTGACGTTCTCGTGTACGAACGTGTGGAACGTGATCTGGTGCTCCCAGGCGGAGAACTGCTTCTCGGTCGGGAGCTCACCGTGTACGAGCAGGTAGGCGACCTCGAGGTAGCTCGACTTCTCGGCGAGCTGTTCGATGGGGTACCCGCGGTACTCGAGGATGCCTTCGTCGCCGTCGATGAACGTGATGGACGACCTGCACGACGCGGTGTTGACGAAACCGGGGTCGTAGACCGCGAGCGGGTCGCCTGACTCGCCTTGCCTGATCTTGGCGAGATCCGAGCCGCGGACGGTGCCGTCGACGATCGGTACGTCGTACTCCTCGCCGGTCCGGTTGTCACGGATCGTCAGCGAGGAGCCGGCTGCGGCGTCGGTGGAGGGGGTGGCGTCGGACACGTCGGCTCTCCTTGCGGGGGTCGGGGCCCGGGCCGGGGCCGAACGCCCCTTCGCAAGGGCCGCTCGAGCCCTCGCGCCATGAATGGGCGTCACGATTCGTGGTGTCTCGGGTACAACCTAAGCCCTGGCCGAGAGTTGGGACAACGACGCCCGCGGCCGAGGTGTCGATGGCCGAGCCGGGTGTTGAGTCGCTCGGCTGAGGGGGCCAGGGCGGACCCCGGTCCGTTTTGACCGTGGGCAGCAGCGCCCGGTATTCTAGGCGGTCGTCGTGCTTGTTCGCCGACGATGAGTCTGGACGAGGCCGGTGTGCTCGGGTGCACAGGCTGCAGCCGGTTCCGGGCAGCCGTGACAGCCACCACCGAAACGAACGAAGGTCCACGACCGTGCGCACGTACAGCCCCAAGCCAGGCGAGATCACGCGTGAGTGGCACGTCATCGACGCCACCGACGTGGTGCTCGGCCGCCTCGCCGTCCAGGCGGCGACCCTGCTGCGCGGCAAGCACAAGGCGACCTTCGCGCCGCACATGGACATGGGTGACTTCGTCATCGTCGTGAACGCCGAGAAGGTCGCGCTATCGGGCAACAAGCGAGAGACGAAGATGGCCTACCGTCACTCCGGGTACCCCGGCGGACTGTCGACCATCTCCTTCGGTGACCTGCTCGACAAGGACCCTCGCCGAGCGATCGAGAAGGCGGTGTGGGGGATGCTGCCCAAGAACCGCCTCAGCCGCCAGCTGCTCAAGAAGCTGAAGGTCTACTCGGGTCCGAACCACCCCCATGTGGCGCAGCAGCCGACGCCCTACGAGATCGCCCAGGTCGCGCAGTGACCCAAGAGCCGTCGCCGTTGTCATACCCCCCGCAGCTCGAAGTGAGGACCACCCGTGGCTGAGACCACCGAGACCACCGCCGACGAGGCGCTCGACACGCCTAGTGAGTACACCACGGAGAGCGCGCCGTCGCCGGATGCTCCCGAGCGCGCTGTCAACATCGCCGCTGCCGGCGCCACCGGACGCCGGAAGGAGGCCGTGGCTCGCGTACGCATCGTCCCGGGCAGCGGCACCTGGACGATCAACGGGCGCCCGCTGGACGTCTACTTCCCCAACAAGCTGCACCAGCAGCTCGTCAACGAGCCCTTCGTACTGACCCAGCTCACGGGTCGCTACGACGTCATCGCCAGGATTCACGGCGGCGGCCTGACCGGCCAGGCCGGTGCGCTGCGGCTGGGAGTGTCTCGTGCCCTCAACGAGACCGACGTCGAGGCCAACCGTCCCCCGCTCAAGAAGGCCGGCATGCTGAGCCGGGACGCCCGGATCAAGGAGCGTAAGAAGGCCGGCCTCAAGAAGGCTCGTAAGGCCCCCCAGTACAGCAAGCGCTGAGCCTCTTCCGCCGTGAGCCGCCTGTTCGGGACGGACGGCGTCCGGGGGGTCGCCAACCGCGAGCTCACCGCTGAGCTGGCTCTGCGCCTCTCCGTCGCGGCAGCCGGTGTACTGGGCTCGGACTCCTTGCGGCACCCCCGTCGTCTGGTCGCTGTCGTCGGCCGCGATCCGCGGGCATCGGGGGAGTTTCTCGAGGCGGCTGTGGTCGCAGGCCTGGCGTCTGCCGGGGTAGACGTGTGGCGGCTCGGTGTGATACCGACGCCCGGTGTCGCTCACTGGACGGCGGCCGACGCGGACTTCGGCGTGATGATCTCGGCCTCCCACAACCCGATGCCCGACAACGGCATCAAGTTCTTCGCCATGGGTGGGCGCAAGCTCGACGACGAGGTCGAAGACGCCATCGAGGCGGCGCTCGACGCCTCGGCGCAGCGGCCCGAGGGCGCTGGGGTGGGTCGCGTGAGTGACGTGACGGGGTCGGTCGACCGCTACGTCAGCCATCTGACGTCGACTGTCGAAGCCTCTTCGCGGGGATTGCGGGTCGTGCTCGACTGCGCTGAGGGTGCTGCGTCCGTGGCGGCTCCGATGGCGTTGCGAGAGGCGGGAGCCGATGTCGTGGCGATCCACGACCGGCCCGATGGGCTCAACATCAACGACGGCTGCGGGTCCACCCATCTCGCATCGCTTCAGAGGGCGGTGGTCGCAGCGGGAGCCGACGCGGGTTTCGCCTTCGACGGGGATGCCGACCGGTGCCTCGCCGTGGATGCCGAGGGACGGGTGGTCGACGGCGACCAGCTGTTGGCCATCTTGGCGCTGGCGAGCCGTGAAGCGGGCGCCCTGGTTGACGACACGGTGGTCGCCACGGTGATGAGCAACCTCGGCTTCTTGGTGGCGATGCGAGCGGCAGGCCTTCGGGTCGTCCAGACGAAGGTCGGGGACCGGTACGTGCTCGAGGAGATGCGCTCGGGCGGTTTCAGCCTCGGTGGCGAACAGTCTGGCCACGTGATCATGAGCGACTACGCGAGCACCGGAGACGGCATCCTGACGGCGCTTCACGTCGTGGCCCGGATGGCAGCGTCTCATCGTTCCCTCGCCGATCTCGCCGCGGTCATGAAGAGAATGCCTCAGGTGCTCGTCAACGTCCCGGACGTCGACAAGTCCCGGGCCGACACCGAGCCCGCTCTGCTCGCGGCCATACGTGATGTCGAGGCTCAGCTCGGCGACAGCGGCCGGGTTCTGCTGCGACCGTCCGGCACCGAGCAGCTGGTGCGCGTGATGGTCGAGGCCGAGTCCGAGGACGAGGCCCGCTCGCAGGCAGCTCGGCTGGCAGACGTCGTGAAGCTCACTCTCGCGCTCTGACCGTCAGGAGTAGGCGTCGGACTGGATGGCATAGAGCTCCGCGTAGGCACCGCCTCGGCGCATCAACGCTTCATGGCTTCCGACCTGGGCCACTGCCGAGCCGTGCAGGACGACGATCAGGTCGGCCATCCGCACCGTGCTGAAACGGTGTGAGACCAAGATCGTGATGCCGCCGTTGTGGCCGGCCTTGGCCGCCTCGGCGTAGCGGGAGAAGAGCTCGTGCTCGGTCTCGGCGTCCAAGGCTGCCGTGGGCTCGTCCAGAACCAGGAGCAGCGGGTCGGCACTCATGAAGCCTCGGGCGAGGGCCAGCTTCTGCCACTGGCCGAAGCTGACGTCGACCCCATCGGGCCACGTCGGGCCGAGCTGGGTGTCAAGGCCCGACCGGAGCCGCTCGATGACATCGTTAGCCCCTGCCTTGTGGACGGCGGTGCGAACAGCCGCGTCGTCGTCGCGCGCGGCCAGGTCTCCGACACCGACGCTGGTCCGGGCAGCGAACTCGAAGCGGTAGAAGTCCTGGAAGGCGCCGGAGACCTTGTCCCGCCAGGTGTCCGCTGCGATGTTCGACAGCTGCTGGTCGTCCACCAGTATCCGCCCGGACGTCGGCTCGTACATCTTGCACAGCAGCTTCACCAGGGTGGACTTGCCGGCGCCGTTCTCGCCGACGATCGCCACCACCGTATCGGCCGGCAGGTCGAGAGAGACGTCGTCGAGAACCAAGGCGTCCGTCCCGGGATAGGCGAACGACACGTTCTGCAGCCGTATTCCGCGCACGAGCACGTCAGGGGCGGGTTGGTCGGCCCTCTCGGTCAGAGCAGCCGCGTAGTCCTCGAGCCACGCGAGCCGACGCGAGCCGTCGAGCCAGACGCCGCGCAGGAAGCCGATCTCCGACATCGTGGCCGCGACATACGCCGACAGCCGCCCACCGGCCGCGAGCACCAGCAGCACCTGGCCCGCTGACGCGTGGAGTCCTGACGCGACGAACACGACGGCGGCCACGAACCCGGTGCCGAACACCGCCCAGGCCGCTGAGTGCCAGGCAGCGCTCGCCCACCGGGCGGCGGCCACAGCGGCGTACCACGTCTCCCACTCCTCGCGGCGGCGTCGTACGAGCTCCGGGCCGATGCCGGTGACACGCACGTCCTTGCCGGCTGGCGCCGTCGTTGCGGTCGCGAACAGGTGCGCCGCGAGGCGTTGGTGGGACGCGCTGCGTTCCTCGACGGCCCGCTCGATGCCCGGCCGCCACGATGACGTGACGACTGTCGGTGCCGCGAAAACGACGAGGAGGGCGAGCGCGGGGTGGATCGACATGAGCAGTGCGACGGTGAGCCCGAGCCGCACGATCCACCCACAGGTGGAGAACAGCGACATGTACATGTGGTCGAGCACGAAGACCTGGTTGCGCAGCACCGAGATCCGGTCGAGGAAGTCGCGCCGCTCGTGGTGCTCGATCGTCGAGACAGACGCCTGCAGCTGGGCCACATGCGACTCGAGCGCGATCGTGACCTTGTCACGAAAGCGTCGCGTGATCCTCGACGTGGCCACGCGCATCAGCCACGTGAGAGTCACCGAGACGCCCATGGCGGAGACCGCAACAAAGACCAGCCTGCGGTCGTGCTGGAGCACACCGTCAGCGAGGAGCTTCAGCCAGAGAGCCAGGAGGGCGTCCGGTACCGCCGACACCAGAGACATTGCCAACGCGAAGAGCAGAAGACCCGGTTCGTGCGAGTAGCCCAGCTTGCAAAGGCGCCACATCGACGACAAGGCGGGTGGCGTCTCGTCGAGCACCTCAGATGAGGACGTCATAGTCGACCCCCTCTTCGTCGGTCGTCGCCGTGAAGCGGCTCGCCTGGAGGTCGAACATCGTGCGGTAGCGACCGCCTAGGCGCATCAGCTCGTCGTGACTGCCGAGCTCGATGACCTGGCCGTGTTCGAGGACGGCGATCCGGTCGGCGTGCCGCACGGTCGAGAACCGGTGAGAGATGAGGATGGTCGTGACGTCGCGGGTCGCATCCAGAATGCGGTCGAAGATCGCCGCCTCGCCACGCACATCGAGCTGCGCGGTCGGCTCGTCGAGCAGCACGAGGCCGGCACCGCGTCGAACGGCACACAACGCTCGGGCCAGCGCGATCCGCTGCCACTGACCGCCGGACAGGTCGGTGCCGCCCTCGTACCCCTTCGCGAGGGGAGTGTCGAGGGCGGCGAGGTCGTCGGCTCCTGCGTCGCGCAGCGCGGCAATGATGTCGGCGTCGGGTGCGCCGTCCGGCGCGACGTTGTCTCGGAGCGAGAGGTCGAACCTGACGAAGTCCTGGAACACGGCGGTGACCTGGGAGCGCCACGCGTCAATGTCGAGTTTCCGCAGGTCGGTGCCGTCGACCTCGATCACACCGGAGTCCGGGTCGTAGAGCCGGCACAGGAGCTTGGCGAGAGTCGTCTTGCCGGCGCCGTTCTGTCCGACGATGGCGAGCGACGAACCGGCCTGCACCGTGAGGTCGAGACCGTCGTAGACAGGACGGTCGGCCCGGGGGTAGGTGAAGCGGAGGTCTCGGATGCGCAACTCCGATCGGGGTGCACGAAGCGCGGGCTCGGAGCTGCCGAGCGCCAAGGCGCCGACCGGGGCCATCGCCGCCTTCAGGCGCAGGACGGCGGCGACCGGCGCCGCGGCGCCGTCCAGGGCCCAGTTGAAGCCGCCGAACGCGACCGCGCTGACGGCCACGCACAGCTGGGCGTAGACGACCAGCGCTCCAAGCGACAGCTCGCCCGACGCGGCAGCCGACCCCAGAGACCAGAACACGAGCCCGTTGGCGACCGATACCAACAGCAAGGACACGGCGACCGACTTCTGGCGCAGGCGGGTGGCTTCGTACTGGAGCTCGAACAACCGCCGCCGGCGGGCTCGGAAGCGGTCGACGACCCACCCCTGCAGACCGAAGAGCCGTAGCTCCTTCGCCGGAAGCGGGTCGACCGCAAGCCGATACGCGTAGTCGGCGTGGCGCTGCGCCGCGCGGACGACGTCGGTGTTGCGATCCCTCCAGATCGAGCTCTCCCGAAGGAGCCAGTGGGTACCCGTCCACCCGCCGAGGAGCAGGGGAGGTGCCCACCAGGTGAACCCGAACAATACGACGGCCGCGGCCAGGCCACTCAGCATCTCGACCAGGCCGGAGGCTATGAAACCCACATTGAGGTACATCGGCGGCCCCGTCATTCCGAGGTCGAAATCTCTGGCCGTGGTGAGGTCGTTGATGAGCTCGGGGTCCTCGAGGTGGCCGATTCCGGGGGGCTCGACACAGCTGTTGGTCAGCTCGTCGTAGAGCCACGCCGACAGGCGATCTCCGAGCGTAGTGCTCAGCACCTCGTGCAGTGGCGCAAGGACCTGCTGCATCACGAAGGTCACGCCCACCACCACGAGGGGGATGCTCAGCGACCGTCCGGCCTCGACAGCTCCGACAAGGACACCCATCGTGACGGCGAACAGGGCTGGAAGCACCCCCCGGGCGACGAGCACCACCGCCCACAGCAGCGCCCGCCTGGGGTCTGCCCGTGGGAGGCTGCGAAAGAACTGCCACTCGGCCCGCCGGCGCATCGCCGCCATCATGTGTGTGGCCCGATCATGTCGGCGTCACCTCCCCTGCCTGTGCCGGCTGGTTGCGTCTCACCCTTACCCAGAAGTGCTTCTGCACGAGGAGAGTTCCGGTCCCTGCTAGGACGAGCCCGACGAGGTTGAGCGCCAGCTGGAGGAGCGAGCTCAGGCTTTCACTCCAGTTGGCCGTCGCCAGCGACAGCGAGAGGGTGCCTATCGCGGGCACCGTGGTCACCGAGATGAACACGCCTACGAGTGTGGCCGACTTCGACGTCGTCAACGAGAGGGTCCCTGCGACGCCTGCGAGCAGCGCGATGACGAACGACCAGGCGTCCGGTTGCACGATGAAGTCGGTCAGCCGGCCATGCGCGGCACGGTACGCCGTGAAGCCGCCGAAGGCGTGAACCGCTGCACCCAGCGTCGTCGCGATCAGGGTCGCTACCGCGAAACCCCCGAACAGTGTGGTCAACGCAGGTGGCAGCAGGGACGGGCGAGGTCTCGCGAGCGCGAAGCAGATGGCGGCCACAGCCGCGAACTCCGGGCCTACCACCATTGCGCCGACGATGAGGATCGGCTGGTCGAGGAGACGGCCCACGCTCGCGATCAGCGTCGCCAGGGTCAGGAACGAGACGAACGCCCACGACAGCCGCACGTCGTCGCGGGTGCGGTCCTCGATCAGGTCCCACACCACGCCGTCGATCGGCGTCCCCGGTGCGGCCCGTTCGGCTCTCGCCGCCGAGTCGCTCATGATGGTCTCGGCTTCGGTAACGGCGATTGCGCCATTGCGGCTCAGACCAAGGCTGCGCAGCTCGGCAAGGGTGGTCTGGGCGCTCTCGCGGGCTACATCGGCCATCACCAGGTGCCCGGGAGGTTTGACGTAGGCGTCTGGTATCACCAGGACGTCTGTGACCGTCGGATCGTCCCCGAGCAGGGTCGTGACCTTGTCGGCCAAGTCGGGAGGCACACGCAGTCGGAGGTGCAGCACGCTCTCATCATGACGGAGAGGGGCACCGAAACGACGTGGCAGGCGGCGGTCGACAGGTAAATCCGCTGGCCGCCGAAGCGTGCGCTCCCTACGCTCGACCTCCATGTGGGTGGGTGAGATCGATGTACAAGACGACGACCTGGTACGCCGGTACTGGGAGGCGGGCAAGGAGGCCGACGGCTTCGAGCGGCCGTTCGCGGCGTTCTGGCGAGGTCCTCGGGACCAGCCAGATCGTCCTGCCCGTGCTCGACAACACGCACCTCGCCTACGTCGAGCCGCTGGTTCGTCCGGCGTACCGGCGTCGCGGAGTAGGGTCCACTCTTCTCGACGCCACTGTGGAGCTCGTACGGGACGCAGGTAGGACGACCATGATCGCCGAGGTGAACCTGCCACTCATCGGGCCGTCTGAAGCACTCGGCTTCATGACCAAGCGCGGCTTCGAGACAGGGCTCCTCGACATTCACCGGATGCTCGAGCTCCCCTTGGACGGGCGCACCCTGAGTGGGCTCGCAGCCGCTGTTGCACCACACCACAGCGACTACCGCATCGTGCTGTTCGGTGACGTGCTCCCCGAAGAGTTCATGGATGGGTACTGCGCACTGAACACTGCGTTCAACGCCGAGGCGCCCATGGGGACCCTCGACGTGCTGCCCGAGGCATGGGACTCCGACCGCGTTCGCAAGGCAGAGGCGCGCCGCCGTGCGCAGGGGCGCCACACCTGCTCGGCAGTGGCGGTTGCCGCCGACGGCTCGCTCGCGGGTCTCACGGAGATGGTGATCTCGGATCAGCAGCCGGAGATCGGATGGCAGTCAGGCACCCTCGTCCTGAAGGAGCATCGCGGACACCGCCTCGGTATGGCACTCAAGGTCGCCAACCTGCGCAGCTACCAGGAGCGGTTCCCGACGGTCGAGACCGTGCACTCGTGGAACGCCGAGGACAACGGCGCGATGGTCGCCATCAACGACCGGCTGGGCTTCCGTCCTGTTGAGCGACTCTCGGAGATGCAGCGCAAGCTCTGAGCCGCCCGACGTAGGGGTACGTCCGTGCTAGCACCAGCGACCAATGGTGGAGTGCCCTTCGATCAGGAGATGGTGAGGGAGTTCGCCGATCGGCGACCGACATCTCGAAGCGGAGGAATCATGAAGACCTCGAAGTCTCGTACGGCAGCTGCGTTAATGGCTCTCGGCCTGTTGGCCGGAGCGACGACACCGGCTCTCGCCAGTGGTGGGGGGAACGACGTCATTCGCAGCGGAGGCTGCTCGGGCCACTCGACCTGGAAGCTGAAGGCAAAGCCCGACAACGGCCGCCTCGAGGTCGAAGGCGAGGTCGACAGCAACCGCAACGGACAGACCTGGAGGTGGCGCATCCTGCACAACGGGAACGTGTCAGCACACGGCGTCGCGACGACGACCGCGCCCAGTGGGTCGTTCAGCGTGGCCCGGCGATTGGTCAACGCCGCCGGAACGGACCACATCGGTTGGCGCGCCGTCAACCGCGCGACCGGCGAGACCTGCCGTGGGGGGCTGTCGATCTGAGCCGAACTGTCCGTTCCAGCAAGTCACGTAGTCATACTTGAGACAGCTCGATGAAATGGTCGTCCATGAGGTTCAGTCGTCAGCCGCTGCGGTCCGAGAGGTCCGCGGCGGCTGTACGGCGTCCCCAGTGGGCCCGCCCTGTGGTCCAGTTCGTCGCCGCGGGCCTGGTCGCGCTCGTCATCCTCATCGTAGGGTCGGGCTGGCTCAGCAAGCGGGCAGCCACCGACGAGGCGATCACCTCCGCCCGGGAGACGACCCACCTGCTCGCGACGCAGGTCGCCGAGCACGCCGTGACCACGGACCTGGTCGACGGGCAGCCGGCCGCCGTCGACCGCTACGACCGGTTCGCCAGGAAGCGCCTGGTCGTCGGTGACGTCCTGCGGATCAAGATCTGGCAGGCGAACGGGCGGATCGTCTACTCCGACGAGGCGAAGCTGATCGGAAAGCGGTTCACCCTCGACGAGGAGGAGCTCCAGGTCCTGGAGGCCGGCGGCACGGATGCCGGCGTGTCGGACCTGACGCAGCCCGAGAACCGTTTCGAGCGGCACTTCGGTCGGCTGCTCGAGGTCTACACCCAGGTCTGGGCCCCGGACGGTCAGCGGCTCTTGTTCGAGGCCTACTACTCGTATGCCGACGTGACGCGCCGCAGCGCGGAGGTGCTGAGCGCCTTCCGCCCGATCACGATCATCGGGCTTCTGAGCTTCGTCGCCCTTACCGTGCCCCTGGTGTGGGTGCTGGCGCGACGGCTTGACGACTCCGCCGCGGAGCGTGAGCGGCTGCTCGTCGCCGCGGTCGAGGCGTCTGAGGCGGAACGGCGGCGGATCGCGCGCGACCTGCACGACGGCGTGGTGCAGGACCTCGCGGGCATCTCCTTCGGCGCATCGGCAACAGCCCGGGAGATCGCCGACCGACCCGAGATGGCGCGTCGCGTCGAGGCTCTGGCAACCGGAGTGCGGCAGAGCCTGAGAGCGCTCAGGTCGCTGCTCGTCGAGATCTACCCGCCGGAGCTCCGCACAGCGGGCCTGGCAGCCGCGCTCGACGACGTGGTGGCGCCTGCGCTGGCGGCCGGGATAGCCGTCAACCTCGAGATCGACGACACGGCGGGCGTCCCCGAAGACGCGACAGCCCTGACGTGGCGGGTGGCGCAGGAGGCCGTCCGCAACGCTGTGCGGCATGGCAGGCCGAAGAGTCTGACTGTCCGCGTCTCCGTCCACGACAACGTGCTGTCCCTGCTCGTCGAGGACGACGGCGTGGGTTTCGACCCCAGCTCTCCGCCCCGTGAGGGACACTTGGGCCTGAGGGTCCTGCGGGACCTCGTGTTCGAAGCCGGCGGCACCTTGGCGATCGAGTCGTCGCCCGGACTGGGTGCGATGGTGAGACTGGAGACTGCGCGATGATCACAGTGGTGCTGGCGGATGACCACGCGATGGTGCGACTCGGTCTCGAGCAGCTGCTGGCACGCGCCGACGGCATCGAGGTGGTCGGTACGGCCTCCGACGGCGCCGAGGCCGTGGTGGTCGTGGTCGAGAAGGCCCCCGACGTCGTGCTCATGGACCTCCAGATGCCCGGTCTCGACGGCGTCTCAGCAACCCGCCAGATCGTCTCTTCCGGTGTTCAGACCGAGATCGTGGTGCTCACCTCCTTCTCCGACAACGAGCGGATCGTGGCAGCCCTCGACGCCGGCGCCATCGGCTACCTGTTGAAGGACACCGAGCCGGAGGAGCTCCTCGACGGCATCCGGGCAGCGGCCAGGGGGGAGTCTCCGCTCAATCCGCGCGCCGCCCGGCAGCTGTTGACGGCCCGCGCCCACGCGCCGGCTGCGGTGGTCGACCTCACCCGGCGGGAGCTCGAGGTGCTCGAGCTCGTGCGCAAGGGCCTCGCCAACAAGCAGATCGCCCGTCGCCTGGGGATCACAGAACGCACCGTCAAGGCACATCTCACCTCTACCTTCCAGCGGATCGGCGTGAGCGACCGCACCCAGGCCGCCTTGTGGGCCGAGCGCAACCTGGTCAGCTGACCTCCACGCGCGGCGCTGGTTTGCTCGGCGAGACGCCTGCGCGGCGTGGAGGGTGGCAGCAACCCCGGTCAGGCGAACGACCAGACCACGGAGACGGTGACCGTGAGGTCGGCTGAGCCGGCCCGGATCGGCACCGAACCGGGGGCTGCGCTGTCGAGGGTTGCCCTGGGGTAGGCCAGTGGGACGCTCTGGTTGACGTGCACCTCCCGCACCGATGTCACGTCGCCGAGCGTGCGCCCCGTCGCAGCGGCATACTGCTGGGCCTTTGCCCTCGCGTCGTCGATCGCCCCGGCCCTCGCCCGGTGCAGGAGTGCGCCCTTGTCGCCGATCTCGAGCCGCACCCCGTGGAGCCGGACCGCGTTGCCTCCCGCATCGACGGCCGCGCTAATCGTGGCGCCGGCGTCGGGAAGCGCCCGCACCAGCACTGACATGGCCTCCGTCACGGCATAGCCGGTGATCACGGGCGGCCCGTCACCGCTGTAGTCGTACGTCGGGTTGATGGACAGGCCGGTGGTCTGCACGTCCTTCGGTGCGATGTCCTGCCTTCTGACCGCTCGCAGAACGTGACGGGTAGCTCGGTCCGCCGAACGGAGGGCGGTCGAGACATCGCCGGCTCGGGTCTGGACGTCCAGGGAGAACTCAAGCCGGTCGGGAACCCCCGTGGACTCCCCGGTGCCGGTCATCTGGATGCTCGCGGAACCGGTCGGGGCCGCGCCCGCGGACGCGTCCGCGCTGGCCGTGCCCGTCTGTGCCGACCCGATGGCGTACGCCCCCAGAACCGCTACGGCTGTGGCCACTGTGACCACCAGACTGCGAATGTTGACTGTCACTGTCCTCATGTGCCACTCCTCGTCATGCGACCGGTCGTTGTCGGTGCTCTGACGTGGGCAGCACCGGCGTGGTTCCCTGACAGTCGGCCGGTTTGTCGAGCCGTCTCGCCCTGGGACGGTGCGCCCCACACGGCTGTCTCACCCGGGGGACGGCGCACCCACCGGCCGTCTCGCCTAGACTTCGGGGCGCTACTCGACTCACCGCGAGGGGCTGGAGGTGGGCATGCCAGACGAGGCACCCGAGCCGCTGAGGCGGGATGCGCCCCGGCTCAGCGGCGCGCAGATCATGCACCAGCGTTGGGAGGACGTCACCTTCCTGCACTGGCGTGTGGACTCGGCGCGCGTCGCGCCGCTTCTCCCGGCAGGGACGACTCCCGACGTGTTCGACGGCAGCTCGTGGGTAGGGCTGATCCCGTTCCGTATGGTCGGTGCCGGACTCGGCGCGGGACCCTCCGTGCCGTGGCTGGGGACGTTCGCGGAGACGAACGTCCGGCTGTACGCCGTCGACGGGAATGGGCGCCGTGGTGTGGTGTTCAGGTCTCTCGACGCGTCACGTCTGCCCGTGGTCCTCGGTGCCCGGGCGGCGTTCGGTCTTTCCTACTGCTGGGCTCGGATGCGAGTCCGAAGGGTGGGAGGCGACATCGAGTACACGACGGAGCGCCGGTGGCCGGGCGCCTCGGGTATTGGCGCCAGCATCGTCGTGCGACCGGAAACCGACGTGGTGGACGACGACCCGCTGGCCGACTTCCTCACCGCCCGATGGGGCCTGCACACGCACTGGGCGAGGCGACCCTTGTTCGTGCCGAACGAGCACGCGCCGTGGCCGCTGCGTAAGGCGACCCTGCGGCACCTCCGCGACGACCTGGTGGCTGCCGCGGGCCTTCCTGGTATCAGCCAACGGGAGCCTGACTCGGTGCTGTGGTCCGCCGGAGTGCGGACCGTCTTCGGCGTGCCGCTCGACTCACGCAAGCCGCAGCCCTGACGCCGTCAGTCCCCCGTGGCCCCGTCGACGGCCTCCCGGATGAGGTCGGCATGGCCGTTGTGTCGCGCGTACTCCTCGATCATGTGGGTGTAGACCCAGCGCAGGCTTAGGTGTCTGCCGCGGCTGTCGACCAGGACGTCGTCGAGCGAGAAGCGCGCGGCGTGCTGGCGGTAGGTCGCGATCTCCCGTCGCAGCGTGGCGAGGTCGTCGTCGGCGTCTGCGTCGTCGACGTTGTCCCAGTCGGCGTCGAGGTCGTCCTCGGTGCAGTAGATCCACGTCTGGTCGGTGCCGAAGAACTCCGCGAACCAGCCTCGCTCGACCTCCGACATGTGGCGCACAAGCCCGAGCAGGCTCATGTTCGATGGTGGCACGGAGGCCGTCTTCAGCTGGTCGCCGGTGAGCCCGTCGCATTTCCATAGCAACGTCTCGCGGTGGTAGTCGAGCCAGCCGTCGACCATCGTGCGCTCGTCGGTCACGAAGGCCGGTTCGGTGCGGTGAGCCGGCGGGTCTTGTGCCGTCATGGCAGCAGGCTATCCGCCTGCTGCGACGGCGTGGCTCCGGACCCGCTCGGCATCGCCGTTGTGGACGAGGCCGCCCATGGCTGGGTCACTGATGCTGTCCTCGCCGTTCTCGAGGTGACCGGCATAGCGGTACTCCAAGGACTCTTCACCCTCGATCGCGATGACGAGGTCGTACCAGCCGCGGGTCCGTGACACCGACCACCGCTTGGTCTGCGACTCGCCGGGTTTGAGGGTCAGCTTCACCTCGCGCGACAGGTAGCCGTCCCGGACGATCACCAGCGCCTGTTCAGAGCTGCGGTTCGTGAACTTCACGGCGACCTCGTGGTGCCGCACCCGATACCACGCCCTGACGCCGAGGTCCGCCCGGCGGCCTTCCTGGGCGTCGCCCTTGAATCCGCGGAAGAAGCCGTTTGGTCCGTAGACCGAGAGGTCGTACTCGTCCCCGATGTCCCACCTGCCGCGCAGCTCCTTGCCCGGCTCGACCGTGTAGCTGCGGGGTACCTGGGTGCTGTCTGCAGACCTGACATGGAAGACCGCCGCCGCGCGGCCCGAGTTCTTGAAGTCGAGCGTGACCGACCCCTCGGAGACGCGCCCGTCGGCATGGAGGGCGTACGGGATCGCGCGGGCCGGACGCACCCCACGTTCCTGAGCAGGCAGGCTCTGGTCGGTAGGTGGTACCGGCACCTCGTCCGGCTGCCGCACCAGGGCCCGAGGCTTGAAGGCATCAGTGTCCGGGAGGTCGATCCGCCGGGAGGCGTTCGGAGTCTTGAAGTCGAACGCGGTGGTCAGGTCGCCGACGACCGCACGTCGCCACGGGGTGATGTTGGTCTCGACCAGGTCGGGCCGGTTGTCGGCGAACCGGGCCTCGAGGAACCGGATCAGGGACGTGTGGTCGAAAAGCTGGGAGTTCACCCAGCCGCCTCTCGTCCAGGGAGATACGACGACCATCGGCACGCGGACTCCGAGGCCGTAGGGGCCGGCCGCGTACGTCGCGTTGCCTGGGAAGATCTCGTTCGTCACCGGGACCGTGGACCGACCCTGCGTTCGCGTCTGCGGTGGTGTGGGGGGGACCATATGGTCAAAGAACCCTCCGTCCTCGTCGTAGGTGACGAACAGGGCCATCTTGCTCCATACCTCGGGGTGGCTGGCCAGGATGTCGACGACCTGCGAGACGTACCACGCGCCGAAGTCGGGCGCCCAGTTGGGGTGCTCGCTGAACGCCTCGGGTGCCACGATCCACGACACCTTCGGGAGCCGTCCTTGGCTCACGTCTGCGCGGAAGTCGTCGAGCAACGCTTCAGGGTTGCGGTTCTCAGACGTGATGTGAGTGCCGGTTCTAGCCCGCCTCGCCAGCGGCGACCCGGCTGACGCGTTCTGGTACTGGTGGAAGTACAGCAGCGAGTTGTCGCCGTAGTTGCCGATGAACGGGTCTGACGTATAGCCCCAGAAGCCGTCGGCGTCCAGGCCGACACCGGCGTCCTGGTAGACCTTCCACGAGATGCCGGCTCTCTGGAGCCGCTCGGGGTAGGTGGACCAGCCGTAGCCGGCTTCGGAATTGTCGATCACAGGCCCACCACCCGTGCCGTCGTTGCCGACCCAGCCCGTCCACATGTGGTAGCGGTTCGGATCCGTCGGCCCCATCAGCGAGCAGTGGTAGTTGTCGCAGACCGTGAAGGCGTCGGCCAGCGCATAGTGGTACGGCAGATCGTCCCGAGTGTGGTGGGTCATCGTGGTGGCGCCCTTGTTCGGCACCCACTGGTCGTACCGGCCCTCGTTCCAGGCAGCGTGGCCGTCGGTCCAGCCGTGCGGCGGGTCAGGCAGGAAGGTGCGGCCGAGGTCGGGTACGTCGGGGCGGAACGGCATCAGCTCGCCGGAGCCGTCGGGTTGGTGCCACACGCTCTTGCCGGAGGGGAGCGTCACCGGGTGGGGGTCGGCGAAACCCCGCACCCCCTTCATCGTGCCGAAGTAGTGGTCGAACGACCGGTTCTCCTGCATCAGGAAGATGACGTGCTCGACGTCGTTGATCGACCCCGACCGGTGGTCGGCGGGGATGGCGAGCGCCCTGCCCATGTCCAGGGGAAGCGCCGCGGCAACGGCCGGGACCCCCGCCATCCTCAGGAAGTTGCGGCGGTCAACTGTGAGACCCATGACGAACCTTCCGAAACGTGCTGAACCGAGATCCGTTCAGCACCGTAGGGGCCCTACGTTGACGCAGAGTGTCCGACTCCCGACATCTCGTTGAAGCGTCGGCGGATGTTAGCCGACGCCGAGGTTACGACGAGCCCGTTGTAGCCGTCCCGCCAGGCAGTCTGCGCTGGAAGACGGCGAGCACCTCCACCGGACCGAACCCCATTCGCTCGTTGATGTCGACCATGTGGGTGTTCGTCTCGGCGTTGCACGTGGTGACGAACGTGCGATCCGGGAAGGCCTCCTGAACGGCCATCAGGTTGGCGGCTTTCACGGCGAGGCCGAGACGGTGGCCGCGGTGGTCTCGATGAACAAGCGTCCCCCACTGGTTGACGACGCCCGGCCGGTCCCGCGGGATTGCCAGGGTCGTGTAGGCCGCGGTCTCCCCCGAGGAGTCGACAGCCAACGTGATGTACGTGGCGATGTTCATCTGCTCGAGGTTCACCTGCCGCTGCCTGAACGTGGTGGGCGTCGTCTCCTCCTCCTCGAACTCGACGTCACCGGTCGGGGCATCAGTCGCCAGCTGGTTCATGATCCGGCAGAAGGAGTCGACACGAGGGTCCGGTACGTCGTCGACGTATGTCTCCAGCCGGTAGGCGACGTGCGACGGAGCAGCTTCGTCTCTCCAGGAGCCGAGGCGGTCGAGCGGGACGGGGAGGGGCAGGTCGCGGCGGATCTCGACGTCGGCGAGCGTGAAGCCGTTCTTCTCGGCGAACAATCGGTAGGGGTGGCTGCCCCTCTGGGAGAAGGGCAGCCATGCCTGCGACAGCACGACGTTCCTGCCGGCCCGACGAGATACCTCGATGACGTGGCTCAGCGCCGCGCTGCCCAGGCCGCGCCTGCGGAGGGGTGGCGCTACGCCGATCGCGACGAAGCCCTTGTCGGTGTTGTCCAGCAAGGTGAACGCCGTGAAGCCGGAGGCGACCATCGTGTCGCCGTCGAACGACGCATAGGCGGTCACCTCAGCAGCCGGGTCGGGCTCGGAGAACATCACGGCAGCCTCGTGCTCGCTCAGCAACGGCGGGTCCGCCGGCCGCTCGAAGATCTCCGCCTCGTGGTGGATCTCGTACCATCGGTGGAACTCGGCGGCATCGTCCATGTCGACGGGGCGTGTGAGCATCTTCGAAGGCTAGAGATGCGCTCCTCGACGAGCCACCGGTTTACCGGGCGCTGGTACCAAGGTCAGAGCTTCCGCAGGCGGACGTAGCGGACGGAGTGGTCGGCGTCCTTGCGGAGCACCAACGCGGCCCGGCTCCGTGTGCGCACGATGTTGTCGTCGAGGTTGGGGCCGTTGACGGAGTCCCAGATGCGCTCCGCCTCGCCGGCCGCCTCCGGCTCGCTGAGGTGTGCGTATCGGCGGAAGTATGACGCCGGGTCGCGGAACGCCGTTTCACGCAGGCGGAGGAACCGGTCGACGTACCAACGCCGGATGTCCGAGGTGGCGGCGTCGACGTACACGGAGAAGTCGAAGAAGTCGCGCACCGCCAGTCCGACCTGGCCTGTGGCGGTGACCCGGGCGGGTTGCAGGACGTTGAGGCCCTCGATGATCACGATATCGGGGCGGTTCATCTGCAGCCGACGGTCAGAGACGACGTCGTACGCAAGATGCGAGTACACCGGTGCCGACACCTCGTCCTTGCCGGACTTGATGTCGATGACGAACCGGAGAAGCGCCTTGCGGTCGTACGACTCCGGGAACCCTTTGCGCTCCAGCAGCCCACGGCGCTCCAGCTCGGCGTTGGGGTAGAGGAAGCCATCGGTGGTGACGAGGGAGACGTCGGGGTGCTCGGGCCAGTGCGCCAACAGCTCACGCAGTAGCCGCGCCGTGGTCGACTTCCCGACGGCCACAGAGCCTGCGATTCCGATGACGAACGGCGTCCGCTGGGGTTGTGACGCGCCGAGGAAGGCCTGGGTGGCGTTGTGCAGGGCACCCACGTGGCGTACGTAGAGACTGAGCAGCCGTGAGATCGGCAGATAGACGTCGGCGACCTCTCCGATGTCCAGCTCGTCGCCCAGACCGCGAAGCCGTTCTACCTCGTCAGCTGACAGCGGAAGGTGCATCGACTCGGCCAGCGCCGACCACGCCGAGCGGTCGAGCTCGACGTACGGCGACTGGTCCTCCGAGCGCATGGCGTCATTGTCACGTGCCTGCCGGAGCGAATCGCTGCTAGGTAGGGTGGCGCCCATGTGTGGGATAGCGCCACCCCCGGTCCCCGGCCGGCCCCAGCCGCGCCCGTGATCGTCGGAGTCGGGGTCGACGTCGTCGACATCGGACGTTTCGCGGCGACCCTCGAACGCACGCCCGCGATGCGCGAGAGGCTCTTCACCGAGCTCGAGCTGGAGCGTTCGCCGGCCTCCCTCGCCGCCCGCTTTGCTGCCAAGGAGGCCCTGGCGAAGGCGCTCGGTGCGCCCGCCGGGTTGTTGTGGGTCGACGTCGAGGTGCGCACCGACAGCACGGGTCGTCCTAGTCTGGCCCTTTCCGGGTCGGCCGCCCGCCGCGCGTCACAGCTCGGCGTTGCACGCACGCACGTCTCGATGTCACACGATGCGGGCATCGCATCGGCTGTCGTCGTCCTGGAGGCGTCGTGAGGCACGCACATACTGTTGAACAGGTCCGGTCCGCCGAGGGGCGCCTGATGGCGACCTTGCCGGAGGGGGCCCTCATGCAACGCGCGTCAGCCGGTCTCGCCACCGCCTGCGCCCAGTACCTCGGCCGGGTCTACGGCGCCCGCGTGCTGGTCCTGACCGGATCCGGCGCGAACGGAGGCGACGCCCTGTACGCCGCGGCGCTGCTGGCCCGTCGCGGTGTGCAGGTCGAGGCACTGATGCTGTCCGAGTCGGCGCACGAAGGCGGGCTCGGCACCTTCCGGCGAGCCGGTGGCCGGGTGGTCGAGCAGCCTGGGGGCTACGACCTGGTGCTCGACGGCATCGTGGGCATCGGCGCGAGAGGGGCCCTCGCCGCCGAGACGGCCGACCTGGTGGAGTCGCTCGCGGCACCGGTGGTGGCGGTTGATGTGCCCAGTGGGGTCGCGGTCGACTCGGGACAACTCCCGGGGCGCCATGTGACAGCCGAGGTCACGGTGACCTTCGGCACGCACAAGGCGGCGCTCCTCGTCGACCCGGCCGCGCAGGCGGCGGGATCCGTCGAGCTGGTAGACATCGGGCTCGATCCCTACCTGGGGGAGCCGGCGCTTGAGGTGCTGCAGCCGAGCGACGTGCGCGGGCTGCTTCCGACTCCGGCGCATGACGCGCAGAAGTACTCGCGTGGTGTCCTGGGCATTGCAGCCGGTTCCGAGCAGTACACCGGAGCCGGGTTGCTCGTCACGTCGGCGGCGGTCGCCACAGGTCTCGCGGGCATGATCCGGTATGCCGGTGCCGCTGACGCTCTGGTGAGAAGCCAGCATCCGGAGGTCGTGATCGGACCTGGTCAGGTGCAGGCCTGGGTGGTCGGCCCCGGTCTCGGCCAGGACCGGGGCGATCTGGTGCGCAGGGTGCTCGCCGAAGGGCTGCCTACGGTGGTCGACGCCGACGGGCTTGCCGACCTGCCGCCTCGGTGTACGGGGCCGGTCGTTCTCACCCCGCACGCCGGTGAGCTGGCTCGGATGCTCGACCAGGAGCGGTCGGAGGTCGAGGCCGGCATGTTGCATGCCGCCGCCACGGCGGCAGAGCGGTGGAATGCGGTGGTCGTCCTCAAGGGGGCCAGAGCCGTGGTCGCAGCTCCCGACGGCCGGGTCCGCGTAAACGCGACCGGTGTCGCCTGGCTGGCAACGGCCGGTTCTGGCGACGTACTCTCCGGCGTGATCGCCACGCTGCTCGCAGCCGGTCTCGACTGCTTCGACGCCGCCTCGGTAGGTGCCTGGCTGCACGGTTCGGCGGGCACTCTGGCTGCGCACGGGCCTTCGGGTGGTGGCGATCTGGTGGGGGGATCGGTGGCGGCCGGGCCGATCAGCGCCAGCTCGCTGGTCGCCTCCGTGGCCGACGCCGTCCGTTCGGTGCTCTGAGCCCCTCCCCACCGAAAGGGCGAAAGTGCCCCTTCGAGAGGGCGAAGACGCTCCTTCGAGGGAGCATCTTCGCCCTCTCGGGGGGGTATAAGCGCCCTTTCGGCGAGAATGGCGGCACCATGGCCTCACAGGATCCGGAGTCCCCGTCCCGCGACCAAAGTGCGCGGACGACCGACGACGCCACGGCGCATCCTCGAGTCGAGGCTGTGGTCGACCTCGACGCGATCAGTGCCAACGTCGCCACGATCCACCAGCACGTCGGTGACCGTGAGGTGATGGCCGTCGTCAAGGCGGACGGCTACGGCCACGGAATCGTCGAGTCCGGCCGAGCGGCGCGGCGGGGCGGGGCCGGCTGGCTCGGTGTCGCCCTTCTCGACGAGGCGCTCCAGCTCCGTGCCCGCGGTGACTCCGGCCCGATCCTGTCATGGTTGGCGGTTCCCGGGGAGCGGTACGACCGGGCTTTCGAGGCCGGGGTGGAGGTGTCGGCGTACTCCTTGGCACAGCTAGAAGAAATCGCCTCGGCGGCCCGCCTAACCGGCCTTCGGGCAGCGATCCAGCTCAAGCTCGACTCGGGTCTCGGCCGTGGCGGCGCCCACCCCGACGACTGGCCCCGGCTCGTCGATGCCGCCGCCCGGCTCCAATCGACGGGGTCGATCGAGGTGACAGGCGTCTGGTCGCATCTGGCCTGTTCAGACGAGCCGGCACATCCGTCGGTGGCGGCGCAGACGGAGCAGTTCGTGTCGGGAGTCAGCTATGCCCGCGAGGCCCGTCTCGAGCCTCGGCATCTCCATCTGGCGAACTCCGGTGGGGTGCTCAACCTTCCGAATACGTGGTTCACCATGGTGCGCCCCGGCATCGCCGTGTATGGCGTGTCGCCCATGGCCGACGCCTCGACGAGCCTGCCGCTGGCGGCGGCCATGACGTTGCGGGCGACGGTGGCTCTCGTCAAGCCCGTCCGTGCAGGACAGGGAGTGTCGTACGGGCACACGTATGTCACCGAGAGGGAGACGACGCTGGCCCTGGTGCCTGTTGGCTACGGCGACGGAATCCCTCGGCAGGCTTCCGGACGCGGTCCGGTCCGGCTGGGCGACAAGCGCTTCACTGTGGCGGGTCGCGTGTGCATGGACCAGTTCGTGCTGGACATCGGGGATACCTCTGCCCACCCCGGCGACGAGGTGGTGATCTTCGGCGACGGCGGCCGCGGAGAGCCGACGGCGCACGACTGGGCGGCCGCCGCTGGGACCATCGGATACGAGATCGTGACGAGGATCGGCTCGAGAGTGCCGCGGCGTTACGTGCGGAGCAGCGCATGAGTGGGGCCACCCTCGTGCGCAGGTACGCCGGTCTCGCCGCAGGCGCAGCCGGTGTGCTGGCCGCTGGAGCCGGAGCTGCGGTCTTCGCTCGGAAACTGGGGACACACGCCGAGGAGAGTGCGCCCGAGGCGCTCGGCTCGCTGCGCGGCAAGCCGCATCAGGTCGTCGCCGACGACGGGGTCCAGCTCTATGCCGAGGTCGACGAACCGGACGGGGCGCCCGCCCGTTGCGAAGCGTCCGAGCAAGCCGTGCGAGGTGGTCCCGACGCCCTGCCGAAAGCTTTCCCGGGTACGCAGCCCGGGCCGCGACGTCCTCACACGCTCGTGTTCGTGCACGGTTACGCACTGAACCTCGACTCCTGGCACTTCCAACGGTCGGCGCTTCGCGGTCGGCATCGACTGGTGTTCTACGACCAGCGCTCCCACGGCCGATCGGGCCGGTCCAGCTCGGAGCACTCCACGATCGACCAGCTCGGTCGGGACCTGGCCAACGTGCTCGACCAGATGGCACCTGACGAGAAGGTCGTCCTCGTCGGCCACTCGCTCGGAGGTATGACGATCATGGCGCTCGCCGACCAGCACCCTGAGTGGTTCGGCGGCCGTATCGCGGGAGTCGCCATGATCGCCACGAGCGCTGGTGGGCTCGACGCCGAGAAGCTCGGTCTGCCGGGGCTGCCGGGGCTGCCGGGGCGGTTCCTGCACCGCGTCACGCCAGCGGTGATCGCCACGCTGGCGCGGGCGCCTCGACTGGTGGAGACCGGCAGGCGGGCCGGGGCCGACTTCGCCGGCGTCCTGACGCGCCGTCTCGCCTTCGGTGACTGCGTCACCGACGAGGTGGTGGCCTTCACCGACGAGATGCTGTCGGCGACCCCGTTCAGCGTGGTGGCCGACTTCTTTCCCGGCGTCGACGTGCACGACAAGCGCGCAGCCCTGCTGGCGCTGGACGGACTGCCGTGTGTCGTCGTCTGCGGCACTCTGGACGCCATCACTCCCGTCAGCACCTGCCGGAGCATCACCGAAGCTGTGCCATCGGTGGGGTTCAGAGAGGTCGTCGGGGCGGGCCACATGGTCATCCTCGAGCGACCGGTGGAGGTAATCGAGGCCCTGGTCGACCTGTTGTCCGCAGTCGAGGCATCGGCATGCCCGACCTGAGCGTACGGGAGGCGTCTGCTCACGACGCGGACACGATTGCCAAGGTCATTCGCGTTGCCTTCGAGACCCCGGCGCTGCCGAGCGCTGACGGACCCACTCCGCCGGACACCGGGGCCACGGTGGTCGAGGCGCTGAGCCGGTCCGGCGGTCTGGTCTGCGGCCTCGACGGGACCACGGTCGGGGCCCTTCTCTTCGAGGACCACGGAATGGCGCTCGGACTCCGGCGAGTCAGCACGCTGCCGAGCGCTCGTTGGTCGGAGGTCCTCGGAGCACTCGTCGAGAAGGCCGAGCGCGTGGCAGCCGCCCGAGGGTACGACGACGTCTGCGTCCTTGTCGGGCCTGAGCTTCCCGAGACCTCGACCGCTCTGAGCAGCAGGTCGTACACCGAGGTAGCTCAGCCTGGTGAAACCGGGTCGATGGTGAAGGCACTAGGGGCGGAGGTCGCGGCGCCCACAGCCGAGGCTGCCGCCAACCTCGGACGCCGTCTCGCAGGGCTCCTGCGCGCCGGTGACCTGGTGATCCTGTCCGGTGCGCTCGGTGCGGGAAAGACGACGCTCGCGCAAGGCGTCGGCGCCGGGCTCGGCGTGCGTGGCGAGGTCACGTCGCCTACCTTCGTGATCTCGCGGGTTCATCCATCACTCGGCGCCGGTCCTGGGCTCGTGCATGTCGACGCGTTCCGCCTCGGTGACGGCGCCGAGCTGGACGACCTCGACTTGGATGCATCCATCGAGGAGTCGGTGACGCTCGTCGAGTGGGGCGAGGGAATCGCCGAGGCCTTGTCGGCCAATCGCCTGCACGTCCATCTGAGCCGTGCACGAGGCGGTGACGTGGGCGGCGGCCCTAGCGGCGGAGACGAGCCGCGCGTCATCTCGGTGACGCCGGTCGGCGCACGCTGGGTGGGCGCAGGGGTCCGGAGCGCCCTGGCGGGCGTCCCCTCGCGAGGCGCCTAGGCTTGTGGACCCATGCTCCTCGCCTTCGACACCGCTACCCACGCAGTCACGGTCGCTCTCCATGACGGCCGCGAGGTGGTGGCCGAGTGCACCGTGGTCGACCCACTGCGACACGGTGAGCTGCTCGCCCCCGGAATCGCGCAGGTGCTTACCGACGCGGAGACAGGTCCTCACGCCCTCACCCGGATCGCCGTAGGGGTAGGGCCCGGTCCCTTCACCGGCCTTCGCGTCGGTGTGGTCACCGCCCGCACGATGGCTTTGGCGTTGGACCTTCCGGTCGTCGGGGTCTGCACCCTCGACGCATTGGCGGCGGCGGTGGGGTACGACGGGCACCCTTTCGTGGTCGCCAACGACGCACGGCGCAAGGAGGTCTACTGGGCTCAGTACGACGCCCACGCACGTCGCCTGACGGCGCCAACCGTCTGTCTGCCGCACGAGGTCGGCTTCGACGGACGGGTCGCGGGGCGCGGTCCGGTGCTGTACCCGGACGCGTTCCCGTCGGCGACGCCCCCCGAGTACCCGAGCGCCTCGGAGCTTGCTCGCCTGGCTGTGTCCGGGGGCGCCGAGCTCCTTCCGGCCGAGCCGTTGTACCTCAGACGACCCGACGTTGCCCGGCAGGTCCCACGGAAGCGGGTGTCGTGATTCTCGTGCGCTCCCCCGTGACGACAGATGTGGAGGCAGTGGTGGCTCTCGAACAGGCCGTCTTCGGACGAGGGGCATGGTCGCCGGCGTCCGTCGGACATGAGCTCGCAGGCACCGGAGAGGGACGGCACGTGCTGGTCGCCGTCGACGGTTCGGAGATCGTCGGGTACGGCGCGCTTTCGTCCGCAGGCGAGACCAGCGACCTGCGGCGGCTCGCAGTGATGGAGAGCCACCGTCGGCACCGTGTCGCAACGCTGCTTCTCGAGGAGCTCCTCGCCCTCGCCCGGCGACTGGGCTGTGACCGCACCCTGCTGGAGGTCGCGGCTGACAACCGGGCAGCCCTGGCGCTGTACGAGCGCAACGACCTTCGCGAGATCGCCCGGCGTCCGAGGTATTACCCACGCGCGGCCGGTGCGGCCGTCGACGCAGTCGTCATGGAGGTAAGGCTTGCCGGGCGGGCCTCGTCACACGTTGGAGCCGATCGGGGGAGCCGATGAGCGATCTCCCCCTGATCCTCGGCATCGAGACGTCGTGCGACGAGACCGGTGTAGGGATGGTCAGAGGCAACACCTTGCTGGCCGATGCGGTCGCCTCGAGCGTCGGCGAGCACGCCCGCTTCGGTGGCGTCGTTCCAGAGGTCGCGAGCCGTGCGCACCTCGAGGCGATGCGGCCGACCATCGAGCTGGCTTGCCGGCAGGCGGGGGTCCGGCTGCAAGACGTCGACGCGGTCGCCGTGACCTCGGGGCCGGGCCTCGCCGGGGCGCTACTCGTCGGTCTCGCAGCGGCAAAGGCGCTGGCCCTGGCGCTGGGCCGCCCGCTGTACGGCGTCAACCATCTCGCGGCCCACGTGGCGGTCGACCAGCTCGAGCACGGACCGCTACCGGAGCCCTGTGTGGCTCTGCTCGTGAGCGGGGGCCACTCGAGCCTGCTCCACGTCACCGACATCACGATGGGTGTCGCGCGGCTGGGCGCCACGATCGACGACGCGGCGGGTGAGGCCTTCGACAAGGTGGCCCGGCTCCTCGGGCTTCCTTTTCCCGGCGGCCCTCATCTCGACCGTGCCGCGTCCGACGGTGGGTCGGTGACCATCGACTTCCCGCGGGGCCTCTCGACCGGCCCTGACCTCGAGAGGCACCGCTTCGACTTCTCGTTCAGCGGGCTCAAGACAGCGGTGGCGCGCTGGGTCGAGGCTCGGGAGGCGGCGGGCCAGCCGGTTCCCGTCGCGGACGTCGCTGCCTCCTTCCAGGAGGCGGTCTGCGACGTACTCACCCGCAAGGCGGTCAGCGCATGCCTGGACATCGGCGCGGAGCACCTCCTGATCGCCGGTGGTGTGGCCGCGAACTCGCGGCTGCGGGTCCTGGCGGAGCAGCGCGCCTCGCAACGTGGCATCACCGTCCGAGTTCCGAGTCCTGGTCTCTGCACCGACAACGGGGCGATGGTCGCAGCCCTCGGCTCGGAGCTGGTACGACGAGGGCGTTCGCCGTCCGCTCTGGACATCCCCGCCGACTCGTCGATGCCGGTGACCACCGTCGTCGCCTGAGGCGGGACGAGCCGCCCGCAGGATCTCAGTGGGTGGCTGCCAGCACCATGGCGTGCGTGACCTCCACCTCCAGCTGCGCAGAGCGTCCACGACCTCTGCCGCGTCGGCGCGGGTAATGTGGTCGACGCTCGGTGGCACACGCCAGACGTCAGCGATCGAGAAGCCCCGCCACGAGCGGTGTCCACGTCTGGGCAACGCTCGGACCCCGTTCAGGGGGACGCTCGATGCAGGCTTTTGGCAGGGGGTGTGCGGTGCTCGGACGGGCGGCGTCGTGGCCGATACGGGTGAGATGCCTGCCGCCCGTCGCGGCAGGTGTCCTGCTCATAACTGCAGCCTGCTCAGGGGCCGGCACGTCGAGCGGGTCCCAACCGGCAACCAACGAGACCGCTGCCGCACCTCCAGGAAGTGCCCACCCCGCCGACGGCACTACCGCATCCGGCCGGCAGCCTCCAGCGTCGCAGGCATCCCAACCGGTGACGGGAGCTCCGACGAGTGGCACGCAGCCCACCGTGCCTTCGGCGCCGACCGTTCACCGACCTCGCAGGGTTCCGACCGGGTGGGGCCCGACCCGGGGGCAGTGGCAGGCCGCTCAGCGAGCGGCTGCTGGATTGTCCGACCGGGAGCTCGCCGGGCAGGTGATCGTCGCGCGGTACACCGGTACCGGCTCGCCGACTGCCCTGGTCGCGCGCTACCACCTGGGCGGCGTCATCGTCATGGACGACAACGTCGTGTCCGTCGACCAGGTGGCCGCCTCGAACACCTCCCTCCAGGCGAGCTCGGCGACCCGACACGCGTGGCCGCTCGTCGTTGCTGTCGACCAGGAGGGCGGCATCGTCGCGCGGCTGGGAGCGCCGATGACCCAGTTCCCCACGCTGGTGAGCCAGGGGGCCGCAGGCAGCCGTCGGTTGGCACGGAGGGTCGCCGCCGCGAGCGGTCAGGAGCTCCGTGCCGCCGGATTCACGATGGTCTTCGCCCCTGACGCCGACGTCACCATCGGCCCCTCCGACCCGACGATCGGGAGCCGTTCGGCAGGCGGAGATGCCGTCCGGGTCGCAGCTATCGTCTCCGCTGCGACGACCGGCTACCTCTCGAGCGGGATCGTCCCGGTCCTCAAGCACTTCCCCGGCCACGGCTCCTTGACCTCGAACAGCCATGGGACTCTGCCGGTACAGACCGCACCGCTCGACCAGCTCCGTCGGCGGGACTTCGTCCCGTTCGCACGAGGCGTCCGGGCCGGCGCCCCTGCGGTCATGCTCGGGCACCTCGCCCTGCAGCACGTGGATCCGGGAGTACCCGCAGACCTGTCCGGCCCGGACGTCCACCTCTTGTCGTCGGAGCTCGGCTTCTCAGGACTGGTCACGACCGATGCGCTCGAGATGGCCGCCGTGACTCAGCACTACGGCTCTGGTAGCGCAGTGGTCGCCGCCCTGGACGGGCTGAGGGACGGCTCACTGTCGCGACTCAGGCTCGAGGACGCCGCGGCCAGGATCAGCGCATTGATGACCGGCGAGGCTCACGAAAAGCCGGTGCCCGTCACCGTCATCGGCAGCCACCGGGCGCTGTCGAAGCGGCTCTCCAGCGCGGCGGCGACGGTGGTCCAGGGTCCCACAGGAGCCACCAGCGCGCGGGGTCATCTGCCGGTCAGGGTTCCCGGCGCGCATCCGCGGCGCTGCTGAGGCGCCGCACAAGCAGGGCGAGCGCGCCGCTCGGCGTACGCGTCACGATGATCGTCGCAGCTCTCGAACCGGTGAGCGAGAGTCGGCTTCGCAGCGCTTCGGGTGTCACCATCACGCCTCTCGTCTTGATGGTGAGTGCGCCGACGTCCCTTGCCCGCAGGGCGGCGCGCAGGCTCCTCTCCCGGAAGGGAAGCACGTCCAGGACCTCGAAACCGTGCGCAAGACGTCCATCGCCGGGCTCGTCGGACGACACGTAGGCGATGTGCTCGTCGAGCAGCCATCCCCGCACCTCGGCAGCCACCACGGTGACGAGGTGCGCCCGAGTGACCGCGTCGTCGGGGTCGTGCACGAAGCGTCCCGGAGGCCGTACGTCGGCCTGACCCGGGTCGTCGGCATCGGTTGCCGTCTCTGGTCGACCTCTCGTCTTGAGCACTGTCGCCCTGCGACGGGCGGTGACGGCGCGGCCGGACGACAGCGAGACCTCCCTGAGCTGCCCGTCGAGGCTCACCCACTCCGCTTCTACACCTACGGGTATGCGCTCGTGCGAGAGACCCGGTGCTGCCTTCACCACCGCGTCGGCCTCCAGGAGCGACTCGACGAAGCGCCATGGCGGTGAGTAGCGGTCGGGTGAGCGGATCCGTCCGCGGGCGGACCGGCGAGCCGGGTCCGCGTACACGATGTCCGGCCACGAGCGGTCCTGGTCCTCCGCAGCACCAACGCCGACGCGCCCCTCGAGCCCGAGAGCCTCCAGGTTGGCGGCCGCGATCTGGGCCGTGAGAGGGTCCCGTTCGACCGCTCGCACCTCCAAACCGGCGCGACAAAGGGCGATCAGGTCCGCGCCGATGCCGCACCCGAGCTCGAGCACTCTGCGGGCGCCGCTTCGGGTGACTCGCAGCGCCCGGTGCGCGGCGACGAGCTGGTGGGTGGCCTGCTCGAGCCCCGCGCGGGTGAGGAGGAGGACTGCCGCGTCGTCGCCGAACTTGGCCGCACCGTGCCGCCGTAGCGCGACCTGGCTGAGCGCTGCCGCGATGACACCCGGCTCGTACGACGCGCGCAGAGCCGTCGACACGGACAGTGCGTTGTCGCCGTCGTACGTCGCGCTGACGGTGCCGAGCAGCTCTCGACCAGCGGGGGTCCGCAGGTACTCCAGCGTCGCGAGATCCACACGCCCATCGTGGCAGAGCGGTCGGCTGACCCGACCGGCCACCACGGACGCCCCGGGCTCTCCACGCTCTGGCACTCGGCTTGACCGAGTGCTAATCACGGCATAGATTCGGAGGTGGCACTCTCACCTTGAGTGTGCCACGCGCGAACGGTATACGGCGCCCGCGACGACGTGAACTGCTCCGCACTGCACCCGTTCGAGAAGCACCTCTCTCATCCCGTGAAAGGTGAGGTCAGCACGTGTCCGTCAGCATCAAGCCACTCGAAGACCGCATAGTCGTCCAGACGCTCGAGGCAGAGCAGACCACGGCCTCCGGCCTGGTCATCCCGGACACCGCGAAGGAGAAGCCCCAGGAGGGCGAAGTCCTTGCGGTGGGACCGGGTCGCGTCGACGACAGCGGCAACCGCGTCCCGCTCGACATCTCCGTGGGTGACACCGTCATCTACAGCAAGTACGGCGGCACTGAGGTCAAGTACTCCGGCGAGGAGTACCTGATCCTGTCTGCACGCGACGTTCTCGCCGTCGTCGACAAGTAAGACGCATACAGCTCCAAGGCACGCCCCGGGGTCCGCATACCGGGCGCCGGGGCGCGCCGCAGCTAGCCCATCCCGCCGAAGCCTGCGGGACTTCCGTCCTCGACCCGAGGTCGAGACAGCCTTCCCCGCTCGCGCGGGGGACCGTGATTCTACGAAGGACCATCAATGTCAAAGATTCTTGAGTTCGACGAGCACGCCCGCCGGGCGCTCGAACGAGGGGTCGACGCCCTCGCGAACACCGTCAAGGTGACCCTCGGCCCCAAGGGCCGCTATGTCGTCCTCGACAAGAAGTGGGGAGCGCCGACGATCACCAACGACGGTGTGACCGTCGCGCGTGAGGTCGAGCTCGACGACCCGTTCGAGAACCTCGGCGCCCAGCTCGCCAAAGAGGTCGCCACCAAGACAAACGACGTCGCTGGTGACGGCACCACGACCGCCACCGTGATCGCCCAGGCGCTCGTCCACGAAGGACTGCGTGCGGTCGCTGCCGGCGCCAACCCGATGGACCTCAAGCGCGGCGTCGACAAGGCCGTGGAGGCCGTCAACGCCGCTCTCGTCGAGGCGGCTCGCGACGTCGACTCCACTGAGGACATGGCGCACGTGGCCACGATCTCGGCCCGCGACTCTCTCATCGGTGACCTCATCGCCCAGGCCTTCGACAAGGTCGGCAAGGACGGCGTCATCACGGTCGAGGAGTCCAACACCCTCGGAACCGAGCTCGAGTTCACCGAGGGAATGCAGTTCGACAAGGGCTACATCTCCCCGTACTTCGTTACCGACGCGGAGCGCATGGAGACGGTCCTCGACGACCCGTACGTCCTGCTCAACCAGGGCAAGATCTCCGCGATCAGCGACCTCCTGCCACTGCTCGAGAAGGTCGTCCAGGCCGGTAAGCCGCTCTTCATCATCGCCGAGGACATCGACGGAGAGGCTCTGTCCACCCTCGTCGTCAACAAGATCCGGGGCACGTTCAACGCCGCGGCCGTCAAGGCACCTGCCTTCGGCGACCGTCGCAAGGCGATGCTCCAGGACATCGCCGTGCTCACAGGCGCGCAAGTCGTGTCGCCGGACATCGGCCTCAAGCTCGACCAGGTCGGTCTGGAAGTCCTCGGTTCGGCCCGTCGCATCGTCATCACCAAGGACGACACGACGATCGTCGAGGGCAACGGCGACGCTCACGAGGTCAGCGGCCGGGTCAACCAGATAAAGGCCGAGATCGAGAACACCGACTCTGACTGGGACCGCGAGAAGCTGCAGGAGCGGCTCGCCAAGCTCGCCGGGGGCGTCTGCGTCGTCAAGGTCGGCGCAGCGACGGAGGTCGAGCTCAAGGAGAAGAAGCACCGTATCGAGGATGCCGTCTCCGCGACCAGGGCAGCCATCGAGGAGGGCATCATCGCCGGTGGTGGCTCAGCCCTCGTCCACGCCGCCAAGGTCCTGGACAAGAGCCTCGGGCTGACCGGCGACGAGGCGACCGGAGTGCGTATCGTCCGGATCGCGATCGACGAGCCGTTGCGCTGGATTGCCGAGAACGGCGGTGACCAGGGGTACGTCGTCGTGGCGAAGGTCCGCGAGGCCGGAGCCGGGAACGGCTTCAACGCAGCTACCGGAGAGTACGGCGACCTGGTGTCGCAGGGCGTGCTCGACCCGGTCAAGGTCACCAAGTCGGCGCTCGTCAACGCTGCCTCGATCGCCGGGATGCTCCTGACCACGGAGACCCTCGTGGTCGAGAGGCCTGCCGAGCCGGAGCCGGACTCCGGTGGCGGCCACGGTCACGGGCACAGTCACTGATCGGCTGACAACCGCACCATAAAGACGAGTGGCCCGGCGCCGCTCGGCACTGACACCGCTTCCGACGAGGTCGCGGAGGCGTCAGAGCCGGCGCGCCGGGCTCTTGTCGACGGCTCGGGGCCGTGTCCGGCCGAAGGGCCGCCCAGCCGAGAACCTCCTCCTGGCAGTCACCCCTTTGCTGGCGACCCCTGCTGGCGCTCGCCGGCTCCGGAGGCTCCGCGCGGCAGCCGGTCACGTTCTTCTGGACCGTGCGGCCCCCACGGCCAGCAGCGCGGCTGCGGTCCCGGCGATGCTTCCGAGCAGGCCGTGGTGGTGCGACGCCCACAGTTGCGCGCTGCGGTCGACTGCCGAGTCGTCGAACGTGCCGTGCGCGCCGAAGTCGTGCCCGTCCTCCCCGTCGGCGGGGTCCCACAGGTTGGACGGCTGGTCGGGGTCCTTCGGCTCGTCGGTCTGCTGGCTCGAGAAGCCGGTCCTGGCGAGGTACCGGTCGAGCAGTCCTGGCGCGACGGCGTTGGCGACCAGCGTCCCCACGGTGCTCCCTCCCACCCAGTACTCGCGACGCCTCGGATGGTCGGCCGCGTAGAGAATTGCCCTGGCCGCCACCTCAGGCTGGTAGATCGGGGCGACCGGCTGGGCTTGCCGCGTCATCCGGGACAGCACCCAGGAGAACTGCGGCGTGTTGACAGCAGGCATCTGAACCATCGTCACGTTTACGCTGCTGCCCTCGTGGAGCAGCTCGCAGCGCAGCGACTCATGGAACCCCTGGATGGCGTGCTTGGCTCCGCAGTACGCCGTCTGGAGCGGAATCCCGCGGTATGCCAGGGCTGAACCGACCTGGACGACTGTTCCTTGGTCGCGAGCCCTCATCCGGCTCAGCGCAGCCATCGTGGCGTAGACGTACCCGAGATAGCTCACCTCGGTCACTCGCTTGAACTCGTCTGGGCTGATCTGGTCGAAGGGTCCGAAGACGGACGTGAAGGCCACATTGACCCAGACGGACATCGGTCCGAGCTCGGACTCGATCCGGTCGGCGGCCGCCTCCACCTGAGCGGCGTCCGCCACGTCGGCGGGCTGGACGAAGGCTGTGCCTCCAGCGCGGCGGACGTCTTCCGCGGCCGCCTGGAGGCCCTTCTCGCCGCGTGCGATGAGCGCCACCTTGGCACCACGGCGGGCGAAGGCGATCGCGGTGGCCCGCCCGATGCCGCCGCTCGCGCCGGTGACCACCACGACGGGAGGGCTGTCGTCATCGGACGGGGTCCGTCGACCGGAGGCCAGGTGTGTCTGCAGGGGGAGAGTCGTCATGCCCACCTGTGTACCGCAAACGTCGCGCTTCCTCCACGCTGCCCGGCTAGCGGTCGACTAGGGTTCGAGTCGATGAGCCGTGTCCCGAGTCAGGGTGTGCCCGCGCCGAGCTCGGGTCAGCCGAAGTGACCCTTCCCGGGGAGCCTGACTCTCAAAGCGGTCATGGCACTGGCGCGGCCGACCCGTCCTCGTCACCGCTGGACCTCAGGTCCGTGGCGCAGGCCGCCCAGTCAGGCGCCGGGGCTGCCGTCGAGGAGCTGCTGGAGCGGGTCGCGGCGCTGGCGTACCGCTACACCGCCTCGCGGCTCGGCGGGTACCCGGGTGGACCGCATCTCGTGGAGGATGTCGCCCAGGACGTCTGTGTCGCGGTACTGGCTGCCCTACCGCGCTATCGCGAGCGAGGACGGCCGTTCGAGGCTTTCGTCCATGGCATCGCGTCGCGCAAGGTCGCAGACGCCCAGCGGGCGCTGGCCCGACACCCTCTCCTCGTGGCAGACCTGCCTGACGACGTCGATGACGCTCCGAGCCCCGAGGATCGCGCGGTAGCAGTGAGTGAGGCGGAGTCGGCCGCCGAGCTTCTCGGCAAGCTCCCTAAGCACCTCCGCGACATCATGCTTCTACGGGTCGGCTCGGGTCTGTCGGCAGAGGAGACCGGCGCCGTGTTGGGGATGACCGCCGGCGCCGTGAGAGTGGCACAGCACCGAGCCCTGGCTAAGATCCGTGATCTCTCTCGACAAGGACTACCGAGCGGCGAGTGAGGCGGCGCCCTCATGCCCGCGCCGTAGGATGGGTCGATGGATCTGACCCCCACTGAAGTGCCGGCCAAGTTCGCCACCCTGGGGCTCACCTTCGACGATGTGCTGCTCTTTCCCGGTGAGACCGACGTCGTGCCGAGCGAAGTCGACACGAGCTCGCGGTTGACCAGAGACATCGACGTTCGCGTACCCCTCGTCTCCAGCGCTATGGACACCGTGACGGAGTCGCGGATGGCCGTCGCGATGGCACGGCAGGGCGGCATCGGCGTCCTGCACCGCAACCTGTCCATCGAGGACCAGGCGGGCCAGGTCGACATCGTCAAGCGGTCCGAGTCGGGAATGATCGCCCATCCGCTCACCGTCGAGGCCGACGCCACCTTGTCCCGGCTCGACGAGCTCTGCGGTCGGTACCGCGTGTCGGGGCTTCCTGTGGTGGACGACCGAGGGCATCTGCTCGGCATCATCACCAACCGTGACCTGAGGTTCGTCCCGACTCATGACTGGGACCGTCGCACGGTGCGTGAGGTGATGACGCCGATGCCTCTGGTGACGGCGCCGTCCGGGATCCCGTCCGACGACGCTGCGGCGCTTCTGGCCAAGCACAAGCTGGAGAAGCTCCCCCTCGTGGACGACGACGGTCGGCTCACCGGGCTGATCACCGTCAAGGATTTCGTCAAGTCCGAGCAGTACCCGCTGGCGACCAAGGACGGGTCGGGGCGCCTCATGGTCGCTGCCGCGGTCGGCTACTTCGGCGACGCTTGGAGCCGCGTGCGGGCACTCGTCGATGCCGGGGTGGACATCGTGGTGCCCGACGTCGCGAACGGGCACGCGCGGCTCATGCTCGAGATCGTTCGACGGCTCAAGTCCGACCCTGCCACGCGGCACGTGCAGGTCATCGGTGGGAACGTCGCCACCCGGGAAGGCGCCCAGGCCCTCGTCGACGCGGGTGTCGACGCGGTGAAGGTCGGGGTCGGCCCGGGTTCAATCTGCACGACGCGAGTCGTGGCAGGGGTAGGAGTTCCACAGGTCACCGCGATCTACGAGGCGTCACTCGCATGCCGACCGGCAGGTATCCCGGTGATCGGCGACGGCGGCCTCCAGCACTCGGGCGACATCGCCAAGGCGCTCGTCGCGGGCGCCGACACGGTGATGATCGGCTCCCTGCTGGCCGGGTGCGAGGAGAGCCCCGGCGAGCTCGTCTTCGTCAACGGCAAGCAGTTCAAGCGCTATCGCGGCATGGGGTCCCTCGCCGCCATGGCGTCGAGGGGCAAGACGTCGTACTCCAAGGACCGGTACTTCCAGGCCGATGTCACCCGCGACGACATGATCGTCCCGGAGGGGATCGAGGGCCAGGTGCCGTTCCGCGGCCCGTTGTCGGCGGTGGCTCACCAGCTCATCGGAGGGCTGCACCAGTCGATGTTCTATGTAGGGGCGCGTACCGTACCGGAGCTCCAAGCACGCGGCCGCTTCGTTCGCATCACCTCCGCGGGGCTCAAGGAGTCACACCCGCACGACATCCAGATGACCGTCGAAGCACCCAACTACTCGTCGCGCTGACGCGACTCTCGAGGGGCACTCATGGACATCGAGATCGGTAGCGCGAAGCGCGGTCGGCGTGCGTACTCCTTCGATGACATCGCCATCGTGCCGAGCCGACGCACCCGGGACCCTCAAGAGGTCTCCGTCGCGTGGCAGATCGACGCGTATCGCTTCGACATCCCAGTGCTCGCCGCGCCGATGGACTCCGTGATGTCACCAGTGACGGCCATCGCGTTCGGGATGGCCGGGGGTCTCGGTGTGCTCGACCTCGAGGGGCTCTGGACGCGGTACGACGACCCGGAGCCCCTGCTCGACGAGGTGTCAGGGCTCCAGGGCGCGGAGGCCACCCGCCGCATGCAGCAGATCTACGCCGAGCCCATCCGGCCCGACCTGATGGTGCAGCGCGTCAAGGAGATGCGGGCTGCGGGGACCACCGTGGCCGGGGCATTGTCACCGCAGCTCACCAAGCAGCACGCGGAGTCGGTCATCGCGGCAGGTCTCGACCTGTTCGTCATCCGGGGCACGACCGTGTCCGCAGAGCACGTGTCCAGCCAGGCGGAGCCGCTCAATCTCAAGCAGTTCATCTACGAGCTCGACGTCCCGGTCATCGTGGGCGGCTGCGCCACCTACCAGGCGGCGTTGCACCTGATGCGTACCGGCGCGGCAGGCGTGCTCGTCGGGTTCGGTGGCGGTGCGGCTCACACGACGAGGTCGGTGCTTGGGGTGGCCGTGCCGATGGCGACGGCGATCGCCGACGTCGCCGCGGCACGACGCGACTACCTGGACGAGTCGGGTGGGCGCTACGTGCACGTCATCGCCGACGGCTCGATCGGGCGTAGCGGCGATCTGGCCAAGGCGTTGGCCTGCGGCGCGGACGCCGTCATGATCGGGTCTCCGCTGGCCCGGGCGAAGGAGGCACCAGGGCGCGGGTACCACTGGGGAGCGGAGGCGCATCACGAGTCGCTGCCCAGAGGGGCGCGAGTCGACATCGGCACGGTAGGAACGCTCCAGCAGATCTTGCACGGCCCCTCCCTCGTCTCCGACGGCACGATGAACCTCGTCGGCGCGCTCAAGCGGGCGATGGCGACCACTGGTTACACCGACCTCAAGGAGTTCCAGCGGGTCGAGGTTGTCGTCCAGTGACGAGGGCTCTCTGCGCGGGCGGCGTCCGGGCCGGCACCACGCGGTGTGACACATCAGGTCCGGTCGTCTCGGCCGGCTGCTTCGAGCGCACGTGACGCTCGACCGGTCAGGCGCGCTTGCCCTCGACGCCGCAGACTCTCTCGCCGAGTTCCGCGACCGCTTCGTCATAGACGACGACACGCTTATCTACCTCGACGGCAACTCGCTCGGAAGACTGCCGAAGGCCAGCCGCCAGCGTGTGGTCGAGGTCCTCGACCGTGGCTGGGGCGTCGGTCTCATCCGCTCGTGGGACGACGAGTGGCTCGAGCTGCCCACGAGACTCGGTGACCTCATCGGTGTCGAGCTGCTGGGTGCTCGGCGGGGCGAGGTTGTCGTCACCGACACGACGACGGTGTCGCTGTACAAGGCCATCACAGCCGCGCTCGACGCGAGGCCGGGTCGTCGTACGGTCGTCATCGAGCGTGGCAACTTTCCGACCGACCGCTACGTCGTCGAGTCCCTTGCGACGCAACGCGATCTGAATATCCGCTGGGTCGACGAAACCGGCGTCGAGGGAGTCACTGAGGCCGACGTCGTCGAGGCGCTGGACGAGTCGGTCGCCGTCGCTGTGCTCTCGCACGTCGACTACCGATCGGCCGCGATCCTCGACATGGGTGAGGTGACCTCGTTCGCGCACCGTGTCGGTGCGCTGACCGTCTGGGACCTGTGCCACTCGGTCGGGTCAGTCCCGATCGACGTGCAGACGGCGAACGTCGACGTCGCCGTCGGCTGCACCTACAAGTACCTCAACGGAGGCCCCGGCGCACCCTCGTTCACCTACGTCAGGCAGGATCTGCAGGAGGTGCTGCGGCAACCCGTCTGGGGCTGGTGGAGCCGCCGCGAGATGTTCGACATGGAGCAGGGCTACGACCCGGAACCGGGCATGCGTGGCTGGCTCACCGGTACTCCCGGCGTGTTGTCGATGTCGGCTGTCGAGCCAGGCGTGGCCATGGTCGCCGAGGCAGGCATTCAGGCTCTGCGCGCCAAGTCGTGTGACCTCACCGCCTACGCCGTCGAGCTGTACGACGCGTGGCTCCGGCCGAGCGGCGTCGGCCTCGCGTCTCCCCGACGTCCGGAGCGACGCGGTGGCCACATCACCGTGACCCACCCTCACGCCAGAGCCTTGACCACGGAACTGATCCGCACAGGCGTCATCCCGGACTTCCGTCGACCTGACGGAATCCGGCTCGGAATGGCGCCACTGACGACTCGGTTCGTCGATGTTCACGACGCAATGACAAAGCTGACGGCCCTCGTGGCTTAACAGGTAAGGCCTACGGTCCCTACCTCTAGACTGGTGACACGTTGTAGTGCTAGTCTCGCAATCAGTTATCAGGCCATCTGGTCTGAGGCGTGGGCAGGCCAAGACGCCGCCCAGGCGAGGGGTGTCGTTCTCAGGGGGGCGACACCCCTTCTGGCCGCTGGCATCAGTGCACAAGAGCTCGATCTCCAGCGAGGAGCAGGCCTAGCGCTCGATCGGTGCTCAACCTCGGAGGCCCGGCTCGGCTGTGGCGCAGATGGCATCCTCGAGGCGTGCCACATCGCTGACAACCTCGAGAGCGTTCGCTCCGTATAGATGTCGACAGCACGGATAACGACCAACGGAGGCGGCATGGGAGAGCTCATCGAACGCGAGGCAGAGTTCACCGCCTATGTCACTGCTCGGCGCGCCCATCTGCGCCGGACTGCCTACCTCCTCTGCGGCGACTGGCATGGTGCGGAGGACCTCGTGCAGATCACCCTGGCGAAGCTCTTCGCGGCATGGCCACGGTTGCACCGAGGTGCCTCGCCGGAGGCATACGCACGGAAGACGCTCGTCAGAGCACACATCGACGAGACGCGCAGACCCTGGCGTCGCGAGTCCCACAACAGGGCGATGCCCGAGATCCAAGCCCGGGAAGGGCTGTCGGTCGAGGACAACCAGTCACTGCTGTCGGCCCTAGCCGGGCTCCCTGCCGGGCAGCGCCGGGCTGTTGTGCTTCGTCACTGGCTCGGCCTCAGCGTCGAGGAGACAGCCGACGACCTCGGCTGTTCCGTCGGCACCGTGAAGAGCCAAACGGCGCGTGCTGTCGCCCGCCTGCGCGAGGTGCTCCAAGACGCCGCGCTCGACCCGGAGGATGACTATGAACCGATCCGATGAAGACCTGCCCGATCTGCACGCGGCACTCACCCGAGCGATCGGGGACGAGCCGACGATGCGGTCCCTGCCGTCCGACGACGTCACCCGGGGGCGACGCCTCGTCCGGCGGAGGCGCCTGGCGGCAGTCACGGTCACCGCGGCAACGGTTCCCGCACTCGCGCTCGGTGGCTGGGCCCTCTCGACGAACCTGGTCAGTGGCTCGGGAGCCAACAGTTCCCAGCTGCAACCGGCGGGAAGTTCGGAGGAGGCGTCTGCGTCGCCGACAGACGACTCGTCCACGAGTGCAGGCTCGACCAGCTGCACCTTCGCGAGCATAGGTCCCGACGGCGCTGGCGGAGGCCAGCCCGGGACCGCTACCGGTAGCGGAGCCGGCATCGCCGCCCGAAGTGGTCCGGCCATCGACAGCCTGAGCGGGAGCCAGGCTCGTGTCGGCTCACGCACCCAAAACGGCGCGGAGAGCGGGAGCATCACCGGACGCGGCACCGTGAGCTCGTCTCAGGCGAAGCCGGGTTCTGGTCTCGGCTCGTTGACGGCCGGCGGCCAGGCTCTGTCGGGTAGCGAGGCGTGTTCCCTCAGCGCCACCGACGCGCCGATGGGCACGGTCACCTCTGACTGCGCCACGACGACCGACCCCGCGACGACCGACCCAACGACGACCGACCCGGCGACGACCGACCCCGCGAGTACGGACCCCTCCGCCGGATCGGCCGAGTGCATGGCTTTCGCGGGGCCGCCGGTCGACTCGCCAGACGTGGATCGCGTCACCTCGGTCATGCAGCAGCATGCCGATCCCGACGGTACGCACGCAGGTGACTATCTGAGCGTTGGAGGGTCGCTCGCTGACGACCAGGACCACGTCCTGGCGATCTATGTCGGCATGGGGTGGTCCGACGGTGACCGGTCGGGTGCCGTCGACGTGAGCATCGAGGACCAGTTCCAGGCAGGCCCTGGCTCCCAGTGTCAGGACCAGTCTCTTGCCACTGGACCCGACGTCACCTGTGAGAGCAGAACCCTCGCCGACGGTACGACGGTGATGGTGGGCCGAGGGCAGCAGGATGGTGCCGAGCGGATCAGCGTGCGCTACGACCGCCCCGACGGAACTGTCGTCATCGCCACCTCCGACGCTGCCTCGGACCAGTGGTGGACCGACGGGTCCGGCGCCGCGCCGCTCGCCGCACCACCGCTGACAGTGGACCAGCTGGTGGACTTGGTCCTCGATCCAGGCAACCACCTGTAACGACGGTAGTCCCACTCGACGCAAAGGAAGCACCCAGGCCTCTCGTGGCCTGGGTGCTTCTTGTACTACGCAGCCGTGAGTGCATCCGTTGTTGCCCGCCGCGTGCCGGCCCTTGGGTGTGTTCGGCGTCGTGCCCGTCGATAGGCTGGGACCACAGGCGGGAGACAAGGGCGGGCATTGACCACAGACCATGATCTGGTGCTCGTCGTCGACTTCGGCGCACAGTACGCGCAGCTCATCGCACGTCGGGTTCGAGAGGCTCGGGTCTACTCCGAGATCGTGCCGCACACCATGCCGGCCGAGCAGATTCTGGCCCGTGGGCCGAAGGCGGTCATCCTGAGCGGTGGGCCCCAGTCGGTATACGCCCCCGGCGCGCCCCAGCTCGACGCGGGGATCTTCGATGGGCAGGCTGCTGTCCTCGGGATCTGCTACGGGTTCCAGGCGATGGCGAAGGTGCTCGGTGGTGACGTTCGCCGCACCGGGATCTCCGAGTTCGGAAGGACGTCCGTCGCGGTCAGCTCGCCGGGGACGCTGCTGAACGGCGTGCCGACCGGAGCGCGGGTATGGATGAGCCACGGTGACTCGGTGGTCGCCGCTCCGGCAGGCTTCGAGCTGCTCGCGTCGACGCAGGGCGCGCCGGTGGCGGCTTTCGAGTCGGCGGAGCGCCGGTTGGCGGGAGTGCAGTGGCACCCCGAGGTGCTGCACACCGAGCACGGGCAGCAGGTCCTGGAGCGCTTTCTGGTGGATATCGCGGGTTGCCGCCGGACCTGGACGATGCTCAACGTCGTCGAGGAGCAGATCGGGCTCATCCGCTCGCGGATCGGTGACAAGCATGCGATCTGTGGACTCTCCGGTGGAGTCGACTCTGCGGTCGCGGCAGCCCTGGTGCAGCGTGCCATTGGCGAACAGCTCACCTGCGTCTTCGTCGACCACGGCCTGTTGCGCAAGGGTGAGGCCGAGCAGGTAGAGCGTGACTTCGTCGCGGCGACGGGTGTGTCTTTGCGGGTCGTGGAGGCGTCGTCCGCGTTCCTTGAGGCACTCGACGGTGTCAGTGACCCGGAGACGAAGCGCAAGGTCATTGGTCGGGAGTTCATCCGCGCGTTCGAGGGGGCCGAGAGGGCCATCGTCGCCGAGGCGGGCGTGGAGGGCAGAGCGGTGGAGTTCCTGGTGCAGGGGACGCTGTACCCCGACGTGGTCGAGTCCGGTGGTGGGACGGGCGCGTCGACCATCAAGTCACACCACAACGTGGGGGGGCTCCCGGACGACCTCCAGTTCGGTCTCGTGGAACCGTTGCGGACCTTGTTCAAGGACGAGGTGCGCAAGGTCGGCGTCGAGCTGGGCCTGCCGCCAGAGATCGTACGGCGGCAACCCTTTCCCGGACCCGGGTTGGCGATCCGGATCGTGGGGGCTGTCACGGCCGAGCGGCTGGCGATCCTGCGAGCAGCTGACGCGATCGCCCGCCAGGAGCTCACAGCGGCCGGGCTCGACGACGAGATCTGGCAGTTCCCGGTGGTCCTGCTGGCCGAGGTGCGGTCGGTCGGGGTGCAGGGGGACGGACGCACCTACGGCCACCCGGTGGTGCTTCGCCCGGTCACCTCGGAGGACGCGATGACGGCCGACTGGGCGCGTCTTCCTTATGACATCCTCGAGCGAATCTCTACCCGTATCACCAACGAGGTGCGACAGGTCAACCGAGTCACTCTCGACGTCACGAGCAAGCCGCCCGGCACTATCGAGTGGGAGTAACGCCCGCCCACTTCCTCCTGGGGAGTCGTCTCCGTCGGGTCGGTCACCGCGCTCGTCGCAGCAACATCGAGCTTTGAGACGGGAACACCTGGACCAGAGTGCCGAGCCCACCCTCAGGGTCCACGAACGGTGAGTCGCTATCCGGTGTGAGCGCCGTGTCCGCGACTGAAGCCTGGGCCGTCGGCGATCGCATCACCGACCTCCTCCGGTCAAGACGTTGGGATGGAACAAGCTGGACCGTGTCTCGCTGAGGTGGTCCGCCGCCGCCTGGCTCGCTCCATAGACCGTTCGTTCTTCGTTCTCTTCGCCGAGCAACCGGTACGCTCGAAGGTCGCAGCGATTTGTTGCTAGCCACGACTTTTGTCATGTTCCTGAAAGGCGGCCACACTCGATGTCGCAGCGAGGTCTTGGTGTCGCTCGCGCAGTCGTCCCCGGAGTCATGATCGTGCTGTCCTTGGCGGGCTGCCAGCAGAACCAGGGATCGTCTGCCGAGGCGGCGGACCGCGCCGCCTCGGTTACCGCACCCACCAAGATCTTGACGGTCATGGAGGAGAACCACTCCTACGCCGAGATGCGGGCGCAGATGCCGTACCTCGCCGGTCTGGCTGAGCGGTACGGCTATGCCACCGACTGGACTGCGCTGAGGCATCCCTCGCTGCCGAACTACCTGGCGATCACGGGAGGCTCGACGTTCGACGTCGGAAACAACCTCCCGCCGAAGGTGAACTCGGCGCTCGTGGGCGACGCTCGTTCGGTCTTCGACCAGGCTCTCGATGCGGGTCTGATCGCCAAGACCTACTCCGAGTCCATGGACAGCAACTGTCAGGTCACCGACAACGAGGCCGACTACGTCTACCGGCACAACCCTTGGGTCTACTACTCGGCAAGTGCCGATCGCTGCGGGATGTACGACGTCGCGACAGGAGACCCGGCCACCGGCCCACTGGCGACCGACATCGCAGCCAATTCACTGCCGAACGCCGGTCTGGTTCAGCCGAACCAGCTGGACAATGCTCACGACGGTGATCTCGCGGGTGCCGACGCATGGCTGCAGACCTGGCTCCCCGACGTGCTCGAATCGACGGACTTCACGGAGGGGAACTTGGTCGTGGTCGTCACGGCCGACGAGGACGATCACACCGTCGGCAACGACAACAAGGTCCTGACCGTAGTGCTGCACCCCGGGCTCTCGCACGTCGTCGTCGATACGCCACTCACCCACTACTCGTTGACCCGCTACTACGCGCAGGTGCTGGGCACCGAGCCGCTCCTCGAGGGCGGGACAGCTCCCGACATGCAGGCTGCCTTCGGCCTCCCTCGTTGAGAGGGGGGAGATGCCCCGTCGAGAGGGCGGAGATGCCCCGTCGAGAGGGCGGAGATGCCCGGTCGATGATGGGGCCCCGCTCCTGGCTCACGACTGGGCAGCTGACGGACGCTGCGATGCGCTGTCGGGTGTGCCAACGGTTCGAGCCGCGCGCAGCAGGATGGAGCCTTCGATCGTCAGCCACCCTGCGACGAACATCAGGCTTGCCACCACATCGCTGAGATGGTGGACGCCCTCGTAGAGCCGGGAGAGCGCGACCAGGAGCGGCAACACAAGCAACACCACGCCAAGCCACCTCCAGCGAGCCGACCCGTAGGTCCAGAGGAGTACGGCGGCGGCACCGTACATCGCCGTCGCGGCGGCAACATGTCCTGATGGGTAGCTGTGAGTGGGATCGAGCCCCTTGTCGAGCAGAGGAACCGGTGGCCGCGGCCTGTTCACGATGTTCACGGTCACCAGATAGACGGCGCCTTGACCGACGACTGCCGCAACCATGAAGGCCACCGGGAGGATCGTGCGCTTCCACAGCCAGACAGACAACGCAAGTACGGGGGTGAGGATCAGCGCGGTGACGGTCTCACCCAGTAGGGTCAGATCCGCGGCGATCGAGGTGCCGAGGCCGGTGCGATGTGCAGCGAACCATCGTTCCAGGTCGTTGTCGGCGACACCGACCGAGCCCCTGAGCGGTCCGACCAACAGCTCGCCAACCAGCACGACGGCGGCGCACACGAGAAGCCATGCTCCCAGGAGCAGCAGGCTGCGTGCCCATGGGTTCGTTCGCCGACCACCGCCGGCCGACACTGCCTCGCTGGCCGACATAGTCGCGCTCGTCCAAGGCCGCCGGTCTAGCCGCCGGCGGTCCGTCGGGCGACGACGTCGTAGATCTTGTCGGGGATCCAGGGTTTGAGCGCCGAGGCCAACTTTGCGGGGGCACCGACGACATACCGGGTGGAAGGGCTCGAGGTCGTGAGGGCCTTGGCGATGACCTCCGCTACGTCGTCCGGTGAGCCACCCTTGTCGTCCGCGCTTTGCAGGCTGCTTCGCACCTTGAGCAGCCGGTCGCGATAGCGGTCGACCTGTGGTGTCTTCGTCAGGAGCTCGTCAATCCGTCCCTGGCCCTTGCCCCAGATCCCCGTGGAGATCGGTCCGGGCTCGACGATCACGACGGCGATACCGTCTGGCGACAGCTCCTGTCGCCAAGAGTCGCCGATCGCCTCGATTGCGAACTTCGACGCGTGGTAGGGGCCGGCGAACTGCACCGCCACCTTCCCTCCGATCGAGCCGACGAAGACGATGCGCCCCCGCGCCTGGCGAAGCAAGGGAAGCGCTGCCTGGGTGACGGCCACCTGACCGACGACGTTGACCTCGAGCTGCTCGCGGAGCTGGTCGAGGCCGATGATCTCGAGCGGTCCAGGGAACCCCTCGCCGGCATCGTTGACCAGACCGGCGAGACCTTCGCGGCCGACGACGTCCCTCACCTCGTCGAGCGCCCGGCCCATCGACTGCTGGTCACGCACGTCGAAGACCACGGGATGCACAGAGCCGGACGACGACGCCCGGGCTCGCAGCGTGTCTCCGTCTTGCGGGTTACGTACACCGGCGAACACGCGCATACCTCGCTCGGCGAGGAGCAGCGCCGTGGCCTCTCCAATACCGCTCGACGTACCAGTCACGAGGATGTTCTGCATGGGAATCGTGTACCCCTAGGGCGGGGGGCTAATCGTCCGTTGTCCCCCCGACGACTAGCTCCCGTCTCCCGTGGAGCAGCCGCCTCACGCCAGGGCGTCGAGCCTGGCCACGTCGGCGTCCGACAGCCTCAAGTCGGCCGCGGCCAGGTTCTCGTGCAGGTGGTCGAGTGACTTCGTGCCCGGAATCGGCAGGACGACGGGCGAGATGTGCAACAGCCACGCCAATGCGACCTGCGACGGCGTGGCCTCGAGCTCGGCGGCGATTTCGGCCACCGGGCTCTCGGGACCGGCCAGCTCCCCGGTAGCGATGGGGAACCACGGGATGAACGCGATGCCATTGGTGGTGGCATAGTCCAGGACATCCTGAGACTGGCGGTTGGTGAGGTTGTACAGGTTCTGGACGCTGGCGATCTCGGTGATGCCGCCGGCCTCCTCGAGCTCCGCGACGGAGACCTCTGAGACGCCGATGTGCCGCACCTTTCCTTCCTCCTTCAGCTCCGCGAACGCGCCGAGCTGGTCTGCGAGGGGCACCTGGGAGTCGATGCGGTGCAGCTGGATCAGGTCGATGCGTTCCTGCTTGAGGAACCGCAGACTGAGCTCGACCTGTTGCTTCAGGTACTCCGGGCGGCCGACGGGAACCCAGCTGCCGGGACCGGGGCGGGTGTTTCCCGCCTTGGTGGCGATGACCAGGTCGTCCGGGTAGGGGTGCAGTGCCTCGGCGATGAGAGGCTCGGCAACCGCCGGTCCGTAGGAGTCGGCTGTGTCGATCAGGTTGACACCGCCGTCGATCGCGGCGCGAAGCACGCCGAGCGCACCGTCGTGGTCCTGAGGAGGGCCCCAGACGCCGTCGCCGGTGAGCTGCATGGACCCGTACCCGAGGCGGTTGACGACGAGGTCGCCGCCAAGGGCGAAGGTGAGTGGGTTGGTCGAGGTGGTCGAGGTGGTCGAAGAGCTGGATGACGTCATACCGAGCGCGAACGCAGAGGCGGCTCCCGTTCTTCCCTCAACCGACATCGCGTGGCCTGCCTGGCCATCGGATCAGGTCGGCTGCCTCGACGCCGACGCCGACGCCGACGCCGACGCCGACGCCGACGCCGGCGCCCACGCCGACAGTCGACGGGCTCGACTGGTCGGGCTTACGCGCTGACGTCAGGTGGAGTCCCTTCGACGCGCTGCTCAGGGGCCGAGCGGCTCCTGTCGTCCGCTGGCGTGCCACAGGTAGTCGACCTGCTGCTGCTTGCGCATGATGACGTGCTCCAACAGGTGCTCGAGCGCCTCACTGCGTGGCTCCTGCCCCGAGTGGGGAATCACCCCGTGGAGCGCGGCGACGGCTTCCACCTCGTGCTTCAGCAACGAGCTGAGGGCGTCGTCGGCATCGGTCGAAGCACTGACCTCAGACGTCTTGATCGAGACGTCGGCCCCGAGCGCCGAAAGCTTCTCGATGAGCTGGTAGGTGTCCTCCAGCTCTGCGAGGACGAACTCCCGCAGGCTCTGCTTGATCGCCGCCCCTTCCACCCCGCGGAGAGTGCCGCCCATCAAGGCCATCGTGAGCACACTCTCGGCTTGCAGGTTGACCGCATGACCGAGCGTCTCGTACACCTTGTCGAGATCCATGGAGTCTGACACGTGGGGTCCTTTCCGGATACGAGGTCGCCGGCGGCGACGCATCGAGACAAGTCTGGCCGAGATGGACCCGTGCCGCTCGGGTGCACCGCTAGGTCACCGGATCCGGGAGGCGAGGAGTCGTACGAAGATTCCGACGGCCACCGCCCCTGCGACCGCAAGGCCGGACATCGTCGTCGCGACGACCAGGAGGTCCTTGGCGGAGCTTCCCGTCCGTACCCCGATCACCACGAAGGCGCCTGCTGCTATCACCAGACCGAGCAGCAGGGCCTCAGGGTTGGATCGTGGCCGCTCGGTCACGTCTTCGTCACCGACGGTCGAGACGACGGCCAGCACGAAGGCGCCCCAGGCCGACGTGACTGCGAGCCCTCCGATGATGTCGCTGGGCACATGGAACGCCGCGACGACCGCGCCGACACCGATCACCGCCACCCCGACCGACCCCGCGAGCTCGACCAGCCAGCGCCAGTTCGCGGGAACTAGGAGAAGCACAGCACAAGCGCACGACGAGGCCACGGTGATATGACCACTGGGGTACGAGTTGGCGACGCCGTACCCGAAGTCTGGTCGTGGAAGCACTCGGTGCTTGAGGACCTCCGTGGTGAGGTTCGCACCGACGAGGATGGCCGCAGCCCCTACGGAGTGCAGCCAGCGACGTCGTACGGCGGTGAGGACTAGACATGCGCCGACAGCAAGCACAACGAGCGCAACGGTCACCCATTGGTGAACCGATCTCAGCGTCACCCGTACGGGCTGGTCCTGTCCGAGACGGGCCACGGCGGCCTGGTCGAGCCGCTGCCCGTCGGCCGTGCGCACGAAGACGATGTACATGACGGCGAGCACCGCGACTGACACGACCAGCACGCCGACGGCGCGTCGAGCGCTCGTCGAGCCCGACAACCGCTCGAGTGTGACGGGCGCCTCCGTCACGCAGATGCGCCCTCGGGCTCGCCGTGCCAGGACTGCCACAAAGCGGCGTAAGAGCCGTCAGCGGCGATGAGCTCGTCGTGCGAGCCGATCTCGGAGATCCGTCCGTTCTCCACCACGGCGACCCGGTCCGCGTCGTGCGCGGTGAAAAGCCGGTGTGCGATGGCGATCACCGTCCGGCCGTCGAGTACGGCCCCGAGCGAACGCTCCAGATGGCGGGCAGAGCGCGGGTCGATGAGCGATGTGGCCTCGTCGAGTACGAGGGTGTGAGGGTCCGCGAGCACCAGCCGCGCCAGAGCCAGCTGCTGGGCTTGCGCCGGGGACAGCGCGAGCCCGCCGGAGCCGATGCGAGTGTCCAGCCCGTCCGGAAGCGCCCGGGTCCACTCCAGCGCGTCGACCGCGGCCAGCGCCTTCAACATCCTGGTGTCGGAGGCCATGTCGTCGAGCGCGAGCGCCAGATTGTCTCTGACAGTGCCGACGAAGACGTGGTGCTCCTGGGTGACGAGAGCGACATGGCCACGTAGGTCGTCGAGCGGCAGCTCGATCATGCCCACATCGCCGACGGTCACTGTGCCCGCCCTAGGGGGGTGGATGCCCGCGAGCAGTCGTCCGAGGGTGGACTTGCCGGCGCCCGAGGGACCTACCATCGCCACCCGCTCGCCGGGCTCGACCCGGAGGTCGACCCCGTGCAGCACATCCTTGTCGTCGACGTAGGCGAAGTGGACCCCGACGGCGTCGATGCGTTCGTTCTCCGGCTCCCGACCGCTCACGGTGCGGTCGTCAGGCACCTGCGCCACGCCCAGCAGCCTGGCGAGCGACGCTGCTCCCATCTGTAGCTCGTCGAGCCACGAGATGAGTCTGTCGACCGGGTCGACCAGCGCCTGGACGTACAGGGTGGCCGCCGTGACGTCGCCGAGGTCGACCTGTCCGCGCGCATGCAGCCAGCCGCCGATCAGCAGTGTCACTACGGTGGGCACCAGGTAACCGATCTCGACCGCGGGGAACCAGACCGTGCGCAGGTAGAGGGTGTAGCGCTCGGCGGCGTAAGACTCGGAGATGTCGGCGTCGATTCGCTCGAGGCGGCGCGACTCCAGACCCAGCGCCTCAACCGTCCGTGCCCCTTCGGCCGTCTCCGCGAGGCTCGCGTTGATGGCGGCGTACGACGCGGACTCGCGCAGGTACCCGTCCTTGGCCCGCTTCAGGTACCAGCGGGTTGCCACTGCCAGCAGGGGTACCCCCAGGATCAGCGGCACCAGGACCCAGGCTCCGACGAGAATGCACGCGCCGATGGAGAAGACGCTCGTCACCAGGGCGATCATCGTCTCGGGCACGGCGAACCGGATCGACCAGCCGAGGGTCTCGACGTCGCGCGAGCTCCTGGTGAGCAGGTCTCCGGTGCCGGCCTTCTCGACGGTGCCGATGGGCAGCCGGAGAGATTGGGCGACGAAGTCCTCCCGGAGCTCGGCGAGGATCATCTCGCCGAAGACGAACGAGACGTAACGCGCGTAACGGGTGAGCACGGTCTGCGCCAGCAGGAACACCGCGATCGCGATGATCGTCTTGTCGACGGTGGAGATGGTCGTCCCGGTCGAGACGGCTTCGACCAGGTTCCCGATCAGGCGGGGTGCGGCGAGCCCCGCGACGGCGGCAAGGACGTGGAGGCACAGCGCCAGACCGAGCCGACGCGGGTGCCTTCGGGCGAGCTGAGCGGCGTACCGCCGGACCTGTGGGCCGTCGGCGACCGGCAGCGGCTGCCTCATTCGTCCTCCCCTCGTGCCACGATCCGGCGGTAGCGCGGGTCGAGCATCAGGTCGCGATGAGTACCCACCGCGACGATCTTCCCGGCCTCGAGCAGGGCCACCTCGTCGACCTGGTCGAGCAGGAGTGGGCTGGCCGTGGTGATCACCGTCGTCCGACCGGCGCGGTGGTCGCGCAGCCTTGATGCGATGGTCGCCTCGGTGTGCGCGTCGACAGCCGAGGTGGGCTCGACGAGAACCAAGATGTCGGCGTCCGCGGCAAGCGCCCGAGCCAGCACCAGGCGCTGGCGCTCCCCGCCGGAGAAGGCTCGACCTCGTTCGTCGACGTCTGTCTCCAGACCGCCGTCTACCCTGTCGAGGACGTCGTCGGCTGACGCGGTCATGATGGCACGCCAGAGGTCGTCGTCGGACGCGCTCCCTCTAACGTCGAGCTCGTCGCGCAGTCGCCCGCTGAACAGAGTCGCGTTGGCGTCGCTGACGAGGATCGCCCGACGGACGAAGCGTCGTTCGAGGTCCGAGAGCGAGACACCGTCGAGCAGTGCGGGGCCCTCGGCGAAACGACCGAGGCGGTCGGCGAGGGCGGCCGACTCCTCGGGTACCTCGCTGACGACGGCGGTCACCTTGCCGGGAGACACGTGAAGGCCCGACTGGACGTCCACGAGCTCAGCGAAGGTCGACACCTCGTACGGGTGGTCGATGTCGGAAGCCTCGGGCTGAACGGACAGCACGGTGCAGATACGGCGGCCTGCCACCAGACCACGGATGACTTTGTTGACGACCTCCGTGCCCGTACGCAGCGGGATCATCAGGAAGGCGGAGTACCCGTAGAACGCCACCAGTTCGCCCGGCGTGATCGTGCCCCTCACCGCGAAGCGTGCGCCGAGCCAGACAACGATGACGACGAAGACTCCCGGCAGGAAGATCTGGATCGCGTCGAGCAAGGACTGCAGCTTCGCCACCTGCACCCCAGCGTTCCGGACTCGCTGCGACTCGGCGGCGTACCGGCGGTGAAACACCTCTTCGCCGCCGATCCCGCGGAGCACGCGAAGGCCGCCCACGATGTCGGACGCCAAGGTGTTGAGCTCACCCATCATCTCGCGCTGAGCGAGATTGCGCCGTTGGAGCGGCTTGAGCAACGGCCCGAGCAGCAACAGCAGGACCGGCACTCCGATGAGGACGACGAGCCCCAAGGTCAACGACCCGTTGAGAAGGATGCCAGCAACGACGAAGAACGCGACCAGAGCACCGGCCCCCCGCCCCATGATCTCGATGGAGTTGCCGACGTGAGCGAGGTCGGACGCGCCGATGGACACGACCTCTCCCGTCGAGATCCTGCGTGGAAGGGTCGCACCGAGGCGGACAGCGTGACGCGAGACGACCTGGACCGTCGTGTACGCCGCGGTGAGCCAGTTGCCGACCGCGAAACGGTGGCGGAAGATCCCGGCCGCTGCCTGGACGATCCCTACACCGAGCAGGGCGCCGGCCCAGAGCCAGAGCCTGCCGCTGTCGTCGGGAGTGATCCCCTCGTCGATCGCCTTGCCGATGATGGCAGGGATGACCGCCTGGGCGACCATCCAGATGATGCCGAAGATGACACCGCCGGCGATGGTGGACTTCTGCTGCCCTGCGGCCCACAGCAGGTAGCGCCCGGGGGAGCGGATATCCGGCGTTCCGGGGTCCGCGAGAGGAAGTTGGCGCATAGCGTCCCAACGGTACGGACCCACGCGATGCCGCGCCAACCAATAAGCCAGTTCGTGGGAAACAGGGCAGCGGGTGGGCGGAGATGCGCCCGACCCGATGCTCGTCGTGGGACGTTGTCAGGTCAGGTCGGCTCGTCGCGGTTGCGGAGCGCAGCGATGAGTCCCGCGGTTCCAGCCGCGACGAGAATCACCGGGCCGGCGAGCCAGACCTGGTCGATATTGGTGGCATCGACGCCGCCGACGACCCATACGACGGTCAAGCCGGCGAAGATGATCCCGAAGATCAGTGAGACGACGTCAGTTGCATGCCGCTGGGACATCGGTTCCTCCTACCTGTGTCTGCAAGGTGATGGGGTTCTCCGCGTTGGGGAGTGGTGGTCCCGGGCAGACGGTCTGCCGTACGACGACCTCGCCGAAGCGAAGCTGGATGTCAACGTTGACGTCGTGGCTCCCGGGAAGTGCGCTGACCAGCTTTTCGCCCTGCTCGAAGTCCTGGATGCTCCTGAGCCCGCGGATGTTCCCGTGGTCGACGTGTGCTCGGACGCCCACGTCGAGCGAGCTCGGCACCACAAGCTCCACCTGGCCGACTCGGCTCGAGATCGAGATAGTGCGGCCGTCAAGGATTTCAGGGTCCCTGAGGTCATCGAGGTGGAGCACGATCCGCCCGGCGCCGTAGCTGTAGTCGGCTCGAAGTGCCGCGGTCGAGGCGGGCGCATAGATCGACTCTCCGTAGGGTCCGGGACCGACAATCGTCAGTGCGGCGGTCAACAGAGTGGTGAACAGGCCGACGAGGATGAGCAGGCGCGAGCGCCCCCACCAGGCGCCGACGATCAGCGCAACCGCGATGATCCCCAGCGCCGTTCCAGGGTAGACGGACGGCGACACCGTGGTGCCGGTCTCGTCGACCACCCAGAGCGCGCCAAGAGCGATCGCGATGACGGCCATGGTCATGCCGAACAGGTGCGACCGGGGGGGCCGCGAAGGCCGAGCCGGTGGGATGCCGCCAGGCGTGGGCGAGCCATACCCCAGGGCACCGCCGTCGTCCCCTGAGCCCGCCGCGAGGGGAGCGTCGGTCCCTGTCGGTGTTGTCACGGCGGCCTGCACGTCGCTTGTCTGCAGTGTGTGCGACGTCTGCGCAGAATGCTCCTGGCGCCGCGAGATGAGGGCGAAGGCGACGATCGCGACAAGGCTGACGGCCAGGACGGGTCCTGGCCTGGGCGCGCTGACGGTGATTGCGCCGATCATCGTGATCGACGCGATGACTGCGGCGATCAGCAGGGCGGCGGACATGACTCGAGTCGGGTCGAGCCGCAGCGGCCGGGAGAGCACCGAGTCGTACTTTCCTTCGCGAGGGATGGAGATCCACGCCAGCACGTACAGGACCAGCCCAGCCCCACCGAACACGGTGAGTATGGCGAAGACGACACGGATGAGGAGCGGGTCGACGTCGAGGTGGCGACCGAGGCCCTCGGCGACACCGCCGAGCATCCGCCGGTCGGACGCCCGACGCAACCTCGAGAAGTCGAGCATCTGTTCTCGGGTGACTCTCGGTCCAGGGTCGGGCGCGGTGCGAGTTGTTTCAGTCATGTACCCAGCCTCCCCGGCTGCTCTCGTCGGCACCATCCGGGATCGCCCCGATCTTCCGGAGTCGACCCTGAGGATGTACCAGGGCACTCTCGGGGTGGCGCCGGATGGTCTCACGGGGCTCCCGGATGGATCATGGACACCATGGATCGCACCGCTCCGGAGCCGCGGCGGGCCTTCCGCTCGTCCGATGACCGGCTGCTCGGAGGCGTGGCAGCCGGCGTTGGCGAGCACCTGGGCGTCGAGGTTCTCTACGCGCGGGCGGCGTTCGTGGTACTGGCCCTGCTCGGCGGCTTCGGGATCATGATGTACGGCGCCTTGTGGGTCCTGTTGCCGGTGTGGAGCGACATCGAACCGGAGAGCACGCCTGGGCTCGCCTCCGCTACCAGGCGGGGAGCCCGCGCCGGGGTCGAGGCACGGCGTCCGCAGGATATCGGCGTTGCGCTGTCGCTCTGCCTGGTCGGCTTCGGCGGGATCGTGTTCCTTCAGAACGCCGGGCTCGGTATCAGCCCCCGGATCTTCTGGCCACTCTTCGTGGCGGGTTCGGGGGTGGCGCTGCTCTGGTGGCATTCGGACCAGGCAGACCGAGCGGAGTGGGTATCGACACCGAGCTCCTGGCGGGGTTGGCTTCGTGTCCTCATCGGTGTGCTTCTCATCGGTGGTGCTCTGTGGCTGACCCTCGTGCAGGCGAACATGGGCTCCGTCGGTCTCCTCACGCTAGTTCTGTCGCTGGCGGTACTCGGGCTCGCCCTGGTGGTCGGGCCGTGGCTGTTGCGTCTGAGCCGCGACCTGCGACGCGAGCGAGCCGAGCGCATTCGCAGCCAGGAGCGCGCTGACGTCGCCGCGCATCTGCACGACTCGGTGCTCCAGACTCTTGCCCTGATCCAGCGGCAGGCGGGAAACCCGCAGACCGTCGTACAGCTCGCCCGTACCCAGGAGCGAGAGCTGCGCACCTGGCTGTTCGATCCGGGCGACTCCGGTGAGACGACCTTCAGGGTGGTCCTGCAGCAGGCCGCGGCCGAGGTGGAGGTCGGGCACCTCGTACCGGTCGAGCTTGTCGTGGTCGGTGACGCGCCTCTCGACGAAGGGGTCAAGGCGCTGGTCGCGGCCAGCCGGGAGGCGATGGTCAACGCGGCCCGGCACTCCGGCGCGCCGCGCATCGACGTCTATGCGGAGATCCAAGCGGCTCGGGTGGAGGTAGGCGTGCGTGACCGGGGAAGAGGGTTCGAGCTAGCTGGTGTCGCGGCGGATCGGCGGGGGGTGCGAGGGTCGATCGTCGACCGGATGGAACGTCATGGTGGTCATGCCGAGATCTCATCGAGCCCCGGGGCCGGCACCGAGGTGCGCATGTGGGTTCCGCTCACGTCCCGTCAGGAGGCTCCCCGATGAAGCAGCCATTACGCGTCGTCGTCGTTGACGACCACGCGATGTTCCGTGCCGGTGTCAGGGCGGAGCTGGGGAAGTCGGTCGAGGTGGTCGCCGAGGCCGCCGACGTCGACTCGGCCGTCGAGGCGATCCTGCGCCTCGTGCCGGATGTCGTGCTGCTCGACGTACACCTGCCAGGAGGGGGCGGTACCGAGGTCCTTCGCCGCGTCGCGACGCGTCTGCCCGAAGTGCACTTCCTCGCGCTGAGCGTCTCGGACGCCGCAGAGGACGTCGTCGCCGTGATACGAGGTGGCGCGCGCGGATACGTCACGAAGACCATCACCGGAGAGGATCTCGTCGCTGCCATCCGGCGGGTAAGTGAGGGCGATGCGGTGTTCTCGCCACGGCTCGCGGGTTTCGTACTCGACGCCTTCGCGGGCCAGATCGACGTCGCTGCCGTCGACGAGGACCTGGACCGGCTCACGGAGCGAGAGCGAGAGGTGATGCGGCTCATTGCCCGCGGCTACGCCTACAAGGAGGTCGCGTCGGCGTTGTTCATCTCGATCAAGACCGTCGAGACGCACATGTCGAGCGTGCTGCGCAAGCTTCAGCTCTCGAGCCGACACGAGCTGACACGCTGGGCCTCCGAGCGGCGCCTCTTGTGAGGCGCCATGATGGTGCGATGGCCGAGGTCAAGAACAACGTGGACGAGTCGCGCTACGAGATCTTCGTCGAGGGCCAACGTGTAGGTCTGATGACCTACCACGTCGACGGAGCAACTGTGGCAGCTCCCCACACCGAGATCGAACCGACCCACGGAGGCCAGGGCCTGGGCGCTGAGCTTGTCGAGGCGGCCCTCGACGACATCCGTGACAAGGGGATGAAGGTGCGGCCGCTGTGTCCCTTCGTGAGCCACTTCATCGCGAGGCATCCCAGCTACCAGGACCTTCTCGAGGGGTCCTAGGTGGAGCTGGCTCGCAACGTCTTCGTCTTCGTGCATCTCGTCGGGTTCGGTGCCCTTTTCGGTGGTGCCCTCGTCCAGCTGGGTGATGACGAGAAAGTGGTCAACTCCGCCATGCTTCGAGGCGCGCTCGCCCAGGTGGTCAGTGGGATTGCGCTCGTGGGCATTCTTGAGGGCCTCTCCGAGCCTGTCGACCGCTTGAAGACTGCCGTCAAGTTCGCGGTTGCGCTACTCGTGGCGGTTCTCTGCTGGGCGAACCGTGCCAGGCCGAGGCTGCCTGGAGGTCTGTTCAACGCGGTCATCGCGATGACCCTGGTCGACGTCGGGGTCGCCGTCTTCTGGTGACACCGTCACCCCTTCCGTCGAAAGGGCGCAAACGCTCCCGCAAGCGGGCGGAAATGCTCCGGCGAGCGGGCGGAGAGGTCCCGCCGAGGGGCGCAGACTCCGTCCGATGCTACGAGGGCGCACCTCGTTAGCACGCAACCTCTGGGGCTGTCTCGTGACCAAGCAGGTACGGCTATAGCAGCGGCCGGTCCGTGGGTTGTCCGCCCTGGTGGACTTCTTTGCCGTCTCGAGGGGGCAGATCCGCCGTTTCGACGACGAAGCAGGGGCACTCTCGCCCTTTCGGAGGAGCATCTGCGCCCTCTCGGCGGGAGGGCAGGGGGTAGGTGGGGTGGGGGGAGTAGGCGTCAGAGCTTCTCGACCGGGGAGTATCGCAGGAGGAGGCGCTTGACGCCGCTGGAGCCGAAGTCGACGGACGCCACGGCCTTGTCGCCCCCACCGTCGACGGAGACGACCGTGCCCATGCCGAACGAGTCGTGCACGACGCGGTCGCCGGGCTGGAGTGATGGCACCGGTCGGGTACCAGCCGTCGGCTTGGCCGACGGGAGGTACCGGGCGCGCTGGGAGGCCACGGCACCGGCCACCGGAGAGATATAGCCGCCCGAGCCGGCGTAGCGAGACGACGCGGATGTGCTCGCCCACGACACCTGAGCGGCCTCGGTGCGCTTCCAGTCGAGGAGGATGGCCGGCAGCTCGTCGAGGAAGCGTGACGGCGGGTTGTGCTGGGGCGCTCCCCAGGCTGAGCGGACCATGGCGCGGGTCACGTAGAGCCGTTCACGGGCCCGGGTCAGGCCGACGTAGGCCAGCCGCCGCTCCTCCTCCAGCTCGGGTGCATCGCCGAGAGACCGGGAGTGCGGGAAGACGCCGTCTTCGAGCCCTGTCAGGAACACCACCGGGAACTCCAGGCCCTTCGCCGTGTGAAGAGTCATGAGCGTGACGACGCCACCTGCGTCGTCGTCGTCGGGAATCTGGTCGGCATCGGCCACCAGCGCAACGCGTTCGAGGAACTCTGCGAGCGTCGCACCGTCTCGCTCGTCGGCGAACTCGCGGGCGACGGCGACCAGCTCTCCGAGGTTCTCCACCCGGGTCTCGTCCTGCGGGTCGCTCGACGCCTCGAGCTCGGCGAGGTAGCCCGTACGCGTGACGACCGCCTCGACGATGTCGTCGGGACGAGCGGCGTCGGCCACGAGCTTCTGCAGCGACTCGACCAGACCCACGAACGCCTCGACGTTCCTCAGCGACCGGGTGGCGATGCCCGGCGCATCGGCGGCGTTGCCGAGCGCGCGCCAGTACGACGTCGCGGAGCGTTGGGCGAGTAGATCGACGCATGCCTGGGCTCGGTCGCCGATGCCCCTCTTCGGCACGTTGACGATACGGCGCAGGGACACCGTGTCGTCGGGGTTGACGAGCAGGCGCAGGTAAGCAAGGGCGTCTCGGACCTCCCTTCGCTCGTAGAACCGGACCCCTCCCACGACCTTGTAGGGCAGCCCGACCCGGATGAAGACCTCCTCGAAGACCCTGCTCTGGGCGTTGGTGCGGTAGAACACGGCCACCTCGCCCGGCCGGGCCAGGCCCTCGTCGCTGAGCCGGTCGATCTCCTCGGCGACGAACTGTGCCTCGTCGTGCTCGTTGTCCGCGACATACCCGGTGATGAGCTCACCGTCTCCGGCGTCGGACCACAGGTTCTTCGACTTGCGTGCGGTGTTGCGCGAGATCACAGCGTTGGCGGCGTCGAGGATCGTCTGGGTCGAGCGGTAGTTCTGCTCGAGCAGCACCGTCTTCGCCCGGGGGAAGTCCTCCTCGAACTGCATGATGTTGCGGATGCTCGCTCCACGGAACGCGTAGATCGACTGGTCGGCGTCACCCACCACCATGAGCTCGGCTGGTTCGGACACCGGTGCCGAGACCTCCGGCTGGTCTCGTGCCGCGCCGACCAGATCCCCCTCAGCGGTGCGCCGCGACACCCCAGGGGCGCAGAGCTCGCGGATCAGGGCGTACTGCGCGTGGTTGGTGTCCTGGTACTCGTCGACGAGCACGTGCCGGAAGCGTCGGCGGTATGTCTCGCGAACCTCGGGGAAGGCCTGGAACAGGTGCACGGTGGTCGAGATCAGGTCGTCGAAATCGAGAGCGTTGGCCTCGCGCAGCCTTGCCTGGTAGGTGGAGTAACACTCGGCGAACGTCCGTTCGAGCTGGTTGTTCGCCTTGGCCGCGGCGGCCTCCGGGTCGAGAAGGTCGTTCTTGCAGGCGCTCACCCAGTTGAGGACCGCTCGCGGCGCGTAGCGCTTGGGATCGAGGTCGAGGTCACGGCACACCAGCCCCATCAGGCGCCGCGCGTCGGCGTCGTCGTAGATCGAGAAGTTCGACCCGTACCCGAAGCGCGCGATCTCCTTGCGCAGGATGCGCACACACGAGGAATGGAACGTGGAGACCCACATGATCTTCGCCCGGCCGCCCACGAGCTCGCCGACACGTTCGCGCATCTCGGCCGCCGCCTTGTTTGTGAACGTGATCGCCAGGATCGAGCCGGGATGGGCGCCGCGCTCGGCCAGCAGCCATGCGATCCGGCGGGTCAGCACCCTTGTCTTGCCTGACCCGGCTCCCGCCACGACGAGCAGGGCCGGTCCGTCGTACATGACGGCAGCGCGTTGCGACGGGTTGAGGCCGTCGAGCAGCTCGTCGGGGGTGGGCTGCCTACGGCGGACAGGCTCCTCGGAGGAGGGTGGCAGGCGGTCGGGATCTGCCAGGACGGGCAGCGGGAACAGCGAAGTCATGTCGCTGTTCATGCTACGTGTCGGGGACGACAGTCACGGTGCGACTTCGCGTGCCCTCGACGCCGCCCCGCAGAGCTTCAGGAGAGCGAGATTCCGTGACTCTGGAAGAACGGGAGAGGGTCGACGGCGGTGGACAGGTCGGACGCGAGCCGGTACTCGAAGTGCAGGTGGGCACCGTAGGCGTTCCCGGTCTCCCCGACCTTCCCCAGCTCCTGGCCGGAGCCGACGGACTGTCCGGTGCTGACCTCGATGGCGCTGAGGTGGTTGTACCAGACCTCGTCGCCGTTCTCGAGCCGCAGCCTGATCTGGTTGCCGTAGGCGCCATCCCAGCCGGTCTGCGCAACCGTTCCGCCGGCCACCGCAACCACAGGCGTCCCGTACGCCGTCGCGAAGTCGATACCGGTGTGATAGCCCGTCGACCAGTAGGGGCCGGCCTCGCCGAACCAGACCGAGATGTGGAAGCCCGTGGTGGGGAGCACCCAGCCGCTGCTCGCCTGCGCCTCGGCGCGCTTGCGGGCGGCCTCGCGTGCTCGCGCGTTCGCACGTCTCTGGGCTCTCTGCGCGGCAAGCTTCGTCTCGAGTCGCTGGGCGTCGGCGGCCGCCGCCCGTAGCGAGGCACCGCGCAGGGCAACCTGGCGTGCGGCGGCCGGACTGGAGCCTGCCGTATCGCCACTGTCGCTCAGCCGCGGCCTGGACCCCGAACGGCTGGCCCGGTGGCCGTCGCTCTGACGCGCCGAAGCAACGGCGAGGCTGAGTCTGTCTCTAGGAGCGCTGCCCCCCTGCGGAGCAGACACGGTGGTCCCTGACCCGCCAGCGGCGACGAGGTGGCTCGACGTCACTGCTGCGGCGGCCGCCACCACCAGGGCCGCACCGCGCGCGATGGCCGCGGGGCGGACCTGACTCCGTCGCCGGTGCCCGGTGGACGCTCGCCTGCGGCTGGCGACGGCGACCGGCCCCTTGGAGGTGGCGCGATGCTTCTCGGCGCGGTGCGACGGCAAAGGCTGACGTCCTTCGGAAAGGTAACGGGGAGGTAACGAGGGGAGACACTAGCGGAACCGGAAGCCGAAGCAGAAATGAGTCACAGAGACGGCTGTGGGCCCCCACCGAGGGTGATCACACTGTCCGAAATCGGGGGGGTTCTCGCGAACTTGCCGGGGTGGGTCGTCTACCGCTCGCATGCCCTCTCGCGAAGAAGTTCGTTAGGGTTCAGACGTCGTACGACGTCGCCGGGGGTCCTCCTGTGACGTGTCCCAGCGGCGGTGAGGAGACCGATGGCCCCGGTTCGGATTGTCATCGCAAAGCCTGGTCTCGACGGACACGACCGTGGTGCCAAGATCATCGCGCGGGCACTGCGCGACGCGGGCATGGAGGTCATCTACACCGGACTCCACCAGACGCCCGAACAGGTGGTGCAGACGGCCATCCAGGAGGACGCCGATATCGTCGGGCTCTCGGTCCTGTCGGGTGCTCACATGACGCTGTTCACCAAGGTGCTCCAGCTGCTCGAAGAACGCGACGCCACCGACATCCTCGTCTTCGGTGGCGGGATCATCCCAGCAGGCGACATCCCTCTCCTCGAGGAGGCCGGAGTCGCCCGAATCTTCACCCCCGGCACCAAGACCAGGGACGTCGTCGACTGGGTCAACAGCGCCATGGCGAGCCGGGAGTAACCGGCTCGGTCAGCTCCCGTGGCTGACCACGCCCTCTTTGAGCTTTGCGATCGCGAAGCCCCACGCCTCGACAGGTGTGGTCTTGGGAGGTAGGGCGACCTCCTGGGCGTTCGTGAGCACGTCGAGCAGGACCGGACCGGGAGTGGCGAGCGCCCGCTGTACCGCGGAGTCGACCGCGGTGGGGTCGGTGACCCGGATGCCGGTCAGCCCCATTGTGGTCGCCACGGCCGCGAGATCGGGGTTGTGCAGGACCGTCCCGAACTCAGGCAGGCCGCCCTCCTCCTGCTCCAGCTTGACCATGCCGAGCCGGCCGTTGTCGAACACGACGAAGGTGACCGGCAGGTCTGCGGCCACGGCGGTGAGAAGGTCGCCGAGCAGCATGGTGAGTCCGCCGTCTCCGCAGAAGGCCACCACATGCCGGTCGCGGTCGAGGGCCTGCGCGCCGAGAGCCTGCGGCATCGCGTTGGCCATCGAGCCGAGGTTGTACGAGCCGAGCAGGCGACGCGTCCCTCTCATCGAGACGAATCGTGAGAGCCAGACCGTCGCCATGCCGGTGTCGGACGTGAAGATGGCGTCGTCCGCGGCATACCGGTCGAGGCTCGCGGCGAGCAGCTCCGGACGGATGCGCTTCTCGGGGTTGTCGACGGTGCGTCGCAGCAGGCCGACCGGTTTGGACTCGAATGCCGGGTCGGCCAGCTCCTGCTGCCGCTCGGCCCAGCCGTCGTACTTCTGCCTGACAGAGTCGAGGTGTCCCCGGTCCCGCCCGTCGTCGAGGCGCGGTAGGAGTGCCTGCAGGGTCGGCCGGGCATGCCCGACCAGCCCTAGGTCGACGGCCGTTCGCCGTCCGATGTGCTCCGCGCGCGCGTCGATCTGGATGACCGTCTTCCCCGTCGGGTACCAGTCCCGGTACGGGAAGTCGGTGCCCACCATGAGGAGGGCGTCGCAGTCCTCGAACGCTTTCGCGGCGGCCGGGTTCCCGATCAGTCCGTTCTGGCCTACCTGGAAGGGGTTGTCGCGCTCCAGGCCCTCCTTGGCCTTGAGCGTCAGGACCATCGGTGCCGCGCAGCGATCGGCCATCGCGAGCACTTCGGTACGGGAGTCTCGGGCCCCCATACCCACGAGCAGTGTGACCTTCTCGGCCGCGTTGAGCAGCCTGGCGGCCTCGCCGACCTCGTCGGCGTGCGGCGCGGCCTGGCGCCTCGACGAGACGAAGCGGGGCGGCTTCGTGTGCTTGGGGAGCTCAAGTCCTCCCACGTCTCCTGGCAGCGTCAGGACGGCGACGCTCTGATGGTGGATCGCGGCGTTGACGGCCTGCTCGAGCAGCTGCGGCAGCTGACTGGCGCTGGTCACCGTGCGCGCGAACGCCGCCACGTCGCTGAACAGGAGGTCGTTGTCGACCTCCTGGAAGAAGTCGCTCCCGATCTCGGCCAAGGGCACCTGGCCACAGATCGCGAGCACTGGCGCATGGGACTTCTTCGCGTCGTACAGGCCGTTGAGCAGGTGGATCGACCCCGGGCCGACGGTCCCCATGCAGACGCCCACCCTGCCGGTCAGCTGCGCCTGGGCGCCTGCCGCGAAAGCCGCGGTCTCCTCGTGCCGTACGCCGATCCACTCCACGCGGTCCTCTCGCCGGATCGCGTCGGTAACGGGGTTGAGTGCGTCTCCGACCACTCCCCAGATCTGCGAGACACCGTGGTCGGCGAGGGCTGCGACGATGAGCTCGGCAACGGTGGTCATGCGATTCCCCTTCGGGTTCGGTGGTCACAGTGTGTCGTGCTTACCAAAGGCCGGGCGGCACCCCGGGAGGCCCGCCCTGGCCACGAGGACAATCAGGGCGGCGCAGCGCCCTGTCCGGCGGTACCCAGGTGAGCGCTCACGAAGCCGTCGATCGATGACGCGAGCTCGTCGGGGTGACTTTGCATCACCCAGTGGCCGGAGTCGACCTCCAGCCGGGTCAGGTCTGTGGCGAACCGCTCGACGTTGCGGGTGAGCGAGACGGTGATGAACGGGTCGTGCAGCGGCACGACGAGCAGGACCGGAAGCGAGGTGTGCGCACCGCCGGGCACGGCCTCACGGTGGAACGCGTTCGCGCGGTAGAGCTCCAGGCCGTGAACGGCGTCACTCGACACGGTGTCTGCGAAGAGGCGCCGGTCACGGTCGATCCGGCGCATCAGACGCGCTCCGAACTTGCCGAGGAATAGCTCGGGGAGCATCGGCACCTGGAACGCGTAGGCGTACCACGAGCGCCGCAGCTGACGGACGGCATCGCGCCTGAGCCGCCAGTCGCCATGACGCGCGGCGCCAACGTAGGCGTCCACGTGCTGGAGGCAGGGTCCGCTGATCGTCGTGTACGAGGCTATCCGTCCGCGGAGACGCGGGTCGGAGCTCTCTCGGACAACGGCGTCCCATGCCTGCACCGAGCCCCAGTCGTGCGCCACCAAGTGGACAGGTTCGTCCGGAAACTGGGTGTCGAGGACCGCCACCAGGTCGGACACCAAGGCGCTGATCCGGTAACCGCTTCTGTCGGCCGGCGCTTCGGAGGCTCCCGCACCTCTGACGTCGTACACGACGCAGCGGTATCGCCTGGCCAGCCGGGTGACAACGGGCTCCCACACCTCGTGGGTGTCCGGAAACCCGTGCACGAAGACAAGGGGCGCGCCAGCACCGTCGGAGCGCCAGCAGGCGAGTCGTAGCCCCGCTGACCTGATCTCGAGCGATTGCATCGGGAATGCTGGTTCATCGGGCATGTGCGGTCCTGACGGAGGTGCGAACACCCGAGTCTGCCAAACGCCCGGACCTCGGTAGGCTCCGAGGGCGTTCCTGGCGTCTGAGGCGCCGTGTCGACCGCTCCCTGCCAAGCGCAGAACCGGCTACCCGAAGGACGGGCTCATCGTGGACCTGATGGAGTACCAGGCGAAGGAGCTGTTCGCCAAGCACGACGTACCGGTGACTATGGGCGTCATCGTCGAGAACGCCGAGGATGCCGGACCCGCGGCGCGGAGGCTCGGCGGGCGAGTCGTCGTGAAGGCACAGGTGAAGGCCGGCGGTCGAGGCAAGGCGGGTGGTGTCAAGCTGGCCGACGGCCCCGATGAGGCGGTCGCCCGAGCCACAGACATTCTCGGGATGCAGATCAAGGGCTTGACCGTCCACAGGGTCCTCGTCGCGCCAGTTGCCGACATCTCCCAGGAGTACTACTTCTCCTACCTAGTCGACCGGGCTGCGAGGCGGTACCTCTGTATCGCGAGTACCGAGGGTGGCATAGAGATCGAGGTTGTGGCACACGAGAACCCGGATGCGGTCGCCCAGATCGCCATCGACCCCCTTGTCGGCGTCGACGACGCGAAGGCTCGCGAGATCGTCGAGGCAACGGGGTTCCCCGAAGAGCTCACCGAGTCGGCCGTCGACGTCGCCCGGAAGCTGTGGGACGTCTTCGTGCAGGAGGACGCATCGCTTGTCGAGGTCAACCCTCTGGTGCTGCTCGGTGACGGCTCGTTGGAGGCACTCGACGGCAAGGTGACGTTGGACGAGAACGCCGCCTTCCGTCATGTCGACCATGCGATGTTCGAGGATCGGGCTGCCGCAGACCCCCTCGAGGCCAAGGCGAAGAAGAAGGGCCTCAACTACGTCAAGCTTGACGGCGAGGTCGGCATCATCGGGAACGGTGCCGGCCTCGTGATGTCCACCCTTGACGTGGTGGCGAACGCCGGACAGCGCCATGGAGGCGTGAGGCCGGCGAACTTCCTGGACATCGGGGGCGGGGCCTCTGCGGAGGTGATGGCCGACGGGCTCGAGATCATCCTGGGAGACGAGCAGGTCAAGAGTGTCTTCGTCAACGTGTTCGGTGGCATCACAGCCTGCGACGCCGTCGCCAACGGAATCGTGGCCGCACTGGACATCCTCGGAGACTCCGCCACCAAACCCCTCGTCGTCCGACTCGACGGCAACAACTTTGTGGAGGGCCGGCGGATCCTCACCGACGCCCAGCACCCGCTCGTGACGCTCGTCGACACGATGGACGGCGCGGCCGACCGCGCCGCCGAGCTGGCGTCGACTACTTCGCAGCGACAGGAGCGTGTCTGACGATGGCGATCTTCTTGAGCGAGGACAGCAGGGTCATCGTGCAGGGCATGACAGGGTCCGAAGGGTCGAAACATACGCAGCGCATGCTCGCGTCAGGCACCAAGATCGTGGGAGGTGTGACGCCCGGCAAGGGCGGGCAGAGCGTCGACTTCTCCGGAGTCGCCGTCCCTGTCTTCAGCTCTGTCGCCGAGGCCGTCGACGCGACGGGGGCGGACGTGTCCGTCGTATTCGTGCCTCCGCGCTTTGCCAAGGCGGCCGTTGTCGAGTCCGTCGACGCAGGTATCCCGCTGGTGGTGGTCATCACAGAAGGCATCCCGGTAAGGGACACCGCGGAGTGCTTCGCCTACGCCCAGTCGAAGGGGACCTCACGCATCGTCGGGCCGAACTGTCCTGGTGTCATCAGTCCCGGGAAGTCCAACGCGGGAATCATCCCGGCCGACATCACACCCCCCGGTCGGGTCGGGCTGGTGTCGAAGTCCGGCACGCTCACGTACCAGATGATGTACGAGCTCAGTGACTTCGGCTTCTCGTCAGCGGTGGGCATCGGCGGCGACCCCATCGTCGGCACCACCCACATCGACGTACTCCAGGCGTTCGAGGACGACCCCGACACCGACGCCGTCGTCATGATCGGAGAGATCGGGGGCGACGCCGAGGAGCGTGCCGCTGCCTATATCGACGTGCACATCACCAAGCCGGTCGTGGGCTACGTCGCCGGCTTCACCGCCCCTGAAGGCAAGACCATGGGACACGCCGGGGCCATCGTGTCGGGTTCGTCCGGAACGGCCGAGGCGAAGAAGCTCGCGCTCGAGGCTGCCGGGGTCCGCGTGGGCAAGACGCCCTCCGAGACCGCACAGCTGATGCGTGACCTACTTCGGGCGCGTTGAGCCGGATGGCTCACTCGGGCTAGAGCTGGGTCAGCCGCTGTGCAGTTCGCGCAGCCAACGCCCGGAGGCCCGCCGCGTCGACGTCGTGGCCGGCATTGGGAGTGAACGTGACCTCCGCGACACGGGAACCGACGCGCACGAACGCGACCCTGAATATCAGCGAGCGGGTGGCAGAGGTCCGCAGGTCGATCTGCCACAGCCCTGCCCTGCCCGGGCTGAGCTCGACCTTGCGGTTGGACGGGACGGCAAGTGTGGCCCGACCGTCGGAGCAGGTGGAGACGGCGGCAGTCACACCATGGACGAACGCGCTCGCCTTGTCGACAGAGGCGAAAGTTCCAACCGTCTCGGTGATACCGAAGACGTCTGGGAGCCGGCGTTCGGACGGGACCACGAAGCTCCGCGTCCGAACAGGCGCAGCACCGGCGGCCGAGAAGTCCGCCTGGTCACACTCGGTTGCCGCCGGATTCTGCGATGTGGCCGCCGGGCGAGTCGACACCCAAGGCTCAGAGAGCCCCTCGAAGAGAGGAAGGTCGACCGTCGACAGGAACCCTGGTGCGGTCGGCTCGGGAGGCGGCACCCGCGAGCTCGTCCGGTACTGCGGCCCAGTACAGGTGCCGCCCGCATCGCTGCACAGCCTGTCGACCGACTTCCCGAGCAGCCTCGCGAGCCGGGCTGTGCGCGGCGAGCGTTGTGCGGGCGCCTGCACCAGCAGCGTCGTGACCGCACGCCCGGAGCGGCCGACGGCCACCTGCTCGCGCTGTACGCCTCGACCGTCGACCCACTCCAGCGTTACCAGCGATGCCGCGTCCCCGGCACCTTGCAGATCTCTGACGGCGACGACCTTGGAGCCGTTGCCGCAGCTCGCGTAGGCGGTGCGCTGCGCCTCGTAAGCCGCCCGCGCGGCCCGCGAGGTGGGATCCACCTCGAGGGTCTGGGTCACGGTGGTCGGCGCGTTCGGAGAACGTGTGGAGAAGCTCTTCACCCAGTAGTGCTGTGCTGTCTCCTGCGTGGGGCTCGATAGGCAGCGGTGGGGGAGCCGGGAAGCGCCGAAGTCTGCACTGGTAGAGGTCGACCGCCAGACACGTTCCGGGTCGGCTGTGGCGACAGTCTGCACTGTCGCGAGCTCGGCCCTTCCTACCCGTGGTGGCGCGACGGTCGTGGGCGACCCGCTGCGAGCCGAAGCCGCGAGTGAGCCGGCGGCTCGTGGGTCCCGAGTCTCTGCGGCGGTGAGGATCGGCACACCGACGGCGACCACCAACGTCACCGCCCCTGCCAGGAGTTGCAACGAGCGACGGCGACTAGTGCCCGCGTGCCACAGTCGAGCTGCCTCCCCGTCGGGTGGGGCGGGCAGGTCGCCGCCGAGGCGCGACAGGGCCATCGTCAGCTTCACCGGATCGGAGTCGACACCGGCGACCCTCAGCCGCTCCCTAGCGGCGTGGAGCGAGCGACGGGCCGAACCACCGGTGATCCCCGACTCCTGCGCGGCGGCTGGGAGGTCGAGGTCCGCGAGGTACCTCGCGACGACGAGATGTCGGTCGCCCGGTGGCAAGGACGCGAGTGCGCGCAAGAGCATCTGGTCCGGGTCGGCGGTGTGCCTCGCAGTTATACGCTCTGCGTCCGGTCTTCCGTCGCAGAAGCGCGACGCCGTCCTGAAGGCGCGGGCTCTCACCCATGAGTCCCGGCCCGGGTCTTCGGCAAGTGACCGCCACCGCTGGGCGGCCGAGGCGTAGGCGCCGTCCAGTGCCCGATGCGCGACATCCGCGGTCCCGGCGTAGGCGTAGACCTGCCGGAGAAGCCGCGCGTGCGACTCCCGGTGGAACGCGTCGAAGGCGTCTGCAGGCGACATCGGAACGACGGCTCCTCGGGGATACGACGGGCTGCGGTGGTGACGTTGAACCCCCCCGGTCGTGTCGACGGTACGTCAATCACACGGTCAAGGACCAACCGAAGGGGTGTGAGGCCGCGCCCCGGCGGTCGCGTGCGGCGTGTCCAGCGCGCTCTGCTCCCAGCGCTCGGAGACGATGTGACGCAATGACCGACGTGATGTCGCGCCCGATCCTGCGCGTGCAACCGACCTCCGAGCCACCCCGCCGGCCGTTGGCCCTGATGGCAGCCACCGCCTGTGTCGGAGCCGCCTCTGTCGGCGTGGTCGGCTGCGTGGCGTTGACCGTGGGCGCCTGGTTCACCGGTGCCTCTGGGTCGTTCGGTGGCGCCATCAAGGTCGGCGTGCTCGCCTGGCTGCTCGCCGTCGGAGGAGGGCTGCATCTGGCGTCTGCCACGATCACCGCCGTGCCGGTGGGCGCCCTGCTCGGCTCGGCCTATCTGCTCTACCGAGGCGGTCGCTGGGCCGGTGCTCGCTCTGCCGTACGGACCTTCGCAGCCGCCGCGCGGGGGGCATCCGTCATGGGCGCAGTCTTCTGCGCAGCCGGTCTGGCCGGTTATGCGGTCACCGCCAGCGGCCAAGCGCACGCAGATTTGGCGCGTACGGCTCTGGCGACTGCGTCAGCCGGGACCGTTTTCGGCGGACTCGGCGTGCTGCAAGGAGCCGATCTGTGGGCTCCGCTGCTCGACAAGGTCCCGGTCGAGGGCCGTGCGACGCTCAGGGGAGCTGTCGTGGGGGTCGGCACCCTGCTGACGTGCGGAGCCGCGCTCGTCGCGGGCTCACTGGTGGCGCACTTCTCGACGGCGGTCAGGCTCGCCGAGGGGATGCACACTGGTGTGGTCGGCGGAATCGTGCTGACCGTCGCCGGACTGGCTGTCGTGCCGAACGCCGCGATGTACGCGGTCGCCTTCGCCGCCGGACCGGGATTCGCTCTTGGTACCGGCACGTCGGTGGCCCCCGGTGGCGTGACGCTGGGACGGCTCCCGGCCTTCCCGCTTCTCGCGTCGGCGCCTCGTCACGTCACCGCCTGGTGGCTCCCGCTGCTGGTAGTCGTTCCACTGGCGGCAGGAGTTCTGGCCGGCCTGGCGGCGACTCGTCGTCACCCGGTGACGGAGGTCGGACGGCTCGCGCTGCGCGGAGGACTCGCAGGTCTGCTCACCGGCGTATCGGCCGGGGCGCTGACCTGGCTGGCCTCCGGCGCGGTCGGCCCGGGGCGGATGGCCGACGTGGGCCCCGACGTCGTCGGCACCTTGGTCGTCTGTGTCGTCGCGGGCGTCCTCGGTGGTGCGACTGTGCCGGCCGGCCGGCAGTGGGTGCGGGGTGCTCTCGACCGCCGAGGCTCGACGGCTGACGGTCGGTGAAGGCGCAGGGGTGACCGCGAGTCGCCGGTCGTCAGCACCAGACAGTCGGGCGGAGCCCGGTCGGGACGACGCTGCTGCGGTGTGCTTGACTCCGTGGGCGGCCCAGGCTGGTGGTCCGCGCGGTAGTGAGGGAGTGGCTCATGGCATTAGGCAAATGGCGGCGGTTCGCGATTGGCGCGGTCGCGGCCGGTACGGTCGTAGCGCTGGTACCGACAGTCAGCGCGACGAGTGCGACTTCGGCAGCCACCGGGCGTCGACAGCTGGCTTCGGTGCATCTCCAGGTCCACGGAACGGTCAACCTGGGATCCATGGCCCGAAGCAACCAAAGCTCGGCCGCGGCAGCCAACGGTCCTGACATCTCCCCCGCGACCGACGTCGAGCAAGACGCCAAGGCGCCTCTCGCCGTGGCCCAGGAGCCCTTGCCGCACCCGGCGAGCCGCCGGGTCACCAGCGATCATCCTGGCGTCAGGGGCAACATCGGCTTGACGCACGCCGACCAGCGGCTCGCTGACAACGGCAACCAGTTCAGTGGTGAGCCACCTGACCAGGGCCTGTGCTCCGGCAACGGATTCCTGTTCGAGCAGGTCAACAGCGCTGCCGCCGTGTACGACACGAACCGCAACCAGCTGGCACCTGCCGTCAGCCTGAACCGATTCTTCGGGCTGGCCTCCAGCATCGACCGCACCCGGACCCCCCCCGTCTACGGCCCGTCCCTCTCGGACCCACGCTGTTACTTCGACACCGACACGCACCGATGGTTCGTGACGATTCTGGAGCTGGAGGTCAACCCGTATACCGGAGACTTCAGCGGCCGAAGCGCCATTTACATCGCGGTCAGCCAGACCAGCGACCCGCTCGGCGCCTACACGCGTTACTCGCTGGACACCACCGATGACGGCACAGACGGGACCCCGAGGCGACCAAACTGCCCCTGCCTGGGCGACTTCCCGATGATCGGCTTCAACGCGACGGGCTTCTTCATCACGACACGAGAGTTCCCGACTTTCGTGGCCGGGTTCAATGGTGGGCTGCTCTACGCGATGTCGAAGCAGCAGCTGGCCGCAGCGGCCTCTGCCGGCAGCCCGTTCCTGCCTCCTGTCCTCCTGTTCGGCGCCGGCCCACTGGCCGGCGGGCTCGCTGACCGTCTGCAGCCGACCATCACCGCTCCCGGAAGTGCCCAGCCGAACAACCGCGCCTACTTCCTAGCCTCGACCAACACGACCACCCGATCAGCGCGGTCGATCGCCCTCTACACCCTCACCGGGACCAACAGCCTGAACACCGCGACGCCCAGCCTGTCGCTGAGCCGGGCGATCATGCCTTCTGAGCTGTACGGGGATCCGCCCCGGCAGCGCCAGCGGCGGGGGCCGCGTCCGCTCGGAGAGGCGCTCGGCGAGCCGCTGCCCACAGTCGACAGCGGTGACGCGTCGTTCCGCAGCGCTAACTACTACACCAACGGGCTGCTCGTGGGGGCTCTGGCCACAGGTGTCCGAGACAACGGCTTGGAGGAGGTAGCTGCGGCGTACTTCGTCGTCAAGCCAGCAGCATCCGGCGCTTCCGCGGGCACTATCGTCCACCAGGGCTACATTCGGGCTACCGGCTACGACCTCAGCTACCCCTCGGTGGGCGTACGCGCCAACGGAGCGGGTCTAGTCACCTACTCGGTGCTCGGGCCGAACGTCTACCCTTCGGTCGGCTACACGACGTTCAACGCCAACTCGGGCGCCACGGGTCCAGTCCGTCTTGTCGCTCGCGGTACGGCGCCTCAAGACGGCTTCAGTTGCTACAAGGCGTTCGATCCAGCTCCGCGATGCCGGTGGGGCGACTACTCCGCTACGACGGTGTCGCGGGGCTCGGTGTTCTTCGCCGCCGAGTACATCCCTCCCACCGCTCGAACCGTGAACGCCAACTGGGGCACCTTCATCGCCGAGCAGAACTGACACCTAGGTCTCACGCCCGAGCGCTCTCGGGCGTGAGACAGCGGTGCCCCGTCCAGGCCCCTGTCGAGGAGCAGTCTTCTGTCGGAGCGCAGTCTCCCCTTTGAACAATGTGACTTCGTGCGCCTTGAGCAGCCGTGGTCCGACCGGAGCCGCCAGCCCGATGACCGGGCGCGGTCGCTCGTTGAGGCACTGACCTTTGAAGAGAAGATCGGCCTCGTCTCCGCACCGATGGCGGTTCCTCCGCCGGGACACCGGCCGCCGCCTGACGTCATAGGGTCCGCCGCGGCGACAGCCGGTATACCGCGTGTCGGGCTCCCGGCGCTGCAGGAGAGCGACGCCGGGCTCGGCATCTCCAACCCCAACCAGGTCCGCCCTGACGATGCGTCGACCGCGCTTCCCAGTGCCCTGCTGCTCGGCTCCACGTTCGACCCGGCGCTGGCCGACGCGTGCGGAGTGGTCGTCGGGGCGGAGTCGGTCGCGATGGGATTCGCCGTTCAGCTCGCGGGCGGTGCGAACCTGGTCCGTGAGCCGCGTTGCGGACGGAACTTCGAGTATCTGGCCGAGGACGCCCTCCTGACCGGAGTGATGGCCGGCGCGGCGATCGCCGGCATCCAGAGCCAGGGCGTCGTGTCCACCGTCAAGCATTTCGCCCTGAACGCCCAGGAGACGGGGCGGGTCGTCGTCAGCTCCGATATCGGTGAGGCGGCGCTGCGCGAGTCCGACCTGCTCGCTTTCGAGATCGCGATCGAGCGTGGTCGACCGGGCTCGGTGATGACGGCGTACAACCGGGTCAACGGGGTGCACGCGTCGGAGCACGAGTTCCTCCTCGACCAGGTCCTGAAACGTGACTGGGGCTATCCCGGCTTCGTCATGTCGGACTGGGGTGGCACCCACTCCACCGTCGCGGCGGCACTTGCCGGACTGGACCGCCAGTCCGGAAGCCAGCTCGACCAAGAGCCATACTTCGGCGAGCCGCTCGCCCAGGCAGTCCGCCGAGGCGACGTGCCTGAGGCCAGGCTGGACGACATGGTGTTCCGGCTGCTGAGGGCAGTGATCCTGGCTGGCGTGCTCGACCGTTCGGGTCGCCCGGCCGTCAACCTGGACGCGCATCAGCAGCTATCCCGGAAGACGGCTGAGCAGGGCATCGTGCTCCTGCGCAACGACGGGACGCTGCCGCTCTCGAACCCCGCTACGGTGCTCGTGGTCGGAGGGCACGCGGACTCGGGCGTACTCTCCGGCGGTGGTTCGTCCCAGGTCTCGCCGGTGGGGTCGCTGCGCGAGGCGGGCACCTCGATCGCCGAGTTCCAGATCCCGCGGACCTACCACCCGTCGTCGCCGGTGGCGGCGCTCTCGTCTGCGCTCCCGTCGGTGGAGGTCACGTACCACGACGGAGCTGATCGTGACGCGGCAGCTCGAGCCGCTGAGCGCGCGGACGTCGTCGTCGTCGTCGTCGAGCAGTGGACCGCGGAGGGTCACGACGTCGCAGACCTGGGCCTGGGGGACGACCAGGACGCCCTCGTGGCGGCGGTAGCGTCGGCGAACCGGCGGACGGTCGTCGTCGTGGAGTCAGGTGGTCCGGTGCTCATGCCGTGGCTGCCGGAGGTCGGCGCGGTCCTGGCGGCCTGGTATCCGGGCTCGCGTGGCGGCGAGGCCATCGCCGCGGTGCTGACTGGCCAGGTCTGCCCCTCTGGACGCTTGCCGGTCACCTTTCCCCAGACCACCGCGCAGCTGCCTCGTGCGGTGATGCGCGACGCCTCCACGGCGACGTCGAGTCCCGGTGCGCCGCCGGTCGGGGCCTTCAGCGAGGACTACGACATCGAGGGCGCCGACGTGGGGTACCGCTGGTACGAACGAGTTGGCTTGACGCCCCAGTTCGCGTTCGGTTTCGGCCTCTCGTACACGAGTTTCGCGTACGCCGAGCTACAGATCGACGTGGCCGAGGACGGCGGGACCGGGATACCAGCCGTCCGGGCCGGCCTCGTCGTCTCGAACACCGGGGCCCGCTCGGGCATCGACACTCCCCAGCTGTACGTCCGTCTTCCCGACGCGGCTAAGGCTCCCACCTCGCGGTTGGCCGGCTGGGCCCGCGTGGCCCTCGACCCGGGCGAGACCCGGCAGGTGTGGGTGGACCTGGAGCCACGGCTGCTGGCCACCTATGACACCGCGTTGCCGGGCTGGCGCTGGACCGCCGGTCCGTACGGGCTCCTCGTCGGTACCGACGCCCGCACACCTGTTCTGCAGGCGTCGTTCGAGCTGGCATCCGCGACAGCACCGCCCTAGGGCTCGATGCGGAGTAGAACATACGTTCGAAAGACCGGTACGATCCCGTCATGAGGATGCACCTTCAAACGTCGCTGCTCGACATTCCTCCGGCTGACAATCGGCAGCCCCTGGTCGGGGATCTCGCGGGGCGCCTCGACCGCACATCGCTGAGCGAAGGGGCCTGGGTCGACCTGCTACCGGGGTGGCTCAGCGGCTCGGACGAGCTCTTCCTCCGGCTCGTCGAGACGGTGCCCTGGTACGCCGAACGGCGCACCATGTACGACCGGGAGGTTGACGTCCCCCGACTCCTGACCTGGTACGGAGACGACGCCGAGCTGCCCGACCCCGTTCTCGTCGAAGCCAGGCGAGCCCTCGACCTGCACTACCGAGACGAACTCGGCGAGCCGTTCCGCACCGCCGGCCTCTGCTACTACCGCGACGGACGCGACAGTGTTGCGTGGCACGGCGACACTCTCGGCCGTAGCCGATACGAGGACACCATGGTCGCGATCGTCTCCCTGGGAGCGCCAAGACGGCTGATGTTGCGCCCGAGGTCGGGTGGAGGCGGAGGCCTGGGGTTCGCCTTGGGACACGGGGATCTGCTTGTGATGGGCGGTTCCTGCCAGCGCACCTGGGAGCACGCGGTACCCAAGACGGCCCGCCCGGTCGGCCCCAGGGTCAGCGTGCAGTTCCGGCCGCGCGGGGTGCGCTAGACCGGTCCGACCGGCTCACCCCCGGCCGGTCCGTTCGGTCGCCGAGAGAGCTTCAATGGGTCGCGGGTACGACGCCGGCTACTTCTTGGCCTCGGTAAGGAGGAGCGCGATCCGGTCCAGCAGGTTCTCCAGCGACTCTTCGAACTCCGTGGCCGAGTGGTCCTCGGCGAGCGCCTCGCTCAGTCGCTGCACGTGCGGATAGGCGAGCAGGTCCGTGGACTCCGCCCCGTCGTCATCGAGCACGTCCAACGGGCCGACATCTGCACCGAGGGCAGAAACCTCGAGGAGCAGGTGGCCGAGCAGGAAGCTGGTGAACGCCCGGTAGGCCGCGACCGCCGCCTCGTCGGAGAAGCCCTGTGAGGTCAACCCCTCGAGGAAGGACTCCACCCACTTGAGGTTGCGAAGCGGGGGCCGAAGCCAGGGTGCTTCGGGGGGACGAGAGGCGACGAGCGGGAAGGCTTTGGGGTGAGCCAGGGCGATCCGGCGTACACCGTGGGCGAGCCTTTGGAGAAAGTCCTGCCACCCGTGAAGGGGTGAGTCGAGGATCTGCTCATCTGCGTACATCTCGTTGACCACGGTGTCGACGACGCCGTCGAGCAGCTCTTCACGGCCGGGTATGTAGCGGTAGAGCGACATGGCCTCGACGCCCAGAGAGCTGCCGAGCCGGCGCATCGTGAGGCCCGGCAGACCCTCGGCGTCGATGAACGCGATCGCTGCGCCGAGGATGCGGTTGCGGTCGAGCGGGACGCGGGTCGAAGGCGGTGGGTGGCCCGCCAGGATTGCAGCGTCTGCGTCGATGGTACAGCCACCCCTTCTTGCGAGTGCCGGGGCTCCCACTCCGACGGGGAGACCCTTTGGGGAGCCCGCACCCACTGTGACGACGACGGCTCCTAGCGCGCTTGTTGCAGTCACCGTACTCGGTCCTCAGATGACCTCTCGGGCCAACCCGTCTCGGCCGGGTACCGGTGAAGCCGAAGGCCCCGCCACCTCGACGGTGACGGGGCCAAAGGCGGGTGGATCAGCGGCGGTAGTCGCCACCGTCGGCGATGTCGCCGTCGGTCTCGACCTGCTCCTTGCGTACCTCTTCGGTGACGGTCTCCTCTGAGGTCGTCTCGCGGGTGTCCAGGCGTACGCGCTCGACCGGCTCGGTCGTCTTCTGCACGACAGGGACCTCTTCGTGGAGCACGACCTCGTGCTCCTCCTCGGAGATGTCCGGACCGGCGGTAGCCTCGTCCCGGTTCTCGGCCGTGATCGGCTCGCGATCGATGACGACCTCTTCACGGCTCACAGGCACTGTCTGGGTGACGTTCTCCGTCACGACGTACTTGCGCAGTCGAGCCCGGCCGGCCTCACGCGTCTGGGTGCCCACCTCGACCCGCTCCTCCGACAACGTCATCGCGTTGTCGGTCGTCGGACCTGAGGTGTCGTACCCGACATCCGGGGTGTCCGTAGTCGTGGTGGTAGTCGTGTCGCTGACATCCGTGTTCGTGTCGGAGTACCCGACGCCGTAGTAACTGTAGAGCTCGCGCTCCTCGTCAGGAGACAGATGACCGTCGGAGGCCACGTTGGGAGCGTCCTTGACCTTGCTCTTGTCGTAGGGAACCGTGAGCCGGTCACCTGAGAACGAGGCATCGTTCAGAGGGATGAAGCTCTCGTTCATCCCGAAGAATCCGGTGTTGACGGTTACCCAGGCGGGCTGGCCGGTCTGGTCGTCCAGGTAGACCTGCCCGACGCTCCCGATCTTGTCCCCGTCCGAACCGTATGCGTCACTGCCAGTGACCTGATCGATCTGACCTTGATCAAGCATGTGGTATTTCCTCTCTGGAGGGCTACAGGTGCGGCGATCTGCCGCTTCCCTCGTCTACGGTGTACCCGTAGGAGCCGAGGACTAACCTGTTCGTTGATCGCGGAACTTACAGCGTAAAGTCGTGAGCACAAAGTCGTGGCGTGGCGGTTTCGCGGCGCTCGACACCAATCGCCCGGCAACGGGTGCCACTCGCCACTGCCAGGGGCGTCGTGGCTCGACGAGCAGGAGGCAGGCATGTCGGACGACCGCACCACCCCCAGCCCTGAACCACGCGACGTGGCCCCGCAACCGGGATCCACCGGCAGCTCTTCCGCCGCTGACTACCAGCGCAGGGTCGACAGCATCGACCGCACGCCTGACGCCACGAACGCACTTCGGCGGGAGGAGTTCGGCGGCTTCAACCCCGGTGCCGACTTCTTCGGCTGGTTGGTCGCCGTCGCGCTCAGCGTGCTGGTGGGCAGCATCGTCGGCGCCATCGCCGCGGCGGTGGGATCGAGCCTGCACGTCGACCAGACGGACGCCGAGCGCAACGCCGGAACGTTCGGAATCGCGACCGCGATCGCCCTCCTCGTGATCTTGATGCTTGCTTACTTCGCCGGCGGGTATGTCGCCGGTCGGATGTCCCGGTTCGACGGCGGCAGACAGGGATTCGGCGTGTGGCTCATCGGCCTCCTGGTCACGGCCGTGGCGGTGGGAGTCGGCATCGCCTTCGGCGCCCAGTACAACGTGTTCCAGCGCGTCGACCTCCCCTCCATACCCATTCCCACGGATACGGCCACCTGGGGCGGGATCATCACGCTTGCCGCTATCTTGGTCGGCACGCTCGTCGCGGCGTTCGTCGGCGGCAAGGTCGGTCAGCGCTACCACACCAAGGTGGACCGGGTCAGGTCCTGATTCGTCTCGCGCCACTCGAGGAGGCCTGCGGCGCAGCGAGCCCAACCACGTCGTCCAACCTCACGAGGAGCCGCGGAATCGGTGTCTGCCCGCCTCGTAGTGCTCGCCTCCGGGACCGGTACCAACCTCCAAGCGCTTCTCGACGCCTGCATGGCGCCGGACTACGGCGCCCTTGTCGTCGCCGTCGGTGCGGACCGGTCGGGTACGGGTGCGGTCGAACGCGCCCGCTCGGCAGGCATCGACACCTTCGAGCTGCCACTCGGAGCCGCCGCGAGTCGTGACGAGTGGGACGGGCGCCTGACGTCAGCGGTGCAGGCCTACGCCCCGGACCTGGTGGTGCTCGCCGGCTTCATGAGGCTCGCGGGCCCGCGCTTCCTCTCCCGTTTCGGTGAGCGCTGCGTCAACACGCATCCCGCCCTGCTCCCGTCCTTCCCAGGGATGCACGGCCCGCGTGACGCGATCGCATACGGGGTCAAGATCTCGGGCGCCACTCTCTTCGTCGTGAACGGCGGGGTCGACTCCGGGCCCATCGTGGGGCAGGTGGCCGTCCGGGTGTACGACGACGACACCGAGGCCTCTCTGCACGAGCGGATCAAGCAGTCCGAGCGTGCGATGCTTGTCGACTCTGTCGGCCGCATGATGAGGGATGGATACACGATCACAGGCAGGAAGGTGACGATCCCGTGACCGGCGACAGACACCGGATCACCCGAGCGCTCGTGTCGGTCTTCGACAAGCAGGGGCTCGAAGAGCTGGTCAGCGCTCTCGCAGCCGCCGGCGTGGCCCTCGTCTCGACCGGGTCGACGGCTGCGCGGATCGAGGCGGCGGGGTTCGCGGTGACGAGTGTCGAGGAACTGACAGGCTTCCCGGAGGCCCTCGACGGGAGGGTGAAGACACTCCACCCTCGGGTGCATGCAGGGATTCTGGCCGACCAGCGCCTCTCCTCGCACCGCGAGCAGCTGTCCGCTCTCGGTATAGAGCCCTTCGACCTCGTGGTGTCGAACCTCTACCCCTTCACAGAGACGGTGTCGTCCGGGGCCTCGCCGGACGAGTGCATCGAACAGATCGACATCGGCGGGCCGTCCATGGTGCGAGGCGCCGCAAAGAACTTCGCGAGCGTCGCCGTCATCACATCGCCGTCCCAGTACGGTCTGGTGGTCCACGCGCTGGCCTCGGGCGGGTTCACCCTCGACGAACGGCGACGGCTGGCGACCGAGGCGTTCGTGCACAGTGCGACCTACGACGTCCAGATCGCCACCTGGATGGGAAAAGCTGCGGCGGATACGACCGACGGGACCGGTTTCCCGGCTTGGCTCGGATCGACGTGGACCCGTGCGGACGTTCTGCGGTACGGCGAGAATCCTCATCAGCGCGCTGCCATGTACGTCGAGTCGTCGCTGACCTCGCCCGGGCTCGCCCAGGCCGAGCAGCTCCATGGCAAGCAGATGTCCTACAACAACTACGTCGACGGGGACTCTGCCCGGCGTACCGTATACGACTTCCTGGCACCCACCGTGGCGATCGTCAAGCACTCGAACCCTTGTGGCATCGCGAGCGGTGCCGACATCGCCGAGGCGCATCGCAAGGCGCACGCCTGTGACCCGCTGTCGGCCTTCGGGGGTGTGATCGCGAGCAACCGGCCGGTCACCGTCGAGATGGCCCGGCAGATCGCCGAGGTCTTCACGGAGGTGGTCATCGCTCCCGAATTCGACGACGCTGCCGTTGCTGTGCTGACGGCCAAGAAGAACGTCCGGCTGCTGCGCGCCGCTGCTGCGTCACCGGGGGGACTCGAGTCGAAATCGCTGTCCGGTGGACTGCTGCTCCAAGCGACGGATCTCGTCGACGCCTCGGGTGACGACCCCGCGACTTGGTCGCTGGTGTCCGGCTCACCCATCGACGAGGCGGGACTGGCAGACCTGGTCTTCGCGTGGCGGGCATGCCGGGCGGTCAAGTCCAACGCGGTCGTGCTGGCAAGCGCACAGGCCACTGTCGGCGTCGGGATGGGACAGGTCAACCGCCTCGACTCGGCGAGGCTCGCGGTATCGCGGGCAGGCGGGAGGGCCACTGGAGCAGTGGCGGCTTCGGACGCGTTCTTCCCCTTCGCCGACGGTCTGGAGGTGCTTGCAGACGCGGGCGTCGGGGCCGTCGTACAGCCGGGTGGGTCGTTGCGAGACGAGGAGGTGGTGGCAGCCGCACATAGGCATGGACTCACGATGTACCTGACCGGCACCCGCCACTTCTTCCACTGAGCGAGCCCGCTGTCCGTCGCTTGGCCGCATGACACAATCGGGCCGTGACCGCGCGAATCCTCGACGGCAAGGTGACCGCTGCCGCCATCAGGGCAGATCTCAAGGAGCGCGTCTCACGGCTCGCCGAGCTGGGGGTCACACCAGGTCTAGGCACGGTATTGGTCGGTGACGACCCCGGAAGCCTCTCGTACGTCGCCGGCAAGCACCGAGACTGCGCGCAGGTGGGCATCGCCTCGATCCGCTCCCACCACCCGGCCGACATCAGCCAGGAGCTCCTCGAGGAGCGGATCACGGAGCTCAATGCCGACCCGGCCTGTACCGGGTTCATCGTCCAGCTTCCGTTGCCGAAGCACCTCGACACGCATCGGGCGATCGAACTCGTCGATCCGGCAAAGGACGCCGACGGCCTGCACCCCACCAACCTCGGACGGCTCGTGCACATGGACGACGCACCGCTGCCCTGTACGCCGCGGGGGATCGTCCACCTGCTCCGGGCTTACGACGTCGAGCTCGACGGGGCTGACGTCTGCGTCGTGGGACGCGGCGTCACCGTGGGCCGGCCGCTCGGGCTGGTGCTCACCCGTCGCAGCGAGAACTCCACGGTCACCCTGTGCCATACCGGGACGAAGGACCTCGCCTCACACGTGAGGCGCGCCGACATCGTGGTGGCGGCGGCCGGCGTGCTCGGCCTCGTCACGGCCGACATGGTCAAGCCGGGTGCCGCCGTTCTCGACGTCGGCGTGTCCCGCACGGAGTCGGGCATCGGGGGAGACGTGGCTGCCGAGGTCGCCGAGGTCGCGGGGTTCTTGGCACCGATGCCCGGCGGAGTAGGTCCGATGACGCGGGCGCTGCTGCTCACCAACGTAGTGGAGGCCGCCGAGCGGGCGGCCGGCGGCGGGATGTGAACTGGCTGCAGAAACCGTCGACGACGGGCGGGATCATCTACCTGAGCGTCGTCTCCATCCTCTTGGTGGGGCTCGGGGTCGTGCTGGCCGGTGGATGGCGCACGGGTGTGGCACTCATGTCCCTCGGCTTCGGTGTCGCTTTCGTCGCCCGGAGCGTGCTGCCCGACCATCGCGCAGGAATGCTCCGGGTACGGCGACGCTTCGTCGACCTCACCACCATGGCCATCTGCTGCGTCGCCATGTTCGTCTTGTCCGTCGTCATCCCGAACCGGAGCTGAATCCGATCCTCGGCTTCCGTCTGGCCCGGCGGGCGCACTACAGTGGCGAGCGGTCTGGTGCGCTGTGAGAGATGAGTTGACCAATGCGCAACCGCAACGTAAGCATGAGTCGCGACGTCATCGTACGGTCCCTGGCGTCTGCGCGCTACGAAGTGCTTCCCACGGCGAAGATCGAGGCGGCGGTCGTGAAGTTGGTGCCGCTCGACGTACCTCTTGCGGTCACGGCAAGTCCGGTCAAGGGGCTGGCATCAACGCTCGACCTGACCGAGAGGCTGATCGGGCACGGCTACACCGTGGTGCCGCATCTGGCGGCTCGGATGGTCGCGGGTCGTGGGGAGCTCGAGGAGATCGTCGGGCGGCTTACGGGCCTCGGGGTCGAGAACGTGTTCTGTCCGGCCGGCGACGCCGAGCCGCCCGCCGGAGAGTACGCGGGTGCGCTCGCCATGCTCGAGCATCTGACCGAGATGGGAAGGCCCTTCCGCCAGGTCGGCATCACGGGCTACCCCGAGAGCCATCCGTCGATCGAGGACGACGTCACCGTGCAGTCCATGTGGGACAAGCGCCTACATGCGACGTACGTCGTGAGCAACCTCTGCTTCGACGCGGAGGCGATCCGGTCCTGGCTGACTCGAATGCGGCGCCGGGGCATCACCCTTCCCGTCTTGGTGGGCCTTCCTGGTCCGGTGGAGCGCGCAAAGCTGCTGTCGATGGCCACGAAGATCGGTGTGGGGCAGTCGGTGAGATTCCTGAAGTCACATGCCTCGGCCTTCGCGCGGATCGCCGCGCCGGGTGGGTACAGCCCTGAGCGGTTCCTGGAGAAGTCGGCGGGGTACCTGGAGGACGAGGGCTTGAACGTGGCGGGACTCCACATCTATACCTTCAACCAGATCGCGGAGACAGAGGCCTGGCGCCAGCACCTGCTTCACCCCTGACCCGCGAGCGGGCGCTCACACCCCGCCCTCTCGAGGGGGCACATTCGCCCTCTCGGCGGGGAGGCGGGGGTCAGGTGGGGAGGAGTAGGCCGGCAAGGGCTCGCTCGAGGCGCGCGTCGCCTACGTCGACGGTCGTCAGTGGGAGCCCGATCGTGGCGGCAGCCTCTGCCGCGAGGCGCTCGAGCTCGGCGTCACGCTCCTGCGCCAACCACACGACCCGCGTGTAGTTGGCGAAGTAGCTGTCGCGCAGCTCGGGGTACCGGTCCAGGCCGAGCTCGGTGACGACCGAGCGCGCGAAGGACCGCACGAGGAAGTCGGTGAAGACGTACGTGCCGGGCTGGTCGTCGAAGAATGTCTGCAATCTCTCCGGGCCTGCGTAGACGTCGTAGCAGTGCAGTCCAGGCAGCCGGGCGAGACCGAGCCGCTCGCAGACCTCGTCGAGGGCGCCGAACGTGCCGCAGTCGGCATACGCCACCGCCACCCGGGCGTACCGCGCACGCAGCTCTCCGGCCAACACCTCGACCTCGCCCGCGATCAGCTCGGGGCGGTTGTGCAACAGCGGCGGGAGCGGGTGTACGTCGACGGACCAGCCGCGGCGTGCGACGATCCGGCTGCACGGCTGCGCGATTGCGCCACAGGCGATGACGGCGGCCGCTGCGTCACTGCGGGAACGCGAGCTGGTCGACGAAGCGGTCGTTGAAGTCAGGGCGATCGGAGAGCTCGACATAGCGCACCTCCTCCAGCAGAGCCTGCGCGCCATTGCGTTCCTGCATGCTGAGCAGGGTCATCTTTGCACCTTCACCCGCGACGTTACCGGCACTCACGATCCGGAGGACGGGAAGCCTCGGCACCAGCCCGATCCGAACAGCGCTGGCAGGCGAAAGGTACGAGCCGAAAGACCCGGCCAGCAGGACCTGCTGGATGTCGCTCGGCTCGACCTTAAGCTCCTCCAGCAGCAGCGACCATCCGGTGGAGATCGCCGCCTTGGCGAACTGAAGCTCTCGCACGTCCCTCTGGCTGAGATACACGGAGTCCTCGAACGCGTCGCCCGACCGCCAGTCGAGGGCGAAGACCCGCTCACCGTTGATGTCGCCGAGTCGGTCGGCGAGGCCAGGCATCAGCTCGGCCGCGGCCTGCTCGGAGACGAACCGGCCACTGTGGTCGAGCAGGCCGACCCGCACAAGCTCGGCGACCGCGTCGACCAGGCCCGAGCCGCACAGTCCCTCGGCGGCCACGTCCCCGATCACCTGGCAGGCCACCTCGTCTGCTGTCACCTTGACCACCTCGATGGCGCCGTCGGCAGCGCGCATCCCGCAGCGGATCGCGCCCCCCTCGAACGCCGGCCCTGCTGGCGCCGCGGTCGCCACGATCCGCTCGCCGTCACCGAGGACGATCTCGCAGTTCGTGCCGACGTCGATGAACAACCGCATGCGCTTGTCCCGGTCCATGCCTGAGGCGAGCATGCCCGCGACGATGTCCCCGCCGACGTATGCACCGAGGGCGGGGAGGACCACGGCACGGGCTCGCGGGTGGACATGTACGCCGACGTCGAGTGCGAGCAGCTCTGGCAGCGTCGCCGTCGACATCACGAAGGGGGCGACGCCGAGCGGCTCGGGGTCTATCCCAAGCGCGAGGGCGATCATGGTGGCGTTTCCGGCGACGGCGATCTCGTAGACCTGACCGGGGTCCACCTCGGCCGCCTGGCAGACGTCACGGGCGAGTTCGTCGAGGGTCGCGTGGGCGAGCCCCTGCAGCCTGCCGAGCGCATCCGGGTCCATCATCGTGGCACTGATCCGGGTGATGACGTCGGCTCCGAACGGCTGCTGCTTGTTGAGCATCGAGGCAACGGCCGCGGGCGTGCCGGTCGACGTGTCGAGGAGGGTGGCGACGACGGTCGTCGTACCCAGGTCGAACGCGATCGCGTACCTCGCGCCAGTCGTGTCGCCGGGCTCGACGTCGATGAGCACGTCGTCGACGACGACTGCCGTGACGTCGAAGTCGGCCTGACGCAGCACGGTGGGAAGCCTGCGCAGCGCGTACATGTCGACCCGCAGCTCCAGGTCGTCGACCGCGGCCAGCAGGCGGGCCAGGTCGGTCACCTGGTCGGCGAGGGTCGGCTCTGCCAGCTCGACATGCCGCTTCTGGATGGCGGGGCGCAGGATGACCTGGCGACCCACACCGACAGTGGCCGCCTTCGGCCGCGTCGTCATCGGCGGCACGTGGACGAGCAGGTCGGACGTGGCCTGCGCGAGGCACGCGAGGCGCCATCCGCCGGCCAGCTGCTCGGCGCTGAACGACCGCGCATCGAGCCGCGACGCCGGTACGGCACCCTCGACGATCTGCACCTTGCACTTCTTGCAGGTGCCGTGTCCGCCGCAGGTGGAGTCGATGGCGATGCCGTTCCAGCTCGCCGCATCGAAGACGCTGACCCCGGGTGGGACCTTGACGTCGCGATCCGCCGGAGCGAACCGCAGCCTGACCCGTCCGGCGCCGTCATGGCTGGCAGCGTCGCGGTAGTTGGGATCGGCCGGACGCACGATGAGCGCCTCACGTCTCAGCTCGTCGGGATGCGTCCGCTCCTCTCCGTCATCGAGGTCGGCTGTGGTCACGTCGCGGCGACCGACTGGGTCGTCGTCGGCGCCCGCTCAGTGGCCGTTGTCGCCGGGTCGGAACCGGACTCGGCGGCGGCCTTGTCGGCAGCCTGCTTGGCGCGAAAGGCGGCGATCCAGCCGGCGCCCCACTCGTCGTTGCCGAGCAGGAGATCGGCCGCTTTGACCGCCTCGACGATCTGTGGCGTCCGGGTGTCCATGATGGCGCTCGTCAACCCCATGGCCATCGCCATCGGCAGGAACGTCGCATTGATGGTGTGCCTGCCGGGCATGCCGAACGAGACGTTGGAGGCGCCCACTGTCATGTTCAGCCCGAACTCGTCGCGAATACGCCACATGGTCTCGTAGACCGTCTGCACGATCGTCGGGTCGGCCCCGATCGGCATCGCGAGCGGGTCGATCACGATGTCCTCGGGGGCCAGACCGTAGGTGTCGACAGCGGTGTCCACGATCTTGCGTGTCAGGACCACGCGCTTGTCGGCCTCCATCGGGATCTCGTCGTGGTCGTTCGGAAGCGCGATGACCGCCGCGCCGTAGTGCCTGACAAGAGGCAGGACCTCGGCCATCCGGTCATCCTCGGCTGTGGTCGAGTTCACCAGGGCGCGTCCCTCGTAGACGGACAGCCCGGCCTCCAGAGCTTCCACCACGGATGAGTCGATACAGATCGGCAGGTCGGTGATGCTCTGCACCAGCTTGATGGCCCGCTTGAGCAGGTCGGGCTCGTCCGTTAGCGGTACGCCCATGTTGAGGTCGAGCACGTTCGCGCCACCGGCGACCTGCGCGGCGACGTCCCGCTCGATGGCCGAGAGGTCACCCGCGCGCAACTGCTCTTGGAAGATCCTCCGACCGGTCGGGTTGATTCGCTCACCGATGAGGCAGAAGGGCTTGTCGTGTCCGATCACGACCTCTTTGCGAGCGGAGCTCAAGACGGTGTGCATACCCAACCTTCGATCGTCAGCGGATGCTTGGAACCGGAAACCGGACGCGGTCACACCCTGGCCAGGGCGCGCTTCTTCTGGATGAGGTCCTTTGCCTTCCTGACCGTCTGTGAGGCGTCCGCCGCGTATGCGTCCGCGCCCACAGCGTCCGCGTACTCCTGAGTCACCGGCGCGCCGCCGACCATGACCACGACCTGGTCCCTGATGCCGGCCTTCTCGAGCGCGTTGATGTTGGCCTTGAACATCGGCATGGTCGTCGTCAGGAAGGCGGAGAAGCCGACGATGTCGGGCTTGTGCTCGTTGATGGCCTCGACGAACCGCTCGGGAGGCACCTGGACGCCGAGGTCGATCACGTGGAAGCCGGCGCCCTCGAGCATGATGTTGACGAGGTTCTTCCCGATGTCGTGCACGTCACCCTTGACGGTGCCCATCACGAACGTGCCCACAGTCTCGACACCTGTCTCGGCAAGGAGGGGCCGCAACAGGTCGAGTGCCCCGCTCATCGCCCGCCCGGCGATCAGCATCTCCGGCACGAAGAAGTCGCCCCGCTCGAACCGCGCACCGACCTCCTCCAAGGAGGGGATGAGTGCATCGTAGAGCAGCGTCTCGGGGGACAGGCCGTCGGCAAGTCCCTGCTGGGTCAGGGCGAGCACGGCCGGCGCGTTGCCGACGAGCGTCTCGTCGTACAGAGTCTTCAAGAGCTCCTCGGGCGTCATGCGTCTTCCTCTCCTGGTTGAAGTGCCAGGACAGCTTCGGGGTGACCCAAGACGCCGGAGAGCGCGTCGGCCCTCGACGTGAGCAAGGACCCGAGCTGTTCCAGCTGGTGGTTGATCCGGTCGCTCGGACCGGAGACGCCGATCGCGGCGACCACGGCTCCGTACCGGTCGAAAACGGGAGCGGCTACGGCGTCCAGGCCGATCTCTAGCTCGCCCATGGCCTCGGCGTAGCCCTGCCTCGAGAACCGGTCGAGCTGGAGCCGAAGCTCGGTGAGGTCGGTGACGGTGTGGCGGGTACGCCGCTCCAACGGTCCGGCTGGAAGCGGCAGGACCCCCGCCGCATAGAAGACCTTGCCCAAGGCGGAGCAGTGGGCGGGCACGTCCAGGTCGACCCAGTTGGTCGTCGCGAGCAGGAACGTCGAGTCGACCTGCGCGATCTGCACGACGGCGTTGCCGCGGACAACGGCCAGGTTGACTGTCTCGCCGGTGGCCCTGCTCAGCTGTTCGAGCGTCGGACGAGCCAGCTGTACCAGCTCGTCGTGCGGCTCGTGGCGGCTGGCATAGAGGGCGAACAGCGGGCCGGCCGCGTAGGCACCGGAGTCGTCGCGGTGGATCAGGCGGTGCCGCTCGAGGGCCTGGAGGAGACGGGAGGCGGTGGACTTCGCGAGCCCCGAGTGCTGCACGAGATCGCCGAACCCCGGGGGCTCCACGGCCATCACGACGTGTGACAGCAGCTCGGCTGCCCTGTCGATGGCCTGGGTGCCGGTCGACGACATGCGTGCGAACCTCCGGTCTGGTGGCGTCGGGGTCTTCCCTATACCGTTGAAGTACACCACACTGGACCACCATATGGAACTTTCTGCCCACATCGTGATGTTGACATCCCGACCGTCGCCATCTCGTCGTGTCGGGCTCTCACCCGTTGTCGCTTCACCCACCCACTTCGATCTGACCCACCTGGCGCTGGAGGCCTGATGTTCCGCAACACGATGCCCCGGTATGACGTGCTCTCTGCCGACGCCATGGACAAGCTCGACGCGGGCTGGCGCCGCCTTGTGACCGAGATCGGTGTCGAGTTCATGTCGGAGCGCGCGCTCTCGCTGTTCCGCGACGCCGGTCAGAAGGTCGTCGACAACGCGGTGTTCCTGGACCCGGACTTCCTCCTGGAGCAGGCGGCGAAGGCGCCCAGGGAGTTCGACGTCCACGCCCGCAACCCGGCCAACTCCGTCCACATCGGTGGGGACTCGATGGCCTTCGGAGCCGTCTACGGGCCGCCCTTCGTCCGAGAGGGCGACGTCAGACGAGACGCCACCATGGAAGACTTCAGAAACTTCTCGAAGCTGTCGCAGTCGTTCTCGGTCCTCGACTCGGCCGGCGGTGTCGTCTGCGAGCCGAACGACACGCCGCTCGACTCGCGCCACCTCGACATGACGTACGCCCTCCAGACGCTCACCGACAAGATCTACATGGGCAACGTGGTGTCAGGGACGAATGCGGTCGACACGATCGAGATGGGCTCGATCCTCTTCGGAGGTCGTGACGTCATCGAACGTAACCCGGTCTCGATCTCTCTCGTCAACTGCAACTCACCGTTGCGCTGGGACGACCGGATGCTCGACGCCTTGTTCGAGTACTCGGCCGCCAACCAGCCCGTGGTGCTGACGCCGTTCATCCTGCTCGGTGCGATGTCGCCCGTGACGATCCCTGCGGCATTGGTGCAGCAGATCACCGAGGCGCTGTCCGGCATCGCGTTGAGCCAGCTGATCCGTCCAGGCTGTCCGGTCATCTTCGGCTCGTTCCTGTCCAACATCGACATGCAGTCGGGCTCACCGTCGTTCGGGACGCCCGAGTCGGCGATGGGGCTGTTCTGCACCGGTCAGATCGCCCGCCACTTCGGTCTGCCGTTCCGGTCCGGCGGAGGGCTGACGTCGAGCCAGGTGGCAGACGCACAGGCCGGCTACGAGGCGGCGATGACCATGATCCCGACCTTCCTCGCCGGGGCCAACTGGGTGATGCACTCAGCAGGCTGGCTCGAGGGCGGGCTGGTGGCCGGCTACGAGAAGTTCATCGTCGACATCGAGCTGTTGCAGATGCTCCAGGCAGAGTTCACCCCGCTGGAGATCGACGAGGGGACGCTCGCCTTCGACGCTCACCAGGAGGTCGGGCACGGCGGGCACTTCCTGGGTGCCATGCACACCATGGAGCGTTTCCGCACCTGCTTCTACCGGCCGCTGGTCTCGTCGTCGGAGAACTACGAGCGGTGGATGCGCAACGGCGGAAACGACACCTCGGCCCGGGCGACGAAGATCTACAAGACGAGGCTCGACGAGTACCAGCCTCCCGCCCTCGACGACGCCGTACGTGCCGAGCTCGAGGAGTTCGTCACCCGCCGCCGGGCCGAGCTGGGGGACTGACGGCGGCTGCCCAGTGCTGACGAGAGCCTTCTCGCGACTGCCGGAGCCTGAGACCAGCGAGCAGCCATCACGCCGGCATTCAGCGGAAGACGACCGTCTTCGTGTCGTTGATCATGACCCGGGTCTGCGAGTGCCACCGGACGGCACGCGACAGGACTTGGCTCTCGACGTCGCGACCGGCCGCGACGAGCTGGTCAGCGGTGAAGCTGTGGTCGACGCGAGCCACGTCCTGCTCGATGATCGGACCCTCGTCGAGGTCCGAGGTCACGTAGTGGGCTGTGGCACCGATCAGCTTCACCCCACGCTGATGCGCCTGGTGGTAGGGCTGGGCCCCTTTGAAGCTCGGCAGGAACGAGTGGTGGATGTTGATCGCGCGGCCCGACAAGGCCCGGCAGGTCGCGTCGGAAAGCACCTGCATGTAGCGCGCCAACACGACGAGATGGACGCCGAGGTCGTCGACCAGCTCGAGCAGGCGACTCTCGGCGGCATCCTTGGAGTCCGGTGTCACCGGGATGTGGTGAAAGGGGATCCCGTACGAGTCGGCGAGCCGCTCGGCGTCGCGATGGTTGGAGACGATGGCAGGAATCTCGAGCTGGATCGACCCGGTGCTGGTACGGAAGAGCAGGTCATTGAGACAGTGACCGAACTTCGACACCATCACGAGGGTGCGGTACGGCGCTCCCGCGGACCACAGCTCCCACGTCATCCCGAACCCGAGCGCCACCTCCGTGAACGAGCTGCGGAGGTCCTCCAGGCCGGTGGTCGCGTCGAGGGTCTCGAAGTGGACCCGCATGAAGAACCGACCGGTCTCGGCGTCTCCGAACTGCTGGCTCTGGATGATGTTCGCTGATCTGTGCACCAGGAACCCCGAGACCGCGTGCACGATGCCGGGCTTGTCGGGGCACCTCAGGGTCAGTACGAACTCGGCTGGGGAGAGCGCCTCTGTCATGACGGCAGTATGGAGGGCTCGTCACCCCGGTGTCGCTCCTTATGCACTACGGTCTCGCCATGAGCAACGCGACTCTGGACGACGTAAGTCCGCCCAGGCGAACCGGCACCGTCCAGTCCGTCGACCGGGCCGTAGCCATCCTCGAGATCCTCGCCCGTACCGGAGATGTCGGAGTGACCGAGCTGGCCAAGGAGCTCGGCGTGCACAAGTCCACGGCGTTCAGGTTGGTGGCGGCGCTGGAGCGCCGAGACCTGGTGGAGCAGAACACCGGCAGAGGCAAGTACCGGCTCGGTCCGGGCATCCTGCGTCTGGCCGGCGCGTCGACGTCGAGGCTTGATCTTGTCCAGGAGAGCCGAGTGGTGTCTCGCGCGCTCGCCCAGCGCACCGGCGAGACGGTCAACCTCGCGGTTCTCTCCGACGGTGCAGCTCTCTACATGGACCAGGTGGCCGGCTCCTCGGCCTTGCAGCCGCACAACTGGGTGGGTCAGCGCATCCCGTTGCACGCGACCTCGAACGGCAAGGTCCTGCTCAGCGGACTGGAGAGCGCTGAGGTGGGCCGGCAGGTGCCGCCGTTGCAGGCCTACACGGCACGGACGATCACCACGCTCACCGCTCTCGAGCACGAGCTCGCCTCCGTCCGGGCACAGGGCTACGCCACGGCGGTCGACGAGCTGGAGATCGGCCTCACCGCGGCCGCGGCCCCGGTCCGAGACGTCCGAGGCGACATCGTCGCCTCGATGAGCGTCTCCGGCCCGACGTTCCGGCTTGACGCCGACTCGCTGCCACGTATCGCTCAGGCCGTCATGTCGGCCGCGGACGACGTCTCCCGTCGCCTGGGCTGGCGGGTCGACGGCGCGTCCGGGGAGCGTGCGATAGTACCCGGATCGAGACGCGGCAGACCTTGACGCTGTCCGAACGGCTTCAATAGGTTGTTGCGTGGAAGTCTCTCCTGTTCCTTCACACGCAACAACTGAGGGAACCTGACGCTCCACCCTCGGAGGTAGTGTGCCCGAACTGTTCATCGGCGGTGAATGGCGGCCTGCCCTCGCTGGAGGGCTTCGCGAGATCCGCTGCCCGGCTACCGGCGAGCTGGTGACGACGGTCGACGAAGGGACGGCCGACGACACGGTCGCAGCCATCGAGGCGGCGCGTCGTGCCTTCGACGAGGGGACCTGGTCGGCGACGTCCGTGCACGACCGGGCGGGCCTGCTCCACCGCGTCGCCGACCTCCTTCAGGCGAACGTGGACGTCGTCGCCCGTGCGGAGTCCCTCGACACGGGCAAGCGGCTCGTCGAGAGCGAGTACGACGTGGACGACATCGTCGGTGTCTTCCGCTACTACGCCAACACCGCCGCTGTCGACGCGGGCCGGGTCGTCGACACCGGCCAGCCCGATATCCGTAGCCGGATCGTTCACGAGCCGATGGGGGTGTGTGCCCTCATCACGCCCTGGAACTACCCGCTGCTCCAGACCTCGTGGAAGGTGGCGCCTGCGCTGGCTGCGGGCAACACGTTCGTCCTCAAGCCCAGTGAGCTGACGCCCTCCACGGCGATCCTGCTCATGCGGTACCTGACCGAGGCGGGCCTGCCCGACGGAGTGGCCAACCTCGTCCTCGGCGCCGGCGCGGTGGTCGGTGAGCCGTTGTCGACGCACCCCGCGGTCGACCTGGTGTCCTTCACCGGCGGTATCGAGACCGGCAGGCACATCATGGCCTCCTCGGCCGGAACGGTGAAGAAGGTCGCGCTGGAGCTCGGGGGGAAGAACCCCAACATCGTCTTCGCCGACGCCGACCTGGAGGTGGCGCTCGACTTCGCCCTCACTGCGGTCTTCCTGCACTCGGGACAGGTGTGCTCAGCGGGCGCCCGGCTCCTGGTCGAGGAGTCGGTCAAGGACGAGTTCGTCGACGAGCTCGTCGCCCGGGCGCAGCAGATCCGGCTCGGCGGCCCGTTCGACAGCGCTGCCGAGACGGGCCCGCTCGTATCGGCGGCGCATCGCGACAAGGTGGAGGCGTACGTCGCCCGAGGTCTGGCCGAGGGTGCCACCTTGAGATGTGGCGGCAGGCGGCCTGACGACGAGGCTTTGGCTGGCGGCTACTACTACCTGCCCACGGTCCTCGACGACTGCAAGCCGGCGATGGGCGTCGTGCAGAACGAGTCGTTCGGCCCGGTGCTGACCGTCGAGACCTTCGCCGACGACGACGAGGCGGTGGCGAGCGCCAACGACAGCATCTACGGCCTGGCTGGCGCGGTATGGACCGAGAACGGTGGGCGGGCCGAGCGGGTGGCGGCTCGACTTCGGATGGGCACGGTCTGGATCAACGACTACCACCCGTATGTCCCACAGGCGGAGTGGGGCGGCTACAAGCAGTCCGGTACCGGTCGCGAGCTGGGCGCCGCGGGGCTCGCCGAGTACCGGGAGACGAAGCACATCTGGCACAACGTCGCGCCGCGGGTGCAGCGCTGGTTCGGCGGCGACCGATGACCTCCGCCGACGGCCGGGTATGGGACTTCGTCATCGTCGGAGGCGGCTCGGCCGGATGCGCGCTCGCCAACCGGCTGAGTGCCGACCCGTCGAACTCCGTCCTCGTCCTGGAGGCCGGCCACTCCGACTTCCGTGTCGACCCGTTCATCCACATGCCTGCCGCCCTGCCCATTCCCATCGGCAACCGCCTGTACGACTGGAAGTACCGGTCCGAGCCAGAGCCCTTCATGGGCGGTCGGAGGGTCTTCCACGCCCGCGGCAAGCTTCTCGGCGGCTCGAGCAGCATCAACGGCATGATCTTCCAGCGGGGGAACCCGCTGGACTTCGAGCGGTGGGCGGCCGAGCCCGGCATGGAGTCGTGGGACTACCTGCACTGCCTGCCCTACTTCAAGCGGATGGAGACCTGTCTCGAGGGCGCGGACGACTGGCGTGGCGACAGCGGCCCGCTCGTTCTCGAGCGCGGACCGGCGGAGAACCCGCTGTTCGGGGCGTTCTTCGCCGCCGCGCAGCAGGCCGGCTACCCACTCACCGACGACGTCAACGGCTACCGCCAGGAGGGCTTCGCCCGGTTCGACCGCAACATCCACCGCGGCCGCCGGCTCTCCGCAGCACGCGCCTACCTGCACCCGGTCATGGACCGGCCGAACCTCGAGGTCGAGACGCTCGCGCTGGCTGCCAAGGTCGTCTTCGAGGGCACGCGTGCAGTTGCGGTCGACTACCTCAAGGCAGGTCGGCGGCCGCGCCGGGCTGCGGCCAACGACGTCATCCTCTGCGGGGGGGCGATCAACACGCCGCAGCTGCTTCAGCTGTCCGGCGTCGGACCCGGCGACCACCTGCGCGCACTCGGCATCGAGGTGGTTCACCACTCACCCGGCGTCGGTGAGAACCTCCAGGACCACCTGGAGGTCTACATCCAGTACGCCTCCAAGCAGCCGGTCTCGATCGCGCCGGGGCTGCGCTACCGCAACAGGGCGAGGATCGGCTTCGACTGGCTCTTCTTCCGCAGGGGGCTCGGGGCCACGAACCACTTCGAGGGCGGCGGCTTCTGTCGGAGCAACGACGACGTCGACTACCCGAACCTGATGTTCCACTTCCTGCCGGTCGCGATCCGGTATGACGGCTCGTCGCCGGTCAAGGGCCACGGATACCAGGTGCACGTCGGCCCGATGTACTCCGACGTCCGTGGCAGCGTCAAGATCACCTCGACCGACCCCACGCGCCATCCGGCTCTGCGGTTCAACTACCTCTCGACGCCCAACGACCGCCGGGAGTGGGTCGAGGCGGTGCACGTGGCGCGCAACATCCTCACCCAGCCCGCGTTCGAGCCGTTCAACGGCGGCGAGGTGTCACCTGGTCGTGACGTGGAGACCGACGAGGAGATCCTCGACTGGGTGGCCGCCGACGCGGAGACGGCCCTCCATCCGTCATGCACGGCGAAGATGGGCACCGACAGCGTGTCTGTGGTGGACCCCACGTCGATGAAGGTGCATGGTGTCGAGGGTCTGCGAGTCGTCGACGCGTCCGCCATGCCGTACCTGACGAACGGCAACATCTACGCCCCGGTCATGATGGTCGCCGAGAAGGCAGCAGACCTCATTCTCGGCAACACACCACTTCCGGCGGTGGATGTGGCGTACTACCGGTACCGCGACGACATGCCTCTCCAGTCCGCCGACGCTCGCGTCGGGCAAGGAAGTGAAAGCTCATGAGCACGAAGCAGTCGCCCGACACAGCCACTCAGCCCACTCTCGCGGTTGCAGACCTGTGGAAGATCTTCGGCCCGAAGGCGGACAGTCTCATCGGCACTCCCGATGCAGAGCTGCCTCGTTCCGAGCTGCTCGCGAAGACCGGCTGCGTCGCCGCTGTCAAGGACATCTCGTTCGAGGTTGCGCCTGGCGAGGTCTTCGTCGTCATGGGGCTGTCAGGATCGGGCAAGTCCACCCTCGTCCGGTGCCTGACCAGGCTGGTCGAACCCACGGCGGGCAAGGTGGTCATCGACGGCAACGACATGACGTCGGCCTCGGCCGCCAAGCTGCGCGAGCTCCGCCGGAACTATGTGTCGATGGTGTTCCAGCACTTCGGTCTCCTCCCGCACCGTCGGGTCATCGACAACGTCTCCTACGGCCTCGAGATCCGCGGCGTCGGCAAGGCCGAACGTCGGCAGAGAGCCGCTGAGATCATCGATCTGGTCGGGCTGAAGGGCAACGAGAACTCCTTCCCGGACCAGCTGTCGGGAGGCATGCAGCAGCGGGTGGGGCTCGCGCGCGCGCTCGCCGGAGACCCGTCCCTGCTGCTCTTCGACGAGCCGTTCTCGGCGCTCGACCCCCTGATCCGGCGCGACATGCAGAACGAGGTCATCCGGCTCCAGGCGGACCTCCAGAAGACCATGCTCTTTATCACGCACGACCTTCAGGAGGCGATCAAGCTCGGCGACCGCATCCTCATCATGCGAGACGGCGCCCTGGTCCAGGTGGGGACGCCGGCCGAGATCGTGGCCCACCCTGCCGACGCCTATGTCAAGGACTTCGTCAGCGACGTGCCGAAGTCGCACGTGCTCACGCTGAGATACGTGATGAGGCCGCCGCGGCCAGATGACTCCCACGAAGGTCCGGTGATGTCGTCGGACACGATCGTCTGGCAAGCCGCTCGAGCGGCGCTCGAGTCCGACCACGTCGTGCAGGTCGTCGACGACGGCCGGCTGGTGGGGATCGTCGACGACGCCGCGATTCTTCGGGTCGTCGTGGCCGAGGAAGACGCCGTCGAGAGCGTGTCGGTATGAGTACCCTCGCAGCTGGCAAGACTCGTTCCGTCGACTCGCGCGTCATGCCGTTCGTCCGCAGCCAGGCGACCTTGCTGTCGCTGCTCGCTGTCGTGGTGGTCTGGGTCGTCGTCTGGTCGATGACGAAGGGTCAACAGACGCTCGAGATCGGCGGAGCGCAACTCACCGACGCCCACCAGTGGTTCGCCCGCCGAGCGCACTCGATCGAGGACTCGGCCACCGCGGGTACGAACCCTGTCTTCGTCGCCACGAACGCTGTCGCCGACGCCCTCAACTGGGTCGTCGAGCACCTCCAGATGCTCTTCACGGTGCCCGTGTTCCCACGACCGGTGCCACAGGTCGGATGGTTCGGGATCGTGGCGATCGCCGGCTGGGTCTCGTTCGCAGTGGCCGGCCTGCGGAGCCTCGTGCTCGTGGTGGTGTCGCTGTTGGTGTTCGGGGCGCTCGGTCTCTGGGAGACCAGTATCGACACGTTGATCATCACGTTCGTATCGGTGGCGCTGGCTGTCGCAGTCGGGGTCCCGATCGCTATCTGGATGGCTCACAGCAAGGCGGTCACCGCCATCGTCACGCCCTTTCTCGACGTGATGCAGACCATGCCCTCCTTCAGCTACCTGCTGCCCATCGCCATCATCTTCGGGATCGGCTCTGCGGCGGCAGTTGTCGTCATCTTCATCTACGCCGCTCCGCCGGTGATCCGCATCACGGCCCACGGCATCCGGTCGATCGCGGCCTCGACGCTCGAGGCGACGGAGTCCCTTGGCCAGACGGCCTGGCAGCGCCTGACCAAGGTCGAGCTGCCGATGGCGAAGCGGACCATCATCGTCGGGGTCAACCAGACCACGATGGCCGCGTTGGCGATGGCGATCATCGCCGGCTACATCGACAGCCCCGGGCTCGGGCAGAACGTCCTCTCCGCTCTGCAGCGCAACCAGCTGGGCAACGCGGCGGTCGCCGGTCTCGCCATCGTCTTGATGGCCATCATGCTGGACCGAACCACGACGGCGGCCAGTGAGAGCTCGCGAAGCACCAAAGCCCCAGGTGCGGCCGACCCGAGGTGGCGCAGGTACAGCCTCATCGGTGGAGGCGTCGCAACGCTCGTGGCCGTGTGGCTCTCGCACACCCAGCTCAGTCTGAACACCTTCCCGAGCCGGCCCGACATCGGGACACCGATCGCAGACGTCGTCGACAACTTCGCCGACTGGCTTCGCAGGGATCTCTCCGGCTTCACCGGCTCCATCCAGGTGAAGTTCACGAACTTTCTGCTCAACCCTCTGCAGGACCTCATCGCGAATTCGCCCTGGTTCGTGACCGGAGCGGTCATCCTCGCCATCGCCACCATCATCGGCGGCTGGAAGGCGCTCGCTGTCAGCGTCGCGTGTCTCGCCGGCATCTACTACACAGACCTCTGGAACAACGCGATGATCACCATCACGTCTGTCCTCGTGGCCACCGTGATCGTGATGGTCCTGGCGCTTGCGCTGGGTGTCGCCATGGGACGCAACAAGCGAGCCGACCAGCTGATCAGACCCCTGCTCGACGCCGCGCAGACGATTCCGGCCTTCATCTACCTGATCCCGATCCTCATCCTGTTCCTGCCCAACCGCTTCACCGCCATCGTTGCGGGGGTCATCTATGCGGTGCCGGTGGCGACGAAGCTCGTCGCCGACGGTATCCGCGGGGTCAGCCCGACGACGGTCGAGGCGGCCGAGTCCGCCGGCACCAGTCGGCTCCAGATGATCACCAAGGTGCAGATCCCGATGGCGAAGTCCTCACTGGTGCTTGCCGCCAACCAGGGACTGCTGTACGTCTTGTCCATGGTCGTGCTGGGCGGCATGGTCGGCGCGGGCGCTCTCGGTGGCGACATCGTCACCGGCTTCCGGCAGGGGACGTTCGTCGGACGAGGCCTTGCCGCGGCCGTCGCGGTCGTCCTGATCGGCATCATGCTGGACCGCATCACGAGCTTCGGCGCTCAGCGGACACACAGCGTATGGCCGGCGAGCGCAGACAACACGCGCGCCACCGGCCGGACGGCAGCCGCGCAGGTGGCCTGACGCTCGATGGCATCGTCACACGAGAAGTCCGCCGCTGACAGTGGTCTGGACACACAACGAAAGGGCAACAGATGAGACGGACACGCAGGACAGTGTGGCTTGGTTGCTTTTCGCTGACCGCTGCTATTGCGCTGGCGGGTTGCGGAAGCAGCATCAAGGACACGAAGACCGTCGCCGGGGCCGCCGACTGCGGCACGGTGAACATGGCCATCAACCCGTGGGTGGGGTATGAGTCGAACGCCCACGTCATCGGTCAGATCGCCACCTCGAAACTCGGCTGCACGATGAACTACGTCAACCTCGACGAGCAGACCTCGTGGAAGGGGTTCGGTGCCGGCGAGGTCGACGCCGTCGTAGAGAACTGGGGTCACGAGGACCTCGTCAAGAAGTACATAGACCAGGAGAAGACGGCTCAGGACGCCGGCTACACGGGGATCGAGGGAGTCATCGGTTGGTACGTGCCGCCGTGGATGGCAGACAAATACCCCGACATCACGGACTGGCACAATCTCAACAAGTACGCCGACCTCTTCAAGACGACGGAGTCGGGAGACCAGGGCCAGCTGCTCGACGGCGACCCCGGGTACGTGACCAACGACGAGGCACTCGTGAAGAACCTCCACCTCAACTACAAGGTGGTGGTGGGCGGTAGCGAGTCGTCACTCATCGAGGCGTTCCGGTCGGCCCAACAGAACAAGACACCACTGTTGGCCTACTTCTACCAGCCACAGTGGTTCTTCAACGAGATGAAGCTGGTGAAGGTCAACCTTCCCCCGTGGCACCCCGGCTGTGACTCCGACCCGACGAAGGTGGCCTGCGACTACCCGCCATACCACCTCAACAAGGTCGTGTCGACGGACTTCGCCGCCTCGGGCAGCCCGGCGTACGACCTGATCCACAACTTCAAGTGGACCGCCGAGGACCAGAACACCGTCTCGACCTACATCTCCCAGGACGGAATGGACCCCGACGCCGCGGCCGCCAAGTGGATCGCCGACAACCAGGACATGGTCAACTCCTGGCTCGGCTCATAGCCGCCAGGTCAGCCCGGCGGGACAGACCAACATCAACACGCTTCACCGAACGAAGGACTGAGTGCCATGAGCGGCCCGCGCGTGGTCGTCATCGGAGCAGGTGTCGTCGGGGCAGCCCTGGCGGACGAGCTCACGTCGCGCGGCTGGACCGACGTCACGGTGCTCGAGCAGGGCCCCCTCTGGGCGGCGGGGGGGTCCAGCTCGCATGCGCCGGGGCTGGTGTTCCAGGTCCACGGCTCCAAGACGATGACGGAGTTCGCCACGTACACCGTCGACAAGCTGCGTGGCCTCCAGCTCGACGGTGAGCCGTGCTTCCTCGCCGTGGGCGGGCTGGAGGTCGCCACCACGCCGGGGCGCCTGGCCGACCTACACAGGCGCCAACGCTGGTTGAGCTCGTGGGGGGTCGCGTCCCGCATGCTCACGGCGGAGGTGTGCCTCGACCTGTACCCGTTGCTCGCACCCGAGACGGTTCTCGGTGGTCTGCTCAACCCCACCGACGGGATCGCCAAGGCGGTACGAGCCATCGAGGCGCAGGGCCGCCGTGCGATCACGCGGGGGGCACGCTTCGTCGCCGAGTGCGAGGTGCTCGACGTCCTGGTCGACTCGGGGCGGGTCACCGGTGTCGCCACGACGCTCGGCGACTACGCCGCCGACGTCGTTGTCTGCTGCGCCGGCATCTGGGGACAGAAAGTGGCGGGCATGGTCGGCCTGACGCTGCCGCTGACCCCCCTCGCGCACCAGCTGGCGACGACGGGCTCCGTCCCCGTTCTTGCCGGCCAGCGCGAGGAGCTGCTCCGGCCGATCCTGCGCCACCAGGACCAGGACCTTTACTACCGCGACGACCACGACAGGATCGTGATCGGGTACTACGGGCATGACCCGATGCCGGTCGACGTCGGCGACATCGCCACCGCCGCCGTGGACGGCGTCATGCCGAGCGTGCTCGCGTTCACGCCGGAGGACTTCAAGCCGGCGTGGGACGAGAGCCGCAAGCTGCTTCCGGCGCTCGACGAGGCCGAGATCCTCTCCGGCTTCAACGGTCTGTTCTCCTTCACCACCGACGGCTTCCCGCTGGTGGGCGAGTCGCCCGACGTCTCCGGCTTCTGGGTGGCAGAGGCTGTCTGGGTCACCCACTCGGCCGGCGTGGCGCGAGCCGTCGCGGAGTGGCTGGTCGACGGCTCACCGTCGTACGACCTGCATGAGTGCGACCTGAACAGGTTCGAGCCGCACCAGCTGGCGGACGACTACGTGGTGGCACGTGACTGCCAGAATTTCGCCGAGGTCTACGACATCATCCATCCGCTTCAGCCGATGGCGCAGCCCCGGCCGTTGCGCACCAGCCCCTTCTACCAGCGCCAGCAGGAGCTCGGCGGGGTCTTCCTCGAGGCGGCGGGGTGGGAGCGACCGCAGTGGCTCGAGGCCAACCTGCCGCTCCTCGAAGGCCGCGACATCGTGACCCCCAACGCGTGGTCGGCGCGATACTGGTCACCCATCGTCGGAGCAGAGGCACAGGCCACCCGGGAGCGGGTCGCACTGTACGACATGACCGCGCTCAAACGTCTCGAGGTGCGAGGGCCCGGGGCGACGGCTCTGCTGCAACGGCTGTGCACCGGGAACGTCGACAAGTCCGTCGGCTCGGTGACCTACTGCCTGCTTCTCGACGACCGCGGCCGGATCCGGAGCGACATCACTGTGGCGAGACTGGCTCGGGACCGCTACCAGGTCGGCGCCAACGGCAACCTCGACCTCGACTGGTTCCTCCGGCATCTGCCCGACGACGGATCGGTCCACGTCACCGACATCACGCCAGGCACCTGCTGCATCGGCCTCTGGGGACCTCACGCCCGCGACGTCCTCCAGCCGTTGACGAAGACCGACGTGTCCAACGCGGCGTTCAAGTACTTTCGGGCGAAGACGCTCTACATCGGCATGGTGCCCGTCACGGCGTTGCGGTTGTCGTACGTCGGAGAGCTGGGATGGGAGCTGTACGCCACCGCAGACATGGGCCTGAAGCTCTGGGACACGCTGTGGGACGCGGGCCAGGAGCACGGGATCTTCGCCGCCGGAAGGGGTGCGTTCTCCAGCCTGCGGCTGGAGAAGGGATACCGCTCGTTCGGCGCCGACATGACCTGGGATCACACTCCGGAGGAGGCAGGCCTCGGCTTCGCTGTGCGGATGGACAAGCCTGACTTCATCGGGCGGTCAGCACTGGAGGAGCTGGCGAGCGGGGAAGTGACCAGGCGCCTCACCTGCCTGACGGTCGCGGACCCGCACGCGGTCGTGATGGGCAAGGAGCCGGTGTACCACCAGGGGGACCAGGTCGGGTATGTCACCAGTGCTGCCTACGGCTACACAGCCCGGGTCGGCATCGCCTACGCCTGGCTGCCCGCCGACCTGGCGGTCCCTGGAACCGCTGTCGAGATCGGGTACTTCAGCGATCTGGTGGCGGCGACGGTCACGGCAGAGCCGATCGTCGACCCGTCCATGACCCGTCTCCGGTCCTAGAGGCGACTCGATGACCGAGCAGGCACGACTGCCAGACCTCCCGGACTTCCTCTGGGCCGATGCCGAGCCGAAGGCGGCGTACGACGTCGTGGTCGTCGGCGGCGGAGGACACGGCCTCGCGACCGCCTACTACCTCGCCAAGAACCACGGCATCACGAACGTCGCGGTGCTGGAGCGTGGCTGGCTGGCAGGCGGCAACATGGCCCGCAACACCACGATCATCCGATCGAACTACCTGTGGGACGAGAGTGCGGCGATCTACGAGCACTCGCTGAAGCTGTGGGAGGGGCTCGAGGAAGAGCTCGGCTGCGAGGTCCTGTTCAGCCAGCGAGGCGTGCTCAACCTCGCCCATGGCCTCGGAGACGTACGCGAGGCCAAGCGCCGCGTCAACGCCAACCAGCTCAACGGGGTCGACGCGGAGTGGCTCAGCACCGAGGAGGTGCGAAAGCTGGTCCCGATCCTGAACGCCTCGGATGACGTGCGCTACCCGGTATGGGGTGCGACGTTCCAGCCCCGCGCCGGGATCGCCAAGCACGACTGGGTGGCGTGGGGCTACGCGCGGGGAGCACACGCCCTGGGCGTCGACATCGTGCAGGGGTGCGAGGTGCTGGACTTCGTGCGAGACGGCGACCGGGTCACCGGCGTCGTGACGAACCGCGGCATCATCTCCGCCGGTCGGACGGCGCTCTGCGCGGCCGGTCACTCGAGTGTGCTGGCACAGAAGCTGGGCATCCGGCTGCCGCTCCAGAGCCACCCACTGCAGGCACTCGTGTCGGAGCTGCTCGACCAGGTGCTCGACACCGTCGTGATGAGCAACGCCGTGCACGTGTACGTCTCCCAGGCGCACAAGGGTGAGCTGGTGATGGGGGCCGGTATCGACGCCTACGTCGGCTACGGCCAGCGGGGTTCCTTCTCGGTCATCGAGCACCAGATGGCCGCTGCGATCGAGCTCTTCCCCATCTTCGCCAGGGCACACGTGCTGCGCACCTGGGCGGGCATCGTCGACGTATGCCCGGACGCGTCGCCTATCGTCGGACACCTGCCGCTCGACGACTTGTTCGTCAACTGCGGGTGGGGCACCGGCGGCTTCAAGGCCACTCCTGGCATCGGCGCGCTCTACGCGGACACCGTCGCTCACGGTCGTCCGCACCGACTCGTCGAGCCGTTCGCCCTGGAGCGGTTCGAGTCGGGCTCCCTGATCGACGAGCACGGCGCTGCTGCCGTGGCGCACTGAGGCGCAGGTCGATGCTGAAGATCGGATGTCCCTGGTGCGGTGAACGCGACGAGCTCGAGTTCACCTACGGCGGCCAGGCACACGTTGCGTACCCGGCACACCCGGCTGACCTCAGCGACGCCGAGTGGTCGGAGTACATCTACTTCCGTGACAACCCGAAGGGCTGGTTCCGTGAGCGGTGGGTCCACACGGCAGGCTGCCGGATGTGGTTCAACGGCGTCCGGAATACGGTGACCAACGAGTTCACGGTCTTCTACAAACCGGGTGAGCCGCCGCCCTCCGTCGGCCGGTGGATTGCCCAGTGACGCAGGTGCTTCGGCTCGCGCACGGCCGCTTGGTCGACAGAAGTGCGCCGCTGATGATCTCGTTCGACGGTGCCGATCTCAGGGGGTACGCCGGGGACACCGTGGCTGCGATCCTGGTGGCGAACGGCGTGCGCATCTGCTCTCGAGGCGTCTACTCCGGCCGCCCACGCGGTCTGATGTCTGCGGGGCCGGAGGAGGCCAACGTCTTCGTTCAGGTGCTCAGCGGCGCTGGCGAGCCGATGGTGCGAGCGACCGACATCGAGGCGTACGACGGCCTCGTGGTCGAGTCTCTTGCCGGGCGCGGCCGGCTCCCCGACCTGCCCGACGCCTCGCGCTACGACAAGAGGTTCGTGCACGTCGAGACGCTCGTCGTCGGGGGCGGCGGCGCCGGCTTCGCGGCGGCCATGGAGGCGTCTCGTGGCAGCGGTCGCGTACTGCTGGTCCACGACCGGCCTGTGCTTGCCGCCGAGGCTCACGATGGCCTGGCCGATCGTGCTGAGCTGTCCGCCGCCGGTGTGACGGTGCTGACGCGGACCACTGCGACAGGGCTGCACGAGCACGGCTACGTCGTGGCGGTCGAGCGCCGTACGGACCATCTCGCCTCGCCCCCGATCGACTGTTCGCGAGAACGGCTGTGGAACATCCGCGCCGGAGCGATCGTGCTGGCGACCGGAGCGCACGAGCGCTCCATCGCGTTCGCCGGCAACGACGTCCCAGGCGTGATGCTCGCCGCTTCGGCCGCGACCTACGTCACCGACTACGCCGCGCGGCCGGGAGAGCGGGCGGTGGTGTTCGGATGCCACGACGGCATCGCTGAGGCGGCGTGTGTGCTGGCCGACGGAGGAGTCGAGGTTGCCCTCGTCGTCGACACGAGGGCGGACGTCGGCGTGACGAGCTCGGCGGCTCTCGCAGCTCGCGGGATACCTACGCTCACCGGCACCGTCACATCGACCGAGACGTCGGGTGACGGGATACTCTCGGCGGCGGTCGTGCGTGGCAGCGACGGCCGGGTCGAGACCGTCGACTGCGACCTGCTGGCCGTGAGTGGGGGATGGAACCCGGCTCTCCAGCTCTACACCCACACCGGCGGTCGGACCCGTTGGTCTGAGCCTGCTGCCTGCTTCGTGCCTGCCGACGGGCCACCGAGGGTCGCCGTCGTCGGGCGGGCCACTGGAGAGTTCGCCGAGAGTCTGCGACCGCAGGCGACGTTCTGCGTCGAGACGGCGGAGACCGACGACGCGATGGTCTATCTCGACCTGCAGCGCGACGCGACGCTCGCCGACCTACGCCGTGCTGTGGCCGCCGGAATGCGTTCGGCCGAGCACGTCAAGCGCTACACCACGATCTCGACGGCAGCCGACCAGGGGAGGAGCTCCGGCGTGCTGAGCGTTGGTGTGCTGTGCACCGAGCTGGGCGTCGCAATGTCGCAGGGCATCACGACGACGTACCGGCCGCCCTACACGCCGATCTCCTTCGCGCTGCTCGCCGGCCGCGACCGCGGTCACCTTGCCGACCCTGCCAGGGTCAGCCCTGTCCACGACTGGCATGTCCGCCACGGAGCGGTATTCGAGGACGTCGGCCAGTGGAAGCGCCCCAGGTACTTCCCGCGTGACGCCAACGAGCCGATGCACGATGCGGTCGCCCGTGAGTGTGCCGCAGCCCGGACGGGCGTCGCGATGATGGACGCGTCGACGCTTGGAAAGATCGAGCTGCACGGACGGGACGCGGGAGAGCTCCTCGACCGTCTCTACACCAACATGATGTCGACGCTGGCGGTCGGGAAGGTCCGGTACGGCGTGCTGTGCGGGCCTGACGGCATGGTGATCGACGACGGCACCGTGGCACGGCTCGACACAGGCAGGTGGCTCCTGACGACGACCACCGGCAACGCGGCGAAGATCCTCGACTGGCTGGAGGAGTGGCTGCAGACCGAGTGGCCTGAGCTCGACGTCCGGTGCTGCTCGGTGACCGAGCAGTGGACGACGGTCGCTGTGGTCGGTCCTGGCGCCCGAGCGGTTCTCGCTACTGTCGCGCCGGACCTCGACGTGTCGAACGACAGCTTCGCCTTTATGGAGTGGCGCGACGCCGTGATCGGTGGGTGCGAGGCCCGGGTGATGCGGATCTCGTTCTCCGGCGAGCTGGCGTACGAGGTGAACGTCGCCGGCTGGTACGGGCAGGCGTTGTGGGAGGTCGTCCTCGAGGCGGGTCAGCCCCACGGCATCACGCCGTACGGCACGGAGACGATGCACGTCCTGCGCGCCGAGAAGGGCTACCCGATCGTCGGGCAGGACACTGACGGGACGGTGACCCCGTTCGACCTCGGCATGTCGTGGGTCGTCTCGAAGAAGAAGGCCGACTTCGTGGGCAAGAGGTCCTACGCCCGCGCGGACGCCACGAGGGTGGGACGCAAGCAGCTGGTAGGCCTCGTGCCGATCGACGGGCGCTCCCCGATCGCCGAGGGCGCCCAGCTCGTCGCCTCCGACGCCGACCTGGGATCGCTGCCGGTGCTGATGGAAGGCCACGTCACCTCTGCCTACGACTCCGTCGCCCTGGGGACGCCGTTCGCGCTGGCTCTGCTGGCCGACGGCGCGTCTCGTCACGGCGACGAGCTGCAGGCGGTGGACGAGATGGCCGGGACGCCCGTCCGTGTGACGGCCCCTGTCCCCTACGATCCGGAGGGGAGCCGTCGCGATGGTGACTGACTCCCTGCGTCGCCGTACGCCGCTCGGTGACCTCGCAGATGAGCTCAGGGCCGTCTGCTCGGGGGAGGCGTTCTCCTGCTGGGAGGACGCGTTCCGCGTGCTCACGGACGTTCGCCGCGCCGAGGGGGTGGCTGTCCTGGGTGACGCTGCTGGCGCAGTGGGGGTCGCGCTGCCCGGTATCGGGCGGCTCACCTCGACCGGCGACGTGCTGGTGCTCGGGTTGGGGCCGGGCTGGTGGATGGTCGACTCACCCGACGGCTCTACTCCGGTGGCAGGAACGGACCTTATGGCCGCGGTCGACGTCTCCGCTGCCCGCACCCCGCTGGTGATGCGCGGCGCTGCGGTGAGAGACGTGCTCTCCCACGGCACGTCCCTCGACGTGCATCCCGACCACTTCGGAGTCGGCGCCGCGGCCCAGACGATGCTGGCGAAGGCGCAGGTCGTCCTCGCACGACCTGGGGCCGACGACTACCGGGTCTGGGTGCGGGCGTCGTTCGCGCGGTACCTCGCGGAGTGGCTCATCGACGCCTCCGTCGAGTACCGCTGAGGGAGTTGGGGTCAGGTGATGAGGCCGAGGCTTCGTACGGAGTCGCGCTCCTCGCCGAGCTCGGCCGCGCTGGCATCGATGCGAGCCCGGGAGAAGTCGTCGATCTCTAACCCTTGGACGATCGTCCAGCTGCGGTCTCGGGTGGTGACGGGGAACGACGACACCAACCCCTCGGGAACGGCGTACGAGCCGTCCGAGACGACCGCCATCGAGGTCCAGTCACCGTCTGGGGTGCCGTGCATCCAGTCCCGGGCTGCGTCGACCGTCGCGCTCGCCGCGCTCGCCGCACTCGACGCTCCACGTGCCTCGATGATCGCGGCACCCCGCTTCTGGACGGTCGGAATGAACTCGTCCTCGAGCCACCGCTGGTCGCCCACAGTCTCGGCGGCGTTGGCGCCGCCGACCTCGGCGTGGAAGATATCGGGGTACTGGGTGGCCGAGTGGTTGCCCCAGATGGTCATCTTCTTGATGTCGGTGACGCTGCTGCCGGTCTTCTTGGCCAGCTGGGCGAGCGCGCGGTTGTGGTCCAGTCGGGTGAGTGCCGAGAAGCGCTCTCTAGGGATATCCGGCGCGTTGGTCATCGCGATGAGTGCATTGGTGTTCGCGGGGTTGCCGGTGACGGCCACCCGGACGTCGTCCGCTGCGCTGTCGTTGAGGGCCTTGCCCTGAGCGGTGAAGATGGCGCCGTTGGCCTCCAGCAGGTCGCCCCGCTCCATCCCCTTCGTGCGTGGTCTTGCGCCGACCAGCAGCGCGAGGCTGACACCGTCGAAGACCGCGTAGGGGTCGTCCCCCATCTCGACACCGGCAAGGGCAGGGAACGCGCAGTCCTCCAGCTCCATCACCACTCCTTCGAGCGACTTCAGCGCCGGCGCGACCTCCAGCAGTCGTAGCTCGACCGCGGTGTCGGACCCCAGGAGCGACCCACTCGCGATCCGGAACAGAAGGCTGTAGCCGATCTGGCCGGCTGCACCGGTCACTGCCACCTTGACGGGAGTGGTACTCACTTCGTGCTCCTGGGTCGGTTGGGTGCGACGGCTGTTGAGGGGATCGAGCCGTCGTACGACGGCTCGACGCTAGCAGCCGAAGGGACGAGGGGTAGATCCGCGTTCGGCGGGATCGGCCCTCCGCGCGGACCCTGCGACTGCTTCGGAACGACTGGTCGGCGCTCTGGGATATCTTGCGGTCAAGACACGTGACCACACCGACCGGGGGAGCATCGGACAGATGGCGAAGATCAAGGTCGAGAACCCTGTCGTCGAGCTCGACGGCGACGAGATGACTCGCATCATCTGGCAGTTCATCAAGGACCGGCTGATCCATCCCCATCTCGACGTCGACCTCGACTACTACGATCTCAGCATCGAGAGCCGCGACAAGACCGACGACCAGGTGACCGTCGACGCGGCACACGCCATCCAGCAGCACGGGGTCGGTGTGAAGTGCGCGACCATCACGCCCGACGAGGCTCGCGTCCAGGAGTTCGGGCTCAAGCAGATGTGGCTGTCGCCGAACGGCACCATCCGCAACATCCTCGGCGGCGTCGTGTTTAGGGAGCCGATCATCATCAGCAACATCCCCCGGCTGGTGCGTGGGTGGACCAAACCCATCGTGATCGGGCGTCACGCGCACGGCGACCAGTACAAGTCGACGAACTTCACCGTCCCCGGGCCAGGGACCGTGACGATCACCTACACGCCGTCGGACGGGTCAGAGCCCGTCGAGCACGAGGTCGTCCGGATGCCGGAGGGCGGTGGTGTCGTCATGGGCATGTACAACTTCAACAAGTCGATCGAGGACTTCGCCAGAGCCTCGCTGTCGTATGGCCTGCAGCGGGGCTACCCCGTCTACCTGTCGACCAAGAACACCATCCTCAAGGCGTACGACGGTGCCTTCAAGGACATCTTCCAGAGAGTTTTCGAGGAGGAGTTCAAGGCCGACTTCGACGCTGCCGGCCTGACGTACGAGCACCGCCTCATCGACGACATGGTCGCCGCGGCGATGAAGTGGGAGGGCGGCTACCTCTGGGCCTGCAAGAACTACGACGGCGACGTGCAGTCCGACACCGTCGCGCAGGGCTTCGGGTCGCTGGGCCTGATGACCTCAGTACTCATGACGCCCGACGGCAGGACCGTCGAGGCCGAGGCCGCACACGGGACGGTCACCCGCCACTTCCGCCAGCATCAGCAGGGCAAGCCGACGTCGACCAACCCGATCGCCTCGATCTTCGCCTGGACCGGTGGGCTGAAGCACCGGGGCATGCTCGACGGGACGGCTGAGGTCACGGGCTTCGCCGAGACGCTCGAGCAGGTGTGTGTCGAGACTGTCGAGAGCGGCAAGATGACGAAGGACCTCGCGCTGCTGGTCGGTCCCGACCAAGGGTGGCTGACCACCGAGGAATTCCTCGGAGCGCTCGACGACGGCCTGCAGGCGCGGATGCACTGACCGCCCGGCGCCCGATATCGCGTGGCCGGGTGGCGCGAGTCAGGCGCTCGAGACGGCCAGGCCGACATCACGCCTTCAGTCGACTCGCCGGGCACCGGGTGAGGGCAGAGGCGTCCAGATGGTTGGTGCCTTCCGGCCGTCGGCGTCGTACACCGCCGTCAGCCGGTCGCGGACAACCTCGACCTCGGACTCGCGGCACAGCACGATGGCGCAGCCACCGAATCCGCCCCCGACCATGCGGGCGCCGAGCGCTCCGGCAGCCAGCGCCGCTTCCACCGTCATGTCGAGCTCGCTGCAGGACACCTCGAAGTCGTCGCGCAGTGATTCGTGGGAGGCCGTGAGGAAGGCGCCGATCTCCGCTGGTCGTTCCGCGTCGAGGATCGCCGCCACCTGCTCGACTCGGGCGATCTCCGTGACCACATGGTGAGCCCTTCTCCGCAGCCGGGTGTCGGTCATCCCGAGCACCCGCTCCAGGCTGGCCTCCCGCAGCGATGCGAGCCCGAGCTCGTCGGCAGCGGCTCGGCAGTCGTCGCGCCGGGCGCCGTACTCGCTGTCGACGAGCTCGTGGCGGACCTGGGTATCAACCAGTAGAAGTGCGAGGCCTGCGTCAGCGGGACTGAAGGGTATCGCCCGCGTAGACAGATCGCGACAGTCCAGTAGCAGCGCCGAGCCTTCCTCGCACAGCATCGCGGCCAGCTGGTCCATGGTCCCCGTCGGAGAGCCGACATAGTCGTTCTCTGCTTCGCGCGCCACCGAGGCCAGCTCGCCACGGCTCAGCCCGACGTCCAGCTCGTCGTCGATCGCGGAGACTACAGCGCAGGTGAGCGAAGCGGAGGAGGACAGTCCCGCACCGAGCGGCACGTCGCTGGTGGTGCTGATGTCGAGCCCCGGCAGCTCCACCCCGCGCTGGGCGAGCGCCCAGACGACACCTGCCACGTACGCCGCCCACCCGTCGACCTCGCCAGGCGCCGTCGCCAACGGAAAATGCCTCGCCTCGGCCTGGTCGGAGGAGACGCGGGCGTAGTCGCCGTCACAAGGGCTCACCGTGGCAGTTGTCACGAACGGCAGAGCGAACGGCAGCACGAGGCCGTCGTTGTAGTCGACGTGCTCGCCGATCAGGTTGACCCGGCCCGGGGCCGCCCAGGTGGAGGTCATCGATGCATCACCACCGAAACGTACACAAGCCCGGCCGGCCGCGCTCGGTCTCGCCCCGGAGGGCGGACAGAGTACGGCAGGTGCTGTACGGGAAGGTCGACATCTCCGGCTGGCGGATCGCGCTCGACTCCTAGCGGTCAATGGGCGCCGAACTCGGACCTGAGATGGTCGAAGCGGATCAGGTCGACCACACTGCCGTCGAACAGGTCATAGCACCTACGGTCCCGACCGGTCTGGACGAAGCCGCACGACCGCGCCACGCCCTGCGAGGCGACGTTCGAGTCGCCGGCGCCCAGACTGAGGCGCTCGAGGCCGAGGCCGCCGTCTTCAGCGGTAGCGAACGCGTGCCCGATCACGCGTCGTAAGGCGCTGGTGAGGAGACCGCGACCTCGGCTGTCGGGATGGGTACGGAAGCCGACCTCTGCGGACCTGTAGTCGATCCCGTCGACCCCGAACAACACGATGGTCCCCAGGTACGAGCCGGTGCCCGGCTCCGCGACCGTCCAGGTCACCGACGAACCGGTCGACGGTCCGACCTGGCGACGGGCCACCATCTGGCGGAACTGCTCGGGTGTCTTCGGGAGCCAGAGTGTGCCAAGCCACCTGAGGGACTCCGGGTCGTTCATCGTCTCCAGGTAACGGCGCTCGTCGCCGGCGGACTGCTCACGGAGCTCGACACCGGCGGCACTCATCCGGATCGGCTCGAGCCATCGGGTCTTCGGCTCTCGTGAGTCTCCGGCCAGCAGAGTCGCCACCCAGCTGTCGGCCAGGTCGCCGCCACTCTCCCAGTCGCCGCGCAGGCCGCCCTCGAACGTGAAGCCACACGCCCACGCGACCCTGCGGGAGCACTCGTCACCGACCTCGGCGCGCCACAGGATCTGGCGTACTCCCGCCGCGAACACTTCCTCGAGGCGCGCGCTCGCCGCCACGACGCCCGCGTCGACCGACGCGTCGCCGACCTCGAAGGTGATGACGGCCCGCAGCGTGTCGGCATCGGTAACCAGGTCGATCATCGGGGCGTCGCCTTCCACTCCGACGCCAGCAGGTCGAAGAGGACCATGTCGGTGGGAGTGCCGTCGCGCAGCTGCTCCGACTGCCGCTCCCGGCCGTACTCGGTGAAGCCGTTGGCCACAGCCACGTGCCTCGACGCCGTGTTGCCGGCCGCCACCTTGACGTAGACCCTTGATGCGCCCAGACCACCGTCCGCCGGGTCGAGGAAGAGATGGCGCGCCACGAGCCCGAGAGCCTCCCGCATCACTCCCTGCCCACGGGCGTCCGGGTGGGCGCAGTACCCGATCTCCCAGCCGTCGCGTCCAGTGCTTGGGGTGCCGATGGTGCCGAGGAGCTCGTCGCTGGACGGTCGGGCGACGGCCCAGCCGATCCCGGTACCTTCCCAGGCCGCCGACTGCGAGCGGAGGATGAACTCCCTGGCGTCCTGCTCGGTGTAGGGCGACGGCAGGAAGCCCAGCCAGTGCTGGGTCCGTTCGTCCGCGCTGGACTCGACGACTCGTCGCACGTCGCGGTTCTCCAGCGGGCGAAGCCTGACCCGCTCGGCCTCGATGACCGGGACGTCGAGCCATGGTCGTTTCGGCTCTCGCGAGTCCGAGCGGTGAAGGCTGCCCATCCAGCCGTCGAGATACTCGTCACGTTGGGGGAGCCACCGCCGTAGGACTCCTCCGAAGGTGAATCCGGTCTTCCATGCCACCCGGCGCGACCCTAGGTTGCCGACGTTCGCCAGCCACAGCACGGTCTCGAGGCCACAGTCGGAGAACCCGTGGTCGAGCAGCAGGTTGACGGCTCTCGTCATCACGCCGCGGTCACGCACCGCGGGATGAGCCCCGAACGCGAGCTCGGCCCGGTTATCGCCCTCGTCCCGTAGCGACAAGGAACCTCCGAAGCGCCGTCGTCCGTCGGGGTATGTCGTCTCGATCGCGAACAACCGCTCTGCGCCCGACTCCCAGGTGTGCTTCGCGGACGTGGTGACCCAGGTGACCGCCATGTCGGCGGTATAGCCGAGCGGCACCGTCGTCCAGCGGACCGACTCCGGGTCTGTGCACTGCTCGAGCACGGCGTCGGCGTCCTCGAGCCGGTGGGCGCGCAACGTGATGTCGCCGTCAGTCAGGACGGGCACGTCGTCGGGGAACCTCATCCGGCTACCCTGCCGGGAGGGCGAAGGAGCCACAAGCGGAATTGTGCCGGAATGCCTTGGGTCGCGTCCTCGGCCGCCCGGATCGTTACGCTTGTGGGCATGGGTGAACCTGGGACGGCGCGGCGCCGACCGTGCGCCCCTCGTCGACGCGCCGGGTCTTCATGAACGGCACCCTGCGCGGCGTCGTCTTCGTCTTGGTGTTCATCGCCTTGAGCGGCGTCTTCGTGCTTGCGGAGATCGCGCTGGTGTCACTGCGGGACAGCCAGGCCAAAGGGCTCGAGGGCAGCGGCCGCCGGGGTGACATCGTCGCGAAGCTCAATGCCGACCCCAACCGCTTCCTGGCGGCCGTGCAGGTCGGCGTGACCCTGTTCGGGTTCATGTCGGCCGCTTTTGGTGGCGCTACCCTCGCCGGTCGGCTCGCTCCTGTGTTCGAGGGCTGGGGATTGTCGCCGGGTGCCGCCGAGACGACTGCGCTCGTCTGCATCACGCTGATGATCTCCTACGTCTCGCTCGTCGTGGGCGAGCTCGCCCCGAAGCGACTGGCTCTGCAGCGCGCAGAGTCGATCTCGCTGGCCGTCGCGCCGACCGTCGACCGGGTCGCCAAGCTGGCCCGCCCGGTCATCTGGCTGCTGTCCGTGTCGACGGACCTCGTGGTCCGGCTGGTCGGAGGGGACCCCAAGGCCCAGCGCGAGCAGATCAGCGACGCGGAGATCCGCGACCTGGTATCCGGCTCGGAGACGCTGGGAGACGAGGAGCGACAGATCGTCCAGGAGGTCTTCGAAGCCGGCGACCGGCAGATCCGCGAGGTCATGGTTCCTCGCACCGAGGTCGACTTCATCTCCGCACAGACGCCCGCCTACAAGGCCGCGCAGTTCGCCCTGGAGCACCGGCACTCCCGCTATCCGGTGATCGGGGAGTCCTCGGACGACGTACTGGGCTTCGTGCACGTCCGCGACCTGTTCGACCCCGACATGGCCAACCGCTCGATACGGATCCAGCGGATCGTCCGGGAGGTGTTCATGCTTCCGGCGACCCGACACCTCCTGTCGGCACTGACGGACATGCGCCGTGAGGGGGCGCATCTGGCCATCGTCGTCGACGAGTACGGCGGCACCGCGGGAATCGTCACGCTCGAGGACCTCGTGGAGGAGATCATCGGTGACATCAAGGACGAGTACGACCTCGACGAACCCGAGACGACGCGGTCGCTGACCGGCGAGGTGGAGGTCGACGGCCTGCTCAACCTCGACGACTTCGAGGACGAGACCGGCCTGGAGCTCCCCGACGGACCCTACGAGACGGTCGCCGGGTACATCGTGCAGCAGCTCGGCCACGTGCCCGCGGTCGGGGAGACGGCGGGTATCGAGGGGCACCTGCTCACCGTGGTCGAGCTCGACGGCCGCCGGGTGGCGCGTGTGAAGATCGAGCCGATTCGGGGTGGCGCAACAGCCCTCGCGGAGGGCCCGCCGGAGGAGCGGCCGCTCGATGACGTCCCCTCGCGCGACGAGACCGTCGCCGAGCGGCTGGCACAATGACGGCCATGTCCTCGCCCGTCGTTCCTGACCGTCCGCGCGTCTTCTCGGGCATCCAGCCGACGGCCGACTCCTTCCACCTCGGCAACTACCTGGGGGCTCTTCGCCAGTGGGTCTCCCTCCAGTTCGACCACGAGGCGTTCTACTGCATCGTCGACATGCATGCCATCACCGTCGAGCAGCCTCCCGACGTCCTCAACCGCCGCACGCGGGCGGCGGTGGCGCAGCTGCTGGCCATGGGCTTGGATCCCTCGCTATGCACCGTCTTCGTGCAGTCGCAGGTCGCAGAGCACGCTCAGCTCGCCTGGGTGCTGAGCTGCATCACGGGCTACGGCGAGGCGGCCCGGATGACCCAGTTCAAGGACAAGTCCGCCCGGAGCGGTCAGGACCGGACGACTGTGGGCCTGTTGACCTACCCGATTCTCCAGGCCGCCGACATCCTGCTCTACAAGGCTCACCGCGTGCCCGTCGGCGAGGACCAGCGCCAACATCTGGAGCTCACCCGCGACCTGGGTGGGCGGTTCAACCGCCGCTTCGGAGATACGTTCGTGCTGCCAGAGGCTCACATCATCGAACAGACCGCCAAGGTCCTCGACCTTCAGGACCCGACTTCGAAGATGAGCAAGTCGGCATCGTCTCCCGCCGGCATCATCGAGCTGCTGGACGACCCCCAGCGGTCGGCCAAGAAGATCCGCTCGGCGGTCACCGACTCCGGCCGCGAGGTCGAGTTCGACGAGGAGAACAAGCCAGGTCTGTCAAACCTGCTCACGATCTACTCGTCGTTGAGCGGACGCACGGTGGCTGACATCGTCGAGGAGTATGCCGGCCGAGGGTACGGCGACCTCAAGAAGGACCTCGGAGGCCTGGTGGAGGATCTCGTCACACCCATCCGCGACCGTACCCGAGAGCTGCTCGACGACCGGGCCGAGATCGACTCGATCCTCGCCGAAGGTGCCGCCAGGGCCCGCTCCGTGGCGAGCGAGACACTGGCGACAGTCTTCGACCGGATCGGGTTCGTCATCACCCACTGACCCGAGGGGATAAGGTCCAGCAGGTGTCCACTATCGGCGTGGCGATCGCGATCCCGCAGCCGTACGCCACAGAGCTGCAGCGGTACCGTGCCTCCTTCGGCGACCAACAGGCCGAGGTGGTCCCGACCCACATCACGCTGGTGCCACCGACGGATGTCGGCGACGCCGTTGAGCTGGTGGTCGCCCATCTCGCCGATGTCGCCAAGCGCCATTGCGCGTTCAGCCTTCGTCTTCGCGGGACGGCGACCTTCCGGCCGATCTCGCCGGTGGTCTTCGTCAACGTCACGGAGGGGATCTCGGCCTGTGAGCTGTTGGCGGAGGATGCCCGGCAGGGGCCGTTGGCCCAGGAGCTTGCGTTCCCGTTCCATCCCCACGTGACCATCGCCCACCATCTCGAGGAGGAGGCGCTCGACCGTGCCTACGAGACGCTGGCGGACTACGACTGCGCCTTCGACGTCGACGCGTTCCACCTCTACGTGCACGGTGACGACGGGCTCTGGCGTGCAGAGACGGACTACGTCCTCGATGACGCTCCGGCGGATCCGGTCCAACGACAGCACGAGAGGTAAGAGGCGGGCATGGCAGAGCAGTCCGGGAGCCTCATTGACAGAATCACGGCGCGCATCCAGGCACTGCGTCGGCGATACCCGGTTCTCGATCACGTCATCGGTATGAACGAGCACTACGGAGAGGTACAGGGCAGCGTCCTGGCGGGCGCCGTGACGTACTTCGGGTTCCTGTCGTTCTTTCCCATCCTCGCGCTCGGGTTTGCCGTGATCGGCTATGTCAGCGTCGCGTACCCGGACGCCAGGGACTCCCTCGTCACGGCCGTCGAGCAGGTGTTCCCGGGAGTGGTGAGTCCCAATGGCGATCCAGGCACGATCAGTCTGAGAGACATCGAAGGTGCCAAGACCACGGCCGGCCTCATCGGCTTCGCCGGACTGCTGTACGCGGGGCTCGGCTGGCTGTCCGGTCTGCGTACGGCGTTACAGGACACCTTCCGAGTGCCCAGGTACCGTCAGGGGAACTTCTTCGTCGGGAAGCTGACCGACCTCGTCGTGCTGGCGATCCTGGGCCTGGTGATGATCGTCTCGGTCGGCATCGCAGGCGCGGTTCAGGGTTGGACCGGGACCATCCTCAGCTGGGTAGGGCTCAAGGGCTCGGCGATAGGACAGCCTCTGGTCTGGGCCGTCGGGATAGCGCTCGGGCTGTGTGCGAGCACCCTGCTGTTCTTCGTGATGTACAGGCTCTTGGGCAAACCGACCCTCTCGGCGCGACCCCTTCTGCAGGGGGCTCTGCTAGGGGCGGTCGCGTTCGAGCTGCTCAAGCTGCTCGTCGTCAACCTGCTCCATGGCGTGGGGGGTTCAGCAGTCGCCCCGCTTGCCATCGCGGTCACCCTCGTGGTGTGGATCAACTACTTCTCACGACTCGTCCTCTACGGCGCCTCGTGGGCGATGACGTCCGATCGGTCGCCCGATGCCGTCGCCCGGCGAGCCGACGTGTCGGAGGCGGCAGTCGCCGTCGCCGACCAGGCGGACGCCAAGGCAAGGCTGCCAGTGGCAGGGGTAGACGCCCGCGGCGCTGCAGTCGGGACACGGTTCGACCCGGGCAGCGCTGTCTTCGGCGCGATCGCCGGCGTGGTCGCGAGCGCCTTGCTCGGACGCCCCCGCTGAGGCGTCTGGCGGCGGCTCGATGGCGATGACTCTCAGCAGGCCTCGCCGGCCGGACGTCGAGGCGGCGGCGTTTCGGATCGGGCGGGGTGTCAGACGTACCCCGTCTTCACGCTGGCGGCGAACGAGACCGGACTCGACGGTACGGTCGTGCTCAAGCTCGAGCTGATGCAGCACAGCGGCTCCTTCAAGGCCCGAGGGGCACTGAACTCGGTGCTGTCCTTCGAGCCGGGTGTCACAGGCGTCTGTGCGGCCTCCGGTGGCAACCACGCGGGTGCCGTCGCATGGGCGGCGCAGCTCTCGGGAATGGCGGCCGACGTCTTCGTGCCCCGTGACGCGCCACCGGCGAAGATCGCACGTATCGCGGAGTACGGCGGACGAGCCCACTTCGTCGACGGCTTCGTCAGGGACGCCCTCGCGGCGTGTCTGGAGTTCTCGGCAGCCGAGGGCGTGCCGCTCGTCCACCCCTACGACACGTTCGAGACCGTGGGCGGCGCGGGGACGCTCGGGCTGGAGCTGGAGGAGCAGGTACCCGAAGCAGACCAGGTCGTCGTCTCTTGCGGGGGAGGAGGACTCTTCGCGGGGCTCGCCGCAGCCCTCGCGGGGATCGCACACGTGCAGCCGGCCGAACCAACGCTGTGCCCAAGTCTGGATGCGGCCCTACGTGCCGGACACTCCGTCGCGACGGCGGTCGGTGGTGTCACGGTGGACTCTCTCGGCGCACCAGCAGCCGGTGAGATCGCCTTCGAGGCGGCCCGCGACTCCTCGACGACTTCGGTTCTCGTGGAAGAGGACGCGATTCTCGATGCCAGGCGGTTCCTCTGGCGCCGGCTGCGCGTACTCGCCGAGCCGGGCGCCTGTGTCGCGCTCGCCGCCGTCCTCGGTGGCCAGGTGGGGGTAGGCCGGGGTGAGACTGTCGTCGTGGTTGTCTCCGGCGGCAACCACGAGTCCCTGCCCGCCTGACGACTGGGCGGTCGTGAGGCGCGTCGTACGCTGCTGCGATGAGTCGAATCACGGAGTCCGGTCTGCCGTTCGAGCCGGTCTATGGGCCAGCGTCGCTCGAGGGCTGGGATGTCGACTCGAAGCTCGGCAGACCAGGCTCCTTTCCCTACACGCGTGGGGTCTACGAGTCGATGTACATGGGCCGGCCGTGGACGATGCGCCAGTATGCCGGCTTCGGCACGGCAGTCGAGAGCAATCGGCGGTACCACCAGCTGACGTCCGCCGGCACGACGGGCCTCTCCGTGGCGTTCGACCTGCCGACCCAGATGGGCTACGACTCCGACTCGGCCATCGCACACGGAGAGGTCGGCAAGGTGGGCGTGGCGATCGACTCGCTCGACGACATGCGCCTACTGCTGGACGACATCCCGCTCGACTCGGTGTCGACCTCGATGACGATCAACGCGCCGGCCGCGATACTGATGCTGCTGTATCAGCTGGTCGGGGAGGACCAGGGCGTTCCTGGCGCCCGGCTCACCGGGACGACGCAGAACGACGTGCTCAAGGAGTACATCGCCCGAGGCACCTACATCTACCCGCCGAAGCAGTCGCTACGGTTGGTCACCGACTTGTTCACCTACTGTCGCCAGGAGATGCCGCGCTGGAACACCATCTCCATCTCGGGCTACCACATGGCCGAGGCGGGGGCGACCCCCGTACAGGAGATCGCCTTCACGCTGGCGAACGGGATCGAGTACGTCCGGGCCGCGATCGAGTCGGGCCAGAGCGTCGACGAGTTCGCGCCTCGCCTCGCCTTCTTCTTCGTCTCCCGTACGAGCCTGCTCGAGGAGGTGGCCAAGTTCCGCGCCGCACGGCGCATCTGGGCGGAGGTGATGCGTGACGACTTCGGAGCCAAGGACCCGAGGTCGCACATGCTTCGCTTTCACACCCAGACCGCGGGTGTCCAGCTCACCGCCCAACAGCCCGAGGTCAACCTCGTCAGGGTCGCCGTGCAAGCGCTCGCGGCGGTGCTGGGCGGCACTCAGTCCCTCCATACCAACTCCTTCGACGAGGCGATCGGCCTGCCGACCGAGAAGGCGGCCCGCTTGGCACTGCGCACCCAGCAGGTGCTGGCCTACGAGACGGACGTGACGGCGACCGTCGACCCGTTCGCGGGCTCGTACGCCATGGAGTCCCTCACCGACGACGTCGAACGGTCCGCACGCGAACTGATGGCCGCGGTCGAGGACCGTGGCGGTGCGGTTGCGGCCATCGAGGCCGGGTTCCAGAAGAACGAGATCGAGAAGTCGGCGTACCGGATCGCCCAGGAGATCGACGACACCCAGCGAACCGTGGTCGGGGTCAACCGCTTCACCGTCGACGTCGACGACCCCTACGAGCTGCTGGAGGTGAACCCGGCGATCGAGGCGGAGCAGGCCGAGAGGCTGGCCACGCTCCGGTCGAACCGCGACACGAGCGAGGTCGACCGCCAGCTCGACTCCCTGCGGTCGGCTGCGCAGGGCAGCGACAACATTCTCCGGCCGATGAAGGCGGCGTTGGCGGCGCGAGCAACGGTGGGCGAGGTCTGCGACGCGTTGCGCGAGATCTGGGGCGTCTACCAACCGCCCGACGCGTTCTGACCGACAACGCCGACACGGATGGGAAGATGGGGGCATGCTCGCGCCCGAGGTCCGTGACGAGATCGACCGCCAGACCAAGAGTCTCGAGGCCGAGCTCATCGAGTTCCGGCGCTCGCTGCACCAGCAGCCCGAGCTCGGGCACGAGGAGCACCTCACGACGGCGTCGATCGCCGAGCGGCTGCACGAAGCCGGGCTCGAGCCTCGGATCCTCTCCGTCGGGACGGGACTGGTCTGCGACGTGATCGGGACGACGGGCGAAGTTCCGCTGCTAGGCTTCCGGGCCGATATCGACGCGCTTCCCCTACAAGACGTCAAGGACGTTCCGTACCGCTCCCGCCGCGACGGCATCTGTCACGCGTGCGGCCACGACGCCCACACGGCTACAGTGCTCGGCACCGCTCTGGTGCTCGCGGAGCTGCGCCGGCTCGACCTGCTTCACCGCTCGGTCCGGCTCATCTTCCAGCCGGCAGAGGAGCTGACGCCGGGTGGCTCGCTCGACGTCCTGGCTGACGGGGAGGTCGACTCACTGCAGCGTGTCTTCGCCCTGCACTGCGACCCGAGGCTCGAGGTCGGCAAGCTCGGCTTCAGGTCCGGTGCCATCACCGCGGGTGCAGACCGGATCAGGGTGATGATGCGGGGCCCGGGCGGCCACACCGCGCGCCCGCACCTCACCGCCGACCTGGTGTATGCGCTCGGCGCGGTCATCACGGAGCTTCCCGGGCTGCTGTCCCGGGTCGCCGACCCGAGGGCCGGACTCAGCGTCGTGTGGGGTCAGGTCCACTCAGGTGGCGTGGCCAACGCGATCCCGAACGAGGGCTTCGTCGAGGGGACGCTCCGCTGCCTCGACTCGCGCGTCTGGGAGTCCGCCCATACGGTGGTGCCGGGACTGGTCAGGTCGCTCGCGTCTCCGTACGGAGTCGACGTGGAGGTCGACATGCACAAGAGCGTCCCACCGTGCGTCAATGACGAGGTGTCGACGGACCTGATGCGAGCCGTTGCGCGAGACGTCTTCGGGACGGCACGAGTCACCACCACCGACCAGAGCCTCGGCGGGGAGGACTTCGCCTGGATCCTCCAGCGAACGCCAGGAGCGCTCGTCCGGCTCGGCGTCCGCAGACAGGAGGCCGCCGACGGCGGTGACCTCCATCGCGGAAGCTTTGACATCGACGAGGCCGCGATCGGGGTCGGCGTCAGGCTCTTCAGCAGTTTCGCCGTGTCGACGGCCCGGCGGTAGGTCACAAAGCGATATCGGCGTGCCGGTGGAACGTTTCGACTGGTCCTACCGCGGCTCGGCTGCATTAGCATTCGACCTGCATGCGTGCCGATCCACGTCGCGCGCCCTGTGGAAGGAGTCGTCTTGCGTCGGTGGACCAAGATCGCGGCCGTTTCGGCCGCTGCCGTTCTCACCCTGGCCGGATGCGCCAAGAGCAGTCCGTCGGACAGCGGTGGTGGTGGCAGCAGTACCTCGTCAGGCGCACTCGACTGCAACGCCCTGAGCGGCGACGGACCCAAGGTCGGCATTGCCTTCGACGTCGGTGGACAGGGTGACCACTCGTTCAACGACTCGGCCATTGTGGGAATGAAGAAGGCCGCAACCGATCTCAACGCAACGTGCGTCGTAGGTGAGGCGCAGCTCAACGAGCCGGAGTCCGCCCGCGAGGATCGCCTCCGGAGCCTGGCCGAGGCCGGCGCGAACCCGATCATCGGCGTCGGCTTCTCCTACAGCGACTCGGTCAACGCGGTCGCGCCGGACTACCCGGACATCAGCTTCGGGGTCATCGATGGTTTCGACCCTGACAAGGCGACGAACGACAACGTGGCCTATCTGGACTTCGCCGCCGAACAGGGCTCCTTCCTCGTCGGTGTCGCCGCTGCCCTGAAGACGAAGACCGACAACGTCGGTTTCGTAGGCGGGGTGCACGTCGACCTGATCAAGGCGTTCGAGGCTGGATACACGGCGGGAGTCAAAGCGGTCAACCCCAAGATCACGGTGCAGACCAAGTACATCGAGGAGTCTGACCTGTCCGGCTTCAACGACCCGGCCGGCGGCAAGGCAGCGGCTGCGGGGGAGTACGACAAGGGTGCGGACATCGTGTACGCCGTCGCCGGCGCTTCTGGTTCCGGTGTCTTCGACGCTGCGGTCGACGCAGGTGCCGGGAAATGGGCCATCGGCGTCGACTCCGACCAGTATGTGAGTGCCAGCGCTGAGCAGCAGCCGCACATCCTGACGTCGGCACTGAAGCGGGTAGACGTCGCGACATTCGACATGGTCAAGTCGGTCGCGGACAAGAAGCCCCTTACGGGTTATCAGACGTACGACCTGAAGAAGAACGGCGTCGGGTACGCCACGTCGGGTGGGTTCATCGATGACATCAAGCCCCAGCTCGACGCCTTCTCAGCAAAGATCAAGGAGGGCGCCATCAAGGTGCCGACTGTTCCCTCGTCATAGCGGGTCGGTCGAGGTGATGGACTCGGGGCGGCGCGATAGCGTTCGTCGCGAGTTCGTGCTTCTCGACGACCGACCGTGATCGAGGGAGGGCCATGACGTCCACGGCGACGCGCAACGAGGTGCTGCTGCAAGGCATCGGGAAACGCTTCCCAGGGGTGGTCGCCAACCATGACGTTGACATCACTATCCGGGGCGGCACCGTGCATGCCCTGATCGGGGAGAACGGCGCGGGCAAGTCCACGCTGATGAAGATCCTCTATGGCGTCCAGAAGCCAGACGACGGCACGATCCGCATCGACGGCGAACAGGTCTCGTTCAGCTCTCCGACCGACGCCATCGCACATGGCATCGGGATGGTGTTCCAGCACTTCATGCTCGCCGACAACCTCACAGTGCTGGAGAACATCGTTCTCGGTGCCGAGAAGCTGCACGGCATCGGCGACCGGGCTCGTGAGGCGTTGACGGAGATCTCCGCGAGGTACGGCTTCGGTCTCGATCCGGACGCCCTGGTTGAGGACCTGGGTGTGGGCGACCGGCAGCGGGTCGAGATCCTCAAGGTCCTCTACCGCGGCGCCACCATCATCATCCTCGACGAGCCGACCGCTGTGTTGGTCCCGCAGGAGGTCGACGCGTTGTTCGAGAACCTGCGCGAGCTCAGGGAGGAGGGGCACACGATCCTGTTCATCTCTCACAAGTTGGACGAGGTGCTCGACGTGGCCGACGACATCACCGTGATGAGGCAGGGCACGACGGTGGGCGCGGCGAAGCCCGATGAGATCACCGAGCACGAGCTCGCGGAGCTCATGGTCGGCTCCGAGCTACCTTCTCCTCAGACTGATGAGTCGGCGGCGACGGCCGAGGTCCGGCTCGAGCTGTCAGGGGTGACCCTCACCGACACCCGGGGCCGCGACCTCCTCAGCGACGTCTCGCTGCGGATCTGCTGTGGCGAGGTGCTGGGGATCGCCGGCGTCGAGGGCAACGGCCAGGCCGAGCTCGTGGAGACGATCATGGGGATGAGAGTGCCCACCGCGGGCCGGATCTCACTGGGAGCCGACGAGATCACGAGGTGGGCTACCCGCCGACGTCGCGAAGCGGGAATCGGCTACATACCCGAGGACCGCCAACGCCACGGGCTGCTCCTGGACGCCCCGCTGTGGGAGAACCGCGTCCTCGGGCACCAGACCAGGCCACCGTGTGTCCGAGGGCAGTGGATAGACCGGGCGGGGGCGCGAGCCGACACCGACCGTATCGTCGGTGAGTACGACGTCAGGACCCCCGGCATCGATACCTTGTCCCGGGCTCTGTCGGGTGGGAACCAGCAGAAGCTTGTGGTCGGCCGGGAGATGAGCGGGGATCCGGTGCTGCTGATCGCGTCACATCCGACCCGCGGGGTCGACGTCGGCGCACAGGCGGCCATCTGGGAGCACATCAAGAAGGCTCAGCGTGAAGGTCTCGCGGTGCTGCTCGTCTCCGCCGACCTCGACGAGCTGATCGGGCTCTCGAACCGCATCGAGGTGATCCTGAGGGGCGCTCTGGTAGGCGAGTTCGACCCGGGCAAGGTGACGCCTCAGGACCTTGGGGCAGCGATGACAGGTGGCCGCGAGGGAGTCACGTGAGCACCCTCAGACGGTCCGCGATCGGCCTGCTCGCCCCGGTCGTCGCACTGCTCGCGGCGATGGCCATCACCAGCGCCGTCATCGCCTGGTCGGGCAGCTCACCGGGGGACTTCTGGGGCGTCATCTTCTCGCGACCGGCGAACCGGTTGATCGTCAACATGGTCAACCAGTCGGCGCTCATCTACATCTCGGCCGTCGCGGCGGCGGTCGGGTTCCGGATGAACCTGTTCAACATCGGGGTGGAGGGTCAGTACACACTGGCGTCATACGCGGCCGCCACGTTGGCGGGGGCGTCCGTCTTTCCCGGATTTCTCAACGTCATCGCCTCGCTCGTGCTTGCGATCGTGGTGGGTGCAGCCTGGGCCGGGATTGCCGGACTACTCAAGGTCACGCGTGGTGTCAGTGAGGTCATCTCGACCATCATGCTGAACGCGATCGCCATCACCCTGGCCGGATACCTTCTCGACAAGTATGGCGAGCACGTCGGAAACGGTGTGCGCAGCTCCGTCATCCCTGCCGGCAGCCAGCTGACCGGCTGGTCTGCGTTCGCTGCCCCGGATGGGGCGGTATGGACCTTGGCGCCGTTGGCAGGCGTCGTTGGTGTCGGTTTCTGGGTACTGCTCAACAGGACCCGCTTCGGCTTCGACCTGCGGGCGACCGGCGCATCGTCGACGGCGGCGGTCGCCTCTGGCGTCAACGTGAAGCGCCTGGTGGTCGTTTCCATGCTGATATCGGGCGGCGTCGCCGGGCTGATCTGGTTGCCCGCCCTGTTCGGGTCGGCTCACTCCTATGGAACCGCCTTCCAGGCGGGGCTGGGCTTCACCGGGATCGCGGTCGCCCTGCTGGGACGTAACCAGCCGGTCGGCATCGCCTTCGGTGCCCTGCTGTTCGCCTTCCTCGGCGAACAGTCCAACCAGCTCACCTTTCAGACCGACATCTCGGTCAACGTCGTCCAGATCACGCAGGGCACCATCGTCTTGACAGTGGTGATCGCCTACGAGGTCGTGCGCCGCTACCGCCTGAAGCTCGAGCAGGCGTCCGTGGCAGGGTTCCCCCCTGCCGGCTCACCGACGGAACCTGAGGTGGTGTCGGTATGAGCACCTTGCTGAGGGAGCCCCCTTCGAGCCACCACAGAGTCGAGCGGTTCACGCAGACCTGGCTGCTGGTAAGCGTCGCCGGGATCGTGCTCGTGTCGGCCGTCCGGGTCGTCACCGGTGCGGACGGCATCGACTCGACCGGCACCATCCGCGCCGCCGTCATCGCGACCTGCCCGATCCTGATGGCTGCACTCGGTGGCCTGTGGAGCGAGCGCTCCGGGGTCGTCAACATCGGCCTCGAAGGTCAGATGATCCTCGGCACCTGGGGGTCGGCCTACTTCACCTACTACTACGGCCCCTGGGCAGGCGTTGCCGGGGCAGCCCTGCTCGGGGCGATCGGAGGGCTGCTGCACGCTCTCGCGACGGTCACGTTCGGAGTCGACCACATCGTCTCCGGAGTGGCGATCAACATCATCGCCGCCGGTGCGGCGCAGTTCCTCGCCGAGGCCTACTTCCAGGGCCTGGAAGGCGGTGGGTTCAAGCAGCTGACCGGTCTCGACCAGCCGGGGACGTTGACGATTCCCGGTCTGTACGACGTGGCGACCAACCTCGCCGACCGGCAGTGGTTCCTGGTCTCGGATCTGGCCTCGTTCGTGGCGGCCGTCACCGGAGGCCTGTCCCTGCTCACGATCCTCGTCGTCGCACTCGTCGTTCTGTCAGCCTGGGTGCTGTGGAGGACTACCTTCGGTTTGCGGCTACGGTCGTGCGGTGAGAACCCTGCCGCGGCAGAGAGCCTCGGAGTCAATGTCTACACATACAAGTACGTCGCGGTCGTCGTCTCCGGCGCCATGGCCGGGATCGGGGGCTGTTTCCTCACGCTGGTCTCGTCGAGCGGGTTCACTGTCGGGCAGACCGGTGGCCGCGGCTACATCGGGTTGGCCGCCATGATCTTCGGCAACTGGCGCCCCGGCGGCATCGTGACGGGCGCACTGATGTTCGGCTATACCGACAGCCTGCAGCTGCGAGATGCTGACTCCGTGCACGCTCTCCTGCTGGTCCTCGCGGTAGTCCTCATCGCGGTGGCAGCATGGCGGGCGCGAAACACGGAAACGACAGGTGCCCTAGTCGTGGGTGTCCTCGGCGTCGGGTTCCTGCTCTGGTTCCTGCTGAGCAACCAGGTACCCCGCGACTTCACCGGGATGACGCCGTACGTCGCCACCCTGTTGGTGCTGGGCCTGGCTGCCCAGCGGCTGCGAATGCCGGCCGCCGATGGGCTGCGGTACCGACGAGGACAATCAATCTGATGAACGACGGCATCGACTGGTCCAGGCTCAGACAGGCAGCCACCGACGCCATGCAGCACGCCTACGCCCCGTACTCGAACTTCGCCGTGGGAGCGGCTGGACTCGTCGACGATGGCCGGATCGTCGTCGGGTGCAACGTCGAGAACGCCTCGTACGGCGTGGGTCTCTGCGCGGAGTGCGGAATGGTGTCCTCCCTCCACAGCTCGGGAGGCGGCCGACTTGTCGCTGTCGCCTGTGTCGACCGGTCGGGGGAGCCGCTGATGCCGTGTGGGCGATGTCGGCAGCTGTTGTGGGAGAACGGCGGGCCGACGATGCTGCTCGAGACGACGAAGGGTTTCCTGGCTATGACGGACGTCCTCCCAGATGCGTTCGGTCCGGACGATCTCACCACCAGATGAGTGATCGTCTCCCGTGCCACCTCGACTTCGGGTCCGACGGCTTCGTTCGCGACCCGTATCCCAGGCTTGCGGCACAGCGGCAAGCCGGTCCGATCGGGTGGCACGAAGACAGCCAGACCTGGGTGGTCGTTTCCCACGAGCTCTGCAGCGCCGTCCTGAGAGACCGTCGGTTCGGCCGGATCTGGGTAGACCGGCGACCAGCGGATCGTTTCGAGCCGTTCAACCTGTTGCATCGCAACCAGATGATGGAGAACGAGCCGCCGAACCATTCCAGACTCCGCCGCAAGGTGGCGGCTGCGTTCGCGCGGGGGCATATCGAGCGGATGCGTCCACGGGTCACCGCGCTCGGCGCGAAGCTCCTGAACCAGCTGGACGGTGACGAGTTCGACGTGCTCAAGGACTTCGCGGAGCCTCTGCCGGTCCTCGTCATCGCTGAGCTCCTCGGAGCGCCGAGTTGCGATGTGGAGCGCCTTCGGACGTGGTCGCAGGCCATCGTGGGCATGTACGAGCCGACGGTCAACACCGTTGCCGAGGACGCTGCGATCGCTGCGAGCCAGGCCTTCGCCGACTACATGAGGGCCTTGACGGCCGAGCGCCGAGAGGATCCGCGCGACGACCTGGTGAGCGATCTCCTCCGCGCTCAGCAGGACGCAGACCCGCTTACCGACGATGAGGTGCTGGCGTCGGCGATCCTGTTGCTCAACGCCGGTCACGAGGCTTCCGTCAACGTGTTCGGCAACGGCCTCGTGGCACTGCTGGAGACGCCTGGCCAGTGGTCCGGACTCGTCTGCGGCGACGTGACGCCAGAGAGCACGGTCGAGGAGATGCTGCGCTTCGACGCGGCCTTGCAACTCTTCGAACGTACGGCCACGACCGACGTCTCACTTGCGGGCCAGCTGGTTCGAGTCGGTGAGCGGGTTGCGGTTCTCCTGGGGTCGGCCAACCGGGACGAGTCGGTGTTCACCGACGCCGACTCGTTCGACGCCGGACGTGCTCCCAACCCGCATCTGGCGTTCGGAGCGGGAGTGCACTTCTGCCTGGGGGCGCCGCTCGCTCGGATGGAGATCTCCGAGTCGCTACGGTTGCTGGGATCGTCATACCCGCATCTGCGATTGGGCGGGGCTCCAGAGCGGCGGAAGACGTTCGTACTGCGCGGATATCGGCGACTGCCCCTGGCGGCAGGTTGACACGGAAGGTGAGACATGGGCGAGCCATTCGACGCGGTTGAGGTGATCAGCACCAAACGCGACAAGGCAGAGCTGTCCGACGAGCATATCGACTGGGTCGTCGACGCATACACGCGCGGAGCCGTGGCGGAGGAGCAGATGTCGGCGCTTGCGATGGCGATCCTTCTCAACGGCATGAACCGTCGCGAGATCAGCCGGTGGACCGCGGCGATGATCGCGAGCGGCACGCGGATGGACTTCTCGTCGCTGTCTCGCGACACCACCGACAAGCACTCGACCGGTGGCGTGGGCGACAAGATCACCCTTCCGTTGGCCCCGCTCGTCGCAGCGTGTGGCGTCGCCGTGCCGCAGCTGTCCGGCCGCGGTCTCGGACACACCGGCGGCACGCTCGACAAGCTCGAGTCCATCCCGGGTTGGAACTGTGACCTGTCCTACCACGAGATGATCGCGCAGCTCGAGTCGGTGGGAGCGGTGGTATGCGCCGCAGGCGCGTCACTGGCACCTGCCGACAAGAAGCTGTACGCACTGCGGGACGTGACAGGCACAGTCGAGGCGATCCCTCTGATCGCGAGCTCGATCATGAGCAAGAAGATCGCAGAGGGCACCGGCGCCCTCGTACTCGACGTCAAGGTCGGCTCGGGGGCTTTTATGAAGACTCTCGCGGACGCGTGCGAGCTTGCCGGCACGATGGTCGACCTGGGCAACGACGCAGGCGTGACGACAGTGGCCCTCCTCACCGACATGTCCACGCCGCTCGGGCTCACGGCGGGAAACGCCATCGAGGTACAGGAGTCGCTCGACGTGTTGGCGGGAGGGGGGCCGGACGACGTCGTCGAGCTGACGCTGGCTCTGGCCCGGGAGATGCTGGCAGCGGCGGGGCACGACGACGTCGACCCCTCGGTGAAGCTCGCCGACGGCTCGGCCATGGACGTCTGGCGTGCCATGATCGGCGCACAGGGGGGTGACGTCGACGCGGAGCTGCCGCGGGCCAAGGAGAGCCACCAGGTGACGGCAGCGTCATCGGGTGTGCTGACACGCCTGGACGCGCTGGCGGTCGGAGTGGCCGCATGGCGTTGCGGAGCGGGGCGCAGCCGTAAGGAGGACCCGGTCCAGGCCGGTGCGGGCGTCTTACTCCACGCAAAGCCTGGAGACAAGGTCGGGAGGGGCCAGCCCATCCTGACGCTGTTGAGCGACGACTCGAACCGCTTCGCGCGCGCCGAGCAGTCGCTGCAGGATGCAGTCGACATTGCCGACGAGTCAGACGACGCCCGGGTAGAGCGCTCCGAGATAGTTCTCGACCGGATCGGGTGACAGCCAGCCAGGAGCTCGAGCACTCCTCGAGCGTCTGGCGCTCGGTATTGTCAGACAAGCAGCGTGAGCGTCTCGGCAACGAGGGCCGGCTTGTCCTCGACCTCGTGATGGGGCCCCTCGACCTGCATCGTGACGCGCATCGACACCTGGACACCGGACGGGAGCCGGCTCACGGCGAGCAATTCGGCACCGGCCCGGACCCGGCTTCCCACCGGCACGGGGCCCGGGAACCGCACCTTGTCGGAGCCGTAGTTGATCTTCTCGCCCCAGCCGGCGTACTCGACCAGTGAGCCGACCAGGACCGGCACCATCGACAGGGTGAGATAGCCGTGAGCAACCGTCGTACCGAAGGGGCCTCTGGCGGCGCGTTCTGCGTCGACATGGATCCACTGGTGGTCACCGCTCACCGCTGCGAAGGCGTCGATCCGGCGCTGGTCGATCGTCTGCCAGTCGCTGTACCCCAGGTGCTCCCCGACTGCCGAGTCCAGATCGTCGGCGGTCTCGAAGACCCTGGTCACGCTGGGACGCCGATACCCCGTGAGTACGCCGCGACGTGCGGGTCGTCACCGGCTCCGCGGTGCATTACGGGCGGCCTAGCCACGGGGCCCGCCGGCGACGTACAGCACCTGACCTGACACGAACGACGCTCCCTCGCTGACGAAGAACGACACGGCGTGGGCGATGTCGTCCGGAGTGCCGACCCGTGGCACGGGCGTCTCGGCGGCGCGGGCAGCCTGGAAGTCCTCGAAGCTCACACCGAGCCGTTCGGCGGTCATCGCTGTCATCTCGCTGACGATGAAGCCCGGCGCGATCGCGTTGACGGTCACTCCGAACCTGCCGAGCTCGAGCGCCAGCGTCTTGGTGAACCCCTGCATCCCGGCCTTGGCGGCGGCATAGTTCGCCTGGCCGCGGTTCCCCAGCGCCGACGTGCTGGACAGGTTGACGATCCGCCCCCAGCCTGCCTTCGTCATGTACGACTGAGCCGCCCGGCTCATGAGGAACGCACCGCGAAGGTGGACTGCCAGCACCGAGTCCCAGTCCTGCTCGGTGAGCTTGAACAGCAGGTTGTCACGGGTGATCCCGGCGTTGTTGATAAGCACGGTGGGGGGACCGAGCTCGTCGGCGACCCGGGTGACCGCCGCGTCGACCTGCGGTGCGTCGGCCACGTCCGCTCCGACAGCCAAGGCGACCCCGCCGGATGCGGTGACGTCGTCGACGGTGGTGGCGCATGCCGACTCGTCGAGGTCGAGGACTGCGACGGCATAACCGTCAGCGCTGAGCCGTCTGGCCACCGCGGCGCCGATGCCACGTGCCGCCCCGGTGACGAGGGCGACTCGCTGACGGCTGGAATCCACTACGGACCTCTCTCTCAGAACAGGCGACCCCACCTGGGAGGATATCGGGATGCACCAGGCGACCGACCAGCGCTTCGTAGAGGCACCCAAGGCGCTGCTGCACGACCATCTCGACGGCGGCCTTCGACCTGCCACGATCGTCGAGATCGCCGATGCCGTAGGACACGACCTTCCCGTCATCGAGCCGGAGGAGCTGGACACGTGGTTCGTCAACGCCGCGGACTCGGGCAGCCTGGTGCGCTACCTGGAGACGTTCGCGCACACGGTCGCGGTGATGCAGCGGCCGGACGACCTGCGACGCGTGGCGGTCGAGTGCGTTGAGGACCTGTCTCGCGACGGCGTGGTATATGCCGAGGTCCGCTACGCCCCGGAGCAGCATCTCGAGGCCGGGCTCGGTCTCGACGAGGTGGTCGAGCTGGTGCACGCAGGGTTCGAGGAGGCGTCGGCGACAGCTGAGGCGGCTGGCCGTCCCATCGTCGTACAGCAGATCCTGACCGCCCTCCGGCACGCCGCGAACTCCGGGGAGATCGCGGAGCTCGCAGTGCGGCACCGTGACCGAGGCGTCGCCGGTTTCGACATCGCCGGTGCCGAGGCGGGCTTCCCCCCGACCCGGCACCTCAACGCCTTCGAGTACCTCCAGAGGGAGAACTACCACTTCACGATCCACGCCGGCGAGGCCTTTGGGCTCCCTTCGATCTGGCAGGCGCTGCAGTGGTGCGGCGCCGAGCGGCTCGGGCACGGCGTACGCATCGTCGACGACATCGAGAAGGTGGGCGACGGCTTCCGTCTGGGTCGGCTCGCCTCCTACGTCCGGGACCGGAGGGTGCCGCTGGAGATGTGCCCGTCGTCAAACCTGCAGACAGGTGCCGCGGGGTCGATGGCCGAGCACCCCATCGGGACTCTTACCGAGATGCGCTTCCGGGTGACCGTCAACACCGACAACCGGTTGATGAGCGGTACGACACTGAGCCGCGAGATGGAGCTTCTCACGGCTGCATTCGGGTTCGACCTCGACGATATGAGGTGGTTCACCATCAACGCGATGAAGAGCGCATTCCTGCCGTTCGACGAGCGTCTCGATCTGATCGAGAGGGTCATCAAGCCCGGCTACGACGCCCTTACCGGCGCTCCTCGGCCGAGTCCAGCTTCGACGGTGTGACGCCGGTCGGCGACGGCGTTCCGCTCCTACGGCGTCACGCCGGTCCGCGACGGCAGAGCCAGGGTCCAGCTCTCGCCTCGGTCGACGAAGCCGAGAGCGGCGTACAAGCGCTTCGCGTTCGCGTTCGGATGGCTCACGGCCAGTGAGAGGCCCGGAAGTCCGGCGGCTCGGGTGGACGCGAGAGTGCCGGCGAGGAGGGCCGTCGCCACTCCGCGCTCCTCGCACGCAGGGTCGCGGAAGATGTCCACGACCCACGGGCCGCCGTCCGGGGGGCTCCCCTCGCGATCGACGACCAGGCAGACTCCGACGATCGCGCCTTCGTGCAACGCCACTCGAGACTGCTCCAGGAAAGGGCCGAGCACCTCGCCCCGGCCGATCGCCCGGATCTCATCGACTGCGGACCCCACCTCGTCATGGGAGTGGTCAGGGTGCCCGGGGGAGTAGGCGGCGTAGCTGATCGCGCCGAGCTGCTCGGCGTGTCGTTCCAGCTGTGCTCGTGTCAGCGGTTCGACGGTGATGCGGGGATTGGCGGTGACCGCCGGAAGAACCCGGAGCGGGTGGCTCATCGCGCGGGCGTGACGGAGGTACGTCGCCCCGGCTCCCGTCAGGGCCTCCACGAGCGTCGAGTCAGATGTCGACAGGGTGAACCCCGGGAGGTTCTCGATGATGGCCCGCGAGGTTGCCTCCACCGGGGCCGAGTCCGGTCGCCAGGCGCCATCGACCCAGGGTCGCTCGTCCCGGGTGCCTTCAGACATCGTGTAAACCAGAACGAGCCGACCGGTCGGGTCGTACAGCCGGGCTCGGGCGGGCCAGTCTGCCAAGGGGTCGTCATCCGGTGGAACCACTCAGGCGCCTCGCTCGCGATACGCGGAAGTCAAGCGCCGTGATGACGCGAGGGGGCGTTTGCGCCCTCTCGGCGGGGAATCTTCGCCTCTCGCCAGGGGAGTCGGGGTCACAGTCCGATGGGATGCCATACGGTCTTCGTCTCCAGGAACGCCGTCATCCGCGCGATACCCGGGTCGACCGTCCAGTCCGGTTCGCCGCCCGCATGCTGGGAGCCCGTGGTGGCGCCTTCGGCCTGCCCCGGGACGCCCGTCGGCCGCAGTACCCGCTTGAGGTTGTCGGCCGCCGCCACCTCCAACTCCTGAGCCGTCTCCGGGTCTGCGACACCCGTCAGGTCGAGCGCGTTGACGTCCATGTGCGACGCCAACCAGGGTGCGACCTCCTCGAGACTGCCGGTCAGGATGTTGACCACGCCTCCCGGGACGTCGGAGGTGGCCAGCACCTCCGAGAGCGTGACCGCGGGCAGCGGGCGCCGGTAGGACGAGATCACGACACAGGTGTTGCCGGTAGTGATCACCGGGGCGATGACGCTGACGAGCCCGAGCAGCGACGACTGTTGCGGCGCGACGATCGCGACGACCCCAGTGGGCTCAGGGACCGAGAAGTCGAAGTACGGCCCTGCGACGGGGTTGGTCGAACCGACCACCTGGGCCACCTTGTCGGCCCAGCCGGCGTACCAGACGAGCCGGTCGACGGCGGCGTCGACGAGCGTCTCGGCCGAGCGCTTCGACAACCCCTCGCTGCTCCGGACGTCGGCGACGAACTGATCGCGGCGGCCTTCGAGAACCTCTGCGACGCGGTAGACGACCTGGCCACGGTTGTACGGCGTCCGGCAAGCCCATCCGCCGAATGCCTTGCGAGCGGCGACGACGGCGTCTCGCGCATCCTTACGCGATGCCTGCGCGGCGTTCGCGAGGAACCGGCCCCCGTGATCGACGACTGCGTAGGAACGGCCCGACTCGCTGCGCGGGAAGGCGCCCCCGATATAGAGCTTGTAGGTCTTGCGTACGTCGATGCGAGCGCCCCTGGCTTTTCGCGGAGGGGCGGCGGCGTCGGTACGGGCGGGTTCAGGTGGCAAGGTAGGCCTCCAACCCGTGGCGGCCGCCCTCGCGGCCGAAGCCGGACTCCTTGTAGCCGCCGAAGGGGCTGCTCGGGTCGAAGCGGTTGAAGGTGTTCGCCCACACCACCCCTGCCCGCAGCGCGTTGGACATCCACAGGATGCGTGAGCCCTTGTCGGTCCAGACGCCCGCTGAGAGCCCGAAGGGAGTGTTGTTCGCCTTCTCGACCGCCTCTGCGGGGGTGCGGAACGTCATGATGGACAGCACCGGGCCGAAGATTTCCTCACGGGCGATCCGGTGCGCCTGCGAGACGCCGGTGAAGATCGTGGGCGGGAACCAGAAACCTCGGTCCGGAAGCTCACAGGGAGCCGACCAGCGCTCGGCCCCCTCGTGCTCGCCGATCTCGGAGAGCTCGCGGATCTTGGTCAGCTGCTCCGACGAGTTGATGGCTCCCACGTCGGTGTTCTTGTCCAGCGGGTCGCCGATGCGCAGGGTCGCCATCCGACGTTTCAGCCGTGCGAGGACCTCGTCGTACACGCTCTCCTGGACCAGCAGCCGGGACCCGGCACAACAGACATGTCCCTGGTTGAAGAAGATGCCGTTGACGATCCCTTCGACCGCCTGGTCCATGGGGGCGTCGTCGAAGACGATGTTCGCCGCCTTGCCACCGAGCTCCAGGGTGACTCGCTTCGACGTCCCGGCGACCGTGCGGGCTATCGACTTGCCGACCTCTGTCGACCCGGTGAAGGCGACCTTGTCGACCCCCGCGTGCGAGACGATCGCCTGACCCGTCGAACCGGCCCCGGTGACGATGTTGACGACTCCGGGTGGCAGGTCCGCCTGTTGGCAGATCTCCGCGAAGAGCAGTGCCGTGAGTGACGTCGTCTCTGCCGGCTTCAGGACGACGGTGTTCCCGCAGGCGAGAGCGGGGGCAATCTTCCACGCCAGCATCAGCAGCGGGAAGTTCCAGGGGATGATCTGGCCCGCGACACCCAGGGAGCGCGGTGCGCTGCCGTAACCTGCGTGCTCGAGCTTGTCGGCCCATCCCGCGTAGTAGAAGAAGTACGCCGCCACGAGTGGGACGTCGACGTCGCGAGACTCCTTGATCGGCTTTCCGTTGTCGAGGGACTCGAGCACCGCGAGCTCGCGGGAGCGCTCCTGGACGATCCGAGCGATCCGGTAGAGGTACTTGGCTCGTTCGGCCCCCGGCATCGCCGACCAGATACGGGCGTACGCCTTGCGAGCTGCTTTGACCGCCTTGTCGACGTCGTCGTCCGTGGCCTCCGAGATCTCCGCCAACACCTCTTCGTTGGCCGGGCTGACGGACTTGAGGCTGGGGCCGCTGCCGTCGACGAACACCCCGCCGACGAACAACCCGTACGACGACCTGAGGTCGAGCACGGAGCGCGACTCCAGAGCCGGCGCGTAGGCGAAAGCCATCAGCTGCTCCTAGTCCAACGTGAAGTAGTCGGGGCCGGCGTAGCGACCTGTGGCGAGCTTGCTGCGCTGCATCAACAGGTCGTTGAGCAGACGGGACGCCCCGAAGCGGAACCAGGCGGGGGAGAGCCAGTCGTCGCCGACCGTCTCGTTGACCATCACGAGATACCGAACCGCGTCCTTGGCCGTGCTGATGCCGCCTGCCGGCTTCACTCCGACCTGACGACCGGTGGTGTCCCGAAAGTCGCGCACCGCCTCCAGCATCGTGAGCGTCACGGGCATCGTGGCAGCGGGCTGTACCTTGCCGGTACTCGTCTTGATGAAGTCTGCGCCGGCGAGCATGGCAAGCCACGACGCGCGTCGGACGTTGTCGTAGGTGACCAGCTCGCCGGTCTCGAGGATCACCTTGAGGTGGGCGTCTGGGCGACCCTCGGTGTCGGGGCGTGCGCAGGCCAGCTTGACCGCGACGATCTGCTCGAAGACACGGGAGTAGTCGCCGGAAAGGAAGGCGCCCCGGTCGATGACCATGTCGATCTCGTCAGCCCCGGCTGCCACCGCGTGCCGGGTGTCGAGGAGCTTGACGTCGAGCGAGTTGCGGCCGGACGGGAACGAGGTGGCGACAGAGGCGACCCGGACGCCGGACCCTCGCAACGCCGCGCGGGCAGTGCCGACCATGTCGGGATAGACGCAGATCGCCGCCACCGGCGGACATGACGCGTCGGCCGGGTCGGGGCGAATCCCCTTGGCGCACAGCGCCCGCACCTTGCCGGCGGTGTCCTGCCCCTCCAGCGTGGTGAGGTCGATCATCGAGACCGCTAGCTCGAGTGCGAACGCCTTTGCGGTCGTTTTGATCGACCGGCGGGACAGCGCTGCTGCCCGCGCCTCGCACCCCACCTGGTCGACGGCGGGAAGGCCTTGCAGGAACCGCCGGAGCGCAGTCGGGCTCGACCGAGCCTCCAGCGCCAGCTCGGCGGCGGCGGAGTCGGACGCAACGACTGAGGCAGTCTCCGATGTCGTCACGGCATCAGTCTAAAGGCCAGCCGCGCCGCAGTCGGGGGCTCGTTCCGCCTGGCTAGAGTTGTCTCGTGAGCAATGCGGCGGTGGAAGCTGCCGGCCCCGAGGAAGAGGTGTTCGCTCCGTCCTCGGGTCGGTGGCTCGGCTGGGCGGTGGTCGTCGTGGCGGCCGCGCTGGTCGCCGCCGGCGCTGGTGACCCGGCGCGGGAGCGCAAGACGATCTATCTGGGCGTACTCGTCGCAGCCGTCACCTGGGTCGTGCTCATCCGTCCGAGCGTCTCGGCTCACAGCAACGGTGTCCTTCTGCGCAACATGTCACGCGACACGTTCGTGCCGTGGTCGAAGATCGACCGGTGCCGCGTTCTGCAGACGCTGCAGGTCGTCACCGAGGAGGCCCGTTTCCATGGGCTGGGAGTGAGCCGCTCCGCGCGATCCATGACCAAGCAGAACTACGGCACAAGCTCGATCATGGCTCGAGGGCTCTCGCGCGGCCTTGGGGGCAGCGCGCTCGACGTGGCGGGCAGGACATCCCAGCCAGACCCTTCCCAGCGCGTCAAGGCAGGAATCGCCTACCAGGACTACGTCGAGATGCGGATAGGCGACCGTGCCCGCGATGTGAAGCCGGATGGTCTGGAGCCTCTCGTGTCCTGGGCGTGGCCGTCTGTGGTCGCTCTTGCCACAGCGGCGGTCATGCTGGTCCTGCTGCTGACCTGAGACGCGTTCGCTCCACCCTGCCTCGGTCAGGGCATGGCCGACTTCACAGACCGGCCGCGACGACCAGGTCGGAGCGGATCGCGTCCAGCCGGCCGGCGGCGGAGATGCGGGCGGCCGCGACATCACCTGCGGCGACGGGCACCACCACCTCGAGATAGCACTTCATCTTCGGCTCCGTTCCCGAGGGACGTACGACGACGCGGCCGCCCGAGGCGAGCCGGTACCGCAGCCCGTCTGTCGGCGGGAGCCCGTCGGCACCGTCGCTGAGATCGTCTGCGCTCTCGACCGCGAAGCCGCCGAGTTGGGCGGGTGGATATTCTCGCAGGCGTTGCATGGCCCGGGCGATGAGCGTCACGTCGTCGACTCGAGCCGACAGCTGCTCGGTCGCGAACACGCCGTACTCGCGCGCGATGTCGTCGAGGCGGTCGAGAAGCGTGCTGCCCTCTGCCTTCAGGCCCGCGGCAAGCTCGGCCACCAGGAGCAGCGCGGATACGCCGTCCTTGTCCCGCACGAGGTCGGGTGCCACGCAGTACCCCAAAGCCTCCTCGTAGCCGAAGCTGAGACCGTCCACGCGGCCGATCCACTTGAAGCCGGTCAGCGTCTCGGCGTAGCCGACGCCGTGAGCCTGCGCCATGTGTCCGAGCTGCGACGACGACACGATCGTCGTGGCGAAGACGCCGCTGACGCCTCGCCGCAGCACGTGGTCTGCGAGCAGGACGCCCACCTCGTCACCACGGAGCGTGTGCCAGCCGTGCAGCGTCGGGACCGCGACCGCGCAGCGGTCCGCGTCGGGGTCGTTGGCGACGACGATATCGGCGTCGCGTCGCTCGGCAAGAGCCAGAGCGAGATCCATGACTCCCGGCTCTTCTGGGTTGGGGAACGACACCGTGGGGAAGTCGGCGTTCGGCTCGGCCTGTTCGGCCACGACGACAGCAGGGTCGAATCCGGCGCGTCGTAGGGCTTCCTGCACGGTCTCCCCACCGACACCGTGCAGGGGCGTGTAGACCAAGGACAACCGCCGCGGGGACCCCGGCTCCGGGAGCGCAGCGACCGCGTCGAGATACGCATCGACGACATCTTCGTCGAGCACGGTGCCCCCGTGGGTGCGAGGCACGTCGACGGCCGGCCCGACGGCGGCTATCCGCTGCGAGATCTCCGTGTCGGCGGGAGGGACGATCTGGCTCCCGTCACCGAGGTAGACCTTATAGCCGTTGTCGCGTGGCGGGTTGTGTGACGCCGTGACCATGACGCCGGCCAGGCAGTCCAGGTGCCGGATCGCGAAGGCAAGGAGGGGGGTCGGCAGAGCGCGCGGGAGCAGCAGCGCCTCGAGACCCGCTGCCTGCACCACCTGCGCGGTGTCGCGGGCCAGCACGTCGGACATGTGCCGCGCGTCGTACCCGATCACCACTCTGCCGTGGCCGCGGGTTCCGGTGGCCACGGTGTCGAGCAGGTACCTGACCAGGCCGGCGGCCGCGCGGATGACCACCGCCCGGTTCATCCGGTTGGGCCCGGCGGCAACCTCGCCACGCAGCCCCGCCGTGCCGAACTCGAGCGTTGCCGCGAACCGGTCCTCGAGCTCGCTGAGGGCGCCGGTGTCGTGCTCAGCCGCCCGGAGAAGCTGCGCGAGCTCAGCCCGTGCACCCTCGTCGGGATCGCCGGCGATCCACGCGGAGACGCGCTCCTGGAGCTCCGGCGCGACGCCGGTGATGGGCACCCGCACGCGCTAGACCTTCGGGATGATGTCGGCGAGCAGTCGGCCCATCCGGCTGGCTGCGGCGTTGCCGGCTGCGAGGACCTCCTGGTGGTCGAGGGGTTGACCGGTCATCCCGGCCGCGGCGTTCGTGACGAGCGAGATCCCCAGGACCTCCATACCGGCCTCCCGCGCCGCGATGGCCTCGAGGGTGGTGGACATCCCGACCAGGTCTCCGCCGATCCGGCGGACCAGCTCGATCTCGGCCGGCGTCTCGTAGTGGGGTCCGGGGAACTGAACGTAGACGCCCTCGTCGAGGGTCTCGTCTACCTCGCGGCAGAGCCGGCGAAGCCGCGACGAGTACAGGTCGGTCAGGTCGACGAACCGTGCGCCGACGAGCGGGGAGGCGGCTGTGAGGTTGATGTGGTCACGGATGAGTACGGGGGTGCCCGGCGACCATTCTTGTCGCAGGCCGCCGCAGCCGTTGGTGAGCACGATGGCGCGGCACCCGGCCGCTGCTGCCACCCGTATCGCGTGCACGACCGCTGCGACACCGAGGCCCTCGTAGTAGTGGGTGCGGCCGAGGAACACCAGAGCCCGGGTGCCGGCCGCGTCGATGGCCCAGATCCGGCCCGAGTGCCCCTCGACGACGGGCTTGGCGAACCCCGGGAGGTCGGTCGTGGCCACCTCCGCGCGGCAGCTACCCAGGGCCTCGGCGGCGGGGAGCCAGCCGGATCCGATCACCAGGGCGACGTCTGGTCCGTCCATGCCAGGGTGCTCGAGGAGCGCCGCAGCGGCGGACTCGGCGAGCTCGTACGGCGAGCTGGTCGGATCCATCGCTCGACCGTACCGTCTCCCACGTCGACCCAGGCCGGGGCTCGCAGCTACTCGCCGACGCTCCGACAGGGCCGTGTCCTCAGGTCGTGGACATAGTCGTCCGGAGCGCCGGCAGCCTCGGCGGCCTCGCTGATCACGCTGAGGTGGGTCGCGGACGGCAGGCCGCCCTCGTACGCCTCCAACACGTAGAGCCATACCGGCTCCTCGCCCTCGAGGGTCTGCGCCCGCAACCGGACCTTGCGGGAGGGCCCCATCTGCCAGCGGTCGAGCTCGGCCTGGTCGGCCTTGGTGACGTCGTACAGGCAGACGAAGACCTGAGACCCGCTGTGCTCGACCACGGTCGCCAACGCACCCTCCCAGCCGTGGTCCTCGCCGGCGAAGGTCAGCCTCCACCCCATCAGCCAGCCAGTGCCTCGAAAGGGCGAGTGCGGGCATCGGGCGCCCATCCGAGCGGGGTCGAGATACGAGCCGTAGGCGGCATAGAGCACCACCCGGTGCAGGCTATCGTGACGGGTGTGACCCGGGTGGTGATCGTCGGTGGCGGGCCTGGCGGGTACGAGGCCGCTCTGGTCGGCGCACAGCTGGGAGCCGAGGTCACGATCGTCGACCGTGATGGGATCGGTGGCTCTGCAGTCCTCACCGACTGCGTGCCGTCGAAGACTCTCATCGCGACCGCCGAGCTGATGACGTCGATCCAGGAGTCGCGTGAGCTCGGCGTCAGATTCGGCCATGTCGCCGACGCCGACACGGTCGGGTCGGTCGACCTGGCAAAGGTGAACGCACGTGTCAAACGGCTGGCTGCCTCGCAGTCCCACGACATCATGGCCAAGCTCGAAGCCGAGTCCGTAAGGGTGGTCAACGGGTCGGGCCGTCTCGAAGGGGCCGAGGCGGTCTCTGTCACCACCGACGACGGGGTAGAGACCCTCGACGCCGACGTCGTGCTGATCGCGACCGGTGCCCATCCTCGAGTTCTCGACTCGGCAGCGCCCGACGGGGAGCGCATCCTCACCTGGGAGCAGGTCTACGACCTGGACGCCCTTCCCGAACGGTTGGTGGTGATCGGCTCAGGCGTCACCGGTGCCGAGTTCGCGAGCGCCTACAACGCTCTGGGCGCGGAGGTCGTGCTCATCAGCAGCCGCGACCGCGTGCTGCCCGGAGAGGACGCCGAAGCGGCCGAGGTGCTCGAACAGGTGCTGAAGCGCCGTGGCATGACGGTGCTGGGCAAGTCCCGGGCCTCTGGCGTCGAACGCGTCGCCGACGGCGTCGCCGTGTCGCTGGTCGACGGCAGCACCATCGAGGGGTCGCACTGTCTGATGGCGGTGGGGTCGATTCCCAACACCAGAGGCCTCGGCCTGGAGACGGCCGGCGTCGCTCTCGACCACGACGGTTTCATCTCGGTCGACAGGGTGTCCCGGACGTCGGCGCGAGGGGTCTATGCCGCAGGGGACTGCACCGGCGTGCTCATGCTGGCCTCGGTCGCAGCCATGCAGGGCCGCATCGCCATGTGGCACGCCTTAGGTGACGCGGTCAAGCCGCTCGACCTGAAGTCAGTGTCGTCGAACGTCTTCACCGCACCGGAGATCGCCACCGTCGGCTGGAGCCAGCTGGCCGTCGACCAGGGCGAGATCGAGGCGCGCGGCGTCCTGCTCCCCCTCGCGGGCAACGCGCGGGCCAAGATGCAGGGGGTGCACGACGGCTTCGTGAAGCTCTTCTGCCGCCCCGGGACGGGCATCGTCATCGGAGGTGTCGTGGTGGGCCCGAGGGCCAGTGAGCTCATCCACGCTGTGTCGCTCGCAGTGGAGGAGCGGCTGACCGTCGACGACATGGCCCACGCGTTCACGGTGTATCCATCGCTGTCGGGCTCGGTCGCGGAGGCCGCCCGCCGACTGCACCTGCACGACTGAGCACGGCTGACCGGCCCTACCGCGAGGCGGCGAACAACAGATGGGTGCCGCCGTCCACGGCCCCCGGCTCCGCGCAGATGGCTACCTCGTTGTCGAGGAAGTGACTCCACCGCTCGCCGCTGGAGGCCAGGCCGGCGAGAGCCTCCGGATCTCCCAGGGAGGCCCAGTTGCTGGCTGAGAGGCCCCGGAGGGTGCTACCGGTCTTGGCGACCAGCGCCGCGACGTCCTGTGACCGGAACATCCGGCAGGTGTGCTGCCCTGAGCCGGCGGGTTGGGTCTCGCGCAGGTCACCGGTCTGGATGATGCGGTCGGTGACCTCGTCGCCGTAGCGCTCTGCAAGCTCCAGCACGCCAGGGAGGAAGTGACGGTACGCGCCCAACGTCGACATCACCGAGGCGACGACCGGCCCACCGGCGCGTGTGACGCGCAGCAGGCCCATCAAAGCGGAATCGGCCCGGTCGAAGGCATAGGAGAGCGGCCCGCCGTAGGCGAGGACCGCGTCGAACTCGCCATCGTCGAAACGGCTCACGTCGCACACGTCGAGAACGGCTCGCGACTCGACCGCAGACTCGTGTCCGGCCTCCGCAACGTACTGGGCGTTCAGCTCCAGCTGGACCGGTGACAGGTCTGTGACGACGACCCGGGCGCCAAGACAGGCAAGGAAGATCGTGAACCGCCCGGGACCCGCGCCGACTTCCAGCACGCGCATCCCCGCCGAGATGAACGGGGTGAGGAACCTGCGATGCACCTCGAGGCTGACCACGGCGGCGGGATCCGACACGAGCCGGTCCCATTCTCCGGCACCGAAGGCGTCGAAGTAGGTCCGGACCGCGGCGACAGACGCGTCATGGTCGAACTGACCGCTCACGGTCACGGATGCCTCTTCTCGTCGAGGTACGACGACCGTACCCACACATACCGTTCGACCGCCTTTGGGATAGACGGCCTGGCGGGCGAGCGGTCCGGCCGAATCGCGGCCATGTAAGTACACTGGCGTAGTCTAAGAATCCCAGCTTCTGCTGAGATGTGACTTCATTTCTCGGTGTAATCGGATTCCTACGGTCAGCGACACGACATGCAGGTAGAACACTTTCGCCTCTGCGGCCGTATGCCCCCGACGTCCCTTCAGGAGTCCGAGCATGCCCCTCTTTCGCCAGCCCAGCAGCACACGAAGCTTTCCGCGACGTCTGGTCGCCCCGCTCTGTGCCGTCGTGGCGACCGCGGCCCTCGCAGCGCCGTCCGCGAGCGCGTCGTTCCCCTCGGCGGGGTCCCGGGTCGGTGGCACGGCTGCGTCATCGCGACAGGCCGACACCGCCCATGCGGTGTCGCCGACGGTCACCGCTCTGGCGATACCAGGGGTTGCGGGGGCGAGCGGGCGCGACCTCGCGACTCTCTCGACGAACCCGCCGAGCGACGCCGGCCATCTCGTCGCGCACGTCCGGCGACCCGTCGCCGGCGGCTTCTCCATGGTCGCCGTCACCTGGGCACCGACGCGGACGCTCGCACGGCTGAGCGTCCAGGTGAGGACCCGCTACGAAGGCTCGTGGTCCGGCTGGACGGAGCTGGGAGCCGATGGCGACGGACCGTCGACCGCCGAGGACGGCACCGTCCGGGCGGGCACATCGCCGTTTTGGGTCGACCAGGCCACCGCAGTGGAGGTCGCGGTGTACGGCACGGGGACGCCTACTCCGGCGAACCTCGAGGTTGACACGATCGACCCAGGCACGTCCCCGTCGGACTCGGCCATCGGCACGGCCATGCGTGGGAGTGCGCGACACAAGGGCACCGGCACGACGACCGGCACCTTCCCGGCGATCCCGACAATCGTGACGCGGGCGGAGTGGGGTGCCGACGAGAGTCTCGGCAGCAAGTGCTGGGACCCGAGGTACGGCACCCGGTTCGACGCGGCGATCGTGCACCACACAGCAGGGAGCAACGACTACTCGAAGAACGAGGCAGCATCCGTGGTACGCGGAGTTCTCGCCTACCACACGGTGTCGCGGGGCTGGTGCGACATCGGGTACAACTTCCTCATCGACCGTTTCGGTACGGTCTACGAAGGTCGAGCGGGTGGCATCCGCAGGTCGGTTCGTGGGGCCCACGCCGGCGACTACAACGTCAACACCACGGGGATCTCGCTGATGGGCAACTTCGACGTTGCCTCGCCGACCAGGTTGATGAAGCGCTCGCTCGTGAAGCTCATCGCCTGGCGGCTCGGGACGGCGTACCACGGCGCCTACGGCCAGGTCTTCCTGTACGACGGAAAGTTCAACCGAATCTCGGGACACCGCGACGTCATGCAGACGGCCTGTCCGGGCCGCTATGTCTATGCGTGGCTGCCAACCCTTCGCGAGCGGGTCCAGGCCAGGCTCGGGGACTTCGAGTCGACGATCGAAGCCGCCTGGCGCGCCTACGGCGGCAGGGGGAGCGACCTCGGACCGGTCAGGGTGGGCGAGCGCGGCGAGAACGCCGGTCACCATACGACCTTCGCGGGAGGCCGCATGTACTCCAGCGTGAGCGGGGTCCACACGCTGTACCCCGGCCCGGTGTTGCAGAAGTACCTGGCGTCCGGTGAGACCGGGGGCGACCTGGGCTACCCGGTGACCGATGTCCGTGAGACGGCCGGTGCTGGCCGCGCCGCCAACTTCGAGGGCGGACGCATCTACTGGTCGCAAGCCTCCGACAGCCATGTCCTGCGGCGGGGAAGCGTGCTGAAGCGCTACCTCGACGACGGCGGCGTCGGAGGCGTGCTCGGCTTCCCGGTGACCGGCGTGTACGACACGGTCACCGGCGCCCGCGCCGGCTTCCAGGGAGGTGTCATCACGTACGACGCCGCCACGGGGACCACGACGGTCACCCCGCGATGACACCGGCGTCGCCGAGAAGCCGCCCGGCCGTCCGTCTTGGAGTCGAAGGGACGCTCGGCCTCGCTCTGACGGCCGAGTTGGTGCTTTCCGTGTGGTCGGCTCCCACGGCGCAGGCCGACCGGACGACCTACGTGCCGGTCTCGACGTCCTGGGTGGTCGATGGTCACGGCTACGGTCACGGCCACGGCATGAGCCAGTACGGCGCCGAGGGCGCCGCCGCCCAGGGTCTGTCCTACAAGAACATCGTCCACTTCTACTACCCCGGCACCCGGTGGGACCGCGCGCGCGGCCGCATCCGGGTACTGATAGGCGAGGACTCGTCCCCTGACCTCCAAGTCGGCCCTGCGAAGGGCCTCAGCGTGCAGGACCTCTCCGACCACCGGCAGTGGACCCTGCCCCGCGGGCACGGCATCGACCGCTGGCGTCTGGAGCCGATGGCCAACGGGTCGACCGCCGTGGAGCACCACAACGCGAACGGCTGGCGCCGCTGGCACATCCCGGACGGGCGCAAGACGTTCAGGAGCGACGGCCAGTTCCATGCGGACGGGCCGCTGACCCTCTTCGTGCCCGGCGGCGGCGGCAAGGTCGTCGGCAGGAGGTACCGGGGGGTACTCCGCCTGGTCCGGCCTTCTGCCGGCGCGGCACCGGACACGGTCAACGTGCTGGGCGTCGACTCCTACGTCAAGGGAGTCGTGCCCTACGAGATCCCCGCCTCGTGGCGCCCTCAGGCACTGCGCGCCCAAGCCGTAGCAGCGCGCACCTATGCCTCGTGGCAGCGGTCGCAGAACCCGCGCCGGTACTACCACATCTGCGACACCACGTCGTGCCAGGTGTACGGCGGAGCGGCCGCCGAGCAGAAGTCGAGCAACGCCGCGGTGGAGGCCACGGCCCGCAAGATACTGACCTATGGTGGCAAACCAGCGTTCACGCAGTTCTCCTCGTCGTCGGGCGGCTGGACAGCCGCCGGCGGAGTCCCCTACCTGCCGGCCGAGCGAGACCCGTACGACGGCTTCGCCGCGAACCCCGTACACAGCTGGACGGTCACCGTGTCGACGTCGTCACTCGAGAGAGCCCACCCTGAGATCGGCCGGCTGATCAGCGCCCACGTGACACGGCGCGACGGCCACGGGACCTGGCACGGCCGGGTCGCGCGGATGGTGGTCAAGGGAAGCAATGGCACAGCTGTGCTGAGCGGGGACGACTTCCGGCTGTTGTACGGCTTGCGCTCGACCTGGTTCCGGATAGAGCCGACGTCGATCACGCAGCGGTGGCACGAGCTCGGCGGCCTCGGCAAGGCTGGGCTGGGTGTCGCGAGGTCGGGAGAGTTCGCCGTCGAGCATGGCGCGGCGCAGACGTTCGAGCGAGGACGGATCTTCTGGAGTCGCCACACCGGTGCCCACGAGCTCCGAAGTGGGGTTCTCGGTGCCTACCGCAAGACGGGGGGCCCTGGGTCGCGCATCGGGTGGCCGTTGACGGGCATGATGGCGGCCCACGCAGGAGGACACAAGGCTCGTTTCCAGCACGGCAGGATCTACAGCAGCAAGGCGACCGGGGCTCACATCCTGTACGGCACGGTTCTCGGGCGCTGGGCGCGAGCTGGAGCCGCTTCGTCCTGGCTGGGGTATCCGACGAGCAACGTGTCGGCGGTCAGGGGCGGTCTTCGCGGCCGTTTCCAGCATGGGGTCATCCGCTGGTCGCGCTCCTCCGGCACCTACCGGGTCACGCGCTCCTGACCGGACCGCAGCGCGGTCCTCGCCTGGTGCGGTCAGCCGATCGGCTCTCCGTCACGTCGAGGTAGGGCGGTTGGCCTTGCTGCTGAAGACGGAGATCGGACGATCCTGGGCGACGTCGTCGACCGTGATGTCGACGAGCTCGTTGTAGAAGGCCACTCTGTCCTGGATCTTGCCGACGGCGGGGAACGGGTCGGAGTACGACCACGCGACGTTCGCGGTCTCCGGCTGGCCCGTGACGTCCCAGTACTGGTCGGCGACGCCCTTGTACGGGCAGTGGCTCGTGTTCGCACTCGATGACAGCGCGTCGAAGTTCACGTCCGCACGCGTCAGGTAGTAGCGGGTCGGCAGGTCGGTCTCGAAGAGGAGGACGGGGTCGGTGCTGTCGCCGAGTGTCACTCCGTTGAGGGCGACGTTGACGTGGCGGGTGCTGAGGATCGCCTCGACGCGCTTGTGCGGGTCGCGCGGATGGCCCCCTACCTCCTCGTCCTCCTCGAGCCAGCGGTCGAACACTCCGGGCTGCCAGGTCAGGACCAGCCGATCCTCGATCTCGGGAGCTTCCCTGACCCACGCCGCATGGGAGAGCGTGCGTCCCTCGACCTCGACGTCGTACCACTGCGCCACCGGACCCTTGGGAAGGAAGAAGAACGGCTCCCGGGGCGGTTCACCCTCGGCTGGGCGCAGCAGGTCTGTGCGTACGTCGGACTTGGCGAAGGCGTACCCGGGGACAGGGAACATCTCCTCGTAGTAGAGCAACGGCGCCCGGCTGTCGACGACTGCGGTGTCACCGACGTACGCTCGCACCCACTTGTCGATCGGCTCGGTTCGCACAGGCATGAGTCGCTCCTCCTGGGTCTGATCGAGACCGGTCATGGACGACCGCCGATAGTGGCCACGCTCCCATCGTCGTCACCTCTGCCGCAAGGGCCCGTCCGGACCCCGCCACGTCCGGCGGCTCCGCACAGCGGATCCGGATGCCTGGCGCAGCTCAGCCGGGTGAGACGACCACGACGAGGTCGCCACCCTCGACACTTCGAGGTCCGTCGAGCGTCACCCGCTCAACGGTTCCGGACACGGGCGACGTGATGGCTGCCTCCATCTTCATCGCCTCGATGCTGGCCACCACGTCTCCGGCCGCCACCGTGTCGCCGACGGCGCTGGTCACGGACACCACTCCGTCGAACGGCGCCCCGATATGGCCCGGCCTGGTTGTGTCGGCGCGCTCCCTGACGGGTGCGTCGGACGATACAGAGCGGTCTCGCACCGACACCGGGCGCAGCTGCCCGTTGATCGTGCACATGACCGTGCGGATACCACGCTCGTCGGGTGGGCCGATCGACTCCACCCCCAAGATCAGCCGGACGCCCTCCTCCAGGTCCACGTCATGCTCGCCGTCAGTGTCCAGGCCGTACAGGAAGTCCCGGGTCGGAAGCACGGAGATGTCGCTATAGCGCTGCCGCGACTCCGCGAACTCCTTGGCGGGTCCCGGGAAGAGCAGCCGGTTCAGCGTCGTACGAGGGTCGGTCTCCAGGCTGCGCAGGTCATCGGCCCCCAGCTCAGGCTCCGGTCGCTCGACGACACGCCCCTCGAGAGCTTTGGTGCGGAACGGCTCGGGCCAGCCGCCTGGAGGTGTTCCGAGCTCGCCGGAGAGGAAGCCGAGCACTGAGTCCGGTACGTCGTACGACCCTGGGTCGGCGGCGAACGCCTTCGGGTCGGCACCGACCGCGACGAGGTGAAGCGCGAGGTCGCCCACGACCTTGCTCGAAGGAGTCACCTTGACGATGTTGCCCAGGATGTCGTCGGCCGCCGCATACATGTCCTCGACCTGCTCGAACTTGTCGCCGAGGCCCAGCGCCAACGCCTGCTGCCGCAGGTTCGACAGCTGGCCTCCGGGAATCTCGTGGGCGTACACCCGACCGGTCGGCGCTGGGAGGCCCGACTCGAAAGGGGCATAGAGACGACGGGTCGCCTCCCAGTACGGCTCCAGGTCGCACACTGCCCCCAGCGAGAGCCCGGTCTGGCGGTCGGTCTGGTCGGTGCCCGCGACAAGAGCCGACAGCGCCGGCTGGCTCGTCGTCCCCGCCAGGGCGGCGCACGCGGCGTCTACAGCGTCGACTCCAGCGTCGACAGCGGCCAGGAGCGTCGCCAGCTGGCCGCCAGGTGTGTCGTGGGTGTGCAGATGCACCGGTAGGTCGAACCGCTCGCGCAGGGCCGACACGAGGGTGCGCGCCGCCGGAGCCCGCAAAAGGCCCGCCATGTCCTTGATGGCGAGCACATGTGCACCGGCGTCCACGATCCGCTCTGCGAGGCCCAGGTAGTAGTCCAGCGTGTACAGCCTCTCCGAAGGGTCGCAGAGGTCACCGGTGTAGCAGAGGCAGACCTCGGCGACCGACGTACCTGTGGCGCGGACGGCCTCGATGGCCGGACGCATCTGGTCGACGTCGTTGAGTGCGTCGAAGATCCGGAAGATGTCGACGCCGGTCACCGCCGCCTCGGTCACGAACGCGTCCGTCACGGCCGTCGGGTACGGCGTGTAACCGACCGTGTTGCGGCCGCGGAGCAGCATCTGCAGAGCGATGTTGGGCATCTCCCGACGTAGCGCCGCCAGCCGCTCCCACGGGTCCTCGGCGAGGAAGCGAAGAGCCACGTCGTACGTCGCACCTCCCCAGACCTCCGCGGAGAGCAGCTGGGGTGTGAGCCGTGCGACGTGGCCCGCGACCGCGACGAGGTCGCGGGTGCGTACCCGGGTGGCGAGCAGTGACTGGTGAGCATCACGCATGGTTGTGTCGGTGACAGCGACAGCGGCCTGAGCCCGGAGCGCAGACGCGAACCCGCTCGGCCCGAGCTCGAGCAGCCGCTGACGAGATCCCGCTGGAGGCGACGACTGCAGGTCGATGGCGGGGAGCTTGCCGAGCGGGTCCACCTGACGCGGCGACGGACCGTGCGGCCGGTTGACGGTGACGTCGGCGACGTACTGGAGCAGCCGAGTACCGCGGTCCGCCGACGAGCGGGCTGTGAGCAGGTCCGGATGCTGGGCGATGAACGACGTCGTGACCTGCCCCGCCCTGAAGTCAGGGTCGTCGAGGACGGCCTGGAGGAACGGGATGTTCGTCGCCACGCCGCGAATCCGGAACTCGGCCATCGCACGGCGGGCGCGGTTCACAGCTGCCTCGAAGGTCCGGCCCCGACAGGTCAGCTTCGTGAGGAGCGAGTCGAAGTGGGCAGACACCTCCGCACCTGTGTACGTCGTGCCTCCGTCGAGCCGCACGCCGGCGCCCCCGGGGGAGCGGTAGGCGGTGATCCGGCCTGTGTCAGGGCGGAATGCGTTGGCTGGGTCCTCCGTCGTGATCCGGCACTGCAGGGCCACGCCGCGCACCGTGATGTCCTCCTGACGCAGTCCCAGGTCGGCGAGCGTCTCACCCGAGGCGATCCGGAGCTGCGACTGCACGAGGTCGACGTCGGTGGTCTCCTCCGTCACGGTGTGCTCCACCTGGATGCGTGGGTTCATCTCGATGAAGACGTGCCGAGCGTCGCGGCCAACCAGGAACTCGACCGTGCCGGCGTTCCGGTAGCCGATCTGCCGTGCTATCGAGACGGCGTCGTCGCACAAGCGCTGACGCAGGTCAGGGTCGAGATGAGGAGCCGGTGCGATCTCGACCACCTTCTGGTGGCGCCGTTGCAGCGAGCAGTCCCGCTCGAAGAGGTGGATGACGCCGCAATCGCCGTCCGCGAGAATCTGTACCTCGATGTGGCGTGGGTCGACCACCGCCTCCTCGATGAATACGGTGGGGTCACCGAAGGCGCCGTCCGCCTCCCGCATCGCGGACTCGACGGCGGCGCGTAGAAGTCCGGGCTCGTCGACCTGGCGCATACCCCGCCCGCCGCCGCCGGAGACCGCCTTCACGAAGACGGGGAACGTGAGGGCTGCGGCCGCGTCGACCAGACTGTCGACGTCGCGCGAAGGCTCGACGTTGGTCAGGACCGGTACACCGGCGGCGGCCGCCGCCCGAACGGCGCTGGCCTTGTTGCCGGTGAGCCTCAGCACGTCGCTCGGGGGGCCGACGAACGTGAGCCCGGCCGCTGTGCATGCCTCGGCGAGTGCCGGGTTCTCCGAGAGAAAGCCGTAGCCGGGGTAGATGGCCTCCGCTCCCGACCGCACGGCTGCTGCCACGATCGCGCCCGGGTCGAGGTAGGCGCGTACCGGATGACCACGCTCGCCGATCTCGTACGCCTCGTCCGCCTTCAGCCGGTGCTCGGAGCCGCGGTCCTCGTAGGGGAACACCGCGACGGTCTTCGCGCCGAGCTCATACGCTGCCCTGAACGCGCGGACGGCGATCTCGCCCCGGTTGGCCACCAGCACCTTGGCGAACATGTCGTCGAGGCTATGCGGGGGAGCCCACCCCCCGGCCAGCGGGCGCGCCTCCCCCGTCGAGAGGGCGCATATCTCCCGTCGAAAGGGCGAAGATGCCCCATCGAGCGGGCACATATGTCCCCTCGCGCTGGGGTGAGAGGTCAGTCGGTGATCTCGCAGATGACAGCACCGGTCGAGACGGTCATTCCTACGTCGGCAGTGAGCCGGGTGATCGTTCCGGCGCGGTGGGCCTTGATCGGCTGCTCCATCTTCATCGCCTCGAGGACCACCACGAGCGCACCCGCCTCGACGGTATCGCCGTCATTCACCGCGAGCTTGACGATGGTGCCCTGCATCGGGGACGTCAGGGCGTCGCCGCCGGCGGCGGGTGTGCCCTTGCGGGCGGTCCTGCGTCGGGTCGGCCTACCCGCCGCGCCGCCGGAGGCGCCGAACCCGCCCAGCCCAGCCGGGAGCGACACCGACAGTCGCTTACCGCCCACCTCGACGGTCACGGTACGGCGCTCGCCAGGCTCCTCGGTCGACTCCCGCTCGCCGTAAGGCTCTATGTCGTTGACGAAGTCCGACTCGATCCAGCTCGTATGGATGGCGAAGGCCGAGCCGTCACCGACGAACGCCGGGTCGTCGACCACTCGGCGGTGGAACGGTATGACGGTGGGCATCCCCTCGACGACGAACTCGCCGAGCGCCCGCCGCGACCTGGCCAGCGCCTCGTCGCGGGTGCGCCCCGTGACGATCAACTTGGCCACGAGCGAGTCGAACGAGCCGGGCACCGTCTCGCCCTCGTCGTACCCCCCGTCGAGCCGGACACCGGGACCAGTCGGCACGCGCCACGTGGTGAGCGTGCCGGGTGCAGGCACGAAGCCACGCCCGGGGTCCTCGGCGTTGATCCTGAACTCGATGGAGTGACCAGAGACGACCGGGTCGTCGTAGCCCAGCTCCTCGCCCGCCGCGATGCGGAACATCTCCCGCACGAGGTCGATGCCGGTGACCTCCTCGGTGACGGGGTGCTCCACCTGGAGTCGTGTGTTGACCTCCAGGAACGAGATGGTGCCGTCCTGGCCGACGAGGAACTCGCAGGTGCCGGCGCCGGAGTAGCCGGCCTCGGTGAGGATCGCCTTCGACGACGTATACAGCGTCTGGAGCTGCACGTCGGAGAGGTATGGCGCGGGAGCCTCCTCGACCAGCTTCTGATGCCGCCGCTGCAGGGAGCAGTCGCGGGTCGACACCACGACCACGTGGCCGTGCTGGTCGGCCAGACACTGCGTCTCGACATGGCGGGGCTTGTCGAGGTAGCGCTCCACGAAGCACTCCCCACGACCGAACGCGGTCACCGCCTCCCGCACGGCTGACTCGTACTGGTCGGCGATCTCGTCCTCCCGGTGCGCCACCTTGAGTCCGCGACCTCCTCCACCGAAGGCCGCCTTGATCGCGATCGGCAGCCCGTGCTCGCGGGCGAACGCACGCACGTCGTCGACGGTGACGACCGGATCGGGCGTGCCTGCGACCAGGGGTGCTCCCACACGCTGGGCGATGCGCCGGGCTTCGACCTTGTCGCCGAGCGCGTCGATAGCCTCCGGTGACGGCCCTATCCAGACCAGCCCGGCGTCCACGACGGACCGGGCGAAGTCGGAGTTCTCAGCGAGGAACCCGTATCCCGGATGCACGGAGTCAGCCCCCGACCTTCGGGCTATGTCGATGATCTTCTCGGCACGGAGATAGGTGTCCGCCGGTGCCGCGCCGTCCAGCGAGTACGCCTCGTCGGCCAGCCGGACGAACAACGCTTCGCGATCCGGATCGGCGTACAAGGCCACACTCGCGACGCCGGCGTCGCGACAGGCCCGGACCACCCGTACGGCGATCTCGCCGCGGTTGGCGACGAGGACCTTGCTCAGCTCGGGCACGCGGAACTCCTTGGCGTCGAGTCGACCGGCTGTTGCGTCGAGAGTCTAGGGGAGGCCTCGGCATCGCATGGCTGACCCGAACGCGCCTAGAGTGAGGGTGTTGCACCGCCACACCTCGACACCAAGGAGTCCACCCATGACAAGCTCGAAGTCACCGGAGTCAGATCGACCGGTCGACCAGGAGGCCTCCGACCAGGAGCTTTCAGACCAGGCACGAGATGACAAGTCCGGCGCCCACAGCCATGACGGTGAGGGGCACCACAACACTTCCTACGGCGACGGCATCTTCGGTCAGGGACACGACCATCCACCGGAGGAGCCCGGCCAGGGTGTGTTCGACCAGGGACACCCGGAGCGAGAGGGCGAGGAAGGCGAGGGCGTCTACGACCAGGGCCACGGAGAGCCGGAGTACGAGCACGGTCAGGGCGTCTACGAACAGGGTCGCCCCGACCACGACGACAAGCCGTCCCGCTCGGAGAACTGAGAACGGTCCCCCGCAGCGTCGACCTCGAAGGAGGATCATGAGCCTCGGCTACCGGCTGGCGTACCGTCTCGGACTCACCCCCTGGGAGAGAGCCGGGAGCGGCTTCATGCCACAGGTCGAGGAGTTCTTGGCACGCGCGGAATCTGAGGCAGCCCCCGGCAAGGCGCTTGACGTCGGCTGCGGCACGGGTGACCACGCCATCGAGCTTGCTCGCCGTGGTTGGCTGGTGACCGGGGTCGACTCAGTGCCCCAAGCCATTGCCAAGGCCAAGGACAAGGCTTCGGCGGCCGGGGTGAACGTGACGTTCGTGCCTGGAGATGTGACCGCTCTCGGCGACTCGGTAGGGAGTGGCTACCGCTTGATCCTCGACGTGGGGTGCTTCCACGGACTGACCGACTCCCAGCGCGCCCAGTGCGCCTCGGGGATCACGGGGGTCAGTGCTCCCGGCTCGGCGCTGCTCTTGTTCGCGTTCGGGCCGGGTCGTCGCGGCCCGTTGCCTCGCGGAGTGAGCCGCGCCGATGTGGAGAAGTACTTCGCCGGCTGGCAACTCACCGACGACAACCCGGCCGATACCAGTGGCATGCCGGGGCCGCTCAAGAGCTCCAACCCACGATGGTTCCGGCTCGTACGATGAGCGCGGTCCTGTCCGAGGAGCACGAGGACTTCCGGCTCGTCGTGCGCGACTTCGCAGAGTCGGAGATCGCACCCCACGCCGCACGATGGGACAGGGACCACCACTTCCCCGTCGACACCGTGCGCGCCATGGGCGAGCTTGGGTTGTTCGGGATCACAGCACCCGAGGAGTACGGCGGTGCAGGCGCCGACGGCGACTTCACCAGCCTGTGTCTGGCCATCGAGGAGGTCGGTCGGGTCGACCAGTCGATGGGAATCACCCTCGAGGCCGCCGTCGGACTAGGTATCAACCCGATCCTGACGTTCGGCACCGACGAGCAGCGTAAGACGTGGCTGCCGGACCTGGTCGCCGGCAACGCGTTGGCGGGCTTCGGGCTCACCGAGCCGGGTGCGGGATCGGACGCCGGAGCGACCTCGACCAGGGCGACGCTCGAGGACGGTGAGTGGGTGGTCACCGGCTCGAAGCAGTTCATCACCAACTCGGGCTCCGAGATCACGTCGCTGGTCACAGTCACGGCACGTACCGGCGAGCGCCCGGACGGGCGCGCCGAGGTGTCGACCATCATCATCCCCTCCGGCACCGCAGGGTTCGTCGTCGAACCGGCGTACGACAAGCTCGGGTGGCATGCCAGCGACACCCACCCGCTGAGCTTCAGCGACGTCCATGTGCCCGAGGCGAACCTGCTGGGCACGCGTGGGCGCGGGTTCGCTCAGTTCCTCGCCACCCTCGACGACGGCAGGGTGGCGATCGCCGCTCTCGCGGTGGGCTGCATCCAGGCGTGTCTCGACATGTCTGTGCAGTACGCCGGTGAGCGCACCACGTTCTCCGTCCCCATCGGGGCCAAGCAGGGCGTCGCTTTCCAGATCGCCGACCTCCAGGTGATGGCGGAGGCGGCACGCGGACTGACCTACCGAGCCGCAGCCCTCAAGGACTCCGGCCGCCCGACCACCGAGTTCCGGCAGGCGGCGGCGGTCGCCAAGCTGTACTCCACGGAGGCAGCCGTCACCGCGACCCGGATCGCGACCCAGGTCTTCGGAGGGTACGGCTTCATGGAGGAGTACCCGGTGGCGCGCTTCTACCGCGACGCGAAGGTGCTCGAGATCGGCGAAGGGACCTCAGAGGTCCAGCGAATGGTCATCGCGAGAGGGCTCGGCCTGCCCGTCGAGTGAGGTCTTCGGGGCCGGTGCATGCTGCGCCGGCGCCCACAGGTCAGTCCACGAGATCTCGAGCTCGACGAACATCGTCCGCAGAAGCGGCAGCGAGATACCGACGACGTTGTGGGGGTCGCCCTCGACACCTTCGACGAACGCCCCCGCAAGGCCGTCGATCGTGAAGCCTCCTGCGACCTGCAACGGTTCCCCGGTGGCGACGTACGCGTCGATCTCCGCTGCCGTCATGGCGGCGAAGTGGACAACCGTGCGCGCCCCCCGGAGCAGATGGGCACCCGTGGACGCATCCCCCACGAAGTGACCGGTATGAAGGGCGCCCGACTTTCCGCTCAGGTCGGCAAGCCGTCGCCGCGCCTCGGGAGGCGACCCGGGCTTGCCGTACGGATCGCCCCGGAACTCGAAGACGGAGTCGCATCCGACCACGACGACCCGGTCAAGGGAGCCTGCCACTGCACGGCTGTCGAGTACCGCCCTCCCCTTGAGCTCGGCGAGTCGCAGCGCCAGACGAGCCGGGTCGGGTTCAGAGACAGTCGACTCGTCGACGCCCGACACGACGACCTCTGGGTCGATACCCGCACTGCGTAGGGTCCGAAGTCTTGCCGGTGACGCAGAGGCGAGAACCACCCGGACTCTCACACCTGACCCCGGTCGGCGAAGACCACGGAGCGCATGCCGACGAAGTTGATCGTCGACGAGACGAGCTGGGCGACCAGGAAAGCAGCCACGAGGTGAAGGCGCCCGGCCGGGAAGACGTGCAGACCGATGGCGTTGACCGCGACGTTGACGACGAGGGTGCAGGTGTAGAGCCCGACGAACAGCACGGCAGACCGGCGCCCGCCTCTTGCGCCGAAGGTGAAGCTGCGGTTGAACAGGTAGGCGAAGACCGTGGCGACGACGAAGCTGGTCGTCTTGGCCGGTGTCAGAGGCACGTCGAGCAGGTGCAGCGACTGGTAGACGACGAAGTCGATGGCGACCGTCGTGGCACCGACCGCGAGAAACCTCAGCGCCTGGTGATGAGCCGCGTCACGTCGGCGCGTCACGTGATCTGAGCTCACCTGGCCGGAGTGTAGCCTCGTCGGGTGAGCCGACCCGACACCGAGCCGACCCGGGGGTACTCGATCCCGGCGCTCGTGGCGACGGCCCTCCTGGCCCACGACCTTCCCGACTCCTCACCAGCCGAACGGGAGGCCGCGGCCCGCTACGTCGACGACAGCGTGTCGGCCATGCCGGACGTGACCCGGGCCGGGGTGAGGCTGGCCTCGGGGGCCGTGTACGCCGCTCTCAGCCTGCTCGGTCGCTCGCCCTACCGCAGCCTCGACCTGGGTCGGCAGTCGGAGCTGGCCGCAAGGGTCGCGGCGGTCCCGCTGCCGATCCTCGGGGAGTTCAGCCGCCTCACGCGGGGTCTGGGCCTGGTCGGGGTCTTCGAGAGCCGCAACCGGCCGGCACGGGACTCGTGAGCCGGCACGTCGACGCCCTCGTGGTCGGATCCGGTCCGGGCGGGGCGGTAACCGCTCGGGTGCTGGCCGAGGCCGGGCTCGACGTCCTCGTCGTCGAGGAGGGTGACTGGGTCGAGACGGGCTCGGTCGAGTCGTACTCCGTCGACCAGATGCAGCGCCAGTACCGCAACAGCGGGCTCACGGTCGCCCTCGGCCGGCCGTCGGTCGCCTACACCGAGGGATGCGGAGCCGGTGGCGGTAGCGAGGTCAACTCCGGTCTCTACCACCGCCCATCGCCCGACTTGCTGAGCCAATGGAGCCGCAGCTTCGCGATCGACGGGCTCACCGCCCCGGTCCTGGCCGGCTACCACGACTACGTGGAGCGTGAGCTCAGCGTCGCGCCCTGGCCGTCCAACGAGCTTCCGGCGCCTTCGGAGCTGTTGAGACGCGGAGCTGATCACCTGGGGTGGAGCGGATTCGACGTGCCGCGCTGGGCCAGGTACCGCCACGTCAGCGGGTCGATCAGGGCCGACAAGCAGTCCATGACACGCACCTATCTCCCAGCCGCGACGAAGGCCGGTGCCCAGATCTGGACCAGTGCCACGGTACGGCGGCTGGTCACCACCGGCCACCGGGTCGGTGCGGTCGAGATCGAGCGTCGTGAGGGGCGGGTCGAGCATCACGAGCGGGTCGTCGCCGACCATGTCTTCGTGTGCGGCGGCGCTACCCAGACTCCCGCGCTGCTTCAGCGCAGCGGCCTACGACGCAACATCGGGAGGAACCTGTCAGTCCACCCGACGGTCAAGGTGGTCGCCGAGTTCGACGCCGAGGTCAATGTGCCAGAGGATCTGCCGACCTACCAGATCAAGGAGTTCGGCTCCTGGCTCAGCTTCGGTGGCTCCGCCAGCCGACCAGCGCTGATCGCCCTTGCCCTGTCGGAGAACTGGCCGGAGTTTCGTCCCGCCGTCGCCAACTGGCGCCGACAGACCGTGTACTACGCCGCCATCCAGAGCCAGGGGCGCGGTCGGGTGACGGCGCTGAGAGGGTTCAGGGATCCCCTCGTGACCTACCGCCTCACCGCTCAGGACGGCGAAAGGCTTCGCAGCGGGCTGGCCCGGCTCATGCACCTGATGCTCGCAGCGGGTGCCTCCGCGGTCTACCCCTCGTTTGCCAGGGCGCCGCGGGTGAGCGACAAGATCAGCGCGGCAGCGGCGACGGCGGCATTCAAGTCGGCGGCCGCAAGCGTGATGACCGTCCACTTGACCGGGACGGTTCCGATGGGCGAGGACACCGACAAGGCGGGGGCGGACTCGTTCGGACGGGTGCACGGAGTCACCAACCTGCGCGTCAACGACGCGTCGCTACTGCCGTGGGCTCCCGGCATCAACCCACAGGGGACTCTGATGGCCGTCGCCCACCGCAACATCGACGAGTTCCTAGCACGCCACGGGCGTACCGGTGGCACCACACACTCGGAGACGACATGACAGAGCAGCTGGCCGAGGCGAACCTCACCGTCGTCACCGGTGCCAGTGGCTGGTTCGGACGGGCATACCTCGCGGCGATCGCCGCCGGGCCGGAGGTCGATGGGACGGCCCTCGGCCCGGTGGCACGCTCCGGCGTTGTGCGTGCGCTCGTCGCGTCGCCGGGCGACGTCGAGGCGGTGGCGGCAGTCCTGCCGCGTGCCGAGATACACGTCGGCGACGTGGCGGAGCCTGACGTGGCAAAGCGGCTTCTGGCCGACGCGCAAGGCGCCTCTGTCGTGCACGCCGCGGGTGTCATCCACCCTGCCAAGGTCGCCGACTTCGAGCGAATCAACACCGGCGGCACGGCGCAGATGCTGGCGGCTGCGCGGGCCTCGGGCGCACGGCGGATGGTGCACGTGTCCTCCAACTCGCCGTTCGGTACCAACGCGGCGACGACCGATGAGTTCCGCCACGACGAGCCGTACAACCCCTACATGGGATATGGCAGGTCGAAGATGCTGGCCGAGCAGCAGGTCCGCGAGGCGCACGACCCAGCCGGTCTGGAGACCGTCGTCGTACGGCCTCCATGGTTCTACGGCCCCTGGCAGCCGCTTCGCCAGACGACGTTCTTCCGGCTGGTCCGCACCGGCCGGTTCCCCATGCTGGGCGACGGGTCCCAGCGCCGGTCGATGGTGTACGTCGACAACCTGGTGCAGGGAGTGGCCCTCGCCGAGCGGCACCCGGATGCCGGAGGTGGGGCCTTCTGGATCGCCGACGCGGAGCCGTACGCCATGCGCGAGGTGCTGGACACGGTCAAGGATGCGCTGCGCGACGAGGGGTTCGAGGTGAAGTCCCGCCAGATCACGCTGCCCGCCGTCGTCGGCCGGATCGCCGAGCGGGTCGACGGCGTCCTGCAGGCGCGGGGTATCTACCACCAGGAGTTCCACGTCCTGGGTGAGATGGACAAGACGATCGCCTGCGACATCTCCCACTCCCGGGAGGTCCTCGGTTACGACCCGAAGACCACCCTGCGGGACGGCATGCGCCGCTCGATCCGCTGGTGTCTCGAGCAGGGGGTCGACATCTGATGACGATGACGGTGCACGACGCCTGGAGCGCGCTGTGAGCGGGGTGTCCCTCGTCACCGGCGGGAGCGGCTACTTCGGCTCACTGCTGGTCGCGGAGCTGCGTAGCCGGGAGAAGCGGGTCCGGGTCCTCGACCTCGTGGACGCCGACGACCGTCCGGACGACGTCGAGTTCGCCACCGGTGACATCCGGTCTGCGCAGGACGTCAGAGGTGCTCTGGACGAGGTGGACGTGGTGTACCACAACGTCGCACAGGTGCCTCTCGCGAAGGACAAGTCGCTCTTCCAGAGCGTGAACGTGGGCGGCACCAACACGCTGCTCACGCAGTCGGAGGACGCGGGCGTCCACAAGGTGGTGTACACCTCGTCGTCTGCCGTGTTCGGTGTGCCGGCGTCCAACCCGGTTTTTGCCGATACCTCGCCCACTCCTGTCGAGGCGTACGGCCGGGCCAAGTACGAAGGGGAGCTTCTCTGCCGTGCGGCGGTGAGCCGGGGGCTGGACGTGAGCATCGTGCGCCCCCGGACGATCCTGGGGCTGGGTCGGCTCGGGATCTTCGGCATCCTGTTCGACTGGATCGCCGACGGTGCAGCCGTACCGGTGCTCGGATCGGGCGACAACACCTACCAGTTCGTCCACGCGCACGACCTCGCCACCGCCTGCATCCTCGCCGGGGAGCGCAGCGGCCCAGGTGTGTACAACATCGGCGCGGAGGAGTTCGGCACGATGCGGGAGGCCGTGCAGCACCTGTGTGACTACGCCGGCACCGGCGCGCACGTCCGGTCCGTCCCCATCGGGGTGACCAGCAAGGCGATGCAGGCGACCGCGGCGCTCGGCCTCACGCCCTTCGGTCCCTACCACTGGATCATGTACAGCAAGGAGCTGTGGTTCGACCTGTCGGCGCCGAAGCGCGAGCTGGGATGGGCCGCGACCTACTCCACCGACGAGGCGTTCAGGGACTCCTACGACTGGTTCATCCAGAACCGTCGGGCTCTCAGCGGTGCCAACGCCTCGCACCACCGCAGGTCGGCCAAGCAGGGCGTCTTGAAGGCTGCGAAGAAAGTTCTGCGCTGACCATGGTCAGTGCACGGGGGAGGCTGCTCTGGCAGTCGGTCTCGGTGGCCGCGACGGTCGTGCTGCTGGCCGTGCTCAGGCTGGTCGAGCCGATGTACTGGTTCCACGAGGACAAGCGCAACCAGTACGTGCCTGCGGTGATGGATATCGGGCGCCGGCTCCGCGACGGGGAGTTCCCGAGCATCGACCCCAGCCTGGGGACGGGCGGGAACTTCTCTTTGGATCTCCAGTACGGGCTGTACGAGCCCACTCACTGGGCAGTGGCGGTCCTCCTCTCGTACTTCGACGACCTGGCTCTGGCCGGCTTCGTGTGGGCCGCCCTCTACTTCGTGGTCTTCGCGTGGGGGACCACCGCCCTCACACTGCGGCTGAACGCGAGCGGGCCGTGGGCAGTACTGGCCGGTGTCGCGACCGCGACGTCGGGGTTCGCCTTCTTCTGGCTAGGCCCGGTCTGGATACCAGGACTCGTCTCGATCGCCTGGATTCCCTGGCTGTGGTGGGCGCTGTGCGGTGAGGTGTCGGCCCGTCGGTGCGTGGGCATCGCCGTCTTCTCCTATTTGGTGGTCGCGGGGGGATGGCCGGCCACCTGGATCGTCTTCGTCGCTCTGGCCTTCGGTGTCGTAGCCGAGACGTTCGCGTGCCGTGACCGGTCGCGGTCGACCCGGGAGTGGGCGGTGCCGCTGGCCCTGCGTGCGTCGGCCGCCCTTGCCGGGATGGTTCCGGCAGTCCTGACCGTGCTCCCGCTCGCCCATGCCTCGGGCTACACCATCCGGTCTACGTCGATCGGCAACTCGAACTTCCTCGTGGGCAACCTGGCCGACATGCTCGCGTTCGCCTCCCCGGACCTTCACGGGGACCTGCTGACCTTCGGCTCGCAGCACTCGATCGACATCCCCATCTACTTCGCCGGCTGGTTCGCGTTACCTGTGTTGTGGCTGCTGTCGTGGCGCGCGTCGCTGGTCAGGACACCGGGGGTGGTGACCGGCTCGGTTGCGACGGCCCTGATGCTGCTCGCGACGCAGGCGCCCAGCACGTTCGGACCGCTGAGGGACCCGATCCGGAGTCTGGCGGGGGTGCAGCTCTTCTTCGTCGTCACCGTAGCGGCGCTGGCCTGCTCGAACCGGCTCGTGTTCACCCGCCAGCGTGGGTGGGGCGTCGCGGCGTCGTTGGTGGCAACAGCGTGGCTCACCTGGGCCCGCGACCCCGGCACAGCCGGCGTGCTCGGCGTCGGAGTGGCCGCCGTGGGAGTGGCTGTGGTCACCTGGCTGGTCGCGAGGCAGTGGGTCGGACTCGCGGGCGTCGCGGCGCTGGTGGGATCGCTGCTGCTCGCGACGCTCGCCTTCGCCCTGAACCCGCTGAAGTCCGCGGAGGCGAATGCGCCCTCGACGATACCTCCGGGTCGTCTCTCCCTCGGCGCATCAGCGAGACCCGTCCTGGCGATCTACCCGCGGTCGCCCGTTGGTGTGCAAGAGGAGTGGTTCCGAGACGGGGTCGGCCGTGCGTTCCAGCGGTTGACCGCCGACACGAGGATCGCGCCGGGGTACTCCTCGATCCGCCAGAGGCAGTGGTCGTCGCGGTTCTGCGTGGAGGTCGCCCAGGGCGAGACGTGCCCGAAGATCGTGGAGGCACTGTTCCACCAGGAGAGGCAGACCGGCCGACCGTGGATCGACCTGCTCGGATACCGGACCGTGGTTGTCGCCGGCGACAAGGCCCAGCAGGCGTTTGCCTCACATGCCGGATCGGTATGGCGTGTCGTCGACCGCGGGCAGGCCTTCGTGGAGTACCAGCGGTCGCCGGAGGCGGTCGCCGGCAGGATCAGCGAGGTCGTCGGGTCCGCCGACATCTCCGCGGTCTCGGAGACGAACGAGTCCCAGAGCTACGACGTGCAGACCGCAGCAGGTGCCACCCTCGTCTTCCGCGACCTCTACTGGCCGGGATACACAGCGATGCTCGACGACCAACCGGTCAAGGTCAAGCCACTCGGTGGCATCTTGGTCTCTGTCACCCTGCCGGCCGGCAGCAAAGGGCGGCTGAGCGTGACCTACCAGCCGATCTCTCGGGCAGCGCTTCTCGGGCTGCCCGCACTCGGCGTTCTGCTTCTGGTCGCGACGATGGTGGCGGCCCGACGCATCCGGCGGCGAGGCGACGGTGAGGAGCTTGCCGAGTCAGGCGACGTAGACGGCGACAGCGATCATGACGAGCCAGATCACAGCCAGCGCCTCGAGAACCCGGTCTGACAGAGCGATCTCCTCGGGCTCGCCGGCTCGGCCGGCGTCCACGTCCACGGCGTACCTCAGCACCGCCAGCACGAACGGCGCCATAGAGATGGCGGCCCACGGCGAATGTGTCCTCTCCCGGATCTGGAAGGCCCACAGCCCGTACGTCATGATCAGGATTGCCGCCGAGACGCTCCAGACGAACCGGAGATAGCTCGGGCTGTAGCGCCCCAGCGACTTGCGTGTCGCGGACTCGCCGACGCCCACCATGACCACCTCGGCATACCGCTTGCCCGCGGCCATGAAGAGCGAGCCGAAGGAGGCTGCGAGCAGGAACCACTGCGAAAGCCCTATCCCGGACGCGACTCCCCCCGCGACCGCGCGCAGGAGGAACCCGGACGCGATGATCGCGATGTCGATCACCGGCTCGTCCTTCAGCGCGAGGCAGTAGAGGAGCGAGACCGCCTCGTAGGTCAAGATGACCGAGAAGAGCTGCCAGTTCGCGAGCGACGCGACGGCAAGGGCGGCGACCAAGCAGCCGCTCCCGATGATGATCGCGCTGCGGGGGGAGAGCTCACCTGCTGCGATGGGGCGGAACTTCTTGCGCGGATGGGCCCGGTCCTCTTCGACGTCACGCACGTCGTTGACGAGGTAGATTCCGGACGCCGCCAGGCAGAACGACACGAAGGCGACGGCGGAGTGCCAGAGGACGCTGCCGTCGCCCAGCCGGCCGGCAAGGACGGGAGCCGCGAGGACCAGGAGGTTCTTGACCCACTGGCGCGGCCTGGCAGCCCTCAACGCAGCAGGCAGCGGGCTCTGCTGCGGAGTATGTACGTCGGTCGTCACAGACGGCCCAGAGCGTCGCGTAGAGGGTCCAGGCCGATGGAGCCGAGGTCGAGGGCGGCGCGGTGAAACTGCTTCAGGTCGAAAGCGGCACCCTGGCGGGCTCGTACCTCCTCGCGCGCCTGAAGCCAGATCCGCTCACCGACCTTGTACGACGGGGCCTGCCCCGGCCAGCCCAGATACCGGAGGTGCTCGAATCGGATGACGGCGTCGTCCAGGCGACAGTGCTGGCGCAGGAAGTCCAGCCCGAGGTCCGCCGTCCAGGTCTGTCCGGGAGCGAACCCGAACGGGTTGTCGGCCGGGATCTCGAGTTCGAGGTGAATGCCGATGTCGACGATGACGCGCGCTGCCCTGAGGCTCTGGCCGTCGAGCATGCCGAGCTTGTGGCCGGGGTCCTCGAGGTAGCCCAGGTCGTCCATCAGGCGCTCGGCGTACAAGGCCCAGCCCTCGCCGTGGCCCGAGACCCAGCACATGGTGCGTTGCCACCGGTTGAGGAGGTCGCTGCGGTATGCCGTCTGACCCACCTGGAGGTGGTGCCCGGGTACTCCCTCGTGATAGACCGTCGTGACTTCCCGCCAGGTGGAGAAGGTGTCGATCCCCTGGGGGACCGACCACCACATCCGTCCTGGGCGTGACCAGCCCTCGCTGGGCCCGGTGTAGTAGATCCCGCCGTCACCGGTAGGCGCCAGGCAGCACTCGATGCGCCGGATCGGCGCCGGGATGTCGAAATGGGTGTCGGCCATCTCGTCGATCGTCGTGTCGGCGAGCTCCTGCATCCACGCACGGAAGCTCTCCCGGCCCGTGATGGTGCGGCCGGGATCGGCGTCCAGGGCCGCCACCGCATCGGGCAGCGTGCCGTCGGGAACGATCGTGGCGGCGAGCCGGTCCATCTCGTCCTCGATACGTCGCAGCTCCTCCCACCCCCAGGCGTAGGTCTCGTCGAGGTCGACCGTGGCGCCGAGGAACAGCCTCGACTCGATCGCGTAGCGCTCACGCCCGACTGCGTCGCGTTCGCGACCGCGGGGAAGCAGATCGTGCTCCAGGAACGAGGCGAAGTCGCGGTACGCCTCGCTGGCCCTCGACGCGTTCGTCTCGAGGGTTCGCCGCAGCGCGGCGTCGACCTCTGCCTTGGCCACAAGAGCCGCGAAGACGTCGGTGCCTCGACCGCCGACGCCGGTCCAGAGGCGCAGCTGGTCGGCGACGGCAGCCAGCTGGCGACGTGCCGCCACGTGTCCCATCTCGGCGCATCGAGTCAGCATCGTGCGGTAGTCGTCGAGGGCAGCCGGGACCAGTGAGAGGCGGCTGTCGATCGCGGCCCAGTCGTCTGGCCCCTCTGTGCTCATGAGGTCGAACACGGCGCGCAGGTTGTGCAGCTCGCTCGAGATGACGCTCAGCTGCGACTGACGCGACATCGACGCGTACTGCTCGAGCTGCGCACCGGTCCGCTCCACGAACGAGTCCTTGGCGGAATGTTCGGGGCGGTCCTTGGGCTCAGCGGCCTGCATCCGGCTCAATGCCGACTGGAGAAGGTCTGAGCGGGCCTGGTAGCCGTCGAGAGTGAGGTCGGGCAGCTCGAAGTCGTGCCCTGCGATGCCCAGCTCTGTCGCTACGAGTGGGTCGAGGGCGACGTACTGCTCGACGAACGAGTCTGCGACCGCGTTGACGGCGCTCAGCGCGGGCATGGGCGCCTGCGGCTGGTCGGTCACACTTCGGACTCTATCGCCGAGCAGAGGGCGCGGCCCTACTCCTCGTCGGAGGACTCGCTGGCGACGCGCATGCGGCCGACAGCCGTCCAGCCACCCTTCGGAAAGCTCTCGAGCTCCTTGCCGGACGCATCGACGATGCTGAGCTTCCCGTCGTTGACGTTGCGGCGGCTCTCGTTGGGGTACTTCTTGATCTTGCCATCGGGCAACAGGACTTTCAGAGGCATCGGACCATGTTTGCAGCCTCACCAGCGGAGGCCGAAAATCTCTCAGGAAACGTTCAGCGTGGCCAGGAGCTTGCCCGCCATCCGCCGGTAGCCGCACGGTGGACAGCTCGCCGGCCACCCGGGCCGCCGAGGAGGCCTCCCCTCCAGCCCGACCGGTGCGGCGGCTGCGGCGCTGAGGCGTCCGGCCGGCCGCTGGAGACGACGGCGACAAGTGCGGCGAGCTCCTGCTCGGTGGGATGCCCGGCGAGCACACGTACGAGGACCGCCTCGTCGGTTTCGCTCACAGTGGGATGTTCCCGTGCTTCTTGGGTGGGAGGCTCTCACGCTTGTTGCGGAGCAGGCGTAGTGAACGGACCACCTCGGAGCGAGTCTCGTGCGGTGCTATCACTGCGTCGACGAAGCCGCGTTCTGCGGCGAGATAGGGGTTCGCAAGAGTGTCCTGGTAGTCGGCTATCAGCTCGGCCCGACGAGCCTCGGGATCGGCGGCGTCGCTGATCTCCGACCTGTAGAGCAGGTTGACCGCGCCCTGTGCACCCATCACGGCGATCTGGGCGGTGGGCCAGGCGACGTTCATGTCGGCACCAAGGTGCTTGGACCCCATCACGTCGTAAGCGCCGCCGTAGGCCTTGCGGGTGATGACGGTGACGAGGGGCACGGTGGCTTCTGCGTAGGCGTAGAGGAGCTTGGCACCGCGGCGAATGATGCCACCCCATTCCTGGCTCGTACCGGGCAGGAACCCCGGCACGTCGACGAACGTGAGTACCGGCACGTTGAAGGCGTCGCAGGTGCGCACGAAGCGTGCGGCCTTCTCCGACGCGTCGATGTCGAGGGTGCCTGCGAGCTGCATCGGCTGGTTGGCCACGACTCCCACCGAGCAGCCCTCGACCCGACCGAAGCCCACCACGATGTTGGGTGCGAAGAGCGCCTGGACCTCGAGGAACTCTCCCTCGTCCAGTACCGCCTCGATCACGGTGTGCATGTCGTACGGCTGGTTGGGCGAGTCGGGGATCAACGTGTCGAGCGCGTGGTCGTCGTCGGTCAGCGCGAGGTCGGCCGGGGCGTCGTACGAGGGGGGGTCCTCGAGGTTGTTCTGCGGAAGGTACGAGACCAGCGCCTTCACGTAGTCGATCGCGTCATCCTCGTCTGTTCCGAGGTAATGGGCGCTGCCACTGCGCTCGTTGTGTGTCTGCGCGCCTCCAAGAGCCTCCATCGTGACGTCCTCGCCGGTGACCGTCTTGATGACTTCGGGGCCGGTGATGAACATGTGTGACGTCTTGTCGACCATTACGGTGAAGTCGGTGATGGCCGGGGAGTAGACGGCGCCTCCGGCGCACGGACCCATGATGAGCGAGATCTGCGGGACCACACCGGATGCGAGCACGTTGCGTCGGAAGATCATCCCGTACAGGCCGAGCGACACGACCCCCTCCTGGATGCGCGCTCCGCCCGAGTCGTTGATGCCGATGACGGGGCAGCCGGTCTTCATCGCCAGGTCCATCACCTTGACGATCTTCTCGCCGAAGACTTGGCCCAGGCTCCCTCCGAAGACTGTGAAGTCCTGCGCGAAGACACAGACCGGTCGGCCGTCGATGGTTCCGTACCCGGTGACGACTCCGTCGCCGTACGGCCGGTTGCTCTCCATCCCGAAGTTCGTCGACCGGTGCCGCGCCAGCTCGTCGAGCTCTACGAAGGAGTCCTCGTCGAGCAGCTGGGCCACGCGCTCCCGGGCCGTGAGCTTGCCCTTGGCGTGCTGCTTGTCGATCGCCCTGGCTGATCCTGAGTGGACAGCGGCGTCGAGGCGGTCTGCGAGGTCGGCGAGCTTGCCGGCAGTCGTATGGATGTCGCTGTCGCTCACGCCTGGCAGCGTAGCGTGACGCAGTGGTCTCGATGTATGACGATCTGGAGCGTCCGCCGCTCCAGGTCGAGGCGCTGCGCCGTGCGCTCGTCGTACCGGGGTCACTGTGGTCGCAGCTCGATGTCGTCACCGAGACGCCGTCGACCAACGCGGTCCTGGTCGAGAGGGCTTCCTCGGACAGTCGGTCCGGTCTGGTGCTCCTCGCGGAGCACCAGATCTCCGGACGCGGCCGGCTCGGTCGGTCCTGGTCCACGGCTCCGCGCGCCGGCCTGACGCTGTCCGTACTCGTGCGCCCGTACGACGTACCGGTGTCCCGCTGGCCGTGGATCCCGCTGCTCGCGGGGCTCGCGGTAGCCGCCGTCCTCCAGGAGACCGCGCGTGTCGACGCGACGCTCAAGTGGCCCAACGACGTCCTGGTCTCCGAACGCAAGGTGGCCGGTGTGCTCGTCGAGCGGGTGGAGGCGGGACGTCATCCGCCGGCGGCGGTGATCGGTATCGGGCTGAACGTGTCGACGCGGACGGCCGAGCTGCCGGTCGCCACCGCCACGTCGCTGGCTCTTGTCGGGGCCCGCACGACGGACCGGTCGGTGCTGGCCCGCGCGATCCTGCGGACGCTCGCGCGCCTGCTCGAGGATTGGGAGCGGTCGCGAGGCGACCCGAGCAACGGCCTGATGAGCGCCTACACGCAGGCCTGCAGCTCGATCGGCCGACGCGTCGCGGTGACACTACCGGGGGGTAGTGACGTCGAGGGCGATGCCGTCGGGATCGACCTTTCGGGCCGGCTGGTGGTGATGACAGCGGGTGGACAGCGGTTGTTCGGGGCCGGCGATGTTGTGCATCTGCGGTCAGGCACGTGACACCATGCCGGGCATGGCCATCTCACCGAAGCTCCTAGGTGCCGGGGAGCACGTCATCGTCTCCACGCGCACACACTGGAAGGCTCTCGTGCTTCCTGTGCTCGCCCTTCTCGTCACCTGCGCCGTGGCGGGGTTCGTCATCGCGGTGCTTCCCTCCGGCAGCTCCCACGACGCTCTGCTGTGGGTCGTCCTCGCGGTCGCGCTCGTCGTTGTCGTGTTGGCCACCTTGCGGCCGTTCGTCATCTGGCTCACCGCGTCCTACACCGTGACCAACCGCCGGCTCATCAACCGGTCCGGTGTCTTCACCCGCAAGGGGCGAGACATCCCCCTCCAGCGCATCAACGACGTGTCGTACGAGCGTGGCGTTCTCGACCGCCTGCTCGGCTGCGGCACCCTCGTGATCTCCGACGCCAGCGAGGAGGGCCGCTCAGTGCTGCCTGACGTGCCGGACGTCGAGAAGCTCCAACTCGTGATCACCGACCTGCTCTTCGGCAACCAAGGCGACGACGAGGGCAACGCCCCGCCGTCCGATCCGAAGCGGTCGTGACGGGTAGCACGCAGGAACCGCCGGGCGACGCCGATGGACCGACCCGGGAAGACCTCGAGTCGGAGATCCTCGGGGAGCAGCCGAGCCTGACCGTTGACGCCGTGGTCGGGAGCGGCCAGGTGCCGATCGAGACCGCCCGACGCCTCTGGAGAGCCCTGGGCTTCCCCGACGCCGGCGACGCGCCGGCCTTCACCCATGCCGACGGCGAGGCGATGCGGCTGCTCGGCTCCCTCGTCGACGACGGTCACGTCGACCTCGACACCGCGATCAAGCTGACGCGGGCTACCGGGCAGACCATGGCTCGGCTCGCCGACTGGCAGGTAGCGACCTTGAGCGAGTACGTCGAGGCGGTCGAGCTGTCCGGCCGCGGCACCGGCTCGAGGCTGCGAACCGGGCTCGGGATACTGCGAGGCGTCGAACCGCCCTTCGAGGAGCTGATCGTGTATGCCTGGCGTCGCCACCTGGCCGCCGCCGTCGGCCGGGTCGAGGCGCTCGGGGCCGGGGATTGCGACCTGCACACGGTCACCGTGTCCGTCGGGTTCGCCGACCTGGTGCGCTTCACGCACGTGTCGAACGGCATCGACGAGGACCGGATCGCCGATCTCGTGGAGGACTTCGAGGCCGTCTGCGCCGACATCATCACGGCTGGCGGCGGCAGGGTGATCAAGACCCTCGGGGACTCCGTCCTGTTCATCGTGACCGGCCCGAGGAGGGCTGTTGACATCGCCAGCGAGGTCGTCAGCCGGATCGGCGGTGACGAGAGCCTGCCCGACGTGCACGTCGGGATAGCGACGGGGCCGGTGGTGATGCGCCTGGGCGACGTGTTCGGCCCACCAGTCAACCTGGCCAGCCGGCTCACCGGCATCGCGCGCCGCAACCGGGTTCTGTGCGACGCCGCCACGGCCGACGCGGTCCGCGACCTGGAAGGATATGCCGCCCGGCCCATGAGCGCTCGTGAGATCCGGGGGTTCGGCACCCTACAGCCGATCTCCGTGCGCCGGATCGATCCCAGCGCCTCCGCCTCGACGGACTGAGCTGCCTTACCTGCATCGTCGGCGGGAACTGCCGGCCGACGCGGGACTGTCAGGTCCCGACCGTGGCCTTCTCGACCTCAGCATCCGGCGGGCTCGTGGCCGGGCTCACATCGGTAGAGGCGGGTTGAGGCTTGAAGACGAACGTGCGGTAGCCCCAGAACCGGAACAACATGCCGAGCGCGAGTCCCACCACGTTGGCGGACACGTTGTCGGCGAGGGGGCTTCTCAGGTCCATCACGTAGTGAGACGTGGCCAGGCAGCCGACCGCTATCAGCATCCCGATTCCGTTGAGGAGGAAGAAAAGGAAGACTTCGCGACGTACCCCCGACCTCGCCCGATCGCGCCAGGTCCAGTTCCGGTTGCCGAGGTAGGTGAACACGGTCGCCACTGCGACCGAGAGACCCTTGGCAGTCAGTGGCTTGCCCTCCAACAACCCCGGGTCGCCCGCGAAGCGGAGCACGTTGAAGACCGAGACGTCGATGACGAACCCCAGGCCCCCGACCAGCCCGAACTTGAACATCTCGCGGAACAGGCCCTGCATGCGTTGCATCACGCAGGCTCCTCAGCGTTCGGCGGGGCGTGGCCCGTAGATTCTACTGTCGTTTCTGATACGACGCTGAGAGACCGTGGGGTTGCACACAGCAAATGCCGTGCATAGCGTCCTCACCCAAGGGATGGACGGTGCGACGGAGGTTGCTGTGACGGTTGAGGTCGAAGGCTCGTTCCATGTGACGTCGTGGGACGAGAAGACATACGAGGAGCTCGGCGGTGGCTCGAAGCTGACCAAGATCGCGGTCGTCCAGCGGTACACCGGAGGGCTCGAGGCGACGGCCTCGTGGGAGGGGCTGATGCTGTACCGAAGTGACCGCACGGCCTTCTACACGGGGCTCCAGCATTTCGTAGGCAGGCTGAACGGGCTCGAGGGAACGTTCGTGGCCGAGACCCGTGGCGAGTTCAACGGGGAGAAGGCGATGAGCGAGTGGAGCGTCGTTCCCGGATCGAGCACCGGCGAGCTCGCCGGGCTCGAAGGGTCGGGAACGGCCACCGCGACGGCCGACAGCGAAGGCACCTTCACCTTTGACTTCGACATGCACTAGCACGCGTACCTCCGCCACCCGGCGGCGCAGGCTTGGTCGACGCTCGCACTAGTCTTGCCGCCGTGGAGACTCCCGTGGTCGGCGTCGTCGGTGCCGGTCAGCTGGCCCGGATGATGCAGCAGGCGGCGATCGGTCTCGGGGTGCCCCTGAGCCTGCTGGCCGAGTCCGCCGGCGCCTCCGCGGCCCAGGTCGTCGCCGACACGCAGGTCGGTGACTACACCGACGTCGAGACGCTGCGGGCATGGGCGGACAGCTGCACGGTCGTGACGTTCGACCACGAGCATGTCCCGATCGGGCACCTGGAGGTGCTTGCGGCGGAGGGCCGAATCTGCCGACCGGGTCCGGCAGCCCTGGTGCATGCCCAGGACAAGGCGGCCATGCGGGCCGCTCTCGCCACCATGGGCATGCCGTGCCCTCGCAATGCCGTGGTCACGACGCTGGAGGACATCGCGGCGTTCGCCGAGGCGAACGGTGGCTTCCCAGTGGTGCTCAAGATCAGCCGTGGCGGGTATGACGGTAGGGGCGTCTGGGTCGCCCAGGGCCCTTCCGAGGCCGAGGCGGTGCTCAGGGAGGTGCCTGACGAGGTCGAGCTGCTCGCGGAGGAGCGGGTCGACTTCGTCCGTGAGCTTGCTGCAGTCGTCGCCCGGGCTCCGAGTGGACAGCTGGCCGCGTACCCCGTCGTGCACACGGTGCAGGAGGACGGCGTGTGTGTCGAGGTCGTCGCTCCGGCTCCCGACCTCGATCCCGGGCTCAGCGCGCAGGCGCAGCAGCTGGCGTCGCGCATCGCGACCGAGCTGGACGTCACCGGGATACTCGCTGTCGAGCTCTTCGAGACGCGCGACGGCCGGATTCTCGTGAACGAGCTCGCCATGCGCCCTCACAACACCGGCCACTGGTCCATCGACGGTGCGGTGACGAGCCAGTTCGAGAACCATCTCCGCGCGGTCCTCGACCTCCCGTTGGGCGACCCCCGCCAGCGGGTGCCGTGGACGGTGATGGTCAACATCCTGGGCGGGCCGGCACCCACCCTGTACGACGGCTACTTCCACGCCTTCGCTCACGACCCGCAGATCCGGGTCCATCTCTACGGAAAGGCGGTCCGGCCCGGGCGCAAGGTCGGACATGTCACCGCCTACGGTGACGACCTGGCCGACGTCGCCGAGAGGGCGAGGCATGCCGCTCACTGGTTCGAGGGCAGGCTCGAGGAGTTCGAGCAGGTGCCTTCCGGCGACGAGGGCTCGCACCTGGCCGAGCCGAGGAGCCAGCCGACATGAGCTCGCAGCCGCAGGTCGGCATCGTGATGGGCTCCGACTCGGACTGGCCGGTGATGCGGGCCGCCGCGGAGACGCTGGCCGAGTTCGGCGTCGCCTACGAAGCGGACGTCGTGTCCGCGCACCGGATGCCCGACGAGATGCTCGACTACGGGCGCACCGCCAGTGACCGCGGGCTGTGCGTCCTGATCGCGGGAGCCGGGGGTGCGGCGCACCTCCCCGGGATGCTGGCCGCCGTCACCCCGCTTCCGGTGATCGGTGTGCCCGTGCCGCTCAGACACCTCGACGGCGTCGACTCGCTTCTGTCGATCGTGCAGATGCCGGCCGGGGTGCCCGTCGCGACCATTTCCATCGGCGGTGCCAAGAACGCCGGTCTGCTCGCCGTCCGCATCCTGGCCGCCTCCGACCCGGGCATGCGCACGCAGATGGTGGCCTACCAGTCGCGGCTGGCAGACGCCGCCCGCAGCATGGGCGCTGCCTTGCGCAGCAGCATCGAGCCGGGGGAGCAGCGGTGAAACGAGCGCCGGCGCTTGTCTATGTCCATATCGGCTTGCACAAGACCGGTACGACCTACCTGCAGAACGTTCTGCGCGCCAACCGAGAGGGCCTTCGAGAGCGACTCGTCGAGTTCCCGAGCGGACCGGGCGCGCCGTCACAGTCCTTCGCCGTGCTCGACCTCCTCGGCCGAGGGCCGCGCCGGGTCGCCGACCGGCGCATCGAGGGAGCGTGGGACGCGTTGGTGGCGGCCGTCAACTCGTGTGGGTTCCCGACGGCCGTCATCTCGGAGGAACGGCTCAGCCTGGGCACGCCGGGCGACATCCGCAGATGCGTGCGGGCCTTTCCCGACTCGGAGGTCCACCTCGTCGTGACCGCCCGCGACCTCGGCAGGGTGGTGGTGTCCCAGTGGCAGGAGACGGTCAAGAACGACCAGACGTGGGCCTGGCGCGAGTACTTCGATGCCGTGAAGGACCCGAGCCAGGCTGACGAGAGACCGGCCAGCCAGTTCTGGGACCGACAGGACCTGCCGGCGATCTGCGCCCGGTGGGACAAGGAGGTCCCCCCCGAGCGGCTCCACCTCGTCACCGTCCCACCGTCCGGGTCGCCCCCGGACCTGTTGCTGACCCGGTTCGGTTCCGTGTTCGGCGTCGAAGCCGACGAGCTCGGGGAGCGGCCCGCCTGGACCAACGAGACGGTCGGCGCAGCCGCGTCGGAGATCCTCCGACGCCTCAACGAGCGTCTCGGCCGCCGTCTCAACCAGCGGCAGTACGACAAGGTGGTCAAGACGACGCTGACCCGCCTGTTGGCCGAGCACACCCCACGAGACAAGGTGTCCGTCCCTGCTCACGAGAGGGAGTGGGTCACCTCGAGGGCGGCGGAGATGGTGGCTGCGGTCCGGTTGCGTGGGTACCGGGTCGTCGGCGATCTCGAGGAGCTCACGCCCCGGTTCCCTGAGGGGGCCCGAGAGCCCGACGACGCCCCGCAGGACGAGCTGGTGGAGACCTCTCTCGTCGCCTTGTCCTTGCTGTGCGAGCAGTACTCTCGCCTCAACGTCGAGCCTGACACATCAACGCCGGCGCAGGGGTCCGAGACCGGCGCAGTCTCTGCGAGGGGGGTGTGAAGATGCCAGGCTCTCCGAATCGCGTCTTTCTGCATATCGGGCTGCACAAGACCGGCACGACCTATCTGCAGAACCTGATGCGGGCCAACCGGGACGGCCTACGCGCGCAACAGGTGGACTTTCCGGGAGGCTCCGGCGAGCCGACGCAGACCCTGGCGGTCTACGACCTCCAGGGACGCCGCCAGCGAGGGGTCGACGACAAGCGTGTCGGTGGTGCCTGGAACACGCTCGTCGAGGCGGTCGGCGCCGAAGCTCTCCCCACGACCGTGATATCCGAAGAGCGGCTCAGCCTGTGCACACCGAGGCAGGCCCGCCGAGCCGTCGAGTCCTTCCCCGGCGCCGACGTACAGGTGATCGTCACGGTGCGCGACCTTGGTCGCGCGGTGGTGTCGTCATGGCAACAGCTGGTCAAAGCCGGCGGTCGCTGGACCTGGCGCGAGTTCGCCGACGCGGTGAAGGACCCGTCGCTGGCGGCACAGAGCCCCGCGCTGGGCTTCTGGCTGCAACAGGAGGTGGACAGGATCTGCCAGGTCTGGGAGAGCGCCGTCTCGAGCGAGCGGGTCCATGTCGTGACAGTGCCACCGGCGGGGTCGAGTCCGGAGGAGCTGCTGCGACGGTTCTCGTCAGTTGTGGGGTTCGCTCCCGGCGCGTTGACCAACCAGCCGGCCCGGACCAACGAGGCGGTCGGAGCTGCCGGAATCGAGGTCATCCGCAGTGTCAACGAGCGTCTCGGCGGCCTCAACCAGCGACAGCAGGACAGGCTGGTGAACGACGTGTTCGCTCCCTTGTTCGCGCAGCAGTCCGGCGGGGCGAGGTTCGCGCTTCCCGAGGAGGAGGTCGGCTGGGTCGCTGAGCGTGGCGGGCAGATGGTCGAGGGCCTGAGAGCTGCCGGCTACCCCGTGGTCGGCGATCTCGACGAGCTTCGGGTACGTCCCGAGGAAGGTCGCCCGCCGGACGATGTCACACCGGAGGAGCTGCTCGATGCCTCGCTCGACGCGCTGGCCGCAGTCGCCGAGAAGTATGCCGGGGCGTGGTGGCAGCGCCGGCGGTCAGCCGTCGAGGCCGATCCTTCGAGGGGCGACGTGCGGAGCTTGACCCGTGGAGCCCTCTACCGTGGGCAACGCGCGGTCGGCAGGTTCGCCGACCGTAACCCGCTCGTCGCCAAAGCGGTGGGCACGGTCCTTCGGCGGCGGCACCGCGCGCCCCGGCGGTCGACTCACCAACAGGGCTGAGCCTCGCCGCTCAGCCGTTCGGCGAGCAGCCGGAGCTCAGCCGGTCGAGATCACTGGCTGTTGCAGGAGATCGCTGTGGTGTCGTCGGCCCGGAGAGCGGCGAAGAGGGCCTCCGCCTTCGACTGGTCCCATAGAACTGCAAGACCGGCCGGGGTCGACGCGCCGAGGTTCGAGTACGGCACCACACAGCGCTTAGTGCCGGAGCTGCCGCTGTGGGCCATGGCCCACCCGAAGCGGACGAGGTCGATCGGCCCGACATTCGCACCCACCCGGAAGGTGTCGGCGGCCGCGCGGTTGACCCTCACGTACCGCCACGGGAGGATGGCGGTCTGCCACGAAGCGGCCTTCTTGCCTACCGCGGCGATGACCTCCCGCTGGTGCTTGGCTCGGGTGATGTCGCCGCGGGGGAAGGCGCGCGACCGCGAGTAGCCCAACGCGGTCGGGCCGTCCACCTCCTGGCACCCCTTCTTCAGCTTCAGGTGGCCCGCCTTGGGGTCGTTGATGGACACCTGGGGACACACGGTGATGCCGCCGACAGCGTCGACGATGTCCACGACTCCGGAGAACCCCACCTCGACGTAGTCGTCGACCCGTAGGTCGAGCGCCTTCTCGACCGTCTGCACCAGGAGGTCGGGGCCCCCGAAGGCGTACGCCGCGTTGATCTTGCTCTTGCCGTGGCCGGGGATGTCGACGTAGGAGTCCCGCGGGATGGACAGCAGTAAGTTCGGGCCGTCACCACTGGTGACGTGCAGCAGGATGATGGTATCGGTGCGCTGGCCGGTCGGGTCGCTGGTACGGCTGTCGGACCCGACAAGCAGGTACGTCGTACCCGGTGTGTCTGCAGGCCGGTCTCCGCTCGGTTCGGCGTCGACCTTGGCGATGCTCTTCCAGGTCCAGAGGGGAACCGCGACCAGGAAGACGAGCCAGAGCACCACGAGCAGGAGGAGCCCTCGCAGCCACCAGTTCCGGCGTCGTGGACGAGCAGGCTGAGAGCCGTGGCCACCAGGTACGGATGGTGGTTGCTGGGGCTGCCCGGGCGGGGCCAGTCCCGACGGCTCGGCAAAGCGAGGACGGTCGCCGACTGGAGCCGGAAAGGTGCCGCCGAACGACGGCTGTTGCTGACGACCGGCCCCATCCGTCGGCGGGGGCGGCGAGGCCGGATGCTGCAGTTGCGTGTCGTCCCGGCCGGGAGGTGTCGGGCCGGGCGTTCGCTGACCGCCGTACAGCCAGTCGTAGGGCTGGTCGTCCGGCTTGGGCGTGTCGGCCATGCGGCCACGCTACCTGTCCGAGGTGGCGCTTCCCGGCCGCTGCGGAAGGGCGCCACCACCGGCGGCCTTCGGCGGGTCGCGCCCGTTGGATGGTGTATCACTCGTGATACTGAGGCGTGCCAGCCGTTGCCGAGCCACCCAGTGTCGGCGGCCGCCCTGCGTCGACGGCTCTTGCGGCAGGACGGGTCAGGCTGCGTCGAGCCGTCATCCTGCTGGTCATGACCGTGGTCGCGCCGGGCTCTGCTCAGCTGGTCGCGGGCAACCGACGGGTGGGGCGGGCTGCTTTGCGTACGTACTGCGCTGTCCTGGCGCTCTGTACTGCCGCGACCGTGCTGGGGCTGTCGCGGCCGTCCACGCTGATCTCCGTCCTCACCCGCGGATGGGTGCTCGTCACCCTCCGGGTGATGCTCATCGCTCTGGCGCTCGCGTGGGCCTGGCTGATCGTCGACTCGTGGCGCCTCGCCGACCCGCTGGCTCTTACGCGCACGCAACGCCTTGCGCTCACGGTCGTCAATGGCGTCGCCTGCTTCTCCACCACGGGGGCACTTCTCTTCGGCAGCCATCTGGTGGCCGTCCAGCGCGACTTCATCGCGACCGTCTTCGGGGGCAATGTCGTCTCACAGGCGCAGGACGGCCGCTACAACGTGCTCCTTCTCGGGGGAGACGCCGGCCCCGGGCGGGTGGGGGTCCGCCCTGACAGCATCACGGTGGCGAGCATCGATGCGCTGACCGGGAGGACCGTGCTGTTCGGGCTGCCCCGGAACCTTGCCGACGCCCCGTTCAAGCCGGGCTCGGTCATGGATGCCCACTTCCCGAACGGCTTCAGCTGCGACGGCTGCTACCTCAACGGCGTCAACACCTGGGCGACGGAGCATGCCGACCTTTTCCCCGGTGTGGCGCACCCGGGGATCGAGGCGACTCGCCAGTCCGTGGAGCAGATCACCGGTCTCACAGTGAACTACTACGCCCTCATCGACCTGCGGGGCTTCCAGGACCTGGTGGACGCCGTGGGGGGCGTGACGATCAAGGTGAGCGAGCGCATCCCCATCGGAAAGACCGGCGACATCACCGGTTGGATCGAGCCCGGCACTCGCCACCTCGACGGCTTCGACACGTTGTGGTACGCCCGCAGCCGTGCCACCTCCGACGACTACTCCCGGATGGCACGGCAGAAGTGCGTGATGAGCGCGATGCTGCATCAGCTCGACCCGAAGACGGTCATCACGAACTTCGGAGACATCGCAGCTGCCGGGAAGCGAGTCATCTCCACCTCCATCCCGGCAAGCGAGCTCGGCACCTTCGTCGGGTTGGCGCTCAAGGCGAAGAGCCTGCCCATATCGACGGTCTCCTTCGTGCCGCCCCGCATCGACACCGGTGACCCCGACTGGAACCTCATTCGTACAATGGTCACCCAGGCAGTGAGCGCAGCGGAGGCCCGGGACGACACCGGGCCGGTGAGCCGGTCGGCCACGCATCCACATCACCGCGACGCCAACCACAGCGCCGACCTCGCCGCAGCCTGCTGACACAGCGCTCTGGCCTGGGATGTAGGCCCTGGGCGACCGGTCCCGTCGTCCAGTTCCTCTACGATGGAGGTTTGCACGACTCTGGAAGGGCTGCCGGTTGGCTGACGATGCCCGAGCGGCCGTCGCGGTCGCCGTACTGACGCACGACCGGCCCGACGAGCTCGCGACCCTCCTGACCTCTCTCGCACAGCAGACGGCGCAGATTGCCACGGTGGTGCTTGTGGACAGCGGTGTCACGCCGTACGACGTGGGACCGCACGCAGCGGACCTCGACATCACCTATCTACGGTCGGAGTCGAACCTGGGCGGCGCAGGGGGCTTCTCCCTCGCCATCCTCGCCGCGCTGGCGACGACGGCGGACTGGGTGTGGGTCATGGACGACGATGCGTGCCCCGAAGCCGACACCTGCCTCGACACGCTGCTGGCAGCGGCCGACGCGCGGGGGCTCGGTGCGGTATCGCCGGTCGTCGTCGCGCCCGAGGACGGCTCCCGGCTCTCGTTTCCCTTCCGTGTCGACGGCCGGCTCAGCTACGACAGGGCCGCCGTGACCAGGACGGCCTTCTGGCCGGGCACCGCGCTGCTCTTCAACGGGCTGCTGATCTCGCGCGCTGCTCTCTTCGAGGTCGGTCTTCCCGACCTCAAGCTGTTCATCCGCGGCGACGAGGTCGACTACCTGCTGCGGCTGAGGAAGTCCGGGGTGACGTTCGGTACGGTCACGGCTGCGGCATTCGTGCACCCGACCGGGTGGGCGGAGGTGAGCTACATCGTCAAGGACCGCTACCACGTACTCGTCCCCGAGACGCGATTCAAGCGGTTCTACTTCTTCCGCAACCGCGGGTACCTGATCCGGCGTCACCTGCGGCCGCTCAGCCTGCTCGTCGACCTGGTCGGCTACTCGATCCACTACGTCGTGAAGCAGCGCGACGTGACCGGCTACCGGCACTGGCTCGCGGACTTCCGGCGTGGGCTCCGGGCAGACTTCAGCCACCCTGGCCCGCTCGTAGAGCGGACCTGGTCCGATGACCGCTCCTGACCCTGCCGAGGCTCAGGCGCTGCTCGACCGGGTCGGGCGACCAGCCCCTGCGGGCACCTACATCGTGGTGGTGACCTACAACCGGGCGAGGTACCTGGCCGAGCTGTTGGAGAGCGTGGCCGCCATGTCGCCTCGACCGGTCGGCGTCGTGGTGGTCGACAACTGCAGTAGCGACGACACCGCGGCCGTCGTCTCGACCTTCGCGTCGGCGATGCCCGACGGATTCGTCCACAACCGCCGGCTGCCGGCCAACGTCGGCGGCTCCGGAGGGTTCTCCGCGGGCATCGAGGCTGCTCTCGACCTGGGCGCACAGTGGATGTGGATGATGGACGACGACGTCCGCGTCCTTCCGTCCGCGCTGGCAGACCTTGGTCGTTGGACGGGGGAGTTCAGGTGCCTGCACGGCAGGCGCTGGGACAACGATGGGACGCCGTTCTTCTGGCAGGCCCGGTTCAGCGAGCGGCTGGGCATCTTCTACCCCCAGCTGGGCGACGTGTTCGAGAAGCAGGACGTCTTCGTGACCAACTCGGGGTGCTTCGAGGGCATGATGGTCCACCGCGACGTCGTGGCCGAGGTCGGGCTCCCCGACCCGCGGTTCTTCCTTACCTGGGACGACGCCGTCTACGGCTGGCTGTCGTCTCGCGTCACCCGGGTGGCCTACGTCAACGAGTTCGTCCTCGTGCGGCTCCGTCCACAGCAGAGCATCAGCCTCGGAGTGCGGCACCTCAACGACTCCAGCGATGTCTCGCGGTACTACGTCATGCGCAACCGCGGCTATGTCGCCAACTACCTCGAGGCGCACGGCGCACTTCATGCGGTCGGGTTCGCGGCCGGAACCTTCCTCACCTTCGGCAAGGAGGTACTGCGCGCGCTGGCCGTAGAGCGGCGTCCCCGCGGTCTGGTCCCGCTCGTCCGTGGCTACCGTGACAGTCGGGCTCTGCGGCGCGGGCCGTGGCGACCGATGCAGCCGCTGGGTCCCGGCTGACCGAGTGCACGCCGGGCGCTGGTGCTGCTCGCGGCGTGACGTCCCCGGTCCTGTTCGGAGATTGGACTGAGAGTCCAAGATCACGTGGAGATGCCGGGTGGGCGGTGCCCGGCTCGCTAAACTTGCGCCTGCTTTCCAGACCAGGAGTGTGTGTGAACGTAGAACTCGTCGTCGTCGGGTCGGGCCTGTTCGGCCTCACGATCGCGGAGCGCTGTGCCAACGACCTCGGCCTCCGGGTGCTGATCCTCGAGCGGCGGCACCATGTCGGCGGCAACGCCTACAGCGCGCCCGAGCCGGAGACCGGAATCGAGGTACACACCTACGGTGCTCATCTCTTCCACACGTCCAACCAGCGCGTGTGGGAGTACGTCAACCGGTTCACGGCGTTCACCGGCTATCAGCACCGCGTGTTCTCGATCTACGGCGGCAAGGTCTACCCGATGCCGATCAACCTCGCGACGATCTGTGAGTACTTCGGGCGATCGATGTCGCCGGACGAGGCGCGGGCCGTGGTGGCGGAGCAGGCCACCGAGTTCGACAGTGCGACGGCGGCCAACCTGGAGGAGAAGGGCATCTCGCTGATCGGCCGTCCACTGTACGAGGCGTTCATCCGTGGATACACCGCCAAGCAGTGGCAGACCGACCCACGCGACCTCCAGGCCGAGATCATCTCCAGGCTGCCGGTGCGCTACAACTTCGACAACCGCTACTTCAACGACACCTATGAAGGTCTGCCGGTCGACGGCTACACCGCCTGGCTCGAGCGGATGGTGGACCATCCCAACATCGAGGTTCGGCTCGAGACGGACTTCTTCGACGTACGGGAGCAGTACGTCGGCAAAGTGCCGCTCGTCTATACTGGTCCCCTGGACGCATACTTCGCGAACTCCGCTGGAGAGCTGTCCTGGCGCACGGTCGATCTCGAGGTCGAGGTCAAGGACGTCGGTGACTTCCAGGGATGCCCGGTGATGAACTACGCCGACGAGGACGTCCCCTTCACCCGGATCCACGAGTTCCGGCACTTCCATCCCGAGCGCACCTGGTACCCCAAGGACAAGACAGTCATCGTGCACGAGTACTCGCGCTTCGCCGAGACCGGCGACGAGCCGTACTACCCGATCAACACCCCCGAGGACCGAGCAAAGCTGCTTCGTTACCGGGAGCTCGCCAAGGCCGAGCCCGACGTCTTGTTCGGCGGTCGGCTCGGCACCTACAAGTACCTCGACATGCACATGGCCATCGGGTCGGCGCTGACGATGTACGACAACCAGCTGCGACCGCACTTCGCGCAGGGAGCAGCCCTCGAGAGCGGCGGCATCGACGAGTGACGGTAGAGACGATGGAGCCGCATCCGCTCGGGCCACTCCAGAACCCCGGTCGGGCGGGCGGCCTGCTCGACGTCTTCAGGCGCCGCTACCTGCTCCAGCTCCTGGTGCGCAAGGAGCTGCGGGTCCGCTACCAGGGCTCGCCGATGGGGCTCTTGTGGTCCTACATCAAGCCCGCCGTGCGCTTCGTCATGTACTTCTGGGTCATCGGGCTGCTGTTGCCCAAGGCGCTCGAGGACCGGCCACTCCACATCTTCTCGGGCATGATCATGGTGTCATTCTTCACCGACGCGCTGACATCCGGTTCGAAGTCGGTGGTCAAGAACAAGTCTCTGGTGCGCAAGATCAACCTGCCTCGCGAGATGTTCCCGGTGGCATCGATCATGGTCTCCGTCTACCACATGCTGCCGATGTACGTGATTCTGCTGGGTGGTTGCTTCCTGTCGGGGTGGCATCCAGACCTGCTCGCAGGTCTTGCAGCCGTCATGGCACTGGCCATCGTGCTGATCTTCGGGCTCGGTGTGGCTCTGCTCCTCAGCGCGTGGAACGTCTACTTCCGCGACGTGTCCAACGTCGTCGACGTCATCCAGACGGTCATCACCTGGACCGTCCCGATGATCTACCCCTTCGGGGCAGTCATCGACAAGCTGGCCGTGGCGCATACGACGATCTACGAGATCTACCTGTCTAGCCCACTGTGCATCAGCGTCCTGCTCAACAACAGGGCGTTCTGGACGCCGGCCTCGGAGACCCCTAGACAGGCGGTGGCCACCGAGCTTCCCACGCATCTGTTCGAGCGCGGAGCGGTGATGATCGTGGTGGGGGTGCTCTTCCTGTGGTTCGCCCAGAGCGCCTTCTCGCGGCTCGAGGGCCGGTTCGCGGAGAAGGTCTGATGAGTACGTCGGTCGTCGTCGACGGGGCCACCAAGCGATTCAAGACGGCCAACCAGAAGACGTTTCGCCGGCTCGCCATCAACGCCGTGAAGGGCAGGAGCCTCTCCAACTCCTTCACGGCCCTCGAGGACATCTCGTTCACGCTCGACCAGGGCGACACCATCGGGCTGATGGGCCTCAACGGGTCGGGGAAGAGCACGCTGCTCAAGCTCATCTCCGGCGTCATGTCACCCGACGCCGGCCGGGTCCTGACCCGCGGCCGCATCGCCGGCCTGATCGAGGTCGGCGCGGGCCTCCACCCGGATCTCTCCGGCCGCGAGAACATCTACCTCAACGGCGCCATCCTGGGGATGAGCGAAGCCGAGATCGACCGCAAGTTCGACTCGATCCTGGCCTTCTCCGAGATGGAGAAGTTCCTCGACAAGGAGGTCAGGCACTACTCGTCCGGGATGTTCATGCGCCTGGCCTTCGCGGTGGCCGTCCACACCGAGTGCGACATCTTCCTCATCGACGAGGTGCTGGCAGTCGGCGACCAGCCGTTTCGCCGCAAGTGCATCAAACGGATCATCGAGCTCAAGGAGGAGGGTCGCACGATGGTCTACGTCAGCCACAGCCCGAAGCAGGTGCTTCGGCTGTGTGAGCGCGGCATCGTGCTCGAGGCCGGCAGGATGGTCTTCGAGGGGTCGGCGGTCGACGCGGTCAAAGCCGTCGGCTACTCGCTCGACACCGACACCGAGGACGACTGACCGGAACTCGTTGTCTGTCAGGCCGACGGGGGAGGCACAGGCGGCTCGCCGTGGACGGGTGCCCATGCGCGCCAGGCAGAGTCGGCCATCTCCGCCAGGGTCTTCGTACTCTCCCAGCCCAGCGTCTCTCGGATCCGCGAGACGTCGGCGACGAGCAGAGCCGGGTCGCCCGGACGGCGCCCGACGATTGGCGGGTCGACGTCGTACCCGGTCGACCGGCCGATCTGCTCCAGCACCTCGCTCACCGACGCCCCTGTGCCCGTGCCGACGTTGAAGACCTCGTGTGGCCTGTCGTCGCGACCGAGGTAATCGAGGGTGTCGAGATGGGCCCGGGCGAGATCGAGTACGTGGACGTAGTCACGGATACAGGTTCCGTCAGGTGTGTCGTAGTCGTCGCCGAAGACCTTCGGCTGGTCGCCCGACGCGAGAGCCTTGATGGCGATGGGGATCAGGTTGAGGACTGCGGGGTCGCCCAGCTCCGGCCAGCCTGAGCCGGCCACGTTGAAGTAACGGAGACCCGCCCACCTGAGACCCCAGGCGGCGGACGCGTCGCGGCACATCCACTCGCAGATGAGCTTCGTGGTGCCGTAGGGGCTGATCGGGTGGCAGGCTACGGCCTCGACGAGTGGCGCGTCGTCCGCCACGTCGGGGATGCCGTACGTGGCGGCCGAGGAGGAGAACATCAGCCGGTCGACATGCGCGGACTCCATGGCCATCAGGAGGTTGGCCATCCCGCCGACGTTCTGGCTGTAGTACCAGGCGGGACGTGCAGCGGACTCGCCTACCTGCTTCTTGGCCGCTATGTGCACGACGGCGTCGACGGAGTACTCGTGCATGAGTGCGACGAGCTTCTCCGTCGCGTCGTCGGTCGCGATGTCGAGCTGGACCAGGGGCGTGTCGCCCACCCGGTCGGCTACGCCGGTGCTGAGGTCGTCGATCACGACCGCGTCGCCCCGCTCGCGGAGCAGCCGTACGACATGGGCGCCGATGTAGCCGGCACCGCCGGTCACGAGAATCGTCATGGCCACATCCTAAGCGGCCGCCGGGCCCACCTCCGCGACGCGGCTGGGCCTTCGTCCCGGGCCGGCCACCACCGTCCCGGTCAGCAAAGCCGGCCCTCGTCCCAAGCCGCCACCGTCGCGCGCTCCTGGTCGGCGATCGACGCTCGCGCCAGGGCGTCACAGCGAGTGAGGAGCACGATCGAGCACCCGGTCACCAGGGGTGCCACGAGCCCCACCGACAGGCCGGACATCCGGCTGGGGTTGAGGTCGGTGACGAGGCGTCCGCCGGGGAGCATTCCCAGCTCAGTGCCTGTGCCGTGCGCCAGTGCGCCGAGCTGGCCGTGGCTGACCTGCCTGGCCTCGTCCTCGAGGGCACCATCCTGCGGACCGACGAGCGACGGGGTGACGAGGGCGTCCGGCTGGGCAGGCACCTCGCGGGCGAAGTCGAGCCAGCCGACGGGCAGCTCGTCGAGGAAGGGGCCGCCGAGAGGTCGGAGCGAGCAAGCGACCACCTGACCGAACGCCTCGGACGGGTGTGTGGTGGCGTCCGGTCCGACCACACTTGCCGCGACGTGCGACGCAGGACCGTGGAGGGAGATCCGAAGGCCCGCCGTCCATGCGCCCAGCAGCGCCACAGCCGACAGCCAGTGTGTCGGCAGGTCCACGCGTACGAGGTCGCCTGATTCGAGCATGAGCTCGTCACTGAACAGGTTCGCGATCTTCGTGACCCAGTTGTCGAACGTGGTGGCGCTGAGCTCGACCCGCTCCCCGGTGTCACCGTCGTAGAACGTGAGGAGCGGGCGGCCGGGGTCGACGGTGAGTCTGGAGCGGAGAGCGGCAAGGGTCGTCTCGGTCCTGGCGGGCACAAGGCGAGACTAGGGTGTGCGGATGCCGAGCCCCGCCGACCGCCGAGTGGACGGCCTCTTCGCCGTCGTACCGGCAGGGGGCGCTGGTACGAGGCTCTGGCCGTTGTCTCGAGCAGCCGCCCCCAAGTTCCTGCTCGACCTCGCCGGGACCGGTAAGTCCCTCCTGCAGGTGACGGTCGAGAGGCTTGACCCTCTCGTCGGACCTGAGCGGGTCGTCGTGGTCACCGGCGTCGCCCACGAGGACGCGGTCCGAGCACAGCTTCCGGCCCTGCCCCCGGCGAACCTCGTGCTGGAGCCGTCCCCGCGTGACTCGACAGCCGCCATCGGCCTTTCCGCCGCGCTGCTCGTGCGCCGAGACGCGACGGCCACCATCGCGTCCTTTCCGGCCGACCACGTCATTACCGACACCCTCGCCTTGGAGTCGGCGGTGCGGGAGGCTGTCGTCGCCGCCCGGACCGGACTCGTGGTCACCCTCGGTGTGAAGCCGACCCGGCCCGCTACGGCCTACGGCTACATCCGCAGTGGAGGGCCACTCGGAGTCGACGGCGCGAGATCGGTGCTTGCGGTCAAGCAGTTCGTGGAGAAGCCCGACGCCGAGACCGCGGCCGCATATGTGCGGAGGGGCGACTTCCTCTGGAATGCAGGCATGTTCGTCGCCCGCGCCGACGTGCTGCTCGGACACATCTCGCGTCATCAGCCGTCGTTGTACGACGCCGTGAGCCGGATAGCCGACGCCTGGGAGCGCCCCGACCGTGACGTCGTGATGGCCGAGCGGTGGCCGATGGCGACCCGCATCGCGATCGACTACGCCGTGGCCGAACCGGTCGCGGCCGACGGCGGCTTGGCCGTCGTCCCCGCCGATATCGGGTGGGACGACATCGGGGACGTCGCTGCCCTTGCCGGCGTTCTCGGCGGACGCGGTGAGGTGCAGGTACTCGGTGACCGATCGCGTGTCCTGACGGTCGACGCAACGGGTCTCGTCGTCCAACAAGGTGGCCGCACGGTGAGCCTGCTCGGCGTCCAGGACATCGCCGTACTCGACACCGCAGATGCCGTTCTCGTCACCACGCTGGAGGCCGCCCAACGGGTGTCGGAGGTAGTGGCCGGGTGGCGCCAGCGAGGTCGCACCGACCTGTTGTAGCGGGCTTCCTCTCAGCGCCTCACGGCAGAGTGCCCTACGGCAGGAGCCCGCTATGGACGAGCAGCGAGACGCCGCCGAGCACGGCGGCGAAGCGCAGGGTGCGCCCCACGAGCGTCGTCACGAAGAACCACACGCGACGGAAGTGCAGCTGCCCTGCCAGGACCGCCATGATCGCGAGGGGCGGCAAGCCGGTCGTCGCCGACACGAACAGCAGCATTGTCCCCAGCCATGGCCTGCTGTCGGTGCGTGCCTTGACCTTCTCGTACTGCTCGCGCCAGCGGGGCGAGTCGATCTTGTCCTGGATGTATCTCCACCTCATGGAGGAACGGCCCACCTCGTACCAGAACACCTTGCCGACAGCCTGCCCGGCGGCCGCGACCGCGGAGATCGGCCACACGCCGAACGTGTCGACGAGCGCTCCGACCCCTGCGATGTAGGCCTCGATGTTGATGAGCGGGAAAAGTGCCGAGGCGACAGCCACGCCGAAGATTGCCACAAGCAGCTTCATCGTGCGGCGCTCTCCCGGCTCGGCGCTCTGGTACACCCTGGCGGGACCGGGAGACAGAGCCTGCTGAGCCACACGACGGATGTGACCTTGAGGCCGAGAAGCGCAGACGCGACGACTCCGGCAACCCAGGCATCCCGGGTCCACACCACGAAGACCGCGAAGAGGGCGGAGTTGAGTGTCTTGGCCGGCTTGGACCAGTTCCACAGCCAGAGCCGCCTGTCGACGACGTAGAAGTAGTTGGGGCTGGAGACCGGCCAGGCGAGGAAGGCCAGCGACAAGAACATGTCGACGACCATGAACTCGGCGAGGTAGATGCCCACGGGCACCACCATCGTCGGGTCGTACCAGGCGAAGCCCACGTAGAACACGGCGGCGGAGAGCCTGTCGCAGAGGACGTCGAGCACTGCGCCGGTGCGGGTCTCGCGGTTGATCAGGCGAGCGACCGCTCCGTCTGCCGAGTCGCCGACCCAGTAGACGCCGAGTGCCCAGAGCAGCAGAGTCAACGAAGCTTGCCGAGCGCCGATCAGGGCCAGAACGAGCGTCGTGATGGTCCGCAGCAACGTGATGACGTTGGGCAGAGTGCAGAAGCGCTCACCTTCGGGGTAGGCACACTCAGGATGCCCACACGCGGCCCTGCCGACCCTGGCCGGCGGCGTCACTCGGCGATTCCGTCAGTCGACCGACTCACTGATGCCAGAGGAAGCCCTCCGGCGCGTCGTCGTAGGGGAACTGCTTCATGAAGGCACCCAGAGCGCCGCCCGAGAAGGTCGAGCAGTACTGGCTCTCCCCCCAGGACGGCACGTCACTCTCCGCGGTCTTGAACACCGAGGCGTCGTAGGTCGGGTGGTGGATGGACCAGTGGGTGAACGCGATGTGCTTGCCGTCGGGGATGGGCTGTCCATCGCCGTCGGCTGACGTCCAGGGCGCGATGATCATGTTGTACTGCGGGTCCTTGCCGTTGGGGTCGAGCGAGTCGAACTTGGTCGCAGTGGCCTCAAGGGCTTGCATCTGGGTCTTGTCGGCGGCGACGGTCTCGTCGTACCAGGTGATCGTCCAGCCGTGCTCGAGGTTGTGCGCCAGCACCTCGAGATCTGGTCGGTCGGATGCCGTGTAGAAGTGCTTGCCTGAGGTGTCCGGATTGGGGTTGTGCGGACCGTACGAAGGCGGGACCGTGGCGTAGGTCACCGTGCCGGAGGTGTGTTGCCCGGCTCCGGTCGCCTCGTTCTGCTGAACCGCGTCACAACCGGCGCTTGTGGCGGCAGCGCCCAGGTCGCCGAGTGCCTGGGTGCTGGCCGCCGCCTTGTCCTTGTTGCTCTGATAGACCGAGAAGACGGCCGCCCCGACGATGATCAGGGCCACCACCACGCAGACGGACACTACGACGATCGTCCGGCGACGCTCCGCGGCCTTGGCTTGGCGGCGCATCGCCTCGACAGTCTCGCGGCGCTCGCGGTTGCTGTTGGACTTGCTCACGTGGGTGGGCCTCTCCGGTCCGACGACGAGAGTCGAGTCTACGCAACCGACCAGCGGGTTCTCGTCAGCGATTTCCATTCGGAGGCGTGCTCCTCGGGCACCGGGCCGGAAGAGCGACGGAGGCGATGCGCGACGGCGAGTGCCTCGACTCTCTCGCGCAGCGCCCCTGCCTCCATCCAGGCGTCTCGACCGGCATCCGCGTGGATGTCGACCTGTACCAGCCAGCCGGGACCGTCTGTGCCGGAAGACGACTCGAGGACACGGGTACAGGCGAAGCGCACCTCCGGGCTGGCTGAGCGCACCCCGTGGAAGGGCTCGGGATCTGTCTCCTGGTGTCTCGGGAAGTGCGTCATCGCCCGGTGATCGCGTCGGAGGGCGGCTGCGACGACAGCCTCTCGCGTTCCCAGAGCGAACAGGTCGTCGTCCGGATCTCGGATGAGGGCGACAGCCCCTGGCCCGTGCTGGCCCTGGGACAGCACGTGTGACGTGAGGCCTCTCACCACGGCAACCGGACGGCCACTCGTCTTGCCCTTGACGAGGTCGGAGGCCGCCGCCAGCTCGTCGGCCACCGCAGGGGCGGTGACGCCGAGCACCGCGCCGAACGTGTCGAGGGTCCCGGAGAGGTCGACCAGAGGGACGATTCCAGCGCAGCCGACCGCCATGTCTGTCTGGCCGTTGCGCCAGGCCCGGCCGGCCGTGTCCGAGACGACGACGGCGACGTTGCGCCGGCTCAGGTCGTAGAGGCGGGTGCGAAGCTGTCGGGCCGAGTCGTCCGGGTCCCTCGGCAGCGACACCACGTGACCCGGCTCGACGTTGGAGGAGTCGACACCGGCCGCCGCCATGACGAGTCCGTGCCGAGTCTCGGCGATGACGCTCTGACCTCTCCGCGCCACCACGCGCGTCAGCTCACGGTCGACGGCCTCACTGCGCGCCCCCGCTGCGACCTGCCCCTCGGCCTTGCTCACCACCTTGCTGGTGATCACCAGGATGTCGCCGTCGGCCAGGTCGATGGTGTCCGCGGCGAGCCGAGCCAGGTCTGTCGCGGCCGTGACCTCGGGCCAGGCGTACGACGCGATCTGGATACGGGTCGGCTGCGGAGCCGGCATCGTCATCCTTGGCCAACCGCGTCGGCGAGATGCAGGGTGGCACGGGCAACGGCCTCCGTCGAGGTCTTGTCGAGCATGTAGAGAGGAACGGCGCGCGCCGCCATGCCGAGATCCTCGATCCCTTGGACCGACGCGGCATCAGCCTCGTCCACGAGCCACCCGTCAAGCAGTCCCTGCGATCTCCGGGCACCGTAGTGGGCGGCCACAGCAGACGCGCTCACCGCGACTCCGATGACGGGCAGCAGCTTGTCGGCCATGCCGCGTACGGGAGACCCGCCGATGATGGGGGACACACCGACGACCGTCGCGTCAGTCCCGCGCACCGCCGCCGCGATCCCAGGCACGGCGAGGATGGTGCCCACCGAGACGACGGGGTTGCTCGGCGGGACGATGACCAGGTCTGCCTCGTCGATCGCCTTGAGGACGCCCGGAGCGGGACTCGAGTCTTCGGCTCCGACAGCGACGACGGAGTGCGCCTGGGGGGCGTGCAGGCGCACCCAGTACTCCTGGAAGTGCACCGCGCGTCGCCCGCCGTCGGCCTCGTCGTCGTCGATCACCACGTGCGTCTCGACGCGGTCGTCGGTCATCGGGAGGAGCTCGACACCCGGCTGCCAGCGCTCGCACAGCGCTGCGGTGACGGCCGACAGTGGATAACCGGCGTTGAGCATCTGCGTGCGCACGATATGGGTCGCCAGGTCGCGGTCGCCAAGCCCGAACCAGCTGGGCTCAACGCCATATGCAGCGAGCTCCTCCCGGGCCTGCCACGTCTCGTCGCGACGTCCCCATCCACGCTCGGCCTCGATCCCGTCCCCCAGGGTGTACATCACCGTGTCGAGGTCCGGACAGATTCTCAGCCCGAACATCCAGATGTCGTCTGCGGTGTTGCCGATGACCGAGACGCTGTCGGCCGCGCCGATACATGACCGCAGCCCGGTCAGGAACCTGGCCCCGCCCACGCCTCCTGACAGAACCGTGATCCGCATGCAGGCAGGGTAGCCACCCGCCTCCAGCGGTGTGGCAGGCTGAGCGCCGTACAGACGTACTCCTCGCCCTAGGGAGGCCGGCGCGGCCATGGATGCCCTGAAGCAGCGGCGTGATGTCCTCGCCTTCGGTCTCCTTGTCGTCGCGACCCTCTACTTGGTGAGTGCGCTGTCCCTGCTCTTCAAGAGCGAGAGCGATGCCGGACGGCCCTTCTCCGCGCGAGCGGGAGCCTTCGGCTATCTATTCACACACCCGGTCCTGGTCCTGACACTGGTGGCTGCCGCCGTGCTGGCTGTCGGTTTCGGTGAGGCCAGCCGCTATGCCAGGACCGTCGTGGTGGCGGCGCTGGGAATCGGCGGGCTGTGCCTGCTTTTCGCGTTGATCTGCTGGATCACGGCATTCAGCGCTGACGAGGCGTTGTACGGCCCGCTGTTCGGTGGCGTGGTGGGGGCCGGAAAGATCGTGGGCGTCATCCTCGGGATCGCCCAGCTCGTACTGATGGCGCTGGTGCTGTCCTTCCTGCTGTCGGCCCTGCAGCGCTTGCCGACAAGGGCACGGCGCGGGCAGCAGTGGGGCAGCCCGCAGGGCTACGGCCCCCCACAGGGCTACGGCCCCCCGCAGGGGTACGCCGGGACGCAGGGCTACGGCCCTCCGCAGGGGTACGCTGGGACGCAGGGCTACGGCCCTCCGCAGGGGTACGCCGGGAGCCAGGGCTACGGGCAGCAGGCGAGCTACGGGCCCCCCGGGTGGCAGCGCTACGGGCAGCCATCCCAAGGCGGCGCGCCCAGGAGCGAGCACACGGCCCCTGCACCGATGACCGGAAGATCGCCGTCCAACCAACAGGGATGGGGACAATCGCCGGTCGATCCCTCCTGGGGATCGCCTCAACCGGGGCAGCCGCACTCCTGGGGATCCCCTGCCGGGCAGCAGCCTGCTTGGGACGGACGAGAACCCGCGGCAGAGGGCTACGCCCGTGCGGACCGGCTCGAATACCCGGTGCGTCCTGACGCATTGACGTGGGGTGGGGCGGACCCCTCCGAGGCAGACGGCGGCGAACCGGCCGCCGACGGGGGCGGGGAATGGCCTCAGGTTCGGCAGGAGGGTTCAGGTCCCGCCGCCCCCGTCGTCCCGCGGGGTGCACACCCCGTAGGCGAGGACTCCCCGCAGACGCAGGAAGAGACAGCAGAGGCTTCCGTCTCAGGTGAGGCGGACGATCCCGACGCGTCGGCAGACAAGGGCTCCTGGTGGCGGCCGGGTGAGGACTGAGGGCGACGGCGGACCTGCCTCTTAGCACGAGTATCCGCCGTCGCAAACGCAAGTCCGCGGCGTGTCGCGCTCTTTCCGCCGGATCGGCTTGACGTTTCGGGCTTACAGGCATGTAATTCCCCTAATGTCTTTTGTCCGGCACACCGGTCGGGCAATCGCTAGGGTCGAGGAGGCAGATGACGTGCAAGAGCTCGAGGTGCTCGACGATGACGCCGAAGAACTGCTGTGGCAGGAGCGCGCACTGTGCGCCGAGACGGATCCGGAGGCCTTCTTCCCAGAGAAGGGTGGCTCGACACGCGAAGCCAAGCGGGTCTGCCTCTCCTGTGACGTGCAAGGCCAATGCCTGGAGTATGCGCTTCTCCATGACGAGCGCTTCGGCATCTGGGGTGGCTTGTCGGAGCGAGAACGACGCAAGCTGAAGAAGCGGGCCGGCTGACTCGGCTCCACGGCGTCACGGCGCCCGCGCTTGGCTCGCTAAGGTGGTCACCCGCACGCGCCCGAATCGTCCCCTCCCGCAAGGTAGCCAGCAGACATGAGTGCACTGAGCGGGGCAGCCCGGCGCCCGCAGGTGACCGCTGTCATCGTCTCCCACGACGGTGCGAGCTGGCTCCCGACTCTGCTCCGAGCCCTTGGATCGAGCACGGTCCGGCCCGACCGGGCCGTCTGCGTCGACACAGCCTCCGGCGACTCGTCCCGCGCGCTCGTGGTCGAAGCCCTCGGTACCGAGGCTGTGGTGGATGCGCCCGCGCGGACCGGCTTCGGCGCAGCGGTAGCGCTCGGCCTGGACACCGTCGACACCTGGCAGGAGTCGGGGCGCGGCCGCCGGACGGCTGGGAGTGTACCCACACCGTCCGACGACTGGGTCTGGCTGCTCCATGACGACTGCGCACCGGCCCCCGATGCTCTCGAACAACTGCTCGCGACCGCGGCGTCCGACTCCTCGATCGGAGCCGTTGGCTGTCGGCTGAGAGCCTGGCCGCGAGGGCGGCGACTGCTGGAGGTCGGGGTCACGATGACCGGCACGGGACGTCGGGTCACCGGGCTGGAGCCTGGTGAGACAGATCAGGGTCAGTACGACGAAGTCCGGACGGTTCTCGCGGTGAGCAGCGCCGGAATGCTGGTACGCCGGCGCGAGTGGGACGTACTGAACGGGTTCGACGACAGGTTGCCCCTCTTCCGAGACGATGTCGACTTCGGATGGCGGATGGCCAGAGCCGGCTCCCACGTGGCGGTCTCGCCTGGGGCTGTGGTGTTCCACGCGGAGGCGGCCACCCGTGGAGTGAGGACGATCGCCAACACCTCCGCGAGACCCCATCGGGCGGATCGCGCGGCGGCGATCTTCACCCTGTTGGCGAACTCTTCGGGTCGCGGCCTGGCGTGGCAGTACACGCGCCTCGTCGCCGGGTCCCTGCTGCGCGCGGTCGGCTACCTGCTCGGGAAGCTGCCGGCGACGGCGTATGACGAGGTGGCCGCCATGGTCGCGACCGTGGCGCGACCCGACCGGATCCTCGCAGCTCGGTCATCCCGTCGGGCGACGTCGACCACCAGCGCGGGCCAGGTCCGGTCGCGTTTCCCGCCGTGGTGGACGCCGTACCTGGACGGTCTCGATGCGGTGCGGAGCAGGCTGGCGGGCAGGTCCGGCAGCAGGACTGCGGAGCCGACGCGTGCCGCCGACCTAGCTGGGCGAGCGACGGTAGGGGGCGGCGCCACCGCATTGCCCGTCGAGCTCGAGGCTGCCGTCGGGCCGGGTTCGTGGATGCGCGAGCACCCCGCACTGGTACCGCTGCTTCTGCTGACCGTGGGCTCATTGGTGGCCGCGCGGGGCCTGCTCGGGAACGGCCTGCTGGAGGGGGGCGCGCTGCTGCCCGCGCCGGGCGGTGCGCGCGACTGGTGGCGGCTGTACGCCGAGGAGCGGCACAGCGTCGCTCTCGGCTCAGGGCTCGTGACCGCTCCTTACGTGGTGGCGCTCGGTGTGGTCGGCACGCTGGCCCTCGGGAAGGCCTGGCTGGCAGTGGACGTGCTGGTCCTGTTCGGGGTGCCGCTGTCGGCGGCAGGCGCGTACGTCGCAACCGGCAGGTTCATCGGGTCGATTCCCACCCGGGTGTGGATGGCGGTCTCCTACGGTCTGCTGCCGGTGCTCACCGGTGCCGTGACGACGGGCCACCTCGGCACGTTGGCCGCCTGCATCGGGTTCCCATGGCTCCTCCGTGCGGTGCTGCCCCTCTTCGATCGCGAGGGCGCCCCGACGTGGCGCACTGCCTGGGGAAGCGGTCTTGTTCTCGCCGTCGTGACGGCGTTCGCACCGCTCACCTGGTTGATCGCGGCCGTGCTCCTCGGCTTGGCCCTCCCGTGGCTCGCCGTACGCGGCCGGATGTGGTCCCTTCCTCGCGCCATGGTCGCACTGGGGCTTCCGGTCGTTCTGCTGGCACCGTGGTCGTTGCGCGTCGTGGCGAACCCCGCCGAGGCATTGACAGAGGCGGGGCTGGTCGAGGCATCGACGGTATCCGTCGCGGACATCGCCTGGCAACTTCCGTTCGGGAGGCTCGGCGCGACCGGAGCAGCACCATGGTGGCTGACGGCATCGGTGCTGGTCGCCGCCGCGGCCGCGGTGCTCCGCCGGGACCGCCGGACCGGGGTCGCCGCAGCCTGGCTGGTGCTCGCGGTCTCGCTCGCGACCGCCGCGGTTCTGTCCCGTGCAAAGGTCCCGGTTCCGGGCGTCGCGCACGATGCGTTCGTGTGGCTCGGCCTTCCGGTGCTGGTAGCCCAGGGTGCGGCGGTCGTGGCAGCAGGACTGGCCGCTGACGGACTGTTCGCCCAGATGCGCAGGCTGTCCTTCGGTCCACGCCAGCCGATCGCCGCGGCAGTGGGCGCCCTCGCTCTGGCGGCTCCGCTCGTCGGCGCGGCCTGGTGGCTCGTCGTGGCACCCGTCGGAGAGTTGTCGCGAAGTGACGTGACACCGCTGCCGACGTACATGGCGGACACTCTGACGTCGGACCCGAGCCAGCGGGCGCTGGTCGTGCGCCGCGACGGGCGGAACGTGACGTTCGAGGTCGTCGCCGGAGACGGCTTGCGACTCGGCGACGACAGTGTGGTGCCTCCGCAGGAGTCCATCCGGCTCGGAAGACTGGTGGCAGATCTGCTGTCAGAGGCCGATCCTGCCGACGTCGGAAGGCTCGCCACGTTCGGCATCTCGTACGTTGTCCTAGCCGGCCCGGCGCCCAGGACCGACGTCGCCATGCTCGACGGCTTGCCCGGGCTGACTCGAGCCTCGACTGATGCCAACCGGCTCGCGGGCTGGCAGGTTCCGGCGAGCGCCACCACACCGGTCCGCGTCATCCTGGCCCGGTCCGCCGCCGTCGCCGAGTCCGTTACGGCCCAGCCGTCCCTGGTCTCGGCTCACCGCGGGGTGTGGCTGGGCGCGCAGGCGGTTGCGTGGTTCGTCGCGCTCGTCGCTGCCGCTCCGTCGCTGGCGCGCGGTGGGGACATCGGGCCGGACGAACCATGAGCAGGGGTGCGACCGCCGTGGTCGCGGTCGCCTTCGCCGCCTCGGCCCTGTCCGTCGCCCTGGCCGGCCGTCCGTCGCCTACGCTCTCGGACCCTGCCACCCGGTCCCGAGCCGTGGCCGTATCGGCGGCTACGCTGAGCTGTCCCGGCTCTCCGACTAACCGCCAGACCGGCAGCGTGTTCGCGGCCGCGCCAGGAATGAGCACCGAGGCGGGCTCCCGAGAGACGGGCGACGTGAAGGTCGTGCGTCTGTCGCCGGACAAGCAGACGCCGATCGGCCGGCTCAGGTCACGCGGCTCGACCACGCTGCCACTCCCTCCCGATCGAATGCCCTTGAGCATCATGGGGACCGGCGGTCTCGCCGCGGGGATGACAGGCGCCGAGTGGTCGCATCCCCGCGCCGGCGCGTCTGGCCTGGCCGCGACCTGGTGTCAGGCACCCGCGGTCGACTGGTGGTTCAACGGCGTGCGCTCGGCGGTCGGCTCAACGTCGAGACTCTTCTTGTCCAACCCGACGGCTGGGGTCGTCGTGGTCGACCTCGCGTTCTACGGGGGGACCGGAGCCGCCGGAGTCGCCGGGCCTCGCGGTATCGCCCTGGCGCCGCAGTCGAGCCGTTCGTTCGACATCTCCAGGTTCGCGCCGGGGCTCGAGGCGGGGACCATCCGCGTGCACGCGGCCCAGGGCCGCATCGTCGCTGCTGTGCACTCGAGCCGGACCGTGGGACTGAGGACACGAGGAGCGGAGTGGATCCCGGCCGCCGAGACTCCGTCCGGGGACGTGGTCGTGAACGCGGCGTTGTCGGGTGCGGCCCACTGCTGCACTGTCTCGGTCACGAACCCGGGAAGGCGAGAGGCGCTCGTCCAGCTCACCGTGCTCGACGCCGACGGCGAGTTCGCACCCGTCGGGCTGACGAACATGCGGATAGCGCCCGAGACGGTCCGCACAGTTGACCTCGGGAAGGTCACGAACGGCTCGTCGGCGGCCGTTCACCTGAGCTCCACCGTTCCTGTCACCGCGTCGACCGAGACGGATGCGCGCGGTGTCGGCGGCGACTTCGCGGTCGTCAGCACCAGCCGCGGTCTCGACGACCCGGCTGTTGTACCGGTGATCGATGGCTCTCGGCTCTCCTTGAGCTTCACCAACGCGGAACGAGCGACGGCTGTGGTGACCATCGCCGCCGTCGACGGCCACGGTTCGGCGGTGTCGAAGCAGGATGTCAACGTCGAGGGACGCAAGGTGACCAGCTGGCGGCTGCGGAGAGGGAGCGGCGCGGCGTACGTCGTGGTGTCGGTCCGGCTCGGACAGACCCTGCACGCGGTCGCCGACTATGTCGGCCGGGCCGGGGTGAGCGCTCTGCCTGTGCTCTCAGGCACGTACACCGTGACAAGGCCCTCCGTCACGCCCGTTCTGTAGGCGGCTGCCCGGTCGACATGGCCGACGCTACCTCCGTCTCGCCTCCGGCCCGGATGTGCGATGGCACGTGGAAATATGCTCGGCAGCCGTCAGGGAGCACGGGGCGGCGTGGCCCGCCCAACTCAGCCATCAGTCGAGCGGAGCACGCGAAGGTGACCCCGTCGACCGACCTCCACAGCCTGGCCGACGGGTTCGTCGGCCACCCTAGGCCTCGCCGCCTCTCGGACCGCGTCTGCAAGCGCGAGCAGGTCGTCGCCGGTAGGGGCCGACGAAGACGACTCCGACGGCAGCCGGATCACCTCCCAGCCGCGCGGGGCGCTGAGCCGTTCGGCATGAAAGGTACAGAGGTCGTACGCGTGCGGCTCGGCGTAGGTCGCGAGCGGACCGAGCACCGCCGTCTGGTCCGAGTAGACGTAGGTAAGGGTCGCAACAGCCTGGCGGCCGCATGTGCTGCGCGAGCACGTGCGCCGTCGAGTCACGAGGTGACCGTACCGCCGGGCCGTGAGGCTGCGGCGGATTGTCGAGCCGGTGCGGGCCGTGTCGGGCTAGGGTGTCGCCGTGGGTGACGATCCGCTCCTGCCCGGACATCCGGTGGTGGGACGACGCGGCGGTTCGACGCGGGAACGTCGTGGCAGAGGGGTCAGAGGTCCGTTGGCTCTCCCGGGCCCGCTCAACCCTCGAGGTTCCGACCCGCGTCCGACCAGACGCGGTGAGTTCGACGACCTGGTGCTGTCGCTCGTCGAACGATTGTCGGGACGGTGGCCGGATGAGCTGCGCGAGGTCGACTTCGGTACCGAGGATGTGCCCGACCTTCCGGACGACTGGACCGACGAGCCGGTGCCGTTCGGATCACTCGTACGCGGCGGTCCGAACGGGCGCACCCGCATCGTGCTGTTCAGGCGACCCGTCGAGCTGCGGGCCAAGTCCCGCCTCGAGCGTGCGGCTCTGGTCAACGAGGTGCTGGTCGAGCATGTCGCCGACCTGCTGGGTCGCGACCCGTCCGACATCGACCCTTGACCCCGGCCGGTCGGGGGAGGGGGCGGGTCGAACCGTTTAGTCTTATGCCCATGAATCTCCCCTACCGACCATCAGGGCACGTCTGGGCCACGGTTGCAGCAGCTGTCCTGGCGGTCGGCGTGACGGCCTGCGCCCCTGCTGAGAACAACGCCGGCTCAGCCTCGGACACGACCGCCGCCCAGCCGAGCGAGGAGTCGACCGGCCCGAGCCTCCCCGGGTCGACCACCACTACCACCGACGCCTGCGCAGTCGACCAGCTCAACCTGGTCACGCCGGGCACGTTGACGATAGCCACCAGCAAGCCTGCCTTCGACCCTTGGTTCTCGGGCAACGACCCGACGAACGGGAAGGGCTTCGAGAGTGCCGTGGCGTACGCCGTCGCAGACCGGCTGGGGTTCAGCGACCAACAGGTCAGCTGGGTCGAGGAGCCGTTCAACAAGTCCTATGCACCCGGGCCGAAGGACTTCGACTTCGACATCAACCAGGTCTCCATCACGCCGGCGCGCGCCCAGGTCGTCGACTTCTCCGACGGCTACTACCAGGCCGCCCAGGCCGTCATCGTCCTGAAGGACTCGAGCTTCGCCGGAGCCACCTCGCTGGCTGACCTCAAGGGTGCGCGGATCGGAGCACAGATCGGCACGACCTCGCTGCTCGGGGCGCAGGACGTCATCCAGCCCACCCAGCAGGTCGCAGTGTTCGACGACACGAGCGCCGCGTCGCAGGCGCTCAAGAACGGCCAGATCGACGCGCTGGTCGTCGACCTGCCGAGCGCGTTCTACATCACGGCGGTCCAGGTAAGCGGCTCGACGATCGTCGGGCAGTTCCAGTCGACGAGCGGCTCCCCAGAGGAGTTCGGGATGCTCTTCGAGAAGGGCAACCCGCTCGTCGACTGCGTCGACAAGGCCGTCTCGACGCTGGACCGCGACGGCACTCTGCAGAAGCTCGAGAAGACGTGGCTGGCCCAAAGCGCTGACGTGCCCGAGCTGAGCTGACCGTCCTGCGCACGAAAACCACGCGGGGGTGGGAGAAGAGCGCCCTCCAGCTGGAGCGTGAGGGTGCGCGCAGGCGCCGCTCGCAGCGATCCCTCGCCATCGCGGCCGTGTCCACGGCCGTACTGCTGGGGCTGCTCTGCTGGCTGATCGTCTCCTCGCCCGGCTGGCCGAGCGTGCAGCAGACGTTCTTCTCGTGGAAGGACGCCAAGGCATCATTTCCCGAGATCGCCCGCGGTTTCGTCGTCAACATCGAGCTGTTCATGGCTGCCGAGGTGCTGATCCTGGTCGTCGGCCTCCTCGTGGCCCTGCTGCGTGGGACGCGCTCGGCGGTGATGTTCCCGCTGCGTGCCATGGCAGTCTTGTACGTCGACCTGTTCCGCGGCGTGCCCACCCTGCTGCTGGTGTACCTCGTGGGGTTCGGGCTGCCGGCGCTGAGGCTGCAGGGGGTCCCGGTCGACGCCTTCAGACTCGGACTGATCGCTCTCACCCTCTCGTACGGTGCGTATGTCGCAGAGGTGATCCGGGCCGGGATCGAGTCCGTCCATCCCGACCAGCGCGCGGCTGCCCGGTCGCTCGGACTGAGCGAGGGTCAGACGACCCGGAGCGTCGTGCTGCCGCAGGCGGTACGACGGGTCGTGCCTCCGCTCCTCAACGACTTCGTGTCGCTCCAGAAGGACACCGCGCTGATCGCCGTACTGGGCCTTACTCCCGCCGAGGCGCTTCGGCAGGCCAACGTCTACACCTCGTTCCACTTCAACTACACGCCCCTGCTGGTCGCCGCGGTCTTCTTCGTCGCGCTCACCGTCCCGCTCGCCCGTCTCACCGACTGGCTCGGCCACCGGGCTCTTGCCCGCCAGCAGTCGGCCGGCCCGGCATGACCGCCGTCCGGCTCCGGGGGGTCTACAAGCAGTACGGGGAACGCGTCGTGCTCGAAGGCATCGACCTGGACGTGCACGCGCACGACGTCGTCGCCCTCATCGGCTCGTCGGGGTCGGGAAAGTCGACGCTGCTTCGCTGCGTGAACCTGCTCGAGCGCGTCGACGACGGCCAGATCTGGCTTGGCGAGGACGACATCACCGAGGTGTCCGTCAAGCCCGACCGGGTTCGCCGTCGCGTCGGCATGGTCTTCCAGTCCTTCAACCTGTTCCCTCATCTGACGGCCATGCAGAACGTCACGCTGGCGGCGCGGAGGGTCCACGGTATGCGCCGTGGTCCGGCACTCGACAAGGCGTCCGCTCTGCTGCAGCAGTTCGGACTGGGCGGCAGGGAGTCGTCGTACCCGGACCGCTTGAGCGGCGGGCAACAGCAGCGCGTCGCCTTCGCCCGGTCCTTGATGACCGATCCCGAGGTCCTGCTGCTCGACGAGGTCACCTCCGCCCTCGACCCCGAGCTGGTCGGCGAGATCCTCGAGATCGTCCGCGCACTGAAGGCTGGGGGGATGACCATGGTCATGGCGACCCACGAGATGCAGTTCTGTCGCGAGATAGCCGACCAGGTGTGCTTTCTCGACGCGGGCAAGGTGCTCGAGCGGGGTACCCCCGACACGGTCTTCACCGACCCGGCCGAGGCGCGCACGCGGGAGTTCCTCCGTCGCGTCCTTTCGTGACCCTCTGCGAGGATGGTCGACGTGGCTGACCTAGCGGCGATCTTCAAGGCGTACGACATCCGAGGGCTCGTACCCGGTCAGCTCGACGAGCCGGAGGCCCACCAGATCGGTGCGGCCTTTGCCTCGGAGGTGGCCGACGGCGGGCCGGATGTCGCAGTACTCGTTGGTCACGACATGCGGGCGTCGTCGCCCGGCCTGGCCGCTGCCTTCGCCGACGGAGTCAGAGACACCGGCAGCGACGTCGTGATGCTCGGCCTTGCGTCGACAGACATGCTGTACTTCGCGTCGGGCTCGCTGAGCCTCCCAGGTGCGATGTTCACCGCGTCCCACAACCCAGCCCGCTACAACGGCATCAAGCTGTGCCGCGCCGGTGCAGTCGCCCTGTCGGAGGCGACCGGGCTGAGTGCGGTCCGCCGCCGGGTGTCAGACCACGACCTCACCACCGTGTCGCCGGACCGCCGTGGCTCGCTGGAGGAGCGGGACCTGCTCGCGTCTTACGCGTCCTGTCTCCACAGTCTCGTACCGGTGAGGGGTCGCCGGCTCCACGTAGTCGTCGACGCCGGCAACGCGATGGCGGGTCTCACCGCGCCGGCCGTCCTCGGTCCCCTCGACCTCGATATGACCCCCCTCTTCTTCGAGCTCGACGGCACTTTTCCCCACCACGAAGCCAACCCGCTCCAGCCGGACAACCTCGTCGACCTCCAGTCAGCCGTACTCCGTGAGGGGGCGGACCTGGGGCTGGCCTTCGACGGCGACGCGGACCGGTGCTTCGTGGTCGACGAGCGGGGCGCGCTCGTCTCGTCGTCGGCACTCACGGCGTTGATCGCGGTGCGCCTGCTCACCGCCGAGCCGGGCGCACGCATCATCCACAACGCCATCACGAGCAAGGCGGTCGCCGAGATCATCGAGGCGCACGGTGGGGCTGCCGTCCGCACCAAGGTGGGCCACTCGTTGATCAAGGCGGTGATGGCGCAGACCGGGGCGATCTTCGGTGGCGAGCACTCCGGACACTTCTACTTCCGTGACTTCTGGTACGCCGACTCGGGGATGCTCGCGGCGCTCCACCTGCTGGCGGAGCTTGCGGCGAGCGACCAGCCTGTGTCGCGCCTCTTGGCCGACTACGACCCCTACGTCGCCTCTGGGGAGATCAACTCCACGGTCGGCGACCCACCAGGGGTCGTCGAGACCGTCGCCGCAGCCTTCGAGGCGCTCGACGGAGTCACCTTCGACCGCCTCGACGGGCTCACGGTGACCGGACCGGACTGGTGGTTCAATGTCCGTCCGTCCAACACCGAACCAGTGCTCAGGCTCAACGTAGAGGCCGACACGCGACAACGCATGATTCAGATCCGCGACCGAGTGCTGTCTCTGGTAACGGCGGACGTCGTCCGCGAGAACTCCACATCATCCGGCCTCAGCTGAGGAGACAACGTGAGACTCGACCCCGTCCTGCTCGACATCCTGGTGTGCCCGGACTGCAAGGGATCGCTGACCGTCGACTACGACGCCGACGAGCTCATCTGCAACCAGTGCGGCCTGGTCTACCCGGTACGCGACAACATTCCGATCATGCTCGTCGACGAGGCTCGTCGACCGGAACCACCGCAGCCTGAGGCGGCCTCTGCTCAACCAGCTCTTGGCGATGAGCAAGGCCGCGGCGACGGCCCTCCGGCCGAGCGGTGAGCGACGCCTTCGACGACGCGCGGCTCGACGATCCTGACGTCCTGGCGGTGGCGGACCCGCCGCTGCGCCGGCTCTCCGAGGCCGGCGCCCGCGTGCGGATGGAAGCCGGTGCGTCGGCCGGGGCATTGGCTCTTCTCGAGCATGACACCGACCCGCGTGCCATCGTCGCAGCCGGCGCCGATGCGCGGCTGCTGCGTGCCGTGCTCGAGCCGTGGTGTCCTGTCCCGTTCGTGGCGTGGCCGGGCCCGAGCCTGCCCGGCTGGGCCGGTGCGCTCGATCTTGTGATCGTGCTCGCCCCAGGCGGTGGCGACGCCCACACCGGATCGGCGGTGCGGGAGGCGGTGCGCCGAGGCTGCTCGCTCATCACCGCCTGCCCGCCGCACTCGATGCTGGCCGAGCACGCCGCGGGACGTCACAGCACGGTGCTCCCCACTGAGACCGATGACACCCTCGCCGCCGCCGTCGTGATGCTCCAGGCTCTGCACGCAATGGGCGTAGGCCCAGAGGTCGACGTCGACCAGGTCGCCCAGGTGCTCGACGACGTTGCGATCGCCTGTTCGCCCCACCGAGACATCTCCAACAATCCGGCGAAGGACCTAGCCCTCTCGCTCGCCGACGCGACGCCGCTCGTATGGGGTGGCTCCGTGCTGGCGGCCCGAGCAGCCCGCCGGGTCGCCGAGGCGCTTCGCCGTACGTCGGGACGACCGGCGCTGGCCGCTGACGCGGAGCATCTGCTGCCGGTGCTCGCGTCAGTGCGGGGGCGTGACCTCTTCGCGGACCCGTTCGCCGACACCGAGGGCGCGACGGCGCGGCCCGGGCTGCTCATCCTCGACGACGGGACGGAGGAGGCGTCGATACGCGAGCAGCGCGGCTGGCTGGTCTCCACGGCCGAAGGGCGCGACGTCCGCGTCCAGACGATCGACGCCATTGCAGGCCCTGAGGTCGCCCGCTACGCCGCCCTGCTCAGTACCGGGCTCTACGCCGCGATGTACTTGGGCGTCGGGCTGGCCCGCGACGGCGAGAGGGACGCCCTGTGAGCACCGAGAGCTCCACCAGGGCGATCATCGCGGCGCTGGTGGCCAACGTCGGCATCGCCGTCAGCAAGCTCGTGGCCTGGGTCCTCACGGGGGCGTCGTCGATGCTGGCCGAGGCGATCCACTCCTTCGCCGACTCGGGAAACCAGGGCCTGCTCCTGCTCGGTTCGAAGCGGTCCAAGCGTGCACCCACCGAGGACCATCCGTTCGGCTTCGGGCGTGAGCGCTATGTCTACGCGTTCATCGTCTCCATCGTGCTGTTCACGCTCGGCGGCCTGTTCGCCCTGTACGAGGCCTACCACAAGTACCTCGAGGTACGAGACGGCCACCCGAACGACCTCCTCACCGGCAGGTGGTGGTGGGTGCCGTTGGTCGTGCTCTGCGCTGCCATCGTGATGGAGGGTCTGTCGCTCAGGACGGCGATGCGCGAGTCGAACCACACCCGCGGGGATGCCAGCTGGGTGGAGTTCGTTCGCAACGCCAAGGCTCCCGAGCTTCCGGTCGTGCTGCTGGAGGACACCGCCGCGCTGGCCGGGCTCGTCCTCGCGCTCTTCGGCGTCGGGCTCACCCTGCTCACCGAGAACGGGTACTGGGACGTGGCCGGAACGGCTGGGATCGGGCTCCTCCTGGTTGTCGTGGCCGTGATACTGGCGGTCGAGACGAAGAGCCTGCTCCTCGGCGAGTCGGCACACGAGGACAATCGGGACCAGATCTCCGCGGCTGTCCGCGACGATGACCACATCCTCGACATCCTCGACCTCAAGACCGTGCACGTAGGCCCAGAGACCATCTTGGTGGCCTGCAAGATCTCGGTGATCCCCACCGACAGCGCGCAGCTGATCAGCAACACCATCAACTCGGCCGAGGTCCGCATCCGGGCAGCCGTGCCCGAGGCCGTGTACATCTTCATCGAGCCTGACATCGCTCGCTGACCGATGTCAGCCGGCGTCTCGGCGCCAACTACCCTGGCAGCATGGATTTCAAAGTCGCAGACCTGTCACTTGCCGCCTTCGGCCGGGCGGAGATCGAGCTCGCCGAGCACGAGATGCCAGGCCTGATGGCCATGCGAGAGAGGTTCGGCTCGTCCAGGCCACTGTCCGGTGCCAGGGTGGCGGGCTCCCTGCACATGACCGTGCAGACGGCCGTCCTGATCGAGACCCTCACCGCACTCGGTGCCGAGGTGCGGTGGGCGAGCTGCAACATCTTCTCCACGCAGGACCATGCGGCGGCCGCTGTGGTCGTGGGGCAGGAGGGCACTGTGGACGAGCCCGGCGGCGTACCCGTCTTCGCTTGGAAGGGTGAGACCCTCGCGGAGTACTGGTGGTGCACCGAGCAGGCACTCAGCTGGCCCACCGAGAACGACCGGTCAGCAGACTCGGCCGGCCCGAACATGATCCTCGATGACGGCGGTGACGCCACCATGCTGGTCCACCTCGGCGTCGAGTACGAGAAGGAAGGCGCCGTGCCGTCTCCCGACTCGACCGACAACGCCGAGCTCAAAGAGGTCCTCGGGCTGCTGACGCGCACCCTGGAGGTCTCCGCCACGAAGTGGACGACGATCGCCAACGGCATCACCGGTGTCACCGAGGAGACCACGACAGGGGTCCACCGGCTGTACGAGCGTCACCGCGACGGCGCCCTGCTCTTCCCCGCCATCAACGTCAACGACTCCGTCACGAAGTCGAAGTTCGACAACAGGTATGGCTGTCGCCACTCGCTCATCGACGGCATCAACCGGGCCACCGACGTGCTCATCGGGGGCAAGGTCGCTGTGGTCTGCGGGTACGGCGACGTGGGCAAGGGATGTGCGGAGGCGCTGCGCGGACAGGGCGCCCGGGTCATCGTGACGGAGATCGACCCGATCTGTGCGCTCCAGGCGGCGATGGACGGCTACCAGGTGGCGACGCTCGACGAGGTGGTCGAGATCGCAGACATCGTCATCACGGCGACGGGCTGCTTCCATGTTGTCACCGCAGAGCACATGAGCCGGATGAAGCACCAGGCCATCCTCGGCAACATCGGCCACTTCGACAACGAGATCGACATGGCCGGGCTCGAGGCTGTCGACGGCGTCCGACGCATGACCGTGAAGCCGCAGGTCGACGTATGGGCCTTCCCCGACGGCCATACGGTGATCGTGCTGAGCGAGGGCAGGCTCCTCAACCTGGGCAACGCCACAGGCCACCCGTCGTTCGTGATGTCCAACTCGTTCACCAACCAGGTGCTGGCCCAGATCGAGCTTTACACCAAGCCGCAGGACTACCCGACCGACGTGTACACCTTGCCGAAGCACCTCGACGAGGAGGTGGCGCGGTTGCACCTCGACGCCCTCGGAGTGTCTCTCAGCGTGCTTACCGACGAGCAGGCCAAGTACCTCGGCCTCTCGATCGACGGCCCCTACAAGTCCGACAGCTACCGTTACTGACCCCCCCGAGCTCTTCCCGGCACCTCTCCCTCTCCGCAACGAACACCTCATGCCCGCGAAGCGACCTGCTGAGCACCTGATTCGCGGGTCGACGCGTGTCCCGTCGGAGGGGGGCGACGTACGCTTTGCCTATGGTGCCCACCGTTGGTGGTCGCACCGCGGCCAGCGGCAAGAGGAAGTTCCTTGGAAGCGGTACGCAGCACGCATCGGGGCAGGGTCCTCGTCGTCGACGACGACTCGTCCCTCTCCGAGATGCTCACGATCGTGTTGCGGAGCGAGGGCTTCGAGTCCAGGGTGTGCCCGTCGGGTGAGCGTGCTATGGGTGCCGTCCGCGAGTTCCGACCTGACGTCGTCCTGCTCGACCTCATGCTGCCGGGCAAAGACGGCGTCGACGTGTGCCGCGAGATCAGGGCGGAGTCCGGCGTCCCGATCATCATGCTGACAGCGAAGAGCGACACCGTCGACATCGTGGTGGGGCTCGAGTCCGGCGCGGACGACTATGTGATCAAGCCGTTCAAACCCAAGGAGCTGGTGGCCCGCGTGCGCGCCAGGGTGCGCAAGTTCGAGGAGTCGGGTCCGGAGTCGCTGGAGATCGTCGACCTGGTCATCGACGTCGCCGGCCACACGGTGAAACGCGCCGACGAGCTGCTGTCCCTCACACCGCTGGAGTTCGACCTGCTCGTGTGCCTTGCTCGCAGGCCTTGGCAGGTCTTCAGCCGCGAGGTGCTTCTCGAGCAGGTCTGGGGGTATCGCCACGCGGCCGATACCCGCCTTGTCAACGTGCACGTGCAACGGTTGCGGTCCAAGGTCGAGGTCGACCCCGAGAACCCGCAGATCGTGTTGACGGTACGCGGCGTCGGGTACAAGGCCGGCGAGGCCGCGGACGGTCGTTAGCCCATGGCGCTCGACACGCAGAGCTCGGTCTCCGAGCCACCCACGAAGGCGGAGCAGACACCGGACCTGTTGGAGCCTGGGGGCGGCCGAGACCGCGCACGCCTGCTGGCGCTCAAGGTGGCTCGCGCGCTGGGTGCTCCCCTGCTCCAGCTCGTCCACCTCTGGCGACGCTCGATCCAGGCGAGGGTCGTGATCGGCACCCTCGCCCTCTCGGCCGCACTGTCCATCCTGGCGGGGTGGGTGCTGATGAGCCGGGTCACCGACGGCCTGCTGGACAGCAAGAGGCAGTCGGCCCTCTCTCTGGCTGCGGCCGGGATCGACGCCGCGCAGGCAAAGCTGACCGCCGCCCCCGAGGTAGGCAACGTTCTCGACCTCGGCACAGTCGTCCCGGAGCTCACCCACGCCTTGTCGCCCAGCAACTCCGCCAGGGACGACTACGGCATCGTGATCATCGGACCATCGGGTCCGCTCAACTCCGACGAGGACGCCGGAGTCCTGACGTCGGGCCAGGTGTCGCCGAACAGGCAGTCGGTGCCCTCCGACCTCTTGACGAAGGTCCAGACGACGCCAGGCAGCTGGTGGGCGTACTCCACCGTCCACTACAACGACCCGGCGACATCGGTCGGGCCGGGTCTGGTGGTCGGGTCGCAGATACGCGTACCGGGCACCGGGCAGATCTACGCTCTCTTCTACGTGTTCCCCCTGCAGGAGCAGCTGCAGACGCTGTTCGTGGTCCGAAGCGCCCTCATCACCACCGGGTCCATCCTGGTGGTACTGCTGGGCACCATCGCCTGGTTGGTCACGCGCCAGGTCGTGACACCGGTAAGGCTGGCCCGCAGCATCTCCGAGCGTCTCGCGGCGGGCCGGCTCGAGGAGCGCATGCATGTGCGGGGTGAGGACGACATCGCCCGGCTCGGGGTCTCCTTCAACCAGATGGCGGCCAGCCTGCAGCGCCAGATCCGTCAGCTCCAGGAGCTGTCGAGGGTGCAGCGCCGCTTCGTGGCCGACGTCAGTCACGAGCTGCGCACCCCACTCACCACCGTGCGGATGGCGGCCGACCTCCTGCACGACCAGCGCGGCTCGTTCGATCCCGCCACCGCTCGCTCAGCCGAGCTCCTCCAAGCCGAGCTCGACCGGTTCGAGGGACTGCTGGGCGACCTGCTCGAGATCAGCCGCTTCGACGCGGGCGCAGCGACCCTGACGCTGACCGATGTCGACCTCGGAGACGTCGCGCGACGGGTATGCGACGCCACCTCGGGAGTGGCGACGCGACGCGGCTCGAGGCTCGTCGTCGACGTGCCGAGCGCGCGTTGCCTGGTTGAAGCGGACGTCCGCCGGATCGAGCGGATCGTCCGCAACCTCGTGAGCAACGCCATCGAGTACGGGGAGGGCCGGCCCGTCGAGGTGCGCGTCGCCTCGTTGGACGGCGCCGCGGCGCTGTCGGTCCGCGACCACGGAGTCGGTCTGAAGACCGGAGAGGACGTGATGGTGTTCAACCGGTTCTGGCGCGCGGACCCTGCGCGGGCGCGGACCCGAGGTGGCACCGGACTCGGCCTGTCGATCGCCGTGGAGGACACCACGCTGCATGGCGGGCGCCTGGAGGCGTGGGGGAGACCTGGCGTCGGTTCGATCTTCCGTCTCACGCTCCCGCGTCGGGCAGGTGACGCGCTGCCCACCCCCCCGCTACCGCTGGGTCCGACCAGCCAGCCGAGCTCGGCCGGCGCGCCAGTGTCGAACCGAAGCACCCGACAGGCACGGACAGGAGCATGAGGTGAGCAGCGAAGGGGCCGGTAGGCGGTGGCTCGCCGGGAGCCTGCTCGTCGTCGCCGGGTCGTACGCAGCCGCCGGCTGTGTCTCGATCCCGGAGAGCTCGTCCATCCAGCAGGGTCGCGAGGTGGGCGTCCAGGACGAGCCGCAGCACGTCACCAACGACCCGCCCGGGCCACAGCGGGGTGGTAGCCCTCAGGTGATCGCGTCCGGGTTCTTCGCTGCAATGCTCGCGTATCCCCAGACCGTCACCACGGCGCAGTCGTTCCTCACGCCACGCGCCGCAGCGCACTGGGACCCTGCGTCGGGCGTCGTCGTGTACGACGGGCAGAGCGTGATTCCCGACACGTCCGGAGTCTCGGTGAGCGCCCACGAGCTCGGCCGCCTCGACGAGAGGGGTGCCTGGACGTCTGTCCGACCCCGTCTGTCCCAGTTCGTGCTCAAGCTCCGTTTCGCCCGGGTCAACGGCGAATGGCGGATCGTCAACCCGCCTGCGGGCCTCTACATCGACAACGAGTACTTCCACAACGACTACGGGAAGTTCGCGCTCTACTTCTTCGATCCCAGCTTTGCCGTGCTCGCCGCCGACCCGGTGTACCTCGTCGACGACGACACGGCGGCGACGGCCCTGGTCGCCGACCTGGCACAGGGACCGAGCGCGTCCTTGCGGGGCGCGGTCGTCACGGCGATTCCGCGCGAGACGAAGATCGACGTATCCGTCTCCGCATCGGCGTCCGGACTTGCGGAGGTGCCGCTCAGCGAGGAGGTGCTGCAGCTGTCGCCCGACGACCGCCAGCTCGTCGCTGCCCAGCTGTCGTGGACCCTGAGGCAGCTGCCCGAGATCCTCCGGGTCTCCATCAGCGTCGACGGAAGCGACCTGGAGATTCCCGGATTCGGCTCTGTCTTCGGCGTGGACGAGTTCACGGGGTACGACCCGGCAGGACTGACCGGGGAGCGGCGGTTGTTCGCCCTGAGCCCGAGAGGGCTGGTCTCAGTCTCACCTGGCGGGGTCTCGCCTGTGTGGACCCTAGGAAGGGACGCAGCAGTCCCGCTGTCTGCCGCAGTGGACACCAAGGGGACATTCGCGGCGCTGGTCAGGGGCGACGGCCGATCGGCGCTGGTCAGCGGACTGCCCCCTCAGCCAGATGCCGGGAAGGGAGTCTGGGTGACCGCCTCCGGGAGGCTGCTTCGACCCTCATGGGACTTCCAGGGCGTGCTCTGGGCGGTCGACTCCTCGGCGACCGGCAGCTCCATCTACGTGGCGACCGCCGATGGCCAACGGCGGGTCCCTGCGCCAGGGCTGAGCGGTTCGGACATCGTGTCGTTCGCAGTGTCCCGCGACGGTGTGCGGTTCGCCGCTGTGGTGCGCACGGGCAGGAACACGAGCCTGGTGATCTCCACCATCGAGAGGAACCCACAACACCCGGAGCGGGTCCGCCTGGGTACACCCGGGCGAGTGCTCGCGGTCCCGCCGGTCACCGCAGGGCTGCAGCTCCGAGGCCTGTCGCAGGTGGCGTGGGTCAGCCCCACGGCGGTCGTCCTGCTCGCCCGGGGAGACGAAGGAACCCGGCAGCCATGGGAGGTCGAGATCGATGGCTCGAACACGGTCGACGTCGGACAGTTCCTCCCTGTGAAGGCGGTTAGCCTGGCTGCGGGCGCGAACATCGACGTCGCCATCGCGGTGGGCACGCGGAGCGGGCAGGTGTACGTGCAGGAGCCGGACCTTCAGTGGGTCCGCGCCGGGGAGGGCACCAGGCTGAGGATGCCGGTGTACGCAGGCTGACCGCTCGTCCCCAAGGTCCGAGAGCCCGAGTCACTGTCCACAAGTCACCCGACGTGGGTCGACGTCGAGTGGGTCGACCTGCAAGGTTGCGGGATGACCAGCTCGTCCGAGTTCCTTGCCGCGTCAGTCGACCTGCTCCTCGGCGGGGCGTGTGTGGGCTGCCTTCGCCCGGGGCACTCCCTGTGCTCGGGTTGTCTTCGACACCTCGAGGCTCTGCCGCAGCGTGTCACCCCGAGGCCGGCTCCCGAAGGCCTCCCTCCGGTCTTCGGTGTCGCGACGTACGACGGCGTCGCCAGAGCCGTGATTCTGGCTCACAAGGAACAGGGAAGGCTCAGCCTCGCTCGTCCACTCGGCCGGGCGCTGGCGCTGGGTTGTTTCGCTGCTCTGACCACGGCCCGGCAGCGACCCACACTCGTGCATCTGGTCCCCGCCCCCTCCATCAGAAGCCGGGTGCGTGAGCGAGGCCACGACCCGCTGCTACGCATCGCCCGGGAGTGTCGGCGGGTGATGCGCTCGGCTGGGATCGCCGCGACCGTGCGGCCGGTCCTCCGGGTCGTCCGAGCGGTCGAGGACCAGGCCGAGTTGTCGTCTCGAGCCCGACGAGACAACCTTCGCGCGGCGTTCGAGGTAGGTGGCCGCCCCCTCGAGGGCAGAGCGGTGATCGTGCTCGACGACATCATCACGACGGGGACGACCGCCGCCGAGTCGACCCGCGCCTTGACGGCAGCCGGTGCCGACGTGATCGGGGTCTCGGTCGTCGCCGCGACGACGCGCCGCTACGGAGGAAGTCCTCACTCTGCGCATACCACGCCACGGTGATGAAGCGACTACAGTTCCGTCATGGCACTCGTCCGGGTCCGTGGTTGCGTCGACAGGGGCCAGCTGAGTGGGAACCTGCTCGACAAGCCGATGCCAGCCGCAGGCGAAACGGCCCACGTAAGGCAAAGGTGGTCCACCTCGTGGTGCCGCCGGCGCCGAGCACGGAGCGGCTTAGTGGTAAGTCCTGCCCCGCCGGAGGGCCGATGCCCTGCGTCTCCGGGAGAAGGGTCAGCGTGGCACAAGCCGCAAAACCTCAGCAGGCGAGTGTGGGGACGAAGACCAGGTCGGACGGACGGGTGTCACCGCTGCTGATCGCAAGAGCGCGCCCGGTCACCGGGCGCACTCGCGTCGTTGAAGGAGGCACGTGTGGAAATCGTGGTCAAGGGTCGCCACTGCGAGGTGTCGGATCGGTTCCGGAGTCACGTCGAGGACAAGATGGCGCGACTGGAGAAGTTCGACCAGCGCATCATCCGCATCGACGTCGAGATGACTCAGGAGAGCAACCCCAGGCTCACCTCGGAGGCAGTGTGCATCGAGATCACGCTACGAAGCAAGGGGCCCACGATACGCGCCGAGGCGTGCGCCGAGGACAAGATGAGCGCCCTGGACAAGGCCGTGGAACGCCTCATTGCCCAGGAGCGCAAGGCCCATGACCGGCGTCGGGTGCACCACGGCCACCGCAGGCCGACGTCGTTGGCGCAGGCGATGGCCGCCGGCCCGGAGCAGCCGGCGGAGTCCGTCGACGGTGGCGACCCGGGCCTGGAGCACAAGGTCGGTCCGCTCACCGTGGTCGGTGACGGACCCCTCGTCGTACGGGAGAAGACGCATCCGGCGGCTCCGATGACGCTCGACCAGGCGCTCTATGAGATGGAGCTGGTGGGCCACGACTTCTTCTTGTTCATCGATGAGCAGGAACAGGTCCCCGCCGTGGTGTACCGACGCAAGGGCTACGACTACGGTGTGATCCGTCTCGCCTGATGACCTGCCACCTCACCCGCAAGCAGGCACGGACCGGTCCACTGGCGCTCACGTTGTGCCCTGCATGCCATGATCTCGGTCATGCACGGGACGCGTGAGGTGTTCGAACGGCGCGAGCCCATCAAGGTGGTCATCGCCGACGACCAGGAGCTCTTCCGTCGGGGTATGACGATGCTCCTGGCCGTCGAGGAAGACATCGACGTGGTAGGTGAGGCCGCCGACGGCGAGGAGGCGGCCGCTTTGGCGGAGGCGGTCGTCCCCGATGTGGTGCTGATGGATGTGAGGATGCCGAGGAAGTCCGGTATCGAGGCGTGCATCGCGATCAAGCAGGTGGTCCCGTCGACCAGGATCATCATGCTGACGATGTCCGATGACGAGTCCGACCTGTACGACGCCGTCAAGAACGGCGCCTCGGGCTACCTGCTGAAGGACGCGTCCATTGAACAGGTGGCGCAGGCGGTCAGGGTGGTCGCCGACGGCCAGTCGCTGATCAGCCCCTCGATGGCGGTGAAGCTCCTCGAGGAGTTTCAGGCTATGTCTCGTCTCGGCGCCAAGAACGACGACTCGACCCCCGCCAAGCTCACCGGTAGGGAGCTGGAGGTGCTCAACCTGGTCGCCCACGGGCTGAACAACCGCGACATCGCCAAGGAGCTCTTCATCAGCGAGAACACCGTGAAGAACCACGTCCGGAACATCCTGGAGAAGCTGCAGATGCACTCGCGGATGGAGGCCGTGATGTACGCGGTCCGCGAGAATCTCCTCGACATCCCGTGACGGCCGGCTCGTTGAGCCGGTCCCAGGCCCGCCGGATCGCCCTGACCGGGCAGGGTTTCAACGACCGCTTCCCGGCCACGCTCGACATGCGCTCCGTCAACCGGGTGCTGGACCGGATCGCTCTTGTGCAGATCGACTCGGTCAACGTCGTGAGCCGCGCCCACTACCTGCCGTTGTTCAGCCGGCTCGGACCGTATGACCGTGAGCTGCTCGACCGAGCCGGCAGCCGGCCACCGCGAAGAGTTTTCGAGTACTGGGGTCACGAGGCGTCGTACATCCGCACGGACCTTCACCCCGCGCTGCGCTTTCGGATGGCAGGCGCCGCGGCGGCGGCCTGGGGGTCGATGCGGCGCGTGTGGAGCGAGCAGCCGGACTTCGTGGCCTGGGTGCTGAGCGAGGTCGAGAGTCGCGGCCCTCTGACGGCACGTGAGATCGAGTCCGACGTGCCCCGCACTCGCGACAACTGGGGCTGGAACTGGAGCATCGTCAAGATCGCCCTCGAGTGGTTGTTCTACAGCGGCCAGCTGACCTGTGCGCGGCGCAACACCGCGTTCGAACGGGTCTACGACCTCCCGGAACGAGTGCTACCCAGAGCCGTGGTCGAGGCGCCGACGCCGACGACCGACGAGGCACACCGCACGCTCATCAGGGCAGCTGCCCACGCGCACGGACTCGGCACCGAGCAGGACCTGCGCGACTACTTCCGGCTCGCAACGGCGCCTACCCGCCAGGCGGTCGCCGAGCTGGTCGACTCCGGCGAGCTGGTGCCAGTCCGGGTCGAGGGATGGAGACGACAGGCGTACCTGTGGCACCAGACCCGCCTCACCCGCAAGGTCGACGCGTGCGCCCTGCTGAGCCCGTTCGACTCACTGATCTTCGAACGGACCCGCACCGAGCTGCTGTTCGACTACCGCTTTCGTATCGAGATCTATGTCCCGGCCGAGAAGCGGCAGTTCGGCTACTACGTCTACTCGTTCCTGCTCGGAGATCGCATCGCGGCCCGGGTGGACCTGAAGGCGGACAGGCAGGCGGGGGTTCTGCGGGTGCAGGGGGCCTGGGCCGAGCCGACGGCGTCGCCCGACACCGCTGAGCGGCTGGCCGGCGAGCTGCGCTCGATGGCGACCTGGCTTGGTCTGGACGACGTGTTCGTCGCTGGCCGGGGCGAACTCGCTCCAGCCCTGATGGCTCTGTGCGACTCGGCCTGACCGGCCCGGCCGTCGCCTAGTATTGGGTCCGACCGCCGCGTGGGGCTCTGCCCGCGCGCCAGCGCGCTCAACCAGATCATGACAAGGGAGTCGCCTCGTGCCCGGCCTGCTCGACAAGGTTCTTCGCATCGGAGAAGGCAAACAGCTACGCAAGCTGCAAGCCGCTGCTACGCAGGTCAACGCCATCGAGGACCACCTCGAGGCGATGTCCGACCCCGAGCTCAGGGGGCTGACCGACGAGTACAAGGCGCGCCTGGTCGACGGTGAGAGCCTCGACGCGTTGCTGCCCGAGACCTTTGCGACAGTTCGCGAGGCGGCCAAGAGGGTGCTCGGCCAGCGTCACTTCGACGTCCAGCTGATGGGAGGGGCGGCCCTGCACTACGGAAACATCGCCGAGATGAAGACGGGGGAAGGCAAGACCCTCGTCGCCACCTTGCCGGTCTACCTCAACGCGCTGACCGGCAACGGGGTGCACGTGGTCACCGTCAACGACTACCTGGCGCGCTACCACGCCGAGTGGATGGGCCGGATCTACCACTTCCTCGGCCTCAGCACCGGGATGGTTCTGCCCGAGATGACCCCGGCCGAGCGCCGGGAGTCCTACCTCGCCGACATCACCTACGGCACGAACAACGAGTTCGGCTTCGACTACCTGCGCGACAACATGGCCAACACGCTGGACGAGTGCGTGCAGCGCGGCCACCACTACGCGATCGTCGACGAGGTGGACTCGATCCTCATTGACGAGGCCCGCACGCCGCTCATCATCTCCGGACCGTCGGACGAGTCAGTGAAGTGGTACGACGAGTTCGCCAGCCTGGTCGGACGGTTGCGCAACGACCTCGACTACGAAGTCGACGAGAAGAAGCGCACCGTGTCGGTGCTCGAGGACGGTATCGAGCGGGTTGAGGACCACCTCGGCATCGACAACCTCTACGACGCCGTGAACACACCGCTGATCTCGTTCCTGAACAACGCGATCAAGGCGAAGGAGCTGTTCAGGCGAGACCGCGACTACGTCGTGATCGACGGCGAGGTGCTCATCGTCGACGAGCACACCGGCCGGATGCTGCACGGCCGTCGCTACAGCGAGGGGCTGCACCAGGCGATCGAGGCCAAGGAGAAGGTGACGATCCGCGAGGAGTACCAGACGCTCGCGACGATCACGCTGCAGAACTACTTCCGGCTCTACAAGAAGCTCGGCGGCATGACCGGAACGGCGATGACGGAGGCGTCGGAGTTCGACAAGATCTACAAGCTCGGCGTGATCTCGATCCCGACCAACATGCCGATGGCTCGAGACGACCAGCCAGATCTCGTCTACCGCACCGAGGAGGCGAAGTATCACGCCATCGTCGACGACATCGCCGAGCGGCACTCCGAGGGCCAGCCGATGCTCGTCGGGACGACGTCGGTGGAGAAGTCGGAGCGACTGTCGGGACTGCTCACCCGCCGGGGGATCCCGCACACCGTCCTCAACGCCAAGCATCACGCGAGTGAGGCACACATCGTCGCGCAGGCGGGACGCAAGGGCGCCGTGACGGTCGCTACGAACATGGCCGGTCGCGGTACCGACATCATGCTCGGCGGCTCCGTGGAGTTTCTGGCCGACGAGAGGCTACGCGAGAGTGGCCTGGACCCGACGGAGCACTCCGACGAGTACGAGCAAGCGTGGCCGGCAACGCTCGACACGATGAAGGAGCAGGTCAAGGTCGAGCACGACGAGGTCAACGACGTCGGTGGGCTGTACGTCATCGGGACGGAGCGTCACGAGTCGCGGCGGATCGACAACCAGCTGCGAGGGCGCTCCGGCCGGCAAGGCGACCCGGGAGAGTCGCGCTTCTATTTGTCCCTCGAGGACGACCTGATGCGGTTGTTCAAGTCCGACTGGGTCGACTGGGTCCTCACCACGATGAAGATCCCCGACGACGTCCCGATCGAGAACAAGCGCGTCACCGGGGCCATCGCCTCTGCACAGGCCCAGGTCGAGAGCCAGAACTTCGAGACACGCAAGAACATCCTCAAGTACGACGACGTGATGAGCCGGCAACGCGAGGTGATCTACGGCGAGCGACGCCAGGTGCTCGAGGGCGCCGACCTGCACGAGCAGATCCGAGGCATGATCGACGATACGATCGACGGCTATGTCGTCGGCGCCACCGAGGGGTTCCCCGAGGAGTGGGACCTGGGCAAGCTGTGGACCGCCCTCAAGACGCTGTACCCAGTTGGGGTAACCGAGGCAGAGCTCGAGGACGAAGTCGGCGGGGTGGAGAACCTCTCCGCGGAGTTTCTGGCTGCCGAGCTCAAGGCGGACGCGCAGCGCGCCTATGACGCTCGGGAGGAGGCCGTCGGCGAGGAGATCATGCGGGAGCTCGAACGACGGGTGATGTTGTCCGTGCTCGACCGCAAGTGGCGCGAGCACCTCTACGAGATGGACTATCTGCGCGAGGGCATCGGTCTGCGCGCGTACTCGCAGCGGGACCCACTCGTGGAGTACCAGCGTGAGGGGTTCGAGCTGTTCGGGGCGATGATGGACTCGATCAAGGAGGAGTCGGTCGGCTACCTCTTCAACGTCGAGGTCCAGGTCACCGGCCCGGACGACGACGCCGTACTTGAGCAGCCCTTGCCGCCGTCACCTGCACCTTCGGAGCGGTCCCTGGACAATGGCGGTCAAGCCGTCGACCCGACCAGCGACGACATGGCTACGGCGCCTCTCGACGACGAGGAAGACGCTCCGCTCGCCGCTGTCGCCGACCACCGTCCGAGCATCGTCGCCAAGGGCCTGGCGGAGCCGTCGGCGCCGAAGCACCTTGCATACTCCGCTCCGACAGTGGACGGTGAAGGTGGCACGGAGGTGCGTACCGACGCCGATGCGGACGAGTTCGCTGGCGTCTCGCGCAACGAACCCTGCCCCTGCGGCTCGGGTCGGAAGTTCAAGCGCTGCCACGGTGATCCGGCCCGACGCACCGAGTGACCACGGGCCGGGCCTCCGGTCCCCGGTCGAGATGAGGATGCTATGGCGGGGACGCGTGGTCACGACCACTCGCTGCCGAACGTCTCGACCCACCGGACGAAGCTGACTCTGGTTCTCGCCATCACGGTCACGGTCCTGGCGGTCGAGGTCGTGGGGGCGTTGGTGTCCGGGAGCCTCGCGCTGCTCGCCGATGCGGGGCACATGCTCACCGACGTGGCCGGTCTGACGCTGGCGCTCGTCGCAGGCCGACTCGCCGCCCGGCCGATGAGCGACCTGCGCACGTGGGGGTTCCTGCGTGCGGAGGTGCTGGCTGCTGCCGCCCAGGCTGCCGTCCTGCTGGCTGTCGGCGGGTACATCCTCATCGAGGCGGTACGCCGGCTTGCAAGTGCCCCCGAGGTCTCGTCCCACGCGATGGTCGTCTTCGGTGCCGTGGGGCTGGCCGGAAATGCGGCGGCCATAGCCACCCTGGCCGGCGCCCGCTCGGACAACCTCAACATGCGAGCGGCCTTTCTCGAGGTCGTCAACGACGCTCTGGGCTCTGCGGCTGTGCTCGCCGCCGCGGCGGTGGTCGCGCTGACGGGCTGGCAGCGCGCCGACGCTGTCGCGTCGATGCTGATCGGCGCGCTGATCGTGCCGCGTACTTTCAGGCTGCTGCGGGAGAGCGTCGACGTGCTGCTCGAGTCGACGCCCAAGGGCCTGGACCTCACCGACGTGCGCAGCCACGTTCTGTCGGTCGAACACGTTCATGGTGTCCACGATCTGCACGCCACCCAGGTCGCCGCCGGCTTGCCGGTGTTCAGCGCCCACGTGGTCGTCGACGAGTCGTGCTTTCACGACGGCCACCTCACGGGGCTCCTCGATCAGATCCAGGGGTGCCTGTCGAGACACTTCGACGTCGCCCATTCCACGATCCAGTTCGAGTCGGTCCGCCACGTCGACCACGAGCCGGCAGTCCACGACTGACTACCGGTCCGACAGCGCACGAGTCGGGCCGGCTGCAGCTCAGCCGAAGTCGAGCGCGGTGCACAGCCAGCGGTCGCGACGGTAGTCGAGACGAGCGGCGACAGCACGCGAGCGCGGGCCTGTCGTGACTCTGGCAGCCACCTCCGCTGTTCGGGGACCGGGCCGGGAGATGTGAACGGTTGCGACGTGCTGCCGACCGGTTCTCATATGAGACGGGGAGCGGTGAGCCGCCAGCCACTGTCGCCGCTGGGCGATCTCTGCGAACACCTGGGGATCGGTCCAGCGCGCCAGCTGAGCGAGCGGCCGGTCACTCGAGACGACCTCGGCGACCGCCTGGAGGAAACGCGATGCCCAGACGCGTGGGTCCGGTGCGCCACCGCACTGGTCCGGTGACTCGGCGACGACGGTCAAGGCGCTCGAGGTGGGTTCCGCCTCGATGCCGGAGGCGAGGGGGAACGTCAGAGCGAGAGCCCCCTGAAGGTAGGGCTCGACGGCGCCCGGGACGCTGCCTTCGGGCGGATGCCATCGCGCTTGGCGTTGGAGAAGCTGTGGCGTGGGATCCGTACGCGGGTTGAGGTTGTCGTTCACGGGCGGCCTCCGGGCTGGGTGAGCATCGTTCCGGGGAAGATCAGATCTGGGTCGCCGCCGATGGCTCGACGGTTGAGGGCGTACAAGGCGTCGACGCGTCGGCCGACAACGGCGTCACTGGCCGTCGGTGGCAGCTCAGAGCCGGCGATCAGCCAGAGGGACTCGCCTCGCTGAACCACCCGCGGGCCCCCTTTCGTCCCGGCCCGCCCGCTGCCGTCGGGGAGGTCGGGAAGGGGAAGCCCGGACAGCGCGGCGAGCGGCGTCGTCTGTGCGCGCGTCACAGCCGCGCACGAATGCCTCGTGACCCCGTCCACTGCCAACGACGCGCTCGCGGCGATCGGAGCTGTGAGCCCGAGCCCACAGGCGCAGACGACAACCCTGCGGCACCACAGCGGACCACCGAGCCAACCGAGCCAAGCGAGCCCTTGTACGCGTGCGGCATACCTCCGAAGCACCGCAAGCAGCACCGTGCCGACTGTGGAAATGACCAGGAGAGAGAACGCGACCCAGACGAGACAGGCCGCGCCGGCTACGACAAGCCGGCTGAGTGACAGACGCTCGCTGCCGCTCTCAGCGCCGAGAATGATCGCCTTTCCTTGGTCCAGTCCAGACCAGGTGAGCCCTCGAAGTATGACCCCAGCCACCGCCTCCGACCCGAGCACCAGAATCACGCGACCTGAGACCTGCAGACTAACCCAACATAAGCGTTTGACTTCGTTTGCCGCCATTTGCTCTGTTTAACTGTTGTTGGGTATGCATGTCAACGGGTCCTCCACAGCTCTCGGTCGGTCAGCGACACAAGGGCGACGGTGCTGGCCCCTCCGATAGCGTCGCGGGATGCGCTGGCAGGAGCTCTTCGCCGACCTCGAGGCGCAGGCGCTCGAGCTGGAGCAGGGTCTTGGCAGCTGCGGTGAGATGGCCGAGCGGATCCGCGGAGAGGTGGCGCGGGTGACACTTCTGGACCGGCTTCGTGCACAGGTCTCAGGTCAGGTCACAGTGACGGTCTGCGGCGTTGGTGACATCAGTGGGCAGCTCCAACGTGTCGGGGCCGGCTGGTTGCTGGTTGCCGCGGAAAGTGAGGCCATCGTGCCGCTGTCAGCGGTCATGGGAGTGGTCGAGCTGCCCCTGGCGGCCGTCGGGGCCGAGGGCGTGGGCGTGGTCCCGAGCCGCCTCGGGCTGGCCTCGGTGCTGAGGGCAGTCGCAATGGACCGGAGCACGGTTGTCGTCGTCCGACAGGACGGAACCACGCTCACGGGAACACCGGCCCGGGTGGGCGCGGACTTCGTGGACCTGGCCCTGCACCTTCTGGATGACGTACCGAGACGCAGCCGGATCACCTCGCACGTGACAGTGCCCTTTGACTCGCTCGCATGCGTACGACGGCGCCCGACAGGCTGGGACTAGACCGGCAGACGCCCGAGGGTTCGCACTCGACCCTTCCGACGGGCTACGACTAGACCGTCTCGTCGACGTTGTCCGCTGCTCCCGCCGACGTGGGATCGTCGCCGAGATACGGGTGTTCCTTGATGAACTGCCTGGTGGTGGAGTAGGCCGCCGCGATGTAGTCCTCCAGAGCCTGCGACTCCACCCGCCACTGGCCTCGTCCGCCGATCTTGATCGCCGGAAGCTCCCCTCGCCTCACGAGCGCGTAGACCTGCGCCATCGAGATGTTGAGAACCTCGGCGACGTCCGTGAGCGCCAAGAATCTCGGCGAAGTCCCGGCCATGTCACGAGTGTTTCACGGACGTCACATAGTTGGAGCAGCTGATCACCGGCTGTGGATGAGCCTTTCCAATCCGCCTGCAGTCTGGGCAGAATACGGCCGTGTCGCTCTCGCACCGTTCCGCCGAGCCAGGGGCGGGAACCGCCGTCGGATCGCGCGATGCCGCACCGGAGTCCCCGCTGGCGCTCAGAGGCCGAGTGTCGCGTTGGGCCGACCCCAGGCTCTGGGTCGGCGTGCTGCTCGTGCTCGTGTCACTGCTCGTCGGTGCGAAGGTGCTTGCGGCAGCTGACGACAGCGTCGCTGTCGTACGGGTCGAGCGGAGCCTGATCGGCGGCTCGGCCATCACCACAGGAGACATCGGGGTCACCCGGGTCCACTTCGAGGATGCGAGCGACGCGCAACAGTACGTCTCTGCGGTGTCGTCGCTTCCGCTAGGTGCCAGGCTCACACGCGACGTCGCGGCCGGCGAGCTGTTGAGTGTCTCTGCGGTCACCACAGACGGCGGGGTGGCGCCGCAGCAGCTGCCCCTCGGAGTACCCGAAGCGGGTGTTCCCATCGGGCTCTCCCCGGGCAATCGCGTCGACGTCTGGGCGGTGCCGACTCCGGACCCGACGCTGCGCCGGTCGCCCGTCAGTGTGCTGAGGGACGTGACAGTGACCGCCGTGACGGGAGCCGGACCCGGCGGGCTGGGTGCCGACAGACAGGTCCTCGTGGCGCTGCCCGACGGTGCCGACGTGGGCCGGGCGCTTGGTTTGCTCACGTCCATGTCGGTCGTCCTGATCCAGCGGGACGGCTGATGGTCTCGACGGGGGTTCTGGTCGCTGTCGGTGCCGTCGACTTCGAACCCGCCGTGCTCTTGATCGCCGACGACCCGCAGGTGCACGTCGTGCGTCGCTGCGTCGACGTCGCGGACCTCGTGGCCACAGCGGCGAGCAGGCAGGCTGGAGCGGCGCTGGTGTCAGCGCACCTGCGAGGACTCGACGCCGAGGTCGTCGACCGGTTGAGAGAGTCCGAGGTCGCGGTCGTCGGCGTCCTCGCCGAGGTCTCCAGCGCCGACGAGGCTCAGCTACGCCAGATCGGCATCGACTACGTGGCGTCCGCCGACGACGTGGTGTCGCTTGCAGAAGCCGTCCTCGAGGCCGTGCGCACGCCCACCCCCTCAGCTGTTGACGGCGCCGGAGCCGAACGGCTCGCGACGCTGCCGAACGAGCAGCCGGCTCTGCGTTCCGGGCGGGTCATCGCCGTATGGGGACCCAACGGTGCGCCGGGCAGGTCGACACTTGCGCTCGGACTCAGCGCCGAGCTGGCGGAGTCGGGTACGCCGACCCTACTCATCGACGCCGACGTCTACGGCGGGGCTATCGCTCCGATGCTCGGCCTGCTCGACGAGTCGTCGGGGTTGCTCGCCGCAGCACGGTCTGCGAACTCAGGCACTCTCACCGCCGAATCGCTGGCCGGGCACGCTCGACAGGTCACGCCTCACCTGCGGGTCCTGAGCGGACTCCCTAGGGCGGACCGGTGGACCGAGGTCAAGGCGGTGCTGCTTCGCCACATTCTCGAGGCCTCCCGCTGTCTGGTGCCGCTGACGGTCGTCGACTGCGGCTTCAGCCTCGAGTTCGACGAGGAGATCTCGTACGACACCACCGCCCCCCGCCGCAACGGTGCCACGGTCGCGACCCTCGAGCGAGCAGACGTCGTTGTCGTGGTCGGATCTGCCGATCCTGTGAGTTTGTCGAGACTGATCCGCGGAGTGAGCGACCTCAAGACCGTGCTGCCGTCAGTGACCACCAGGCTCGTCGTCAACCGGGTGCGGCCGAGCCTTGGATGGTCTGACGACGAGATCCTCTCCACCGTGGCACGGGCCACCGGGATATCCGCCGTCCGGCTGCTCCCTGACGATCCGGCGGCGTGCGACCGGGCGCTGGTGCATGGCAAGACGCTGGCGGAATGTGCTCCTGATGCCAGGCTGAGCAAGGCGCTGAGAGTCCTCGCCGACCAGTTCGGGGAGGTCGCGTCCGACAACCGGCGGCGGCGTCGGAGCCTGCTGCGTCGGTGGCGGTGACTTCTTCGTCCTTCCGCGGGAGAGCTTGCGCCCTCTCGAAGGGGCTTCTTCTCCCTTTCGCGGGGAATCTTCGCCCTCTCGGCGGTGGGGAGCAAACAGGACTCTTGCTACCGTGACCGCAGCAGTTCCACCGCCGAGACGAGAGGAGGGTCCATGCACGCAATCTGGAAGGGCACGATCTCGTTCGGGCTCGTGACGATTCCCGTCAAGGTGTACTCGGCCACAGAGGAGCGCGACATCTCGTTCCGGCAGGTGCACGAGGCCGATGGTGGCCGGATCCGGTACAAGCGCGTGTGCGAGATGGACGGGGAGGAGGTGCCGTACTCGGACATCGGCAAGGGTTATGAGCTGCCGGACGGCCGTATGGTGGTGTTGACCAGCGACGACTTCGCGAACCTCCCGCTGCCGACCACCCGGGCGATCGACGTCCTCGAGTTCGTTCCCGCCGAGCAAGTCGACCCGCTGTATTTCGCCAAGGCCTACTACCTTGCCGCAGACGGTGTCGGCGCCAAGCCCTACATCCTCCTCCGCGACGCGCTGACCCGCAGCGGGCAGTGTGCGCTCGTCAAGGTGGCCATCCGCACCCGCGAGACGCTGGCGATCCTGCGCGAGCGTGACGGGGCACTCGTGCTCCAGACCATGCTGTGGCCGGAAGAGGTGCGCGACAGCGACTTCGCCGTACCTGACGACTCCATCGAGATTCGCAAGCAGGAAGCAGGGATGGCCGAGTCCTACATCGCCACCCTGCAGAACGACTTCGACCCGTCGCGCTACCACAGCGACTACCGCGAGGCCCTGGAGCAGATGGTCGAGGCCAAGGCATCAGGGCTGCCCCTGCCCGAAGCCGAGGACGATGACGGCGAGCAGGCGGAGGTGCTCGACCTGGTGGCGGCTCTGCGTGCCAGTGTCGACGCCGCGAAGAAGCGGCGCGTGTCCGGTTCGGCGCAGAGCACCGACGAGCCCTCGACGTCGGAGCCGGCCAGGGCGGCCTCCGCGTCGTCCTCCCGACCTGCGTCCGCCGCGACGAAGAAGGGGGCGAAGTCGTCCGCCAAGGCGACGACGAAGTCGACGGGCAAGGCGACCGCTGCCAAGAAGGCGGACAAGCCGGTAGCGAAGAAGCGGCCGGCGCGGAAGTCCGCCTGATCCGTCCAGGCTGACTCGCGCGAGTCGTGGCAAGATCTGGGCCATGGATGCCCACTCGACCGTCCCGGCCCCGGTGAACCAGAAGAACATCGACTACGCACCTGGTAGTCCGGAGGTCGCGGCGCTCCGCCGGAGCCTCGACGACCTCCAGAGCTCCCGCGTCGACCTGACCGCGACCATCGACGGTGAGCAGCGATGGGGACAGGGCGACGCACTGGACGTCGTCCAGCCGCACAACCACGCCCATGTGCTCGGGACGACGAGGGGGGCTTCCTCGGCCGACGCGAAGGCTGCCATCGAGGCGGCCACCGCGGCCGCGCCGCAGTGGCGGGCCATGTCGTTCGAGGACCGGGCCTCGATCATCCTGAAGGCGGCTGAGCTCCTTGCCGGGCCCTGGCGTCACACCTTGAACGCGGCCACCATGCTAGGCCAGTCGAAGACCGCGTGGCAGGCCGAGATCGACTCCGCGTGTGAGCTCATCGACTTCTGGCGCTTCAACGTCTACTACGCGCAACAGATTCTCAGCGAGCAGCCCATCGCCAACAGCACCGGCATCTGGAACCGAACCGACCACCGACCCCTCGAAGGCTTCGTCTACGCCATCACCCCGTTCAACTTCACAGCCATCGCCGGAAACCTCCCCACGGCGCCGGCGCTGATGGGCAACACCGTGCTGTGGAAACCGGCGGTGACACAGCAGTTCGCGGCGCACTTCGTGATGCGTCTGCTCGAGGCGGCCGGTATGCCGCCCGGAGTCATCAACATGCTGCCCGGCCACGGCGCCGCCGTGTCTGATGCCGCCCTGGCGCACCCCGACCTCGCTGGCATCCACTTCACCGGGTCCACGCCGACCTTCCAGCACCTGTGGCGCACGATCGGCGAGAACATCGCCTCCTACCGCTCCTACCCGCGCATCGTGGGCGAGACCGGCGGGAAGGACTTCATCGTGGCGCACCCCTCCGCCGACCCGGATGTCGTGCGGACGGCGATGACCCGCGGCGCCTTCGAGTACCAGGGCCAGAAGTGCTCCGCCGCCTCACGCGCCTACATCGCCCGGTCGGTCTGGGAGTCGATCCGCGACGACTTCGTCGATGAGGTCGACTCGATCAAGATGGGCGACGTCACCGATCTCTCGAACTTCATGGGCGCGGTCATCGACGCCCGCGCGTTCGCCAAGCACAAGGCCGCCATCGACAGGGCGAAGGAGTCCCCGCAGCTGAGCGTGATCGCCGGGGGAGAGGTGGACGACTCTGTCGGGTACTTCGTCCGGCCCACGGTGATCGAGTCGAGCGATCCCACCGACACCATCTTCGACACCGAGTACTTCGGTCCGATCCTGAGTGTATTCGTGTACGAGGACGGCGACTTCGAGCAGGCGGTGCACCAGATGGAGTCGTTCTCGCAGTACGCCTTGACCGGCGCCGTCATCGCGCAGGACCGCAGAGCGGTCGCCTGGGCGTCGGACACGCTCAGGTTCGCGGCCGGAAACTTCTACATCAACGACAAACCGACGGGAGCGGTCGTAGGACAGCAGCCCTTCGGCGGCGCCAGGGCCTCGGGCACCAACGACAAGGCGGGGGCGGCATCGAACCTGCTTCGCTGGACCTCGCCGCGGTCCATCAAGGAGACGTTCGCACCTCCGACGGACTACCGCTACCCGCACATGGGGAGCGCTGCCCACGAGGGCGGCTGAGTAGCGGCCGCAGTCCGGGCCGTCGCCTCGCAGGTACCAACCCCCGTGAACAAGTCGGACGGCGACGTCTAAGCGGCTCGGGTGACGGGCAGCCTGGCGTCGAAAGTGGGGTCGATCGCGATTGCCGCTCCGCACGACGTACAGCAGAACTCGCAGCCGTCGCCGTCGCACTCGTCGACCGGGACGAAGAGTCGCTGGTCGAGACAGTCTGGGCAGATGTGGGCGATGCCGCTCAGCATCAACACCTCGGCTGGGTCACTCATGCGCCTCACGATGCCAGAGGCCACCGACACAGCCGACCAGGCTCGCCGTCCCCCCGTGCACCGACCCGCAGCGTGGCCATGATCGACCGAGCGTGCCCGTGACCGACTCAGCCTGACTTCACGAGGGCCTGTCGAGCCATCTCCGGCCCGTCTCCTGCTCTTTCGACGCGGCCGCCACGATGGCCTTGGCGACCTCCGGCTCAATCGTCTTGCCGAAGAAGGGCACCGAGACCGTGAGGTCACCGTCGATCCGCTGCACGCTCCCATCGCCGTCCGGCTCGAGCAGAACGGAACCGGTCATCGAGGCCGGCTGGCCGGAGATCTGGATGGTGAGGTCGGCAACCCTGCGGCCGTCGTCGCCCGGTCGGCCCCAGTCCTCGGTCTGGATGATCGTGATGGTCTGCCCGACGAACCGCTTGACGGCGTCCGGCACGTCAGCGGGCAGCGTCCGCTCGACCCTGACACGCGCCAGCCCCTCGGCCCTCTCGGTGACCTCGACCCGGTAGTCGACAGCGTTGGTGGCCACGCACACCGCCTCCCGGAACTCCTTGCTGACGGTGAGCGCAAACACCTGCTCCGTGGAGCCTGTGGGGTAGCTGATCTGTGCGCTCACCTGCATAGGCCAAGCATGTCACCAGCCCAGCGGCGTAGCCTGACCCGGTGAGCACGGGAGAGCGCCCATTGGCCGATCCCATCGTTGGAGACTGGTCGGGCGACGACATCAGCTTCGGCGAGGCCGGCGCAAAGCTCACGTACGGCAGCTACCTTCGGCTGGACGGGCTGCTGAGCTCACAACGCCTGGAGTCCGACCCGCCGGCGCATGACGAGCTGCTGTTCATCACGATCCACCAGGTGTACGAGCTGTGGTTCAAGCAGCTGCTCCACGAGACCGAGACCGCCCGCGACGCCATGTTCGACGACCAGCTGTGGTGGGCGCGACATCTGCTCGCCCGCATGCACGTCATCGAGCGCCTCCTGGTGTCCCAGGTCGACGTCCTCGAGACCATGACGCCGCAGGACTTCCTGGTGTTCCGCCAGCTACTGTCGCCGGCGAGCGGGTTCCAGTCGGTTCAGTTCCGCGAGCTCGAGTTCATCTCCGGCGCCAAGGACCCGTCCTTCGTCCGGCGTTTCAGAGGGCTGACGGACGAGGAGACGGTGCGGCTGCACCGTCGCCTCGACGAACCGACCCTGTGGGACGCATTCCTGGCCGTCATGTCTCGCCGAGGCCTTGCCGTCGGTTCAGACGACGAGATCGCAGGGTCACTGCACGCGGTGGCGCACGACCGGTCGGCGCACTTCGACGTCTGGGAGCTCTCGGAGGCACTTGTCCAGCACGACGAGCTGGCGGCGGCGTGGAGGGCACGGCACGTCGTGATGGTCGAGCGGATGATCGGCGCGAGGACTGGCACCGGCGGGTCGTCCGGCAGCGGGTACCTCCGCAGCAGGCTCGCAATGCGCTACTTCCCCCCGTTGTGGGAACTGCGCTCACAGCTCTGATTCGACGCCTGCCAGCCTGCCCATGCCGACTTGGGACTAATCTCGGGTCTGGCCGCACGCCGGCGTACGGCCGCGACGCTCAGCAGCGTCGTCTCGGCAGGGCGAGGTGTCAGGTCATGGGCAGCAGGTTGGCAGACGCGAAGCGGCAGCTACTGGCGAGTGCGGCATCGATCGCCGGGCAGCGCAAGGACGGAGCCGGACCCAAGGACGGCAAGACCCTGCAGCTCCTTGACGCCTACTACCGGCACGCCGACCCCGACGACCTTCTGGACCGGAGCGCGGTCGACGTCTACGGCGCCACCATGAGCCACTACCGGCTCGCCGCCGACCGACCGCAGGGCACCGCAGCCGTCCGGGTCTTCACCCCGACCGTCGACGACAACGAGTGGACCGCTGCGGGGCACACCGTGGTCGAGGTCGTCACCGACGACATGCCTTTCCTCGTCGACTCGGTGACGATGGCGCTGACGGCTGAGGACCGTGCTATCCATGTCGTCACGCATCCGCAGGTCATGGTGCGGCGCGATGTCACGGGGAGCCTTGTCGAGGCCTTCGACGCGGAGCAGCACCCCGCGGGGGACGACTCGGACGTCATCCAGGAGTCGTGGATGCACATCGAGATCGACCGCGAGACAGATCCCGCGGTGCTCGAGCACATCCGTCAGACCTTGACCGGAGTCCTGCGCGACGTCCGCGAGGTCGTGGAGGACTGGCGGAAGATGCGCACGAAGGCGCGCGAGATCGTCACAGAGCTCGAGAAGGACGCTCCTCCGCTCCCCGCCAACGAGGTGGGTGAGACGCGAGCACTCCTGGAGTGGCTCGCGGACGACCACTTCACATTCCTCGGCTACCGCCAGTACCGGCTCCAGACGGTCGACGGCGAGGACGTCGTGCGAGCCGTGCCCGGCACGGGGCTCGGCATCCTGAGGTCCGACCAGGAAATGTCGCCGTCCACAGGAAAGCTGCCTCCTGCCGTGCGCGCCAAGGTCCGTGAGAAGCAGCTGCTCATCATCACCAAGGCGAACTCGCGGTCGACCGTCCACCGGCCGGTCTACCTCGACTACGTCGGTGTCAAGACGTTCGACGCGTCCGGTGAGGTGGACGGCGAGAAGCGCTTCCTCGGCCTGTTCAGCTCCGCGGCATACACCGAGAGTCTGCTGCGGATTCCGGTCCTCCGCGACAAGGCGAGGCAGCTGCTGGCAGGGTCCGGGTTCGAGCCGCTGAGCCACGGCGGCAAGGCGCTCATGGACATCCTGGAGACCTATCCCCGCGACGAGCTGTTCCAGACCTCGGTCGCCGAGCTGTTACCGGTCGCAGAGGCGGTGCTTCACCTTCGAGAGCGTCGTCAGCTGCGCTTCTTCGTACGGCGGGACGTCTACGGGCGCTACCTGTCGTGTCTCGTCTACCTGCCCCGCGACCGCTACACGACACAGGTCCGCGAGCGTATGCAGAAGATCCTGAAAGAGACCATGGGCGCGGACAGCCTGGACTTCACGGCGAAGGTGAGCGAGTCGGTGCTCGCACGCCTTCACTTCGTCGTACGGGCAGCCCCCGGTGGGACGCTGCTGGACTTCGACCAGGACGCCCTCGAGGAGCGCCTCGCCGACGCCACCCGGTCATGGACCGACGACCTGGCGGTCGCCGTCCACGAACAGTTCGGTGAGGAGACCGGCGGCTGGCTCTACAAGACCTACGGCGGCGCGTTTCCCGAGGCGTACAAGGAAGACTTCTCCGCGCGTGTGGCCGCTGCGGACATCCGACGGCTCGAGGCCCTCGGTACCGACCCCATCGCCTTGTCGCTGTACTCACCGGTCGACGCGGCCGAGGGGGAGGCCCGCTTGAAGGTGTACCGGACCGGCGCACCGCTCAGCCTCTCCGACGTGCTCCCGGTCTTGTCGTCGATGGGAGTCGAGGTCGTCGACGAGCGTCCCTACGAGCTCCAGTGGGCCGAGACGACCTCGTGGATCTACGACTTCGGGCTCCGGCGCAGCTCACCGATGCCGGACGGTGCACGCGCTCTCTTCCACGACGCCTTTATGGCGGTGTGGGCAGGACGCGCCGAGAGCGACGGGTTCTCCGCACTGGTACTCGACGCCGGGCTCTCCTGGCGCCAGGCGTCGGTGCTGCGCGCGTACGCCAAGTACTTCCGCCAGGGCGGTTCGCCGTTCAGCCAGGAGTACATCGAGGCGTCCATGGCTGCGAACGTCCCCATCGCCAGGCTGTTGGTGCAGCTGTTCGAGACCCGCTTCGACCCAGGACGACATGCCGAAAGGCCAAATGCGCGAGGCGAGGCGGCGGCACAGCTCGACACTGCGGTCCGTGCCGCCCTGGACGACGTCGCCAGCCTCGACCAGGACCGCATCTTGCGGAGCTATTTGTTGGCGATCCAGGCCACCCTGCGCACCAACTACTACCAGCTCGCCTCCGACGGGCAGCCCAAGAGCTACCTGTCGATCAAGCTGGACCCCAAGGCTGTGCCTGACCTGCCGGAGCCTCGGCCGGCCTTCGAGGTGTTCGTCTACTCCCCGCGGATGGAGGGCGTGCACCTGCGGTTCGGAGCGGTTGCACGGGGGGGCCTGAGATGGTCGGACCGCCGGGAGGACTTCCGCACCGAGGTGCTGGGGCTCGTCAAGGCGCAGATGGTGAAGAACGCCGTCATCGTCCCGGTCGGCGCCAAGGGCGGGTTCTACTGCAAGCGCCTGCCGGATCCTGGAGCGGACCGCGAAGCGTGGCTCGCCGAGGGCGTCGCCTGCTACAAGACGCTCATCTGTGGCCTGCTCGACGTGACGGACAACCTCGTGGCCGGCAAGACCGTGCCACCTGACCGCGTCGTCCGGCACGACGACGACGACAGCTACCTCGTTGTGGCAGCAGACAAGGGAACTGCCACGTTCTCCGACATCGCCAACGGCGTCGCGAAGGAGTACGGGTTCTGGCTGGGCGACGCCTTCGCCTCCGGCGGATCTGTCGGCTACGACCACAAGGCCATGGGCATCACCGCCCGAGGCGCCTGGGAGTCGGTCCGCCGACACTTCCGAGAGCAGGGCATCGACTGCCAGACCGAGGAGTTCACCTGTGTCGGCGTGGGGGACATGAGCGGGGATGTCTTCGGCAACGGGATGCTGCTCAGTGAGCGAACGAGGCTCGTCGCCGCGTTCGACCATCGCGATGTCTTCCTCGACCCCTCTCCCGACGCCGAGACGTCGTATGTCGAGCGCAAGCGGCTGTTCGCCCTTCCGAGTTCGAGCTGGGGCGACTACGACCGGTCGCACCTGTCCGAAGGAGGTGGCGTCTACGCACGCACGCTGAAGTCGGTGCCGATCTCCCCACAGGTCGCGAAGGCGCTCGAGATCGAGGAGGGCGTCTCCGCGATGACGCCGAGCGAGCTGATGAGAGCGATTCTGCTGGCACCCGTCGACCTGCTCTGGAACGGTGGCATCGGCACATACGTCAAGGCCGCCGCCGAGACGCACGCGGAGGTGGGCGACAAGGCCAACGACTCCATCCGGGTGGACGGTGTGGAGCTGCGGTGCCGGGCAGTGGGTGAGGGCGGCAACCTCGGCTTCACCCAGCGCGGCAGGATCGAGTACGCCCAGGCGGGGGGGCGGATCAACACCGACGCGATCGACAATTCGGCCGGAGTCGACACGTCGGACCATGAGGTCAACATCAAGATCCTGCTCGACCGGGTGACCAGCTCGGGCGACATGACGGAGAAACAGAGGAACGCACTGCTGGCCTCGATGACCGATGAGGTGGGCGGGCTCGTCCTCGCCGACAACTACGGGCAGAACCTTGCCCTGGCCAACTCGCAGGCCGTTGCCAAGTCCCTCATGCACGTCCACGAGGCGTGGATGCGCAGGCTCGAGCGCAGGGGGCTGCTCGACCGTGCGATCGAGTTCATGCCGACGAGCAAGGAGATCGAGGCCCGCCGCAGCGCCGGCCGGGCGCTGACGGCGCCGGAGCTCTCGGTGCTTCTCGCCTATACCAAGATCGTGCTGGCTGCCGAGCTTGTCACCGGTGACCTACCGAACGACCCGTTCCTACACAGGGAGCTGGTGAGCTATTTCCCCTCCACGATGAGGCAGGACTACCTGGACGAAATGGAGTCCCACCCGCTACGCCGCGAGATTATCGTGACCCAGATCGTCAACGCGTTGGTCAACTTCGCGGGAATCACCTTCTTCCACCGCCTCAGCCAGGAGACCAGCGCCAGCGCAGAGGAGCTCACACGGGCCCATGTCGTGTGCCGCGAGATCTACCGAGCCCGCGATCTCGTCGCCACGATCAACGGTCTCGACAACGTGGTCCCCGCCGCAGTCCAGACCGACATGCGGCTCTCGGTCCGCACGCTGGTCGAGCGCGCCTCGCGTTGGATGGTGAACAACCGCCGCCCACCCCTCGACTCCGAGGCGACGGTGGCCTACTTCGGTCCAGCTGTCGAGCGGGTGGTCGAGGCGCTGCCAGGCCTGATCCGTGGCATCCAGGCAGACGAGTTCAAAGCGCGTCATGAGTACCTCGTCTCCGCCGGCGTAGCCGATGAGGTTGCCACCGCTGTCGCTGTGCTCCCACCCGCCTACGCGGCTCTCGAGATCGTCGAGATCGCAGAGCACGACGGGTTGGATCCGGTAGAGGTCGCGGATGTCCACTCGACGCTGGCGGACCACCTCGGTCTGAGCACACTGCTGGCGAGGATCTTCGCGCTCCCGCGAGACGACCGGTGGCAGACAATGGCCAGGGCGTCCCTGCGTGACGACCTGAACGCTCTCCACGCAAGGCTCACCTCGCAGGTGCTGGCCGGCACCGACGGCACGCTGTCGGCGACCGACAGAGTCGCGGCCTGGCAGGACGCCGACAGCCTCGCCGTGCAGCGTGCGACGACGACACTGAAGGAGATAATGTTCGACGAGGCTGCCGACCTGGCGCGACTCTCGGTTGGCCTGCGCATCGTCCGGACGATGCTTGCACCCACGTAGTGTTCGGCACGTGCCCGACATCATCGTTGCCGAAGACATCCGCAAGTCTTACGGGGAGCTGAGAGCTGTCGACGGGGTCAGCTTCACCGTTCATGCCGGTGAGTTCTTCGGCATCCTCGGGCCCAACGGGGCGGGCAAGACGACGACCTTGGAGATAGTCGAGGGGCTAAGAGCAGCAGACAGCGGCGCCGTCTCGGTCCTCGGCATGTCGCCGTGGCCGCGCAACAACAGGCTGTTGCCGCTCATCGGCGTCCAGCTCCAGGCGTCGGCCTTCTTCGACCGGCTGACCGCTCGCGAGCAGATCCGAACCTTCGCCTCCTTGTACGGACTCTCGGCCGCGTCGGGTGACGACTGGCTCAGCCGCGTCGGTCTCGATGACAAGGCCGACACGCGTACGGAGAAGCTCTCGGGCGGTCAGCGCCAGCGGCTCTCGATCGCATGCGCGCTTGTGCACGAGCCGGAGGTCGTGTTCCTGGACGAGCCGACAGCGGCCCTCGACCCGCAGGCCAGGCGCAACCTCTGGGACCTTCTCGGCTCCATCAACTCCGACGGCCGAACCGTCGTCCTCACCACCCACTACATGGACGAGGCCGAGATGCTGTGTGACCGGGTGGCCATCATGGACCACGGGAACGTCCTCCAGCTAGACAGCCCGGTGGCGCTCGTCCGGGGGCTCGACGCCGGCGTCCGCATCAGTGTCGAACCCTCCGCACTCGACCCCGAGACGGCTCGAGGGCTGCCAGGCGTCGACAGCGTCTCCGCCGACATGTCCTCGGTGGTCCTGGCGACCCATGCTCCGGCCAGGGTCCTGGCCGCGCTGGCCCAACGTGAAGCGCTCAAGGGGCTCCAGGTGAAGAGCGCAACGCTCGAGGACGTCTTCTTGACGTTGACCGGCCGCGAGTACAGGGCGTGAGTGGTTTCCGGAGCCTGGCGTCGGCGATCCTCAAGGGATACCTGCGCGACAGGCAAGCGGTCTTCTTCTCCGTCTTCTTCCCGTTGATGTTCCTGGTGCTCTTCGGAGGCGTCTTCTCAGACCAGGGCCAGAGCAAGATCGACGTCGTCGCGGTCGGCAAGGTCGGGCTCATCGAAGGCCTCCCGGCGCAGGCACGGCAGGCGTTCGACGACTCCTTCGCGGTCCAGCAGTCCGACGACCTCAGCCAGGCGATCGCGATGGTGCGCAGCGGTGACGTGACCCTCGCCATCGAGCAGCAGGGGCAGCACATCCTCGTGCACTACAGTCAAGCCGACCAGGTCAGGGCGACAACGGCCCAGGGCACGCTCCAGTCCTTCGTGCAGGCCGCCAACGTCGCCGCAAGCGGAAAGCCACCCGCCTTCGACTACACGGCGGAGCCTGTCGAGGACAAGTCGCTCGAGACGATCCAGTTCGTGACGCCGGGGCTGCTCGGGTGGGCGATCGCGACGAGTGCGACGTTCGGTGCGGCGGCAACGCTCGTCGGGTGGCGTAGCACCAAGCTGCTGCGGCGACTTCGCCTCGCCCCGATCTCGACGTCATCGGTGGTTGCGGCCCGGATCGGGGTCACCGTGATGATCGCCCTCGTGCAGATGGCGATCTTCGTCGGCCTCGCCGTGGCGTTGTTCGGACTGCGGCTGTCCGGGTCGTGGTGGATGGCGGTACCTCTGCTCATCTGCGGCACCTTGTCCTTCATGGCCCTCGGCCTGCTCGCCGGCGCCGTCTCGAAGACGGTGGAGGGTGCCACGTCCCTTGCCAACATCTTCGTGCTTCCGATGGCGTTCCTGTCCGGGTCGTTCTTCCCCCTGGACAACGCACCCGGTTGGCTCGACACCGTCTCCCACCTGCTGCCGCTCCGGCACCTCAACGACGGCATGCTCGACGTGATGGTGCGTGGCAAGGGGCCGTCGGCCGCGCTGCTGCCGATGGGCATCCTGCTCGGCTTCACGGCGGCCATCCTGCTGCTCGCGAGCCGCTTCTTCAGCTGGGAGACCAACTGAGTGTCGTCCGCCAAGGGGGGTACCGGCCGGTCACCATCGCTGACACCAACCCTCGGAAGAGGAACCCATGCGCGCTGTCGTCCTGAACTGTTCGCTGAAGAAGTCCACAGACCCGTCGAACACCCAGTTGCTGGCGGATGTCGTCATCGAGCGGATGGACGCGATGACTTCCGAGACCGACGACGCGGGCAGACCCATCGCTTACGACAAGGTGGCCGGGGTCGTGGTCACCGGGAACGAGGACGGGGCCCACCACGTCATCTCCGAGGTATCCGGAGCGCTCGGCGACATCGGCTTCACGATCCCGCCGAAGGCGTGGACCTACTGGCATCGGGGACCCGGCCCCGGACCTGACTACTCCGACACCGACGAGGGTCACGACTGGTCACACAGCACCGGCCGGGCGATGGCGTCGAACCTGGCGGCCGTCGCCGCCGCCCTCCGGGCACGTCCGATCCCGCCACCGCCCGGCTGAGGCGCCGCACCGGCGACGGGGGTACTTTCGTCGCATGACAGAGGCAGGCATGGAGCCCTCGGCTGTAGTCGGCGAGGAGAAGCGCGAAGACGGCCGGGCCCGGGAGCGTCTCGGTACCGACGAGCTCGACAGACCCGACAACGCGAGCGTCTCCTGACATCTGTCGCTGAGTGTCGCCGCCGGCTGGCCAACGCGTAACCTTGCGGTCGTGGCCGGCCAAGACATCGCGGAGCGGATCAGGCAGCTCAACGCGACCCTGTCAAGCATCGAGAAGGTGCTCGACCTCGACGGCATGCGGAGCGAGATCGCCGTACTCGGCACCGAGGTGGCCGCCCCTGACCTGTGGGACGACCAGCCGAACGCGCAACGGGTGACGGGCAGGCTGTCGGTACTTCAGGCCGACGTCGACCGTGTCACCAGCCTGAGAGCTCGGCTGGACGATGCCGAGGTTCTCGTGCAGCTCGCGCAGGAGGAGGGAGATGCCTCGTCGCTCACCGAGGCAGACCAGGAGCTGACCCGGTTGGTGAAGAGTATCGAGGCTCTCGAGGTGCGCACCCTCCTCTCGGGCGAGTACGACGAGCGAGACGCACTCCTCACGATCCGCTCAGGGGCCGGAGGAGTGGACGCGGCCGATTGGGCAGAGATGCTCATGCGCATGTATCTGCGCTGGGCCGAACGGCACGACTACGGCACGGAGGTCTACGACACGTCGTACGCCGAGGAGGCAGGCATCAAGTCCGCGACCTTCGCGATCCGGGCTCCGTACGCCTACGGGACCTTGAGCGTCGAGCAGGGTACGCACCGCCTCGTGCGCATCTCGCCTTTCGACAACCAGGGCAGGCGGCAGACCTCGTTCGCAGCGGTCGAGGTCGTCCCGGTGATCGAGCAGACCGACGAGATCGACATCCCCGAAGACGAGATCCGAGTCGACGTGTTCCGCTCGTCGGGACCGGGAGGACAAAGCGTAAACACCACGGACTCCGCCGTTCGACTCACGCACATCCCCACCGGCCTGGTGGTGGCGGTGCAGAACGAGAAGAGCCAGCTTCAGAACAAGAACACGGCGATGGTGATCCTGAAGGCGAAGCTGTTGGCGGTCAAGCGTGCGGAGGAGAAGGCGACGCTGGACGAGATGCGGGGGGATGTAGCCGCGTCGTGGGGCGACCAGATGCGTAACTATGTCCTCAACCCCTATCAGATGGTGAAGGACCTGCGCACCGATCACGAAGAAGGCAACCCCTCCAGCGTGCTCGACGGTGGGATCGACGACTTCATCGAAGCCGGTATCCGCTGGCGGCGCCAGGTGGCTGTCTAAGCGCCGTGCTCGCGGCGGTGAGCTCGGTTCAGGACGCGTGCGGGTGGGTATTGGCCCGGCATGAGACTTGTGCCTGAGAGCGACCTGTCCGGCGACGACCTGCTTGCGATCTACCTCAACGACCATCTCGCCGGGGCGACCAGCGGCGTCCAGCTCGCACGGCGCGCCTCGCAGAGTCAGCTCGACGCCACCCGCAGGGAGGCGCTCGGGCATCTCTGCACCGAGGTGGAGCAGGACCGCGGCAGCCTGCTGGCTGCCATGGGCCGTCTGGACGTCAAAGTCGCCCAGCACCGCGTGGCCGCGGGCTGGTTGGCAGAGAGGGTCGGTCGGCTGAAGCTCAACGGAACACTTCTTCGCCGGTCACCCCTCAGCGACCTGATGGAGATGGAGGCACTGCGGCTCGGCGTCGAGGGCAAGGCCTGCCTCTGGCGGTCCCTCCGAATGCTTGCCGGCACCGACACGCGGCTGGAGGGCTCGGACTTCGAGGCTCTCGAGCAACGCGCGCACGCCCAGGTCTACGAGCTGGAGACGATACGGCTGTCCGCGGCTGAAGCGCTGCGGCGCTGACCCGAATACGGCACTCTTGATCGGCTCCGTGCCGTGACGGCATCGGCCCCGGCGTACCTCGGCGTCGACCTCGGCACGAGCGGGCTCAAGCTGACCTGGTCGAGGCCGACGGGCGGGTCGTGGCAGAGACGGAGTCGTCGTACGACATCAGCGCGTCGCAGCGTGGGTACGCCGAGATCGACCCGGTCGAGTGGGAGGCCGCCTTTCACAGCGCCGCGGGCCGGCTGTTCTCCGGCGGGGACCTGGCGAAGTGTGAAGTCGCCGCTGTCGGTGTGACCGGCCAGATGCACGGGATCGTGGTGGTCGATGACGAGAACCGACCGGTCCGGCCGGCTCTCCTCTGGCCGGACCAGCGGGCCGCAGGCGGCCTCGGTGCCTGGAAGGCGCTCGGCGAGGGCACGCTGGAAAGACTGCGGAACCCGCTCGTCGCGGGGATGGCCGGCCCGATGCTCGGGTGGCTGCGTGAACACGAGGGAGACCTGCTCAGGGCAGCCGCTCTGGTGCGGTCGCCCAAGGACTGGCTTCGGGCTCAGCTGACCGGCGATCGCGTCACCGAGCGCACGGATGCCTCGGCGACCTTGCTGTGGGATGTCGTCTCGGACGACTGGTCCGACGAGGCGGTCGGCCTGGCCGGTATCACCCGCGAACAGCTGCCACAGGTGGTGGCCTGCGACGTCCTCGTGGGCGAGACCGGTCGACTTTCACACCACCATGGCCGACAAGGCAGAGCGGTGCCTGTGGTCGCCGGCGGAGCGGACACTGCCTGCGCCCTGACGGCTCTTGCCGCGACACAACCCGACGGTCGCTGGCCGCAGACCCTCGTCGTCAACCTGGGGACGGGCATCCAGCTGCTACGGCCAGATGTCGACCCCTTGGCGATGTCTGAACCGGTCACCCACCTCTACGCGGACACCGACGACGGATGGTACGAGATGTTGGCAGTACAGAACTGCGGCTCGGCACTGTCGTGGGTTCACGAGACACTCGGTCTGGTGCGGGACGAGTTCGTGGCAGCTGCCCGGTCGTCCTCCGCAGGTTGCAACGGAGCGAGCTTCGTCCCGTTCCTTACCGGTGAACGCGGGGGAGTGGCATCGGCTGACGCCACCGCGGGCTGGTCGGGGCTCAGCCAGTCGGTGGCTCGCGCGGATCTGGCGCGCGCCGCATTCGAGGCGCTGGCGTTCACCGTCCGTCGGGGGGTCGAGGTGATCGGTGGACACGAAGCCCCGGTGCTGCTGTCCGGAGGCGGGGCACGTGAGCCGTGGGTGCGTCAGCTTATCGCCGATGCCTTGCAACGGCCACTGACCTACGTGCCCCGGCGCAGTGTGTCCGCGTTGGGTGCCGCAACGCTCGCCGCACGAGGTGTCGGCGCTCGGATCGGCGCGCCCGCAAGCGCGCATGACGTCGTGCCTTCGCCTTGCCCGGCGCTGGAGGACGCTTACGGTCGGTGGCTCACGGCAGTAGGGCGCCTACATCCCTGACGTCCCTCGGTCGGGTCAGCGAAGATGCACGACGAGGCGGTGGGTGCCGCCACCGGTGTGCACGAGCAGCTCACGACCCCTTGTCGTGCGCTGCACGTCCCATGCCACGTGCTTCCCGTCGAGCCTCACCCCACCGACGCGCGCCCGAGTGGGCAGGACATGTCCGAGCCTCACACGCACGCCGGACCGCACGGCAACGTCGACAACGGTCCGGAGTACTCCAGCTCGCCGGGTAGCGACGACGCCCACGGAGCCGCTCCCGAGCAGGATGTTCCGGCCGGCGATCCGGTGCTGACCGGTCGGCAGCTGAGGGACGATGCGGAGCAGACCACGGCCCAGGTCAGGTGACACCCCGAGCTGGTGGTGGACGACGGGCCACAGCGTTCCGTAGGCGCCCCAGGCCTGCAGGACCATGGACCTCTCGTTGAACGGCCGGTCGATGTTCGGGGTGAAGTCGCCTTCCGGAGCGATCTCCGGCATCGCTCCGGGCATCTCATCCACCTTCGGGCCGAGCTGGATTCGGGCGTTCCCGGTCGTGTAGAACTGCTGCTGGTGGGCGCCGAGGCGCCCGTAGTTGCCCTCGGCGACGGCCATGATCGCCGTGTTGAGAGAGAAGACGTTGCGCTCGCTCGGGATCGTCGGGACCACTGAGTCGCACGACGCCCCGGGGTTGCCTCCCGGATCAGAGGTCGGCCCCGTCCCGGTGTGGTAGAGCCCGAAGTTCCCCGTGTAGCAGGGCCGTTGTCGCTGCTCCAACGCCTCCACGCCGTGCCGGTACGACGCGATGGGGTGGGAGACGCCTCCGGCCCTGGAGATCAGTGCGCTCATCGGGGTGACGCCGATCCAGTGCCGCTGGAAGACCTTGTGGTTGCCCGGGTCGTTGAGCGAGTCGGCGTAGCCGTGAGCGTTGTCGCGCCCGTACCACCACGCCTTCTCGAAGTTGCGCTGCATCCGTCGGGCGACGCTCGTGGCCCAGGTCACCGTCGCCGTGTCGTTCTTGCTTCGGGCCATGTCGGCCAGGTCGCGGAGCCCGCGGATGGTGTAGGCGGTGTTGTCGAGCTTCTCCTCGCCCATCCCGTCGCGTTCGACGTTGCCGAGCCCCTCCGGCCAGCCGTCGTTGTCGGTGTCTAGCTTGTCGACGATGTAGTGCATGTTACGGCGGGCGAAGGCGTACATCTGGTCGCGGAACGCGTCGTCGCCGGTCCAGCGCCAGATCAGCGCCACGGCGCTGGGGAACTTCGCGGTCTCGTCGGTGTTGCCCTCGTCGGAGTTGGAGCCGAAGTAGACGGCACCGTCCGGAGTGACCTCGTGAACCACCTTTCCGCTGTGGTGGTTGACGATCTCGCTGACGGCCCGCAAGGTGCGTAGGTGGGCCTCGATGTCGGCGAACTGACCCATCGCGACGGCGGCGAAGGCGGTGTACTCTCCGTCGGTTCCGAAGATCCACGGGTAGTCGGGCCATCCGGCGCCCAGCCAGTGCGCCTTGGCAAGCCGGCCCTGCACGGCCGGGTAGGCGGTTCCCGCGCTCACTGCGCGGAGCCGTAGGTGGCGCGAGACCTGGACCGAGTCGGTCAAGTTCTGCTTGCTCCAGCTGATGCTGCGCTGCAGGAGACGGTCGCCGGGAAGGGACACGGCGGTACGGCCCGCGACCCGCATACGCGTGTCGACCTTGCGCTGCAGGAGGGCGCGTGGTCGCTGGATGACCGCGCGGTAGGCAGCCCGCGCCTTCGTCAAGCCCTGGTCGGAACCGGCGACGGCGAACCACACGGTGACGGGCCGACCGGCAGGTACCCGCACGCGGTAGCGCAGCTGCCCACCGGCGCCGGCGCCGTACGCCGTGTCGTCACACCGGGCCGGGGCCACGTCGGGGGAGGCCGGGCAGATGACTGCGGGGTCCTGAGGGCCGCGATGGTTCGGACCCAGGCTGCTGCCGGTGGGGGCGAGGTTGCTTCCCACCACGGCGGCCCAGTCGTGCGCGCCGAGCGGACTGCTCGAGCCGGCGTGCTCGCGGAAGACCAGCGACCTACCGGCGACCGATCCGGCGTCCTGCCGGTTCACGGTCAGCTGGCTCGGATCGGTCTCGCCCCAGGGATAGCTGAGCATCAGCTCCGAGTGCGCGTCCATGGCGAGCGGCACGCGCCTCGTCGTGTCGCTGCGGAAGGTCAGGCCGATCAGCCCGGCTCGCGGTCCGTCGGGGACCACGTCCGTGCGGTGAACCGTGACTCCGTTGCGCGCGGCGTACTCGGTGCGGGTGTAGCCCCAGCCGCTGGAGAACCGCCGTGCGCGCACGCCGTCGCCGAGCCAGCTCCCGTCGACGCGGAACCAGACGCCGTCGAGCAGCTTGAGAGGCGGGGACCAGAAGCCACCCATCTCGCCGCGGGTGTGGAAGCCCATGGCCGGGTAGAGGCCGTCCTCCGTCGACGTGTCGTAGAGGCGGTGGCCGATCACGAGGCCGCGTCGGTCCCCCAGCCGAGTGGTCGTGCTCAGCTCGGGGGTCCGCGGCAGCCCGTCGGGCGCCCGACGTGATACGTACCGACCGGCGACCACCGGACCTGGTGCGCCTGCATGTGCGACGGTAGCGCCAAGTTGCGCGGCGGGGGCCGGTCCTGTCAGCGCAGCGGTGACAACGACGGTTGCGGTGATGCCTACCGCGGAACGTAGCCTGTACATGGCGCCTCCTGCGTGCGTGCACTGCGGCGCCAAACGCAGCGCCCCTGCCTGAACTGCTCCGAGATATCACTCGTTGTACCGCACGCGACACCGGCAGGCAAGACCAGCGCAGAACCGGTCCGGGCGCCTTCGACCGGGGGTCTCGGAGCACCGACAGAACTCAGGCGGGGCATGCGCGCCCTGCCGGGAGGGCTCGTCCACGTCGCCTAAACTCGGGCCAGTGATCCGCTTCGAGAACGTCAGCAAGCTGTATGACGGTCAGCACCGCCCCGCTCTCGATTCCGTCGACGTCGACATCGACAAGGGGGAGTTCGTCTTTCTCGTCGGAGCCTCCGGTTCCGGCAAGTCGACCTTCTTGCGGCTCGTCCTACGGGAGGCCCGACCGACGGAGGGGCGGATCTTCGTCGCGGGCAAGGAGATCAACCGGCTGGCCAGCTGGAAGGTGCCCGGCTTGCGCCGCTCGATCGGCACGGTGTTCCAGGATTTCCGGCTGCTCCCGAACAAGACGGTCAGCGAGAACGTCGCCTTCGCGCTCCAGGTGATCGGGAAGCCCAAGGCGACCATCCAGAAGTTGGTCCCCGAGACCCTTGAGCTGGTCGGTCTCGAGGGCAAGGGCGGCCGGATGCCTGACGAGCTTTCCGGGGGTGAGCAGCAGCGTGTCGCCATGGCGCGCGCCTTCGTGAACCGCCCGATCATCCTCATCGCAGACGAGCCGACCGGAAACCTCGACCCCACGACCTCAGTCGGGATCATGAAGCTGCTCGACCGCATCAACCGCACGGGCACCACCGTCATCATGGCGACCCACGACTCCGGTGTCGTCGACCAGATGCGGAAACGGGTCATCGAGCTGCAGGCCGGCGGTGTCGTGCGCGACCAGGCGCGCGGCGTCTACGGGTACCAGAGCTGAGGGTGGTGGAGCCATATGCAGCTGAGATACGTCGCCAGCGAGCTCGGTAGCGGCCTGCGGCGCAATGTGTCGATGACTGTCGCTGTCATCGTGACGATCTGGATCTCACTCTCCCTCGTCGGCATCGGCCTCATGATGCAGTCACAGGTAGGAATGTTCCAGCGATACCTCGGCGGCCAGCTGGAGGTCAAGGTCGTGTTCTGCGCCAAGAACTCGCTGACTCCCGCGTGCGTCGAGGGGCAGGCGACGCCCGTGCAGGAGAAGGCGGTCGCCACCACCCTCGCCAACAGCCGGTACGTCTCCGACTACAGGTACGAGACACGCGACGAGGCGTTCCATGGGTACCAGGTGCGGTCCGACGACAGCCAGGGCCCGTCGATCGCCGGCATTCTCAATCTCAAGCCCTCGGACATGTCGACCGCCTACTGGGCGACTCTCGCCCATCCCGACGACAACACCGCGCTGGTCAGCCAGGTAGGCAACCTGCCCGGTGTCGAACAGGTGGTGGACCTCCGTGACCGGCTAGCTCCTCTGTACGAGGTGCTCAACCTGTTGAAGTGGGTGGCACTCGGCGCGGCGGGGCTGCTCGTGCTGGCCGCGATCCTCCAGGTGTCCAACACGATTCGGCTGGCCGCGATGGCCAGGCGGCGCGAGATCGGCATCATGCGGCTGGTAGGCGCGTCGACCGTGTACATCCAGCTCCCGTTCCTGCTCGAGATCCTTTTCTCGGCGGTGGTGGGGGCGGCTCTTGCGTGTGGCGGGCTCGCGGTGGCGATGCGCACCGTCGTTCCGTGGCTGCATCGACATACCGGCTCGTGGCCCTGGGTCGGCTGGAGTGAGGCGAGGCCGGTGCTCGTGGAGATATGCCTCATCGGTGTGGTCCTGGCGGTCATTCCGACGCTCCTGATGACGCGGAAATACCTCAAGGTGTGACCACGGTGAGTTACCGTCGGAGGACCGCCCGGCCCCCCCATCACGTGAACTGAGGTTCGTCGCCATGCCCGCACACTTCCTCAGGCGACGCACACGTCGACGTCGCGGCAGTGTGGCGACGGCGGTCGTTGCCGCGCTGGTAGTGGCCGGGTTCGCCGGCTCCGCGCCGAGTGGTGCTTCCGACAACCTCGACCACCGCCAGCACAGCCTCAGCAACCGCATCGACAGCCAGCAGACGGACATCGACGAGATCTCGACGAGCTTGCTCGACGCGCAGTCCCGCCTCGACACCGCTGTCGGCGACCTCGCTGGGGCGCGCCTGCGACTGTCCGACCTTCGGGGACGGGTGACTGAAGCGGTCGCTGCCGACACGAGGATGCAGCAGCGTCTGGCGCAGGCAGTCGTACGCCTCGACAACGCCCGTAGCGACCTCAGCCGGGGACGGGGTGACGTCGACGCGAAGCGGGCGGAGCTGACCGGATACGCAGAGTCCAGCTATCAGAGTGGCGGCCTCGACGTCTATAACCTCGGGATCGCACTCGACTCAGGAACCGCCCAGCAGGCCGTCGACAGCATGCAGGACGTCGATGCCGCGCTCAGCAAGCAGACCGTCGCCCTTCAGCAGCTGCAGGCCATGCAGGTCCTGCTGTCGCTGACAGAGCAACGCGTGCGGAGCACCAAGATGGACGTCTCGAAGCAGCGGCGAGACGCAGCCGCCAACCTCGTGCTGAGGCGCACACTCGAACGCGAGGCCCAGGTCGCCGAGACCGAGGTCCAGACCCGAGTCTCGAACCTGCGGTCGGACCGGCAGCGGCTCGCATCGGCCAAAGGCGAGGAGATGCGGCGCCTGCACGCGCTCGAGACCGAACGCCAGCAGGTCGAGGACCGCCTGCGGCAGATCGCCGAGCGTCGTGCCGCTCGGCACCAGGTCATGCTCGCCGCCGCTCCGCCCGCAACCGCGCCGGCGACCACTGCGCCGTCGACGACCACCGCAACCACCAACGACGGCGGATACCTCAGCTACCCGGTTCTCAACTCCTACATCACCTCGCCCTACGGCATGCGGATGCATCCGATACTGCACGTCTGGAAGCTGCACGACGGCACCGACTTCTCCGCCGCGTGCGGGACGCCGGTCTACGCAGCGGCCGACGGCACTGTGATGGACGAGTACTACAACGAGGGCTACGGGAACCGCGTCATCGTCGACCACGGTTTCGTGAAGGGGGCCAGCCTCTCGACGTCGTACAACCACCTGACCTCGTTCGTCGCCCATGTGGGTGACCACGTCAGCAGGGGCCAGATCGTCGCGTACTCGGGCACGACCGGCTACTCGACAGGTTGCCACCTGCACTTCATGGTGTACGTCAACGGGGTCGCGGTCGACCCCATGACCTGGCTCTAGACAGGTCGCTCTGCCCGATTGCGCCCCTATCGACGAGGCATTCCCGCCCTTTCGGCTTGGTGGGTGGGCGCTGGGCGATGATGAGCGACAATGGGGGCATGGTCAAGGAGCGCGGGCGCAACATGATCGCCCAGAACCGCAAGGCGCGCTACGACTACTCCATAGAGGACACCTTCGAGGCGGGCGTCGTGCTGACGGGCACAGAGGTGAAGTCGCTGCGTGCAGGTCGAGCCTCCCTGGTCGACGGCTTCGCCGAGATCGTCGAAGGAGAGGTGTGGCTGCACAACGCGCACATCCCGGAGTACCTCCAGGGCACCTGGAACAACCACACCCCCCGCCGCAAGCGCAAGCTGCTGCTCCACCGCCACGAGATCGACAAGATGGAGCGCCGGGTCAACGAGCGCGGGCTGACCCTCGTCCCATTGTCGATGTACTTTAAGGACGGCCGCGCGAAAGTCGAGCTGGCTCTGGCGAAGGGCAAGAAGGCGTATGACAAGCGCCAGTCGATCGCCACTCGGGACGCGCAGCGAGAGGCAACGCGGGAGCTGGGCCGCCAGGCGAAGGGCTTCTGATCCCCACCGAGCGGGCGCGTCAACCCGTCGAGAGGCGGAAATGTCCCGCCGAGAGGGCGAATCTGCTCCAGTTCGGCGCGGGGACCGTCGGTCGGAGCGGGTAGGATAGCTGCTTGAAGCACAACTCCATAGGGGCTGAACGGTTTCGACTTTGGTCGTTGGAACCAAGAGAAGCGAGCCGAGGACCCAGGGTTGTCTCGTAAACGATCCCTGGAAACTAAAAGTGCCAACGCAAATCGCACTCACTTCGCTCTTGCTGCCTAAGCAGTAATCGAAGGGTCGGTCTGGATGCGCCTCCGCTCCAGTTTCCGGCCTCACTAAGGAGGCTTGCTGCAGATCCTCGGTCGCGGAGGGCCTGCGGGACTTGAACAGCGGCTGAGCCTGTCGGCGTTGTGTCTGCTCGAGCGCCGGGGCTGAGAAAAGCGACTAGCAGACTGCGCTCGGAGAAGACTTGGTTCGGCGTCAGAGGACCCGGGTTCGATTCCCGGCAGCTCCACCGACCGACCACGGGGTGTGTTCACGGTTGTTGACCCTGGATGCTCACGTTGCTGTGTGCCTCCGAACGCGACCAACCCCCCGCTCAGCAGGGGGTTGGTCGCGTCTCAGGTGACTGTCTCCGCTCGGGCTACCGAGTGGGTCAGCCTTCTGTCGACCCGTCGTCGTCGGAGCAGCCTGCCGAGTCGTCGCACTGGTCGTTGCCGTCGTCGCCGTTCTCCGTGTCGTCGCCGTCGCCGCCGCTGAGGTTGTCGTCTCCGCCACCGCCATTGAGGTTGTCGTCCCCGCCGTCCCCGTTGAGGTCGTCGATGCCGATGCCGCCGTTCTCGATGTCGTCGCCGCCTCCGCCGTTGAGGTTGTCGTCGCCGGCGTTGCCGTTGAGGTCGTCGGTCCCGATGCCGCCGTTCTCGATGTCGTCGCCGCCTCCGCCGTTGAGGTCGTCGGTGCCCAGATCGCCGTTCTCCACATCGTTGCCGGCGTCGCCGTTGAGGCTGTCGTCGCCGGCGTTGCCGTCCAGGTTGTCTGCGCCGGTCCCGCCGTTCTCCACGTCGTCGCCGGCGTTGCCAACCGCCACGTCGTTGCCAGAGCCGAGGCAGATTACGTCGTTGCCGCCCCCTGCATGCACGGTGTCGTCGCCCGCAAGGGTGACGATGACGTCCGCGTGGGGCGTGCCGTGAATGACGTCGCTGTGCGAGGTCCCGACGATGGTCGCCCGGTGACCGAGGCACGTGGGCGTGGTAACCGCGGCGGATGCCGGGGACAGGTGGCCGATGGCGATGAGCGCAACTGGTGCGATCAGAACCGAGAGAGGCTTGAGGCGCATGACGTTTCTCCTTTGGCGAACACTTGGTGGGGGACGTGGAGTGGGATGACCAAAGAAACGAGCTCGATCGACTGCCTGAACGGTGCTTATTTCGGCTATTACGGACATAAAGTAGCACAGAGTGACTGACATATCACTCAAACAGAGTCTTTCTCGTGACGAGAGTCGAGAGCGAGCCTTCGGAGGTGCCCACGTCGCTCGGCCAGACCTCGCAGCTGCATCCAGAGTCAGAACCCTGTGCCCTTGGTCAGCGGGCGGACACCGTGGCGATGACTTTGGCCCGCGGTACCGGGCTGGACCATTCCCTGCGTGTGATCCGCAGACGTCGGGTCGCCAGCAGAAGGAAGGGCACCGCCACGACGACGGGCAGCCATGGGCTTGCGCTCTGGGCGGTCGCCGAGAACACCAGACCTGTCAGGGTCGACGTCAGCGACAGGTAGGCGGAGTAGCCCACCATGGTCATCGGAGGCGCCGGAGCTCCGCGGGCCGACCTGAGGGCTGTCGCGAACGGCCGTCGGGCCGACCAGTGCATCGAGCGTGCAAGCACCTGGAGCGGCACGACCACCCCCGTGGCCAGCAGCGCGGTGGCCTCTGACGTGGTCGGCAGGGCCTGGTGCCGGAGCATCGCGACCACCAGGGTCAGGATCGGCGCGACGAGGAGCACCTCGCCAAGCACCCTGGCCCGAGCGTCGAAGGCCTGTGTGGGAGACACCGGCAGGCTGTCGCGCCACAGGGTGCCGACGCCGTCGAGCGACCAGGCATTCACCCCGAAGAGCAGGGCGGCACCTGCCGCGACGAGACCCGGGATGATGGGCAGCATCTCCCATCGAAGCTGGCCGGCCGCGGCCCCGAACGCCGGCATGAGTGCGAGAAAGATAAAGCCATGACGTAACGGCAACGAGCGCCAGACGCTCGACCGGTCGATACGCACCAGCGCGGCGAGGTCAGTGAGTGCCGTGGGTCTCGGCGTAGCGACCTGGCCCTCGGCCCGGACCTCTTCCTTCGGCGGGCGCCGGGCGGCCAGATGAGCGAAGGCTGCGCCGAGCACCACCGCAAGTACGCCGCCTGCGGAGATCACGACGGTGCCAACCGCCCAACGCAGACTGTGCTCTCGGCCGTCTAGGGCAATACGGCCTAGCTCGGGCAGAAGTCCACCGCGGGGGAGGACGGTCGACACGTGGTTCCCGACGACGAGAGCCGTCGCCGCGAGCGCCAGAACGGCACCACAAGCACGGACTGTCCATTCGCCGTGGCGGGTGCGACGTACGCCTTCGACCGACCAGGCCGCCGCTTGGGCGAACGTGGTGGCGAAGAAGAGCCAGGCCAGGGTCGTGAGCTGTACCGCCCAGAGGTTCGCCGGACCCGCCGCGTAGGCGGTGAGCGCCAGCAGGCTCCAGGCCTGGACCATCCAGGCGAAGTTGAGTGGGGCGTACACCAGGGCACCGAGATGGTCGGTGGTGGGGCTCACCGGAAAGGCCAGCGCGTCATCGCGTGCCAGCAGCTCACGTCCGCCCCGGGCGAGGATGGTCGCCAAGGTGGTGATGCACAGAAACGCTACGTACGCCGACGGCAACAGCCGTGCCATCTCAGTCGCACGCTGAGATGTGACTGCGCCGGCCAGGAACGCCGGGACGACGATGCACCCGATCGTCATCGCCAGGAGCAAACCGGCCCCGAGACGCAGCCTTCGCCTGCTGTTGCGTCGCACCTCGGCCAACCGGAACGTCACGAGGGCACCGACGTCCGCGGTGGCACGGCTGGCCTCTGCGAGTAGCTCAGCCACAGTGAACCGACGTCAGGCCAGCAGGGCACGGTAGACGTTCGCGCCGTCGTCGCCGCTGAGCTCGTGACTCGATGCGCCGCCCACCACGACACCGCCACGCAGCACGACAGCGTCGTCACACGCCTGTGTCGCGAGGACCAACAAGTGGGTCGAGACGAGTACTGCGGCGCCACGGCTACGCGCGTCGGAGATGACGCTGAGGGTCGCCTCTGCGCCGAAGGGGTCGACCCCGTCGAACGGCTCGTCGAGCAGCAGCACGTTCGGGCGGTGGAAAGCTGCCAACACGACCGACAACCGGCGTCCCATCCCATGGCTGAAACCCGAAGTGACGCGGTGAGCCACAAGGCCGAGGTCGAACCGCTCCAGCAGCTCGCGAGCCTCCTGCTCCCAACCGGCTGCGAGCCGTCGTAGTCGCGCCGAGAGCTGGAGGTGTTCCCAGGGGGTGGCACGGGGTACCAGTCCGCCGACGTCGGGACAGTAACCCGTGGACCGTTTGGCCGCGAGGGTGTCTCTGCGAAGGTCGTGCCCGTCGAGGAAGACCTCGCCCTCGCTCGGAGGGACCACCCCGGCGAGCACGCGCATCGTGGTGGACTTTCCGGCACCGTTGCGACCGACGAGTGCGATGGATCCCCCGCGAGGCACCCGCAGGTCAAGACCCCGGACGGCTTCGATCTCGCCGAACCGGACGGTCAGGTCGCGGACGTCGATCGCCGAGGTACTCACGGCTTCCAGTCTGCCAAGACTTGACCCTGGTTGTTACCGCTTCGCCCAATTGCCCGGATCGGACGACAAGGCAGCGGTATGGGCGGGTAGTCGGTCGAAGCCGCTGCCGAAGCCGCCCAGCATCAACCTTCGGCAAGCGCGTCGACTACTCTGACGGCTACCTTCTTACACGCTCGAGGCACCGAGGTGGGAGTCGTGTCAGGCACGGTTGCGAGAGCGCTAGGAGGCTGGCGCGACCGAGCCGTCACCAGAGCCCGCGAGCGCGGGCGACAGGCAATCGTCCGCGCAGTGAGGCTCACCGTGGCGGCGACTGCCGCCTATGTCGTGGCGGAGCGTTTCTTTCCCGGTACGAAACCCCTCCTTGCTCCGCTGACGGCACTTCTGGTCGTGCAGGTGACCCTGTACAGCACCCTGAGAAGCGGAGTGGAGAGGACCGCGAGCGTCGTCTCCGGCGTCTTCTTGGCCTTGCTGTTCTCCGACCTCTTCCATTTCAACGCGGCGAGTCTGGCCGCTCTCATCGCCGCCTCGATCCTGATCGGCCAGCTCCTTCACCTGCGCGACCAGCTCCTCGAGGTACCCATCAGCGCGATGTTGGTGCTCGCGGTGGGCGGAGCCGGTGGGTCCGCGTTCGGCCGGATCACCGAGACCCTGGTGGGTGCTGCCGTCGGGGTGCTGTACAACGTGGTGCTGCCGGGTCCCGTGCAGTCGCGCTCGGCCGGAGAGGCGGTCGAGGCGTACGCACAGAACATGAGTGACCTCCTCAGCCGAATGGCCGACGAGATGGTGAGCGGTCTGTCGGTGGAGAGGGCCGAGAAGTGGCTTTCAGACACCCGCACGCTCGCCGGTCGGATCGTCCGGGCCGACCGGGCCCTTACCTACGCCGACGAGAGCCGAAAGCTGAACGTCCGCGCTCTCGGAACCATGGACACCGCCCCGAGCCTGCGCAGCGGTCTGGACGCCCTCGAGCACTGCACAGTGGCCCTTCGCGGACTCTGCCGGGCGGTCGTCGACCAGGTGACCTCCACGGGGTCCGACGACAAGGGGGCCTACTCGCCCGACGAGCGGGAGGTGTTCGCGGTGTTGCTACGCGACCTCGCGGCGGCCGTCCAAGCCTTTGGCAGGCTCGTCCGCATGGAGGCGGAGACAGACTCCGACCCGGACGACTCGGTACTGGCTACGGCCCTGGACACCGTCCGTGAGGCAAGGGTCAGGCTCACAGAGCTCCTCATGGTCAACCCTCAGGAGAACTCCGAGCGGTGGGTGCTGAATGGCACGCTGCTCGCCAACGTCGAGCGGGTCCTGCGCGAGATCGACATCGAGGACCGAACACGTCAGCGTGAGAAGCGCCGAAAGGCGATGGAGCGCCGAGGGGCTGCCGTCCAGGCGGTCGACAGGCTACGGGCGTCGTCCCGGCAGGCCGTCAAGCGACCTCTCCGTCGTCCGCACCACCCTCATCCCCAGGATACGGAACCCGAGTAACCAGTCGACGATTCAGCCTGTCGGTGGTCGCATAGTGACTTATAGTGGCCGTCATATCGTCAAATCGTTGCATGCCGGTGATTCCAATACCGACGCGTTCGTGTCATTGTTCACCCAACCCGACCGGCATTCCCAGGAGGACCCACATGCGTGGTCATCGCGCTCTTGTCGCACTCGTGAGCATTCTCGCACTGCCGCTGGCGGCGTGTGGGAGCAACGACTCCACGAAGACGGCTGCGTCCGACGGTAGTGTCTGTTCGACGACGAGTGCTTCGGGCGACCTGTTGGCCAAGGTATGCGACGCGGGCACGCTGACGGTCTCCACCGACCCCGCGTATCCGCCTCAGTCGTCTCTCGACAAGAAGACCGGTGACTACGTCGGCTTCGACATAGACGTCGCCACCGAGATCGCAAAACGTCTCGGCGTGGACATCGCGTGGGAGACGCCCTCGTGGGACATCATCACGGCCGGAGGGTGGAATGGGCGTTGGGACATGAGCGTGGGCTCGATGACGCCGACCAACGACCGTCAGAAGGTTCTCGACTTCACCGAGCCGTACTACTACACACCGGCAGTCGTGGTCGTCAACAAGGACAACACCAGCGTGACCGACCTGACCACTGACCTGGACGGCAAGAAGATCGGTGTATGCAGCGCGTGCACGTACGAGCAGTACCTGAACAAGACCCTGGCGATCAAGGGTTTCAAGTTCGACTTCGTCATCGACGGCGCGGTCGTCTCCGGGTACGACACCGACACCACCGCCCTGCAGGATCTCGCGCTCGGTGACGGCACCCGCCTCGATGCAGTGATCACCTCGCTCACCACAGCCCAGGGATACATCGACGCCGGTAACCCGGTGAAGATCGTGGGGCAACCGATCTTCTACGAGCCGCTTGCCGTGGCGATCGACAAGAGCGCGACCCTCGACCCCGCAAGCTTCGAGGACGAGGTCAACTCAATCGTCAAGGACATGCACTCCGACGGCACTTTGACGACGCTCTCGAAGAAGTGGTACCACGGAACGGACCTGACGGCGAAGCAGTGACCTGCTCCCAGACCCCCCGATGAGCGCGACTCCCCGGAACAGAACTGCTCGGGGCGACCGGATGGAACGGCTGGCGCTCGCCAGTGCCCGGGTGCCGTTCCGGTTGAAGGTGGCGGTGGTGTGGCTGGCGATCTTCGTGGTTCTCGCTGTCTTCTTCGTCTTCGCTGGTTTCGACACCCAATGGATGCGTGACAACGTCACCTTCATAGCCGGTGGCCTCAGGTACACGTTGTTCATCGCCGTCGGCGGAATCGTGCTCGCGGTCACCCTCGCGGCGCTCGGCGCATTGGGCCGGCTGTCCAGGAACCCGATCGCTCATGGTATCTCCGGGTTCTATGTCTCCTTCTTTCGCGGCACCCCACTCATCGTGCAGATGTTTCTCATCTATCTGGCGCTTCCTCAACTGGGGAGGAACCTGGTGGAGCGGTATCCCGGTGCCTTCGGTCCGGGTCTGACAGACGCGCTGGCCCTCGAAGCTGCGGTTGCCGGGACCATCGCCCTCGGCCTGAACTACGGCGCCTACATGACCGAGATCTTCCGGGCAGGTATCCAGTCCGTGGCGGGAGGTCAGGGTGAGGCCGCAGATGCGCTGGGAATGACACACGGGCAGAAGATGCGCAAGGTAGTCCTCCCGCAGGCGTTCCGGGTCATCATCCCTCCGACCGGCAACGAGTTCATCGCGATGATGAAGGACACGGCTCTGGTCTCCTTCTTGGGCGTCACGGCCGCCAGCGCCGAGATCTTCCGACGGTCCCAGCTCGCCGGCAAGGCCGACTTCAAGAACCTGGAGGCCTACATCGTCGTCGCAGGCATCTACTGGGCGCTCACCGCGTTGTTCACCGTCTTCCAGCGTCGTCTGGAAACGAGGTTCTCGAGAGGCTATATCAGGGGGATGGTGTCGACCGCTCAACCGCACGTCACCAACCTGGACGTCGGCGGCACTGGTAGTGGCCTCTAGCGGTGACGGTACAGCGATGAGCGAACGTGATGTGATCGTGCGCGTCGCGGGCGTCCACAAGCGGTTCGGCCACCTCGAGGTGCTCAGAGGCATCGATATGGAGCTCCACAAGGGCGAAGTGATGGTGATCTTCGGGCGCTCCGGGTCGGGTAAGTCGACGCTCCTCAGGTGCGTCAACTTCCTGGAGGACCCCACCGAGGGGACCATCGAGGTCTCGGGAGTCCGCCTCGGCGGAGGTCACCGTACCCGGCGCAAGCGAGAGCAGATCCGTCAGCTGCGCCTCCATGTCGGGATGGTGTTCCAGAGCTTCAACCTCTTCCCGCAGATGACGGTTCTGCAGAACGTGATGTCCGGGCCGCTGTGCCTCAAGGAGAGCGACAAGACAGAGACCCGGGCTCTGGCACTCGACCTGCTCAGCCAGGTCGGGCTGAGCGACAAGGCCGACGAGCACCCGATCCGGCTTTCGGGCGGCCAGCAGCAACGCGTGGCAATCGCTCGGGCGCTGGCGATGCAGCCCGACGTGATGCTCTTCGACGAACCGACCTCTGCGCTAGACCCCGAGCTGACAGGCGAGGTGCTGGCGGTGATGAAGGCTCTCGCCACCGACCTGCACATGCCGATGATGGTGGTCACGCACGAGATGGGCTTCGCTCGAGAGGTCGCAGACCGGATGGCGTTCTTCCACGAAGGGGTGATCCTCGAGGAGGGACCCCCCCAGCAGATCTTCGGCGAAACCCGCTTTCCCGAAACCAGAAAGTTCCTCGACGCCGTTCTCTGAGAGCTGTGCCGTCGGTGGTCCGACGAGCGAGATCTGAAGAAAGGGCGCCGTGGCGACGTGACGCCCCTCCCTCTCGGCTCACTCCCGGGCGGCTCGGTCGCGAAGTATCCGCTGGCTTGCCAGCTTGCCTGGAGCCCCGATCACGCAGCCGCCTGGGTGGGTGCCTGACCCGCACTGGTAGTAGCCGTCGATCGGCGTCCGGTACGAGCTCCACCCGGGCGCCGGGCGGAAGAAGTACATCTGCGGGGCAAGGAACTCTCCGGCGAAGATGTTCCCCTCGCTCAGCCCGACGGTGCATTCGATGTCGAGTGGAGTCACGATCTCCCGGTGCAGCACGAGGTCACCGAACCCGGGGAAGAACGACTCCACCGTCGCCTGCACGGTGTCGGCGAACTTGTCGCGCTCGGTGTCCCAGTCGCTGCCCTTGAGGTGGTACGGCGCGTACTGGACGAAGCACGACATCACGTGCTTGCCAGGGGGTGCCATGTCAGGGTCGACGACGGACTGGATGGCACCGTCGATGTACGGGCTCGAGCTGTACCAGCCGTACTTGGCGTCGTCGAAGGCCCGCTCCAGGTACTCCATCGACGGCCCCATGTTGATGAAGCCGCCGTACTGGTCGGTGCGATCGCCGAGGGCCTCGAACTTCGGAAGGCCGTCGAGGGCGAAGTTGACCTTGGCCGACGTGCCCTGGAACTTGAACCGGGTGATGGTCTCGACCAGCTCGCTGGGAAGCTCGCGAGGCTCGACAAGCTCCAGGAAGGTCCGCCGGGGGTCCAGTGCGCTGACGACGATATCGGCGGTGAACTCCGTGCCGTCGGTGAGCGCCACACCGACAGCCTGACCCTCCTTGGTCACCACGCTGTCGACGGGGGAGTCGAGCAGGATCTCCGCGCCATAGGCCTGCGCGGCTCGCGCGAGCACCTGCGTGAAACCGCCGTTGCCCCCCTTGTGGAAGGCCCAGGACCCGAAGTGGCCGTCATGCTCGCCCATGGAGTGGAAGAGCAGCACCAGGCCTGACCCCTGCGACATCGGGCCTACTTTGGTGCCGATGATGCCCGACGAGGCGATGTAGCCCTTGAGGATGTCGCTCTCGAAGTAGTCGTCGAGGAAGTCGGCGGCGCTCCCGGTGAGGAGCCTGACGAGGTCGTGCATGACCTTGGGCTCGACTCCCTTCAAGTGGGAGGCGAGGTCGGCGACCGCCTCGAAGTCCTCGGGGGACTTCCCGAAGATGTCGGGAGGCGCCTTGTCGAACAGCGGCTTGACGGCCTGGCAGACCCGGTTCATGTCGTGCTCGTAGCGTTCGTAGGCGTCGGCGTCGTGTGGTGAGTGGCGCTTGATCTCCTGGAGGTTCTCGTCGTCGTCGGGGCCTAGCAGGAGGTAGTCGCCGTTCTGCATCGGAGCGAACGAAGACGGCATCAGGATCGGCATGAAGCCGTGTCTCACGAGGTCGAGCTCGTGGATGATGTCCGGTCTCAACAGGCTCAAGGCATACGAGAATGTCGTGAATTGGAAGCCGGGCACGAGCTCCTCAGTGATCGCAGCACCGCCCACGAGGTGGCGTCGCTCGATGATCAGGGTCTTGAGCCCCGCCTTCGACAGGTAGGCGCCGTTGACGAGCCCGTTGTGCCCGCCGCCGACGATGATCGCGTCGTAGTTCCTGGTCGCTTGTGCCATCTCGTCAGGCCGTCTTTCGGGAGGGGTTGAAGAGGGGGAGCCGCGCCACTTCGGCGGTCACGGTGCGGTACTCGTGGTTGATGGTGATCTCGAGGTTGACCTGCGAACCGGGGGTTCCCAGGTCGGGCCGGACCCGCGCCATCGCGATGTGACGCTGCATCATCGGCGAGTACATCAGGCTGGTCGCATAGCCGACCCGCCGGCCCTCGCCGTCGTACAGCATCGACTCGTAGCCGAGCGGTGTCTCGTCCTTGGGGGGAAGCAGCCCGGCTTGCGTGTAGAGCCGGTGGTAATGCTGCCAGTCCACCAGCAGTCCGACGGTGGACCACCTCGAGCTCTTGTCGGCGAGCTCACGTCGGAGCGCGTCGCGCCCGATGAACGGTCGGTCCGAGGCCTCGATCCCCCGCAGCATCCACCCGAACCCGAGCTCGCGGGGGGTGACCCTCTCGTGGTCGGTGTACGCCAGCCGGCTCGAGGAGAACTCGACGTCGATGAGCACCAGTCCCGCCTCGATGCGAGTCATGAGCAGCGCCTCCTCACCGAACGGGCGAAGGCCTCTACCCGCTCCGGCTTCGATCACCGCGTCGAGGACCGCAAGCGCGTCGTCGGCACGTACGAAGATCTCGAAGCCGAGATCGCCGGTGTAGCCGGTGCGTGAGATCGTCACCGGAGCCGGGCCGATCTTGGTCGAGCAGTGGTCGAAGAACGCGAGCTCGGCGACGTCGGGCGTCAGTGTCGAGAGGATGTCGCGTGACCGCGGTCCCTGCACGGCCAGGGCGCCGTAGGTGTCGCTCACCTCCTCGATCTCGACCGCGAGCCGGCCGACGAGGTCGCTGAAGTACCCGAGGTTCGGCCGGGCGGTCGTCATGAAGAACTCGGACTCGGAGTGTCGGAAGACCACTCCGTCTTCGAGGATGTAGCCGCGGTCGTCGCACCAGACGGTGTACTGGGCCCGCCCGGGCCGGCACTGCCGGATGTCACGCGTCAGCACGCCGGCGAGGAAGCGCTCGGCGTCGCGGCCGCGCACCCAGTACTTGTACAGCGGAGAGGTGTCGAAGAAGCCTGCGCTGTTGCGCACCGCGAAGTACTCGTGCTTGGCGGACATGCCGTACCGGAGGGGGCTCAGGTAGCCCGACCAGTGGCCGTACAGCCCGGTGCGGTTCAGCTCGCTGAGGCGCTCGTGGAACGGCGTCGTGTGGATCATGGGTGATTCTCCCTCGCTTTGACTCTCTGACCGCCACCGTAGGGGGTTGTTGGACATCTGCGCAATAGCCTCTACCATCGGGTCGCATGGCTCGCATGGGTCCCGACGAGCGTCGCAACGCCATCGTGGGCGCCGCTCTGGAGGTGATGGTCGAGAGAGGGATCGCGGCCACGACGGTCCGCCACGTGGCCGACCGGATGGGCACGTCCAGCGGCCTCATCCACCACTACTTCGCCTCCATGGACGAGCTGTTGGCCGACGCCTTCGAGCGGGCTGCGAGCCAGGACCTCAACGTCACCCGTGAGGCCATGTCGCGAAACCATACCGCTGTGGACAAGCTCAGGACGTTCTTCGCGACCTATGCCCGCGCCGAGCAGGACTGGGCCTTCCAGCTGTGGCTCGATGCCTGGGCCGAGGCATCGAGGCGTCCTCAGCTGCGGGCCACATCCCAGCGCCTCAACATCGCCTGGCAGCGGCTGCTCGCCGAGACCATCTCTGCCGGTGTCGTGAGCGGCCAGATGTCGTGCGCCGACCCGGACGCGGCTGCCTGGCGGATCCTGTCCCTCCTCGACGGCCTCGCTCTTCAGGCGGTCGCGCATCGCGGCTCGATCGACCGCAGCGCCGTGGTCACCTGGTCCGTGCGCCACGCCGAGACGGAGCTGGGTCTTGCCGACGGCACTCTCGACGGCTCCAAGTCTGACGCAGCCGGCCACCCGCTCGGCTCCCCCTGCAACCGCTCGAGCAGACCGCCGGGTACCCCTGCCCCGCCGAGCAGGGCACATCGGCTCCCGTCCTAGTCGTAGGGACCGGTGGAACGCGTACTGGGACAGTCTTGCGAATTCAGCTGCATAAGTTCATCGCTTTGTCGCTGCCATCGAGCCTGCTTGAGTGAACCGAGCACATCGAGTCGTCGGAGGTCGACATGCTTCAAGAGGGAGGTCCTCGTCGGGGAGCCACCCGACCGGCGGCGCGGCCGTCTCCCGGCGCGGGCGCAGCCGGGCCTCCCGACACAGCCGTTGCGGGGGTGGACCAGGCGCTGCTCGCCACGACGACTCAGGTGTGCTCGGTCCTCGGCTGGGTCGACTTCGCCAGCATCTCCATGACGTACTCGGGCGCGGAGCTGGGAACTCTGGCGGCGACGGACCCGATCGCGCTCAAGGCGGACGCAGCACAGTACGAGCTGGACGAAGGCCCGACCCTCAGCGCCATGGGAGGTGCCCCGCTCGTCGAGTCGGCCGACGTGTCCACCGACAGTCGGTGGCCCTCGTACGCGAAGTCGGCGGGTGAGCTCGGTATCCGATCGCAGGCTTCTGTACGGCTCCCGACAGCAGGCGGGCGCACGGGTGCTCTCAACCTGTACTCGACCATCGGGCATCACCTCGATGACGTCTCGTGGGAGCTGGCCGAGTCGTTCGCGGCCCAAGCTGCGACGATGGTCGCCTCCGCCTCCCGGATCGAGAGCCTGACGGAGGCGCTGCAGGACCGACAGGACATCAGCAAGGCCATCGGCATCGTGATGGAGCGCTTCTCGCTGGATGAGGGCGCAGCCTTCGACCGCCTCGTCAAGATCTCCCAGAGCAGCCAGACGAAGGTGCGAGTACTCGCACAGAGGCTCGTAGAGGGGGCACATGTCGGGTGGTCCGCCGACAGGCCCGCATAGAGGACTTAGGTGGACAAAAATGCGGGCGTTGTGCCATTTGAGCGACCGATAGACTACTGTGGGTAGTGAGTTGGGAGCGTCCCGCATCTCGACCGTACGCTCAGGAGCGAGAGGTCCAGGTCGTGTTCGTCCACCCCGGTGCGGCCCTGCGGTGTCGCTGATGCCCGAAGGAGTCGCCCATAGGGCGCGTCTCAGCCGGGTCTTCGACTCCACCGTCGTCGTCTCGGGTGCCGTCGTCGGTCTGTTGTCAGTCGTCGTCGTGGCCGTCCAGCTGCGGGACGTGACGCTGCAGGCCATTGTCGAGCCGAGGGCGGTCTCCGTCGCGATCATCCTCGCCGTCCCGCTGATCTCGGTGATGGGCTACTTCCCGATGGTCTTCAGGCGCACCGGCGGGGGGATCGAGATCGGCCTCGACTCCTGCGTGTTGATCTTCCTCGCCAACGTCGGCCCGCCCTGGGTCGCACTGATGATCTGGGCACTGGGCACGACGATCTGCCAGGTGCTGACCGACAAGCGCCGTTCGACAAAGGCGTTCAACAGCGGGTTGGGCGTCATCGCGGGCGCGCTGGCCCTTTTTGTGATCACCCTGGTACAGGATCCCGGACACGCCCCAACGCCCCGGGACCTGCTCGCGACCGGCGTTGGAGCCGCGGTCTACTTCCTGATCGACTTCCTCGTTTCGGTGGTCTCGCTCAGCCTCGAAGAAGGCACGAGCATCCGCCGAGAGATCGCCCCGACCGGCGCCCTGACCGCCCTGGTCGCGTTCTTGGCGATCGCGTCGCTCGGATATCTCGCCGCAGTCGTGTGGCAGGGGTTGCCGCGATGGACGGCAATGCTCCTCGCGGTACCGGTGCTGACCATCCTCGTCGCGTCGAGGGCCCAGTCCCGAGGCGGCGAGCATGCCCGCCGGCTCGCAGTGCTGTTCGACACGGTGGTCAAGGTGCAGAACGTGATGGAGCAGCAGCTGTTGCTGGAGGTGCTGCGGGAGGGAGCGAGCAGTCTCCTGCACGACCAGCGGGTCACCATCCAGGCGACGGCGCCCCGCATTGACGAGATCGGCGTGCTGGTGCCGGGGGACGACCACAAGTGGCTGGTGGCCCCGGCTCTGAACAGAGCGCGGTCCACCGCGAAGGACGACCAGGCCGGACTCGCGGCGCTGGTCGCTGTCGCGGAGGACGCCCAGGCTCGGATGCGGCTCGGCGACGCCATGGCACACCAGGCGTGGCACGACCCACTGACGGGGCTGGCCAACCGCTCGCTGTTCATGGACCGCGTCGAGCACGCCGTCGACCTCCAGCGCAGACGGGGCGGGCGGCTCGCCGTACTGTTCTGCGACCTCGACGGCTTCAAGCGTGTCAACGACTCGTACGGCCACGGCGCCGGTGACGAGCTCCTGATCGAGGTCGGGCGGAGGATCAAGGCGGCGGTGCGGGGAGCCGATACCGTCGCCCGACTGGGCGGCGACGAGTTCGCCGTTCTGCTGGAGGAGATCTCCGAGCCCGCCGAGGTGGAGCAGGCCTGTCAGCGCGTCCTGACCGCGCTGCGCTCGCGGTTCCACATGTTCGGCGAGGACGTGGCGGTGACGACGACAGTGGGCGTCGCCCTGTCCGAACCAGACGGCTCTGCCGAGTCGCTGCTGAGCCAGGCGGACCTGGCCATGTACCACGGCAAGAGCCAGGGGAAGAACCGCTACGAGACGTATCGGCTGTCGTTCGGCGACGAGCGCAGCCAGCGCATCGAGTTCGTCGAGTCACTGCGCCGAGCGGTGGAGGCGGAGTCGCTCGAGGTGTACTACCAGCCCGTCGTCGACCTGCGGACGCAGATCATCACCGGTGTGGAGGCCCTCGTACGGTGGCGCCGTAACGGCGTGCTCGTTCCTCCGGAACTCTTCATCCCCACTGCGGAGGAGAGCGGTCTCATCGTGGCCCTCGGTGACTTCGTCCTCGGCGTCGTAGCAGCCGACGCGCCCAGGCTCGTGGCGGCGGCGGGGCGCACATTGTCCATTGCCGTCAACGTCTCGGCACAACAGCTCCACGTGGATGGCTTCGCCGAACAGGTCGAGGCCGCTCGGGCTGTGATGGGCGACGTCGACCTCGTGCTCGAAGTGACCGAACGCAACTTCGTCGACAACGAGCCGCGCACGCTTGCGGCGATGAACACCATCGCCGCTTCCGGGGTGCGGTTCGCCATCGACGACTTCGGTGTCGGGTTCTCCTCCATCGAGTATCTTCAGCGGCTCCCCGTGCGGATCCTGAAGGTCGACAAGACCTTCCTCGAAGACATCGAGAACGACGCGAAAGCCTGCACGCTGGTGCGTTCGATGGTCGTGATGGGAGAGGCGCTGAGCCTGGACGTCATCGTGGAGGGGATCGAGCGGTGGAGCCAGCTCGAACACGTCACCTCACATGCGGGCGCCACGACCGGACAAGGCTTCCTCTTCGGACGACCGATGCCCTGCGAGGAGATGGCGTTGGCCCTGTCGGCGTCGGTCCAGACCTGGGCTGACCGGCCCGAAGCAGGCAGCGTCGCCGACATGCTGGAGCACACCGGCGCAGTCGAGGCACTGCCCGCCTGACCTGCGTGCGCTCCGGGATCGGGGCAAGTCGTCCGGCGCGGGTTGCCTACTCGGGCGGTTATGGCTGCGACCGGCTGGAAGACTCCACGGTGTGTTCCGGTCCTCCGTGGCGAGATCGTCGCCCGCTCCAGTCGAGGGGGCCAAGCGAGCCGTCGCGATCACCTTCGCTGCCAACGGCATGGTGTTCGGGTCCTGGGCATCGAGGACGCCGGCCGTCAAGTCCGCTCTGCACCTCGACGCGACGGGCCTGGGACTGTTGCTGGTCTGCGTCTCGATCGGCTCCCTGACCGCACTGCCGCTCTCGGGGGCCGTCGTCCAACGCGTCGGCCCCGGTCGAGCCGTGTTGAGCAGCGCGGTTGCTGAGCTGACCGGCCTGCTCTCGGCCGCCGTGGGTCTGTGGATAGGCGAGATCCTTCTCACCGGAGGGGGCCTGGTGGTGACCGGGCTGGGTATCGGTACCTGGGACGTGGCGATGAACGTCGAGGGTGCCGACGTCGAACGACGGCTCGGGCGCAGCGTGATGTCTCGGTTCCACGCCGCATGGAGCCTGGGAAGCGTCGGGGGAGCCGCTGTCGGCGCCGAGTGTGCGGCGGTCGGCATCAGCGTCTCTGCCCAGCTGCTGGTGACCGCCGTCGCAATGGTCGTGGGCGCGGTAGTGGGTGTGTCGCGGTATCTGGACTTCCAGCCTCAGCCGGGCACTCCGGGCCACAGCGGGCCGGGCGTCCAGCTCCGCAACGGCTGGCGTGACCACCGGACCCTGCTCATCGGGTTGTTGGTTCTCGCCTTTGCCTTCACCGAGGGAGTCGCGAACGACTGGTTGGCTCTGGCGGTCGTTGACGGGCTTGGTGGCAGCCAGGCGATGGGTGCGGTTGGGCTGGGAAGCTTCGTGACGGCCATGACCGTGGCAAGGCTGTTCGGCGGCGCGGCTCTCGACCGTTGGGGCAGAGTCGCGGTGCTCCGGTCGTCGGTCGTTCTCGGCGGCACCGGGCTCCTCCTGGTCGTCAACGGTCCCACGATGCCCTCGGTCCTGGCAGGTGGTCTGATGTGGGGGGCGGGTACGGCGCTGGGCTTCCCGACGGGCATCAGTGCGGCGGCTGACGACGTTCCTGCGGCGGCCGTCAACGTGTCGGTCGTGACCTCGATCGGGTACACAGCATTCCTCGCCGGCCCCCCTCTCGTCGGCTTCCTCGGTGACATGTTCGGCATTCGGCACGCCTTGTACGTCGTGCTTGTCGCCCTGGCTCTGGCGCTGGCGACGTCGGGTATGGCCAGACCCGTGCCGGTAGGACGCACGTGAGAGCGCTGAGACCACGTCACGCCCAATGAGCGCGGGGAGACGGTGACGTCGTCACCGGCCGGTTGACATGGCGACCCGGTGGGTACTCGTCCCGGTAACCCGACAACAAGGCAGGAGTGACATGGCTGACTACGCAGGCGTCCGCGAGGTCGAGGCGGACGCCGACTCGCTGTTCGAGTTCTTGTCCCAAGTAGACAACCTTCCCCGCTATTTCCCCCGGATCACGGAGGCGAGACCGTCCGGTGACGACGCCGTGGACGTCACCGCCGTCATCGCTCCGCCAGGAGAGGAGGAGCACGCGGTGCGGTCCGAGGCCTGGTTTCGAGTCGACCACGATCGCCGACAGGTCGAGTGGGGCGCCGAGGGGCCGAACGACTACCGCGGCCACCTCGAGGTGACCGACGACGGGGACAGCTCGCGGGTCAGACTGACCCTTCACACGCAGGCAGACCACCCGGGCATCCAGGAGGGCGTCGAAGAGACGCTGGGCACGATCGCCGGGCTGGTGGAGGGTCGATAGGGGGCCTCAGGCCTTCGTCGCCCAGTCCCCGAGGGTCCACCCGCTCACCTCGGGCATATCCTCCATGTGCTCGACCACGTACTCCTCGTGCCGTGCGAGCTGGGCACGGCACCATGCCTGGAGGTCGCTTGCCCCCGTAGGGGTCCGCCGTGCGTTGTTGATGGCGTCGATGACGAGGTGGTAGCGAGACGCGCGGTTGCGGACCACCATGTCGAAAGGAGTGGTCGTCGTACCCTGCTCGATGAAGCCCCGCACGTGGAATCGGTCGGCGTCCTGTCGGCCGTGGACCAGCTGGTGGATCGCCCCCGGATAGCCATGGAACGAGAAGACCACGTCGACAGCGTCGGTGAACAGCTCCCGGAACAAGGTGTCCCCCATACCGTGAGGATGGTCCTTGGGGCGCGGCAGGCTCATCAGGTCGACGACGTTGACCACGCGCACCCGCAGATCCGGCAGCTGCTCGTTGAGGAGGTTGGCGGCCGCGACGGTCTCCATCGTGACCACGTCACCGGCGCACGCCAGCACGACGTCGGGGTCACTGCTGCCATCGTCGTTGCCGGCCCACTGCCAGATCCCTGCCCCGTGTGCGCAGTGGTCGACGGCCTCGTCGATCGTGAGCCACTGAAGCTGTGGCTGCTTGTCGATCACGATGAGGTTCACGTACGACCGGGACCGGAAGCAGTGGTCCGCGACGGACAGGAGGCAGTTGGCGTCCGGTGGCAGGTAGACACGCGAGGTGTCTCCGCGCTGGGTGATGACGTTCTGGATGAGCCCAGGGCCCTGGTGCGAGAAGCCGTTGTGGTCGTTGCGCCAGGCCGTAGACGTCAGGAGGATGTTGAGGCTCGGCACGTGCGCACGCCACGGCAGCGACACGGCTTCCTCGAGCCACTTGCTGTGTTGGATCGTCTGGGACGCACTCACCATGGCGAACGCCTCGTATGTGGCGAACAGCCCGTGCCGCCCGGTGAGCGTGTAACCCTCGAGCCAGCCATGGCAGTTGTGCTCGGAGAGCACCTCCATCACCCGGCCGCTGTGGGAGATCTTCTCGTCGTCGCCGCTGACCGCCTCGGCGAAGGCCCGGTCTGACACCTCGAATACATCGCCCAGCCGGTTGCTGTTGGTCTCGTCGGGGCAGAAGAGCCGAAAGGTGTCCGGGTTGCGCACATAGAGGTCTCGGAGCATCGCGCCCAGCCGGCGGGTCGACTCGGCACGCTGGCTGGCGGGATGGGGAACGTCGACGGCGTAGTCACGGAAGTCGGGGAGGTCGAGGTCCCGCGTGAGGAGACCGCCGTTGGCGTGCGGGGTGGCGCTCATTCGCAGGGGACCGCTCGGGTTTGCCTTCAGCACCAGGTCGGCTGGCCGGCCGTCGGCGTCGAAGAGCTCGTCGGGCCGGTAGGAGCGCAGCCACGTCTCGAGGATCTCGAGGTGACCCGGGTCGGCCTTGACGCCTGACAGCGGTACCTGATGTGAGCGCCAGGTACCGGTCACCTTCACCCCGTCCACCTCGGCCGGGCCGGTCCAGCCTTTCGGGCTCCGCAGCACGATCAAGGGCCAGTCCGGTCGCCCCTGCCAGCTCGAGTCGGCCCTGGCCCGGTCCTGGATCACGCGGATCCGTCCCCAGGCGGTCGCGAGGGCGTCCGCGAAGCGGTGGTGCATGCCGGGGATGTCGTCGCCCTCCACCTCGAGGACGTCATAGCCATGCCCCGTGAGCAGTGAGCGCACCTCGGCCGGGTCCTTGCGGCCCAGCACCGTGGGTCCGGAGATCTTCGCACCGTTGAGGTGGAGGATCGGCAGCACGGCACCGTCTCGCGCCGGGTCGAGGAACGATACGCCCTTCCACGAACCCTCGAGGGGCCCTGTCTCGGCCTCCCCGTCACCCACGACGGCGAGGGCGATCAGGTCGGGGTTGTCCATGACGGCACCGAAGGCGTGCACGAGCACGTAGCCGAGCTCGCCACCCTCGTGAATCGAGCCCGGAGTGGTGACCGACACGTGGCTCGGGATGCCTCCTGGGCTCGAGAACTGCCGGAAGAGCCGACGGATGCCCTCGGCGTCCTGGCCCACGAGGGGGTAGGTCTCGGAGTAGGTGCTTTCGAGGTACCCTGCGGCCACCAGGGCAGGGCCGCCGTGGCCAGGACCCGCGAGATAGACCATCGCCTGGTCGGTGTGGCGGATCAGTCTCGACGCGTGGGCGTAGATGAAGGAGAGCCCGGGGCTGGTACCCCAGTGACCGAGAAGCCTGGGCTTGATGTGCTCCGGCTTCAGCGGCTCTCGGAGCAGCGGGTTCGCCTGGAGGTAGATCTGACCGATGGTCAGGTAGTTGTTCGCCCGCCACCACGCGTCGAGGACGGCGACCTCCTCGTCGCCCGGTTCGCGCAGACGGGCCACGATCTCGTCGGTCGTGTCGTTTGATGCGTTGGCCTCGTTCGCCACGGGTCTCCTAGAGATGAAGGTGTTCCGCCGGTCGTGCGCTCACAAGTCTTGCGGTAGGTGGCTGGTGTTCGTCAACCGGGCTCCGATCAATCCGGGGCCGGTGCTACTGGCTCCTCTCGCGGCATGAGGTGGGTAGATGAGGGTACCGAACCCGCATGCAGGCACCGGCCGGGTCTTCAGGCACGCCCAACCGGCGGGTCGTCGTGACCGGCGGGGCCGGCTTCCTGGGCTCGTGGGTCTGCGAGAGTCTGCTCGACACCGGGGACAGCGTCGTCTGCGCCGACAACTTCGTCACGGGCCGGGCGGCCAACGTCGAGCACCTGCGCGAGCAGGACGGCTTCGACCTGCTCGACTGCGATGTGTCCGAAGGGCTGGACGTCGACGGCCGCGTCGACTGGGTACTGCATCTCGCCTCGCCCGCCTCGCCACCGGACTACCTCGCGCTCCCTCTCGAGACGATGAAGGTCGGGAGCGTGGGCACCACGAATGCCCTGGAGCTCGCCCGCACCAGGGATGCCCGGTTCGTGCTCGCCTCCACGTCCGAGGTCTACGGCGACCCACTCGAACATCCCCAGCGCGAGGACTACTGGGGCAACGTCAACCCCGTCGGTCCCAGATCGGTGTACGACGAGGCCAAGAGGTTCAGTGAGGCGCTCACGACCGCGTACCGGTCGGCCTACGGAGCCGACACCGGCATCGTGCGGATCTTCAACACCTACGGACCGCGCATGCGGCTCGACGACGGTCGTGCGATTCCCAACTTCGTGGGTCAGGCGTTGCGCGGGGAGTCGATGACGGTTGCCGGGGACGGGAGCCAGACCCGGTCGATCTGCTACGTCGCCGACACGGTCGCTGGCATCCTGGCGTACGCCGCGAGCAGGGAGTGGACTCCGGTGAACATCGGCAACCCGACCGAGATGACGATGGTTGAGCTCGCCGAGCTGATCCGACGCCTCGCCGGGTCGATGTCTCCCCTTAGTGCAGTGGACCTGCCTGTCGACGACCCGAGAGTCAGGTGCCCTGACATCACCATGGCCCGCGAGCGCCTGGGCTGGGAGCCCGCTGTGGCCCCAGACGAGGGGCTCAGCCGGACAGTGGCGTGGTTCGCTGCGCAGCTGTCCCCGGCCTGACGCCGAGGTACGCCAGCGGCGGTGACGCCGCTGTCAGCGGATGGAGCCTGTCGAAGCGGCGGCCAACAGGTTGTCTGCCGCGGCGACGACCTCCCGAACGGTCACGGCGAGCAGCGCCGGGTCGACGGTCTGTCCCCACGGGTCTCCGGGGCCGGATCCGTGCCACAGCGCGATATGCGGTCCGCCCGCAGGCGGGCCCCAGAGACTCGGCGGCGTCGGGCCGAACAAGGTGACTGACGGCGTGCCGTAGGACGTCGCCAGATGTGACACTCCGGTGTCGCCCGCGACGACCAGTAGGGCCGAGCTCAACAGCGCCGCCAGCTCGACCAGGCTGGACCGCCCCGCCAGGACGGACTCGTCGCCCAGGCCGGCTTCGACGGCCACCTGCTGGGCGAGCGGTCGCTCGTCGGGGGATCCGGTCACGACCACCGGCCGGCCATGCAGACGGGCCCACTCGGCGACCCGCGCGAACCGGTCCGGCGGCCAGCGGCGAGCTGGATGAGCGGCGCCAGGATGGACGACGACGGCGCCCGGAGACGGCGAGGACGCCGCAGGCAGGGCAAGTCCCAGGTCGCCGCTGTCGACAGGTATGTCCAGCGAATCGGCCAGCAGCCGACACCACCGCACGACCTCGTGCTCGTCGGGCCGCCACCGCGGGCCGGCGCGCCCGGCGTCGTCAGTCGCGAAGGCGATGAGCCGTCGTGGGGCCAACGACTCGAGAAGTCGGTGACTCTGCGGTCCCCTCCCGTGCAGGTTGACGGCGACGTCGGGGCTCGGCTCGTCGCGTGGCCAGTCGTCCAGCCCCGAGACGGGACGGACCCGGTCGACGGCTCCGGTAAGGCGGGCCAGTGGCTCGAGCACCGCGGCCGTCCCTAGGACGAGCTCGTGGCTCGGGAACGCCGACCGAAGCGCGCGGAGCGCCGGAACCGCGGTGAGCAGGTCACCGAGTCCGAGCGCCCGGAGGACGAAGAGGGTCTCCTGCCCGCGGCTCAGGGCCAGGAGCCTTCCATCGATGGTGTGACGACGAGCTCGCGGACCTCGCAGCCGGTGGGCTGCTGGAGGGCGAAGACGATCGCCTGTGCGACGTCCTGCGGACGGTTGAGCTTGGCGTCGGCCGGCGGCTTGTACTTGTCGTCACGGTCGTCGAAGAAAGGCGTCTGCATGCCGCCCGGGATGAGCATGGTTACCCCGACGCGTCCCGCCGTCTCGGCGGCCAGGGCGCGGGTGAACCCGACCACGCCGAACTTCGAGGCGCAGTACGCGGTGGCGTCGCTCAGGGCGCGGAGCCCGAGGGTGGAGGCGACCGTGACGACCCTGCCGTGACGTCGGGCAAGGTCGGGCATCGCGGCCCGCACGACGGCAGCCGTGCCCAGCAGGTTGACCAGCACCACTCTGTCCCACTGGTCGCCGGGCACGTCCTCGAGCCGGCCGCACGAGTCGATGCCCGCGCAGGTGACCACCGCGTCGATCCCACCGGTGCGTCGCGAGACGGCGCGTACTGCCTCCTCCGTCGCCTCCCGGTCGGCGAGGTCGACGGTCTCGTGCTCGACGTCGGCCGAGGACGGTGCCCTGTCGAGAACCACCGGCCGCCCGCCGGCCGCCGTCACCGCCTCGACAGTCGCCGCTCCGAGTCCGGAGGCACCTCCAGTCACCAGAACAGTCCCTAGCGTCATAGCGTCATCTCCTCGGTCTCGTGCGTCGTGTCCACAACGGATGAGCCGGCTGCTGCTGCGGCCAGCCGTGAGGTGGATCGTCCGGTGAGGTAGGCCAGCGTCACCACCTGGCCGCCCCACTGGTCGAGGACAGCGGCCTCCGGGACGTCGACACCGGCATAGTCACCGCCCTTGACCCAGATGTCGGGCCGCAGCTTGTCAAGGAGCGCCGCCGGTGTCTCGTCGTCGAACACCACCACTGCGTCGACGCATTCCAGGGCGGACAACACCCTTACCCGGTCGGTCGCGTGAACCAGCGGACGGCCCGGCCCCTTCAGCCCGCGGACGGAGGAGTCCGAGTTGAGGCACACCACGAGGCAGTCGCCGAGTGACCTGGCGCCCTCAAGTGTCGAGATGTGGCCGGCATGGAGAAGGTCGAAACAGCCACCGGCCGCCACCACGGTCCCGCCTGCGGCTCGGACCCGACTGAGGATCGCAGCGACGTCGGGAGCACCCGGCGAGGCGCCGGCGTCCGGGACTCGGCCGGAGGCAGACGACGCGATGGAGAGGCCGGCCGGCCCGCCGGCGGCCACGTAGGCCGAAGCCGCCTGTACGGCCGCCGCGACCGCCTCTGTCGGGAGCCGGCCCGAGCCGAGCTCGAGGGCCGCCGTGACCGCGAACCGGTCGCCCGCGCCGCACGGGTCGACGCAGTGCACCCTAGGGGCTGGGCTGACCGCCGGTGCACCGGTGCCGTAGGTCAACAGGGCTCCGCGGCTTCCCAAGGTCACCGCGACGGCCCGCGTCTGCCAGGCAGCGACCAGTGCCGTCGCGGCGGCCCGTACGGCGGCCAGGCCGTTGCCAGCGGCCGGCTGCGTGAGGCCGTTGCGCTGCGCCCAGTCCGCGGCCTCGCCCTGGTTCGGTGTGACGAGGTGTGTACCGGGGACCGGGGCGGCGCCGCGTGGGTGCGGGTCCCAGACCATGGGGAGGTTCTTCGCAAGGCCGCTCAGAAGCTGGCGGAGGGGGGGTACGGAGGTGATGCCGCGGCCGTAGTCGGAAACCAACACGCACGCGGCACCCGCGAGTGAGCGAGCCACCTCATCGGTCGGATCACCGACCTGACCGACCGCCGATCCGCTGTCGAGTCGGAGCAGTGACTGCCCTCCGGACCTGACACGGCGCTTGACGGGCGTCGGTCCGGCGTACGGCAGAGCGATGACGTCCACATCGGTGAGCAGGTCGATGAGCTGCTGCCCCGCGGCGTCGTCGCCGATCGTGGTGACCAAGGTGACGTCGTGGCCGCCCCGGGCGGCCATCAGGGCCGCCAGGGCCGCGCCTCCCGGCCGGGCGTGCTCCACGATGTCGTCGAGTACGGGCACAGGTGCGTCGGGGGTCAGTCGGTGCGCCACCCCGACAACGTCGATGTCGAGAAGCGCGTCCCCGACGACGACAAGACGGCCCCTCATGCCAGCGTCCCCGCCCGCGCTGCCGGTGCGAGCTCCGGTACGTCCTCCAGCACGGCAGACGGTGAGGAGATGACGCCGAGCTCCCGGTCCAGTGAGGCGCACAGGATGTGAAGGGCAACGAGGTGCAGCTCCTGCACGGTCGCCGTGAACTGCGAGTCGACGCTCAGCGCTTCGTCCGCGACGTCTGCCAGCGGGTTCGGGCGTGGACCCGTCAGAGCGAGCACGACGAGGCCGAGGTCGCGCCCTCGCAGTGCGGCGCTGACGACGTTGGGGCTGCGCCCACTGGTGGACAGCAGCACCAGGACATCGCCGGGGCGACCGTGCGCCTGTACCTGCCGCGCGAACAGCTCCTCTACCGGGTAGTCGTTCATGATCGCGGTCAGGCTGGAAGTCTCGGCACTCAGGCAGATGGCCGAGAACGGCGGTCTGTCTTCGCGGTAGCGCCCCACGAGCTCGGCGGTCAGGTGCTGGGCCTGGGCAGCGCTTCCTCCGTTCCCGGCGGCCAGCAGGCGCCGACCGTCGCCGAGGGCCACCGCGATCCTGCCCCCCCACCCACTCGCTACGTCGACGCTAGGACCGAACGAGCCGAGCGCATGCATCAGCTCGTCGACGTGACGGTGGTCGCAGGGCGTCTCCGCGCTCATCTTGACATCTCCGCCGCTGCCCGGGGCTGCCGGGACATGACCGAGGCGTAGACGGTCTCGGTGGCCGCCGCCACCTGCTCCCAGCGGTACGTGCGGACGACCCGCTCGTACCCAGCTCGGCCATAGGCCGCGCGTCGGTCCGGGTCGGCAAGCAACGTGCGGAGGGCCTCTGCCAACAGGTCCGGACGCCGCGGGGGTACCAGCTCGCCGGTGTACCCCGGCACGACGGTGTCGAGCAGCCCTCCGACAGCCGAGCCGACCACCGGACGGCCGCACGCCATCGCCTCCAGCGGCACGATGCCGAAGGGCTCGTACCAGGGCACGGCAACGACGACGTCGACCGACTGGATGAGCGGAGGGACGTCCCCTCGGTGCACCCGGCCGACGAACTCGACCCGGTTCCCGACGCCGCTGGCCGCGGCCAGCTTCCGGAGCCGGCACGCCTCCGGATCGGCCGAGAGGGCGTCGGGTGCCGGCCCTCCGGCGACGACCAGGTCGACGCCGGGCAGCGAACCGAGTGCGGTGATCACGTTGCCGACGCCTTTACGCTCCACCAGCCGGCCGAGTACCAGCAGCCGCGGCCGAGCCGACCGGGCTCGCGGTCGGGGCACGAAAGCTTGCACGTCGACACCGCAGGGCACCACGGTCGCCCGTCGGATGTCCATGCCCAGCGCCCGAAGCTCGCCGATCTCGTCGCTGCAGGTGGCGACCACCTGGTCGACCGAGCTGCACAGCCGCGCTTCCAGGCTGACCCGCCGGTCAGGGCTCGTGTCGCGGCGACCTTGGTGCCGGCGCTTCACCGTGCCGAGCGCGTGGAACGTATGGACGACAGGCAGCCCTGCCGCCGCCGCTGCGGCCACAGCAGCCAGACCGCTCATCCAGAAGTGGGAGTGCACCACGTCGAAGCGTTCCGAGGTCCACCTGCTCTCCAGATAGGCCGCGAAGGCAGGCATGTGCTGAAGGAGCTCATCCTTGGGTATGTCGGTGGGCGGGCCGGCGGTGACGTGCTCCACGACATAGCCGTCACTCGAGGTGACCTGGGTCGGGGGAGAGGGGTCGTCGCGGCGGGTGAACACGGTGACCTCGTGTCCTCGTTCGACCAGTCCCTTGGCGAGCGCCGCGACGTGGACGTTCTGGCCTCCGGCGTCGACGCTGCCGACGTCTGCGAGCGGGTTGGCGTGCTCAGACACCATGGCGACCCTCATCCCACCATCTCCTTCTGCAGGTCGCGGCGCAGCGATACCTCGGCTGCGTCGCGTATCAACGTCTCGACTGCCTCGGCCACTTCTGGAGCCGTGACGTCGGAGAGGCACGGATGGCCGGCTGTCGGGCACACGGCCGCCCGGCTGTCTCGGCACGCTGCCTGCTGGTCCCCGAGCAGGATGCGTGGGACACCGTACGGCGCCCACCGCACCGCCGGAACCGTCGGTGCGAACAGTGACACGACCGGCGTACCCACTGCCGCGGCCAGGTGCGCAGGACCGGTGTTGCCTACCACGACAGCCCGCGCTCCGGCGAGCACGGCCGCCAGCTCCGGAAGGGAGGTCGACCCGCCGAGATCACGTGCAGGCGTGCCGGCCGCGACGCTCGCCGTGAGGGCCCGCTCCGCCGGTGCGCCCGTGACGACTACCTGCCAGCCTCGCTCCGACAGCTCTGCACAGCACTCCGCGAAGCGGGCCGCCGGCCAGGCCCGAGCCGGAACCGACGTACCGGGGTGCAGCACGACATACGGCCTCCGGTCACCGAAGAGCCGAAGCGTCGGAAGCGGCCCCGCCACCCTGAGGGCGCCGTCGTCACCGGCGGGCAGGGTATGTCCTGAGGCAACGGCGAGCGACAGGGCCCGCTCGGGCTCGGGTAGGTCGTCCGGTACTCGGTGCCGGAGGTCGAGAAGGGATCCTGGGTAGTCCTCACTGATGGCACCGACCCAGCGGATCCCGGCCAGCCGAAGGACGAGAGCCGTCGGAAGCGGGGACTGGTGGAAGGACGTGAAGACGAGAGCGGAGTCGAACTCCCGGCTCCCGAGCTCAGCGACCAGTGAGCCGATATCGGCCGCTCCGACGTCCGGTGGCGACGCATCTATCCACGGGCACGTCCACGCGACGACGTCGTCGACGCCGGGGAGGAGACGCGCCGCCTCGGCGGCCTGCGGGCTGGTCAGCAGTACGACCCGGTCGCTGCCCTGAGCAGCGGCACGCAGGGCCGGTCCGGTGACCAGCACGTCACCGACGTTGTCCAGCCGCACAGCCAACAGCCGCCTCGTCACCACTCACCCCCGAGCACCCGGTCGACCGCCCCTTGCAGGTCATCGCAGACGAGACGAGCGGCACGGGTCTCCTTCGGCCGAGTGGTGGGCGTAGGGACGAGGATGCCGACAGCGCCCGCCGCCTCGGCCGCGTCCACGTCACTGCCGATGTCGCCGATGACGACGCACCGCGACGGCTCGACGTCGAGGGTGCGGCAGGCGTGCTTCACCATGCCAGGGGCCGGCTTCCGGCAGCCGCAGGCGTCGTCTCGCCCGTGAGGGCATACCTCCACCACGTCGAAGGGTCCGAGGAGCTTCTGCACCCGGGCGTTGACCACCTCCAGCTGGTCGGGGGCGATGCGCCCTGACGCCACGCCGGACTGGTTGGTCACGACGCCTACTCGGACGCCGGCCGAACGAAGTCTCGTGAGGGCCTGGGCCGCCTGCGCCACGGGCTGGACCTGGTCGGGGTCCGCGTTGTAAGCGACGTCGTGCACGAGCGTCCCGTCGCGGTCGAAGAGGACCAGGTCCGGCAGACCCCGCCACGCTCGCGCGCCTCGATGCCTCCAGAGCCCGCGGGCTGTGTGCCAGCTGGCTGCCGTAGGGATCGCCGCGCTCGTGACGAGCATCCGTGCCATCTCGCCGGGCGAACGGGGTCCTGGCAGGATCCGGGCGACTGCGAGCTCCGCCGTACCGAGCAGCCAACCCGATGCCGCTGCAGCGCCGAGCCTGGGCCGATGTACGGCGAGGAGCCCGACCGCTGCTGCGCCGCAGGCGGTGACCGCAAGGTGCCGACGCCGCCGGCCCCGCCCCGCGCCGCACGCCTGCCGCCAGGACGGTCCGTGCAGGCGCCGCATGAGAATGTCGTCGCCGTTGCCCGCCTGTTGCCTCAGGCTGGCGAGGAACCCGGCAGGTCGGACGGGGTGTGACACCCAGCGGTCCCCGTCGACGACCCGACCTTGGGCGGCGACGATTCGAAGCGCCAGGTCGGAATCCTCGCGGAACGCCCGCTGGAAGCGCTCGTCGAAACCACCGACCGCGCTGAGGGACGACCGCCGGTAGGTGAGATCGGCGGTGATCCACTGGGCGTCGGCCAGACCGGCGGTTCCGCGCTCCCAGTCGGTGGGCCTACGGTCGGCCGGGAGCGGGACGCGAACGCCACCCTTGATGCCCGCCACCTCGCTCCTCGCCGCGGTGAGGTCGCCGGCGAGGCGCTCCCGCCAGTCGGCGTCCGGTACGACGTCGTCGTCGAGGAAGCTCACCCACGGTGTCCGGGCTAGGCGCCAGCCGAGGTTCCTCGCTCTCGCAGGCCCGCCGCCCCCCGAGCGGACCACCTCCAGATGAGGCAGGTCGATACCGGCTAGTGTCGGCGTGAGCGACGGACCATAGCTTCGGTCGTCGACCACGACCACGGCTTCGGGAGGAGGTCCGGTTCCGTCGGCCAACGCGTGCAGCAGGACCGCCAGGCTCGGTCTTCCGACGGTAGGGACGACAATGGTGGTGGGTAGCGTCCGCATCAGGCCGGCCCCGGTCGTCGCACCGCGAACGGTCCGATCGCGAGCAGGTCGACGGGCGCCGACCCGAAGCACTCCAGGGCGTCCCGGGGGTCGTCGACCATAGGTCGTCCTGCCGTGTTCAGGCTGGTGTTGACCACGACCGGAAGACCGGTACGCCGCTCGAACGAGGCGAGCATCCCCGCCACCAGCGGGTCGGCCCCCGGGTCGACGGTCTGCACCCTGGCCGTACCGTCCACGTGGACGACAGCGGGGATACGGTCCCGCCACCGCGGCGAGACGTCGTGGACGAAGAGCATGAACGGCGACGGGAGCGGGCCGCGGGAGAAGATCTCCGCCGCACGCTCGGCCCGCACCATGGGTGCCACCGGGCGGAACTGCTCGCGGCCCTTGACATCGTTGAGCCGCTCGAGGTTCGCGGCGTATCCAGGGTGCGCCAGTAGAGACCGGTAGCCGAGTGCGCGCGGACCGAACTCGCTGCGACCCTGGAACCACGCCACGACCTGGTTGTCCGCGAGCGCCTCGGCCACGACGTCGGCGATGTCGGCACAACGGGTGTAGGGCACTCGGGCGGTGAGAAGGCTCGCCTCGAGCTCGTCGTCCGTCCAGCTCCGACCGAGGTCGGCGCCGGGCATGGGCCGCGTCACGTCGCCCTGCGACCGGGCGACGTGAAGGGCACCTCCCAGCGCCGTCCCCGAGTCGCCCGCGGCGGGCTGCACCCAGATGTCGGAGTAGCCGCTCTCGGCGAGCAGCCTCGTGTTCGCCACGCAGTTGAGGGCTACCCCTCCGGCGAGGCCGAGGTACTCCCCGCCCGTCCGGCTCCGAAGCCACCGGGCGAGCTCGAGCAGGGTCAGCTCGAGCAGATGCTGCACGCTGGCCGCCAGGTCGGCGTGGTCCTCGGTCCACGGCTCGTCTGGCCTACGGGCCTTGACGAGGCTCGCCCAGTCGACCGGCTCGGTGCGGAAGCCGCCGTCGCCGGTCGCATAGACCGCCCTGCTCAGCTCGGCCAGGTGACGGGGACGTCCGTACGAGGCGAGCGCCATCACCTTGTACTCGTCGCTGCTGCGCAAAAAGCCGAGATGCGCGGTGACGTCCTCGTAGAGGAGTCCGAGCGAGTGCGGCAGGGATTGGCTCGCGAGGGTCTCGAGCCGACCCCCCTCATAACGTCCCGCCAGGTGGCTGGCGGACTCACCACGGCCGTCGAGTACCAGCACGTCGACGTCGTCGAAAGGTGACGCCAGCCCTGCCGACGCTGCGTGGGCCACGTGATGGGGAACGAACCGGACAGCCGCCGGGTCGAGCCCCGGCAACGCGGTGGACAGGAAGCCGGGTGCCGTGCGGGCGTAGGTCTGCCGGAGGTGGTCCCAGGGGTCGTCCAGGCCGAGGTCAACCGCTGGACGTGCCAGGGCCGGGTCGAAGGAGTAGGCGACGGCGTCCAGGTCGCAGGCGGCGACTCCTGCGTGTCTCAGGCACCAGGCGGCTGCCTGCTCCGGCAGCTCCCAGGCCGCGAACGGCACCGGTCGCTTGCCGTGCTTGCGGCGGGAGAAGCGCTCCTCCTCCGCCGCCGCCGCAGTCTCTCCGTCGATCACCAGGGCGGCCGAGGGATCGTGGAAGATGGCGTTGATACCCAGTACCTTCACGACCGCTCCCGTCAGTAGTCCTGTCCGAGCGTCGGCGGATATCCGCTGCCCGGTTTTGTCCGAGAGTGAGCGTGTGCCCGTTTCTCAACAGGGGAAACGCCTCTTGGGAGAACCGCTTCGTCCAAGCGCATGAAGAGCCGGCGAGAGGGCACATCGTCGGCGTGCGCATCTCCGTGCTGGGAACGGGCTATCTGGGGGCGACACATGCTGCCTGTCTGGCCTCGTGCGGACACGACGTGGTCGGTGTGGACAACGACCCGGCTCGCGTGCAGTGCCTGGCCACCGGTCGGGCTCCCTTCCACGAGCCGGAGCTCGACGCGCTGCTCGCGCAGGGCGTGCAGTCGGGGCGCCTGACGTTCACGACCGACGTCGACCGGGCCACCTCCGACGGGTGCGTCCACTTCCTGTGCGTGGGGACGCCCCAACGCGCGGGCAGCTCTGCTGCCGACCTGTCAGCGCTGTGGGACGTCGTCGGTACCCTCGGCCCGCTGTTGCGGCAGCCGTGCCTCGTCGTAGGGAAGTCGACCGTCCCGGTGGGGACCGCCGAGCTGGTACGAGACGAGCTGCGCAGGCTCGCGCCTGCGGGAGACTCTGTCGACCTCGCATGGAACCCCGAGTTCCTCCGCGAGGGGCACGCCGTGCACGACTCGCTCCGGCCCGACAGGCTGGTCTTCGGCGTCGACAGTGAGCGGGCGGACCGCACCCTCAGGGAGGTGTATTCGCCGCTCCTGTCCGCCGGCATCCCGGTCGTGAGCACCGACCTGGCGACCGCAGAGCTGGCCAAGGTGTCGGCGAACGTGATGCTGGCGACCCGCATCTCGCTGGTCAACCTGCTGGCGGAGGTGTGTGAGGTGGCGGGCGGGGACGTCGGTGACCTCACCACGATCCTCGCCCACGACCCCCGCATCGGCTCCCTCTTCCTGACCCCGGGGGTCGGCTTCGGCGGCGGCTGCCTCCCGAAGGACACCAGGGCCTTCATCGCCAGGGCGGAGGAGCTCGGCGTGGGAGAGCCGTCGGCATTGCTACGCGAGGTCGACTTCATCAACATGCGACAGCGCGCTCGGACCGTCGACCTCGCCTATCGTCTGGTGGGGAAGGCGCGAGGCAGCACTGTCGCCGTCCTCGGTGCGGCCTTCAAGGCCGGCTCCGATGACGTACGGGACTCACCCGCCCTGGACATCGCGGCGACCCTGCATGCCAGGGGTGCTCGGGTCCGTGTCTACGACCCTGCCGCGATGGCGAACGCTCGTCGTGTCCACGTCGAGCTGGAGTACTGCGACGACGCGCTGACCGCATGTCGGGGCGCCGAGGCGGTCCTTGTACTCACGGACTGGGACGAGTTCGCCAACCTCGACCCCTTCTCGCTGGCCGAGGTGGTGGCGCACCGGCGCATCGTTGACGGGCGGCTGCTCCTCGACCCCGACAAGTGGCGCGCGGCGGGCTGGTCCTTCCACGCTCTCGGCCGAAGGGCCGGGTAGCCCGGCATGCGGATCCTGCTCTGGCACGTCCACGGCTCGTGGACCACCTCCTTTGTCTCCGGTGACCACGACTACCTGCTCCCGGTGCTTCCCGACCGGTCTCCCGACGGGCGTGGAAGGGCTCGTACCTGGGACTGGCCGGCGACTGCGCACGAGGTCACGCCCGAGCAGCTGGCGGAGGCTGACATCGACATGGTGGTGCTGCAGCGCCCCCATGAAGTCGAGCTGGCTCAGCAGTGGACGCGGCGCCGCCCCGGACGCGACGTCGCGGCCGTCTACCTCGAGCACAACACGCCCGGCGGGAACGTCCCCTACACGCGGCATCCGCTCGCCGACCAGGACCGCATCCCGGTTGTGCACGTGACCGGCTTCAACCGGCTCATGTGGGACTGTGGCACCGCCCGTACGGAGGTCATCGAACACGGCATCGTGGACCCCGGCCACCGATACTCGGGTGAGTGGCCACGTGCCGCCGTCGTCGTCAACGACCCGGTTCGACGGGGTCGGGCCGTCGGTACGGACCTGTTGCCAGTCCTGAGCGCGGCGGCTCCGCTCGACGTGTTCGGGATGAACGTCGACGGCCTGCCTGCGCAGCTCGGGATCACACCGGAGCGGATGTGGACGTTCGACGACCTGCCTCAGCACGAGCTTCATCGCCAGCTGGCGCGCAGACGCGTGTACGTGCACACCTCACGTTGGACATCCCTGGGGCTGTCCCTTCTGGAGGCGATGCACCTGGGGATGCCGGTCGTTGCCCTGGCGACAACCGAGACGACCATGGCGGTGCCGGCCGTAGCCGGGGTGGTCTCGACCAGGGTCGACGACCTGGTGTCGGCGGTCTGGCGCTTCGTGCACGACCCGTCGGAGGCGGCGCGGGTGGGCGCGCAGGCGCGCGAGGCGGCACTGGCCCGCTACGGGCTGGGGCGCTTCCTGGTCGACTGGGACCTCCTTCTGAAGGACCAGGCGGCGGAGGCACGGGTCGGTGGCACCGCGTCCGGTTGAAGAAGCGCGCCGCGTTGGCCCGCTGCTGAGACTGCCACAGTCGTCGTCAACTGCTCGGCAGCCATCTCGCGCGGTCCCTCACCCGGATGGGGTCACCCTCCGACGGTCGTCCTGGAGGCGCTGGGTCAGGCCAAGCCGGTCGAGGTGTGCCAGCAGCGGCAGCACCACCCGCCGCGAGGAGGCGAGGGCGCGCCGTGCCTCGCTGACGGTGAACGGTTGGGGCAGAGCCGACAGCCGGACGACTGCCGAGCGGTCTGCGTCGGGCAGCAGGACGACGCCGTCGGCGAGCCTGAGCAGCCGGCCTGCTCTGGCCGCCGCGGCCACCGACCTGCCATCGAGTCCCAGGGCGGAGAGCTGGTCCGCCGAGGGGGCCTTGAAAGGATCGGCGGCCAGGTCGGCAGCCAGGAGGTCCAGTGACCCGAGCAGCGCCGAAGGCAGGGTGCTGCCTCCACGCACGACGCGGCTGTGCTCGAGCCGCAGCGGAGGAGCCACCAAGGGTGCGACCAGGTCGGGCGACGGGAGCCCGAGACGCCTGGCCGCAACGACGCAGCTGAGGCCTGGGTCGAGCGGTGAGGCCTGGTCGTGCTCCTCGACCAGCTTGTCGAGGCGCTCACGCATCGACGCGACGGCCGCGGTGTCGAGCAGCCAGTCACCGACTCCTAGCGCCACAGTGTCGAGGACTTGCACGTCGTACCCCAGCTGGCGCAGGCGCGAACGACGAACGACACCGCGACGGTGGATCTCGTCGGCAACACTGGGTGGCCGGCTGGCCGCGGCCAGGGTGAGGACCCGGTCGTGGGCAGCACCTCTGCGCTCGAGTGGTGGCGGGTCGGGGTCGACGACCATAGCGCCCCAGAGTGTCCGACTGCCCGGGTCGCGAAGCAGGACCCGGTCTGCGACCCGCAGCGGTAGCGGGCGCTCGAGAGTCAGGCGGGCGAAGTCGGCTCCGAGGGGTCGGCAGTGGGCACCCACCGACGACGTCCCGATGTGGAGAAGCGGGTGTGCGGGGAGGCGGTCGTCGTGAACAGCGCCGTCGGTGGGCGCCTGGGTCTCGATGTCCAGCGTCACCGTGACTCGCCAGGCGTCCGGGGTGACGAGGGCGCTCCCCCGGGTCAGACCGTCGGGTACGCCGCCGGCGAGGCTCAGCGCGACGCGGGCCGTTCCGGTAACCTCCCGGACCTCGCGGCCGAGGCTCTGGAGAGCCCGCACCCGTAGAAGGGAGCCGTCCTCAGTGGCCAACCGGTCCCCGACCGTGATCCCGCCGGCCTGCAGCGTGCCGGTCACGACGGTCCCCGAGCCCTTGATGTGGAAGCGTCTGTCGACCCAGAGCCGGACGTCGGCATGCGCATCCGGCGGCGACATGCCCTGCAACATTCGGACCAGCGCGGCCCGGAGCTCGCCGAGGCCGGTTCCCGTGCGTCCACTGACAGCGACCACGTCCACGTCACCGAACGACGTCGCCCGGAACTCGCCTCTGACGCGCTCCGAGGCGGCACGCGGGTCGGCCAGGTCCGACCTGGTGACGGCCACCACGCCGCGGGAGATGTCTAGCGCGTGCAGGGCTGCCAGATGCTCGGCCGCCTGCGGCATCCACGGGTCGTCGGCGGCCACGACGAACAGGACAGCCGGGACCGGCCCCACGCCGGCCAGCATCGTCGAGATGAAGCGCTCGTGCCCCGGTACGTCGACGAAGGCCACCTCGCCCACGCCGGAAAGGCTCGTCCAGCAGTAGCCGAGCTCGATCGAGAGTCCTCGGCGCCTTTCCTCGCGCAGCCGGTCGGGCTCGTGGCCGGTGAGCGCCTTCACCAGGGTCGACTTGCCGTGGTCGACATGGCCCGCGGTGGCGATCACATGCATGTCTCAGTCCGCCCCGGCCACGTCGCGTACTGCCGCGAGCAGCGAACGGTCGAGCCCTTCGGGCACTCCGACCAGGTCGAGCAGCAGCCGGTCGCGCTCGACCCGGCCGAGGACAGCCGGGTCGTGCAGGCGCAGGCCAGGCATGAGCGTCATTGCCAGCGAGACCGCGGCGCTGTCGAGCACCACCCCGGGTGCCCCTCCACCGCCCACGCGCGCGGACGTGCTCACCGCGGTGGCCGGGATGCCCAGGGCGGAGAGCTCGGCCGCAATCGCTACGGCGCGCTGGAGCAGCCCGTCCGGCCGTGCCGCCAGCGCGCGCTGTACCGGGCTCGGCGGACCCGTCAGAGTCGCCTCCAGGGCGGCAAGCGTGAGCTTGTCCACGCGCATCGCCCGGGCCAGAGGGTGGCGGGCGAGCAGCTGGACGAGGTCTCGGCGCCCGAGCACCAGTCCGCACTGCGGCCCGCCGAGCAACTTGTCGCCCGAAGCCGTCACCAGCGCCGCTCCCGCCCGCAGGCTGCTCGCGGCGTCGGGCTCGTCGGGCAGCCGCGGATGGGCCCTGAGCAGGCCGGACCCGATATCGGCGACCACCGGGACGCCAAGCGGGGCCAGGTCGGCCACCGAGACGGAGGCCGTGAACCCCTCGACGACGAAGTTCGACGGATGCACCTTGAGCACGAGCGCGGTCGCGTCGGTGATCGCCGCGGCGTAGTCGCCGAGCGTCACCCGGTTCGTCGTACCGACCTCGCGAAGCACTGCCCCTGTCGCCTGGAGCAGCTCCGGGATGCGGAAGCCGTCACCGATCTCCACGAGCTCGCCCCGGGCGATGACGATCTCCCGGCCGGCCGCCAGGGCACCGGCTGCGAGGGCGAGTGCGGCGGCGCCGTTGTTGACCACCAGTACGCCCCCGGCGTCGGGCACGGCCGCTGCCAGCGCAGCCAAGGCGCCCTGTCCCCGGCGGCCCCGGCGGCCGGTACCCAGGTCCAGCTCGACGTCGGTCGTGCCAGCAGCTCGCCGCACCGCCTCCACGGCGGCAGCCGATAGTGCGGCCCGCCCGAGGTTCGTGTGCACCACGACCCCGGTGGCGTTGACCACTTCACGGAGGGTCGTCGCCACGACTGGAAGGTCGGCCAGGACCGCCTGGACGACCTCGGCCGGCTCGATCTCGCCAACCCGACACCGAGCCTGTGCCCGGACCACGGCACCCTTGACGAGCCGTGGCCCCAGCCGCTCGGTCGATTGCACGAGAAGGGGGTCCGCGAGCACGTCGTCGGTCCGGGGGACCAGCCGACGGAGGTCGGGCACGGCACTCCTTCTAGCGGCACGAGGGAAGGTCTTGGCGGAGGCGGACGGGAATCGAACCCGCCTGACCGAGATGCTCGGCCACAACGGTTTTGAGGACCGCGCCCGTCACCAGACGAGGAACACCTCCGAGCCCACCTTAGGCCGGGCCCGCCGAGCCGCCCGCGGCCCGTAGACCCTGACAAGACACGACCGCGAACGTACCCTTGCGCTGTGACGACCACGCACGATGCTCTCCGGCTCACCGGCTTCGCCTCAGGCGGCGGGTGCGCGTGCAAGGTACCGCCAGGAGAGCTCGAGGAGATGCTCGCCGGTCTGTCGTTGAGCCGGGAGGGGGAGGACCTCCTCGTGGGGGTCCAAAACGGCGACGACGCGGCAGTCGTCCGAATCGACGGGAACCGCGCGGTGATCGCGACCGCTGACTTCTTCACGCCGGTGGTCGACGATCCCTACGACTGGGGACGTATCGCGGCCGCGAACGCCTTGTCGGACGTCTATGCGATGGGAGGTGAGCCGCTCGTTGCGGTCAACCTGCTGGGCTGGCCGCGCGACAAGCTTCCGTTCGAGCTCGCCGGCGAGGTGCTCCGCGGTGGTGCAGAGGTGTGCCGGATCGCGGGGTGCCACGTCGGAGGCGGGCACAGCATCGACGATCCGGAGCCCAAGTACGGTTTGGCGGTCACCGGCCTCGGCGATGCAAGCCGCCTGCTCCGAAACGACGCAGGGACGGCGGGGACTCCGCTGACTCTGACGAAGCCTCTCGGCCTCGGCGTCCTCGCCAACCGCCACAAGGCGACCGGCGAGGTATTCGAACAGGCGGTGGCGACCATGACCACTCTCAACCGTGACGGGTCGCACGCGGCTCTCGACGCGGGCTGCCGGTGCGCCACGGACGTGACCGGTTTCGGGCTGCTCGGGCATCTCTACAAGCTGGCACGTGCCAGCCGGTTGTCGGCCGTCGTCGACTCCGAGTCGGTCCCGTATGTCGAGGCTGCACGCGAGTCGGCCGCGCAAGGCTTCGTGCCCGGGGGTACGCGGCGAAACCTCGAGTGGGTGCACCCTTTCCTCGCGTCCGAAGTCGACGAGCTGGAGCTGCTGATGCTCGCGGACGCCCAGACGTCTGGAGGGCTGCTGGTCGCGGGAGAGGTCCCTGGCTACCCGGTCGTGGGGGAGCTGGTGGTGGGGGAGGACACCGTCATCTCTGTGCGGTGAGCCGAGCGCGGTGATCGCAGCAGAGCGCGCTTCTGTGACGCAGGGGCAGGCTACGTGGACGGTCGAGAGGGATGGTCCGTCCCTGAGGATCACCCCGTGGGTTTCGCCCAGACTTGCCTTTCTGCGGAAGCCACATAGGGTGGTCGAGATCCACAACTGAAGAGCATCTGCGCGATCGCCGAGTTCTGCCCCTCGCCGCAGGTGATTCCTACCGTCGAGACGAAACCGAAATCTCACACGGGGCAGAAGTGGGGGAACCACTACCGCGCAGCATCAAGCGCTGCGCTTGGGGTCAAGTCGCCTTGGCGGCCGAGCACCTTCTCGCTCGAACCCGACAGCTCACCTCGCAGGCGTGAGAAGGAGATCCCTCATGCCTGCAATCGCTGCTCTGCGACGCCCGTTCGTCGCCATCCTCATGCTTCTCGCCACCGCCCTGGCGGTCTCAGTCGTCGCGGCTCCTTCCGCAGGCGCCTCGATGAGACGGCGCGAGTCCCGAATCCACCACGGTGTAGAGGTCGCCCGGAACCAGAAGGGTGACCCGTACGTGTACGGGGCGGACGGGCCGACCTCCTTCGACTGTTCCGGCCTCACCATGTACTCCTATGGCAAGGCCGGCCTCTATCTGCCGCGTTCGTCGGACGCCCAGTACCGGTACGTCCGCCACATCGCGAAGCGGAACCTGCACCGCGGCGACCTGATGTTCTTCCACAGCGGAGGGAGCGTCTACCACGTCGCGATCTTCCTTGGCCGACACGACGGGCACGTCTGGTTGCTCCATGCCGCTCACCCCGGCACGGTCGTCCAGCGCGACCCGGTGTGGACGTCGTCGTGGTACGCGGGGACGCTGCGACATCGTCGCTGACCCGCCCTGGCACCGCGACGTGCGGATGCACCATGACACGCCAGCACGCAGGGCCGTCCCCGATTCGGGCCGGCCCTGCGTCACACTTATCCGATGCATTCCGGTCGACTTTCGCGACGCCTCCACGCACGCCGGCGCCGCACGATCACGACGCTCTGCGTCGGCCTCGCCTCGTCCTGTCTGCTCGCCGCCTGTGGTGGCGGCGACAAGGTCGTGACCTCGGCCCAGCCCCAGCTGCCCGTAGGTGGAGTCAGCACGGCACTTCCCCTGACGTTGGCCGGTCAATGGCCGTTGACGGGAGAGACACTCGACGGCGACCCGCCTGACCACCCCGTCTACGTCGTCAAGATAGACAACACCTCGAGCTCGGCCCCTCAGGTGGGGCTGGGCTCGGCGGACATGGTCGTCGAAGAGCTCGTAGAGGGCGGCCTGACCCGGCTCGCCGTCTTCTTCGAGTCCGACATCCCCGATGTCGTCGGTCCGGTCCGCTCGATGCGTGCGTCCGACGTGGGGATCGTCAAACCCGCCGCCGCGACCATCGTCGCGTCCGGTGCTGCCAAGCGCACCACACGGCTGTTGTCCGCCCATCACGTTCCGGTGGTCACGGAAGCCGGTGGTGGCCCCGGTTTCTATCGCGACAGCTTGCGTTCGGCGCCGTACGACCTCTTCATGAAGCTGCCCGATCTGGTGGGCAACGCGGCTACCCGGTTCGACTCTTCGACGAAGCCCTACCTGCCGTTCGGCAGCGCGGACAACTTCTCCGGCGACCTTCCGGTACGGAAGATCTCAGCAACCTTCTCGGGCAGCCACACCACGAGTTGGCAGTACACCGACCAGGGGTGGGTGCGGCCTGACTCGTTCGCGCAGAACGGCGACGACTTCGTCGCCGACAACGTCCTGCTGTTGAGGGTCCGGGTGGGCGACGCGGGATACCGCGACCCGATCGGTAACCCGGTTCCGGAGACGAAGTTCTACGGCACCGGACAGGCGATCCTGGTGCACGGCGACTCGGCGTTGAGATGCGTGTGGCGCAAGGAGAACGGAGCGGCCGAGCTCCATCTGCTGACGAAAGACGGAGCATCGGTTGACGTCCCAGCGGGTCGTACCTGGATCGAGCTGGTGCCGGCCGACACCGGTACCGTGACCATGGCCCGATAGCCTCCGGCCGTCGGGTGGGCGGTCCCCGCCGGACGCGGATTCTTGCCATGATGTGCCTATGTCGGCTCCCTCTGTGTCGTACTCGATCACCGTTCGCCTCGTCGTGCCGGCCGGTGGCACGGCCGTCAGCCATCTCACCAGCGCGGTCGAAGCGGTCGGCGGTTACGTCTCGGCACTCGACGTCACTGCCTCCGGAGTCGACAAGCTACGCATCGACGTCACCTGCGCGGCGCGCGACACCGACCACGCTGACGAGATCGTGGACGCACTGCGCACCGTCGAGGGTGTCGATGTCCACAAGGTGTCCGACCGGACGTTTCTCATGCACCTCGGGGGCACCATCGAGATGGCCTCCAAGCACCCGATCCGCAACCGCGACGAGCTGTCGATGGTCTACACGCCGGGAGTGGCAAGGGTCTGTCTCGCCATTGCCGCCAACAAGAGCGACGCGCGTCGCCTGACGGTCAAGCGGAACTCGGTCGCTGTGGTGACCGACGGCTCTGCCGTGCTCGGGCTCGGAAACCTCGGACCGGAGGCGGCCCTGCCGGTGATGGAAGGTAAGGCGGCACTCTTCAAGCGGTTCGCCGGTATCGATGCCTGGCCGCTGTGCCTTGATACCCAGGACGTCGACGAGATCGTCCGGACGGTGCAGATACTTGCTCCTGTCTTCGCCGGGATCAACCTCGAGGACATCTCCGCCCCGCGGTGCTTCGAGATCGAGGCTCGGCTTCGCGATCTCCTCGATATCCCGGTCTTCCACGACGACCAGCACGGTACGGCCATCGTCGTTCTCGCTGCGCTCACTAACGCGCTACGCGTCGTGGGCAAGACGCTCGAGGAAGCGCGGATCGTCTTGTCGGGCGCGGGTGCTGCCGGCTCCGCCATCGTCCGGCTGTTGATCGAGGCCGGTGCAAGGAACCTTGTGGTCGCCGATGTCACGGGGGTGATCCACCGAGGGCGCCCGGGGTTGAACCCATCGCTGCAGTGGATCGCCGACCACACCAACTCGCCCTCGTTGCAGGGTTCCCTCAAGGATGCTCTGAGAGGGTCAGAGGTGTTCATCGGCGTGTCCGCGCCGAACATCCTCGAAGGGGTGGACATCGAGGCCATGGCCGACCAGGCGATCGTGTTCGCGCTCGCCAACCCGGACCCGGAGATCGACCCGGCAGTGGCGCGCGAGCACGCCGCGGTCGTAGCCACGGGACGCTCGGACTACCCAAACCAGATCAACAACGTGCTTGCGTTCCCCGGCGTGTTCCGGGGTCTGCTCGACGCCTCGGCCTCGACGATCGACGACTCCATGCTCGTGGCGGCGGCTCACGCGATCGCCTCAACCGTGCACAGGGACGAGCTCAACGCCAACTACATCATCCCGAGTGTGTTCCACGAAGAGGTGCACAAGTCCGTCGCGGCAGCGGTGAGGGACGCGGCGCAGGCAGCGGGTTGACGACATGGCGTACCACGCCGGCCAGCTTCTCATCGCCACCCCCAGACTGAGCGACCCGAACTTCGCACGAGCGGTCATCCTGGTGCTCGACCACGATGGCGACGGGGCGCTCGGTGTGGTCATCAACCGTCCGTCCGAGCTGACTCTCCAGGCCGTCCTTCCGCCGTGGGCGGAAGCCGTGAGCGATCCACAGATGTTGTTCGCGGGCGGACCCGTGTCACCGGAGTCGGCCCTCGGGCTCGCGTTGTGTCGCGGCTCGGGACCGCCCGACGGCTTCCGGAGGATGGTCGGCGATTACGGCCTGGTCGACCTCGACCAGGACCCGGCCTTCCTGCTGCCCGACCTCGTGGGGGTGCGGGTCTTCTCCGGCTATGCCGGATGGGGCGCCGGACAGCTGGAGTCCGAGATCGACGAGGGCTCCTGGTACGTCGTCAGCGCCCAGCCCGCCGACCTGTTGCACCCACGTCCCGAACGGCTGTGGCGCAGCGTGCTGCGACGCCAGCCGGGCGAGCTGGCCTATGTGGCAAACTTCCCGTCCGACCCCAGCCTCAACTGACGGCGGCACCAGACACCCCAGCGGACGTGGTGTCAGCAGCTCCGATAGGTGTAGCGCGGGCTGCGAGGGGTGCGCAGCATCCGGTCCCGCAGGATGACCGACCAGTCGTCGCCGTGGTCCGCGCAGGCCCGCGCGAAGGCGCGCCTGCCGTTGTCCGTGTACTCGATCTCGAGCACGTGGTTCCCGTAGGCCGAGCGGTAGGACGAGCACTCGTGCCAGACGGCGCACTCTTCGCTGACGGCGAAGTCGAAGCCGGTCCGCACACGAGCCGACCTGCTCAGCGAGGCCAGGTTCTTCTGGGCGATGGCAAGGCCGACGTGGTGGGCCTGGTTGGCAAGGAGAGCAGCGAGCGCAAGGTCGTCCGACCGGGAAAGCAGATGCCGTGACCGCGAGAACGAGTCGAGGTTGTCGGGCTCCACCGCGTCGAACCCGTCGTCGGCGCAGCGACCGATCCACCTGCCGAGGACGCCGGCGATATGGCGTCTCTTGACGGCCGTCGAGACATCGAGCAGCACCTCGCCGGGCCAGCCGCGGTCGTGGACCAGCGCTCCGGAACCGTCTCGAAGCAACAGGTTTTCGTGGTGGGTGCGCCACCAGGTGAGCTGCCCGGGCTGGGTCTGGAAGCCGTTGACGTAACAGATGGTGTACGCGCCGGCCACAGGAGCAGCCGTGCGATCGCGCGTCACCACACTGACACCCGGTGGGGCCGGGTAGGCGCCTCCGAGCTGGTAGTCGAAGCCGGCGTCGAGTGGGGGCAGCTGAGGTCGTTGTATCGCCACGGTCCCGGACGCCGGAGACGGTACGGGTGGCGCAGCCGTGCTCACGCTGAGCATCACGGTAGCGACCAGAGAGACCAGCCAGGACATGACCTGATTGTCCCTCGACCGAGCCCGCGGCGCATGCTTTCGCCGTCGTACACTTGGGCCGGTGACGATCAGTGTGAGTCCGGGCGCAGAGACCATCGAGGATCGGCGTACCGAGGAGTCGTTCGAAGACGGCGACCACGACCGGTTCAGCCACTACGCGCGCAAGGACAAGCTGACTGAAGCCATGGTCATGGGCACGCCCGTCGTTGCGCTGTGCGGGAAGGTCTGGGTGCCGAGCCGTGACCCGCAGAAGTATCCCGTCTGTCCGGCCTGCAAAGAGGTGTGGGAGTCGATGTCCGAGGGTCGTGACGACTCGGACGAGTGAGAGGCCCTCTCGTCGACAGCCTCGATCCATCCGAGCCGTTGTTGCCACGACGTTGTCAGGCGCCTGCCTGCTCGGCGCAGCCCATGTGGCGTGGCCCGACCACGCCCAGACGCAGGCGGCCCACGGTTCCACGTCCGAACAGGCGAACGGGCCCGGGGGAGCCGCCGCGTACCTCTCCAGGCAGGTGAGGCTGGAGAACTCGCCGTCCGGCTGCCGCCCGCCCGGTCGGTCACCGTCCCCGACCCCGGCTGCCGCTCGCCTCGGACGTCAGGCGCTGGCCGGAGGCCTCTTCTCGCCGCGTCCGGACCCGGTCGAGGTGCGGGTGTTCGTGCACCTCTTGCGTTCTCGGAGGCGCGGCCGAGTCAGGCGCTCGCGGGTCCGGAGCCAGGTCGACGTACTGAACGCAGCGTTCGCGGGGCAGCAGAGCCGGTTCTCCGCCGCGTCACCCTTCCACTTCCGGCTGGTGGACGTCGACGTCACCGTCAGACGCGCCTGGTACCGCATGAACCAGGGCTCAGCCGCCGAACGGAACGCTGAGCTCTCGTTGCACCGCGGCTCCGGCCGGACCCTCAACCTGTATGTCGGGAACAACTCCGCCGGAGTGCTGGGCTGGGCCAGCGCTCCGACCCAGTACGCCGAGAGGCCGCTCCTCGACGCGGTCGTGATCGCCCGCCACACTCTGCCGGGGGGCGGCGCCGGACGGTTCAGTGCGGGCGACGGCGCGGTGCACGAGACCGGCCACTGGCTCGGTCTCCTCCACACCTTCGCGGGGGGCTGCTCGAGACCTGGCGACCGGGTGCGCGACACGCCCCCCGAGGGTCGGCCGAGCTACGAGTGTCATCGACACCGCGATACGTGCCGAGCGACCGGACTCGACCCGATCCACAACTTCATGGACTATGGCGACGACGTCTGCATGAGCCAGTTCACACGCGGACAGGTCGCCAAGATGGTGGACGCCTGGACCACCCTGCGTGACTTCACGGTCGTCTGAGTGGGCGCCGTCACCGAGGAGGCCGCGTCCTCCAGCAACCCGTTCGCGCCGGGACTAAGACCGCTCTCCTGGGGCATCTTCGCGCTCATCTTGGCGATCGCGTTCGAGTTCATGGCGGTGGCGACTGCCCTTCCAGTCGCGGCCAGGAGCCTCGGTGGTCTGAGCCTGTACCCCTGGGCGCTCACCGGCTTCCTGGGAGCGGCGATGTTCGCGAACGGGGTGGCCGGTGAGGTGTGCGACCGGATCGGTCCGCGGCTACCCATGGTCGCAGGCACTCTTACGTTCGGTGGCGGCCTGGTCCTCTCAGGTCTGAGCACGTCGATGCCGATGCTTGTCGGCGGCCGTGTCGTCCAGGGGCTCGGGGCCGGGTTCATGATCGTGGCGGTGTACGTCGTGATCGCCCAAAGCTATCCGGAGTCGCTCCGGCCGCAGATGATGTCCTTGCTCTCGACGGCGTGGGTCGTGCCGTCGGTCGTCGGGCCGTTCCTCGCCGGTGGACTGACCGAACTGGTCTCCTGGCGCTGGGCGTTCCTGTCGATCGCCCCGCTCGTACCGCTCCCGCTGGTCGCGGTCCTTCCCAGGCTGGCGCCGACCGCTCGAACCAGCGTGCGGCGCGCCGGGCGGGTGCAGCTGGCCGCGACGATGGCCATGGGCGCTGGGCTACTCCAGTGGGCAGGTATCGAGGCCGAGCACCATCGCTGGGTGACGACGGGCGCCGGCACGGTCGTGGGTATCGGCCTGGTGGTGGTCGCCGCCCGCCGGCTGTTCCCTCCGGGCACGCTCCGCCTGGTGCGAGGACTCCCGTCGGTGGTCGCCTTCCGGGGCGTGATCGCCGGTGGCTTCTTCGGCTGCGAGGCATATGTGCCCCTGATGCTCGTCGAGCACCGCGGCGCCACCCCTACGTTGGCAGGTCTCGCCATTGCGTGTACTGCACTGGGATGGTCGACCGGTTCGTGGTGGCAGGGCCGACCGGCCCTCACCATGCGGAGGAGCGGCTTGGTGCGGATCGGCGCAGTTGTGACGACGTTGGGCGTGCTTGTGACGGGTTCGTCTGCGGTCGTGACCGACACCCTCACGGTACCGGCGTGGCTGGCTGGTCTCGGCATGGTCGTGGGAGGCCTGGGAATGGGCTTGTCGATATCGAGCAACGCAGTGCTGCTCTTCGACCTCTCACCGGTCGAGGACCGCGGCGCGAACTCCGCCGCCATCCAGATGAGCGACTCGCTCGGCGGCCTGCTCGTCATCGGGGCCGCGGGCGTCGTTTACGCGGTCTGGCGCAACAGCTTGGCTCCGACGCCGCTTTTCTCTGTCATGTTCGCCATGGCGTTCGCTGTGATGCTGTTCGCCATCTTCGTGGCATACCGGGTTCGCCCTCTGCCCGCCGTCGAGCAGGCCCATATACCCCGTTGAAGGGCGCTAATACCCCGCCGAAGGGGCGCATGTGCCCCGCCCAGTGGAGCCAAGCCCCCTGTCGAGTGGGCGCAAGTTCCGTCGAGCGAGCGTTCCCGCCCTTCGGGGATGCATTCCTGCCCTTTCGAGGGGGCATTCTCGCCCCTCTCGCCGGAAGGGGGAAAGGCGAGGGGCGAGAAGGGCCAGCGGTCAGTGTCCGGCGCGCGTACCGATGCGGTCGCCGGAGGCCGTGTCGAAGACGTGAATCTCCTTCGGGTCAGCGGTGACGTGGATCGTCGACCCACGCTCGAAGCGGCGACGGGCCTCGACCCTGACGACCACAGGAGTGGCCGACCCGATCTCCGAGCCGTGGGCCTCGCCGGTCTCGCCATACACGAAGGCGTCGGCACCAAGCTCCTCCACGAGCGTGACCTTGACGGGGATGCCGTCGCTCGAGTCGGAGACCCGGAAGTCCTCAGGACGGATACCGATCGTGATGTCGGTGTCGCGACCCTTCCTATCCTCGGGCGTGATCGAGAGGGGCACCTCGGCGCCGTTGACGGACGCGCCGTTGTCCGTCATCTTCGCGCGGAGAAGGTTCATGGCCGGTGAGCCGATGAACCCGGCGACGAACAGGTTCGCCGGGTTGTCGTAAAGCCCGAGTGGCGTGTCGACCTGCTGCAGGAGCCCGTCCTTCAGCACACAGACCCGGTCACCCATGGTCATGGCCTCGACCTGGTCGTGGGTGACGTAGACGGTGGTGACGCCGAGCCGCTGCTGAAGCGCCGCAATCTGGGTGCGGGTCGTGACGCGAAGCTTGGCGTCGAGGTTCGACAGCGGCTCGTCCATGCAGAAGACCTGCGGGCTGCGGACGATGGCACGTCCCATTGCGACACGTTGACGCTGGCCGCCGGACATGGCCTTCGGCTTGCGGTCGAGGAACTCCGTAAGGCCGAGCAGCTCTGCGGCCTCTCGAACGCGCTTGTCGCGGTCGTCCTTGTTCACCCCTGCCATCTTCAGCGCAAACCCCATGTTCTCAGCGACCGTCATGTGGGGGTACAACGCGTAGTTCTGGAAGACCATCGCGATGTCTCGGTCCTTGGGCGCCGAGTTCGTGACCTGCTTGTCGCCGATGAAGATGTCGCCTTCGCTGACCTCTTCCAGGCCAGCAAGCATGCGGAGTGACGTCGACTTGCCACAACCGGAAGGCCCGACGAGCACCATGAACTCGCCGTCGTGGATCTCGAGGTTGAGCTTGTCGACTGAGGGGTGCGTCGCCCCGGGGTAGACACGGGTGGCGTCTTGGAAAGTCACTGTAGCCATGAGTCGATGATCCCTTCACCGGCTGGAACGAGCCGGACGATCCGTTGTAAAGGTGGACGTCGCGATTCTGGCACAGAATGTGACCCGTGTCACCGCGGCCTGTGGTCACTCGGTGTCTGGCCGATCGCTGGCGGTGAGCACTGCCACGAGCGGAAGTACCCGGTGGTCGATCTGCCTGGACAGGCTGATCATCGTCGCAGAACGCTCGATCCCTGGATGGGCGACGACCGTGTCCAGAACTCGCTGAAGGTCGGCGTTCGACCGGGCGACGACCCGGCACCACAGGTCGCCCGGGCCGGTGACAGTATGGGCCTCCAGCACCTCGGGGATCAAGGCGAGATGGTCACCTACCGGATCGTGGCCGCCCCCTTGGCGGATCTCGAGCGTCACGAACGCCGTGACCGGGTATCCGAGAGCCTCCGGGTCGAGCTCCGGCCCCCAGCCTCGTACGACGCCCGACCGCTCTAGCCGGTCTAGGCGTGCCTGCACGGTGCCGCGGGCCACGCCGAGGCGGCGCGACGCCTCCATCACCCCCACCCGGGGTTCGTCGGCGAGCATGCCCAACAGGCGGCCGTCGAGTCCGTCGAGGCGCACCGTGGACCCTCCTGTCTCGGCGGAGAGACTCTAGTCACTCTGTGCACACAAATGACAGTGGTTCCGCTGGTAGTTGGACTATCTGCATAGAGCCGGACACAAGTGTTGCACAGACTGTGTGCCTCAGGCAGTGTTCGACGCATGAGTGAGACTCTGACGCCCGACGAAGTGCACGCCGACATGACCCCCGACCAGCTGAAGCAGCTCGTCGGCCTGGTCGACTATGACGAGTCGAAAGACCCCTTCCCTGTGACCGCCATGGATGCGGTCGTGTTCGTCGTCGGCAACGCCACCCAGACAGCGCTCTTCTACCAGCTCGCCTTCGGTATGGAACTCGTCGCCTACGCGGGTCCCGAAACCGGCGTACGTGGCCACAAGGCGTACGTGCTCACGTCGGGGTCGGCGCGGTTCGTGTTCCGGGGTGGGGTCGCTCCCGACAGCGAAGAGATCGACCACCACCACCGCCACGGCGACGGCGTCGTCGACCTGTCGCTGGAGGTCCCGGACGTCGACAAGTGCATCGAGCATGCTCGCCGCAAAGGCGCCACGATCCTGGACGAGCCGCACGACGAGAAAGACGACCACGGGACCGTCAGGATCGCGGCGATTGCCACCTACGGCGAGACCAGGCACACCCTGGTCGACCGGTCTCGCTATTCCGGCCCCTACCTTCCGGGATTCGTCGAGGCCGAGACCGCTGTGACCCGACCGGCCGGGCATCTGAGACGACTCTTCCAGGCAGTGGACCACTGCGTGGGGAATGTCGAACTCGGGCGGATGGACCAATGGGTCGAGTTCTACAACCAGGTTCTCGGCTTCGAGAACATGGCCGAGTTCATCGGCGACGACATCGCGACGGACTACTCGGCCCTCATGTCGAAGGTCGTCTCCAATGGCAACCACCGGGTGAAGTTCCCGCTCAACGAGCCGGCAGTCGCGAAGCGCAAGTCGCAGATCGACGAGTATCTCGAGTTCTACGGCGGCGCCGGCTGTCAGCACATCGCGCTCGCAACAGGAGACCTTCTCGGCACCGTCGACCAGCTCAGGGCGAACGGCATCCAGTTCCTCGACACCCCGGACTCCTACTACGACGATCCCGAGCTCCGGGCGCGGATCGGTAAGGTCCGCGTGGGCATCGACGACCTCAAGAGCCGCGGAATCCTCGTCGACCGCGACGAGGACGGCTACCTGCTGCAGATCTTCACCAAGCCCATGGGGGACCGCCCGACCGTCTTCTACGAGTTCATCGAGCGACACGGTTCGCTCGGGTTCGGCAAGGGAAACTTCAAGGCGCTCTTCGAGGCCATCGAGCGAGAGCAAGACGCACGCGGCAACCTGTGACCTTCCTCCCCAGGAGATCACGTGGTCGTGGCAACCAAACTGCCTGTGCGTGCGTCTAGGAGATCAACGAGGGGACGGACGACGGCGGATCCCGGCTCAGCCGGGATCCGCCGTCAGGTCTCCGGTCGATCTCTGACCTGCTCGCGGGCCCCCAAGGTGCCGACTACCCTGTGTGTACCGACCCCCTAGGAGCGCCGACCTTGTCGCACGAGCCTCGTCGCGCCGTCATCGCGGCCGTTCTCGCCGCCGTCGTGTCATCGGTCGTACCAGCATCGGCCGCACCGGCTCCAGCCACATCCGCGCCCGCACGAGCGCCAGCCGCATCGGAAACCGCGCCAGCCGCTACCGCAGCCCCAGAAGCCGTCCCACTCGCCGACCAGGCTCGTGGACAACCCGTCGGTATCGGCGACCCATACTTCCCGAGTGCCGGCAACCCCGGGTACGACGTCCGGCACTACGCGATCTCGGTACGGTACCGACCGGGATCGGGCCTGTTGACCGGCGACACCGTGGCGACCCTGCGAGCCCGCACGCGGCTCAGGACGTTCAACCTCGACCTGCTGCTGCGGGCCGACTCGGTGGCCGTCGACGGCCGCCGGGCCGGCTTCAGGCAGGGCCGGCACGAGCTCACCGTCCGGCCGTCTTCGCCGGTGGCTCGCGGGGCGACCGTCCGGGTGCGGGTCGCCTACTCCGGCAGACCCGCCGGTATCAGGTATGGCGGCGAGCGGCCGTTCACGCCTTCTGCCACGGGCGCCATCGCTGTCGGTGAGCCAGGCATCGCCGCGTGGTGGTATCCCTGCAACGACCATCCGAGGGACAAGGCGCTGTACGACGTCCGGCTCGTCGTCCCGAAGGGCTTCGAGGCGATCAGCAACGGCGCCCTGCTCGGGCACCACACGGTTGGCCGGACGACGCGTTGGCGTTGGTCCGTGGGCAGCCCTATGGCCACGTACCTCGCCTTCGCTGCTTTCGGGCAGTACGACCTCGAGCGGGGTACCGCCAAGTCGGGCCTGCCGTACGTCTACGCGTTCGAGCACGGTCTGAGCACGCGGGCCCGGGCTGGAGCCAGGGCGTCGCTCCACCAGACTCCCGTCATCGTCAGGTGGCTGGAGACCAAGTGGGGGCGCTACCCGTTCCGGAACCTGGGAGGCGTCGTACCCGCTGCGAGGCTCAACTACGCACTCGAGAACCAGACCCGACCTGTGTACGGCCGCGTCTTCTTCGCCTACGGCAGAGACCGTTCGGTCGTCGTTCACGAGCTCTCCCATCAGTGGTTCGGCGACCGAGTGAGCCTGTCCAGGTGGCGCGACATCTGGCTCAACGAAGGGTTCGCGACGTACTCGGAGTGGTTGTGGGAGTACCAGCGCGGCGGTCGCAGCCCGCAGACGCAGCTCCAGAACACCTACCGTTTATTCGACCCCACCAGCTCGTTCTGGGATCTCAAGATCGGTGATCCTGGGCCGCGGCGGCTGTTCGACACTGCGGTGTACGACCGTGGCGCGATGGTCGTGCAGGCGCTACGCAACCGTCTGGGAACTCCGATGTTCTTCCACGTCGCCCGCTCCTGGGTGCACGGCGGCAGTACCGACGGCCATGGCTCGGTTCCGGAGCTGAAGCGGCTGGCCGAGCGGTTGAGCGGGAAACAGTTGGACGGGTTCTTCCGCCACTGGCTCTTCTCGTCCAAGCGGCCGGCAGCGACGAAGGCGAACGGGTTAGCGGGGGTGTGACAGGCTCCTCGGCCGGTTCAGGCCCGCCGTCCGCCCTCGGGTTGGCGGACTGACGGCCTAGACAGGGACGGTCCCTTCCTCGTCACCGACGAACGTCCCCGCCGCCGGAAGTTCGACACCAGGAGCGTCGGAGTAGTAGTCGGCGGGTGTTGTCGAGTCCGACCCCGACGGGGTGTTGAGAGCGCGCATCACGAGCGTCAGAGCGACTGCCACGATCACGTTGAGGAGCAAGGCTGTGAGCGCGATGTACACCTTCGTGTCCGTGAAGGGGAACGCCGCCAGCGAGCCGCCGAAGTGGCGCGTGCCGTGGGCGACCGGGGTCGCGACGCCGTCCACCAGCGTCGTGACGACGTTCGGCACGGTCACGTTGTAGGCGGTGACCGTCCCGTACACCATCCCCACTGCCCAGCCGGCGAGCAGCGCCCACTTGTGGAACCAACGGGTGAACAGGCCCGCCACGATCGCGAGGAAGGTCTGCAGGATCCAGACACCGCCGAGCAGCTGCATGTTGATCGCGTTCTGCTTGTCGAGGCCGAGCACGAACAGCAGAGCGCCGAACTTCACCACGAGCGACGTGACCTTGGAGACCTTCGCCTCCTGGCGATGCGAGGCGTCCTTGTTGATGAACTCCTTGTAGACGTTTCGCGTGAAGAGGTTGGCGGCCGCGATGGACATGATCGCCGACGGCACGAGCGCTCCGATGGCGATGGCCGAGTAGGCGATGCCCGCGAACCAGCTGGGGAAGTTCTCCTCGAACAGGTGTGGCACCGCCAGCTGCGCGTTCGCCGTACCGTCGGTGCCGAACACCGAGGTCTGTGCAGCGATGGCAGCGAAGCCGAGCAGCGCCAGTAGACCGAGCAGGAGCGAGTACGCCGGAAGGATCGCGGCATTCCTTCGGATGGTGCTCCGTCTGCTGCCGGACAGCACAGCCGTCATCGAGTGCGGGTACATGAAGAGGGCGAGTGCCGACCCAAGGGCGAGCGAGGCGTAGGCCCAGTAGCTCGCGTCAGTCGGGATGAACGTGCCGATCGTCGGCGTGGGGGAGCCGGGAGGTGTGGGAGTGGCCATCTTCTTCTCGGCTGCGGAGAAGACGTCCCCGAAGCCCAGGTGGATCGACACCCAGATGATGGCCACCACGATCACGAGGTAGATCAGGGTGTCCTTGACGAAGGCGATCAGCGCGGGAGCGCGTAGTCCGGACGAGTAGGTGAAGGCCGCGAGTACCGCGAACGCGACGAACAGTGGGAGGTCCTTGACGAACACGTTCCCCGAGCCGCCGAGACCGATCGTGTCGAGGACCGCCTGGATACCGACCAGCTGGAGAGCGATGTACGGCATCGTGGCCAAGATCCCGGTGAGGGCCACGGCCAGCGAGAGGCTGCGCGAGTCGTACCGCCCGCGGATGAAATCTGCCGGAGTCACGTATCCCTTGGCGTGCGCGACGGACCAGAGCCGCGGCATGAAGACGAATATCAGCGGGTAGACCACGACGGTGTAGGGGACGGCGAAGAACCCGCTCACGGCTCCTGTCGCGTACATCGCGGCCGGCACGGCCACGAACGTGTACGCGGTGTAGAGGTCCCCACCGAGGAGGAACCACGTTGTGATGGTCCCGAAGCTGCGACCTCCGAGCCCCCACTCGTCGAGAGAGTGCATCGAGTCAGGCTTGCGCCACCGGGCGGCGTAGAACCCCCCGAACGTCACCACGGCGAAGAAGAAGATCAGCACCGTCAGCGCTACGCCGTCGATGTTCTGGTCTGCGAGAAGTGAGGTGGTCATGAGTCACCACGCTCCCCACGTGCCCGCAGGATGAGGGCGTACGCGGCGTACGTGAAGCCCGAGGCCAGGAAGACCCAGAGGAACTGGTACCAGTAGAAGAAGGGGAATCCCCAGAGCCGAGGGCCGTCCTTGGCGTAGATCGGCACGATCAGCAGCGCAAATATCGGCACGGCCAGGAGAACCCCAACGGTCAGGGCCACGCCAGTGGGCAACCTCTTCGACGAACCATCGGACACCGCGACCTCCAGGGTGTCGGGTCGACCGGAGCTCCGGACGAATGGGCCCAGGCTATGACCTCCCCCGGTCGGCGCGCCAGACGCCGTGCCGGTCCGGACCCAGACGGCCGCCCGCTGCGGGAATGGCCCCGACCGGCAGAGCCTTGTCATAATCGGGGGTCCCCGTCATGGTGACGGGCCCACCTGTACCTGAGGAGGCTACGGCGTGCCGAGCAGGACTGGCTGGACCGACAGGGCCCACCGCGTTGTCATCGTCGGGTCAGGCTTCGGTGGTCTGTTCGCCGCTCAGGCGCTCAAGAACGCCGACGTCGAGGTCACCTTGATCGCCAGGACCTCTCACCACCTTTTCCAGCCGCTTCTCTACCAGGTCGCGACCGGAATCTTGTCGCAGGGCGAGATCGCGCCAGCGACGCGGGAGATCCTGGCCAGGCAGCGCAACGTGCGGGTGCTGCTCGGGGATGTCACGGAGATCGACATAGCCGGCAGACTCGTCACCTCGCAGGCACACGGCCTGCTCAACACCACACCGTACGACAGCCTCATCCTGGCCGCTGGCGCCGGGCAGTCCTACTTCGGCAACGACCACTTCGCCGACTTCGCACCCGGCATGAAGTCGATCGACGACGCGTTGGAGCTTCGCGCTCGGATCTTCGGCGCCTTCGAGCTCGCCGAGCTGACGTCGGACGCGGAGGAGGTCGAGCGGCTGATGACGTTCGTGGTAGTAGGGGCAGGTCCGACGGGCGTGGAGATGGCCGGCCAGATATCCGAGCTCGCCCACCGCGCTCTCCGCAGGGAGTACCGCCGAATCGACACCCGCGATGCCCGGATCGTTCTGCTCGACGCCGGGCCGGCCGTGTTGCCGGCGTTCGGTGCGAGGCTCGGTCGCAAGGCCGTCGCCAGACTCACGCGCATCGGGGTCGAGGTGCGGACGTCGGCGGCAGTCGTCGACGTCGACGACGCGGGCATCTCGGTGAAGGGCGCGGACGGCACCGTGGAGCGTATCGAGGCCCACTGCAAGATCTGGGCGGCGGGAGTGGCCGCTAGTCCGCTCGGTGCACAGGTCGCCAGGCAGGTCGGCGCGGACGTCGACCGGTCCGGGCGGGTGGCGGTCGAGGCCGACATGACGTTGCCGGGCCATCCGGAGGTCTTCGTGATCGGCGACATGGTGGCGCGCGACAGGCTTCCAGGCGTCGCACAGGTCGCCATCCAGACCGGGCGGTTCGCCAGCCGGCGTATTCAGGCGCGGCTCGAGGGCCAGCCGGCCGACGAGCCGTTCCGCTATCGCAACAAGGGCGACATGGCGACCATCTCGCGGTTCAGCGCCGTCGCCTCGATCGGCCCCCTCAAGGTGAGTGGCTTCCTTGCCTGGTTGCTGTGGCTCGGTGTGCACATCGTCTATATCACCGGCTTCAAGAAGCGGATCACGACGCTGCTCCACTGGGCGGTGAGCTTCGTCGGGCGGGACCGTTCGGAGCGTGCGATCACCGACCAGCAGGAGGTCGCTCGAGAGGCGCTGCAACAGCTGAGCATTCGTCCGCTGAAGGACGACCTACCGGGGGTAGGGACATCGCACGACCTGACGCCAGGAGGCGGCGACTGACCCGCCGAACCGAGCCGGTCGCGGGGTGACGGCGACCCACGAGCGGGCGGCCCGGCGACCCGGCTCAGGCGATCGTAACGCTCGCCCGGCGCAATTCGTCGAAGGCGGCTCGCGTCGACGCCGGTGCGACACCGGCCACCAGATCGCCGAGGACCCGGGTCTTGAAACCGCCGCTGTGGGCGTCCATCGCCGTCGCCCGCACGCAGTAGTCGGTGGCGATTCCGCAGACGTCGACGTCCGAGACCGCGTGGCCTCGAAGCCACGCGGCGAGGTCGACGCCGTCAGTTGTTCTCGCCTCGAAGCCGCTGTAGGCCGCGGCGTGCTCGCCTTTCAGGAAGATCGCGTGGAACGGCTGGGGGTCCAGGTTCGGGTGAAAGGCTGCTCCGTCGCTACCTACGACGCAGTGCGGGGGCCAGGAGTCGACGAAGTCCGGCGTCGCGGAGAAGTGCCCCCCGGGGTCGACGTGGTGGTCACGGGTGGCGACGACGAGGGCGTAGTCGCGGTCCCGGGGATCTGCCTGCTGCCAGGAGTGGAGCAGTTCGCCGATGCGGTAGGCGACCTCTGCGCCGCCCGCGACAGGAAGGCTGCCGCCCTCACAGAAGTCGTTCTGCACATCGACGACGATGAGCGCCCTCTTCACTGCATCACCCCTTGTCGTACGTGTCGTCCACCGTAGCGGAGGCGGAGTATTCGACGAGGCGTTCGGAATATGCAAGAACCCGTGAGGAAGTCCCGGACGATCTATCATGGAAACTACCCATTTGCCAACAAAGGACCACTCATGCCAGACCCCGCGGAGGGCCTTCAGATCCGCGGACTCGCCGCCGTCGCGCGGGCGCTCGGCCGGTCGGCGCAGCTTGCCACCATGGTCGAGCTAGCGGCTGAGGAGGCGACCACAGCGCTTCGGGCGGCGAGTGTATCCATCAGCCGGCTCGAGCCCGGTACGGGCACGATCAGGACTTTGATCAACGTAGGGCGCCTCGGGCCCGACGAGCAGCGCTGGCCGGAGCAGGAGGTCTACCGTCTTGACGACTTCATGCAGCTCCAGGGCGTCGTTGGCGAGCTTCGAATCTGGACGATGGCGGTTGACGACCCGGGCGCCGACCGGCAAGAGGTGGCGCTGCTCAGGTCGCTGGGCAAGGGGTCGTCGATGGGCGCCCCGCTGGTCGTCGACGGGAAGCTCTGGGGAGAGCTCTACGCGACGCGAGAGGCTGGAGCCGACGGTTTCAGCGAGACCGACGAGGCCTACACCGAGGCCCTGTGTGCGATCCTCAGCGGCGCCGTGTCGCGTGCTTTGCACGTCGACTCCCTTGAACAGCTGGCCTTCCACGACCCATTGACCGGCCTGTCGAACCGCCGCGCTCTCGACGACGCGGCGAGGACCGCCTTCGACCCGATCGCAGGACGCTCCGGCCGCCGGGTGAGCGTGGTGACCCTGGACCTCAACGGGCTCAAGACCGTCAACGACCGCTACGGACACGGTGAGGGTGACCAGTTCCTCGTCCAAGTAGCCAACTTCTTGAAACAGGGCTTCTCGACTCTGCACGGAAGTCTGGTCGCTCGCGTCGGGGGCGACGAGTTCACCGTCCTGGTGCCCGGTCATGACGTGAGCCTGGTGGTCGCGGCAGCTGAGGTGGTCTGCCGGCAGACTCGCGGGCTGGCGATCGGGGAAGGCCTGGCCTGCGGCATCGCCACCACCACCGAGATGGGGAACGACATCGCCAAGCGGCTCTTCATCGCTGCCGACGCGGCCCAGTACTCGGCCAAGAGACAGGGACTGGTGGGTCCGCTATCAGCCGCCGCCCCGTACGGCTACGACTCCTCCCCAGCAATCACGCCGCCTCGGTCGCCCAAGTAGGCGGTGGGAATGGCGGGCTCTCCTCGCGAGAGCTTGTGCGCCTCGAGTGGAAGCTCGGCCAGAGCGTCGCGGTGCCGCTGTCGGGCCGCCTCAAGAGGCTCTCTTCCGACGATCTCGCCGGCACGGACCAGCTCGACGAGCAGCGCCCTGTCGTCGCCGTCGTCGTCCGGCTGCTGCTCGATCCCGATGACCTCGGCCTCGGCGGTCCCCTGGGAGTCGCGACGTCGAAGCGCCCACTTGCGGCCACCTATCGATACCTTCTCGGAGCTCCTCTTCGCAACTGCGACGAGCGGCGCGCCAGGCCCTGCCGAGGTGGCACGCGAGACCAGCTTGTAGACGAAGCCGGATGTCGGGGCCCCAGAACCGGTGACCAGTGACGTGCCGACGCCGTAGCCGTCGACCGGGGCTGCGGCGAGACCGGCGATCGCATACTCGTCGAGGTCGCTCGTCACGATGATGCGGGTACCGGTGGCGCCGAGGTCGTCGAGCTGACGTCGCACCTGGTGCGCCAGCACGGCTAGGTCGCCTGAGTCGATGCGCACGGCACCGAGTTCCGTCCCGGCGACGTCGACGGCACGGGCCACCGCTTCGCGGATGTCGTAGGTGTCCACCAGGAGCGTCGTGCCGCGACCGAGGGAGTCGACCTGAGCGACGAACGCGTCGCGCTCGCTGTCGTGCAGCAGGGTGAAAGCGTGTGCTGCAGTGCCCGTCGTCGGGATGTCGTGGTCCAGGCCCGCCTGGAGGTTCGACGACGCTACGAAGCCGGCAACGTATGCGGCGCGCGCCGCCGCGACGGCCGACCACTCGTGGGTGCGCCGTGATCCCATCTCGATACATGGCCGGCCGTTGGCGGCGGACGTCATCCGTGATGCGGCCGAAGCGACCGCCGAGTCGTGGTTGAAGACCGAGAGCAGGACGGTCTCGAGCACGACCGCCTCCGCAAAGCTCGACTCGACGACCAGGAGTGGGCTGCCCGGGAAATAGGCCTCCCCCTCGCCGTAGCCCCAGACGTTGCCTGTGAAGCGGTAGTCGGCCAGCCACGCGAGTGTCGTCGCGTCTACGATCCGGTGGCCTCTCAGCCACTCGATCTCAGCCTCCGGGAAGCAGAATGCCTCCAGGGCGTCGAGGGCGCGTCCCGTGCCGGCCACCACGCCGTACCGACGGCCCACCGGAAGCCGACGAGCGAAGATCTCGAAGACGCAGGGCCTCGAGTCGGTGCCTGACCGAAGCGCCGCCTGCACCATCGTGAGCTCGTAATGGTCGGTGAGCAAGCCGGTCGGGCGCACGCCGGAAGCCTAGGCGACAATATCCAGGGTGACGTCCAGCCCCGACACCGCAACCGTCGAGCGGCCGGATGTCGACGAGCTGGTGCAACCGGAGCTGCCCTGGATCACCCTGGTCTGGGACGACCCGGTGAACCTGATGTCGTATGTCGCCTTCGTCTTCACCGACTACTTCCGGTACTCGAAACCGAAGGCGCAGAAGCTGATGATGAAGGTGCATACCGAGGGGAAGGCCGTGGTGTCGAGCGGGAGCCGCGAGGAGATGGAGAGGGACGTCCAGGCGATGCACTCGTACGGGCTATGGGCGACGCTGGAGAAGAGTGACGCTTGACGTCGTTCAAGTCGCGGCGCAGGGGTGGTGTGTACGTGGTGCTGCCCGCGTACGCGGCTGGCCTCATCGCCAACCTTGCCCGTCAGCTGGTAGAGCTGCTCAGCGACGGTGAGGCGGTACGGCCGTCAGGTGGCGACCCCCTGGAGGCGATGCTCGCCTTCGACTCGCCCCGCGACGAGCCGGCCGACCCGGCCCTGCTGAGGCTGCTTCCGTCAGCGCACCGCGACGACGCTGAGGCCGCCGCCGAGTTCCGCAGGTTCACCGAGAGTGGCCTGCGCGCCGGCAAGATCTCCGACGCACGGCTCCTGGTCAGCATGCTCGAGGGTGCCGGTGAGGAGAGTCCCGACGATCTCGAGCTCGAGCTCGACGCCCAGCAGGCCCGCGCCTGGATGCGTTGCCTCAACGACCTGCGGCTCACCCTGGCCGCGCGGCTCGAGGTAACGGCCGACGACGAGAGCCACTGGGCGAGTCTGCCCGAAGACGACGAGCGGCTGCCCGTGTACGAGATCTACGGGTGGCTCGGATACGTCCTCGAGTCGCTGCTCGACGCCATCCGCCGCTAAGCCCTCACCGCCCCGAGGTCGTCGCCCCGTCGCCCCTTGCCCTTGTCCGGGTAGGAGAACGGGCGGTAGGCAGTGTCCGGATGGGAGAACGCGGCCGCCACAGCCACAGGTTGGCACCTAGTCTGGACGCCGTGCTGGCCATCCCTGAGGAGATCCGCGACCAGATCGTGGGACACGCCCGGCGTGACCACCCGGACGAGGCGTGCGGAATCGTGGCAGGCCCTGAGGGCAGTGACACCCCCACCCGCTTCGTGGCGATGACCAACGCGGAGCGTTCGCCCACGTTCTTCCGGTTCGACTCGACCGAGCAGCTCGCCGTATGGCGAGAGCTCGACGACCTCGACCAGGTGCCTGTCGTGATCTACCACTCCCACACCGCCACTTCGGCGTATCCCTCCCGCACCGACGTGAGCCTGGCATCGGAGCCAGACGCCCACTACGTGCTCGTATCGACCGCCCAATGCGGCACATCCGAAGGGCCTACGGAATTTCGGTCGTTCAGGATTGTTGACGGTGTCGTCACCGAGGAAGAAGTCGAGGTCATCCCACATGGCGGTTGAAGTCCGTATCCCGACCATCCTGCGTACCTACACGGGTGGCGCAAAGTCGGTCGATGGACGTGGCTCCACGCTGTCGGAGGTTCTCGAGAGCGTCGAGTCGGGGCATCCCGGCATCACGGAGCGCCTGGTCGACGGGGCTGACCTGCGCCGTTTCATCAACGTGTACGTGAACGACGAAGACGTTCGCTTTCTGGCCGGGCTTGCGACCCCCGTCGGCGACGGGGACGTCGTCGTCGTGCTGCCGGCCGTAGCCGGAGGCTAGTCGCACCGCATGAGGTTCGACTCGCTGCTCGACTCTGTCGGCGGCACCCCTCTGGTCGGCTTGCCGCGGTTGTCACCGACACCTGACGTACGGCTGTGGGCCAAGCTCGAGGACCGCAACCCGACTGGTTCGGTCAAGGACCGTGCTGCACTCGCGATGCTGGCCGACGCGGAGAAGGACGGTCGTCTGAAGCCGAACAGCACGATCCTGGAGCCCACGTCGGGTAACACTGGGATCGCGCTGGCGATGGTCTCCAGCCTGCGCGGTTACCGCTTGGTGTGCGTGATGCCCGAGAACACCTCGGTCGAGCGTCGCCAGCTGCTCGAGATGTGGGGGACGAAGATTGTTACCTCGCCTGCCGCCGGTGGCTCCAACGAGGCGGTGAGAGTGGCCAGGCAGCTGGCAGCCGAACACCCCGAATGGGTGATGCTCTACCAGTATGGCAACCCCGCGAACGCGCAGGCGCACTATGAGGGAACCGGTCCGGAGATCCTCGCCGACCTCCCCACCGTGACACACTTCGTGGCCGGCCTGGGGACGACCGGGACGCTGATGGGTGTCGGGCGGTTCTTCCGAGAGCGCAAGCCCGACGTGAAGGTCATCGCCGCCGAGCCTCGCTACGGCGAGCTGGTCTACGGGTTGCGCAATATCGACGAGGGTTTCGTGCCCGAGCTGTATGACGCGAGCCTGATCGACTCGCGCTTCTCGGTCGGCCCGCGAGACGCCCTCCGCCGTACCCGTGAGCTCCTCGAGACGGAGGGCATCTTCGCCGGCATCTCGACCGGAGCAATACTTCACGCTGCGCTCGCTCAGGCGGTGAGATGCGTCCGGGCGGAGGAGTCCGCCGACATCGCGTTCGTCGTCTGCGACGGCGGCTGGAAGTACCTGTCGACCGGCGCCTACGAGGGCACGGTGGATGAGGCCGAGGAGCGGCTCGAGGGCCAGCTCTGGGCCTGACCCGTCGGGAGACGCTTCTGGACCTCGACCGCTTGGCCCATGACGACGTACCCGATCGCGTCGTTGACCGCCAGCATGTGGGAGTTCGAAGCGGCGTTCCACGTGTCGATCAGCTCGATCTGGGGTTCGAGCTTGGCGAGGTGCTCCAGCATCTCGATCTTGAGACGCAGCCCCAGCCTTCGGCCTCGGTGCCCCCCGACAACTGCCGTGTCCTCCTGGAAGGCGATCCACGGCCGCTCTTCCTCGACTGCGACGACAGTGTGGCCTCCGAGCTCACCATCGGCACGGCGCCGGGCGAGAAGCCGGTGGAGACGGATCCCGCGAAACGTCATGGCCCGCTCGTAGCCGCGGAGCCGCTCCTCGGTCCAGATCTCGTCCTCGAGCTCCAGCTCGTCGAGTGGCGAGTCGTTCATGGCGCGGTGCAGCTCGAGCAGACCGGGAACCAGCTCGTCCGGCGCAGGCATACCGAGATCCACGATGTCGTAGGCGCCGGAAACAATCAGGCTGTCGTGGTGCAGCTCGTGCAGCCTCGGCCAGTCGAGCTCAGCGGTCACGAGCCGGCGCTGGGCATCGCGAGACGCGACTGAGAAGCCATGGCGATGCCAGAACCGCTCACGGTAGCTGTCGGCCCATGCGTCCGATAGCAGCAACGCGCGGCCTGTAGGTCGCACCGTCTCGAGCACTCGATCGAGTAGCCTGTCGTCGACACCGTCGCCTCCCCTGCGAGCCGGATGGGTCTCAAGGTCGATCTCCGCCACGTGCTGGTTGTCCCACGTGGGCAGGTCGAGCGTCGCAGAGCCTACGACCTCGCCGCCGTCAGTCACGGAGACAAACAGATGAGTGACCGGCCGGTCGTCCCAACCGTGGCGCAGCTTGAGGCGCACATACTCCGCTGTCACAGCGGGAAGGTGCGGCGAGTCGACCTCGCGGGCGGCGTTCTGCAGGCCTGCAAGGCCCTCCGCCATCGGGGCAGCCACATCGGCCGGGTCGATCGCCTGGATGCGCATACTCCATAGAAGCACCGCGGCACCAGGCTCCACGACTGATTTTCGCGCCCACCCCGCCGAGCGGGCGAAGATCCCCCGCCTTCGACACGAAGCGGCCATCGACGAGAGGCACATCACGTGTGCTCTCGCTCGCACGAGCGATGCAGGCACCGCTGCGCGCCGTACCCTGCTCCACGTGGCAGACGCGCCTATCGGCATCTTCGACTCTGGCTTCGGTGGACTCACCGTGGTGCGTGCCGTCCTCGACCAGCTCCCGCACGAACCGGTTCTCTATCTCGGTGACACGGCGAGGCAGCCGTACGGCCTCAAGCAGATCGGCGAGGTTCGCGAGTATGCGCTCGAGTGCCTCGACCACCTGGTGGACCAGGGCGTCAAGGCTCTCGTGATCGCCTGCAACTCGGCAAGCGCCGCAGTGCTCCGCGACGCTCGCGAGCGATACCGGGTGCCTGTGGTCGAGGTCATCTTTCCCGCCACCCGGCGGGCTGTCGCTGCCACCCGGACCGGGCACGTCGGCGTGATCTGCACGGCAGCCACGAAGGCATCGATGGCCTACGACGACGCCTTCGCCGCTGCGCCCGACGTCACGCTGACGACTCGGGCATGCCCGCGTTTCGTCGAGTTCGTCGAGAGGGGAGTAACCAGCGGGCCGGACCTGGTGGCGGTCGCACAGGAGTACCTCGAGCCGCTGGTCGCCGACGGCGTCGACACGCTGATCCTCGGCTGCACCCACTACCCCCTCCTGACCGGTGTGATCTCGTTCGTCCTCGGCGATGACGTGACTCTGGTGTCCAGTGCCGAGGAGACGGCGAAGGATGTCTATGGCCTTCTGGTGCGACGCGGGATCGAGCGCCCGCTGTACCTACCCTCGCCGCATCACCGGTTCCTGACCACGGGCCAGCCTCAGGAGTTCCGTGACATCGGACGTCGCTTTCTCGGACCAGAGCTCGATGCAGTCGACCAGTTCGCGTGGGTGAGCGCGTGAGGCTCACCGTCGTGGGGTGCTCTGGGTCCTTCCCAGGCCCGGACTCCGCCGCCTCCTGCTACCTGGTGGAGGCGGAGTACGGCGGCGGCACCTTCCGCCTCGTGCTCGATCTCGGCAACGGCGCACTGGGCTCGCTGCAGCGCCATGCGCCGCTCGAGTCGATCGGCGCCGTCATGCTCTCGCACCTTCACGCAGACCACTGTCTCGACCTCTGCAGCTTCTACGTCGTCCGCAAGTACCACCCCGAGGGCCCACTGGGACCGCTCACGGTCTACGGCCCGTCGGGGGCCGGTGACAGGATCGCTCGCGCGTACGACCTGCCGTCGGCGGAGGCCATGGCCGGCGAGTTCACCTTCCGCGCCTATCCGGAAGAGGCCTTCACCGTCGGCCCCTTCACCGTGTCTGTCGCTCGCGTCGACCACCCGGGTACGTCATATGCCCTCGGGCTGTCGGACGGCGCACACACTCTCGTCTACTCGGGCGATACCGCTCCGTGCGACTCGATCGACCAGTTCGCGAGCGGAGCCGACCTCCTGCTGGCGGAGGCCTCGTTCGTGGAGACGGCTGACAACCCTGAACACCTGCACATGACCGGCAGGGAGGCCGCGACACTCGCGGAACGCGCGGGCGTCGGCCGCCTTGTGCTCACTCACATCCCTCCGTGGCACTCCCCGGAGGCCGTCCTCGCGGAGGCATCGCCGCACTTCACCGGTACGACGACCCTCGCCTGCGCGGGAGCCAGCTTCGTAGTCTGAGGAGCTCCTGACGGCAAGGCGGCCTGGGTACCGGTCGGCCGGAAACCGCGATCCCGCGCTGCCTCGGGGCGAGCCCGAACCTCGGTAAGGTCGCAGCATGACTCGCCAAGACGGCCGCAACGCCGACGAGCTCCGCCCGATCACGATCACCCGTCACTGGCTCGACAACGCCGCCGGCTCGGCGCTGATCGAGTTCGGTCGGACCCGGGTGCTCTGCGCGGCGAGCGCGACCACCGGGGTGCCCCGCTGGCGCCGGGACAGCGGCCTCGGCTGGGTCACGGCGGAGTACGCAATGCTGCCGAGTTCTACACATACCCGCTCGGACCGCGAGTCGGTGAAGGGACGCGTCGGCGGACGAACGCACGAGATCTCCCGGCTGGTCGGCCGCTCACTGCGTGCCGTCATCGACTACAAGGCCCTGGGTGAGAACACGATCGTTCTCGACTGCGACGTCCTGCAGGCTGACGGGGGCACGCGAACCGCAGCGATCACCGGGGCCTACATCGCTCTCGCCGATGCCGTCACCCACCTGCGTGCTCGGGGAGCCCTGACCGGGGAGCCGCTGACGGGATCGGTGGCCGCAGTCTCTGTCGGCATCATCGACGGTGAACCCCGTCTCGACCTGCCGTACGAGGAGGACGTCCGGGCGGAGACCGACATGAACGTCGTGATGACCGGCAGGGGCGCATTCATCGAGGTGCAGGGTACCGCCGAAGGAGCGCCGTTCGACCGAGCCCTTCTCGACTCCCTGCTCGACCTCGCGGTGGGAGGCTGTGCAGACCTGACGATCATCCAGCATCGGGCCCTCTCGTCGTGACACCGGTGCTGCTCGCCTCTCGCAACCAGAAGAAGCTCGAAGAGCTTCGCCGCGTGCTGGCTCACGCCGCGCCCTCGCTGGACGTCCTCGGCCTTTCGGACGTCGCGGCGTACGACGAGCCGCCCGAGACGGAGCCGACGTTCGAAGGCAATGCGCTGCTCAAGGCCAGAGCCGCCCTGGCTGCGACCGGCCTGCCGGCGCTGGCGGACGACAGCGGGCTGTGTGTCGACGCACTGAACGGGATGCCCGGTGTTCTGTCGGCCCGCTGGGCAGGGATCACGAAAGACGACGCCTCGAACAACGCCCTGCTGCTGGAGCAGCTGGCGGACGTACCGGACGTTCGGCGCGGAGCCGAGTTCCGGTGCGCGGTTGCGCTCTGCCTGCCAGACGGTCGCGAGGAGCTCGCAGTTGGAGCCATGCGCGGGGCGATCATCCGGGAGCAGCGCGGCAGCGGGGGGTTCGGGTACGACGTCGTCTTCGTCGCGGCCGGAGACACCCGAACCAGCGCGGAGCTGAGCGCCGAGGAGAAGGACGCCGTGTCCCACCGTGGCAAGTCACTTCGGGCGATCGCCCCCGTCGTCGCGGCCGCCCTCGCCTGACTGGAACGGCGCTCGTCTCGCTCGCACGGCCCTCGCGTGACTCGAACGGCCCACGCCCGGCGAAACGAGCCCTGTCGTGCGGCCGGTGAGAGTCGAACTCACACTGTCAGGTTCCTAAGACCTGTGCCTCCTGCCGTTGGGCTACGGCCGCATGCGCTCAGCGTACGAAACGGGGCTCCAGGAGACGAGCCGTGTCCGCCACCAGAACGGAACGTCAGTGGATGAGCTCCTTGCGCAGCCTCTCCACATGGCCCGTGGCCTTGACGTTGTACATCGCCCGCTCGATCCGACCCCCTTCATCGATGACGAAGGTGGACCTGATGACACCCACGGAGGCCTTGCCATACAGGGTCTTCTCACCCCATGCCCCGTATGCCGCGAGCACCGTCGTAGCGGGATCCGAGAGCAGCGTGAATGTGAGGCCGTCGTGAGCGCGGAACTCGGCCAGCTTCCCCGGCTCGTCGGGCGACAGGCCGACCACGGCATACCCCGCGGCCGAGAGTGGCTCCAACGAGTCGCGAAAGTCGCAGGCCTGGGTGGTGCATCCCGGCGTCAGCGCGGCCGGGTACACGTAGAGGACGACTTTCTTGCCTCGGAAGTCGGACAGGTTGGCCTGCTTTCCGGTGTCGTCGGGCAGCGTGAAGTCGGGCGCCGTGTCTCCGGCCTCCAGTCGACTCATCGTGTGCACTCCTCCTGTCGACGTGGTGACAGCCCCGGGAATCGGTGCCATTCGTGCCGCGACGCGGGAGATTCTGTCACGGCGGCGATCGGTCACCCTCGGCAGACGGCGATGTATCCAGGCGCCCCCCAACCCTGTCGGCGTGCTACGACGGGACGTGCGACACTGGCAGCCGCATACGAAGGCAGGAGGACACGTGAGCTCGCCAGCCCGCACGCCTGATCAGATCGCGTCGGAGATCGCGACGACCCGCAACAGACTGGCGGGGACGATCGACCAGCTCGTCTACCGCGCCAAACCGCAGACCATCGTGCAGCGACAGCTCGCTGAGACCAAAGCCTCGTTCTACGACGAGCAGGGCGCGCTGAGGAAGGACAGGGTGGCCGTCGTAGCGGGGGTCGCCGTCGGCGTCGTCGCGGTCATCTTCGCGATTCGCCAGCTCGTCGGCTGAGGTCCGAGACGCCGGTCCTGATGCCCTCGTGATGACTTCTCGGTCCAGAGCAATCGACGACAAGCTGCCGATCCGGCTGCTGCACGACCGCGTCCTGGTGTCCCGTGACTCGGAAGCGGGGGAGCGCCGGTCGACGGCGGGCATCGTCATTCCGGCAACCGCACAGATGGGACGCCGGCTGGCATGGGCCAAGGTAACCGGTGTGGGGTCGCACGTCCGCACGGTGGAGGTCGGTGACCGGGTGCTCTTCGACCCGGAGGACCGCGCCGAGATCGAGGTGCGGGGCGAGGAGTTCGTGCTGCTACGCGAGCGCGACCTTCATGCCGTCGCCTCGGAACGACTCGAGGACGGCCAGACCGGTCTCTATCTGTGACACCGGTCCAAGCCCGAGAAGTCCGAATGGTGTAGCGCCGTACGTCGTCGAGTGCTCCTCAGCCCGACAGGGCGCCCATCCAGGCTTCCACGTCGTCGGCGGTCCGAGCCAGCCGCCCGGACAGGTTCCGGCTGCCGTCGTCGGTGACGAGGACGTCGTCCTCGATGCGGATGCCGATGCCGCGTAGCGACTCAGGCACCAGCAGGTCGCTGGACTGGAAGTACAGACCGGGCTCGACAGTGAGGACCATCCCCGGCTCCAGCTTGCCTTCGAGGTAGCTCTCGTTCCGGGCCGCTGCACAGTCGTGCACGTCCAGACCGAGCATGTGGCCCGTGCCGTGCAGCGTCCAGCGCCGATAGACCCCACTGTCCTTGTCCAGCGCCTCGTCCGCGGAGCAGGGCAGGATGCCCATGTCGTCGAGGCCGTGGGCCAGCACGGTCATGGCGGCGACGTGGAAGTCGCGGTACGCGGCCCCTGGCTTGACTGCAGCGAGCCCCGCCTCCTGGGCTGCTAGCACCAGGTCGTAGAGGTGGCGCTGGTCGTCGCTGAAGGTACCGTCGACCGGCAGAGTGCGGGTCACGTCGGCCGTGTAGAGCGACGGGTTCTCCACGCCCATGTCGAGCAGGAGCAGCTGCCCGGGCGTGACAGGCCCGTCGTTGTCGATCCAGTGCAGGGTCGTCGCGTGTGGTCCACCGGCGACGATCGACTCGTAGCCGAGGTCGTTGCCGCCCACCCTGGCCCGGCGATGAAAGCTGCCCTCGATCCAGCGCTCGCCGTGCTTCAGGACCTGCTCCCACTCGCGGACGGAGTCCTCGAAGCCGAGGATCGTCGAGTCGATGGCGTCCTCGAGCTGGGCAACTTCCCAGGAGTCCTTCACCAGGCGCATCTCGGAGATGAACACCGCGAGCTCGGCGTCGGCGTCGGCGTCGCCCTGGGCACTCAGAAGCGCATCGACGTCGGGATCCACACCGCGATGTACGCGAGCGGCACCGCCCGAGGCAAGAGCCTCTGGCAGGTCGTAGAGATGACGGCAGGGCAGGCCGTACAGCTCCTGGGCCTCCCGGAGGGAGCGCCGGCGTCCCGACCACGTCTCGCCGTAGCGGCCGTCGCGCCAGAAGGCGTCGTCGGTCTTGGCATGTCGGGGGCGGAAGAACAGCGTCGGCTCACCGTCGTCCAGCACCAGCACAGCATCCGACGTCTGGTTCCCTGAGAAGTACACGTGTGCGGTGTCCGCACGGAACCGGTAGTCGGTGTCGTTCGCGCGGGGCTTGAGCGCCCCGGCCGGGATGACGAGCCGTTCCCCCGCGAAACGTGAAGCGAGCTTTGCGCGCCTCACGTCGGCCCGGTCGGCCACCGGGAGTCTTTCGACCCGGTCCTCCTCGTCGTCCCATCCGGTCCGCATGAACGAGACCAGGGCATCACTGGCCGGCACCGGATAGGTGGCCGGCTCGAAACGATCAGACATGTGTACTCCTCGTGGTGTCAGCCTCATTATCCACGTCGCTCGTCGAGGCTGGTCGAGAGCGCAGCAAGCGCCAGGCGAAGAACCCGCCCAGGGCGTTGATAACCACGTGCACGAGGACGAAGACTTGCGGTACGTCGAGGGCGAGCAGGAGACCTGCGACGAGTGGTCCTGCCGCGCTCACTCCGGTCCGGAGAGCGGACAACGCACCGAGAGTGGTGCCGAGCATCCCCTCGGGTGCCACCGAGGCGGCGAGTGGACTGAGGATGGGGGCGTACATCGTCTCTCCGACAGCGAATGTCATGAAGGCGAGCACGAACAGCAGCGACGCTGTCGAGGGGTCGGCGAACAGGGCCGCCTCCAGCATGAGCCAGCTGGCGACCCAGATCCCCGCGACGACCATGAGAAGCGCAGCACCGCGGTGGCGGCCGGTCAGCCTGACCACGAGCCACTGCAGTCCGACGATCACGAGACAGTTCGCAGCAGCGGCCGTCCCGACCGTGCTCGCGTCCACCGAAAGCGACTGCAGCGCGAACGCTGGGAGGCCGGTCTCGAACTGTGCGTAGAAGCCGGCGGCCAGCGCCATGGAAACTCCAGCGAGCAGACGCAGCTGCCTGTTGCCGAGGAGTGTGCGGTAGGTCGCCAGGCTGCTGGAGCCACTGGCGCGAGACTCGCCTGCGGGGGTCTCCCGTGATGAGCTTTGTGCTTCCACGGCGCTCGACGCCCTCTGGAGAAGGGCAGCGGAGACGAGGAACCCGGCAGCGGCGGTGAAGAAGGCGGGCCACATGCCGGTCGGGGAGCCGAGGTCGACCACCAGTCCAGCAGTAAAGGCTCCGCCAGCCATTCCGAGTGCCATCGCAGTGAACTGGTAGGCGAAGACGGAACGCCGGTCCGCTGGTTCGACACACTCCAGGACGAGCACCTGGGTGGCGGGTACCACCGCAGTCAGTGCACCTCCGAACAGCGCCATCGCGGCCAGGAACAACGGAGCGCTCGACGCCAGGCCGAGCCCGAGGCTCGCCGCCCCGGCGGCGAGTGTAAAGACGACAGCCAGTGGTCCCGCGGGGTAGCGGTCAGCCAACCTGCCGGCAAGCGGTGCGGCGATCACTGCGCCGACACAGAACGCGGTTCCGGTGAGGACGCCGATGGTGGAACCCCAGTGCCGGGCGTCCACCACATATGCGTACTGGAAGGGGAGGATCGCCCCCCAGCCGAGGCTGCCAGCGAACGAGGCAGCGGTGATCAGGCGGTTGCGGCTCATCACGGGTGTCCACCACCTTCCGGGGTGTTAGTTCGAAGTGAAACACTTGGATATGAAAAGCATACAAGGTAGATCGAAGACTTCGAAATGAAACACTGTGATGTGCCACACTGGGGCGCATGACCACCGGGCCGAGTGCAGGGCGGCCGCCCTCTGAGGCCGAGCGGCTGCGACGAGACGTTGCGGTGTACGTCGCTGCCGGAGCTAACGAGTCCGTGCAGCGGGTCATCACGGCAGTGCACGGGCTGTCGCGCCGGCTGAATCAGTGGTACGACCGGCAGCTCGCCGACCTCGACCTCACCGCTGGTGACTGGGCCGTAATGAGCAAGCTGGTCCGGGACGGCGGCGACGAGGGCTTGTCGCCGAGCGTGCTAGCCGACGCAGCCAACGTGGCCCCCTCCTCGATGACCCATCGCCTCGACCGGCTGGCGAAGCGAGCGCTGATCACGCGGGACACCGACCCTGCCAATCGGGTCCGGGTCAGAGTTCAGCTCTCCGACGAGGGGTGGGAGTTGTTCCGCTCGGCGATTCAGGAGTCGAACATGCTGGAGTCCGACGTGCTGAGCCCTCTTGCGAAGCGTGACCGGGTGACCCTGGCGGAGCTCCTCGAGGTGGCGATCAAGGGTCTCGACGACGTGGACGACCAGTAGCCGGAGGTCGCCGGCTCCCTAACCCCGCCGCCGTCGGATACCTTCGCTGCCTCATGTCCGGGGAGATCGCGGCCGTCGCGCTGCTCTCGCTCGTGCTCTTCACCGCGATGCGGCGACCGCACGGGTTACCCGAGGCAGTTGCCGCACTTCCCGCAGCAGCGATACTGGTCGGGGTCGGAGCTGTGTCGGTAAGAGACGTCGGTGACGAGCTGGACCGACTGCTACCGGTCCTGCTCTTCCTGGCTGGAGTCCTCGTGCTCGCGCACGCCAGCGCGTCGGAGGGGCTGTTCGACGCGGCCGGACAATGGTTGTCCCGGACCAGCGATGGCGGCGCGGCGCGGTTGCTGTTGAACGTCTTCGTGCTCTCGGCGGTGGTCACTTCGGTGTTGAGCCTGGATGCCACCGTCGTACTGCTGACCCCGGTCGTCCTGACGACCGTCAAGCGGATGGGAGTCTCTCCACGACCGCACGTCTATGCCGCCGGGCATCTGGCGAACTCGGCCTCGCTACTGCTGCCGATGGGAAACCTCACGAACCTGCTCGCCATTGCCGCGAGCGGTCTCACATTGGTGGGCTTCGCCCGTCTCATGGCACTTCCCTTCGTGGCCGTCCTCGTCACGGAGTACGTCGTGTTCCGGGTGGTGTTCCACCGGGAGCTCGACGAACAGGTGACCCGCGAGAAGTGTGAGTCGATACATGTGCCCAAGGCCGCCCTGGCTGTGCTCGCCGCAACGCTCGCCGGCTTTGTCGCGACGTCCTTCACCCAGCTCGAGCCTTACTGGTTGGCCATCGGGGGAGCCGTGGTACTGGGCGCTCACGCCCTGGGACGCGGCTACACAAGACCGGTGGCTGTTGCGAAGGCTGTCGACCTGCCGTTCCTTCTGTTCGTCTGCTGCCTGGCCGTCGTCGTGCGCGGCGTCGTCGACAACGGGCTGGGCCGCTGGGATCGCAGGGCGCGTGCCAACGTCGCAAGGGCTCGTGGCCTTGCTGACGTTCGCGCTGATCGGCGTCCTGCTCGCCAATCTCGTGAACAACTTGCCCGCCCTGTTGATCCTGCTGGCTCCGGCGTCCGCCGTCGGGCCGCTTGCTGTTCTGGCGGTCCTGATAGGAGTGAACGTCGGACCGAACCTCACCTTCACCGGTTCTCTCGCGACGCTGCTCTGGCGGCGCGTCCTCGCCGAAGACGACCTGTCGCCGTCACTGGTCAGGTTCACCTGGCTCGGCATAGTCACGGTGCCCGCTGCTGTGGCTCTCGCGACCGTTGGTCTGTGGGCGAGCGCGAGGGTGCTGTCCTTCCATTGAGCCCGCCGCGAATGAGCCGGCAGGTGTCATCGAACGATCGGTTACGGTAGCGTAGGTTACGCCATCGTAGGGTCCACCTCGCAGAATCGACGCCCATGACCATCGCAGCCTCACGCAGTCTCACCTCGACAGAGCTTCTCCTCGAGCTGAACCCGGTCGTCGAGCGCGAGCTCAACAGGCACATACCGGTAGCGAAGGAGTGGTTCCCCCACGAGTACATACCGTGGAGCGACGGACGCACGTACGACGGAGTCCTCGGGGGTGAGCCGTGGACGGAAGCGGACAGCAAGCTGTCGGATGTAGCCCGTTCGGCGCTCATCGTCAATCTGCTGACCGAGGACAATCTCCCGAGCTACCACCACGAGATCGCTGTTCTGTTCGGGCGCGACGAGGCTTGGGGTGACTGGGTGCATCGCTGGACCGCCGAAGAGGGCAGACACGGTCTAGCGCTGCGGGACTACCTGAGCGTCACCCGAGCGGTGGACCCCGTAGAGCTCGAGCGGCTTCGGATGGCGCACATGGCGAAGGGCTACCGATCAGCAAACGACCAGAGCGTGCTCAGGTCGTTGGCGTATGTCTCCTTCCAGGAGCTTGCGACCCGTGTGTCCCACCGCAACACCGGGAGAGCCACCGGGGAACCGGTGGCCGACCAGCTCCTGGCGCGGATCGCGGCGGACGAGAACCTTCACATGATCTTCTACCGGAACCTGCTGAACGCAGCCCTGGAGCTCGATCCGAACCAGACCATGCGTGCCATCACCGAGGTGGTGAAGACGTTCGAGATGCCCGGAGCGGACATCCCCGGGTTCCAGCGCAAGGCCGTCGAGATGGCGATCGACGGGATCTACGACCTGAGACAGCACCGCGACGACGTCGTGATGCCGGTACTGCGCTTCTGGAAGGTGTTCGAGCTCGAAGGCCTGTCGGGAGACGGTGAGCAGGCGCGGATGGAGCTGACGGACTTCCTCGAGGGACTTGACGACCAGGCGTCTCGTTTCGAGGACAAGCGGGACCGGCTGAAGGCACGTCTGGCCACCCGAAGTACCCACTGAGGTCGAGACCGACACCCAGCCGGGAGGTGGGCGATGCGTCAGAGACCTGCCGGCTCGACCGGGCTGAGCTCAGGGTCGACGTCCGCTTCGGGATAGGTACCCGCCCAGAACTTGAGGAAGTCTGCGGCGGGGAGGGGCCTCGATGTGAGGTACCCCTGGATCAGCGGACAGCCGAGCTGCACCAACATCTGGCGCTGGCTCTCGGTCTCCACGCCCTCGGCGACGGTGCTCATATGGAGCGCGTCCGCCAGCCGGATGACGGCACTCGCGATCTCCACGTCGACGGCATCGGTCACGAGCCCTTCGATGAATGTGCGGTCGAGCTTCACCACGTCGATCGCGAACCGCTTCAGGTAAGACAGCGACGAGTACCCGGTCCCGAAGTCGTCGATCGCGACGGCGACCCCGAGCTCGTGCAGCGCATCGAGCGTCGACAGCGTGCCGACGGTGTCGCTCATCAGGACCGTCTCGGTGATCTCCAGGCAGAGCTGCCGCGCCGGGAGCCCTGTGGACGCCAGAGTCTCTGCCACATCGTCCGCGAGACGGTGCTGTGCGAACTGCAGGGCGGAGAGGTTGACCGCCACCCGGAGCGGTGCCCGGTCCGGATGGTCGAGAGTCCACTCCCGCAGGGTCCGGCAGGCGTCCTCCAGGACCCACTTGCCCATCGGCACGATGAGCCCGGTCTCCTCGGCGACGGGCACGAACTGCTGAGGCCAGAGCATGCCGCGTTGCGGGGACCGCCAACGCACAAGCGCCTCGACTCCAGTGACGAAGCCCGTGTCCGCGGTGACGATGGGCTGGTAGTGCAGCTCGAGCTCATCCTCCTCGAGCCCCTGGCGCAACCCCATCTCGAGGTCCAGCCGAGAGCGCGTCTCGTCGACCGATGGATCGGTCGAGACGCAGTAGCAGTTGCGACCGGACGCTTTGGCGGCGTTCGCGGCCGCGTCGATGGTGGCAAGGGTGACGTCTCGAGCCTGGTCTTCCTGGGTGAGCCCGACTCCTATGGACGCGGACATGAAGATGCTGTGCCCGTCGACGGTGAAGGGCTTCTGCAGCACCTGCAGCAACTTCTCGGCCACTGAGGTGACGGCTTCCATGTCGGCGGCGTCCTCCACCAGGACGATGAACTCGTCTCCCGACATCCGGGCCAGGGAGTCCGATGGCGAGAGACCTTCCTTCAGCCGGGCAGCGACGAGCATGAGCAGCTTGTCGCCAATGATGTGGCCATAAGAGTCGTTGACAAGCTTGAACCGGTCGAGATCGAGGAACAGAAGTCCGTGGTGGAGCCCGGTCCTGCCGCTACGGGCGGTGGCATGGTCGAGGCGCTCGAGGAGCAGGCGTCTGTTCGGCAACCCGGTCAGCTCGTCGTGAAGGGCTCTACGGGTGAGCTCGTCCTGGAAGGCTCGTCGCTCGGTGACGTCTCTGAGTACCAGGACGGCACCGACGTGGGCACCCTCGGATCGCAGCGGCGTGATGCTGTAGGCGATGTCGAGGGTCTCACCGTCCGGCGGTCCGAGGGTCGCGTCGGCGTCGTGGGCGACGAGCTGGCCCGCGACCATGCTGGCAAAGTCAACGGGGATGCGTCGCGTCCGCAGCGTGAGCGTGTCGCGCAGAGGACGACCGAGCAGCTGATCGTCGTCCGAACACCCGAGCATGCGCACAGCAGCAGGGTTCGCGAACGTGATGCGGGTCCTCATGTCCAGCGCGATGACACCCTCGGTCTGCGAGTTCGTGATCGTGCGCAGACGCGCGATCAGGTCTGCCGACCGCATGACGTCTCCTGCGACCCCCGCAAGCGTGAGCAGCGTGTCGCGGTCGTCGGTGTCCCATTGTTCGCCCCCGATCCGCTTGTCGACGCGCAACCGCTCGTCGTCGATGAGCGGAACGCTCGTCGACCGCACCGAGTCCGGCTCATCAGCCGAGACGATGTCGGCGACCTCCGCCCCCAGCAGGTCCCTCGCCGCCGCCAGCAGGTCGCCTTGTACCTCAGACGAGTCGGTATGGCTTCGCAGCGAGATGATGGCCTCTTGCAGGCGCTCAGCCCTGAGCCGGCCGTTCTGCTCGCTCACCGACGCCGCATACGCGCGGGAGAAGAAGAGCACGACTCCGATGAGGAGTATTGCCGAGACGGGGTACACACCGACACACAAGGCCGCGACTCCGCCGAGGGTGATGGCTCCGACCCAGGGTACGAACCGCCCAGTGAGCTCTCTCACCATCGGGGGGTAGGGCGAGCCCGAGGCAAACGCGGCGATGCCACGCACGGCCAGCGCAGACGTGGCGGTCAATACGAGGGCGGCGAACATCCCGACACCGACGAGATATTCGTGCGGCCTCACTCGGGGCCCGGTGGTGAGAAGTGAGACCACGGCGATGGCCAGCGAACCGGCAAACAGCAGCTGACCGAGGTTGAAGGCAGTCTTGAGCCAGTGCCGGCGGCGAACGAGACTGCTGGCCAGTGAGGCAACCATGATCACGACGAGGCACTGCCAGGGGAGCAGCATGACGAGGATCGGAACGAACGGCACCTCGTCAAGCGGAATGCCTTCGACACTCCCGCTCGTGGTGACCCGGCGAGGGCGGGTCTGCAAGACGACGAGGACCGCTCCGAGGGCGAGGAAAGCGAGAGTACTGCTGCGGTGCTGCGGGGTGGGAACGAGATCGATGACCAGCGCAGCCGCAGCCAGCCCGAGCACGAGAGTGCCCAGGCTGGCCAGACGGAGTCCGAGCGTGCTTGCCCCCGGGCGCGTGCGCGTCACATGCGTACCGTACCGGGATCAGGACGCTCGTGGGTCACGTTCGTTAGAACGCCGTAACGGGCTGGGGCTTCTCCCAGGTGGAGGTGCGGGTGGTGTGCCCGGTGGGGGTGGGCTTCTCCCAGGTGGAGGTGCGGGTGGTGTGCCCGGTGGGGGTGGGCTTCTCCCAGGTGGAGGTCTTCGCGAAGGCGTCGCTGGATCCGCCCAGACTTATGGCTGCGGTTGCGACGAGCACGAGGGCCGAGGTGGAGACGCGGCGGAGAACGTGAGAAGTCATGAGGGTTCCTTGCTCGTGATGTGTAGGACGGACTCTGCCACGGTGGCAGAACGGGCTGGGTGAGGCGAGGCTGAAAACGTCTGGCGCGAGTGTCAATTGGTTCTATCGTGTGATGTGGTGGTGCCAGTTAGTCACTCTAAGTATTTAGAATATCACTAAGCGTATACGTTGGACTCCGGTTTGAGGCTATTCGCGGGGGTTCCCTCCAGTGACGCTGACCACCCTGTTGAGAGCCGCTGGCAAAGTAATTTCGGTGCGTCGCCACGCTAGGCAAATTCGCCCGCCGCGATCTCTCTCGCACGTCCTGGTCGCGCGGCCCCGCTTCGACGACACGCACGGCGCGATGCCGGAACCCGATGTCTGCAGACTCTTGACATGGTCTGTCAGGCGGACACATTCGGGAGCTGTGAGGCGGCGTCTGGGTGCCTGCCTGGACTTGTGTCACGACGCCCAGCCCACTGTTCGAGAGCAGCGGCCGGCAGCGGGGCGCTGTAGAGGTAGCCCTGCGCACGGACGCACCCTAAGGCGATCAGCTCGGCACGAACGGCCACGCTCTCGACCCCTTCAGCCACCACGCGGAGACGTAGTCGTCTGCCGAGCGTCACGGCGGCTTCCACGCTCGCGGCGTCACGGTCGTCGTCGACCATGTTGGTGACGAACGAGCGATCTATCTTCAGCTCGTCGACGGGCATAGAGCGCAACCGCTGCAAGGAGGACATCCCGGTGCCGAAGTCGTCGATGCTCACCAGGACACCGATGTCACGTAGTCGCTCGAGGATGTGCACCGCGCGGTCGGCATCGGCCATGACGGCATTCTCGGTCACCTCGATGACGAGCAGCCGCGCAGACACCTCGTGCTCGCGAAGCAGAGTGCTCACCGTGCTCGGGAAGCCGACGTCGACGAGGCTTGGTGCGGCGATGTTGACAGAGATCGGGACCGACAGGGCGCCGCCACTCCATTGCTGCAGCTGGCTCAGCACCTGTGACAGGAGCTGGTCTGTGAAGGGACGCATCGCATTGGTGTGCTCGACGAGGTGGAGGAACTCAGCTGGAGCCAACAGGCCACGCTCCGGGTGCGCCCAACGAGCGAGAGCCTCCAGGCCGACGAGCTCGCCCGTCAGCAGGTCGACCTGGGGCTGGTAGTACACGACCAGCTCGCCGCGTGCCAGTCCTCTCCGCAGCTCACCGACGGCCGTGAGCTTGTCCACGCTGTGGGCATTGAACCGTGGATCGTAGAGCACGCACTCCACGTGACCTCGTTTGGCGTTGTACATAGCGACGTCCGCATAGGCCAACAGCTGCGACGCAGACGTGCCGTGAGCGGGGAACATGGCGATACCCACGCTCGCCTCCATGGTGACCAGCACCGGGTCGAGGGGAAAGGGCGCTGTCAGGCTGTCCAGGATGTTTCTGGCCGCCGTCATGGCACCCTCCTTGTCGAGAGGTCCTCCCGCAAGCAGGGCGAACTCGTCTCCACCCAGGCGAGCGAGGTGGTCGGAGGCGCGTCGGGCGTCACCGAAGCGCCGGCCGACCAGGGCGAGCAGGGTGTCCCCGACGCTGTGGCCGAGAGTGTCGTTGATCTCCTTGAACCCATCCAGGTCGATCAGCATCAGCGCAAACGGGACCCCCTCGGCCATTCGTTCGTCTATGGCCCGGTTGAGCGACCTCCGGTTCGGAAGTCCGGTGAGATCGTCGGTCAGGGCCTGACGGCGTACCTCGGCGAGACCCCTGACCTCGCGGAACGTGAGGGAGGTACGAAGTGTGGCGAGTCCGATGGCCGCGAGTGCGAGCACGACCGCGACGCGGTGTTCGCCGCTCAGTGACTGCGACCCCAGCACTCCCGCAGCCAGCAGGGTTGCCGTTGCGGGAGTGGCAAGTGCGCGCCAGTCCTCCGTTGGAGCCTTCGGCTCCCGCGAGATCTGCCACGCCGCTGCCGCGTTCAAGGCGAAGGACACCAGCCACAGCCAGTCCAGCCAGGTTGCCTCGACGTATGTCCCTGCAGCGGCCTGGAGAAGGTAGACGGCGTCGGCGAAACCCTGGATCAGCATTCCTGCGCCGAGCGTGAGCCAGGCGCGGCCAGGTCGCCAGCCGGACACAGCGAAGAACCCGACCACCAACATCACCAGGAGCAGGTCGGCCACAGGGTAGGCGATGGTGACCACCAGCACGAGCGTGCTCTGCCGACTGACGGCGGCGATGCCGCCGAACACGATGGTGGCCACGACCGCCGCGGCGGCGAGCCCGGCTATCAGCCCGTCGAGCAGGGTGCTGACTCGAAACCGTGCCACCGTGCCCGCACGAGCAGGATGATCGCGACGTAGGTCAGCGGATAGGAGGCCAGCCACCCGACGTCCGCGAAGGAGATCCAGGGGTAGTACGGCCCCGGAAAGGCGAACGCGTAGCCGATCGAGGATGCGCTGGAGAGGGCCAGGGCCCCGGCCATCGCCGTCCAAGCGAGGCGATCTTGTCTCACGAGGACAGCCCGGCTCACGCAGACCGCAGATGCGCCGACGTAGACGGCGCTGGTGACCCAGACCTCCCAGAATGGAGACGGGCCATTGCGCAACCCCGGAAGTACCGATACGCCGTAGACAACCGTGAGCACACCGGTTCCCCAGACGAGGAAGCGGACCCACCCGGGCACGCCGAGGCCCACCTTGCCCTCAGCGGGCGCGATCCTGAGGTTCATTGCTGAACAGGGCCCCGTCTCACGGGTAGTGGGAGTTCAAAGATTGCCGGGTTGGGTGTGTTTTTCGGTTGTATGACGAGGATAGACCCGATAGTTACTATAGGTAACTGATTGACTTCAAAACGTAGGCTCAATTGGCCGGTTGCTCCAGCGCAGGCGTAGACGATCGCCCCGCAGCTGGCCGCAGCCGAGGGGGTTAGGTTGGAGCCCGCTGCTTACTGGCAGGTCATACGAGGGCAGCGAGTCCGCGTCGGGCGAGCTGCTGAGCGATGATGACGCGTTGTACCTCGCTGGCTCCCTCCCAGATCCGCTCGACTCGGAGCTCGCGGAAGAACCGTTCCGCCACGTTCTCCCGCATGTAGCCTCGGCCGCCGAAGACCTGCACCGCGCGGTCGGCCACCCGGTTGGCCATCTCGGAGGCGAACAGCTTCGCCATCGAGCAGCGGGCGTGCAGAACCTTTCGGTCGGCCGCCTCGTCGATCGAACGTGCGGTCTCATACACCAAAGCCCGGGCCGCGAACAGATCCGTGACGCTGTCGGCGAGCATCGCCTGGACGAGTTGGCGGTCGAGCAGTGCCGAGCCTCCTACGACGCGATCACGTGCGAACGCCGTGGCCTCGCCGATCAGGCGGTCGGCGGCGCCGAGGCATCGTGCCGCGACCATGAGCCGCTCGAAACGGAACCATTCATAGGCGAACGTCATTCCGGCAGCCTCGTCGCCGACGAGGTGGGTGGCCGGTACTCGCACCCCCTCGAAGGCGACGATCGGGTGGTGGTGGTCAATGGTGTGCGTGTAGGCGGGAGTTCGCACTACCCGGACGCCCGCAGTGGGAAGGTCGACGACGAACAACGCCTGGGCTCCTGCGTGAGGCCCGTCGGTCAGCACAGCCTGGACCAGCGCGTAGGAGGCGTCGTTGTACGACGTGACGTGCCACTTCTCCCCGTCGATCACGTAGTCGTCCCCGTCGCGGCGAGCCGTGGTGGCGAGCGCTGCGACGTCTGAGCCGGCCAGCTCCTCGGTGATCGCGTAGCACTCCTTCTTCTCGCCTCGCACCGATGGGAGCAACCATCTGTCGCGTTGGTACGCGTTGGCGACCTCGGGCCACCAGCCGGGCGGTGTGTGCATGCACCAGCCGAGGGCGTTGGTGACCCGTCCTGCTTGTTCCTGTACCAGAACCTGCTGCAGCACTGAACAGCCCTGACCGCCCAGGTCGGTCGGGAGGTTGGTGGCGTAGAGGCCGAGCGCGATCGCGCGATCGTGATGCTCCTTGCTGACACCTTCGGGGAGCTTCCCCTCGTGCAGCTCGGCGTGTATCTCGTACGGGATCAGCTCGTCAGCGAAGGCTCGCGCGCGGGCCTGCAGGTCCAAGTCGCTGTCTGAGAGGCCGTACATGACACTTTCACCTGCCCGGGGGAGTCGCCGTAGCCGAACCGAAAGTATTGACTGACTGTTCAGTCTATGCCAGCGTCGGGTGCGTGACCAGTGTCGTGAGGGGCTCGACGGCTGCCGACGCGGTGGTGGTAGGAGGCGGGACGGTCGGGGCCTGGTGCGCCTGGTTCCTCAAGCAGTCCGGACTCGCGAAGGTCGTCCTCGTTGAGTCCGGAACTCTCGGGAAGGGAGCCAGCTCACGTGCCGCCGGCATGGTTCGGGCGCAAGGCGGAACCGAGGTCGCCGTGCGGCTCGGACTCTACAGTCGAGACTTCTATGCCAAACAGGGCAACCTGCTCGGCATCGACTCAGGTTTCGTCGAGCAGGGCTACTTCATGCCGTGCTTCACCACGCACGAGGTCGACCAGGCCCATGCACGCATCGCCATGCAGCAAGATCTCGGTCTGGATGTCCGCTGGGTCGAGTCCGACGAGATGGACCGGCTAAACCCGGCCATGGCACCGGCGCGTACTCTCGGCGCCTCGTTCGCACCGGCGGACGGGTACATCGATCCGCCACGCAACGTCCTCGCCTACACGGCTGCGCTGTTCACCGCCGGCGTCGAGGTACGTGAGAGGACGACTTTCACGGGGCTCGTACAGCGGTCGGGTCACGTGGTAGGGGTGCGGACGAGCGCCGGTGACATCGCCACCAAGAAGGTGGTCCTCACCGGCGGGCCGAGCCTGGCGGCTGTAGGGAAGGCGGCCGGCACTCGGGTCGCCTCGGGCGGCGCCCGGCACCAGGTCGTGGTGACCCAGCCGCATCCCGACCTGGATGCGAGGCGACTGCCCATGGTCTTCGATCTGGCATCGGGTATCTATTGGAGACCCGAGGAGGGCGGCGTTCTGTGGGGGATGAGCAACCCCGACGAGAATCCGGGCGAAGCCGTCGAGTTCGACTGGGCCTACTACGGGGCGATGCGTAACCGGATTGCCGAGCTGCTGCCCGTCACGGCGAAGCTCGGCGTCCGGAAGATCTGGGCCGCGACGATCGACTACACGACCGACCATCTGCCCATTCTGGGGCCCGTGCTCGGACCCGAAGGGCCGGTCGGCGGGACGGTCGTCGCCGCGGCTGGCGGCCACGGGATGATGTGGGGCCCGGGCGTCTCGCGGGTCGCCGCCGACTTGGTTCTGGATGGCGCGAGCGACCTCGTCGACATCTCTGACCTCGGCCTCGACAGGTTCGACGAGCAGGGACGCAGCCGACTCCCGGCAGACCCGATCGCCCTACCGTTCCCCGAGAGCGCCTGAGCGTCACGGTCTGCGTGAGACCACGACCGAGTCGACGGCGAGTGCCCCCAAGGGGGTGACGATAAGCGGGTTGACGTCAAGTGCGTCGATGACGTCGCCCAGCTCGACCGCAAGCTGCGAGACGGCGACGACGGCGTCGATGACGGACTGACGGTCTGCGGGCACTCGACCACGGACACCGCTCAGTAGCGACGATGCGTCGAGGGTGTCCAGGAGCGTACTTGCCGTCTCCTGGTTCAGCGGTGGCAGGGCAACGCAGCGCCGCGACAGCAGCTCGACAAGCGTTCCACCAGCGGCGACCAGCACGAGCGGGCCGAGGAGGGGGTCGCGGACTATACCGAGCGCGAGTTCCACTCCCGACGAGACCTGCGGTTGCACGAGAACACGTGGTCCCAGTCGCTGGGAGAGGTCGATGAACGCCCTCGAGACGTCGTCTGACGTCTCCAGGCCCAGGAACACCCCACCGACGTCGGTCTTGTGGGCGATCTCCGGTTCACCGGTCTTGACTACGACCGGGTAGCGCAGCGACTCGGCAATCTCGACGGCTTGGCCGAGGGACGAGGCAAGACGTGGCGTGGCGGTGGGCACCCCGTAGCTCTCGAGCAGCTCGAAGGATGTCAGCGCGTCGAGCGAGGATGCCGTGAGCCGTGACCGCCAGCGTGCTTGCCGAGGGCCGTCGATGGTCACCTCCACTGCGGGTGGTCGTTGCCTCTGGGCAAGGAGGTGTCCTAGTGCTCGCAGTCCGCTGCGCGTTCCCTCGAGTACTGGTACGCCGAGGTCCCTCAGCGGGCCCGCCTGCTGCTGGTCGACCGCTGCCGCGCTGTTGCTGAGTACGACCAATGGCTTGGTAGTGCGTCCGAGGGTCGCCTGAGCTGCCAACGGGTACGACGCATCGCCGTCGTACTCTTCGACGAGATCAACGGCGAGCGCGACGACACCGACCGAGTCGTCGTCGGCCAGTGTCGACATGCAGTCGGTGAACAGTCGCTCTGTGTCGGAGCCGGTGCCCCACACGTCGAGTGGGTTGTCGCCTTCGAGACCCTCTTCGAGCAGGCCGGTGAGCCGGTCCCGGGTCACCGTGGAGATGGCAGCGAACGGTACCCCGACGTCGTGGGAGACGTCGGCCACCAGAGCGCGTTCGGCACCCGAGTCGTGAACCGTCGCTATCCCCAGAGGGACGGTGCTGTGCTTGACTCGGCGCCCGATCGCGAACATCTCCAAGGTGTCCGCGAGCTCGTCGAGATCTGCCGCTCGGTGCACCCCGTGGGCGGCGAAGAGTGCCTCCCACGCACCGTCGTCACCTGCCAAGGCTCCCGAGTGGGCATTCACCATGGCCCGACCGGTGGGGGAGCCGCCGACTGTGAGAGCGACGACCGGGATATCCCTCTCAGCCGCCCGACGAAGTCCCGTACGCAGTTTGGGGACGTCGCGAAGCGTCTCGAGCAGGAGGCCGACAACGGCCGTCTGCGGCAGCTCGAGGGCATACTCCAGGTAGTCCGCGGTCGTCGTCACCAGCTCCTGTCCGGACGAGACCACAAGTGAGAACTCGAGTCGGCGGTGGGTTCGTAGAAGGGCGGCGAATGCGGAGCCCGAATGCGTCACCACCGCGATGGACCCGGCTGTCATAGGACTCCGCTCGAGGTAGCCGATGGCTCGAACTCCCTCGACGACGTTGACGAACCCCATGCACCCGGCGCCGCACACGCTCGTGTCACCGGCTGCGCTTCTGAGCTTCTCGCTCAGCCCGTGCGCGCTGCCGAAGATCACCGCCCCGGCGTCGCCACGAGAGGAAGCCAGCGCCAGCTGTTCGACCAACGCCCTCTCCGGGACTCCGAGAAGCACCAGGTCGACGGGCGCCGGTATGTCTGTCAGAGAAGGCACGCACTTGTGGCCGAGCACCTCCGGGCGGCGCGGGTGCACAAGATGGACCTTCGGTGATGAAGGGCTCCGCAGTGCCTCGGTGGCCAACCTCCGACCGAACGACCCCGCCCTGTCGCTTGCTCCGACGACGGCGATCGAGCGAGCGCCGAGCATGGCCCGACGGTTGGCTTCAGCGGTCACCGGCGTCGCTTGGCCGGCCACGATGGGAACGTTGGGCGGCTGGTGTCGCCACCCACGGCGGCGAAGTACCGGAAGGTCATCGAAGTCCTGTCATCCAGGGAGGCGTCCTGACTGACCGTTCAGTCTAAGGAGGTGTTAGCCTGCCCACAAGAGCTCGAGCCCAAGTCGGGACGGACCATGACGCTCAGATCGGCTGTCGACTCCACGTCGGATCAGCGCCGGGACCAGATGCTGACCGCGGCGGCGGTTCTCATCGCAGAACGTGGCTTCTCCGAGACGCGCATCGCCGACGTGGCCGCGCGGGTGGGTGCGAGCCCGGCCCTCGTCATCTACTATTTCGGCACCAAGGACCGCCTGCTCAGCGAAGCGTTGCGATCGTCGGAGAACACGTTCTACGCCACTGCGGAGGACATGCTGGCGGGCACGACGTCCCTTCGGCGCCGGCTCGAGACCCTGGTCGATCTCACCTGCGTCCCGCAGGGAACCGACGACGTGCAGGGGTCCTGGGGCCTCTGGTTCGACCTCTGGGCGCAGGCGTTCCACAGTCAGCAGGTCGGGCTGGACAGGGTCGAGTTCGACCAGCGCTGGCGCACGATGATCGAACGGGTCGTCAAGGACGCCGTGCAGGCACAGGAGATCGCCAAGGTGAACGCCGAAGAGTTCGCCATCACGTTCTCGTGTCTGTTGGACGGGCTGTCGATCCAGGTCGCTTTGAAAGACCCGGTCGTCGACCCCGCGAGGGCCTTCACGATCGCAATGCGATTTGCCTCACGCGAGCTGGGGTTCGCATGGAAACCGCGCCGTTCGGGCAGGTCGACCAGCTCGGGGGCGCGCTGAACTCCATTTCGGCCGGCCTCGCCGGTCACTTCGTCGTGCCACGTGGCGGATCATGCTCACTGAGTATTCAGTCAGTCCCTTCCTAACCACGGCCCCACTGCCTACACTCCTGCGCATGGTCGAAGCCGAACCTCAGACATCACGCGCCGGTGGGTCGATCTCGATGATCGGACTCCGTAAGGACTTCGACGGAGTCGCGGCGGTTGACGGTATCGACATCGACATCCAGCCTGGCGAGTTCTTCTCGCTGCTCGGTCCGTCCGGGTGTGGCAAGACCACGACGTTGCGCATGTTGGCCGGCTTCGAACAACCGACGGACGGTCAGATCCTCATCGACAGCGTCGACGTGTCGCAGACGCCTGCGCACAAGCGCCCGGTCAACACTGTGTTCCAGAGCTATGCGCTCTTTCCGCACCTGGACGTGGAGAAGAACGTCGAGTACGGACTGCGCTGGCGCAAGGACATCGACAAGCAGGACCGTGCAGCGAGGGTAGCGAAGGCGCTCGAGCTGGTGCAGCTCAGCGAGCTTGCCAAGCGTCGTCCCCATCAGATGTCAGGTGGCCAGCAACAGCGCGTCGCCCTTGCCCGGGCCCTCGTCCTGGAGCCATCGGTGCTGCTGCTCGACGAGCCGCTGGGAGCGCTCGATGCCAAGCTTCGCCACTCGCTTCGAGGCGAGCTCACAGCACTACAGCGCGAGGTAGGCATCACGTTCGTCTTCGTGACCCATGACCAGGAGGAGGCTCTGGAGATGTCCGACCGGCTCGTCGTCATGGACGGGGGGCGGGTCATGCAGCAGGGGACACCGCAGGAGATCTACCAGGAGCCATTGACCGAGTTCGTCGCAGACTTCCTCGGCGTCGCCAACCTCCTGGACGTCGAGTGCCTGTCATCGAGTGGGGTCATGCGTCCCGTTCGCCTCGGGGCCTTCACTCTTGAAGCGCAGACGCTTCCCGGCAATGCGGCGGGACCCGGCCGCGCTGTCATCCGACCCGAGTGCGTAGAGCTCCATGAGCCAGGGCTCACCGGGGTCAACCGACTGCCGGGGATGATCGACCGCACTGTGTTCCTTGGCTCAACCACACAGGTGATGGTCCGCCTTCCGCAGGGTTCGGTCGTCCAGTCGCTGCTCACCAACGCGTCGAGCGAGGACCGTTTCACGTCGGGTCAGCCGGTGACCGTATGTCTGCCACCGCAGTCCCTTCGGGTGCTCGCCGCATCCAATGGTGCGCCAGAGGCAGCTCTCGCCGACAGCGCCTAGTCGTGTCCAGCCTCCCGCGTGTCATCATCCGACCCTGGCTACTGCTGGACGTCCTCTCCGGCGAGCTTCTTCCGGACCGCGGAGTGGTTGTGGAGGGCGAACGCATCGTCGATGTGGTCGCGGCGGCCGACGTCCCGCGAAACGGCGCTCTCGTCGTGGACCTCCCGGGCCACACGTTGCTTCCCGGCCTGGTCGACTGCCATGCGCATCTGGTCGGCGAGCCGGACAGCGGCCATGGTTACTCCGAGCTGCTTACGCGAACCGGTGCTCAGGAGGCGCTGTCCGGAGTGCGCAACGCCCGTGACACCGTGATGGCCGGGTTCACCACGGTCCGTGATGTGGGCACCTTCCGAGCCTTCGTCGACGTCGCGCTACGGGACGCGATCGCGGCCGGCTGGGTCGTCGGTCCGCGTATGCGCGTAGCAGGCGCGTACGTCACCTGCTCGGGTGGTGGAGGTGACGTCACCGGCCTAGCCCCCGACGTCGATGCCGTGGTGCCCTATGACCTGCGGGTGGGAGTGGTCGACTCTGTCGACGAAGTGCGACGCGCGGTACGACGTGTGCTGCACGGTGGCGCCGACCTGGTCAAGCTGATAGCCACCGGAGCGGTGATGACCGCTGGTGGAGTGCCGGGAGCCCCCGAGCTCTCCGAGGCGCAGATCCGTGCCGCCGTCGAGGAGGCGTCGCTCTACGGTGCAGACGTCGCTGCTCACGCCCACGGTGCCGAAGGCATCAAGCGCGCCGTGCGCGGCGGTGTCCGGTCCGTCGAGCACGGCTCGCTCATGGACGACGAGGCGATCGACTTGATGGCCGAGGAAGGCACATTCCTCGTCGCGGACGTCTACTGCGGTGACTACATCGCACAGGTGGGTAGCGCGCAGGGCTGGGGAGCAGACGTGATGCGCAAGAACGACGAGACCACCCTCGCCCAGCGAGAGGGGTTCGCCAAGTGCGTCAAGGCGGGCGTGCGCATCGCATTCGGGACCGACAGCGGCATCTACCCCCACGGTCTCAACGCCCGTCAGTTCGCCTACCAGGTGCGCTGGGGCCAGACACCACTCGAGGCCATCCGGTCCGCGACGCTGCACGCTGCTGAGCTGATCCGGTGGGAGAACCGCATCGGTCGGGTCGAGGCGGGCTATCTTGCCGATCTGGTCGCTGTCGACGGCGACCCGCTCGACGACGTCCGCACCCTCGAGGAGGTCCGCTTCGTCATGCGGGGCGGGACGATCCTGCGGACCATCTGACGCGTCCTCTCCCGGATCGCGACACCTCTTCGACGCGCCTCGCCTGGTCAAGCGCCCTCGAAGGTGGTCAGCTCTTCCAGCGCCGAGTCCGGCCCACGTTTGCGCGCGCGAAGGAGTAGGTACGCAAGCACCAGGGCGAGCAGGGAACCCACCAGAAGCAGAGTCGCCAGCGCGTTGAGCGCCGGTGTCGGCGCGGCCCGCACCGCGTTGTACAGCTTGATGGGCACGGTGATGTTGGACGCGTCACCGAAAAGGAACTGGCTGACGACGAAGTCGTCGAGCGACGTCGCGAACACGATCATGGCCGACGCGAAGACAGCCGGCATCAACAGCGGGATCAGCACTGTGCGGATGGCTTGGACCGAGGTGGCCCCCAGGTCCCTGGCGGCCACCTCGTACTCGTTGCCGATGCTCAGAAGTCTCGAGCGGACGATCACGACGACGTACGAGATCGAGAACGTGACGTGACCGAGCAGCATCGCCGGCCGGCCGAGCGGGATGAACGAGTACAGGTTGATCATCACGAGGTACAGGGCCGACCCGACTACGATCTCGGGTGTGGCCAGCGGTATCAGCGAGATCGTGTTCGCCACCTGGCTGGTCCTCGAACGCCACCGGGTGAGGCCCATCGCCAACATGACACCGAGAGGCGTCGCTACGACAACCGTCGCAACTGCGAGGATGAGGCTGTTCTTGAGCGAGAGCAGGAGACTCGGGTCCTCGAACACCGACGCGTCCGTGCAGCAGTACCACTGGGTCGAGAACCCCTGCCAGGTACTTCGTGAGCGCCCGTCGTTGAAGGAGAACTGCACCGCGATCACGATCGGTAGCAGTGACCACACGATGTAGAGCCAGGTGATGCCGCTGAGGATGTAAGGGCGACGCCACGGGTTGCGCCATGGCGGCACCCGCTTCTTCGCCGGCAGTGAGGTGGCTTTGTGTGCGCCGCGCGCCTCGATGACGCTCAACGCGCATCCCGGCTCGCGCGCTGGGTGAGCACGAGGTAGTAGGCCATGAACACGAGCAGCAGCAGTGAGAGCAGCAGAACCAGAGAGGCACCGAGGTTCTTAAGAGGCCCCTGGAGCAAGAAGAGCTCGATCTGGTTGCCGACCATGTTCGTGTTCGGCGACCCCGATACGAGCGTGTTGGTGTAGTAGTCGCCCGCCATGGGCAGCGCGGTGATGACCAGCGCGGTGATCAGCCCCATCCTGGACAGCGGGAGGGTGACGTGCAGGAAGGTGCGGATGGGTCCGATGCCGAGGTCGCGTGACGCCTCGAGCAGCCGTTGGTCGATGCGGTCCAGCGACGCGAACAGCGGGATGATGAAGAACGGGAGGTATCCGTAGGCCAGCGCCACCACAACGGTGAACGAGTTCCCCGACAACCACGAGATGGGCGTCACTCCGAAGAGCCGGAGGAAGTTGTTCACGTACCCGTCGTCCTGGAGCAGGTTCACCCAGGCGAGCATGCGCGTGATGTAGTTGATCCACCACGGCGCGAGAATGAGCGCCAGGATCAGGCCGCGGCGTCTGCCCGCCAGCCGGGCCGTGTAGTAGGCCACCGGGTAGCCGATGGCCACGCAGATGAGGAGCGCCCAGAACGAGTAGAGCGCGGTCCGAGTCCAGACCGCCTGGAACGTACCGGATACCGAGTCCGAGACCACGCCGGTGAAGGTGCCGAACTGCCAGTCGAGCGGGTTCCACGCAGGGATGGGCTCACCGAAGATGTCGATGGTCCCGCTGAAGGCGACGGCCATGACCGCATAGAAGGGTACGAGGAAGAAGGCGATGAGCCAGAGGACTCCGGGAGCCGCCAGAAGCGGCCACAACCGACGTGTTGCGCGGTCGTAGCCGGCTTTCGGCTCAGGCACCGGCTTTGAAGCTGGCCCAGGATGTCCGCCACAGCGCCTCCGTGCTGGGGCTGACCTCGTAGAAGGTGAGGCCGTTCTTGAAGTCTCCAGGTAGCACGACGGTGTTCATGAGGTTGTCGGGTATGTAGCCCTGGTCGATCAGGTACTGGGGCGAGAGCTTGTTGAGTGGTGGCTGGTAGCCGTTCCACCCGAAGTTCTTGAGCGAGATGGCGTTGTCGAGCAGGTCGTTGATCATCGCGTGGGCGAGCACCGGCTTGGCGGCTGCTGCCGGTACCGCGATCACGTCGTTACCGATCACCCGATCGGTCTCAGCGCTGGGCAGCCAGTAGCCGAGCACGTCGGTGGTCTCACCTTTGGGCAGGTAGTACTGACCGGCGATCATGTCGCCGGACCAGCACTGATGCACCGTCGCCGTACCTTCGGGGATCAACGAGTATGCCGAGACCGTGGTTTTCACGTTCACGAGGTCGATCAGCTCGATGAGCTTGTCGGTGGCCTGCTGGACCAGCTCGGGGTCGCCCGTGTTGATGTCAGTGGTGATGTTGTTGCGAAGCAACGACATGCCGATGGCCTCGCCGGGATCGTCGAGCAGGTACACCTTGCCGGCGTACTCCTTGTCCCACAGCAGGTCGTAGCCGACCTCCGGGACCGTCGAGACACGGTCGGCCCGGTAGGCGACGCCTGTCGTGTAGACCGTGTACGGCGTCGTGTACTGCGCCTTCCTGTCGTACCAGGGATCCTGGTACTCGGGCCAGACGTTCTTGAGGTTCGGCAGGTAGCTGTGGTTGAGCGGCTGGATGAGATCGGTGTAGACCATCTTGCTCAGCACGCTCGGGCCAGGGAAGACGAGATCGAAGGACTCGCCCGGTTCGCGGATCTTGGCGAGCATCTGGTCGTAGTTGTTGTACGGCGTCACCTCCACCTGGACGTTGTGCTTCGCCCCGAAGTCCTTCATCACGCCCGGTGCCATGTAGTCGGAGTAGTTGAGAATCTTGAAGACGCCCCCGGTCTCCGGCTCGAGCCCGTCGGCGATCGCCGAGTTGCTGTCCTTGATCGGCAGGGTCACCGGGCTGTCCGGTCGCGCCAGCGGGTAGGGAGCCCCTCCGTCCTGCTGGGCGGCTGGCGTCTGCTTGTTGCAGGCAGCGAGGAGCGGTGCGACGCCTATACCGGCCGACAACCACAAGCCTCCACGCAGGACGTCTCGCCGGGTGAGCTGCGGCCGCTGCCGTGGGCGCCGAGATGACGGATCTTGCGGGTCGAAGTTCATGCCAATCCCCTCACGGTCGACTCGAAGTCGATCTGATCCCCCGTGAACATGTGCAATTGACTGGTTGTTCAGTGAGTCTGACCTGTACGGACCCGCAAACTCAAGGGCCGCTCCGTATATATTCTGATTCCCCGAGTCAGCGGCAATCCGCCGGGGCATCGACGCTCGCTCCCCAAACGTCGGGAACCCTCCGGAGCCGAGTCGGGTATCCCCGCGCCGCCACCGGACGTCTCGGCTATCGGCCGGTGGGTCCATCGGGGGAGAAAGACTCCGCAAGTCTGGTGAAGTTGGCGACGAACCGGTCGACATCGTCGTCGGTGTGCTGGACGGAGAGCAGCCACTGCTCGATCTTTCCCCAAGGCGGAAGGAACACGCCTCCGTTGTGCTGGATGAGCCAGTGCGCGTGCCCCAGCCGGTCGTCGACGCGGAGGAAGTCTCGGAAGTTCTCTATCGGGTCGGGCAGGAAGGCGACGCAGCCCTTGGCGCCCGCCGTGACCACGTGCCAAGGCAGGGCTCGTGTGGTGATCGCGGCTTCGATGCCCTCAGACATCCGGTCCCGCAGCCTGTCGAGATGTGCATACGCGTCGGTGTCGAGGGCCTCACACAGCGTCGCTCGCGCCGCTGCCATCGCCAGTGGGTTGCCGTTGAACGTTCCGACCTGCTCGTACCGTCCGTCGGCGATCATGTCCATCAGCTCCGTGGTGCCGCCGATAGCGGCCGTGGAGATGCCTCCGCCCATGGCCTTCGCGACACACACCATGTCAGGGACCACGCCGGAGAGTCCGGTCACGCCACCCGGGCCGACCGTCAGCCCGGTCTTGACCTCGTCGAACACCAGAAGCGCTTCATGGTCGTGGAGGAGCTCGCGAAGCCCAGCGAGGTAACCGTCACGCGGATGGATGATCCCTGCGTTCATCATCACCGGCTCGAGGATCATCCCCGCGACCTGTCCGGGATGCGCACGGAGCACGCGCTCGACGGCCGAAAGGTCGTTGAACTCGACGATCCGGACCAGGTCACGGATCTGCCGTGGGATACCGCTGTTACCGGCCACGCCGATGGGGTTGTCGGCCGGACCGATCTCCTCGGCGCCGGGCAGCACCGAGACCTGAACCGAGTCGTGGTGGCCGTGATAGCAGCCCTCGACCTTGAGGATGAGGTCACGTCCCGTGGCGGCGCGCATAAGGTGCACCGCATCCATGGTCGCCTCGGTCCCGGAGTTCGCGAAGCGCCAGCGAGGTTGTCGGAAGCGCCGGCCCAACTCCTCGGCGACGACGATCGCGTCCTCGGTGGGCTGCGCGAAGTGTGTGCCCTTGCGTACCCGGTCGGAGACCGCAGCAACGACTGCAGGATGCGCGTGACCGACGACGGAGACGCCGTACCCGCCATGGAAGTCGGAGTACTCGGTTCCGTCGACGTCGTACACCTTCGAGCCGGAGCCGTGGCTCATCCAGACGACCTGTGGCTCCGCGATCTGCCAGTTCGAGGTGCACCCGCCTGCGAGCACGCTCCCGGCGCGCTCTGTGAGCTCGCGGCTGCGCGGCTGACGTCGCAGGAAGATCGCTGTCTCGTCGCTGATGAGGTCGTCGAGCGCCGATGACGACTCGGTGGGGGTCACGGTTGTTGTCACTTCAAGGTCCTGACGAATGGCCGGAGACTCATTGACTGATCGTTCAGTTTAGGGGCCGACTGGCCGAGGGGCAACGGTTCCGGCGCCGTTTACTCGTCCATGTAGGCGGTCTATCCTGACTGTATGTTCAATCAGGAAGCTACCCGTGGAGTCCCCGCACCACTTGATCCGGCAGAGCTGACGAGGGCGCTCGATCCCTTCGGTACGAGTCGCATGCTGCCGAGGGCGGCCTACCTCGAGCCAGCGGTATACAGCTGGGAATTGTCGCACGTCTTCGGCAGCTGGATCTGCCTAGGCCGGTCGTCGGAGCTGGCGGGACCCGGCAGCATGAAGGCCTTCGCGAGCGCCGACGCCGGCATCCTCGTGACGCGGGACCGAGACGGAGAGCTGCACGCGTTCGAGAACGCCTGCCGACACCGGGGTCATGAGCTGCTTCCCTGCGGCGGGTCGGCGCAAGCGCGTGCCATCGTCTGCCCGTACCACGCCTGGGCCTACGACTTCGACGGGTCGCTTCGCGGTGCGCCGGGGTTCAAAGACGCCTCGGGGTTCGACACGTCGGCCCTCGGCCTTGCCTCGATTCCTGTCCGGGAGTGGCACGGATGGGTCTTCGTCGACCCCTCCGGTGTCGGCTCGGACTTCGCAGCCCACATCGGCGAGCTCGACTCGATCATCGCCCCTTATGACGCCGAGTCCCTCCTCACCGCAGAGACCCACCAGTACGAGGTCGCCGCGAACTGGAAGGTGATCATCGAGAACTACCAGGAGTGCTACCACTGCTCGATGATCCATCCAGAGCTGTGCCGGGTCAGCCCGCCGGAGAGCGGGGAGAACGTCGAGAGCCACGGCGACTGGGTCGCTGGCTGGATGGATCTGCGCAGCGGCGCCGCCACCATGTCCCTCGACGGCCGCAGCGGTGGCGTGGCGATGGCCAGGCTCGACGAGGAGGAGCAGCGGACGGTGATGTACGTCGCCGTGATGCCCAACCTGCTGATCAGCCTGCACCCGGACTACGTCATGACCCACCTTCTGACGCCGATCGCCGCCGACCGCACGGCCATCTCCTGCTCCTGGGCGTTCCCGCCGCAGGCGACGGAGCGTCCGGACTTCAGCCCCGCCTATGCGGTGGACTTCTGGGACCTCACCAACCGGCAGGACTGGGCGGCGTGCGAGTCCGTACAGCGCGGCATGCGGGCGCGGCACTACCGGCCAGGCCCGTTGGCACCTGCTGAGGACGGGGTCTATCAGTTCGTCAGCCACATGGCTGGTAGATACCTGGGCTCCGCCTCGGACTGAGCGGGCAGCCGCGGCTCAGCCGCAAGGCAGTGTGACGGTGAAAGTCGTGGCACCGGGTCTGCTCTCGACCTCGACAGTGCCGTCGTGGGCCATCACGATCGCATGCACGATCGAAAGGCCGAGCCCCGTCCCTCCTGAGGAACGGGTGCGGCTGTTGTCGGCCCGTGAGAAGCGTTCGAAGACGCTCCCGCTGAGCTCCGGGGGAAGCCCGGCGCCGTCGTCATGCACGGTGAGCTCAAGCTCGTCGGTGTCGTCCACCTGCCGTGCGCCGACGGTCACGGTCGTGCCGGGACCGGTATGCCTGCTGGCGTTCGTGACCAGGTTGCTCACCACCTGGTGAAGGCGCTGCTCGTCACCGAGTACGTGTAGCGGCTCGTCAGGAAGCTCGAGCCGCCAGGCGTGGTCGGATGCGACCACGCGCGCGTCGTTGACCGCCTCGACGGTCAGCCTCGTGACGTCGACATCAGCCTTCTCGAGCGGTCGTCCCGAATCGAGCCTTGCCAACAGCAGCAGGTCGTCGACGAGCGAGGCCATCCGTTTGGCCTCACCCTCGACCCGGCTGAGTGCGTGGAGCATCCCCGCCGGGTCTTGCTCACCCCTTCGGCGGCTCAGCTCGGCGTAGCCCTGGATCGTCGACAAGGGTGTGCGGAGCTCGTGTGAGGCGTCCCCGACGAACTGGCGGACCCGCTTCTCGCTGTGGTGACGCGCGTCGAGAGCCTCCTCGACCCGACCGAGGAGCACGTTGAGCGCTAGGCCGACGTGTCCTACCTCCGTCTCGTCGTTGGCGATGTCGGCCGGCACCCGGGCAGTGAGGCCTACTCGACCGGACTCCAGCGGCATGGCACTCACCTGTTGCGCGGTGGCGGCGACCTGGTGAAGAGGGCGTAGCTGACGTCGTACGAGCATCTGTCCGGCTCCGGCGGCGAGAAGCACACCCACCAGGGCGACAAGCGCCTCCCATCCCACCAGGCGGCCGATGGTGCCATCGACCTCCTGCATCGGAAGACCGCTCACGATGGTGTGGCCGTGCGCCTCGTCGACGACCACCCGGTAGCGTCCGACCCCCTCCAGCTCGACGGTGTGTGGCGCGTCATCCACGGGTACGTGGGATAGCGCCCCGATTGCCTGGCTGCTCAGTGGCGTGAACTGCACCTCCTGGTCACCCACCAGGTCGGAGATGATTTGCAGTGGGTGATTTCTCTCGTCCAGCAAGCCGCTCAGGGTCCCCGGCCCCTGACCAGGGATGAACCCCGGAGGCAGAGTCCCGGGGGCGGTACCGGACTCGTTGTGCGCCGGTATCGCGCCGCTGACGGAGAAGGCGAGCTCCGACCGTTCGGCGGCCGACCTGACCTGGGCGTCGAGGCGCTGGAGCAGGAACCATCGCAAGGCGAACGCTGTCACGATGATGACCACCATGCTGACGGCTGCCACCAGGGCGATGCTGGTGAGGACGAGGCGGCTGGTGAGCGACCTCGGCCACAGACGCCTTGCCAGCGACAGTCGTTCAGGTCCGTCGGCGAGAGCCGGTGCTGACTCAGAATCCTCGCTCGGCTCAGTCGGCTGGCTTGAGGACATACCCCGCCCCGCGCATGGTGTGGATCATCGGGGACCGGCCGACGTCGATCTTCTTGCGCAGGTACGAGATGTAGAGCTCGACGACATTCGCCTGGCCACCGAAGTCATAGTTCCAGACGCGATCCAGGATCTGGGCCTTGCTCAGCACACGCCGGGGATTGCGCATCATGAAGCGTAGTAGCTCGAACTCGGTGGCTGTGAGGTGGATCTGGCTGCTCTCGCGGCTCACCTCGTGACTGTCCTCGTCGAGGACCAGTTCACCGACCACGAGCTCTGAGCTGGGGCGAGTCGAGCCTGCGCCAGCCCGCCGTAGCAGACCACGGAGTCGAGCAACCACCTCCTCGAGGCTGAAGGGCTTCGTCACGTAGTCGTCACCCCCGGCGGTCAGCCCGGCCACGCGGTCCTCGACGGCGTCCTTGGCGGTCAGGAAGAGCACGGGTACGTCGGTGAGGTGGGCTCTCATCCGACGCATGACCTCGAGGCCGTCGAAATCCGGCAGCATCATGTCGAGCACCACCGCGTCGGGGTGGTCCTTCTTGGCCGCCGACACCGCCTTACCGCCCGTGCGCGCGACGCGTACATCCCAGCCCTCCAGGCGCAGAGCCATCGACAGAAGCTCCGCGATGTTCGGCTCGTCGTCGACGACGAGTACGCGTAGGGGCGATCCGTCCGCGCGGGTGAGGGTGCTGGTGGTATCCGGCATACCACCCATCTTCGCCTGTCGCTTCGATGAGCGGCATGTGCAGAGTCTGTGAAACGGCTGTGAAAAGCCTTTCCAACGCTTTCACCCGGCCGGCGAGAGGTGCCACGAGTCGCTCACGACGCCGCTGTCCTCGCCGCGCCCGTTCTCCTTACACTGGCATCGAGGGCAGGTGCCCCCTCTCGGTCATCGAAGCGCCGAAGCAAAGGATGCCGCCCTCATGACGACGAGTGCCGACAAGCAGCTGAAAGCTCGCCACCGCGCTATGTGGGCCTCGGGCGACTACCCCTCGATGGTGGAGACATTTCTCCTTCCCCTTGGTCCTGCACTCGTGGAGGCTTGCGACATCGAGGCCGGAATGTGGGTCCTGGACGTCGCAGCCGGGACCGGCAACGCCTCGCTTCCGGCCGCCGATCGCGGCGCATCGGTGGTGGCGAGTGATCTCACCCCCGAGCTTCTCCAGGACGGCCGGCAGCGCGCTGAGAAGGCCGGCGCCCAGCTCGAGTGGGAGGTGGCCGATGCCGAGAACCTGCCGTTTGTCGACCAGGACTTCGACGTCGTGATGTCATGCATCGGCGCGATGTTCGCCCCTCACCACCAGCGGGTCGCTGACGAGCTGGTCAGGGTATGCCGACCAGGCGGAACGATAGGTCTTGCGAGCTGGACGCCAGAAGGGATGATCGGGGCGCTGTTTCGCACGATGAAGCCGTTCGCGCCGTCGCCCGCGCCCGGGGCGCAGCCACCACCGCTGTGGGGGTCAGAGCAGCACCTCGACGGCTTGTTCGGTGACCGTGTCAGATTCACGGCCCTCGAACGCCGGGTGCTGGAGGTGACCGCGTTCCAGCGCGCCAAGGACTACGGGGAGCACTTCAAGGAGCGCTATGGGCCCACCATTGTCACCCTGGAGAACGCCCGCCGCACTGAGCGGGTCGAGGAGTTCGATGCGGCTTGGGGGACGTTCTTCGATGACTGGAATCTCGGCTCAGAGGAAGATGCACGATTCGAGATGGAGTACCTCTTGGCGGTCGGAAGCCGCACCTAGCACGAGCTAGGCGGGAAGGTAGACATCGTGGCCGTCCCGCTCGGCCAGCAGGACTGAAAGAGCGGCCGTCGGCATCGGCTTCGCGAAGAGGAAGCCTTGGGCTGACTCGCAACCAAGCTCGACGATCCTCTCTCGTTGCTGCCGCGTCTCGACCCCTTCTGCGATGACGTGAAGCCCAAGCGTGTGTGCGAGGTTGGTGACGGCGGACACGATCGCTGCCGCAACCGGGTCGAGAGTGATACTGGACAAGAAGCCTCGGTCGATCTTGATGATGTCGACAGGGAACTGCTGCAGGTAGCTGAGCGAGGAGTACCCGGTCCCGAAGTCGTCGAGCGCCAACCGGACCCCGAGTGTCTTGAGGTCGGTGAGCGTCATGAGGGCACGCTCGCTGTCCTGGATGAAAACTCCCTCGGTCACTTCGAGAACCAGTGTGGCCGGGTCCATGCCCGTGCGCTCGAGCACTGCCGCGACCGTGTCGTAGAAGTGGGGGCCCATCATCTGGTGCGCCGATACGTTGACCGACAGGTCGAGTGGATGAGCAGGATGGTCCTGTCGCCAGTCGATGCAGGATTCGCAGCTGGCCTCGAGGACCCAAGCGCCGATGCCCGAGATCAGGCCGTTGGTCTCGGCCAGCGCCACCATGTCGCTGGCGGGGACCACGCCCCTGATCGGGTGGGTCCAACGCAGTAACGCCTCAGCGCCCGTCACGAGGCCATCGACGCTCCGCACTATGGGTTGGTAGGCGATCTCGAGCTTGTGCTGCGAGAAGGCATTCCGCAGGTCGTGACCTAGGGCCTCGTCATCCCTGTTCCTGCGAGCGTCACGAAGGTCGAGCATCTGACGAGCAGCGCCATTCTTGCCTTTGGCCTCGTACATCGCCATGTCCGCATCGACGATGAGCTGGTTGCTGATCGCCTCACCGGGTCCGGCGTAGGCCACGCCGACGCTGGCAGTGACGCCCACCTCGACGCTGGACAGCGGGAAGGGTCGGTCCATGGCGGTGCCGATGCGGGTCGCCAGCGAGTTGATGTCGGCAGGCTGATGCAGGTCCTCGAACAAGATGACGAACTCGTCGCCACTCAGGCGGGCCAGGGTGTCGCCCGGCCGCAACAACGCAGATAGCCGATTCGCGACGGCGACCAGTAGCTCGTCGCCCACCTGGTGGCCGTGGGTGTCGTTGATCTTCTTGAAGTCGTCGAGGTCGGCGAACAGGACGGCGGTGTTGGTGTGTGACCGTTCGGCGCGTCGTGCCGCATGCTCGAGACGCTGCTGCAGCAACAGCCGGTTGGGCAGTCCGGTCAGGGGATCATGCAAGGCACTCTCGCGGAATCGGTCAGACGTCTTCCTGGCCTCCTCACGGGCCTCCGCGTTCAGGATGTAGCCGGCCGCGATGTCGGCCAACGTCTGCGCCGCCACCATTTCGCGCGGGCCCAGCAGGCCGGGCGTGTCGCGGTAGAGGTCAAGGGCGCCGAGTCGCCCGGAGCCGTGACGTAGGGGGCAGGTGAAAGCTGCCGCTAGCCCCGCCTCAAGGGCTGCGGTGGCGAACGCAGGGAAACGGGTTTCGGACCTCAGGTCGGGAGACTGGACGGCCTCACCCGACTCGTATGCCAGCAGACAGGGACCCTCTCCGAGCTCGGTCTGCAGCTCCTCGTACCGAAGCGCCGACTTGTCGGACGCAGCAATGAAGCGGGGGGCCATGCCGGGCGAGATGAGCGTTACGCCTGCAGCTGTGACCGGCAATGCCTTGACGATACGAGTGACCAGATGGTCCAGAATATCCTGAATGGAGAAGTCGGTGAGCAGAGTGCGTGCGAACTCGCTCAATAGTGCTGCTACCTCGTCTTCGCTATCCACAGATACCCGCCCCCCTGGTCGACAATCTCCCATCGGTTGGTGCGGGCTAGCCGACTTTCAGACTCCCGGCCAACACATGCAGAGGGTGATCGTTCCGTAACTCACAATAGTCTAGGAGGGGGGAAGGGGGGCCCACAACGACTTACACGCACCAGACGTACCCGCGGGTAGCGCCCGCTGGCGTTCTGTCGCCGCGACGATCCATCAGCGGAAGTGCTGAAAACCGGCCGGTCACGGTGGACTCACCAGCGCAGCCGAAGCCGCGGAGATGCACAGTACCGCGATGAAGATCGCGGTCAGATGAATGTGGAGGGTGCCTCCGTCGTACATGGTGATGCCGATTGCGAGCAGGGCCAGGACGACGGTACCAATGCCATACCAGGGGAGCCTGCGAAGGCCGAGAGTCACCATGAGCGCCGGAGCGGTGTACCAGATGAGGCTTGCGGTGCCGAGCAGACGTATGTCGTGAACGGCACCCTGGGTGCCAGGCAGCCATTCCACGAGACTCGTGAAGAACATCGCGCTGCAGTGGAACCCGAGGATGGCCAGGCCGACGAGCACGAGGACCACCTCGGCCAACGTCAGCGTGACGGTCGCACCCTGAAGCGGAAGGCCGGGCAGCAGCCAGCGGGTACCGAGAGCCGTGATGACGGTGACGCCGAGGAGGACCACGAAGCTGGTGGACACTCCACCAAAGTAGCGCCGGTCGCTAACCCGACAGTTCCCTGCGCGGGAACGGCCGCCGTGGGTCTTCCCGACATCCGGTGACAAGGAGACTTGACAGGCTCCTCATGTGTCAAGCATGCTTGTCATATGAAGAACCGGGTGGGCGAGATGCGGACAGCCAGCGGCCTGTCGCAGGGTGACCTCGCCGCACTGCTCGGTGTGTCACGACAGACCATCAACTCCATCGAGAACGGGCGCTACCTGCCGTCTCTGCCGCTGGCTCTGGCGATCGCCCGAAACTTCCATCACTGCGTAGAAGAAATCTTCATCGTTGACCAGGAGAGCTGACATGACGCACACACACCTGACCGGACACCGGGGAGCTACCACCGCCGTTCTCGCTGTGGGCGGTGGCGGGCTGGCAGTGGCCACGTGGATCGGAGGCGACCACGTGTTGGCGATCGGACTCACGGCGTTCTACGCGGTGGCGGCGGTCGCCGCCTACCTCTGGTCAGGTCGCGACAGCGACGTCGGCGCGATCATGCGCGTCGGTGGGGACGAACGGCAGCAACGACTTGACCACGACGCCACCGCGCTGGCTGGGCTTGCCATGGGAACTGTCGCACTCATCGGGGCGATCGTGTCCGCGGCACGCAACCACGGCGACATCGGAGGGTACGGCCTGATTTGCTTCGTCGGCGGGGTGACGTATGCGGCGTCTCTGCTAATCCTGAAGCGGCGAACCTGAGCCTGACGCGTCAGCGGACTGGCTGGCAGTCGCAAGACCTTGCGTCAAGATTCCTGGCTGGGCGGGACATAGTGGCGCGACGCGAAGTATGCTGCAGCGTGTAGTCACCAAGTAACTCGATGAAGCGACGAGCAACTGTGAGCGGTACCGAGTTCTCGCCTCTTGTCAGACCTCCTCGGCGCCGCTCCTCGAGACCATGGAGACCCAATGAGCCAGGCACTTTCACGCCTTCCCGCCGCCCAAGGGACCAAGCGCCGCCGACTCGGCATGTCTCTGTCGGCGGTGCCGCTTGTCCTACTTTCGGCCTGCGGCGGCAGCGGAGGCGACACCGCCGCTACTCCTACGACCAGTCAAGAGACGTCTTCGACCGACAGCGCCACGGGCGGATCGACGGACGCCTCGTCGGGCGGCTCCGCCAGTGCCAACGTACTTACCGGAACGGTCGGCAAGGGTGACGCCTATGTCATCACGCTTGTTGACAGCACCGGCGCACCGGTGCACAGCCTCAAGGCCGGAGCCTACACAGTGAAGATCAAGGACGACTCGCGCATCCACGACTTTCACCTGACCGGGCCCGGTGTCGACGAGTCGACATCCGTGCCGCAAACCACGAGCGTTACCTGGTCGGTCAACCTGCAGAAGGGCTCCTACACCTACGTCTGCGACCCACACGCGCAAAGCATGACTGGTTCCTTCACCGTTTCCTGAGTCGGACCCGTTCGACGTCCGCAACCAAGCCACAGATCTGCTTTGTCCGAGCCCCGGACCTCCGCGGGCTTGGTCTACGTCCGTCACGGTAGCGGTACATATGTCCGAGCTGGTCTGGAGCGGTGGCGAAAGAGGGCGGTGGGGTGGACTACCCCGGCCGTTATGGCTGGATCCCGACCGCACGCAGTAGATTCAGGGCCTTCCAGCCGGTCTCGGCATACTCCTCGGCGCACCGCGAATGGACCGTGATCCCGCCCCCGGTGCCCAACGAGTACGAGGCTCCTCGATGTACGAGGGTGCGGATGACGACGCCAAGATCGGCGCTGTCGTCGTCGAGCAGCCACCCCACTGCTCCGGAGTAGATGCCGCGGGGTGTCGTCTCCACGTCCGCGATGATCTGCATCGTGCGGAGTTTGGGTGCGCCTGTCATCGAGCCGGCAGGAAACACCGCCTGCAGAGCCGCGAGCGTCGTCACGTCCGGTCTGAGCCGTCCCGCGATCGTCGTGATGAGCTGATGCACGGAGGGGTACGACTCGACGTGCATCAGATCGGTGACCCTCACGGATCCGACGTCACAGACTTGAGCCAAGTCGTTGCGCAGCAGGTCGACGATGATGAGGTTCTCCCCAACGAACTTCGGCTCCGCCCGCAGTCGTTCGGCGGCCGCCGTATCACGATCACGGTCAGGCTCGCGCGACGTGGTGCCCTTGATCGGTCGCATCTCGATCGTCCGATCGGCGCGGATCGTGGCGAAGCGCTCGGGCGAGCTGCTCAGGACCCGAGTGCCCCCATGGGTGACCAGAGCGGCATACGGAGCGGGGCTCAGTCGCCGAAGCCGACGGTAGGTGTCAACCGGGTCTGCCGCCGACGCCACGTGCGTGCGGAACGTTAGGTTGGTCTCGTAGGAGTTGCCGAGCCTTAGGTGGCGCTGCACCTCGGCAAACGCTCGGGCGAACTCCTCACGTCCTGACGTCCGGATGACTCGTGCTGGCGGAGGCGGCCGCGGCTTGCCGCCGACTGGAGTATTGGCGAGAAGCCGACCGAGCTCGGCCTTCCAGTCCTGCGCATTCTCAGGCGGGCAGACGGCTAGCACCCGGCGGTTTGCATGATCGAAGGCCACCCGGCGTGAGGCTCGCAACCAACATGCGTCAAGCGCCTCGGGGTCAGTGTCGTTCACCGTGGGGAGGTCTTTTCGAGCCGCATAACCGAAGAAGCCCACCCATCCCGCCGACCTCAGACCCGTCGAGAGCTCGACACCAACGCGATGCAGGACTTCGAAGATGTCGTCGCCGATTCGCTCGGACGCGCCGTATGTGTGTGCGCGAACAGTCCGAGATGCGGCGTGGAACGTCAGGCTGAGCTCATCGGGCTCGAGCCACCCGACATACGTCATCCGCCCCGACCACTGACGAGACCCTGACCCGTCGAGCCAGAACGACCGCGGCCGGTCGGCCACGTGGGCCATGAAGAAGTCCTCCGGGTCGACCCAGTCGAAACCGGCGTTGGTCACGGCAGCGACATGAAGTTGCGGACGAGCCGGTTGCCGTGCTCTGTCAGCAGGGATTCGGGGTGGAACTGGACACCGTGCAACGGCCTCTTGCGGTGCCGGACCCCCATCACCACGCGTCCTCCCAGCCCGTCGCACCAAGCGGTCACCTCTAGATCCGCCGGAGTACTCGTCGCCGCCTGCGAGTGGTACCGCACAGCCGAGAAGCCTTGCGGAATTGACGAGAAGATGCCCCGACCGCAGTGGTCCACCTTCGACACATCACCATGTGCGGGTGCGACGATCTCGACGCTGCCGCCCAGCTCGTACACCATTCCCTGCAACCCCAGACACACACCGAGCACCGGCACGGGGCTCTCTGCGATCACCTCACGGCCCATGCCGAAGTCATCGGGGTTGGCGGCAGTGCCCGGACCAGGCGAAAGCACCAGGTGGGTGTATCCCTGCCGCCATCGGCCGACCTCGCTCACATCATCGTGCTGGACAACGTCGGGCAGCTTGCCATCGACCTCGGCGATGAGGTGAACGAGGCTATAGGTGTAGGAGTCGTGGTGGTCGATGACGAGGACGCGAGCCATGAGGGACTCTTGCACCCGGCTACGCCGACCATCAACCCATGAATCCATTCGCGCTCTTCCGCTCCGAGCTATCCAGCGGCCGGAGGGCGTGCAGCCTCTTTTCACTCTGCGGCCTTAGAGCCGGCCGTGACATCCTGGTGGCGTGCAATCCGTGTTCGAGGCTGCCGGGGGTAACGATGGCCTGCTCCGCTTGGCCGAGGCGTGGCATTCCCGCGTAATGACCGACGAGGTCGTCAGCCATGCGTTCAGCCATGGGTTCCATCCTCAGCACAGCGAACGGCTGGCTGCGTACTGGGCCGAGGCACTCGGAGGACCTGCGACCTACTCCGAGTCCCACGGGAACGAGACGTTCGTGGTGCGGCTTCACAGCGGGAACGGCCGACACGACGATATGGACCGGCGGGCTATCGACTGCTTCGACCGTGCTCTGGGTGACATCGGGCTGGCTATGCACGAGGCACTGTGGCAGGTATTGCACGACTACTTCGCATGGGCAACGACCAAGGCAATGTCGCGCTACCCCGAGTCTGCCGACGAGGTCCCCGAGAGTCTGGCAATCCCCCGTTGGTCATGGGATGGGGCAAAGCAGTGACTGTTTAATCCCGGCGCAGCACCCCGATGCAAAGCGAGTCTCCGCTGGCGGGCGGGTTCTTGCTAGGCAACGAAGATGCAGAAGGGGTGACCGGACAGGTCCGCGAATACGTACAACGGCTCGTCGGGGTCATCTGTCCGGTCGAGCAGGACTTTTGCGCCTAGAGCCTCCGCTCGCTCACACTGCCTCTGCAACTCAGCAGCGCTCTTGACCGTGAGGTCTACGTGCAGCTGCATCGGGACATCGTGTTGCGGCCAGGTCGTCCGAGGCAGGCTCTCGACCTGCTGGAAAGCGAGCTTCCGCGTTCCCGACGAGTCCACGAGCACAAGCCAGTCGGCATCGTCGAGCGACCCATCGGCGGGCGGTTCGTCGCCGGGTCTGTACCGAAGACCGAGCAGCCGCCGGTAGAACTCAGCCAGTTCTCGCGGTCTCGTGGCGTCGAGAACGGTGTGCAACAGCTGCGGGTACTCGGTCATAGTTCTCCCACCGGAGAAGTTATCGGCAGTTTGGCAACGGCGCAAAATCGCGAACGGACGCCTTCACCGCCGGGTAGGGGGGCACCAGCGCTTCGCCGAGGCGTACGGCTACGACCTACCAGGCCTGGATCGACGAGGCGGCGCTGCACCATGCTGGCTAAATGATCGAGACATTCGTCGGCGCAATGCCAGAGGACCTCGTCGAGTCGCTGTGCATGCTGCTCGGCCTAGCCACTAAGGCGGTCAACCTCCGCGCCGTCCAGGCCGTGCGCGGCGACCTGACCCTGGTCATCACTCAGAACGCCGAGAGAAACGACAACGCGGTCACCATCAACGAGCGGATGGAATTCCGGCCGAGATCGTGGCCGCGCGTAGAGTCGCTCGTTGGCGGCCGGACGAGGAGCTGCGTCTCGGGCGGTTGGCGTTGCCTTCCCGGGGTGACGGTGCGGGTCAGCGGCCGGGGCTGAACTGCGTTCTGAGTCTTTCCAGCTGCCGCCAGTGCGCCTCTATGCGCTGCCGGCCCGCCTTGGTGAGCGAGGCGGTGGTGTGTGATTTCTTGTGCACGAATCGCTTCTCGATCGTGAGGAGCTCGGCGTCCTCCAGTTTGGTGAGATGGCTGGACAGGTTGCCCTTGGTAAGGCCCGTCACATGCTGGAGGAACGTGAAGTCGGCGCTGCTGATGGAGGAGAGCACGGTCAAGATCGCAAGCCGGCCTGGCTCGTGGACCAGCCGGTCCAGGTTCAGGTCGGGTCAGGATCGACCATGGACGTCCTCGTCGACCCCCGCAAGACGCGGGTGCCTTAGCGAGCTGACTAGGTCGCGGTGGTCGCATAGCCCAACGGTGATGGTGACCAGGCCCATCGGGATCATCACCAACGACACCTTGTCGTGGGCACCGCCCCAGATCGGTGCTACAGCCAGGACGGTGAAGCCACCGAGCAGGGCCAGGTGGTAGGGCCTGAGGACGTCGAGCATGCGGTAGTAGACCAGCAGCGAGGCACCGTACGCAGCACCGAACAATGACATCGGCAGGTCGAGCTGCATGTCGAGGGTGATGCCGACGCAGATGACCGCCGCGAACAGCACTGTGTAGATCGTGATGCGCACCAGCGTTCGCCTCGACGGCTCGACCCGGCCGAAGTAGGTGACGTAGCAGCGGTTGAACGCCAAGTACCCGACAGCGGCGATACCCAATGCCACCACGAACCACGCCGCGCTGCCGCTGACCGGCTCGTCGCCTATGGGCGGCATGTGTCACAGTCCGGCAGCGAGAAATACAAGCCCGGTCGGAAGCAGCAAGAGCCCGCGAAGGGTGTAGTAGCGACCGCCGACCGCGGTGAGTGCTTGAGCGTCCATTCAGGTCCTCCCAACTGGTTTGTCTAGGAACCATACCCGCGCGTGCGGGCGAAGAATGGTCAACCGGTTTGTTTCGCAAACTAACTTGCAGATCTGTTGGTTGGTTGGGACAAGTGGTGTCTTGCCACCAGCCCGGAGCGAATTCAACCTGGGACTGCAGACCACCAGAGCGATGGTCTGCTCACTCGTTTCGAGTGGCTAGGGCGCCGGATAGTGGTTTGGCTAGCTTGACGGGGCAATGCGTCCTCTTACGGCGGTCCGCCGTAAGAGGAGCCTGACGTAGGTAGATCGAGGAGGTCTGCCGTGGTCGGGTGCGGGTCGGTTGCGGTGCGCAGGACGGCTGCCGTGACGTCGGCGGCTTGTCTCGCGGCCTTGGCAGCGGCGGGTGGGGGTGTGGCCGCGCCGTCGGATGCGACGAGCCTGGTATCGGTGGGCCCCGGAGGCGTTGAGGGGAACTTGGCGAGTTGCTCGCCCGCGATCTCCGCAGACGGTCGGTTTGTGGCATTCGACTCGCGCGCGTCGAACCTGGTGGCCGGGGACACCAACGCGGCCCGCGATGTGTTCGTGCGAGACCGGGTCGCCGGCGTGACCCGGCGGGTGTAGGTTGGTGCGGGCGGCGCCCAGGGCAACCGCAAAAGCATCCGCCCTGCCATCTCCGCGGACGGCCGGTACGTGGCCTTCCTCTCGTTCGCCTCGAACCTGGTGGCCGGTGACACCAACAACATGGGGGACGTGTTCGTGCGCGACCGGGTTGCCGACGTGACCCAGCTGGTGTCGGTGGATTCTGGCGGCGCCCAATCCAATGCCCGCAGCGATTTCCCGGCCATCTCCGGGCACGGCCGGTATGTGACGTTCGCCTCGGACGCGTCGAACCTGGTGGTCGGGGACACCAACAAGTGGACGGACGTGTTCGTCCGGGACCTGTTCGGGTAAGCCGGGCACGGCTTGGCCTGGCGCCCGCACGCACGTGTCACCCCTCCGTACGGGGCCGCCGGGCATAGTCCGGGACGTTCCCGACACTGCAGTGGACTCGTGGTTGTCGGTGGGTGGCCTGGTAGGAGTCAGAACCATGGGAGCCGCTGACCTGGGGATTTGTGCGCCATCAGGGACTCGAACCCCGAACCCGCTGATTAAGAGTCAGCTGCTCTGCCAATTGAGCTAATGGCGCGCAAGCCTCGGAAGCATACCAGCGGTGTCGGGAACTCCTAGAATATTCGCGATGCCGGACCTGCAGGCCACGGTTGACCACGTCCGAGGGGCGTGTCTCAGGCTGCCAGAGGTGCAAGAGCGCCTCAGTCATGGAGCCCCGACCTTCTTCGTTCGGGGCAAGAGAGCGTTCGTGACGATCCGGGCGGAGGGCCATCACGACAACGGCTTTCCCCATCTGGTCTGTGCCGCACCTGAGGGGTTCCAGACAGGCGCAGTCGCAGAGCGACCACAGCAGTTCTTCCGGCCGCCGTACGTCGGGCACCGCGGGTGGGTTGGTGTGCGGCTCGATCGGGGAGTGGTGCTCGACGAGCTCACCGATCTCTGTGACGAGGGCTACCGGGTGGTTGCTCCCTCAAGCTTGGTGAGTCTCCTCGACGACGGACCGACGCCTTCGTGACCGGCCGCAGAGAAGTCCGCCCACGATCGCAGGGACGCCGCGAACGGCACTTCGCCGCAACCTAGGCTCATCGCCATGGCGGCACGGGTCTCAGCGGTGTGGGGATGGCTCGTGGCGCACCCTGGTCGTGCCCTTCTCATCTGCCTTGTCTCGGCGGCGGTACTGCGGCTGCCCTTCCTCACCGTGTCCTTGCAGGACGACGAGGGCGGCTTCCTCTTGGTCGCGGGCCAGTGGCATGGCCGCGGGGACGCCATCTACAGCGACCAGTGGGTCGACCGACCACCGCTGCTCTTGCTCATCTTCAAGCTGGCCTACCTTCTCGGTGGAGACCGCGTCACCCTGCGGCTTTTCAGCCTCGCTTTCGGCTCGGTCACCATCGGCGCGGCCTGGTGGGCCGGCGGGGTCGTCAACGGCCGTCGAGGAGCCGTCACGGCCGCAGTCGTGGCCGCCAGCCTGACGGCATGCTTCCTTCTGGACGGCTTCGCCTTGACGGGGGAGATCATCGCCGGCAGCTTCGTGATGATCTCCTGCGCACTCATTCTGGAGGCACGATACGGTCACCGGTCGACGAGCGTCTCGATCGCCTGTGCCTTCGCAGCGGGATTCTTCGTCTCGTTCGCCTTCTTGTCGAAGCAGAACTTCGTCGACGGAGGCATCTTCGCGGCAGTGCTGCTCGCCTTGCACCCCCGTGAGAACTGGCGGCTCATCGTCGCGGGGATAGCGGGGAGCGCGGCACCCCTCATTCTTACAGTTGTCTGGGCTAGGAGTTCCGACGGCCCAGGGGTGTCGCGCCTCTGGATCGCACTCGTCGAGTTCCGCCAAGAGTCGCTGAGCGTCATCAGAGACGCGAGCAGCGGACCGCCGTACCACCGGCTCGAGTCGCTCGGCATGGCCGCCTTGGTGTCGGGGATTTTCTTCCTGAGCTGGCAGCTCCTCATTGCGGGTCGACGGTCGCAGATCAAGAAGGACGTGCATGTCGCCGCAATCGTGATGGCTGTATACGTTCTCGTGAGCATCCTTGTCGGCGCGAGCTGGTGGAACCACTACCTGCTGCAAGCTGTTCCGGTCCTCGCCCTCGGCACTGCCCTTGCGACTCGACGCAAGCGAAGGTGGCTGGGCGGGCACGCCGTGGCTTCGTACGTCGCAGTCGCATCGGTCGTCACTGTCCTTGTCGAAGCGCCGATGGTTGTGCCGGACCAGGCCTTCACCGAGACGATGGCCAGCTACCTGAGGGCCGCCTCCGAACCCGGGGACTCTGCGGTGCTCGCCTATGGTGCCCCCAACGTCATGCAAGAAGCGGGTCTCACGACCCCCTACGAATACTCCTGGAGCCTGCCGATCCGCACCAGAGACCCACATCTGCACGAGCTCGTTGGTCTCCTCGAGGGAGCTGATGCGCCCACCTGGCTGGTCGAGATCGGGGACTTCAACTGGTGGGGGCTCGATACCTCGGACTTCCGGCGAGTCCGAGAGGAGCGGTACCAGCTTGTCGCCACCATCTGCGGGCACGAGGTCTATCTGCTGGACGGCCTAACGCGTGAGGAACCTGCGACACCGAGCTGTGCCGACGCGGTCTCCGCCTCAACCGGGGTGAGACCACCACAGGAAGATTGAGTCTTCAACTAGTGTTGTACCCGAGGTCAGCAGCCGCCTTGTCGAAGGGGCTGGAACGCAAGCCACTTGAGGAGCGACAATGCCCGCAGTCACCGTCGACGATCTCACGATCCTGCCGCGTATCCCTGCCCGCTCAGCCAGCACGTCAGCGCGACCTGTCCTCAGCGTCACGACCGGCCCCAAAGGCTACGAGGGAGAAGGTTTCCCCGTCCGTCGTGCCTTCGCCGGAGTGGACCTGTCCCTCCTCGACCCGTTCATCATGATGGACCAGATGGGGGAGGTGGAATACGCGCCCGGCGAGCCGAAAGGTACTTCCTGGCACCCGCACCGAGGCTTCGAGACGGTGACGTACCTGTTGGACGGCACCTTCGAGCACCAGGACAACCACGGCGGCGGCGGGACGATCAGCAACGGCGACACCCAGTGGATGACGGCGGGTGGAGGCATCTTGCACATCGAGAGGCCCCCGGAGTGGCTCGTGAAGTCGGGCGGTCTCTTCCACGGACTGCAGCTCTGGGTCAACCTGCCAAGGGAGCAGAAGTGGGCAGCTCCTCGCTACCAGGACCTGCGAGGCGGCGAGGTCGGCCTCGTAACGTCAGCCGACGCGGGGGCTCTGGTACGCGTCATCGCGGGAGAGGTCGGCGGCGTCAGTGGGCCGGGATCGACCTACTCACCAATGACGATGGTGCACGCAACCGTCGCGGCGACCGGTGAGCTCTCACTGCCCTGGCGGCGCGACTTCAACGCACTCGTGTATGTCCTGGCGGGCCACGGTTCGGTCGGGACGGAGCGGCGGCCGGTCAGCACCGGGCAGCTGGCCGTCCTCGGAGCAGGCGACGACGTGGTGCTCGCGGCGGCAGCGGGGCAGGAGACGAGCTCCCCGTCATTGGAGGTCATCGTCCTGGGCGGGCAGCCGATCGGCGAACCGATCGCCTGGGGTGGTCCGTTCGTCATGAACACCCGTGACGAGGTCCTGGCTGCCTTCGACGACTTCCAGCGCGGTCGTCTGGGCCAGATCCCCTCCGTACACGGGCTGGGCTCGACCATCCGCTCGACGTCATCGTGACGTAAGCCCTTCCGACCGGGCTTTGGCCGCGAGGTCGGAAGGGCCTTGTCGAGGGTGAGTGACGGGACTTGAACCCGCGGCCACCTGGACCACAACCAGGAGCTCTACCAGCTGAGCTACACCCACCACGTCGCGCACGGGGTGCTGCTCTGCCCCCGCCGCGGCTAGAGAATTGTAGCCGCTACGGGGGCCACGTCAGGACAAGGGCCTTTGCTGCGCGGTGATAGACCCACCATGCTCTGCGGCAAGGCCCCTTGCCGTCTCGGAGTCCGGTCCGGGAGGTGGGACGAAGACGGTCGCGCGATAGTAACGAAGCTCCTCGATGCTCTCTTGAATGTCGGCGAGCGCCCGATGGTTGCCGGTCTTCGGCGGGCTGTTGAAGTAGGCCTTGGGGTACCAGCGGCGTGAGAGCTCCTTGATCGAGGAGACGTCCACGATCCGGTAGTGCAGATGGCTCTCGAGGATGGGCATGTCGCGAGTCAGGAAGAGCCGGTCGGTGCCGACAGTGTTGCCGGCCAGGGGTGCCTTCCGAGGCTCCGGCACGAACGAGCGTACGTAGTCCAGCACCTGGCCCTCCGCCGTAGCCAGGTCGACACCGCCGGACAGCTCGTCCAGCAGCCCGGAGTATGTGTGCATCGTCCTGACAACCTCGACCATCTGATCCAGGGACTCGGCCGGTGGCCGGACGACGATGTCGACACCCTCGCCGAGCACCTCGAGCTCGAAATCCGTCACCAGGGCTGCGACCTCGATCAGCGCATCCGCCTTTAGGTCGAGCCCGGTCATCTCACAGTCGATCCATACCAGCCTGTCATTCACCCGCGACACATTACGGCGTGCTGCCAGCTAGATGTGGCGTTTACGGAGTCGCGCTGACGGGCAGCCCCACCCGTGGGGCGAGGCTCGGCGGCGGTGCGAAGTCGCCCGGACCAGGCCGCATGGCGGTCAGGGCAGCAGGGGGGCGAAGGCTATTCCGTAGTGCGGCTCGCCGCCGAAGTGCGCCGAGTCGTTGCCGACCCACAGACCGCTCCGGGTCGACAGCAGGGCCTTGCCGCCCATGGCGCTCCTGACCCCTGGGTCCCAGCTGTTCGCCAAGCCGGTGGCCGGGTCTATCGCTCCGATGCCCCGGCGCTGAGCGGCTGGTGCCCCCGAAGTCTTGTCTCCGAATCCCTGGCTGCTGAAGCCGTCGGGGTTGTCCATCCACTTGTAGTGGCCCTGGGTGTAGACCGCTTTGCCGGTGTCGGTGACGACCCAGACACTGTCGCCCCCGGTGTAGTTGATCCAGGCTGGCTTGGTGTAATCGTTCAGGTTGAACCGACCTACGGCGTCGCAGACGGTCGTGTTCGGAAGATTCTTGGACCCTAGGCGCTGGTACCAGACGTTCTCCTTTCCGAGGGAGATCTGCCCAGTCGCGGTGATGTCGAAGGCGTCGCCTGACGGCGACCAGTCGACCCCTTGCAGATATGCGATGCGACGCGGAGCGGTCGACGTACACGGCTTGGCGAAGCCCGGGTAGTACCAGTTGTCCAAGGTCGCACTGGTCGCTCCCAGGTCGAGCATGAAGAACCTGGTGCGGGACTGAGCGTTGACCTTCTGGAAGTTGCCGGTGGCGACCAGATGGGTCCGGCCCGGGTCGACCGCGAAGTGGTAGACGGCCTCGTGCCCCCACGCCCCCGGGATCGGGTCGGTGATCGCGAAGTTCATGTACCCGTCGTCCACACCCGTTGCCGGGTTCAACGAGAACAACCGCTTGCCCATGTTGCCAGCGACGAGGAGCCGGGTCGTCCCGTCGCTCGTAATGATCTTCTGCAGGTCGGTGACCCGCCCCGCGTGGAACGGGGGTGTGAACCTTGTGTCCACTGCCCCCGACGTGGCGTCTAGCTTGACCAGGGCAGCACGCTTGACGCCGTTCACCGTGGTGAAGTCTCCACCGACGTAGACCGAGTTGGTGGCGGCGTCGGTGGCGATCGCCCACACCTGGACGCCCGTGATAATCGGATGGAAAGACGTAGAGACCGTTCCGTCGAGGCCGCTGAAGCTCAGCAGGTCCACGCGCTGGAAGGTGCTCGGGCCTTGCGCGACGCTGTCGAACTCGCCTCCCGCGAACATCTGGTCCCCGATCATTCCGTAGGCGTCCACCCGGGGGTGGGGCACGGCTGTCGTAGGCACCATGTTGGGGGTGTAATCCACGGCGTTCTGGCTCAGGTCGGTGGTGTGCTCGATCGACGCGCCCGCTGCCAGCGGAAGGGCACACAGCACCCCTCCCACGAGCACGGTACTCAGCAGAGTCATGTGCGTCCTTGTGGTTCGAGTCATCCAGAGACCCCTCTACATAGCAGCGAAATGGCGTGTCACCGAAGCAAACGCACGCCATGCGACCAGGTCACGCTGAGCATCCTAGGCGCCGGGTGCCTACCCAGGCCTGGAACGGAAGCGGCCCTTCTCCACTGCGTGGACCGCAGCCCAGCGTGCGAGAGCCTCCTCAGAAGCCTAGGTCCGCCGAGTGATAGGCAGGCGTCGATTCGGTGTAGTTCGGGCTAACTCACGTTCGTGTCACTCGTGATGGCGTATGAGTCACCACTGCGCTGCAAGGTCAGCTGCTTGGTCTCACTGGACTGGCTTCCGTCGGTGAGGGTGTACACGATCTGGTACTGCACGGTCTGGCTGTCGACGGCGAAGACGTTGCTGACGTCGACAGATGCGACCGAACCCCAGAAGCCGTCGTACGACCCCCGCCCGAGCCTTGCCTGCATGCTCGGCGCAATCAGGTTCCAACCCGCGTCCAGGTCACCGGGGACGGTGTCGAAGTATGACCTGGCGAAGTCCTCGGGGGTCGTGGCTGATCCGGAGCCATTCGAGCCTTTGGTGGGACCGTGCGAGGTGCCGGTGGTCAACGGAGTCGACGGAGTCGACGTGGTCGTAGCAGATGTCTGCGTGCTCGTCTCACCGGACGAGGCGGTTGTGGTCGGCGTGGTCGTCGGCGCCCCGGACGTGGTGGAGCCCGTGTGTGGAGCCCCCGTTCCCTTGTGGTGGTGTGACCTGCCTGATTTCGTTCCCGTTGCGCCCGACGCGCCGAGCGATGTCGGGCTCTGGCTACCGGTTGACCCGAGGCCCAGCAGATTCCACAGCAGTGCGGCCGCACCGACCAGGACGAGGAGTCCCAACGCAGCCGTGGCCAGCCGCCCTACCGGATGATGCCGTCGGGTTGGAGGCGTCGGCTGGGCCCACGGCTGGTCTGTCCAGCTGCTCGCGACGGCCGGTAGCATGACCGGCTGCTCGTACTCGGGCTCCACCGCCGGCTCGATGAGAGACGTCTGCTCAGAAGGCTCGAGTACCGCGGCTGCCCCGAACCCGTCGTCGACGCCCGCGTGAGGGTCTTGAGCCGCACCGACCTGCTGCGTGACCCGCGTCAGCGCGGCGACGACGTCGGGCATCGTCGAGCGGCGCTGCGGATCAAATCGCAACATGTCTTCGATGACCCCCGTCATCACGCCCGCATGTGTCGGAGGGGGTAGCGGCTCGCTCGCAATATGATTCAGCATCGCCAGCGGGTTTGAGTGGGGCTCGTACGGCGGCGCCCCCTCCGTCGCCGTGTACAACGTAATGCCGAATGCCCACACGTCGGAGGCGAAGGTGGCTTCCTCACCGCGGGCGAGCTCGGGAGAGAAGAAGGCCGGAGTACCCGTCACCATCCCTGTCTGAGTGAGCTTGACGTCTTGATGGCCACGGGCGATGCCGAAGTCACTGATCAACGCCACGTCGTCCTCGCCGACCAGGATGTTTCCGGGCTTGATGTCGCGGTGGACGATCCCAAGGGCGTGGGCACTGCTGAGAGCCGCTGCGACCTGAGCTCCGATGTGCGCCACCCGCGACGGTGGCAGCCGCCCGACCGCAGCGATCAGCTGTGACAGCGTGTGCGAGGGAACGTACTCCATCACGAGCCATGTCGTGGCACCGTCCGCCACGACATCGTAGATGGAGACGGCGTTCTTGTGGTTGAGCGCTGCGCCGAGGCGGGCTTCCCTCATGGCCCGTACGGTTTCATCTGGAGACTCGCCAGGAAGCGAGCCGACCTGCTTCACGGCGACCCGGCGATGGAGGATCTCGTCGGTGCACAACCACACGATGCCCATGCCGCCCCTGCCGACGGCACGCTCGACGCGATACCGGTCGGCTATCAGCTCGGGCTGCATGAAGAGGCCTATACCCAGTTCTCGAGTGCCCGACGGCCTCTAGCCGGCCCCAGGAGCGGCAATCGTCTCATGTCCGCGGTCGCGCTGTTCCCCAGCAGGCCCGCCTACTCGGCGCCCGGGTGCCCTGGTGGTCTTGTCTGCGGATGGTCATTGTTGTGACTGAGTGGGAGGGTGTGACCAGCGCAAGGACGGTCCCCTACAGGACGACCGCTTCTCTCCCAGGAGGCTCACATGAACAGAAGCGTCGAGGAGAACACCGATCCGCGCCGGCCGGGCGGCGACATCCTTGAGGGGAGTCAGCGAGACAACAAGGCTGTGACCCTCGATATGACGGACGGCGTGCTGCTCGACAAGGTCGACATCGCGTTGGTCGAACCTGAGATCGGTGGGGAGCTCACCGGCTACCTCAACGTGGCTATGACCTTGGGTGGGCGCATCAACAAGACGGAGGAGCGCTCGAAGATCCTGTACCTGTTCGATGCCGACGTCGCCGCCGAGATCCTCACCGAGCTGATTGCGCTGGCGTCGCGAGAAGAGTTCGGCCACGAGCTCAACGCCCTCATCGACGACCGGATCCGGAGCCTGGGCTACGACGGCCCTTCGTGACGAAGGCGATCCACACTGACAGCGCCGCGTTGACCTGAGGGAGGTCGTTGGCTGGAGCCCTGATCGGTCGGGCTTGTCGACGTCCTGCCTCGCCCTATCGGCGGTCCTTGTCGCCTGACTCGGAGATGTAACCCACCATGAGCACCACAGGATTCTGGGACGCGAAGTCCGCGAACGCCCTGGCGCCCAGACTTCTCGGCGCACGGGCGAGGGAAAGCCCGTATCCACTGCTTCCCGATCCAGCGGAACTTTCGGGCTGGGCTCACCACTGTTTCCGTCGTCAACAGTCTCTCCGTCCTTGTGAACCAACCGTCACAGGACTTGAAGCCGCGTCGTAGCGGAATCGTGGAAGCATGGTCGTTCGGCGAACAAAAGGGACGACCAGCTGAGGCCAGGGTCCGACCGGCCACTTGCACACCGGCGCCTCGAGCCTTCAGGAGCAGTTTCCTTCGGCCGGATCCACGGAAAACGCAAGGTGCGCCCGGCAGGACTCGAACCTGCGACCGGCGGATTAGAAGTCCGCTGCTCTATCCAGCTGAGCTACGAGCGCCACGTGGAGACGCCTGGAGTCTACTGAGACACCGACGGTAGCCTCGAGCCGTGAGCGTGGCTTCTGCATCGAGGAGACCCCGCATGGCCTCCGGCGTGCCGGCGAGAAGCCGTCACCTCAATGAGCCAGCCGTCATCGTCGCCGTGACCGCTCTCTCTGTGTGGTGCGGGTGGCTGCTCTACTCAGACCTGCACGCCGTGGTCGGTCCACGGGCATTCGTCTACGCGACGTTGTTCGCGTGTGCACCGGTTGCACCTTTGGCCATGGTCTTCTTGTGGCTCGACCGGCTTCGTCCCGAGCCGACGCGCTTACTTCTCGTCGCCCTCATGTGGGGGGCGCTCATCGCGGCGTATGGCTCGTTGCGCCTCAACGGGTGGCTGGCGATCGAGATCGGCGACCGTTACGGCGCGAGTCCACGCAGCGCGGTCTTCGTCGCCCCCTGGGTCGAGGAGGGCTGCAAGGCGGCGGTGATCTTCGCAGTCGCCTGGTGGCGGCGTCACGACTTCAACGGCGCGGTGGCGGGCGTGGTGTACGCAGGCCTCACCGGCATCGGTTTCGCCTTCACGGAGAACGTCGTCTATTACGGGCAGATCTTCCAGCGCGTGCACGATCTTGGCAACGACAACAGCGCGGCGGTCGACGCCGTGCAGAGCCTGTTCATCTGGCGCGGCGTCGCGGCTCCGTTCATCCACCCCATGTTCACGGTGATGACCGGTATCGGCATCGGAGTCGCCGTCCGTCACCGTCACGTCGGGGTGCGTGTCGTTGCCCCCGTCGTCGGGTACTGCGCGGCGGTCCTCCTGCACATGAGTTACAACACGGCGGCCTCCTTCGTGCGGGGAGAAGCGCTGGTCGCGGTCTACGTCGGCCTCCTTGTACCGACGCTGCTCGTGCTGGCTGTCGCGGTGGGAGCCATCCGACGGCATGAGCGCCAGGTGATCGCAGCCAGGCTGCACGACTACACCGTCTTCGGCTGGCTCCAGCCCGACCAGATCTCGGCCATCGTCGGACGTCGCGGCCGGCGTGCACTGCGGCGGCAGGCGAAGCTGCTCGGCCGTGCGGAACAGAACCGCGCACGGGCATTGCAGCGGACCGGCGTCGACCTTGGACTTCTTCGCGACAGGCTCGTGCGCGGCGTAGCGGGTGAGCGCGAGCGGGACCGTGAGGCACAGCTGATCTCGAGACTGCGCAGCCTGTTGGAGCGAGTGGCGCTCCCCGATGGGTGTGCCCCGCGACCCGAGCCGGTGCCGGTTCGCTCCAGCTGGTAGCCCTCATTGCCCGGTATAGGACGCCTTGCCCCTAAACTGCACCCACCAGGGAGTCGAATCCGGTGTCCGGACGGAGGTGCATGTGAGCGACCTCGATTCTCCAGCGAGGCTGATCGCGGTCCTGGTCCGGTTGAGAAAGGCGCTCGCTGAGAGCCGGCTCCCGTTCGAGGCAGCCGACGCCGAGGTCGGCCGGGCCGAGCGCGACGCGGTCATGAGGCAGCTGGACGACTACATCTTGCCGCGACTGGTGCAGATCGAGGCTCCGCTCCTGACGGTGGTCGGCGGGTCGACCGGGGCCGGGAAGTCGACGCTCGTGAACAGCCTGGTCGGGAGCAGGGTGAGCGAGCCGGGAGTGCTCCGACCGACCACCCGCTCGCCGGTTCTGGTCTACAACCCCGACGACGCGCACTGGTTCGGCACCGACAGATTGTTGCCCGAGCTCGTCAGGACCGACCACGCGACCCATGACCAGGGGAGCCTGCAGCTGGTCCCCACGGACCGGCTGCCCGCGGGAGTGGCCATCCTGGATGCGCCAGACGTCGACTCGGTCGAGGAGCGCAACCGCGCCTTGGCGGCCCAGCTCCTCGCTGCTGCGGATCTCTGGCTGTTCGTGACGTCCGCGGCGAGATATGCCGACCAGGTGCCCTGGGAGTTCTTGCGGTCAGCGGCTGAGCGGAGCACCGCGGTCGCGATCGTCCTCGACCGCACCACCCCGGACGCCGTGCGCGAGGTGAGTAGTCATCTCTCCACGATGCTGGCCGCTCGCGGACTCGGTGACTCACCGATGTTCACCGTGCCCGAGTCGGTCGTCGACGACGACGGGCTGTTGCCGGCTGAGGCGGTCGCACCGATCCGGGACTGGCTCGGCGGTCTCGCCGCCGACTCCGTCGCACGGGCGGCTGTCGTGCGCCAGACGCTCGACGGCGCGCTGGCGGCACTCGGTCACCGCGCCAGATTTGTGTCGACCGCCCTGCGTACTCAGGAGGAGCTGGGCGCGCAGCTTCGCCAGGACGTGGTCAGGGCGTACGCCGACGGTGTACAGAGCTTCGACGAGGCCACCAAGGACGGCACCCTTCTGCGTGGCGAGGTACTGGCGCGTTGGCAGGAGTTCGTCGGAACGGGTGAGCTGATGCGGGCTCTCGAGGATAAGGTGGGGCGACTACGTGACCGGGTGGTGAACGCCGCCCGGGGTCGGCCGGAGCCGGTGCAGCGGCTTACGGTGGCCGTCGAGTCGGGGCTCGAGACCTTGGTCGTCGAGACGGCGGAGTCCGCGGCCGAACGGGCGGCATTGTCGTGGCGGTCTCTGCAGGCGGGTGCGCAGCTGCTGTCGACGGCTCCGGGCGACATCTCCCGAGCCTCGCGAGACTTCCGCGCGAGGGTCGAGCAGAGCGTGCTCGACTGGCAGGCGGACGTCCTGTCGCTCGTGCGCGAGGAGGGAGGCGACCGCCGGACGACGGCACGCTTCCTTGCCTTCGGGGTCAACAGCCTCGGCGTCGTCTTGATGATCGCGGTGTTCTCCCAGACTGCCGGGCTGACCGGCGCCGAGGTGGGCGTGGCTGGGGGCACTGCGGTCGTGGGACAGCGGATCCTCGAGGCGGTGTTCGGTGACCAAGCTGTGCGACGTCTCGTAGAGGAGGCGCGCGAGGGGCTACGCCGCCGCGTCGAACAGGACCTTTTCGTCTCGGAGCGGCGGCGCTTTCTCGATGTCCTTGACCAGAGCGCCCTGGTTGAGGGCGCCGGACAGCGCATCCTCGAGCTGTCGCGTGAGGTCGAGACCACACGGTGGGAGGCGAGGTCCGCGTGAGTGCCGTCGTCGACACCCTGCGCCGGGTCACGGGTCGGTCGTCCGACGTGGTCGACAAGGTCGAGGGCCTCCAGCAGGCAGCCGCGGCAGCCCGTGGCCGCCTCGACCCGAAGCTCGTCGATGAGGCGGACCGTGTCGTCGAACGCGCGGGTGGGCGTCTTCGGCTGTCCGACCGGCACACTGTGGTCGCGCTCGCCGGTGCGACGGGCTCGGGCAAGTCGTCGCTCTTCAATGCCCTGTGCGGCCTGGAGCTGGCCGGTGTCGGGGTCAGGAGACCGACGACATCGTGGACCCTCGCATGTTCATGGGGTCCGGAAGGCGCGGGTGAGCTACTCGACTGGCTCGGCGTCCCGAAGCGCCACCAGGTCGACCGGATGGGGTTGCTCGACGAGACCGCCGAGGAGCGTGACATGCAGGGGCTCGTGCTGCTCGACCTCCCCGACCACGACTCGACGGAGGTGTCGCACCACCTCGAGGTTGCACGTCTTGTCAATCTCGCCGATGTCCTGGTGTGGGTCCTCGACCCGCAGAAGTATGCCGACGCAGCGATTCACGACCGGTATCTGCGGCCCCTCGCCACTCATTCCGACGTGATGATGGTGGTGCTCAACCACGTCGACGAGATTCCTCCGGGCGGCGTCGAGGCCTGCCTCACCGACGTGCATAGGCTGCTAGCCCTCGACGGACTGAGCGGCGTCCCCGTCCTCGCAACGTCGGCGACTCGCGGGGACGGACTCGAAGAGCTGCGCCAGGCCCTGAACAGCCGGGTGTCGAAGAAGAGCTTGGCCCGTGAGCGCCTCGCCGCCGACGTGAGATCGGTGGCTGAACGGCTCGACGAGCAGACCGGCGCCGCTCCTCCGGGAGCGCTCCGAAGTGGAGTACGAGAAGACCTTCACCAAGCCTGTGTCCAGGCCGCCGGGGTCCCGGTCGTCGTCGACGCCATTCATGCAGCGACCCTGCTCAGGGCGAGGCGGGCGACCGGCTGGCCGGTGACGGCCTGGTTGTGGCGGCTGCGCCGGGACCCGCTTCGCAGGCTGGGTCTCGGTGCCGCGTCAGATGAGTCGAACGGCGACCGCGTGCTCGATGCGGCACGACGACAGGCGATCCAGAGCCGACAACCCGAAGCCGTGCCCGTGCAACGTGCTCGTGTCGACGCAGCGGTGCGCTCGGTGTCCGACCGGGTCTCTTCCGGGATGACGCCGGCGTGGGCGCGGGCCATCCGGACCGCCTCCACCTCCCGCGTTGGCCGGCTCACCGAAGGGCTCGGCAGCGCTGTCTCACACACCGACCTCGGTGTCTCGTCCGACCCCTGGTGGTGGGGCGCGGCTCGTGTCGTCCAGTGGCTTCTGTTCTTTGTTGCCCTGGTTGGCGGACTCTGGCTTGCCGCGCTCGCGGGTGTGTCGTACCTGCAGCTGACCATCCCAGATCCGGTCGACGTCGGCGGGAACCTTCCGCTGCCGACGGTGATGCTGCTCGCCGGGATAGTTCTCGGGCTGCTCGTCGCTTTGGTCTGCCGCATGCTGTCCGAGATCTCCGCGAGGCGCCGGTCAGGGCGGGCCCGCGAGCGATTGACGGCCGCCGTTGCGAAGGTCATCGACGAGCTCGTGATGGAGCCGGTCCAAGCGGAGATCGAGGCTTACGAGCAGTGCCGTGAGGGGCTTGACGCCGCGCTCCGACGCTGAGGGCATCGGAGTCCTGGGACGGGTGAGGGAGCCGGCGCCGTGCTAGCCCCAGGCGCCGTGAGCGTCTCGGGTCATGCCTGGCTCAGGATTGGGCGAGCGTTGGGGCAGCCACGTAGGCTCAGTGGTCATGGCCGACTACGTCTTCACCTTGCGAAACCTGCGCAAAGCCCACGGCGACAAGGTGGTTCTCGACAACGTGACCCTGTCGTTCCTTCACGGGGCAAAGATCGGCGTCGTCGGCCCGAACGGCACGGGCAAGTCAACGCTATTCAAGATCATGGCGGGGATCGAGCAGCCGTCGAACGGTGACGCCATACGTGATCCCGGCGCCACTGTGGGCATCTTGCTTCAGGAGCCGCCGCTCAGCGAAGGCAAGACCGTCCTCGAGAATGTCGAGGAGGCCGTCGCACATACGAAGGCCGCCCTGGCTCGCTTCAACGAGATCAGTCTCGAGCTGGCCGACCCCGACGCCGACTACGACGCCCTCCTACCCGAGATGGGCGACCTGCAGACCGATCTCGACCACGCAGGGGCCTGGGACCTAGACTCGCGCCTCGAGCAGGCGATGGACGCGCTGCGATGTCCGCCTCCCGACGTCCTGGTCGACCGTCTGAGCGGTGGCGAGCGCCGGCGGGTGGCGCTCTGCAAGCTTCTGCTGCAGCAGCCCGACCTCCTGCTCCTCGACGAACCCACGAACCATCTGGACGCCGAGAGTGTGCTGTGGCTGGAGCAGCACCTCATCAAGTACCCCGGTGCCGTCCTCGCCATCACCCACGACCGCTACTTCCTCGACAACGTCGCAGAGTGGATCCTGGAACTCGACCGGGGCAAGACACACCCCTACGAGGGCAACTACTCGACGTACCTCGAGACGAAGAAGGACAGGCTCGTCGTCGAGGGTCGCAAAGACGCCAAGCGACAGCGGATCCTGGAGCGGGAGCTCGAGTGGGTCCGCTCGAACCCAAAGGCGCGCCAGGCCAAGTCGAAGTCGAGGCTGGCCCGCTACGAAGAGCTGGCGACAGAGGCCGAGCGCAGCCGCAAGGTGGATCTTCAGGAGATCAACATCCCTGCCGGTCCGCGCTTGGGTGATCTCGTTCTCGATGCACTGGAGCTCAGCAAGGGCTTCGACGACCGGCGCCTGATCGACAACGTGTCCTTCACGCTGCCGCGGGCGGGCATCGTCGGCGTCGTCGGCCCGAACGGGGTGGGGAAGACGACGCTGTTCAGGATGATCACGGCGGAGGAGAGCCCCGACTCGGGGGAGCTGCGGGTCGGCACCACCGTGAAGACCTCCTACGTCGACCAGGGCCGCAGCGGCATCGAACCGAAGAAGAACGTGTGGGAAGTCGTCTCAGACGGCCTCGACCACATCAAGGTCGCGAACTTCGAGATGCCGAGCCGGGCGTATATCGCGTCGTTCGGCTTCAAGGGGCCTGACCAGCAGAAGCCCGCCGGCATTCTGAGCGGCGGTGAGCGCAACCGGCTCAACCTCGCGCTCACACTGAAGATGGGAGGGAACCTGCTGCTGCTCGACGAGCCTACGAACGACCTCGACGTCGAGACGCTGCAGTCGCTCGAAGACGCGCTGCTCGACTTTCCAGGCTGCGCGGTGGTCATATCGCACGACAGGTGGTTCTTAGACCGCGTGGCCACCCACATCTTGGCGTGGGAGGGAGACGCGGACGACCCAGCCCGCTGGTTCTGGTTCGAAGGGAACTTCGCCGACTATGAGGCCAACAAGGTGGAGCGGCTGGGAGCCGAGGCCGCTCGCCCGCACGCGATGACGTATCGGCGGCTGACTCGCGACTGACAGGTTCCACGGACCTCGACAACCGCTGTCAGGCAGGTCAGACGGATCTGGACGACAGCAGCGGATCGGGTGTGTCAGTGTCCAGGCGTCGAGCGACGGTGCTCATGGCCCTTCCGAGCGCTGCGAGATCTGCAGGCTGAACGACGTTGATCAGCGCGTCGCGGACCGACTCGACGTGGTCGGGGGCAGCCTCGACCAGCCTGGAGTAGCCGGCATCCGTGAGACAGGCGACGACGCCTCGACCGTCCGAACTGCACTGACGGCGCATCACGAGTCCGATGGCTTCCATCCGCGCGATCGTATGGGTGATCCGGCTGCGCGAGTTCTTGACCGAGTCGGCGAGCTCGGCCATCCGGAGCGCCCGCTCAGGCGACTCGGACAGCCGGACCAGGATCTCGTACTCCGGGAGCGAGAGGTCGTGCTGATCTCGAAGGTCACGGTCCAGACGGTCCATGAGCAGCGTCGTACCCACCAGAAATGAGCGCCAGGCCTTCTGCTGGTCGCTCGTGAGCCATCGGGTTGCCACGGTCACACTGTACCAAACCGGTAGTTGACGGTTCAATTTTGCCGCACCAGCAGCAGCCCGTCCTGTTGGCGTCGGCCGAGTCGCTCGAACTGGCTGTCAGCTCAGCCGTTCGACGACCATCGCCATTCCCTGCCCGCCGCCGACGCACATCGTGATGAGCCCCGTGGACTTGTCGTGGAAGTCGAGAGAGTTGAGCATCGTCGCTTGCAGCCTGGCACCAGTCATGCCGAACGGGTGCCCGACGGCGATGGCGCCACCGTTGACGTTCAGCCTGCCGATGTCGATCTTCAGGTCCTGGTAGGACGGCACCACCTGAGCCGCGAAGGCCTCGTTGATCTCGACGAGGTCGATGTCCTCTATCGTCATCCGGGCCCGCCTCAGCGCCTGCTGCGAGGCCTCGACCGGTCCGAGGCCCATGATCTCCGGAGACAGCGCGCTCACGCCGGTCGAGACGATCCTGGCGAGGGGAGTGGCGCCCAGCTGGGCGGCCTTGGTATCGCTCATGATGATGACGGCGGCCGCACCATCGTTGAGCGCGCAGCAGTTCCCTGCGGTGACCAGGCCGTCGGGTCGGAACACCGGCTTGAGCTGCGCGACCGCCTCATAGGTGACCCCGGCTCTCGGCCCGTCGTCGACGCTGACGATCCGGCCGTCCGGCAAGGTGACTGGCTCGATCTCCCGCTGCCAGAACCCGGCGGCGAGGGCGCTTTCAGCGAGGTTCTGGCTTCTGACACCGAACTCGTCCAGCTCCCGGCGACTGATTCCTCGTGACTGCGCAAGGTTCTCCGCCGTCTGGCCCATGGGAATGTAGACATCGGGGAGCAGGCGGTCGAGGCGTGGGTCGTGCCAGTCGTCGGAGCCGCCTTGGGCGGTGGCCACCGTACGGCTGTTGGCATCGTCGAACACCGGGTTCCGGGTTCCTGGGAGGGAGTCGGAGCTGCCGTTCACGAACCGCGAAACCGTCTCCACCCCCGCGCTTACGAACACGTCGCCCTCTCCGGCTTTGATTGCATGGAAGGCCATCCTTGACGTCTGGAGGCTCGAGGCGCAGTAGCGCGACACCGTGGTCGCAGGCAGGTGGTCGTAGCCGAGCATCACGGTCACCACGCGTGCCATGTTGAAACCCTGCTCCCCGCCGGGCAGCCCACAGCCGAGCATCAGGTCGTCGATCTCACGTGGGTCGATCTCCGGGACCTTGGCGAGGACCGCCTCGACCATGGAGGCGGCCAGGTCGTCCGGCCGCACCTGCGTAAGCGAACCCTTGACGGCCCGACCGATGGGTGAGCGTGCGGTTGCGACGATGACCGCTTCAGGCATATGTCCTCCAGCGTGGCTTCTCTCGGAGCCTACTGGCATCCCGTGCGGCACGTGCGACTCCGGCTGGGCGCTGTCAAGATGGGATGTGGCCCGACACGTGTTCATGATGAAACCGCGCTGGTCGGACCTCGACGCCTATGCCCATGTCAACAACGTGACCTGGCTGGAGTACCTGCAGGAGGCCCGGGTCGACATGCTCTTCGTGCACGCTCCGGCCCGGGGGGCCGAGGGGCTCGCGGACGGCGTCCTCGTGGTGAAAGCCGAGATCGAGTACCGCCGCGCCATGTTGTTCCGCCAGGAGCCCTACCCGATCGAGATGTGGGTATCGCATATCGGAGCGGCGTCATTCACCGTCAGCTATGAGATCGCCGAGGATTCGGAGGGGCGGCGACTGTTCTACGGGCGGGCGTCGACGGTACTGGCTCCGGTCAACATCGCGACCGGCCGCTCACGACGGCTCGACACGGTCGAGCGTGAGGTGCTCAGCCGGTTCAGCGGGTGACGAGGGACCGGGTGTTGCCTCCTCGTCGACGCTGTTGACGAGGAAGTGCGCGGCCCGTACGACGTACTCCCAGAACTCCTGGACGTGCACGTGCGACATACCCGAGGTCTCGAGGGCGTCGTGTATATGTCCAAGCCACCGGTCCCGTGCCTGGGGTGTCACCGCGAACGGAGCGTGACGTTGACCGAGGCGGGGGTGGCCGCGCGTCTCGGAGTACGTCGTCGGCCCTCCCCAGTACTGCTCGAGAAACATCCGGAAGCGCTCCTCGGCGGGGCCGAGGTCATCCTCGGGGTAGACCGCTCGCAGGACCGGGTCGGCGGCTACGCCCTCGTAGAACGCCTTGACGATACGTACGAAGGTCTCGTGCCCACCGACCGCGTCGTAGAACGTTTGCTGCTGCGAGGTCGTCATTACCTCATTGTCGCAGCCACGCGAGCCGGGTCAGGACTCGTCCGCCTCGGCCGCTGCCTCGCGACGCCAGATCATCCGCTGAGGGTTCGGGATCTCGATTTCCTCGCGGTCGAAACGGTCCTTGACGCGCTCGCGGAGCTCCCGTGCGACACTCCACTGCTGTTGCGGAGCCGTCTTGACCACGAGCCGCATCACGACGCCGGCGGGGTCCCACCGTTCGACCCCCCAGACCTCGGGCTCCTCCAGGATCTTCGCCCGGTACTCGGGGTCCTCCCAGACGTCGTGCGCCACCTCCCGCAGCACCTCACGTACGCGCCCGAGGTCCTCGGAGAAGCCGACAGGGATGTCGAGGACCGTGCGCGCCCACTCCTGGCTCATGTTGCCGACCGCGAGTATCTCGCCGTTGCGCACGTACCACACTGTGCCGTCGACGTCACGCAGCCGCGTGACCCGCAGCCCGACCGCCTCGATCGTGCCTGAAGCGGCGCCCAGGTTGACGATGTCCCCGACGCCGTACTGGTCCTCGAGGATCAAGAAGATGCCGCTGAGGAAGTCCTTGACCAGGCTCTGGGCACCGAAGCCGAGGGCAACGCCAACGACCCCCGCACTCGCGATCAGCGGCGCGATGTTGTACCCGAGCTGGGCGACCACCATGAAGATGACGATGGCCGCGATCACACCAGTGGCGATGCTCTTGAGGAGTCCGGCCATGGTCGTCGCCCGCTGCTGCCGGCGCTCCGCAGCCGCGGCGCTGTCCTCGAGGAAGAGCTGAGATACGCGAGCCCGCATGACGGCGGGAATGGCTCCTTCGGTTGCCCGCGTCGTGATCTTGTCCACGGCACGGTGGACGAGCCAGCGGACGATGACGCCGATGAGGAGCAGCGCGACGATTGACAAAGGCTTGGCGATGAGCCAGTTCGACGCCCGGGCGAGCCACTCGTTGGACGTGGTGTCCTCGACGAGGCGGCATAGGTCGCCGTCGGGCGGGCAGACGGAGACGGCCACGCTCACGCTCATCCTTCCCGAGTCGGGGCACGAACGAGCCGTGCACCCACGACGGCGCCCATCAGTCGCTGAGCGATACCGTTGGCGTGTGATCCTCGCAGACACTCCCATCACCTGGTTGGACCCACCCCCGATGTCGACGCTGCACGCTCTGCTCGTGTTCGCCGGCATACCTCTGCTGGTCGTCATCGGAATCTCCCTGCTGGTGATGGTCCCCTCGTTGGCGAAGGGTCCTCGATACCGGCTGGGGCAGGACTGGAACGCCGAGCCGGAACACTTCGGGGTGCTTCCCCGCGGCCTCGAGGCCCCCGACGACAGCCGCCGGCTGGAAGCAGGACCAGGTCGACGGGAGCAGGCGACGGACCCCAGCGACGAGCGAGAGACGTCCTCCGACGACGACGCAGGCGGTGCCAGTGTCACGTGGTGAGGCGTTCACCGCCGACCAGCGTAGGGAGATCGACAAGGCCGTCGACGAGGCAGACCGGATCTCCGGCCGAGAGTTCTCGGTGTACGTCGGTCCATCCTCCGAGGGCGACAGTCGCCGCGCGGCCGAGATGATGCACGCCCGGCTTCCGCGGCCGGGCAACAGCATCTTGATCTACGTCGACCCCGTCCAGCGGGCTCTGGAAGTCGTCACGGGAGCCTCAGCGCGGCGGTCACTCACCAACCGCCAGGTGGCGCTTGCCGCGCTGACGATGCAGTCGGCTTTCGCGGCCGGAGATCTGGCCCGCGGACTTCGCGCCGGCATCATGCAGCTGGCGCAGCTGGCTGTGCCCGTCACCAGCCTCCACACAGATACACCTTGAGCGGCACCGGTCAGGAGTCGCGGGGACTCCAACCACCAGCGTCGCGCTCCTGAGCTGCGAGAGAGCGGGCGATGTCGTCGCGGCCCTCCGACACAAGACGCCGGGCCGCCGGGTTGGCCTCGGTAACCGCCAACCAGCCGTCGACCTTATCGAGCGTGTCATGGCTGACCAGGGTGCGCGGGAAGAGGTACTCGAGGACGGTGGATGCCTGGTGAACGCCGCGCTCCTCCCAGATGGTGTCGGCGACACCGAGATAGCGGTCGACATACGGAGCGAGCACCGAGTCCTGGCCATGTTGGTGGAAGCTCAGGGCGATGCTCCGCATCGTCTCGTTAGGCACATCGTCTCGCTCGACGGCATTGACCCATGCCGTTGCTTTGGCCTCAGCGGTCGGCATCGATGCCCGAGCGCCGGCGGCAGACTCCTGTCCGGCGATCGTGTGGTCGCGACTCACCTCGGAGTCGATCCGGTCGTCATCTGCGCGCCCTTCACGGGCCAGGCCGGCAAGGATCTCCCAGCGCAGGTCGGTGTCGACAGCCAAACCTTCGAGTGTCTGCGACCCCTCGAGCAGGTCGGCCATGTAGTCGAGCGTTGCAGTCGAGTGTGCAACCCCTGCGAGCCCTCGCACGAAGGCCAGCTGCTTGTCCCCTCCGGGGTCAGCCGTCTTGATCAGGTCGTGCAACCCGGTCTCCCATCGCCTGCGGAGCTCGGCTCGGTGTTCCGGCGAGGAGAAGGCCGTGACGGCTACTGTCGTCCGCACGATGAGGGAGCGGGCGGCCGTGATATCAGTCTCGTCGACGATGCCACGCAGGACGAAGTCGAGCCAGTCTGAGGCTCGCATCTCGGCGTCACGCGTCATGTCCCATGCGGCGCCGTAGCACAGGGCCCGGTCGAGCGAATCCTCGAGTCCGTCGACGTGGTCCACGAGGGTGGCGAGAGACCGCTGGTCGAGACGTACCTTGGCGTACGTGAGATCGCCCAAGTTGAGCAGCACCAGGTCGGGCTGCGCCCGCCCTACGAGGTCAGGGACCGCCGTCTCCCCGCCCGAGACGTCGATCTCCATGCACGAGCTGCGGACAAGTCTGCCCTCACTGAGGTTGTAGAGACCGATCGCGAGTCGGTGACGCCGCACCGTCGGGAACTCCGGACGGGCAGACTGCAGGACGCTGAACGAGGCGAACCGTCCCTGGTCGTCGACCGTGAAGTCGGGCCGCATCGTGTTGACCCCCGACGTCTGCAGCCACTCCTCGGCCCACGAGCCGAGGTCGCGACCAGAGGTCTCCTCGAGAGCTGCCAGTAGGTCCTTCAGCTCGGTGTTGCCGAATGCGTGCCGCGAGAAGTAGATCCGCAGGCCGGCGAGGAACGCGTCCTGACCGACCCACGCGACAAGCTGTCGCAGCGCTGACGCGCCCTTGGCGTACGTGATGCCGTCGAAGTTGACCTCGACCGCCTCGAGATCGAAGTTGTCTGCGGCGATAGGGTGGGTCGAGGGAAGCTGGTCCTGGCGGTAGGCCCACGTCTTCCGCGAGTTGCAGAAGCTCGTCCACGCCTCGCCGTACTCGGTGGCGTCCGCCGATGCCTGATGGGATGCCCACTCCGCGAACGACTCGTTGAGCCAGAGGTCGTCCCACCACTTCATCGTGACAAGGTCACCGAACCACATGTGGGCCATCTCGTGCAGGATCGTGTTGGCCCGGCCCTCGTAAGCCGCGCGCGTCTGCCGGCTCCGGAAGATGTACTCGTCGCGGAAGGTCACGCAGCCCACATTCTCCATGGCGCCCATGTTGTACTCCGGCACGAAGAGCTGGTCGTACTTGCCGAACGGGTAGGCCATGGCAAATGCGCTCTCGAAGTACGCGAACCCCTGCTTCGTGACCCGGAATATCTCCTCGGCGTCGACGTGCTGCAGGAGCGACTGCCGGGCGAAGATCCCCAGCGGGATCTCGCCACCGGTGCCCCGGTAGGAGTCACGGAGGGCGGCGTAGTCACCGGCGACCAGCGCGGTCACGTATGTCGAGATCGGCTGGGTCGCCTCGAAATGCCACGTCGAGCGCCCAAGTCCCAGGTCGACCGGTTCGGGAGTCGCGGAGTTGGAGACGACCTGCCACTGCGAGGGCGCCGTCACGTGGAAGGTGAACGAGGCTTTGAGGTCTGGCTGTTCGAACGTGGTGAACACCCTGCGGGCGTCCGGGACCTCGAACTGGGTGTACAGGTAGACCAGCTTGTCGACCGGGTCGACGAAGCGGTGAAGGCCTTCGCCGGAGTGGCTGTAGACGCAGTCCGCGACGACCCTGAGCTCGTTGTCGGTCTGCAGGTCGTGGAGCTGTATGCGGCCGTCGCCGTACGCGGCGACGTCGACAGCTCGCCCGTTGAGCGCGATCTCGTGCACGGTGGCGCCGACCAGGTCCGCGAAGGTCGAGGCGCCGGGCTGGGAGCACGAGAAGCGGAGGACGGTGGTCGACCCGAACGTGGTCTCCGAGGTGGTCAGGTCGAGAGAGACGTCGTACTCGGAGACGCGGAGCAGTCCTACGCGTTCAGCAGCTTCGTCACGAGTGAGGTTGATTCCGGGCATAAGTGAAATCCTCCCATGCCCGTGACGGGAATGCCGAACGTGCGATGGTCCTTGTACGCAGAACCTGCCTTTGTAAAGGAGAGCAATGTCTGACGCAACGGCCACTGCCGACTTCTGGTTCGACCCGATCTGCCCTTGGGCGTGGATGACCTCTCGCTGGATGAAGGAGGTCGAGCAGGTACGAGACGTGACGACGACCTTCCACCTGATGAGTCTCGGATACCTGAACTCCGCCAAGGACATCCCTGACGACTACCGCGAGATGCTGGAGCAGGGGTGGGGCCCGGTGCGGGTGTGCGTCGCTGCGGCTCAGCAGCACGGCAGCGAGGTCCTCGACCGGCTCTACACAGAGCTGGGGATGCGGTTCCACAACGAGGGCAGGGAGACCGACCGCAAGACGGTCGTGGAGGCCCTCGCGGCGGCTGGACTTCCGGTCGATCTCGCCGACGCAATGACGTCGACTGCGTATGATGACGAGCTCATCAAGTCCCACCACTCTGGCATGGACCAGGTGGGGATGGACGTGGGCACACCCGTCATCTCCGTCGAGGGCGTAGCCTTCTTCGGGCCGGTCGTCACACCGACCCCGCGTGGGGAGGCTGCCGGCAAGCTGTGGGACGGCGTCCGCCTGGTGGCCGCCACCGAGGGCTTCTACGAGCTCAAGCGCACGCGGACGGCGTCGCCCAGTTTCGACTGACCAAAGCGCAGCCACACGTGGGCAACGCTCGGGTCGACCTGACATCATGCTGCCCATGCGCGTTCACCTCGGCTGCGACCATGCTGGTCTCGAGCTCAAGGACCAACTGCTGGTCTGGCTGACGGACCACGGTCACGACACGGTCGACCACGGCCCCCGCGACTACGACGCCGACGACGACTATCCACCGTTCTGTATCCATGCCGCCGAGGCGGTGGTAAGTGATGTCGGCAGTCTCGGGATCGTGATCGGTGGCTCCGGTAACGGTGAGCAGATCGCCGCCAACAAGGTTGTCGGGGTAAGGGCGGCGCTGGCGTGGTCAGAGGAGACCGCGCAGCTCGCTCGCATGCATAACGACGCGAATGTCATCTCGGTGGGTGCGCGTATGCACTCGATCGACGAGGCGACCAGGTTCGTGGACATCTTCTTGTCGACGGAGTTCACCGGCGAATCTCGACACGCGCGCCGGATCGCGCTCCTGCGCGACTACGAGGAGACCGGCGAAATCCCGACTGTAGATGCCTGAGGGCCATACGCTGTACCGCCTCGCCGCCGATCTGAGAACTGCCTTCGCCGGTCAGGTCGTCGCCGCGTCGAGTCCACAGGGCCGGTTCGCGGCGAGCGCTGCGTTGGTCGACGGACAGGTTCTCGAGTCCTCCGAGTCGGCCGGGAAGCATCTGTTTCTGAGGTTCGCCGATGGTCGGATCGTGCACATCCATCTAGGGCTGATCGGCGCCTTCAGGATCGGCCGGGCACCAGCGCCGCCGCCTGTAGGGGCGGTGCGGCTACGTCTGGAGTCCGTGACGTCATACGCGGACCTGCGTGGTGCCACCGCGTGCGAGCTGGTGGACGATGACAAGATGACATCGATCTTGCTGCGTCTCGGTCCGGACCCACTCCGATCCGATGCCGACGCGACTCGTGCCTTCACGCGCATCCAGAAGCGCAGCAAGTCCATTGGAGCGCTTCTGATGGACCAGTCGGTGCTCTCCGGCGTAGGCAATGTGTACCGAGCAGAGTCGCTCTTCCGGGCTAGGCTCCACCCGCTCACGCCTGGTGCCGAGATCAGCACGCGGCGCTGGAACTCCTTGTGGGCGGACCTGGTGGAGCTGATGGCGTACGGCGTCCGGACCGGCCGGATCGATACGGTGCGCCCCGAGCACTCACCGGAGGCGATGGGCCGCGAGGTGCGAGTCGACGACCACGGTGGAGAGGTGTACGTCTACAGGAGGCAGGGTCAGCCGTGTCATGTCTGCGGCACCACTGTCCGGACCCAGGTGCTCGAGGGGCGCAATCTGTTCTGGTGCTCGCGATGCCAACGGCGGAGGTAGCCGAGGCCCGCACGTTCGGGCGATTCGGCACACAGGGACCGCCATTACTCTCGACGAGTGGCCCATGCACCGACAGCGAGGTTCCGCACGCGTATGCGGCGGGCACAGCTCGGCCGCTGGTTCGGCTCCGGTCTGCGAAGACTTCTGCGCGACGACGAGACCACGTGGCTGGTGGCCCTGGCGCTGCTATCTATGCTCACCCTGCTCGGCAGCTACTTCGTCCCGGAGTGGTGGCCGTTGACGTGGAACGTCCTGCCGCTGGTGCTCGCGATGAACGTCTTGTCGATGGGGAGACTGTTGATCCTCGATGTCGTGGTGGGCGCCAGTCTGGCGATGTCGAGCCGTGCCGTCGTCCTGACGAGGCTCCGCGTAGCCTCGATCGTGGTCATCGCCCTGACCGCGGCGATCGGACTGTGGCACGCTCGCCGGAGGATTCGGCTGGGCGTCGCCGCGGTGCGCGGGGATTCGATGCTCGTGGAGCTTCGTGACCGGCTGACCGGCCCGAGTCTCCTGCCTGTTCTTCCCAGAGGTTGGCACTCCGAGGCGGCAATCCGCTCAGCGGGCGGAGCGTCGTTCGCCGGGGATCTCGTGGTGGCGACAACGACCCAGGACAACCGGCTCCTGGAGGTGGCGGTCGTAGACGTGTCGGGCAAGGGTGTCGGGGCGGGCACTCGGGCATTGCTCTTGTCGGGTGCCTTCGGGGGCTTGTTGGGTTCTGTCTCGAAGAGCGCGTTCCTTCCGACGGCGAACGAGTACCTGCTGCGTCAGAAGTGGAGCGAGGGGTTCGCGACGGCCGTGCATCTCGCCCTCGACCTTGAGACCGGACACTACGAGGTGCGCTCGGCGGGACATCCACCTCCGGTGCAGCTGCACGCCGGATCTGGGCGTTGGACGCCGTACTGGACCGAGGGGCCGGCGCTTGGGCTGATCCCGGGCGCGACGTACGAACCGTACCGAGGAGCGCTCGCGCCGGGCGACGTCCTGCTGCTCTACACCGACGGTCTGGTCGAGACGGCGAAGCGAGACATGACGTACGGAATCGACCGACTGCTCGGAGAAGCGCAACGGCTGGTCACGGACGGCTTCGTCGGGGGCGCCGACCGGCTGGTCAGGAGCGTCGACTCCGACAGTGACGACAGGGCACTCGTTCTGCTGCACCGGCGCTGATCTCCGTCGCCTGAAGTGGGACGGTCCGTACCCGAGCAGATGAGTTTCCGCACCGGCCCCGGTCTACCCCAGCCAGGAACCACACCGCATCTACCACTGTGGAAGCACCCCGAGAGGATGACAGTCGTGCAGAAGATCACCCCCTGCCTATGGTTCGACACCCAGGGCGAAGAAGCCGCGAACTTCTACGTCTCGGTCTTTAAGGACTCCAGAATCCTCGACGTCTCCCGCTACGGCGAAGCCGGGCCTCGACCGGCGGGGACGGTCATGACCGTGAGCTTCGAGCTCGACGGGCAGCCGTTCGTCGCTCTGAACGGAGGTCCAGACTTCACCTTCGACGAGGCGGTCTCGTTCCAGGTCGAGTGTGAGACGCAGAGGGAGCTGGACGCGTTCTGGACGGCCCTGTCCGACGGTGGAGAGGAAGGACCGTGTGGCTGGCTCAAGGACAAGTTCGGCCTGTCGTGGCAGATCATCCCCGCAGGTCTCGGCGATCTACTGGGTGGAGCAGATGCCGAAAAGTCCCAGCGCGCAGTGGCGGCCCTGATGAAGATGAGCAAGATAGACTTCGAGACGCTTCAGAACGCCTAGGTCTTCCGGCCCACGGGTTGGGGTGACAGGTCGGCGTCTCTGGGAATGCCGGTTCGTTGTCAGGCTGCAGTCTGCCGGATGCGGCGCTTGAGCTCCTTCTTGACCTGTTGGGGGGTGCGGCCGGCCATGTAGTCACCATGGTTGGGACGGTGCTCGTTGTAGTCGACGACCCAGGCCTGCAGTGATCGATCGAGGAGGTCGATGTCCTCGACCCGACCGCGGTGGAAGTGTGGCCGGAGAACTCGTGGAGCACGGTGCCGTGGAACCGCTCGCAGACCGAGTTGTGGTTCGGCGACCTGGGCGGGATCCGGTGATGGACCAGCCCGAGCTCGCCCACCCGGCCTGGAACGCCTTGCCGATGAACTCCGGCCCGTTGTCGGTCAAGACCGCGGACAGGGTGATCCCGTGTTTGCGCAGTGCCTTCTTCAAGTGGTCCAGGAGCCTCGCTGTCACGGCGGCGGTCTTGTCGCCCACGACGAGCTGGACCACCGCGATCCGGGTCGCGACGTCGACCGCGGTGAGCTGCCAGACCGCACCGACACCCTTGAGCCGCCCGACGTAGAAGGCATCCATAGACGCCACCTGACCTGGGGCGGAGGCAAACATGCAGAACCCGAACGGCCCCTCCAACGTGGCTCGGGTCAGCTGACCGGTCTCGGTTGCGGTGAGCGAGGCCAACGCGATGATCCGCTGCTTGGTGGTGCCGAGATTGTGACGGTGCAGGACCTTCGCCACCCCGGACTCTGAGCGGTCCACGCCACGGGCCTTGAGGTGTCGCAGCAACGACCGCGGGCCCAGGGTCGCCCTGGCGATCGCTTCGGAGAGGATGACCGCGATCTCCTCAGAGGTCATCTGATTCGGCTGGTGTGGCTTGCGACGCTCGCGTGGCAGCAGCGCCGAGAGACCGTAGTGCTCGGCCTTCTTCAGCCACTCGTAGTAGGTCTTGCGCGAGACGCCGAAGACCCGGCAGGCCTCGCTCACGTTCCCGATCCGTGCGGCGTGCTCGATGAGCCGCACACGTCGGTCGTACACAATGTCCTCGTGGGTCACCGAATGACTCCTTGTTCTCTAGATCTTCGCAATCCAGAGACTGTCTTCCGTGGCCCGCACCTACGCGCAGGCTCACCGTGGTGTCACCCCAACCCGTGATCCCTAAGCCTCGATCCACCGATGGACGGGTCGGGATGAGTTGATCGCCGACGCGGTGGAGTGAGGGGTGTCGGGGCGCGAGGGTCCGCCGGACCTCTGAGTCCGGGGTGGTCCACGTGGTGTGCTTGGTCGCGCAGCGGGGCT